>NZ_AP023239.1:1395966-2791933 GCF_013393385.1 Paenibacillus sp. URB8-2 | reverse complement strand
GCTATGTTCACAAAACAATTTTGGGTTGTAATAATATGAAACAAGTAGGTTGGGATGTATACTTTTCGCCAGCGCATTCATTCTGTCTATCTGTGCATGAGAAAAGAGAATGCTGTCTTTCATCATGCATCACCCCTCTCCAATTCTTTATAATTTTTGCGTCGACGATGTGCCTGAAAACCAGTATAGGAGAGGGAGAGTTGTACATTTTCAATGATACCGCCTCGTCGAACCTCGTCACGGTGGTGAATATTTTCAAGTCGGTATATGACACGATCCAGAAGCGGTCGGTGCTGCTTTTTATCTGCATTATCGTAAATGACCATGTATCCTCGACGATTGGCTGTGTCATAATCGTATTTAAACTTAGCGGTAAAAGTTTGCGGAACCCCATTCTTATCGCAAATTAAATGTAACGCTCGCTTCTCATACTCTCTCGAATCTCTGAAGGGTTTTAGGTATTCTTGTGTAGAATAATAGTCCCCAAGTTGTGCGCTGCAAAGCGCCGCCAAGTAACGGATTCGGTCCCTAATGAATCGACTGCATTGAAAATAATGTTCACACAAATAAAGTAGCTCTTTCCACTCTGTTTGGTTCAAGCGCGTTGGCTGACATTCTTTTTCTCCAAATAGTGGGAATCGATTATGATATAACCATTTTATATTAATGAGCATAAATAAGCTGGCGGGATCATGGTGAGAGATTTCTGCATAATGATTGAAAAGCTGAATAATTTTTTCACATGTATTTATATGGCTCTTTTTAAACAAAGGTTCATTATAATTGAACTTACCTTGCACTTTCTTTTCCAGTTCCCTGATAATATTGCAGGCTTTTAAGTAAATCCCTGTCGGTTCTTTACGTTCAACGGACTTAATGAAGTAGTCATCGCTATCTAATAATTCGTCCATTCTCATACCGATTTCACCTCGAAGTCTGTTTAATTCATCTCGACTTTCAATGGTGAAACTGTCTTCAGAAGCTTGAAAAAAGTCAAGCACCGAGTACATTTGCCGCAACGTATGTGAAATATATTGTAATTCTTCTTTTTTTGCATGCCTTAGTTGATTTAATCCTGCATTGAGGATTGGCGAATACGCATAGCCGTTTGTTGGATAAGCAACCAAAACGTCTTGCAGCGAATCGTAAACATCGTCGAACAACATGCCTCGATAAGCTTCGTCCATTTTGGGCAGCTGGAAAATCCGATTGTTCAGATTCGCCTTCTCTATTTTTAATTGTGCAAGAGTCAAATCCATTTTTCGATGATTATTTCCGGAATGAGAGATGATTTGTTCCCGCTCCCGAATTTGCTTCTCGGCAATTTCGAGTGCTTCCTTATAAGCGTCCAACTTCTCTTTGTCAGTTAGCGGACACTTAGGCATTAAACAATATTCTCTCCGAAGTGTAATTTCTTGCAAAACTAGACTATTGTCCTTCTCCTTTTCTCTATAATCATTAAGTGCACCAATTAGTTCATCGAATGAATTATAAGCTTCATCCCATAGTTTCTTCTGCTTGAATGTATGATTATTAGGACCAACCAATTGAATAACATTGCGAATTAGCTCATATTCATCTCTATTCCGACAATTAACATGCTTTAACAAAATGGTAATGATATAGTTTAGGATTTTGATCTTTCCGTCTCTTTGGAATGGACTTATCCCAAATCCCTCTAATAATAACCTCGATTCCAATTCGGTTCGAATGCTGACCGTACTATCCCAACTGTCATCTTCATTTTTTTCGAAGGCAAGAAACGTCGCTGAAGAAATGGCACCTCGCAACGCTTGGTTACCTGTGCCGAATCCCCCCATCATACGGAGGGCAAAAACATAGGGCACCTTTTGGCCGTACCAAGTGCAAATGGCAACAGAAGTGATGATCATTCGGAACTTCTCATCTAACTCCTTGCGGCTCGCTTCTTCTGTCCCATCGTATTCTGAGACGAACCATACGAACTTTTTACCCGCATCATCATAGGCCTTCTTGAGTGCATTAGCAAACGTATTTTCAAAGAAGTCTATGTGATGCTGCTCGGATATATCAATGACATGATCAACAAGTTGACTTGTCCCTTTGTCGACTTCCTGCGTAATCTTTTGGCTGAGCGTGGAACGGATTTCGTCAATGATGTACATGGAAGCAAGGAAGTTTTCGTTCCCGCCGTAGCGGTCGATCAACAGATCGACATCAGTCCTACTGTAACCACCATTTTTATGTAGACAGTCTTTAACTTTATCCAGTTCTCCTTCTCGTAGCTTGACGTCTACATTGATGACTTTAAAATACTCGTCATCATGCTGATTAATGAACTCATAAGAAGAGCAAACGATTTGAACTTTTCTACCTAAGCTCCTTAAAGCATTCAATAGCTTAATCGCTTTCTTGCGAGACTCCGGCGAATATGCTGCCAAATCCCATATGATCAGAACAGGTACCGCGGAATCTGTTTTTTCTTCAAGTATTTTGATTAAGTCTTCCAGATGGCCGAATAGACTATTCGCTTGCCAGCCAATTTCATCAGAGTAATCGTAAGAAAAGCTGATGCCAGGATCTTTAATATAAATGACAGGATATGTTTTATCGCTAAAAATGCGAACAGCAAGCGCGGCTAAAGCATTCGATTTGCCACTACAGGCTTGGCCGCACAACATAATGGGCTTGGCTTTGCGGTCTCTTGTATTGGCGTCTTTCAAGATAGCATTCGTTTCTATATATAGATCATTCTCGAAATAACGGTTAATATGGAAGTTTTGCTCTTCGTGGAAACCATACCATAGTGGTTCTCCTTCCGCACTATTCTTTAAAAAAGTTTTAAAGTAGTTTGTACGGAGCTCACGTGGAAACACAACACTCGTATTCACCGTGTCATAATCCAGCAATGTGGCAAACCGGCTGACGTAAAATAGGGTTTCTTTTTCTGAAGCGGAACTCAATGAATATGGTGTCCCGTTAATGAAGAGTCGCTTGTCTCGATTGGAATTTTGTGTTGAAAAATCATCGTCTCCTAAAAAATCAATTGTATCGAACAAATCTTCGTCTAGTTGCCAATAAAGATCCGTGATTGATTCCATAGAAGTAACTGCGTAACCGTCTTCAATCGCCTCTTTGCAGCGCCGATTTTCCGTAATAATTTCATTGGCTTCTAAGAAATAAATCAGAGGCTTCCGCTTGACGCTATAGGCTAAATTATTTAGCGCTTTTGGCATCAATGACCTCATGGTCTGGGTTAAATCCGACACAAACCATCCGACCAAACTCTTTGAGTCTGCTTTTGATGACGTTAAACATGTTCTCGGCTTCCGTTTCTATTTCAGAAGCTCGGCGCTCCACGTTATATTCTGAATCGCCAAAGAGCCAAACGAGCGGCATTTGCGTCTTGCTCCAAGGAAGATCCTCTAAGTCCCAAGCAGAATAGACTGGTTTCACTTTTCGAGTATCGCTTGAGAATAAATTAGTAATTTGCGTGTCCATTTGAGTTGTGAAAACGCAACTCCAACTGATTCCATATAGATCAGCATGCCGACGCATATCAAAACCGTCACCCAAAAATAAAATCATTGGTTCTAAATGAATCATTTGTTGTATTGTTGAAATGATGTTATCTTTAGCGCTCAAAAATACGACCTCCTCGTTATAGATATTTGTGCAGTTTCCACGTTTATCTATAGTGATTTTGACTAATGTGAAGAAATACCTTCATCTGTACAAGGTTATTCTTAAGTTTTGTGGGTACGAAATGGTAGCACATTTGCTGTGTTGTCCCAGTGTATGAGAAACGCTAACCAAGTGGGAACTTCATTTACTAAGATAAGTAGCGCTCGATCCTACAATTATTTTGCCTCGTTTGATTTATTTCTAACATTGTGTAGCCGAGTATCCCCTCATCTTAATCGGCTATCTTAATACAGTAGGAAGGGGGGACAAGATTTAGAGGTTTCACAAGTAATTAACCTTTTTTATATACGCAATGATTTTATCCAAACCTTTAATAAGATCATCAATCATTGCAGCATTGGGCTGTGGAATAATGCTTTGCTTTAATAAATGCTTAACTTCAAAGTTGTTATATATGTACCTAGCAAGTTCATCTTTGTGCTTAATAGTACCGCTTTTTGCAGCCACTCCAGTAAGCCCTCTGCTTTCTAATATGCGACCCGCCCCTTCGGAGGAGGAAAATACATCCCAATCAGATACTGACAAAGATCCGCTAATTTGGGATGAAGGATGCTGCTCCCTTTGAGAATAGAATTTTTTTAGGAGTTCAGGATGAGTATAGTTTTCTAGTTCTCTTCCGGACAAAATCCAAAGATTTGGAATTTGATCAGTTTGACTTTCGATATTATCTTCATTATCAATAACACAGTCATTTAATAGGTAATGCGTCCGATTCTGTCTGTTTAATTCTTTTGCAATCCTTATGAATCGCTTGTATTTTTGAGAGTCCTTGGTTGTACGATCAGAATCGATTACTACGAAAGGATTTGGGTTTACTTTAAGCACTTTTAATAACGTATCTTCTTCAATATCATCAAGCGAAATTACAGCTTCCTCGAAAGAATAATGGGAGATTGTACTACCGCCTGTCATAAGTAGTGAGTAATGCAGCCCCTCCAATAAATAAGTGTTCAGCTTGCCTTGACTAATTAGATATTCACAATAGGTTTTGATCCAGGTTCGAAGCCAAAAAACTTCAGATGGGCCCTCAACCCAGATAACACTATTACTCAATAAAACATCGCCCGGGAGCACACCTAATTCATTGCAAATCTCTCTAGAAATTCTAGAACCCGAAGGATCTGACCCGACATGTTTGAAAAAACCACTAAATGAACATGCTCCTTCAATTTTTTGAGAACGATATAAATAATCTTCTTCTGTCGCTGTCTCTATTGCAATAGGTGAGTGGGTAGAAATAATAAACTGAGCGCTTCCAATTTGTTTTATAACTTTCATTACTTCTCTAACAATGCCTGGCTGCAGATGACTTTCAATTTCGTCTATAATTATTAACATTTTTTTATTACGAACAAGTTCCATTAACAAAATATACAACATCGTATACCCTGTTCCGACTTCTCTCGACGACAACTCCATATTACCGCTAAAGGTGAACCTCAGTTCTTTCTGATTAACATTTGATGAGACCGCAACAGGTGAATCCAGATGAAGTTGCTTTTCAATATACTGCTTCACTTTATCTTTTGCGGTTCTTTTCTCAGAAAGGTGCTCCGTTTCATTCAACCAATTCACAAGCTCGTACCCACTTACGGTTATACTGTCTTCACCTGCACGGTCAAAAGCTCGAATTGGGTCGAATACCAGTATACTTCCTTGAAATATGCTATATAAAGCATTGCATATCTTCACAACTTCTTCGTCGTTAATTCCAACGCTATTTAAAAACTCCGTATTAAATGCTATTTCAAGAGATTGGTTTTTATTTGTAGCTATATGTGAACGGACTCCATCTATACCTATACAGATATTCCCTAAATATTGCTTGCCGCATTTATGAATTTGAATGACCATCTCCGTTTCATCAAACTTCACCAATTTATTTAAATTCGGATCTTGATAATGTACGAGATTAGAATTATCAATAGTAAAATCCATGACAATGGGGTTGCTCGTATCTAAGTTGTAAAAATCGTTATCTGTTATCTTCTCCGCGGCAAACTTCATCGTATTTTTGACTTGTCCATCCAAATTGTATTGAAATATCCGAACGAGCCTAGCCAATAACGATTTTCCAGAGTTATTCGGTCCGACAATAAATGTTGCATGGTTTCTTTTTGATAGCAAAAGGACTTGTTTATTCTTTACTCCTCTATAATGCTCAATGGAAATTTGCTTTATAAAATACGACATTATTCGACATCCCACCAACGATGAATTGTGTCTCTCACATTATAATTATTAAGCCTTCTCTTCCAGATCGAACTAAATCCAACATCACTCGAGTTTGGTTCAGGAGAAGGTGGAGTGATAATAACCTTAGTAGGTATAGTGACACATTCTCCCGCAACCAAGCACTCTCCATTTTGAAAAAAGGGAATCATGCTCGATAATGTATTTAAATGATCTGGAAGCACTTGATTTATAAAAGCTTGATCATTGGGATTAGTCACCCGAAGAACAAAAAAATTGGAACACTGGGATACAATCGTTTCACATAGATCGGATGGTCTTTGACTAATGATTAGCTGGTTAATTCCGTACTTACGCCCTTCTTTTGCAATTCTACCTAAATACTTTTTAGGCAGTCGTGTTATAGAATTCGACTCTTTAGGTATGTAATTATGAGCTTCTTCAAAAACAAGATATAGTGGTAGTTTTTTTGGGCTAGGATCCCATAATTTATACTCAAAGCATATACGAGATATGACCCCGATGATGATTGGCATAACTTCTGAAGGCAGTGTAGATAAATCAAATATAGTCAGTTGAGTTGTTTTGCCACCAGATGGAACGGACAATAAACTTTCCATAAATCTATAGAATGAAGTCGAGACATCAAAGTTATTAGGAAACAAAAATTGGTATCGTCGATCTGAATATATACTTTGTAGTTTTTCAATTACTTGGTCGAGTTCTCCATAATAATTTTTATCTTGATGAACTTTGTCCATCTTACCGTCTCTAGGAATGTTGGTATTGCCAGAACTGGGCAAAAAATCACCTGTACTTAAGTCGATAGCAGGTTCGTTATCAGAACTCCAGATTGTCCTTTTATTTAATCTAATTAAAGTAGGTAATAATTCATCTGCAAATGAGAAATAGAGCGGAGCGTTAATATTTACCTTGGCAATCTCCCCAACAGTTGCTTTTATTTTCTCTTGTTCACGTTCTTTTAACGATACTATGGTTTCTTTCAGAATACGGATACCGTTGCTATTCTTGTAAAGGTCCACTTCACCAAGAAAAACAGACTGAAATTCATCAAAATTTAATAGCCAATACGGAGTGTGAAGATCTACAGAATCAATCTTATTTACTTTATAGCTGCCCCTTTTATTTGGAAAAGCATTATCATACTCATCATGCGGATCAAAAAATACAACATGGCTGTAAGGATGACTTTTCAGGACATTTTGCATGATACTGGCCACAGTACATGATTTCCCTGATCCTGTTGAACCCAAAATCACAGAATGTTTTCCAAGAAACTTGTCTATATGAATGGAAATATCCTCTTCCTGAACACCAGATGCTTTTCCAATTGTTATCCCAGCGCCTTCATTTAAGGCAAAAAGCTGTTTCTTCTCCTCGGGAGATAATAAATGACATTTCGCATTAAATTTTGGATAATGCCCCGCTCCGCGCATAAACTTTAGTTCGTTCTTTACTTTTAAATCTTGATAACCAATTACTTTTGCAACTGCAATAGCCTTATTTTTTGGTTCAGTGCTTCTATGGAGCCCATATGGATCTTGTTCAAATGATGAAACCAGCTTGATTTCCTCGAAAATACCAAAATGCATTATATTATGAGTTGAAGGCCCACCAACTAGAAAAATATCTCCAACAGTTCCTACATTGAGCTTGATATTTTTTCCTGCTTCTAATACTTTTTCTTGTTCCAAGTTATTTGCTAAGATATCTTGATAAATTTCTATGGTCACGCTCATGCCAGTAATCGAAACAATTTGTCCAAATGGATGATCCTTCATTAAAATATCCATATGACTTGCACTCCCTCGTTACTCAATATTCTATCCCTAGTGCCTTGACCAGATCAAATTTCAGGATACAAATGCTTTAACTTGCCTCGTGCCTGCTCCGTGGTAAATTGCCAATCGACAGATTTCTGAATTCGGTTGCGTTCGGTTTCCCAAGCGGACACCTCGCCCTGCAATTCTTCAATAGAGGTGATTCGGCGGTTCAGGCATTGGATCGTCATTACACTGAGTTCTATCTCAGCAATGTTTAACCAACTTCCATGCTTAGGGGTATAATGGATCTCTAGCCGTTTTGCCAAAGCCAACGCCTGTTCAGGCGGAAAGGTTTCATACAAGGACGAGATCGTATGGGTATTCAAGTTATCCATCACGAGCCGAACCCGTTTCGCCTCTGGGTAGTGGACCTCCAGCAGTTCTTGGATCTGCAGAGCCCAATCGGATTTTGTGCGTCTTTCCGAAGCCTGCACGTGACGCCACCCGGCGAGCGGCTCCGTGAACAGAAACAGGCTGCAGCTGCCTTTGCGAACATACTCGTAGTCTTCTCGCAGAACCTGTCCTGGCTTCATAGGTTGCGGTGGGCGCGAATGATCGAGCAGCTGGATCGGCTGTTCATCCATACAAATGAGCGGGATTTCAGGGTCATAAGGCAGGGCATAGGTCTCTAAGACGTCTTCCATCCGAGCGACGAATTCACTGCTCGATTTGGCGGGAATGCACCATTGTTTTTCAGGTGAGGCTTAAGTTTCGTTTTTAAAGTCGTCCGAATGGTTTCTCGTCCGACCGATTCTAAAATATTCAGCTCAATGACTCGGCGCGTTAGCAAACGAATCGTCCAGCGCGCATACCCTTTTGGAGGCTCAGAGCAGGCTAATGCAATAATTCGGGCTTCCACCTCACCGGTGATCGGTGAAGGGCGTGCCGGTTCAGCACGGCGGCGGTAACAGAGCGTTTGCTCCAGTCCGTGGGTACAGTAGTCTCTAACGGTGTAAAAACGGTTGCATTACTGACTCCTGAACGACTGGCAATTTCAGTCTGCTTGGGAATAGCACCTTGATTTTCATCCGAAAGAAGCAGCACGAGACAGCGGCGGCGAATGCCGGGAGATGTCGTTTCGGCATGAAGAAGTTGTTCAATTCTTTCACGTTCTTTCGGCTCAAGCCGAACCTCGTATTTTTTGTTCATTTGCTTGCCCTCCCATATTTTTCTTATAGAAAGAGCATAAAACTAGAATAAAAATAGGTCAAGGTACTAGTGCCCTCAATTACTTTGACTTCAAGTTTAGTAATCAATAGGTGACCAAGCAAATTCAATTAAGGATTATACAACATTCGCCAAAAAACTTCATAATCCTCCCATTCTGATTATATCCAATAAAACTATGCTGATGTGTGGGTATGAGGATATGTAGGATGTGAGGATTGAGAGCTGTGCTGATATATGGTTGTTTGGGATGCATGGGTTGTCTGGGATATCTGCAGGCATGTGCGGTTTCTGGTGGAACGGGTGATTTTGAGATCAGTAGATTATATAGGTATCCGTGTTAAATGGGATCAATATGCGTGGGTGATGAAAGGGAAAACCTCACTGTTATTTCGCAAAAAAGGGACGAAACAGTCATTAAGCGGGAAAATCTCCGGTTTATTTACCCATTCCTATTCAAATTCGGCCAAAAGGCCAGATTAGAAGGGAGATTTTCCCGCTCAGTCTACCGGAATCCCCAGTTTCACGAAAATAAGAGGGAGAAATTCCGCCTTATTTGAAGCTCAGCATCATCACACTGCTTTGCTGTCAACCTCGGAGTCGTATCCCCGGATGGCATCCATCAGCAGATCAGCATTATTTACGCCCAGTTTCCTTTTATGAACACCGGTTCAATCGTTCCGTCCGGCAGTTCGCCGTCAATATCCAACTCCGGGGACCCAATCATAAAATCCACATGGGTCAGGCTGACGTTAACGCCTCTGGCCAGCAGTTCGTCCCGGCTCAGCTTTGTCCCGCCCTCGATGTTGACAGGGTACGCGCTGCCAAGCGCGAAGTGGCAGGAAGCATTCTCGTCAATGCCGGTATTGTAAAAGATCCGGTTCAGCCGGGAAATCGGCGAATCATGCGGCACCAGCGCCACCTCGCCCAAGTAGGACGCGCCTTCGTCCGTCTCCAGCAGCGAAGCCAGATGCTCGCGGCCTGTCGAAGCGTCAAATTCCGTCACCTTGCCATCCTTGAAGGTCAACTTTATGCCGTCCACAAGCCGACCGTTCAGATTAAGCGGCAGCGTGCTGCTTACCGTTCCGTTCACGCCTGTACGGTGAGGCATGGAGTATACTTCCTCCGTCGGCATATTGGCGACAAAATAGACGCCCCGCTCATTCTCGCCTCCCGCGGCCCGCCACAGATGCCCTTCAGGCAGTTCAACGCGCAGATCGGTGCCCGGGGCGCGGTAGTGCAGACTGCGGTAACGCTTGGCGTTCAGCTTGTCCTGTCTTTCTTTCAGACGAACAATATGCTCCCGCCAGGCTGCGACGGGATCGCCGTCCGCTTCCACGCGGTTCATCTGAAAGATGGCCTCCCACATGGCGTCAATCCGCTCTTCTTCCGGCAGGTCGGCGAATACCTTATCCGCCCAGGCCCGGGTGGGCGCTTTGACCAGCGACCAGCTGATCCGGCTGTTGCGGGTGTACACCTGGTACTTCTGGCGGGCGACCGCCGCCGCTTTTACCGCAGCCGATACTTTGGCGGAATCGATGCCGCGCAGCAGTTCCGGATCGGGCACTTTGATATGCAGAATGGCTCCCCCTTCCTCTGCGAATTTCTCCAGCATATCCGCATGCCACTGCGGGTAATAGCCGAAGGAATCATCCGGCGCTTTCTCGTAACGGATACGGGTTATGGCCTCATCGTCCCAATCCATCATGACGTATTTGGCGCCCGCCTCATAGGCTTTGGCCACAATCAGCCGGGTCAGCTCGGCGGTCTCCAGCGGCGCGTGAACCATCAGCACCTGCCCGGGCTGGATATTCACCCCCACCTTGACGACCAAGTCCGCATATTTTTCCAGCATTTGTTCAAAAAAAGCCATGTCTGCTCATCCTCCGTTTGTTCATTTGTTGAACCGCATCTTACTAGTGTATCACAATGGAACCGTGGACGTGTTCAGCTCCAGCACGACCGGACAATGATCGCTGCCCATGACCGCGCACTCGATCCGCGCATCCTCAACAGCCGGAGCCAGCCTTGCGGACACGAGAAAATAGTCAATACGCCAGCCCACATTCCGTTCCCGGACCTTCGGCATATAGGACCACCAGGAATATGCGTCCTTCACATCGGGATGAAGATGGCGGAACGTATCGATAAACCCCGCTTCCAGCAGCTCGGTCATCTTTTGCCGCTCCTCGGGCGTGAAGCCGGAATTGCCGTTGTTGGATTTCGGATTTTTCAAATCGATCTCCTGATGAGCCACGTTCAAATCGCCGCATATCACGACCGGCTTATGCTTGTCCAGACGCTGCAAATGCGCTCGGAAACGCTCCTCCCATGCCAGTCGGTACTCCAGCCGCGACAGGTCGCGCCGGGCATTGGGACTGTAGGCGTTGACCAGATAGAAATCACCGAATTCCAGCGTGATGACTCTTCCTTCCGTCTCCTCTTCACCTTCCAGCCCTAGGGTGACGGACAAAGGCTCTTTTTTGGTAAACACCGCGGTTCCGGAATACCCCTTCTTGACAGCGTAATTCCAATACTGCCGGTATTTATCACCGTGGTCGAGCGTGATTTGCCCTTCCTGGAGCTTCGTTTCCTGCACGCAGAAGATATCCGCGTCGCAATCCGCGAAATACTCGTTAAATCCTTTGTTCACACAGGCTCTCAGCCCGTTGACGTTCCACGATACTAACTTCATTCTCCCTTATTCTCCTCGCTGATGTTCCTTGATTATAATAAGATGACTGCCGAAATTCCTGATACAACCCGGGTATTCCTATCCTCCGGCCGGAGGGTCGATATGTATATTCTTCTTATAAGAATAGCAGTTTGCCGCCGTATCTTTCAATGTCTGCGGTTCGGAAGGAGACCTCTTATCCTATCCGTTTCTTACTATTTAAACCTGCTCATGATAGAATGACTTGATGGACCGGACTTTTTAAACGAATATCCATACATATTGGACTTGCGAGGTAAAAGACATTCATGAACGCACCGCGACTATTAAGAGCTTTTAACTTTTTGTATTTTGCCCTGCTGGCCATTTTCATCCCGTTTCTTCCGGTCTACCTGGCCGAACAGGGCCTGAATCCCGGGCAAATCGGATTAATCGTAGGCACCGGCGGCTTTGTGACGATTATTTCCCAGCCGTTCTGGGGGATGATCAGCGACAGGACCAGGACGATTCGCAAGGTCCTCCTGCTGCTTCTGCTTTTTTCAGCCGTTCTCGGGTATTCACTCTACGCTTCAGACAGCTATATTCCGCTTATTTCGTTCGCCATGCTGCTCTACTTCTTCCTAATGCCCATCGATCCGCTGACAGAGAGCCTGAATTTCCGGGTTGCCGAGGCTCACGGAGTAAGCTATGGGTCCATACGCACCTACGGCGCACTCGGTTATGCGGTGATGTCGCTGCTGGCCGGATACGTCATGTCGTATTTCGGCGGCCACAGCCTCGCGCCGCTCTTCGCGGGAATCGTGCTGCTTAGCCTGGCGAACACCTGGGTTATGCCGGACGCGCCGGTATCGGGCAAGCCGGTCACTCTTGGCAGTCTGAAAGCTTTTTTGAGAAACAAGGAAACGGTTCTGTTCCTCGTTCTCGTTCTGATCAGCTCGATTCCCGCGCGGATGAACGATACGTTCCTCGGCGTCTATATCTCCGAACTGGGAGGCAAGCCCGAGCTTCTCGGACAGGCCTGGTTCCTCGCTGCAGGCAGCGAAATCGTTGTGTTCGCCCTAAGTTTCCGGTGGCTGCGCAAAGGCAAAGAGCTGATGATCATTTCGATTTCCGGCTTTTTCTATTTCATGCGCTTCTTTCTGTCTGTCTGGATTACCGATCCGCAGCAGCTTGTCTTCCTGCAAATTCTGCAGCTGCTTACCTTTCCGGTATTCTACTCGGCCGCGATCCAATACTTGTACAGCATCGTGCCGGTGGAATGGAGGGCTACAGGACAAACCGTGCTGGCTCTGCTGTTCTTCGGGATATCGGGAATTGTCGCTTCTTATGCGGGGGGCGCGCTGTATAACGCCTTCGGCGGGAAGGCGCTGTATTTTTCCATCTCGGGCCTATCGTTTGCCGGCTTCGTATTCGGCATTATATTATATCGCCTGTCTCGAAAGGAGCGAAACTTATGAATGAACCACTGAAACAGCTGGTCCGGAAACTGGAGGATGCGCGGGACCCGGAAGCGGCGGCGGCCATGAGCGCGTATATGCGGGATCAATTCCCTTTTTTGGGCGTGCGGACACCCGTAAGAAGACAACTCTTGAAGGTCTTTCTTAATGAGCATCCCCCGGTTAAGGAATGGATTCCCCTAATGTGGGAAAAGCCCGAAAGAGAGTATCAATACTGCGGGGTGGACATCGCGCTGTCTCTGCGTAAGAAGCTGGAACCCTCCGACCTCCCCATGATCGAAGAGTGCATCGTCTCGCGTTCGTGGTGGGATACCGTCGATCTGCTTGCCTCCAACGCCGCCGGGTTTCTGCTGCGTAAATATCCGCAATTGCAGGCAGAGTATGGCGAGAAATGGCTGCGTTCCGACAATATGTGGCTGAATCGCACGGCCATCCTGTTCCAGCTCCACTATAAGGAAGCGACGGACGAAGCGCTGCTGTACCGCTATATCCGTGAGCATGCGTCATCCAATGAAATTTTCATCCAGAAAGCGGTCGGCTGGGCATTAAGAGAATATTCCAAGACGAACCCGGCGTCGGTCGAGGCATTTATCGGGCAAGAGGAACTGAAGCCGCTGAGCCGGAGGGAAGGTATGAAATGGCTGAATCGGCCCGGAAAAAGGCAATAGAGCCCTCCCCTGATGGGGAGAGCTCTAACTCTAAACGAACGGCTGAACCCGTGTTAAACGGCCGTTTTCATTGATAAATGTAAACTCCGGAACCGAGGAAGTCGGTTTCCAGCTGGAATTTGTCTTCCAGCACGTCCATATCGATCCACGCCGTACCCTGATTGACCATGGTCTCGCCCGCTTTGACTGCAATCGGTTTTCCTCCGGAAACGACAGTGATCTGCTTCTTGGCGCTGTCCCAAGTCACTTTCGAACACAGGCTTTCCATAACGCCTCTCAGCGGAAGCATAACTTTCCCGCTTTTGTATTCTCCAAGAAGACCAACCACTTCTTTACCGTCCGCGTACACCTGAAGCTTGTCCGAGAAAGTGACGCCGCTCTCGATTTTTTTGATGACTTCAATGACAAATTCAGAGCAGTAATCGCTTGAGACCGGAGCGAAATCCTCTCCGTACAATTCGGAATTGGACAATACCCGGATGCCCAGGAATGGAACTTTAAACGTTTTGGCTACCTCAGCAACCGATGCGGTCTCCATTTCTTCCGCACTTGTGCCTAACGTATTGTGCAGCTGGTTAATGCGGTCGATTTCCTTATTCCACGCATCCGAGGTGCCGATGACGCCGGAGACGACTTTGCCGTGCTGATACCGGTCCGCCACGCTCATTGCCGTTTTGTACAGCTCAGGGTCCGGCTCGATGGGTTTGGGCATGACCTTCCAGCTGCCGGTGTCGATTCCTGCTCCCGCATCTCTATGTGGGGATTCAATCCAGCTGTAATTGATCGCTTTAGCGCCAACCACAATATCAAACTGATGGAGCGCCGGGTCGTGACCGCCCGCGGTTCCCTGGTTGATGATCGCTTTTGGATGATATTTCTCGATTAAGAGCGTCGTCGAAGATGCGGCGTTAACCATGCCGATATTCGTCTTGGAAACAACAATCGGAACTCCCTCAATGGTGCCGGAGTAAAAATTATACGATCCGAAGGTCTCCGTCTTGTACTCGCCCATCTGCTTCAGAAAATAGGCGACTTCCATGTCCATCGCGCCTTGTACAGCAATTGGACGGACTTCTTTGGCCCCCGCCGCTTGAACCTGCAAAGGCATCAGAATCAAAAGTAACGCGACACTCCATAATAACCATTTTTTCAACTGCGATCACCTCATCATTTAGTTGGGCTTGACTGCCTTTTACACAAGATAATCGCATGTCAGATTAGCGTCAATCACTTGATATGATTTATGTTACATTGCACAAATTATTGGTATGTTTTTGTAATCAGCTAATAAACTTTTCGACGAAAAAATGGTTAATTACCATCATTATGTTATATTTATTCACTCTCGGTGAGCAGAATACGGCATTGCCGTACACACGGCTTTTCGCTTCATATGGTCTATACCCGGGCTTTAACGACCAGCTCCACGTCCTCCAATGGCTGATTCAGAACAACCGTCAGTTCTCCAGCGTCGCTGTCGAAATGCCATCCCTCCGTGAGCGCCTCCAGTTCTTCCCGGTTCGCCGCCTCTTTCCCGTAATCCAGACAGCACCCCGCAAGCCGCAGATGCTTGAAGGTGAGCGTCCATCGCTTCCACCCTTCAATATAGCCTGTCCATTCAGGATGAACGGTGAATTTGACGGTTCCCTCCGTCCCTTCAACTCTCAAGCGGTACAGATTATACTCCTTGTCCTCGTAGGCAAAAGTCGTGCCATCGTCATCATACAGGTCAAACACGCCTTCGCCGTTCTCCGGTGTATATATATCCAGGAACAACTCCGTAGACCGTTCAAATACGGTGGATTCAGCCGGTGCGGTGCGGGGAATAATCGCTCCCTCTTTGACATACAGCGGCAGTGTATCGAGCGGGGCGTGAGCCATAATATGCCGTCCGCCTTCCCATTTCTCGCCGGTCCGGAAGTCGAACCAGTTCCCTTCGGGCAGATAGACGACACGGTGGAACGTATCGGGACGGTAGACGGGAGCAACCAGCAGTTGATCACCCAGCAGGAATTGGTCACAAAGATTCGCGACATTCGGATCTTCCGGATATTCCAGAAGCAGCGGCCGGATGATCGGCATCCCCGTTTCCGCGGCTTCCCGGAATACCGAATACAGCAGCGGCATCAAAGAATAGCGCAGGCGGATATACTCCCTGCAAATATCCTCCACCTCAGGCCCGAAAGACCAGGGCTCCTGGCGGACGGTTTCCAGCATGCTGTGGTTCCGGCAGAACGGGAACAACGCGCCCATCTGTGTCCACCGGGCCAGCAGTTCTCCCGTAGTATGATGCCCGAATCCGCCGATATCGGGACCCGAGAAGGAGACGCCCGACAGCCCGAGGTTAAGCACCATCGGCATCGCAAGCGCCATATGCTCCCAGTAGCTGCGGTTGTCGCCCGTCCAGACCGCCGCGTAGCGCTGAATCCCGGCGTAGCCGGCGCGCGAAAGCACGAACGGGCGGCGGCCGTCCAGATGCCGGGTCATTCCCTCCGCGGTCGCTTTGGACATCAGCATCCCGTACAGATTATGAATCTCGCGATGCGTAGCGGGATTGCCGTCGTACCGGTGCAGCGTGTCCGGGTCGATTGTCTTGTTCTCGTTGAATACTGAGGGTTCGTTCATATCGTTCCAAATGCCCTCAATCCCCATATCCGTAAAGAACCGGTGAAGGTCTCCCCACCATTCTCTGGCTTTGGCGTCCGAGAAATCAGGGAATACGCTCGGCCCCGGCCACACCGGACCGACAAACGGCGAGCCGTCCGGTTTCATACAAAAGAGTTCCGAAGCCGTTCCCTCTTGATAAACGCCGTAATCCGGATCAAGCTTCACGCCCGGGTCAACGATCGGGACGATTCGGATACCCATCGTTTTGAGTTCCTCAATCATCGCTTTTGGATCGGGGAACCGGGCCGGATCGAACGTAAAGACGCGGTACTCGTTCATGTAATGAATGTCCAGGTGAATGACATCGCACGGAATTTCTTTTTCGCGAAAAGTACGGGCCATTTCCATGACCTCTTCCTGATCCATGTAGCTGTAGCGAGACTGATGGTATCCGATGGACCACTGGGGCGGAAGCTGGATGCGTCCGGTGAGGGCAGTGTATTTTTTGACGACATCCTTCAGTTGAGGACCCGGAATAACATAATAATCCAAGCCGCCAGTATCCGCTTGAATCGTAAACGCTTCGCCCGACGTGCGCATATCGAACACCGATCTCCCCGGATTATCCAGAAAGATCCCGTAGGAGCACTCCGGCTCATTGACGATCAGAAAAGGAATCGACTGGTACAGCGCTTCGATTTCCGGTACATGCGGAGAGAAATTGTCGGAGTTCCACATTTCATAGCGCTCGCCCCGCTTGTCCAGGTAGCCAGTCTTCTCGCCCAGCCCGTAGTAATGGACATTCTCGCTTGCGCGGAACAAGGCGATGGCAGACTTATGCTCATTCCAGGCCATCATCGGATTACGTGCCCATATCCGGCCGGACTTGTCCGTAAACTTGAGGCTGCCGTCCAATTTGACGACCTCCACCATCATTTCATCCGTTTCAATCAGGTAAGCGGACCCGGTGTCCGCAACCAGCAGCTCCGTTTCTGCGGCGCTAGATGCGGATTTCCGCTCCACAATCGCCGGGGTCGTCTTCATGCTCACCATTTCATCAGGCGGGGCACCGGCAAATAACCTTACCCGGATCACGCCCGCATGAGACTTGCTTACGGCAAGCTTGCCTTTGTCGCAGGTGAAGATCACCAGACCGGCTTCCTGTTCCATATGATTAACGCATCCCAACGTCAGGGTGAATGAGGCTGCGTAATCGGTATGCAGCTTACCCGGACTGATTTGTTCGCTTGTAAGCATGACTTGTTCCTCCTGCACGTTCGTTTGGCGTATATGTCTTCGAAATGTTCGTTAACCTTTATCGGCTCCTGCCGTCAATCCCTCCACAAGGAAGCGCTGCATCAAAATAAACAAGACGGTGACCGGAACGGCGGCCAATACGCAGCCGGCGGCAAACATCGTAAATTCGTTTGAAAAGCGGTCGCCGATCATATCGAACAGGCCGACTGCAAGGGTCTTCTTATCGGGTGAGCGCAGCACCAGCTTCGCGAAGATAAAGTCGGTGAACGCCCCGGTGAACGTCATCAGCGATGTGAACACGATGAGCGGCGTAGACAGCGGAAGTACAATCCGGAAGAATATCGGCATATGCCCGGCTCCGTCAATCCGCGCGGCCTCGACCAGACTTTTCGGAATCGTGTCGAAATAGCTTTTGGCGAACAGAAAATACAGCGGCGCTCCCGCCGCATACACGATGACTACAGCGGTGTGCGTATTCAGCAGATTCATTTGATTGAGCAAAATATAGATCGCAATCATGCTCATGAAGCCGGGAAACAACCCGAGCACCAGCAGCATACTCATTAGATTCTTTCGCCCGGTGAAACGGAATACCGAGAATGCGTACCCGGTCAGCAGCGTCAGAATCGTCCCGAGAATCATGCTGGAGACGGAAATCTTCAACGTGTTCCAATACCAGACGCCAAAGGGATGCTTATCGAACAGCCCGATATAATGGCTGAATGTGTAAGATGCCGGAAGGATCGTATCGCTGAACAGCGCATCTCCCGTACGGAAAGACGACATCAGCACCCAAAGGGCCGGATAGGCGCAGAAGACCGTAAGGAGAACAAGCGCAACATAACTGAAGGACAGACGGACGGACGTTTTCGCTTTTTTGCCGGTGATCATGACGCCTCCTCCTCCTTGAACGCTTTCGTACGCCGGACATTCCAGATAGCGAATGCGGAGAGCACGATAAAGATGAAGATTCCGATTACTGAAGCGTAGTTGTATTTGCCCTGCTCCATGGACAGCTTGAACAGCCAGGTGATCAAGATATCGGTATGACCGGCAAACTGGAAGTCTCCGTTAAGCGGCTTGCCGTTCGTCAGCAAATATACAATATTGAAGTTGTTGATGTTGCCGACAAACTGCATGATAATCAGCGGCGCCATCGAGAACATGACCATCGGAAAAGTAATCAGCCGCGTCTTCTGGAAGCCGCTGGCACCATCGATATCCGCCGCTTCATACATATCTTTCGGTATGGTGGACAGAATGCCGATTATCATCAGCATGGAAACCGGGAAGCTCAGCCAGAAGTTGGCCAGAATCAGCGTGATTTTTGCCCAAAGGGGGTCGGACAGCCAGGGAGCCTTGGCAATCCCGAGCATTCCCAAATATTGATTGACGGGTCCGAATTGGCCGTTAAATATGTTGCGTAGGATCAGGGTGGATACGAACATCGGGATGGCAAAGGGCAGAATGAAGGCCGTCCGCCAGAACGATCTGAACCGGATTCCCTTCTGCTGAACGAGCAGCGCCGCGGCAAAACCACCGAAATATCCTGTGATGGTCGCAAAAAACGCCCAGATGAATGTCCATAATGTCACACTGTAAAAAGTATGGCTCCACGCCTTAATGCGCAGAATCTCCTTGAACGCCTGTAATCCTTCCCAGTTGATTAGATGGGCCGGCGGCATGGTGTCACGGGTAAAGTTGGTAAAAGCTACGAGGATCATAAAAATAATCGGCATTACTGTAAAAAACACGATGCCGAGCATCGGAATTGCCAGTACGATATGCGGGAAGCGGTACGCCGCCACAAAGCGGAGTGTTTGCTTGAACGTATTGGGCTGGATGCCTTCTTCCCGCAGCTTTCCGGTGCGATAGGCGTCCTTAATGCCGGCTATATACAGCCAAACCAGCACAAGCATGATGAATACCGTGATCAAGCCTTCGATCATCAGGAAAATCGAATGGTCGCCCATGACTTGCTTGTACAACCTTCCGACTTTCTGCAGATGGGTTTCCGTTTCGCCAAGCGTGGCGAGCGCCCAAAGCGCATGGGGCAGACTCGTTACGGCTGTAAATATGCCATATACATACACAGCGAACATGAGAATTCCTTTGGTATACTGCCGGTTATAAATCTGGCCCAGTCCCATGGCGAGCGCCGATAACAGGGCTGCCTTTTTTCTGAACTTTCTGGAATGTTCGGGATACTCACGCTTAATCGCCAGCTGCTGCATCTCCTTTCAACTCCCATCCAGAGGACGGATCACCCGGCAAACACCGGATGATCGCCTCTTTTTCATTTAGACGCTTATTTTGCCTCAATGCTTGACTTCATGCCTTCCGCAGCTTTATCCAGCGTCGTCTTGACGTCGGCGCCGTTCCAGATGTCGTCAAACGCTGGCCCCATGTAATTCCAGAAAAATTCCATTTCAGTCAGGTTGGACATCATCCGGCTATTTTTCATCTGTTCGAAGAAGCCCTGCATGATGGCATCCTTGCGGATGCTCGGATCATTGTCGATGCCCTCAGCCGCGGGAATGATACCAGTCATTTGGTTGTCTTTGATCTGCATCTCTTTGGATGTGATGAAATTGGCGAATATCTTGGCCGCGTTCGGATATTTGGAGTACGAGCTTACATAGTAGGAAGTGTTGCCCGCAAGTACGACAGGCTCTTTACCGTCAGGCATGGCCGGCAGTGGGATAACCTCGACTTCAAACGGAAGCTTGCCAAAATTGCCGATATTCCAGCTGCCGTCCATATTAATTGCGAGCTTGCCGCTTTCCCACAGTCCCGTCTTCACGTCCCGGGTAGCATCGGACAATTTGAGCGGCATAATCTCTCTAAGCGATTGGAAGAACTTCATTCCTTTGATCGAGCCTTCATTGTTGACGCCGATATCATGCGGATCGGTTTCTTCGCTGCCGAACACATAGCCGCCGTAGCCGGTCATAAACGCAACGTCATAGAAGGCATTGCTTCCTTCGAACATAAACCCATATTTATTATTGGAAATGTCGTTGAATTTCTTGGAGAACGCGATAATATCTTCCCAGGTTTCCAGCTTGGCGTCTTTCACGAGATCTTTGTTGACATACAGCGAGTACGTATAAACATTGCGCGGATATCCGTACAGAATGCCGTCAATTGTAGAGGCATCCACAGCCATTTTCCGGTTGATGCTTCTCGTATCTTCTTCAAAATAGTCGTTCGGCAGAACGACGCCCGCTTTGACTGCGCCTCCCAGACCGTCGTTGTTAATTCCCACCACGTCCGCTCCCGTACCAGCCGGTCCGTCCGTTGTCAAACGGGCCACGCTGTCCCAGTAGGCAACATCTTCAACCGTCACCTTGATGCCGTATTTCTTCTCGAACTCCGCGGCCGCATAGTCGGTAAAGTCATCCTTGATCGTCCAGAAAGTCAGCTGCGCTCCCGGTTCAGGTGTTAATTCCTCTGTTCCCTCAGCTGCCGATTCCCCGCCGGAATTGGTGGCGGTATTGCCCGAATTCTCTGCCCCGGAACCCGGTTTGCCGCCACAGGCCGACAGTGCCAATATCAACATCATACAAAGTGCGAGAACAACCAATTTCTTTGTCATTTCAAATCTCTCCTTTAGTTTGTAAATGAATAAGAAAGACTTTAGTCAGTCAGCGCCCGGCAGCTTTCTCTTACGATAATTTCATGGGGAAGCACCTTGGATTCGCAGCTTCCGGTTCCTTTTTCCCGTATTTGTGTAAGCAGCATTTGCGCGGACCCGGAGCCCAGCTCGTACACCGGCTGGCGTACGGTCGTAATTTTCGGACGGTACGCTCCCGCGATCGGAATATCGTCAAATCCCATAATCGATACATCCTCAGGGACCCGCAAGCCACTGTCCTCCGCCGCCCGGATCGCCCCTATGGCGACCATATCGCTGACACAGCAGACAGCCGTCGGACGATCGTCCCGCGCGAACAGTTCCATCCCGCTCTTGTAACCCGACTCAAGGTTGTAATCCTTGTCAAAGAGCCATCCTTCTTGGTATTCAATGCCGTGATCGGCCAGCGCCTGCAAATACCCGTCATACCGCCGAACCGTCTGGTAATACTCCATCGGACCGCTGAAAAAAGCGATGCTGCGGTGACCCAGACTGATCAGATATTTTGTTGCATCATAGGTGGCCTGGTAATCATCGATGTTGATGCAAGAGAATCGGCCGTCTTTGTCCGTATGGCTGGAGAAGATGACGGGTACATCATGTTTATTGAAGAACTCGATTTGCTCCGGCTTCGGAGCTGAGGTCAGAAGGATAACACCATCCACATACTTTTCACTCAGCAGATTCAAATAACGAAGTTCGACCTCCGTATCCCCGTTCGTATTGCAGAGCAGAGTCGTGTAGCCATGCTGAATGAGTTCTTTTTCAATCCCGCCAACAAACATTGAAATAAAGGTATTGGCGACATCCGGAATCAATACGCCAATTAGCATACTTTCCTTCATGATCAGCGTCCGGGCCACGGGATTCGGATTGTAGCCAAGCTCGTCCACCACTTTCATAACTTTCTCCCGTATTTTGGGACTTACCGGCTTGCTCCGATTCAGCACCCGCGACACCGTAGCAATGGACACATCGGCCAGTCTGGCGACATCCTTGATCGTATAAGACATGCTTTCACCCCCTTGACCTTAATAGGAAAACCTTTTCCTGTTTCTCAAAAAAAGAGAGAACTACCTGAATGACTTCATCCAACATGCGGCAGGCTTGGTCATCCTAAGCAGGTAAACCTTTTCCCGAAAATGTAAATAGCCTTTCTGAATCTTTCATCTGCTTTGCAGCTGTTATTTGCGATAATAATACTATCGGGAATAAACGGATGTCAATATAAATGACACTCTTTAATTAAATTTTTAATTAAACAGAGTGAAAACGCGAGTCAAGTAGCAAAATTTGTTATGTTTTATTACATTAATGGATAGTTCGGCAAAAAAATGCCGCCCCGCAGCATGTTTGCGGGGCGGCATTCACCAGAAGGCCGAAAGGTTATTTAACGCTGGTATAGCGGTTATAAGCGTCCGTGCGAATCTTCAGCAGCTTATCCAGTCCCATGTCGTTCAGCTTTTTGACATAGGTGTCCCAGCCTTCATTGATTCCGCCTTTGGTGATGAATTGAGCGCGCATGGTATTCACATAGGTGTCAATGTCCGTGGTCAGCGTCGGCAGCTCCTGAAATTCGTCCGAGGTATACATAACGTTAGGAAAAGGCGTTGCCACATATTCATTCCCCAGCTTGTCGAGCTGCAGCTTCAGGCCGTCTCCGGTCTTTGGACTGAGAGCAAAATTCTTCTCAAAAGAGGGGCTGGCATATTTCGGGCCGAAATCCCGGAGCGACTGTTCCCAGTACCAGGCATCCGCGCTGGTGCCGGCCGGCGGGTCCATCAGCGAATACGTGCCGTCGTCGTTCTTCTTGATGACCGTGCCGATCGCTCCCCAGAAATTCTGGATACTGGCTTCATTCGTATAGAACTGGTCGGCCCAGCGGGCGGCAACCTCCGGATTTTTGCAAAATTTCGTAATGAGCAGTTCATTCCGTCTGTAGCTGAGTCCGCTCGGATCTCCAGTCGAATACTGCTTACCATCCGGTCCGGCGATTGCAGGAATGGTCTCATATTGATCGCTCCATTTTCCGAATACCGCATCGGGTGTCCACTGGTTCGAAAAGCCGATGATCGGAGCGTCCGGATTTTGATGCTTGGCGGATGCCATCGTGCTGTCCTGGGTGAACAGCTCTTTATCGATTAAACCTTCGGAATAGAGCTTATGCACCCACTCCAGTCCGGCTTTGTATTCTTCGCTGGTCGGGAAATATACCGGCTGGCCGTCTTTAATCATCATGCTTGTGGCATTCAAGTCGGTGATGCCGAAGGGATTCAGAAAATCCATGGACAGTCCGACCTCGCTGTAAGGAATCTCGTCTTTTTTGCCGTTTCCGTTCGGGTCCTGCTCTTTAAAGGCTTTTAGTACGTTATACAGATCGTCAATCGTCTCCGGGGCTTTCAACCCCAGTTTATCCAGCCAAGCCTTGTTGATAACGGGCTGTTGGGCAGTGATCGGACGCGATGGCAATCTGGCCGGCAGAGAGTAGATCTTACCGTCGGGAAAGGTGCTGATCTGTTTCATCTCAGGCGTTTCCTGCATGGCCGCTTTCAGATTGGGCATATACTTGTCGATATAATCATCCAGCGGGCGGAAATAGCTTAAATTATTTACGATGTCGGAATCGGAGAAGGATTGGTCGCCCAGAATAACTTCCGGAAGTGTGCCGCTGGCCAGCATAATAGACTTTTGTTCGGCCCAGTCGTTGGAGGACATCACCTGCCATTCGATTTTGACGTTTGTATTCTTTTCAAGGTCCTTAAGCCATTGATTCTGCGTGAAGGTGTCCCCCATACTTCCCCAACGGACGGTCAGGACTTTCAAGGTCACCGGCTTGTTGACAATTGGAAGGCCTTCTTGGTTAAAATCGCCGCTAGCGACTGAGCCGGAGTTCTCTCCCTTGCTGCCGCTGCAGCCAACCATGCCTGTAAGCAGGATAGGAACAAGAACCATTGCGGTGATCATTTTCACCCATCTGTTCTTTGCGTTTTTGACCATTCGTGATTCCCCCTGATTCAATTTTAGGATCAACGCTATTACTCCTTCACGGCTCCGATCATCACCCCTTGGTTGAAGTATTTTTGTACAAACGGATACAAGCACAGGATAGGAACGGTCGCAACGATAATGACGGAATACCGCATCAAGTTGGCCAGGCGCAGCGCGATCTGTGCGGCTTCCCCTGTTCCCATACCGGACTGCATCTGATTGGTGATCAGAATATTGCGCAAGATGAGCTGCAAGGGATATAAATTGGGATTTTTCAAGTAAATCAAGGCGTTAAAATACGAATTCCAGTAGCCGACCGCGATCCACAAGCCCAGAACCGCGATAATCGCTTTCGACAATGGCAGCACCACCTGAACAAAATACCGGAGGTTCCCGCACCCGTCGATCTGCGCCGCCTCCCATAAATCTCCGGGGATGCTCGACTGGAAGAACGTCCGGGCAACGATAATATCGTATACGATAACGGAGAAAGGCAGGACCATGACCAGGAATGTATCGTACAGATGAAAATCCCGGACCGTCAGGAAGGTGGGAATCAGCCCGCCGCTGAAAAACATCGTGAAGATGAAGAATAACGAAAGAAACTTTCGACCAACAAGGTCCTTTCTCGATAGCGCGTAGGCCGCCGAAATATTGACAATCAGGCCGATGGCGGTCCCCACTGCCGTGTACAGGATGGTATTTCGATACCCGATCCAAATGTTCTCATGGCGCAGCAGTTCTTGGTAACCGTCCAGTGTAAACCCTTTCGGAAACATCCATACCTGTCCATTCGCCACCGCGGACGGATCGCTGAACGACGCAATGATGATAAAATAGAGCGGGTAAATCAGGACTACCAGAAACATAACCGCAAACACATACATCACAATTTCCATAACTTTGTCGGATGAACGGTTGTTCTTTACTTTTCCCGTATTCTTGTTCACCACGGCTTCCAATACCCCCATATCGTCCCCCTCCTCTCTACCACAAACTGTTTTCGCTGAATTTTTTGGAAATCTGATTGACCATAATCAATAGAACAAAGTTAATGACGGTATTGAACAAGTTGATGGCCGCGGAAAAGCTGTACTGGCTGCTGAGCAGCCCGATTTTGTACACATAGGTGGAAAGAATTTCGCTTGAGGTGATATTCAGGTCATTCTGCATCAGATACACTTTTTCAAAACCGACCCCGAGCAGCCCGCCGACCCGCAAAATAAGCAGCGTAATCGCCGTCGGCATAAGCATCGGAATATCGATATAGCGGACTTTGTGCCACCGGCTCGCTCCATCCACGGTTGCCGCCTCGTACAGGCTCGGATCGACCGCGGAAAGCGCGGCGATATAAATAATGCTGTCCCAGCCGACATGCTGCCACACATCCGACCACACATACACGCTGCTGAATAATCCCGCGGAGCCCATCAGATCGGGAGCCTCTCCCCCGAACAGATGATACAGGCTGCCAACCAAGCCGGTGCTTGGGGAAAACAAAATCATCATCAAACCTACCATAACAACCGTCGAGATGAAATGCGGCATATACGATACCGTCTGAAAAAAACGTCTAAACCGGTTCGCTCGCATCTGGTTGACCATCAGCGCCAGTATTATTGGAATTGGAAAGGTAACCAGACTGTAAACACTGATGACAAGCGTATTCTTGATGGTTGCCGAAAATTGATAGGAATGAAAGAACTTCTCGAAGTACTTGAATCCCGCCCAAGGGCTGCCGGTAATTCCTGATGCCGGGCTGTAATCCTTGAATGCAATGATCACCCCGTACATCGGTTTGTACGCGAACAATAACGTAAGCACCACGGCGGGAAGAAGCAAAACATACAGTCCCCAATTTCGTCTGATCTGTCCGAATGTTCGCCCTGGAGCAAATTGACCGGATCTCATGATATCCCCTCCTTAACCTCTTTAGTCTGTTTAAATCGCTTTCAATTTGATGCCGGCCTTTTGAACATCTTTAGTATACCTTCCCGAATTCCCGTTTACTGGACATCATGAGACGGTAATTCGGACCTTTCCGGTCCGTTTCCCTACAGCTTGGAGAGCCGGCTTCCCTTCGGGCAGGAAAAGTTGACGTTATACAGACTTTTGTATGCGCTTTCCGGACTTTGAGGCGAAACGGTGCCGGATTCTTATGTTTTTTTCTCACAAAGGTTTTATAATATTTTTGTTACTATAAAATAAAACGCATTCATTAAATGAAACGCGCAGGAAAGGACGCGGCTCTGAAGGCCTATGGCAAAAAAAACAAGAAACAAACCTTATCCCATCAAGCATTATGTAAAAATCATGATTATCATTTCTTTCACAGTGCTTGTTTTGGACTTTGTCATCAGCTTCGCTTCCATTATCATCGTCAAGCAGCAATCCACACGGTATTTGCAGGACACGGCCGACTTGTATATTAATCGGATCAATCATGATTTTGCTTACATCAATCACTATATGGGCTGGACGCTAGCGAACGATGATAGCCTGAACATGATGAATGCTTACGGGCTTAACAGCACTCCGTTCTTAAAAGCCAACGACAATCTGTATAAACGTTTTACCGAGCTGCAAAAAAATTACGGGCAGGAATATAACTTCTTTTTCTATTTGAAGAACCAGTCCTTTTTTCTGAATTGCGCGCCGATCAGCATTTCCTATACGGATTACCGAAAACTGAAAGATCAGATTGTTTCCTACATAGAGGATAAGAACCTGTTCGAGAAATTTTATTCGAAATGGACGCCTGTCCTTGTGGGCGGCAAGTACTATATTATCAACATTCTGCCTTACTACAATCGTTATTTAGTCGCCCTCATATCCGCGGATGACCTGATCCGGCCCCTTCGTCAGATCAATCTTGGAGAGGCAGGCTATGCGTCGCTGGTGGATATACAGGGAAGAAACTTATCCACTCCGTTATCCGAAAGCCAAATATCATCGCAAAAAGATAAGGCCTACTCTGTTCTGGATTTCCTTCGTTCAGGAAGGATGGTCAGTAACGAGTTCTCCAACGCAACGTTCAGCGTCAAAATGGTCATCAAATTCGGGGCGTTTGAGAAGATCATGATTGCCCAACTGCTCATAATGCTGCTGTTCTTTATCGTAGTGTTTGTCTTAAGCGCCGTAATGCTGTTATTTAGAAAAAGGGTGCTTGGCCCTATACGAAGCTTCTCGCGGAATCTTGCGCGCATTAACGAAGGCGAAGCGCCGGCGGATATCAAAAGCGGCAAAATTATCGAGCTGGAGCAGGCGAACGCGCAGTTTAAAGATCTGGTTGAGCAAATCAAAACATTTAAAATCGCCATGTACGAACAGGAACTGGAGAAACAAAGAATTCGGCTGGACTATATGAAGCTTCAGATCAAACCCCATTTTTTCCTGAACTGCCTGACGAGCATTTACAGTATGGCGCAAATTCAAATGTATGAGGAAATCGAGAACATGGCGATGTCGACCTCCAAGTATTTCCGGTATATTTTTCAGAGCGGCGAGAACTTTGTCCGTCTGGAGGATGAAATCGAGCATGTCCGCACTTATCTTAATATTCAAAAATCGCGCTACCAGGGCGCCTTCTCCTACCGCATCGAGCAGTCGGAAGATACAATCGGCACCCTGGTGCCGCCGCTTATGCTTCAGACCTTTATCGAGAACTCGGTTAAATACGCCGTTTCGAGAGACCACGAGCTGCAAATTACGCTGACGGTGTTCAAGCGAATACGGGCCGCAGAAGAGGAAATGACCGTAATCCGAATTGCCGATACCGGCCCGGGATTTCCGCCGGATATCCTTGAAAAGTTGGCGAATGGCGAGCCATTCATGCAAACCGGCGGCAGGCGGATCGGCATTATGAATGTCCTGCAGCGATTGAACCTTCTTTACCGCCAAAAGGCGAACGTCGGTTTTACCAATGGTGAAGACGGCGGCGCCTGCGTGACCATAGCCCTTCCTCCATTAACACGGACTGATGAACAGCCAAAAGAGGTGTAATCCAATGAACATTTTGCTGGTTGATGATGACTATTATGTAATTACGGCATTGGAGAAAAAAATAGCCTGGAAAGCGTTATCCATTGAAAATATTTATACCGCTTACAATGTTGCGCAAGCGCGCGAGATTCTGCTTCGGCATCCGGTGCAAATTGTCATATGCGATATTGAAATGCCCCAGGGAAGCGGGCTTGATCTGCTCGCATGGATTCGGGAGGAGCAGTACAGCGTACAGGCGATCATTCTGACCAATTACGCGGACTTCAACTATGCCCAAAAAGCGATCGAGCTGCAAAGCTTCGATTATTTCCTGAAGCCGATCGAGTTCGACAAGTTAACGCTCATTATTCAAAAAGCCGTCGCTAAAGCGAACGAGCAGCAAAGCAATGAAAAAGCAATACACGAAGGGCATTTATGGCAGAAAAATCGGATGACCCTGCTGGAGGATTTCTGGCGCAGATTGATCCTGGGGAAAGATTTCCCGTCAAGTCCTTCCTCTTTCGCCGCTTTCATGGAGGAGCAAAATCTTCCCTACGAGGCGGAAGATCTCTTTCTCCCCGTTCTGGTCAATCTTTTCCCGTATGATAAAAGCTTGGGCGATGACGATAAAAGCCTGTTCGATTACGCGCTGCTGAATGTGATGTATGAGCTGTTTCAGAACCCCGGCTTCTCGGTTGAGACGATTACGGAATTCAAGGAATATAACTGGATGGTTATTCTGAAATGGAATCATGCGCCTGATCCCCGGATGATTGAAAGCATCTGCTCTTCTTTTATCGGGCATGCCAACAAGTATCTCAAATGCGACGCCTGCTGCAATATCGCCGTATCCCGAACGCTTGAACACATCCGTAAAGCGATCAAAGACCTCCTGCATTTAAACGAGGAGATGATCAAGCACCGCAACCGGATATTTTGGCTGGAACACTATCACCGCCAGGAAGCGGTCTATACACCACCGAACCTGAGTCTGCTGGAACAATTGCTGAATGAAAATGACTATGACGCCTTTTTGAAAGAAACGGGGGATTATTTGCACAAACTCAATCAAGGCCAAGTCCTGAACACGTCGGTCCTTAGCCTGCTTCGGCTCGATATTGCCCAGCTTGTCTATGCCCATTTGAAAGACAAAGAAATTGAGGCTCATAAATTGTATACGGGGCGAACCGGCGATCAATTGTTCATGCAGTCATTGAACTCCATTGAAGATATGCAGAAATATATTGGCTATTTGGTGAGCACCGCCGCGGAATACCGACATTTTGCCGAAGAGCCCAAATCCGTCGCCCAGGAAATCAAGCACTACATCCATACCCATTGCGGCGATGATTTGTCCAGGATGAGTCTGGCAGAGACCGTCTACCTCAATCCGGACTATTTGGCAAGGCTCTTCAAAAAGGAAACGGGTATTTCGCTCGGCAATTATATCATCCAAACCCGGATTGCTGCGGCCAAGCATCTGCTTGAAACGACTCATCAGTCGGTATATACGATCGCAAGCAAGGTTGGGTATGCTAATTATTCGCATTTTTCCAAGCTGTTCAAACAAGAGGCCGGATGCAGTCCGATTGAATACCGGAAAAACCGGAAAGAACCGGCATCGGCCCCTCCGATTTAATTCGGAGAACAGGCTGAAAATAGTGTATACTAATGCATATATTTGTATATTATTTCACTATTCTGACTCGCCCAACTTATATATAAGGACGTGATGACACTGCATTTTCTGGATATTGAGGATTGGAAGCCGGAACAGATCCAAGACATTTTTGGCCTGACCGACCGGCTTTGTCAGAACCGGGAACAGCCCCTGCTTCTAGGAAAAACGTTCATTTTATTTTTTCCCGAATCGAGTCTTCGCACGAGAGTAAGCTTTGAAAAAGGCATCCGCGATCTGCGGGGTGAGTGTATTTGCATGCCGCCGGAAGCTCTGAATAAGAGAGAACAGCTCGCCGATGTCATAGCCTATATGGCGAACTGGGCCGACGCGGCCGTAGTCCGGCATTCGGATCTCCATAAACTTCGGGAACTGTCGAGGTGTGCTTCGATTCCTGTCATCAATGCCATGACTTCGGAGAACCATCCGTGCGAAATCATGTCCGACCTTTATGCCATCAGCAGACGGAGGCCGGATTACAAGGACCTGGTCTATACCTTTGTGGGTTCGGCGGGTAACATCAGCCGAACATGGATGAGCATGGCGAAGATGATGAATCTGAACTTCCACCATGTCTGCTCAGAGGGCAATGCGCTTGGGCCGGAAACCGCCAATTATAAGTTTCATATCAGTCTGGACGGGATATTGCCTGACAGCGACATCCTTCTGACCGATTCTTTGCCGGAGGAATACCGGACGGCCGAATACATAGGGAAATACCAGCTAAATTTGCAGCGGATGCGGATGACCAAGCCCGGCGCGATGCTCAATCCGTGTCCGCCTTTCTTCAGAGGGGAAGAAGTCTCTGCGGATGCCATCGACTCGGATTATTTTGTCGGATATGAATTCAAAAAATGTCTACTGTATGTCCAGCAGGCCATTATGCTGTACTGCCTTTATCACTCGGAGCGTGCAGTTGTCATGGAAAAATAGCTTTCCATCCATTTAGAGCAAAACCCTGTTCTCCAATATATTTTTCAAACTGATATGAGACTTTGAAGGTCCGAACTTTATAAGGCAATCTTGAAATTCGGCAAGTTCCTCAATAGATGCGGTTTGTACCTTAATGAGATAATTGTATTCACCACTAATGCGAAAGAAATCAGTTACTTCCATAGCATTCTTACAAAAATCAGTGATCTCTTGGCAATGTTCTGTTTTTAATAGAATAAAAGTGGTCGTGCCTCGATTCAGTTCCCGTAAACTAAAAACTGTGTTATACCCAGAAATGATGTTTTTTTCTTCCAACTTGATCATTCTTTCTTTAACGGATGGTTGCGACATCGCAACCTCTTTGCTGATTTGAGAAATGGACATTCGCGCATTGTACTGAAGTAATGCCATGATCTTTTTATCAATGTCATCCATAAGATGTTCCAAATCAAGAACCCCCTGAACCTATTTAATAAAATAAACCTATTCAACTGAAATACCATATATTCAATAACCATATTACTATAAAACACTTATCTTTTGTATGTATCTCACATTTTAATGTAACTATAATAAATATATATAATATAAGGGAGCGATTATAGATGAGCTTAAAAGGCCTTTCACATGTAGCGATCCAAGCCAGAGATTATAAAGCAACCATTACATTCTATATTGAAGTTCTAGGGTTCAAGTTAGGGCATCATTGGAGTCTACCACTATTTCAAATCAAAGAAGCTTCAATGCTGATTTCACCCGACCAAAGAACCTGCATTGAGATCTTTGATAACGACGCTGTCATCCCAGCTCAAGGGAAGAAAGCATCGTCCGAAGAAGATATAGCTCACGGAGCGTTATTACATTTAGCCTTCTATGTAGATAATGTAGATGAAATGTACCAAAAAGCCCTTTCTCATGGAGCAAAGGCTTTTATAGAACCGGATTACCTTTCTCTTGGGGAACCTCCTCTGGTAGTAAAGAACGCTGTCATTCACAGTCCCAACGGAGAAGTTATCGAATTTATTGAAGATGTTGATTTTGATATGTCTACCAAAGCCCATGTGAATTAAGTTTTCAGAAAAATAAATTTACATCAGTATATAAAGAAGAAGCCACTCCGACAATGGAGTGGTTTTCTTTGAAATATCAGAAAGTATAAGCTTCGCGCTTATCCTTAACCTGATATTTTTACGAGAAACGGATACCTTCCTCTTCCAGAGGACGGCGCAGCCGTTTCTTCTTAGATAGAACTTCTCTTTTATTGCACAATCGTAATCCGTCATATCGATTCTTCAACTCATGCTCCCTAAGTGATATTAAATCTCTCCCCAATATAACTCTGTTTCATATATATAAGGTACTTTACCGTTTTTCTCATATCGATTAAATAACTTTATTAATTCGTCCATCATAGGTCCGTAGTTAGGATGTTCAGGCATAGGAGTATAGGAGGAAGACATTACTCTTCCACTTAGACCCTCAAAATCAAATAATTGTTGTATTTTAAAAACGGACTTCTCCATAGTATTTTCTTTAAAGAATAATTGCAATTCATCTTCCGAAATGTTTTTGTGATTCACTTCGGAGTAATCAATACCATAGTTAAGCAATAAATGTTCTATCCCTTCTAAAAAAGGGGTTCCTTTTGTTTGACGTGTATTCCAAACTAAAATAACCTTACCACGTTCTTTTAGAATTCGTTTAAATTCCATTTTTGTAACCGTACGATCGAACCAGTGGAACACTTGTGCACAAACTATAAAGTCTACGGAATTGTCACGTAAACATGTTGATTCTGCTGAACCTGCCACAGCACGAAAGTTGGATTCATGTCCAAGTATTTGTTCAGAAGCTTTTCGCATTTCCTGATCTGGTTCTACTGCAATAACATTAGTACCTCTTTCAACTAGTAATTCAGATAATTTTCCTGTTCCTGCCCCAATATCAGCCACGGTCGAATTCTCATCAAGTTTGACAATATCATATAAATAATCTATCGCGTCACTAGGATATGTTGGACGATATTTCACATAATCTTTAACTCTGTTTGAAAATGATTGCTTTATGTCCATCACCATACTCCTCCATTTGTTATTAATAGGATTTTCATTAGACAACGATGTTACCTATGTATCGAATATATCCACCGCCTCCTCTGTTCCCTTCTTATCTGACACTTAGCTAAAGGTGAAATCCTGCGAATTCATGAGCCTGAATGAGAAAACTAAATCATATTGAGGGAGTTTAATCTCCCCCTTTTCAAAAAGTTGTTTGTAAAGCTTTCTGCCGTTGAAATCATGTTTAACTCCTAGTCACTTTGCATAAATCTAACCCCCACCGAGTTCAATCGTTTTCGTGGCGACACGGTCGTGAAATTCCCGATCATGCTCCACGAACACAATGGTCGGCGCGTACTCAAGCAGCAGCTCTTCAATCTGCATCCGGGAAATCACGTCGACAAAGTTGAGCGGTTCGTCCCAAATATGCAGATGAGCCTCTTCGCATAGGCTTCTCGCGATCAGAACCTTCTTCTTCTGCCCGCCGCTAAACGCCGACATATCCTTCTCAAACTGGATGCGGGCGAAATCAAGCTTACGCAACAGGGTCTTAAATAAGCTTTCGTCGATTCCGTGCTCTACTGCATAATCGGAAAGTGATCCTCGCAGATGAGAGGTACTCTGGGATACATAGGAAACGCGAAGCTGCGGCTCCGGCCGAAACGTGCCTGTATAGTGAAGCGCCTCGCCGTTGAGCAGGCGGAGCAAGCTAGACTTGCCCGAACCGTTTGGACCTGAAATTGCGATCCGATCCCCTTGTTCGATCGTCAAACGAACGTTCTCGCAAACCGGTCTTACCCCGTAGTAAATCGTGACGTGATCCAGCACGACCAGTTCGGATTTGGGATATGCGAGCTGAGAGATCACAAGGCTTTCTGACTGTTCGATATTTCGGAGCAGTTTCGACTTCTCCTCTACAGCGGCGGTTTGCCGCTGCTCGATGGATTTCGCGCGTTTCATCATTTTTGCTGCTTTGTGACCGACGTATCCCTTGTCCAGCTTGGAGCCGGAGTTTCGTGTACCGTTTTTCGATTTTTCGATCTCGTGAGACCAGCCGCTCGTGCGTTTGACAGAAGTCGATAAACGCTGTACGTCTTTGTACAACTTTTCGTTTTGTGCCAATTCGAACTTGTCCTGGCGAGTTTTGTTCGTCCACCAGCTTGAGAAGCTGCCTTTTTGGATTTCGATATTCATTTTGTTGATCGATAGAATGTGATCGACGCAGCGGTCGAGAAATGCCCGATCGTGTGAAACAAGAATAAAACCGCGTTTCGTATTCAGATAATCGCCAACAAGCTTTCGTGCGTGAAAATCGAGATGATTGGTCGGTTCATCGATGAGCAGAAATCGATTGTCCTGGATGAACAGCACGGCCAGCAGTACCTTCGTCTGCTCGCCTTGGGACAACGATTCGAATGGCCGGTACAACACGTCTTCCGAAACCTTAAGCAGGTTCAGTTCGCGCATCAACTTCCAGCGCTCATAGCCTGGGACGATCTCTTCGATGACGTCGACGGTCAAATATTCCGGATGTTCGACGGGAAACGGAAAATAATCAAAAGCGACCGGTGCGGAGATCGTGCCGCTGTATTCGTATTTCCCCTGCAGCAGGTTAAAGAACGTCGTTTTCCCCCGACCGTTTCGCCCTGTAAACCCTAGCTTCCAGTCTGTATCGATTTGAAAATGAACATTTTCGAATATAAGGTCATAGCTACCTGGATAGGCAAAAGTAAGATTGGATACCTGTATCGCGGGCATGGCGATCATCCTTTCATATGGAAATAAAAAGAGCCGCAAGAAAGGTGCTTTCTTGCGGCTCTGATCCATACGAGGAAATCCGGCCCCATTCCAAGGGGCCGGATGACTGTCCGGATAGGGAGCGCAAACGAAATGCAGACCTTTCTTGCAGAGACGAAATAAACCAACCACAGCCAATAGCTGAGTCCGTTCTTTTCGTGATCTCACAGCAAGAAAGTTCTACATGTATTCGTTCAACTCCCGTCATCAAAATTACGTACAGTTTATCACAATCGTAATTTAACTACAACCTGCGCCGTCCCGTTTAGGCTGAAGCCTTGCGAAGCTCCGCCATGCTCTTCGCTTGATTCCTGTTATTTCACTATCCTGCCAGTTAGTTTAATCCATATTGTACCATAAATCACAGTTGTCGTATCACTTTAAAATTTACTCATAGTCGGTCGATGGATGCGCCTACGGTCATATCTGACAACGACAAACATAAAAAAGGTGTAAACCATCCCCCACCCCTAACCCCCTCATGAGAACGAGTACACTGCCTTGTATGGCATGGTTCAATGCTACATGAAGTTTCAGCTTCCCCCTACCAAAACCGTTCAGAAAGCCATGAAGCGAAGTAACCAGAATCCAATGGAAGTCATCGATCGGCTATGTTTGAGAGTGTACGGAGTATGAAGTCAACAGACCAACTATAAAAGTGGTTTCTTTCGAGCAGGTTCACCAAGTCTTAACAGGCTTCTCAACGGTAATAACGAAGGTTGAACCAATGAAACAAAAAGACTTGCTTCACTCTATAATAAACAAGATCACTGTAAATGTTGGAAACAATCCCGACTAGAGAAGCGTCAAGGACATTGAATTGTTCTTTGACGCTTCAATTAACGATGACTTTGTGCTTACTTATGGTACGGTTCACCGCGCTGTCTGTAACGGCAAGTTATAAGGCCATCCTTTGCGGGGCAGTCCTTTCTTTGATCTCGCTTTGTTTAATTATCTTTTCCCGGTGTCTTTTGCAGGATTCACAACCCCCGGATTTTCTCGCGAGCCAACCCACTGCAAGCCCGAACCATTGACTCTTGGATGATAGCGGTATACACGAAAAGTCGCACAACAAAGAGAACAGCCCGCAGGCTGTTCTCTTTCGCTGTCTGCCTTAGAAGCAGGTGAACGAGCGAATCCGATTCAAATCAATGCCGAAGTACGCCCAGAAGAAACCGAACCATCTGAACCCTGCAATAGAATTACGCCCGACGAATACCGGGAAGAACCAGAATTGCTCGCCGTTGTTCAGCCAAATGTATGTGTTGCGGAACAGGCAGCGTCTGATCCCGCCGGGGTCGACGGCAAATGTGGTGGCCGACATTTGCGGTACGAATTGCGGTGGAGGAACCGTCGGCGCTTGAACGCCTCCCGGTGCACCCCCCGGAAGTCCCGGTGTCCCCGGAAATTGTCCGGGAAATCCACCTGGAACCCCCGGTCCTCCCGGCACGCCAGGTCCGCCCGGGGACCCTGGAAATCCGCCGGTTCCCGGCGTTGGAAAAAATCCCATATGTGATCGCTCCTTTCAATGAGTAGGCATAATCATCATATGCATTCGCGGAAAGGGCGCTTGGGCGAATGCCCATAAACTTGTGGTACGGTTCACCGTAAATTATCCTGCAGTCTATCGAGTTTGCTTGCTGAATTCGTATTCGCGTGACGATATGTAATAAAAACAGGATTTTACTCAACTAATGGGAAGTTAAGTTCAATAAAGAGGTGGAATAAATGTTAAACTGAAGGTTGGGAGGGCTTATAGATATGTTTAAACCAATTCTAAGTGTAGGAATTTATTTTTTAGCTATTTTACTTCTTAGTTACTATTTTGTAGGGGTTAGTTTTATAAAGGCTTTACAAATGGCATCTCTTATTACAATTGTACATGTTTTAATGCATTTTATCGATAGACTCTACAAGTGGTGGACTAATAAGTTATGAGCACTTGAAAACAAGTCCTAAACTTAACTATCGGGATTCTACAGTTAGATAAAAGAAAAGTTCTATAAAGGAACCACTCCATTGTAGCAGGAGTGGCTCTTGGTCTTTATAAACCGATGTAAATTTTGTGGTCAAAATGCACTTTGTGTTTAGATATATTACGATGATACGTATATAGTTTTAACCCGTTTGGTTGAGTTAACCTGCCCGTGAACAAAGGCAGCCGATCTACCGCTGCTTTCGTGTCTTTTTTCAACTATCGTTTTCCGTAAGCTTAATCTCACTGTGTAGGGACTATTTGTATGTAGTGAAAGAACCCCCTAACCAATTTTGGTTACGGGGTTCATGGAACTTATCCAATCGGAAAATAAATATCCATAAATACTAAACCGTCAATTTCCAGTACCTCTTCAAGCCAATATCTTTCTTATTCGCATGATGTTTTATAGCCTTTGCTGTTTACCCAGCTTGCAAGTTTTTTCCACCCCATTGGTATACGGTGAACTCTCCCCACTTAGCTTACGCATGAAGTGGGGGCTTCTGTTGGCATCGATACAGGGTTGCACACGCTTGCGAGCTTCATGATTGAAGGCTCAACGCCTGTTGCACCCGAATGAGGGAAGCCAACGTCCAATACGTTCGTTTTGCCAATGAAGGGTCTTTGGCCTCCAAGGACAACCACATCTTTTCAGATGTGGCTTTGTGTATACTGCGCAACACGTATCGTGCGCCGATGTTATACGAGGCATTAAGGTCCGCGTGATACGTTTTGCCTGTTGCGAATACAGCAACATCACGCTTCGGGTTTCGTTTTACAAATCCACTGCCATCAAAAGCAAGCGCGCTTGTATTCGCAGGGTTGACCATGGAAACCCGCATTCCCAAGAAATGCGCCATTTCGGTCACTTTTGTTTGGATGCGCCGTTTCGCCCAAAACTGGAGTTTGGCACGAAGTCGCTTGGCTCCCCACGTTCCTTTAGGCAGACGCATCTTGCCTAAATACTCCATGACAATGACATCTGCGCTGTGCTTTTGGGCAAAGGCGATGATTCGATGCGCGGTATCGTGGACGATATGCGTCTGTAAGCCGTTCATCCGCCGCCAGAAATTCGGTTTTGCCCCTATACCGGATTGTCGCTGGGCTTGTTTCAGTTTGCCTGTGATTTGGCGCAATCGATCTTTTTCTTTGGCTTGGTTGATAAATGTCCTCGCCAAGACAGTGCCGCTTACGTCCATCACGGAACAGACTGCGGAATTCGTTAAGCCTAAATCAACGGCACACACCCGCTGCTTGGAAATTTCCGCCTGAGTCAACTTCACATCCCCTTCATAGGCGATATGAAGGGCATAGCGTTTTCCTTTTCGGACTAATGTGGGGCTGCATTCTTTCATGCTCCACACGTTACGTTTGAATAGGTCTTGGCCTTTAAAGGTAATGGGGAGCCAGACCCAATCGCCTTGATGAAATATCTTAATGTTGGCTGCCCTATCGGAGGTTCGAATGAACATATTGCCTTTGTACAAGCAAGGGAATGCCTGATGCTGAGCTTGGAGTGTCGGCGGTTTCTTCGAAAAGCGTTTCCCCTCTTGCTGGGCGTGTTGCCGCTCGGCTTGCCAAAGCTGAAAACGGGAATGATGACTTTTCACCATGCCAAATGCTTCTGCAATGGCACTTCTGCGGAAGTACGAAGGAAACTTATAGAAGCGTTGATCAAACTCGGTGTAGAGCGGATTCGGATTATGCCTGGTACGGTGAGTCAGCCTTTCTACCGCCGTCACAACCGCTTGGGCGGATAACGGTTCCAAGGCCATAAACTGCTCTTGAATGACCGTAATCAAGAACGATAACGCCTCTTGATACGCAAGGAGAGTCGCATCTAGCATGCGGTGGTGAGACGTAATCGTATATTTGAGTGTTTTGACCACCTTCATGAGATACACCTCCATCGCAAGTTTGATGGATCTAGCATAACACAAGAACATATGTTTGTTAAGCAGACGTGTCTAACCCCCACCTTCGCTGTTGGATGGAAAACTGCGGGAACCGCAGGGATCGCTTGGTATACGATTTTTCGTGAGAAAAAATCGATATGAATTCCACTCAGTTGAAGGGATTACCCAAGAATCCCCCACCAAGTGTTAGCTAAGTGGGGGAGTGTTCAATTCAATTGATGTTGGCATCTCTAATAACTTATATGAATGACAAATTGATGAATCAGAGAGTTGGATTAGGAATTATTCTTTAAATCTTCCCATCATATAAGTGTTATAGTATTTTCCGTCTGAAAGGATTCTATCTTTTTTCATTAGACCTTCGATTTCAAAACCGAGTCTTTTATACAGTTCAATCGCTTTTTCATTCGTTTCCAAAACACCATTTAACACAATTTTTTTAATGCCATTGGCGTCAGCCCAAGAAATTGTTTCTTTCATGAGATTTTTCCCAATCCCATATCCCCAGAAATCTTTTAATACACCTAATCCAAATTCCACTTTATGTGAGAATCTTTTCAATTCATAACCTTCACATCTTGAATAACCTATTATCCTCCCATCCATTTCTGCAACTAAAAATAAGTTTCTAGGATGGTTAGTATCTGTTTCAATAATTTTTTCAAATCCCGCTTGGTCTATAAACGCCTCTCCTTTTTCTCTGTCCATATTTTCGGTTTCTCCATCAATCTGAAATCTTAATTCAGACAAATTTTTTGCGTCACTTTCAACAGCAGATCTAATCGTGTAGTTTAATTCTTTAACATTGAAATCTTGTCGGTTGATAATCATGAATTACACTCCATTCATATTTGAATCTTATTAGAGTTTTTAGTCATGGATCACTTGATGAGGAAAACTATTGTACTTCTAATTTACGAAAATAAAAATGACTTTTTTTCTTACTCAGAAGAGCATCCAAGGATTGCGAACATTAAAGTTCTGATATCGCCTATGCCCTTGCTGTCGAAAAATAATTTTGCTAAGATAAGGCCAATATACAACGCGATGACGAGAAGAGTAGACGTTGATTATCTTTGAACAGAGAGCCCGGGTGCTGAGAATGGGTAAAGATAGCGACGTTGAATCAAGCCTTCGAGCGGCCCGCCGGAACTGGGCAAATAGCCAGAGGGATGGCGGGACGGGAGCTCCCGATACAGAGCTAGGGTATAACCGTTGTCTGCCAGTCGAGCAGCGCCGTACCCAATGAGGCCGGTATGGCGACATATCGGCAAACCCGGGGTGGCACCACGAAGAATTTCGTCCCCAAGACTAAACGTCTTGGAGGTGAAGTTCTTTTTTTGTTGCATGTGGCCAATAGGCATGCTGAATGCCATCAATAAGGGAGGAAAAAATACAATGAAAGAAAATACCCCAACGCCGTACCCCTCGGACAGTTCGACGATTGACGGCAAACAATCTGAAGAGGGCGATACCCTAGCCGACTCTTCCGCAGCTGGAAGTTACCTGGAAGTTCTAATCCGCGAAGATCTCCAAAGCGGACGGTTTACCCGTCCAATTTGCACTCGGTTTCCGCCGGAGCCTAACGGCTATCTGCATATCGGCAGTGCTTATGCGATTCACACGAGCTACACTGCCGCCCATGCATTCGGTGGTGTATTCCATCTTAGATTCGACGATACCAATCCGCTGAAGGAGGACATCGCGTATGTAGAGTCCATTCTGAAGGATATTGAGTGGCTGGGCTACAGCCCTAAAGGGCATGTCTATTATGGTTCGGATTATTCGGAACAGATCTTTGATGCGGCCATCAGGTTAATTGAGCGAGGGAGGGCATACGTTTGCGACCTTTCATCTGCTGAATTGGCAGCGAGCCGGGGAACCCTGACCGAGCCCGGCACAGATAGCCCCTTTCGAAATCGGACACCGGAGGAGAATCTGCGGTTATTCGCCGAGATGCGAAATGGTAAGTATCCTGACGCCTCTCGCGTCTTGAGAGCAAAAATCGATATGGCTTCTCCGAATATCAATTTGCGCGATCCGGTACTGTATCGAATTATTCACACACCGCACTACCGTACGGGAGATGCCTGGTGTATATTTCCGATGTATGATTTTGCCCATCCAATCCAGGATGCCATTGAAGGTATTACTCATTCTCTGTGCTCCATTGAATTCAAGGACCATCGTCCACTATACGAATGGGTTTTAAATGAATTGGAGATTTCGGAGCCTCCACGGCAATGGGAATTCGGGCGGGTTAACATCGCCGGAGCAGTAACCAGCAAACGTTATCTGCGCCAACTAGTAGGTGCAGGGTTGGTAGATGGCTGGGATGATCCCCGACTACCGACGATTTCCGGAATGCGCCGACGTGGCTTCACACCGGAGAGTATCCGCAGTTTTATCAGCAGTATTGGACTGGCGCGGCAACAAACCATAGTAGACCTCTCCCTACTGGAGCACAAGCTTCGGCAGGATCTGAAGGAGAGCGTTCCAGCAGTCATGACGGTCATCGATCCACTAAAGGTTGTTATCGTCAACTTTCCGGAAGATGATGAGGAAGTGCTGACAATCGAAAACAATCCGGCAAATGAAAAAATGGGCAAGCGAAAGGTACCATTCTCTCGAGAACTGTTCATCGAGCGAGAAGACTTCATGGAGTCCCCGGTCAAAGGCTTTCACAGGCTGTCGCCGGGCGCTGAGGTGCGGCTTAAGGGGGCCTACTTCATCCGCTGTGTGGAGATTATCAGGGAAATTGACGGTACCATCACCGAGATTCGCTGTACCTATGATCCCAAGACGAAAAGCGGTAGCGGCTTCACAGAACGCAAGGTTAAGGGAACTATCCATTGGGTATCCGCCCGACATGTTGAAAAGTGCGAGCTCCGTCTTTACGATTCGTTGCTGCTTCCTGACGCAGAAATTGGAGCATCCGAGGATGGCTGGGAGGCATGTTTGAATCCAGATTCATTACAAGTTGTAGAGAATGCTCTGATTGAGCCTGGGGTGCGGCAGGCAAAGCCGGGCAGCAGATTCCAGTTCATCCGAAACGGTTACTTTATTTTAGATTCTGTCAGCAGGCCGGCAGATGGCAAACTAGTATTCAACCGAATCGTGCCCTTGAAGGACGGCTGGAAAAAATAACACTCTAAACGGAACATTCATCAACATGATAGAGCTGCATTGGCGACAGTCTAGGATAGAAAAAAAAGTCCTAGACTGTCGCTCGTTTTGTTGAACTATCGTGTTCCGTTAATTCAAGACAACGCGGTCGGCCTAACCATAATTTCGCTGACTAGCGTATCATCAGGTTCATTAATGGCAAACGCAATGGCTCTGGCAATACTGTAAGGAGAAATCCCTATGCCGCTTATTTGATTGGCGATCGTCTGCACTTCCGGGCTGGTAATTCTGTCAAAAAGTTCGGTCTTCGTCAGACCTGGAGCAATCACGGTAGATCTAATACGCGAAGTCGAAGACTCTTCCAAGCGGAGTCCTTCCGAGATGGCTCTAACTGCGAACTTGGTGGCCGCGTATACGGCATTTGTAGGGGACACATGATAACCGGCGGTAGAGGATAGGTTGATGATATGACCGGACTGCTGCTGCCGCATGGTAGGCAATACCGCTGCAATACCGTATAAAACGCCTTTAATGTTCACATCGATCATTTGATCCCACTCTTCTACTCTTAATTCATTCAGCCTGGAACTCGGCATGACCCCTGCATTGTTCACCAATACATCAATTCGGCCATACACACTTAAGGTAAACTTGGCCAAATTCTGCATATCTTCGGCAGAAACGACGTCTGCTTTTACAGAAACGGCCTCGCCGCCACCCTGTTTAATTTCATTAGCAATCGCATGCAGACGTTCCTCTCTTCTGGCTGCCAATACCACCTTTGCGCCATTTTGGGCCAGCAACTTCGCTGTAGCTTCTCCTATTCCGCTGGAGGCTCCCGTTATAATCACCACTTTATTTCGTATATTTTCCATTGTTAAATGCTCCTTGACCTAAAATTTTTCTTTAAAACGTGTGTTGAATATTTAACGGCCGTTGATTAATATTATAGACAGAAGCCCCGATTACTCAATGGTTAATGGATATGTATTTGTTTTATATACAACAACACCCTCAGAATTGTTGATTAGCTGAAGGAGGTAACGAAAGAAATGGAAAATGCTGTTAAAACCGACCGACGCATTCTCCGAACCAAGCAGTCCATAACGAAGTCGTTTCTGGAGCTTTTTTTGGAAAAAGATTTTGAACAAATCACTATTAACGAGATAGCGGAGCGTGCCAATGTTAACCGCGGCACCGTTTATCTGCATTACAGTGACAAATACGACCTTTTGGACAAATGCATTGAAGATCACATCAACGAATTGATCTCGTTGTGCAAGAAACGGGAGGCCAATCCGGTTAGCCAAGGAATGGTACGTGAGCCTAAACCGGTTTTTGATTATTTGCGTGACAATTTCCCGTTTTTCTCTGCTATGTTTTCCAATCAAAGAGCCTTTCTATTTCGGGACCAATTGCTGAATTTTATCTCAGTCAATCTTATGGATAAAATGGAAAGGCCGGACAATGAGCCCGTTATCGACAATGAGTTAAAAGCCCAATTCATGGCCTCTGCTTTTATTGGCATTGTGGAATGGTGGATACGTCATCAAATGCCGCATTCCACACAATTTATGGCCGATCAGGTTAGGAATTTATTTGAAAAGAATCAAGTTTACCCGAAGTAGCATTGATGTCTCCAGAATTTCGGCAATTCTAGGCCACGGTTATGAAGTGCCCGTTAGCGAAACACCGCTGTTAGTTTAGAACTTTATTTTCTCGGAACAGCCGTTTCATAATAAACCAAGCAAACGCCGGGCCTCCCATAAGAAGCCGGCGCTTGCCCTATTTTGCAGATTATACTTAGAAATTGCCCTCCGGTGCTAAAGTCTATAATTTCGCAACCCTTTCCCAACCTTCGAGCAAATTCGTATGCGCCCAATTCAAATGCCCGCTGTTATCATACTTGCGGGAGTAGTACTCGATGACAGAGATCAAATTGAAATACAGATCATACAGCTCTTTGCGTGCTTGTACGCCGGGAGTGCCGAATACACTGGTGTCATACCCCTTACGGTAGCCTTGCGAATCTATAAAAGAACGAAAATAATGCTCCATCAACGGATCCCCCCACAGCGCCCGTTCCCAATCGATCAGCGACGTAATTTTGCCATCGGCCACAAAAATATTACCGTCCCACAAATCCCAATGCACCAGCTTCGGCTCCGTCACTTCATCCAGCGCGGGCAGCAGCCTGTCAATGCCCTGCTCCAGCTCTGCCCGGTCAATCGGCAGCGGAGCGTCCAGCCTCCCCGCGTCGTCCAGCACATCGCCGATCAATCCGGCGAACGTTTCACGCCATGTTCCCTTCGCTATCGCGGTCGCATGGTTATATAATCCGAACCGTTCGCCGCGCACTTCATTGATCTGCCTGTTGTAACGGCCCAACTCCCGTTCGATTTCTGCCCTCTCGCCGTCGGTCATCTCTTCCCTCACTTCGTTGTATGGCCGACCTTTGACTTTTTCCATGAAAAAATACTCATATGGGATCACCGTACGGCTGTCGTCATAGGCGTAGACCTCAGGAACCGGCGCGACACCGGCCGCCTTAATAAATCGAAGCGCTTCCACTTCGGCGCGCATAATGTTCCGTTCAAAGCTCAGCATTTCAGCCGTGTCCGGTGGAGCGACTTTCAGAATCGCCTCTCTCCCGCCCGCTAGAACAAGCTCATATGCGGTATTGAAGAATCCGCCCGTTAGTTCCCTCGTTCTCAGGACAACCGTACCGATGCCAAAAGCCGCCTCAGCCAGCCTGCCCCGCTCTTCTTCAGTCAATTTCGATTTCGTCTCGCTGTGCACATCCCCACCGCCATTTCCCTTTTATTTACTTTAAGTAGAATTCGCCAAGCTTAAAAAAAAACCTCCACTGAACCTATAATACGATTCAGGGAGGTATGCTTATTCACACTTATTTCAGCAGATACATTCTAGCCTCATAAGGACGCAGCGATCCGCCGGAGGGTTCATCGCTATAGTTGGAAATCAGCAGTTCCTTATCTCCGGCCAATTCTTCTGGCAGATCAAACGAAACAGCGTTTCCGTAGAAGTTGCACAGCACGAGCAGCGTTATTCCGTCCAGGGTGCGGGTATACGCGTACAAATCCTTATCCTCGGGGAACAGCAGCTTATAGTCTCCGTAAACGATTACGTTATGTTCCTTACGAAGCCGGATCAGCTGGCGATAGTAATGGAATATGGAGTCCGGATTCTCCAATTCAACCGCAGCATTAATCTCCGTGTAATTAGGATTGACACGAATCCAGGGCTGGCCTGTTGTAAATCCCGCATTCGCGGAAGCATCCCACTGCATCGGCGTACGCGCATTATCACGGCCTTTGGCGTAAATGGATTCCATGATTGCTTCGTGGGCAAATCCGCCTTCCAGACGCTCATTGTACAGGTTGAGAAGCTCGATGTCCCGGTAGTCCCCGATCGGATAGCGCACATTCGTCATGCCCAGCTCTTCACCCTGATAAATGTAAGGGGTGCCCTGCATCCCGTGGAGGAGGGTAGCCAGCATTTTGGCCGATTCTACGCGGTATTCTCCGTCATTTCCCCACCGGGAAACAATGCGCGGCAGATCGTGGTTGTTCCAGAACAGGCTGTTCCAGGCCTCGCCCTTCAGCTCGGTCTGCCATTTGGACAGCACCCGCTTCAATTTCAGGAAGTCCAGCGGTGAAAGATCCCACTTTCCTTTCCCCTCCTGCTCATCCAGGCCGATATGCTCAAACTGGAACACCATAGAGAACTCGCTGCCGTCCGGATTGCTGTACAGCTTGGCGATTTCCGGAGTGGCGCCCCAGGTCTCACCCACCGTCAGCAAATCTCCTTTTTGAAAGGTTTCTCTGCTGAGCTCTTGAATATATTTGTGAAGATTCGGACCATTGCCGGTGATTTTCCGGTCAGGCTCTTTGGCGATCAGGTCGATCACATCCAGCCGGAACCCGCCTACTCCCTTATCCATCCACCAGTTGATCATGTCATAAATCTCCTGACGGACCTTGGGATTATCCCAGTTGAGATCCGGCTGCTTCACGGCAAACTGATGGAAATAATATTGTCCAAGCTCCGGCACCCACTCCCATGCGGACCCGCCGAAGCATCCCCGCAAATCGTTGGGCGGCGTTCCTTCCACGCCATCTCTCCAGACATAGTAATCATGATACGGATTGTCCTTGCTCTTCTTCGCCTCCAGAAACCACGGATGCTCATCGGACGAATGGTTCAACACCAAGTCCATAACAATTCGGATATTTCGCTTCTTGGACTCGTCAACAAGCGCTTCCATGTCATCCAACGAACCGAACATCGGATCGATATCCTGATAGTCGGATATATCGTAGCCATTGTCATCCTGGGGCGATTTGCATACCGGGGACAGCCAGATCGCTCCGATTCCGAGCTCCGCCAAATAATCCAGTCTGGAAATAATGCCTTTCAGATCCCCGATCCCGTCTCCGTTCGTATCCTGGAAGCTGCGGGGATAAATTTGATATACTACCGTCTCTTTCCACCATTTATTATTTTGCACTGGTATCCGCCCTTCTTTCTACAATCTCGCTATCAAGAAGAAACGCCTGACGGCGTCTTTATAAGACGCAAGTACGTTTCTCGTAGAAATATAAGTCAAAATGTTAAGCCTTCGGCTCATACATGCTTATATTTTTAAAAACACACCGGCGCCGATTCAATTCGGCCCCGGTGTGCTCGAATACGCCTCCGTCTGAAGCCGTCCTGTGTCCTGTCAGGACATAATCCTTACAGCCACCACATTTCGCCGAGCTGCTCCTGGATCAGTACCTGATTCAGATTATCGACCGCTTTGGAGAAGCCTTCATTGATCGACATCAGCCCATCCTCGTGCTCGATGCTTACGACATAGTCGTAACCAACCAGTCGAAGTGCACTGACAATGTCCGCCCAGGTCTTCAAATCATGGCCGTAGCCGACGGTACGGAACTGCCATGCGCGGTCCAGCATGTTGTCATAGGTCTGCATATCGGTCAAACCGTACTTGTTCACATTGACCGGATCAATGACCGTATCCTTGGCATGGAAATGGTGAATCGCCCCGGCGCGGCCCAGGACATGAATAGCTTGTACGGGGTCGATGCCCTGCCACCACATATGGCTCGGGTCCAGATTGGCGCCGATCACTTCGCCCGCCGCTTCTCTCAGGCGGAGCAGCGTTGCCGGTGTATGCACCGAGAAGCCGCCGTGAAGCTCAAGGCCGATCTTGATGCCGTGGTCAGCCGCAAAGGCTCCCGTTTCCGTCCAATAAGGAATGATTTTATTTTCCCACTGCCATTTCAGCACTTCCTGAAAATCATTCGGCCAGGGGGCAACCGGCCAGTTCGGATACTTCGCATCCTCATGGTCACCGGGGCAACCGGAGAATGTATTGACAACCGGAACGCCCAGCTTCTCAGCCAATAATACGGAATTCAGGAAATCCTCGTGATCCTTTTGCGCCAGATCCTTTTGCGGATGCAGCGGGTTGCCGTGGCAGCTGAGCGCGCTGATGATCAGTCCTCTAGATTCCACCGCATGCTTGAACTCCTTCAGCGCGCGCTCATCTTCAAGCAGCAGCTTCGGATCGCAGTGTCTTTTTCCCGGATTGCCTCCCGTGCCGATTTCGACCGCTTTAACCCCTTTCTCCGCTACATAATCCAGCGCGTCTTCCAGTTTCCGGCCTCCGAACAGCACCAAAAATACGCCAAGTTTCATTGAATGTGTTTCCCCTCTCCGTTAATCTTCACTAAGGATTGTGTAGTGGATTTATTTATTCAGTACCGGTTGAGCTGAATCTTGGGCTTCGATGTCCCGGGTTCCGTCAAAATATACCGTCTTGCCGGTACGGGCAGATTCGTAAATGGCCTCTAGAATTTGCGTTACCACCAGCGCCTGCTCCGGCTTCACAAGCGGTTCTTTGTCTTCGATTACGGCTTCGAGCCACAGGCGCGCTTCGCGGTCCGCTTCGCTCTCTTCTCCGCCCGAATAAAAAGCGACTCCGCCCGGTGTAAGCTCGATATTGGTCTCGTACAGACGGCCGGACTTCTCCCCGTTGATACGGAGGCCGCTCGTCATATCGGCGCCTGCTTCCGTTCCGCACAGCAGCGTCTTCGCTTCGCCGTACTCGGCGACATTAAGTGCCCAGCTCGATTCCAGCGCGATTGTCGCGCCGTTCTCCATCGTGATGAAGCCGAACGCGGAATCCTCGACCTTGAACTGCTCCGGATCCCAAGGACCGAACGCATTGGCGGCGTTCTTCCGGTGTCCGAGCTTGTGGAAGACCGAACCGGTTACGCTGCGCGGCTTGTAATTGTCCATCATCCACAGCGTCAGATCGAGCGCGTGGGTGCCGATATCGATCAGCGGTCCGCCGCCCTGCTTCTCTTCATCCAGAAAGACGCCCCAGGTCGGCACCGCGCGCCGGCGAAGCGCAATCGCCTTGGCGTAGTAAACTTCGCCCAGCTCTCCGTTCTCGCACATTTCCTTCAAATATTGGCTGTCGTTGCGGAAACGGTTCTGGTAAGCGATGGACAGCTTCTTGCCGGTCCGGCGGGCGGCGTCCAGCATTTCCTGCGCCTGAGCCGTCGTCTTTGCCATCGGCTTCTCGCACATCACGTGGCAGTCGGCTTCGAGCGCCGCAACCGAAATTGCCGAGTGGCTGTCGTTCGGCGTACATACATGCACCACGTCGATGCCGCCGTCCTTCAGCAGCTTGCGGTAGTCCGTATAGACCTTGGCGCCTTCCGCGCCGTATTTCTCAGCGGCTTCCTGGGCCCGCTCTTCGATAATATCGCAGAAGGCGACCAGTTCAGCGGTTTTTTGGCGCGACAGGCTCGGCAAATGCTTGCCATTAGCGATACCTCCGCAGCCGATAATTGCGATTTTAAGTGTTTTAGACATAAATATTGCCTCCTTGTTTATAGTTTGTATTAAGCCATTCCATGCTTGCCGCGACGCTTTCGATCGGCGGCCGGCTGCAGTAATCCTGCTCAACTAACGCCCATTCGGCGCCAGCTTGTTCTGCAGCCTCCAGAATGGCGGGTAGATCGACTTCGCCTTCGCCGAGCACGACCGTCTCTGCCGAGCCGTCTTCCCGCAGCTTCATATCCTTCAGATGAATCAGGGGAAGCCGACCGGCATACTTGCCGATATACTGCACGGGATCGTATCCGCCGTATTGCACCCAGCAGGTATCCATTTCGACCTGGAGCAGCTCCGACGGCACTTCACTATAGAGATAGTCGAATGCGGTCAGGCCCCCGCTGCTTTCCCGCAGCTCAAAATCATGGTTGTGATAAAATAGTACGGCCCCTTTTTCCTTGCACTTCTCTCCGAGAGTCCGCAGATTGGCCGCAACCTTGCTCCAATCGGAGCGCTGCTCCTCACTGAGATAAGGCACGATCAGATAGGGGCTGCCGATCTTTAGTATGTAGTCAATCTCGGCATCGGCATTCTCCAGCAGAACGTCATAAGGGCGGTGCGCTCCCACGGCTGTCAATCCGGTCTCCTCAAGCAGCGATTTCACCTCGTCGGCGCTTCGGCCGAAATAATGGAAGAATTCGACGCCGCTGTAACCAAGTGCCGCCACCTTCCGCAGCGTGCCTTCGAAATCCCGTTCCAGTTCTTCTCTGAGCGTGTAGAGCTGCAAACCGATCTTCAACATGTAATCACTCCCGGGAATGTTATTGAATCCACATTTTTCAACATCATGGTGCAAACGATCCCACGAACCGCCCGGGAAAGTCCCGGACCGACGCCCTGACGGGAAATCTGAAACATTGAACCTGAACAAAAGGGCTCTTGCATACTGCTACTACGTCTTGGTACACTCCTGCACTAGACGCCTAGACAATCGGCTCTCCCTGGATTCTTAACGAATTGCTCGTTCTTGGTATTATATTTTCGATGCCCTAGAACTAGTATCATCGTAATCTGAAAGCGAATATAATAAAATGAATAATATGATTAAAACATGAACAATCTGATTATCTTTTAAAATGAGCAGGAGGACATATGCCAAGCGACGCACCTTGCACCATATTAACTGCCGGATTCTCCTTTCACCGTAAACCGTTCGAGATGTCGGAAGCGGAAGGCTTTCCCCATTATCTCATTCGTCTTCAGACCGAGGGTTGCTGCGCCGCATTGATTGACGGTGCCATTACGCATGTAAAAAGCGGTGGCTTGATGCTCATTGCTCCTGGCGTTCCGTACAACCTGATTATCGACAAGCAAAATTATCCGCTGGGCGAACCGCGCGTCGAAAGCGGGGATTATCATATTTTTTGCCGGGGAGAGTGGCTCGACTGGTGGTGGAACAGCTGTCAGCGGAGTTCGCTGATTCATATTCCGCTTAACGACGCATTAATCGGACTTTTTCGACAGATTGTGTTGGAGCAGCGCCGGCTGTCCGATTTTTCTCCGGAAATCTCAAGCTGTTACTTGCAGATTTTGTGCATGGAAATCGACCGTCTCACCATTGACCGTCCTTCCGTTTCTCCGAGGGGCTATCTGGCTTACCGGATGAAGCAGTTTGTGGAAGAAAATGCGGCGCTTCTCTTCCGTCTTGAAGATGTTGCCGCCCATGTCGACATTTCCGTTTCGCGCGCCGTTCATCTATTTAAGGAAGCGTACGGAACCACAATTGTTAAATATGTAAATGAAGTTCGCCTGGAGATGGCCCGTGAACGGATCGTCTATAGTCCGATGCCGCTGGAACATATCGCGGAAGCCTGCGGTTTCGTGAATTACACCTACTTTCACCGGCAATTCCGCAAACGCTACGGCATGTCGCCGAAGCAGTTCCGTACCCACAGCAGGGAGAAGGATGCGCCAGCGCTTATATAACTTACTCCAAGAATTTACAATATCGCTAAGAAGAAACGGCTTCGCCGTCCTCTGGAAGAGGAATGCATCCGTTTCTCGTAAAAATATCAGGTTAAGGATAAGCGCGAAGCTTATACTTTCTGATATTTCAAGATGAAACGCCTGACGGCGTCTTTATAAGACGCAAGTACGTTTCTCGTAGAAATATAAGTCAAAATGTTAAGCCCCCGGCTAATTCATTCTTATATTTGCACAAAAGATGCCGTCCTCTTCAGGACGGCATCCGCTTCGTTCGGGAAGGAGTTCATTCTTCCACTTCTTTAATGGACAACAATCTGCGGAATCTGACAACGTTGTCCCCTTTCACTTTTTGCTCGGTATAGATAAAGACGACTTTCGTCCCCTCTTCCAGCTTCTCTACTCGAGCTTCCAGCGCTTCGCCGAACTGAAGATCAATCGGCTCGCCGTACACCGTAATCTCTACGGTATGAGGATCGGCCTGTCCCTGATAAATGCCGATCGCTTCTTTTCGGACGGTCGCAGTCAGTCCTTTTGCAGCCGATTTATAATAGCCCGGTGCCGGGTACGCCGCGGATTTCGCCGATACGGCTTGTCCCCATATGACAAACAGCAGCGCCGCTGCCATTAACAGCACGGAGATGCGGAATCCGGTTAATACTCGTTTGTTTGGCAGATTATTGTTCATTATCATTGCACCTCGCTTCGTGGAAAGGTAGTAACACTTTAGCAGCAGTGAAAGCCGGTCAATGTATCACTTTTATAACCGGAAAGACCTTCTTTCAAACGCCTGTAATCCGCCGCAGGCCATAATTTCATCTGGATGCAGTCCCGGATTTCGGACATGTGCAGCTGGCGGATAATCTACTCTATTCCGTTGCCGGCGCTGATAGAACGATAGGATGATTCGTACTATACTTATGCAAGAGCCATATTCTATCATTTCAGAACAATTTTGGAGGTATGCATCATGAAATATGACATTTTATATGAAGGCGCTTTTGCGATGCTGAAGGTGCAATTGAATCCCGGCGAAAGCGTAAAAGCGGAGATGGGCGCGATGGTTGCGATGTCGCCGAATGTCGAGCTAAGGGGCACCGTCGACGGCGGATTGATGCGCGGGCTTGGCCGGATGCTGAGCGGCGAGAAATTCTTTTTCCAGGAGCTTACGGCGGTCCGTGGACAAAGCGAAGTGCTGCTCTCGCCGGGGGCGATCGGGGATATCCAGGCGATTGAGCTTGACGGGTCGTACAAGCTGTACGTGCAGAAAGACGGATTTCTGGCCGGCACCCAGGGCATTCAGGTCAATACGAAGATGCAAAATCTGGCCCGGGGCCTCTTCTCCGGCGAAGGCTTTTTCATTGTGGAGATCAGTGGGCGCGGCACAGTCTTCCTTTCTTCGTTCGGGGCGATTCATGCAATTAATCTGGAACCCGGCGAAGAGATGATTATCGACAACGGTCATCTCGTCGCCTGGCCGGATTACATGGACTACCGGATTGAAAAAGCCGCTTCCGGCTGGCTCTCCAGCCTGACCAGCGGCGAGGCAATCGTCTGCCGGTTCCGGGGAGAAGGCGTCGTCCTCGTGCAGAGCCGCAACCCCGGCAGCTTCGGGAGCTGGATCCGCTCGTTCGTTCCGAACCGGAGCCAGTGACATAAGCGCAGCATTCGGGGATAATGAGCCACGCGAAACTTATGGACTCGATAAAAAAGAGAGCGTCTCCGCCGTTCCGGCGGAACACTCCCTTGTTCTTATAGTAATAGCATCGGATTATACCTAATTACGATATCGCCTGGCCATTCTTTTCCCGCTTGCAGCCGCTGCCCGTGCAAATCCGGTAAGTCCCTTTGAAATCGAGACGATGGTCGGTTACCGCAAATCCGTATTCCTTCTCCAGTTTGCTCTCCAGCTCTTCAAGCCAATCATCCTTGATTTCGGCCACTTTGCCGCAGGATTGGCAGATCAGATGATGATGCATATGATCATGTCCTTCGCTGCGCAGGTCGTAACGGGAGACTCCGTCGCCGAAGTTCATTTTCTCGACGATATGAAGTTCGCACAATAGCTCCAGCGTACGGTATACCGTAGCTAAACCGAGCTGCGGATAGCTCCCCTTGACGAGCATATACACCTCTTCGACGCTCAAATGGTCCTTTTCATTGTCAAGCAGAACCTTGACGATAGCTTCACGCTGCGAGGTTAGCTTGTAATTATGGGCGGCAAATTGCTGGGTGATTGTATCCATAGGATTCATGATCATTCCTCCCTCCCCGGTTGATAAAGACGCTATCGATTGTGGAAAGCATGTCTTTATCAAGTTACGCTGCCGGATGTTAAATCGTAAGATTTTCTACATAAGAATTATTATAATAAGCATACCAAATGCTCCGCAAAAAGGAAAGAGGCAAGCCGCCGGAACAACAGCAAAGGAGCGCATTTCAAATCAATAATCCCGTGAGTACTCCGGTTATAATGATCTTGATTTTAGACTTTAGCCGAAGAAAGGAATGCAGCCATGCAATACTATTTGCAAATTCAGAAAGCCGTGGATTATATCGAACGTCATTTGCAGCAGGAGATTGGCATTCAGGAAATCGCATCTTCAGCTTCCTTCTCCCCGTTTCATTTTCAGCGTCTTTTTCTCGCCATTTCGGGTTTTACCGTGCAAGAGTATATCCGCAAACGAAGGCTTACCGAAGCGTCCAAACTTCTATTGGATTCGGATGAAGGCATTCTCCCGATTGCCGTGGCTTTTCAGTATCATTCGCAGGAGGCTTTTACGCGCGCGTTTGAGAGCTATGCAGGGATGACGCCCGGGAAATTCCGTAAGGAGAATGCAGTACTCACCGGACAGCCTCCAATCAGCTTTCTGGATTATCAGACAAAGGGAATTGAAGAATTCGAGATGGGCAAACCGGCAATTGTGCAATTGAACCGCACACGGATCATTGGCTGTGAGTATAAGACACATTTAGATGAAGGCCGGCATTACCGGGACATTCCCGGCTTTTACGATGAATTCGGAAGAAACGGCCGCTATCAGCATATCCCGCACAGACTGGCGCCCGATATGGCCTATGGTGTTTCGTGCCGCTTTCAGGACGATGGTGGATTCTCTTTTATCGTAGGGGAAGAAGCCGGAGAATTCGCGGAGGTGCCGGACAGCCAATACGTCAAATTCGAACTGCCGGAAGGGAAATACGCTCAATTCAAAGCCTACGGTCCCGCGGAGCATATTCAGAAAAAACGGGATTTCATTTACGGCGTATGGCTGCCAGAGTCCAATTATGATCGCCGGGAAGGGCCTGATTATGAAGTAACGGATGTGCGGAAATCCACCTTTCCAGAAGACATGAGAATCAAGATATATATTCCGCTTGTTTAATCAATAGCCCATACGGATGTATGCCTGAAGTCCATACCTTATAGCAGACAGTTATCGGCAAAGGAGGACTAACGGATGCTTAAAACAACGAAAAAGAAAGACGCGGCCGTTACGGCAGATGTACTGGTCAAAGTGGCGAAGGGCATGCTGCCGTTCTACCGGGCAATTGCCGGAGGCCGCAGCTATGCGAGCGCCTGGACGCGCGCGGTCGTCGGCGCCGACCTTGATCTTATGGGCAAGCTGTTGAAGCTTGCGGCTCCTCAGGCCGCCCGGCAGGGATATGGCACGAACGCGATCGGGTATTTTGTAGACTTTGATTTTCCGCTTCCCACCCTGGTGTATACGAACGGCACTACCATCCCGCCGGGATTGGTGCAGTTTACGTTCAGTACGGAGGTTCACCGCCGGATTGCCCGCGCCGTTCTGCCGCTGTACCGCGAGCTGGCCATTAACCGGAATTTCGCCGCCGCTCTGGCCCGCGGCATCCGCCGGGATGACTGCAAGGCGGTCGCGGCTATGGTACGGGGGCTTGTTCACAGCCCCGGGCTGCGGTCAGTGAAGATTGAAGAGTCGGGGATCGCTTTGCTGTTCAAATACAAAAGCTCTCCCTATCCTTACCGTAATCTTTTGTTCCGGGAGTTGAATTAATAACCATTCCGGGCTGCCTCCCGCAACCTTTCCGGCCTGTCCTCCGTTTAGGGAATATGACGGCTTCCAATGCCGTACTCAGCAGGAGGTGCAGCAATATGATATCGACAAAGAAAGCGTTGGCAGCCTTTTCAATCAGCGCATTAATGATGCTGTCGGCAGGAGGCGCGGGCTTTGCCGCAGGCAGCGGATTCACCGATCTCGGTTCCGTCCAGGGCAAGGAGAAGATCGAAAGCCTGAAAGACCGCGGGCTCGTTAAAGGAGTAAACGGATCGCAGTTCATGCCCGGTTCCGTCTTGAGCGCTGCTCAGGGCGTCCAGCTTATATCGGGAGGCCTGCAGCTCAGTCTGGCAGCTATTGATTTCATCAAGGCTCCCGTGGCAAGCGATATTTTTACCAAGGTCAACGATGACGCATGGTATGCCGAAGCTTTTATTAATGCGCACTATAACGGTGTCAACGTCCCGGCGGATCTTGATCCCAAGGAACCGATGACCAAACAGCTGTTCACCGCCCTGCTCGTTCAAGGCCTCGAGAAAGCCGGCAATCTGCCGCTTATCAAGCTTGCTCCGACGAAGATCGCCGATGAGGATCAGATTGACCCTTCTTACCAGGGCGGCATCCAGCGGTCCCTTGTATACAAAATCACCGCCCTGGACAAGGACGGAAAGTTCAATCCGGAGAGCAAGCTGACACGGGCTGAAGCAGCTGTGATGCTGTATAATGCACTGGAATATCTGAAAGCCCACGGGAATAGATAACCCGTATGGAGATGGATGATAGAAACTGTTAAATTTTTTGGCCTGTAGCTTAGAGTTCCTGTATGGAGGACCTAGGTTACGGGCCAAGTGTGTTTAATAACGACTACCAGGATCGCTATCATTTTACATAATTACAAGACTATTAACATATCCGTATGCTAAAATATTGAAATATCTACAGGAAAAGGAGATCATAGCGTGTCGAAACCCGTATACGGAAAAAATGCTGTGCAGTCGAGAAATGTAGAAAAGATTTCAGGTCCGGTGTGGATGTTGGCCCTTGCGTTTGTTTTATTTTTGGGCTGGGCCCCGTTTCAAGTGGGATTATTTAATGGTTTGAATATGGATTACGAGAAGCCTCTGTATATATCCGCTTTGCTAAGCGGCTTGATGCTCCTGGTATGGATTGGCCTTGATATAACCAAGTTCAAATTGACCGAACAGCGGGATTTGGTGACTGTGATGGCGGCATTGCTTCCTGTCACTTATATCCTGTCGATGTTTGTCGCCGTCTCGCATTATATGGCAATGAATATGATGTTCATTCAGAGCATGTATGCAACAATATTCATTGTTGCGTTATATCTGCTGAAGCAGAGGCAAATCAATATTGTCATTCAGAACGCCATTCTCGCCATCGCCTATTTCATCGTAGCCTTCGGGCTGTTGAATTGGCTGGGGAGCTGGAAATTCGCCGGCGCTCTGGTAGGCTGGTTCTCCGATACCGTGCGCGAGGGTAAATATTCGGGTTCGGTGATGACCGACTCCAACGGCTTGCGGCTCACCTCGATTTTTCAGTATGCAAATACATATGCTGCATTCCTGATGGCTTTTCTGTTTGTCGCCCTGTTCGCGCTCGTTCGCTCCCGGAAATGGTATGGCCGGCTGACGCACGGGTTCATGCTGGTTCCGATTATTGTATCCATTCTGCTCACGCTGTCGCGCGGCGGACTGGTTATGCTGCCCGTTGCATTCATCCTGCTGCTTCTGTTCCTAAAGCCTGTGCAGCAAATCCTATGGATCGTTCACCTCGGAATTGCCGGAGTCGTCTCGTTGTTAATTACAACACCCGTAACCAATTTAGGTATCGAGCTGAATACCGCATTCACATCATCCGCCGCCTCCAAGGGCTGGGGGTATTTGCTCGGGGGCTCTTTGATCGTTGCCGTGCTGGGCTGGGTCATCCAGCGGTTTGCGGAACCTTGGCTGCACAAGAAACTCGGGGGGCTGGAGGCGCGCAAGCTGAGCGGACTGTGGATTCCACTCGGCTCTATAGTGCTGGTCGGCATCATCGCTTTCCTGTTTATCGGAACAAGCGTGCGAAACCTGCTGCCTCCGAACATCGGGATACGTCTGGAGAACATTAACTTCAAACAGCACAGCGTGCTGGAGCGTATAACTTTTTATAAGGATGCATTAAAAGTGGTTAAGGATCATCCGATCCTCGGTGCCGGAGGAGGAGGCTGGGCCGCGCTGTATGAGCACTACCAGAACAACCCTTATAGCAGCCGTCAGGTTCATAACTTCTTCCTGCAGTACCTGATTGAGGTCGGGATTTTCGGATTTATCGTGTTCATGAGTTTTATCTTTTATATTTTCTATAAATATATTCGCGGGTATGCAAAGAGGGATAAGGACGATTTCAGCAACGGTTTCTTTTATCTGATTATCGCCTTGTCTATTCTGATCCACAGCTTGTTGGACTTCAATATGAGCTATGCTTTCATGGGAATACTGGTCTTTATCGGTCTGGCCGGGACGGCGGCGGTCATGGACAGCAAGCCGCTGCGCCGGAACTGGAATACGGCGGGGCTGCGTCTTGGATATTTTACTGTGCTCGGAATCGGCACCGTATTTCTGCTGTTCATTTTGATCGGCTATATCGGATCGAGCAATGCCGCTGTGAAAGCCAAGAATCTGACTGCGGTCAGCCAGTCCTATGAAGAGCTGAAGGCGCCGCTGGTGAAAGCTTTGGATAAGCGCCCGGGCCATCCGGAGGCGGCGATGTATCTGTCCTCTATGGATCAGCAGGTGTTTAGCCAGACTCAAAACGGGCAGTACCTCGAAGAGTCCTTGCATGTGCTGACTCCCGCCCTCAAGAACGAGCCATACAACAAGCAATTACTGGCCCAGTTGGCAGCTTACTATGCCCTTAAAGGGCAAGGCGATCTTGATTTCGGGGTGTACCGTGACAATGCCGACAAGTTCGTCTGGGATATTGAATGGGCGGATGCCTTGATCAGCCGTGCTGTGATGATGGGAGCCCAGGCCCATACCCAAAAAGACAACGCCCGGGAGCAGGAGTATTTCAAGTCAGGGCTGGAGGCATACGCGAATGTTGTGGCCGGTGTTGAGCACTTGAAGACACTCCCTCCGGAGCAAATGCAGGGACGTCCGTTCTCCGTTACTCCGACCATCGCGCTTAATGCAGGAAAAATGCAGCTTATGTCAGGAGAACGCGAGGCAGCCAAGGCTACCTTGAAGCTTGGATTCAATGAAAATTATGCGGATCTAATAAATAGCGAAAACCTCTGGGAGATGGACTGGTACAGTGCTATAATCAGCCGTTCTTATGATCTGGGTCAGGCGGCATACGCACAAAAAGATGATATTAACAGGAAGGCAAACATGCAAGAGAAGTTCAAAATGGGGTTTCAAGCCTACAGTCAGGTTCTGGCGGATATGGAATATTTGAAGACTCTGTCTCCCGGAGAGCTGCAAGGACGGTCGCTTACTGTCCCTCCGGCTATAAGACTGAATGCGGGCAAAATTCAATTTATGTCCGGACAGCTGCAAACGGCCGCGGATACGCTGCAGCTTGGCCTGAACGAAGATTATACAGATGCAGCCAATCGTGAAACAGCTCGTTGGTACCTGGCTGTACTGAAGAAGAATAACATCGCCCAGGATCAGTCTCTGTATGACCGGCTGATTGCAGCCGATCCCGCGGAAGCGGCGAAGATTGATGAAATCGCGGCTTTGCAGCTTTAACTTGAAGACCGGCTAAGCGAGTTATACAATGCAAAGGACGCTCCGCAATTAGCGTGGGGGCGTTCTTTTTGGTGAAGGCTATGCGCGTCACTTTCGATAATCCATTCAGGTCAAAAGGTATCCCAAATTACCTATGCCGGAAACGATTGGCGGGATAATCCGGCGTTGGCAAAAGAGATGTTTGAGCTGTTTCCCATTATGCAGCAGCTTCATGAAATGCTTTACTACTTGAATGAAGCGCTGAGTTTAGAAGAGGCTGAGCCGATTCACAAAGATTTACAGGCTGTTCTGGAGCAAACGGAGTATCTCACGAATCTTGATCCAAGCTCGATTTTGGAACTTAACGTCCCTGCCCATCGGGCGATTGTTAATGATCTGCTTCTGCAGACAAGTGAACGGGTGCGTGCAAAAGCTACACCGCGGCATAATCAAAACCAAAAAGCAAAAACCAAAGTACGCAAGGGAAGCGACTTTATAGGCGCAAATTTAAGAGGAGCCGATCTTAGAGGGGCTAACTTAAGAGGCGCTCTGCTTATTGCAAGCGACCTGAGAGATGCTGACATGAGAGTAACTGATCTGATCGGCGCTGACTTTAGGGATGCCAACCTTAGCGGCGCCGATCTCACAGGAAGTATTTTTCTTACTCAAGCGCAAGTGAATTCGGCTAAGGGCGATATCCATACCAAACTGCCGCCTACTTTAAGCATTCCTGATCACTGGATTAAAAATGATAGCCAGAATTTATCGCATAATGGAGGATCATCTCGGTTTTGAGTCGATCAGGCCCAAATGGTACATTGAGGGAACCGACTGGGATATGGTATAGTTAAAAACAATGAAAACCGAATAAAAGACCGCAATTTCACTAGGGGCGTCATCCGACTGAGACGGAGCCGCGAGCTTCGGACCCTTGGAACCTGATCTGGATCATACCAGCGTAGGGAAGTGGAACCTGGAGCTTACTTAATCGAAGCCGTACAGACCTAGCGCTTGTACGGCGGATATTTTGAAGGCCCGTCCATTTCTCTAACGGAAATGGACGGGTCTTTATTCATCTTAAGGAGGGCTGACCGATTATCGAAGAACTTTTATCTCTCCGCCGCCTTTCTTTTTCGTTTCCGCAGCAGAAGCCCGTATTTTCGGAACTGTCGTTAACGCTCCGCAAGGGCGAATTCGTCAGCATCGTCGGCGCCAGCGGCTGCGGCAAAAGCACGCTGTTCAAAGTAATAGCCGGACTGCTGGAGCAAACGGCGGGAGAAATCGGGCTGCGTGGCTCCGACAGCGGCTCCGGGGGGAACCGGCTCGGCCTTACCGCCTACATGCCTCAGCAGGACCTCCTGCTGCCCTGGCGGACGGTGCTGGACAACTGCCTGCTGCCGTTGGAGATCAAAGGCCGGGCCAGTAAAGACAAAAAGTCTGTGGTACAGGACATGCTGAAGCGTTTCGGACTCGCCGGTTATGAGCTTGCTTATCCGCATGAGCTGTCCGGCGGGATGCGCCAGCGGGCCGCTTTTCTACGTACGCTGATGAGCGGCGGCGAGCTCATGCTGCTCGATGAGCCGTTCGGCGCGCTCGACGCCATGACCAAGCGGGACATGCACCGCTGGCTGCTGGAGCTATGGGGGGAGCTGGGGCGGACCGTTATGTTCATTACGCATGATCTGGAGGAAGCTATTCTGCTGAGTGACCGAATCTTTCTAATGCCGTCCTCCAGCGGCGGCTCCCTTCAGGAGATGAACATGGAGCTGCCGAGACCCCGGCGTCTGGAAATGAATTACGAGCCCGGCTTTGTCTCTTTGCGGGCCGAACTGGAGCGGAGGCTGTATGAAACGCGCGCCGTTTAAGGAAGGAATTCGCCGTTACGGCGCCTTTCTTCTCCTGCTGCTGTTGATACTCGCCGTGTGGGAAGCGGCTGTGCGCTCGGGACTCGTTCCGTCCTTTATCCTTCCCGCACCCTCCTCGATCTGGACCGCGCTCGTCCTAAACGCAGGACTGCTGCTCGGCACTCATTTGCCTGCCACTTTGGAGGAAGTGGCAATTGGATGCCTGCTGTCGGTGGCGGGCGGCATCCTGCTTGGAACCGGCATGCATCTGTCCCGAACGCTGGAAAAGGCACTCTATCCTTTTATTATCATCAGCCAGACGATTCCGCTGATCGCGCTCTCCCCCATTTTTATCATGTGGTTCGGCTATTCCCTTTGGAGCAAGGTCGCCGTCGTCTTCCTGACCGCGTTCTTCCCGGTCGTCGTGGGTGTCTACGACGGTCTCGGCAAAAGCGGCGGCGCCTACAAAGAGCTGCTGCTGACCATGGGCGCGAACCGTTCGCAACTGCTGTTCAAGATCGGAGTTCCGCTGGCGCTTCCTTCCTTTTTCTCGGGACTGAAGCTGTCGGTGGTGTACTGCGTGATCGGCGCGACCATCGGGGAATGGCTCGGAGGCACGCGCGGACTTGGTTATTACAGCCGCCGGATGGCGGGAAGCCTGCACAGCGCCGAAATGTTCGCCGCCATTGTTCTGCTCTCAGCACTCGGTATCGCGCTATTCCTGGCTGTCCGGCTGCTGGAGCATCAAATTCTTAAGAAAAGAGGTACATATTGATGAAAATTTTTACCCGTAGTAAAGCTTTACTGCTGCCCGTCTTATCGCTCCTTCTCTTGACAACCGCTTGCGGAGGCTCTTCGCCGTCCGGCGATTCCGCGGCTTCTGCCTCACCCTCGCAAGCCCCCATTGCATCGAGCAGCCCGGTTGCATCTGCACACAAGCTGACTCTTATGCTCGACTGGTATCCGAACGCCGTGCATTCTTTTTTGTATGCCGCACAGGAACAGGGTTATTTCACCAAGCAGGGACTCGATGTGGAAATTCAAATGCCGGCGGACACGAATGATGCGCTGAAGCTCGTCGCGGCAGGCAAAGTGGATCTTGCGCTAAGCTACCAGCCGCAGGTGCTGATGGCACGGGGAGAGAAAATTCCTGTAAAAGCGCTGGCTTCCATAGTCCGTCACCCGCTGACTCACCTGATGGTGCCTGCAGACAGTTCCGTACATACGCCTAAGGATTTGGCCGGCAAAAATGTGGGGTATTCTTCCATCCCGCTCTATGAAGCGATGGTCAAGACGATGGTCAAAGCCGACGGCGGTGATCCGGATAAGGTTAATTTTGTGGATGTGGGCTACGACTTGATCCCGGCTATTTCCACCGGACAGACCGACGCTATTATGGGTGCGTTCATCAACCATGAGCAGCTTATTTTGCAAAAAGAAGGCCACCCTGTCACCTCGATCGACCCGGCGAAATACGGTGTGCCCGACTATTCCGAGCTAGTGCTTGTTGCCAGCGACGAGGGAATCAGTCAGCATAAAGACGATTACAGCAAGTTTCTGGCGGCGATGCGGGAAGGTCAGGCGTATGTAAAAGAGCATCCTGACGAAGCGCTGTCTATCCTGCTGGCGCATGAGGACGGGACCGCTCCTCTGGACAAGGAAATTGAAACGCAGAGCCTTAAAGTGCTGCTGCCGCTGATGGACGCGGGCGATAAGCCCTTCGGGTATCAGGACCCGGAATCATGGGACAAAGTGCTGAAGTGGCTTGGAGACAACGGACTGCTGCCTGCGGGTATTACGGCCGGGGACGCTTTTGTGAATTTATAGGTTCATACTAATTTAGGGGGGAACTCAAATGTCTTTCATAACCAAGCTTCGGGAAAACAATCCACTCATCCACAACATCACCAACATCGTCGTCACCAACTTTACCGCCAACGGTCTGCTCGCTCTGGGAGCTTCGCCGTTTATGGCGGATTCGCATGAAGAAGTGGCGGATGTAGCTGCGATGTCCGGCGCCGTCCTGATCAACATCGGCACGCTTAACGAGCAAGCCATCAAGGCCATGCTGCTCGCCGGACAGTCGGCCAACAAGCACGGTGTACCGGTCGTTCTCGATCCAGTGGGAGCCGGCGCGACTGCGTACCGGACGGAAGTCACGCATCGTCTCGTTTCGGAAATGAAGATTACCGCGCTGCGGGGAAATGTCGCCGAGGTTGCCAACGTCATCGGAGAGAAATGGTCCATTAAAGGCGTGGACGCCGGAGCAGGCGACGGCGATCATGCCGCCGTGGCCATTAAAGCGGCGAAAAAGCTCGGATGCATCGTCATTGTTACCGGAAAAGAGGACATTATCACCGATGGAGAGAAAACGTATATCGCAGCCAATGGCCATCCTATTTTGACCAAAGTGACCGGAACCGGCTGCCTGCTCAGCTCCGTCGTCGCCGCTTTCCTGGCGGTTGCGGGGGACTCCCCTCTGGAAGCGGCGGCAGAAGCCCTCTCCTTCTACGGCGTCGCCGCCGAACTCGCAGCGGAGAAGACAGCTTCACACGGTCCGGGCAGCTTCCAGATTGAATTTCTGAACCAGTTGGCGCTTCTTACGCCGGACGAATACGGCAAGCTGTCGAGAATCCGTCAAGCGTAAACAGAACTATTCAGCAAGGGAGACGAAAAGATGAACGTATACAAAGCGTTAACGATCGCCGGCTCCGACAGTGGCGGAGGCGCGGGAATCCAGGCCGACCTCAAGACGTTCCAGGAACTGGGCGTCTACGGCATGTCCGCGCTGACTGCGGTGACGGCGCAGAATACGCTCGGGGTTCAGGGCGTGTATCCGCTCGAACCCGAGGCCGTGGCGCGGCAGCTCGATTCCGTCGGCGAGGATCTGGCCCCGGATGCGGTTAAGACCGGCATGCTGTTCAGCGGAGAGATCATAAGAACTGTAGCGGATAAGATCCGGCAGTACGGATGGAGCAATCTCGTTATCGATCCGGTGATGGTAGCCAAAGGCGGGTCATCGCTACTGTTGCGGGAAGCGGTTCAGTCCCTGATTCAGCATTTGCTCCCCCTCGCCCTGGTAACCACACCGAATATTCCGGAAGCGGAAATTATCGCTGACCTGAGCATTGCAAGCCTCGAAGACTGCGAGGAAGCAGCCAAAAGGATCGCGCAGATGGGTTCGCGCTACGTCGTTATTAAAGGCGGTCACGGAAGCGGAAATGGCGTCGTCACGGATGTGCTGTATGACGGACGGAAGTTTGTGTACATGGAAAGTCCCAGAATCGATACCCGGCATACGCACGGAACGGGCTGTACCTATTCGGCTGCTTTGACAGCGGAACTGGCAAAGGGTCGTTCGGCGGCGGAAGCCGTCCGGACCGCCAAAGCGTTTATCCGGGCGGCTATCGAAGACGGCCTCGGGATCGGGGGCGGACACGGACCGACCAACCATTTTGCGTACGGCCGCAGGCTGCGCGCGGAAGGAAGTGACCCAAGATGAACGAATGGAACCCCCTCTTCAGCTCCCCTTTGACCGGTGCGGATGATTCATTGACCGGCAGCGGCGGCAGACTGGACAGCGAACACGTGCGCAGCCTGCTTCGGGTGTATTTCATTATGGGCAGCGTCAACTGCCGCCGTCCCGCTGCCGAGGTGCTTGCGGAGGCGATTGCCGGAGGAGTTACGATCTTTCAATTCCGCGAAAAAGGCCCCGGCGCGCTAACAGGCGAAGCCAAGCTGAATCTCGCCAGGGAGCTTCAGGGGATCTGCCGCTCCCACAGCGTTCCCTTTATCGTTAATGACGATATCGACCTGGCGATCGCGATTGACGCGGACGGTGTGCATGTCGGCCAGGACGACGAGCCGGCGCAGGCTCTCCGTGAGCAGCTGGGCAGCCGGAAAATCATCGGCGTGTCCGCGCATACGCCCGAGGAGGTCCGGCAGGCCATCGCCGACGGAGCCGACTATCTCGGCATCGGTCCCGTCTACCCGACAGCGTCCAAAGACGATGCCAGACCGGTGCAGGGCACGATTCTGATCGGAAATCTGCGCAAAGAAGGCGTCTCCATCCCTCTCGTCGGCATCGGCGGGATAACGGCGGACAATGCCTCTCCTGTCCTGGCTGCGGGCGCTGACGGCATTTCCGTCATTTCGGCCATTGCAGGAGCCGATCATCCGGAGGCAGCGGCGGCGGCGTTTGCCCGGCTTGCCTCCCGGTAAACCGGTTAACAAAGAAAATGACATTCAAACCGACAATGGTTTGAATGTCATTTTACATTTATAGTTCAACAAACAATCGACAGTCAGTACAACCCCTTTGGCATTGATTGGCATATTCTGCTTTGCATCGAGTATAAGGCTGCAAGGATACCCGGCCTCTCGCGGCGCGGCCTGCACCCCCACCGGTAATATGGAAACAACCAGCAGCCCCAAAATGCAAATCCATAATTTTTTGATACGGCTTTCCCCCCTTTTTACGGATATCCTCCCCTCAATTAAACAAAGAAATTCAGCCGGCACTAATGTTATGGGAGAATACTGTTCACAGGCGCAGCGAGGCCGTTGAACTAAGCGGCAGCCAGCTATCATTTTTGCGAAATGAATAAAACCGGGTTACGATAGATTCTATTACATTTCCAGGGAGGTTCGGCATGATCGATAAAAACATTACCGAAGGAGTTATCCGCACACGGACGAAGCTGCGCAAGCAGGCGCTGATCTCCATTTTTAACGAGTTTGACGGCGAAATTATGAAGCTAGGAGAAGACAAAAGAGCCGAGAAATACGGCAAGATGCTGCTGAGCCCGTTTTCCTTTTTCCGGGGCAGCGCGTATCTGTTCTATTTTGACGCCACCCGCCAGTATTTCCCCTACCATTCCTCGCCGGAGCGCCCAACCTGGATTCAGGGAGATTTGCATTTCGAGAACTTCGGGGCCTTCCGCAACGAAGACGGAAATCTGGTCTATGATGTCAATGATTTTGACGAAGGTTATGTGGGGTCCTACCTCTACGATCTCCTGCGGATGTCTGTCAGCACTGTGCTTGTCTGCCGGGAACTCGGCTACACCCTTGAGAATCAATGGGACTGCGTTGAGGCCTATGTGATGGCGTATTACAGACAGATTCAAGCTTTTTGTAATGAAAAGGATGACCCGGGGAAATTCATTATCGATGAGGATTCGGCGAAAGGACCCGTTAAAAAACTGCTTCGGAAACTGGAGAAGCGCAAAGCGGCGCATTTTTTGGAGAAGGTGACCGCCTTGATGCAGAATGACCGGATATTCCTCGAAACCTCGGAGCTGAAAGTGCCCGGCAGGGCCGAACAGGAAAAGCTGGAGCAGTCGTGGCCGTTCTATTTGGATACGTTAAATTCCCGGAGAACTGCGCCTGAACATTACAATATCAAGGACATCGCGGTAAAAGAAGGTTCCGGAACGGCGTCGATCGGATTGGATCGCTATTATATTTTGATCGAGGGTGGAGAAAAAAAGGATGCGAACAGCGCGGTGCTGGAAGCCAAAGAGGTGCGCGTGCCGATCCCCGCTTACTTCATGCCTTACTCGGAATCCTTTTGGCATTATTTCGGCCATCAGGGAAAGCGCGTAACGGCAACACAGCAGGCTATGCATCATAAAGCCGATCCCTATCTCGGTTTTTTCACAATGGAAGAAAGGCATTTCTACGTACGGGAACGTTCGCCTTACAAGAAAAGATTGAAGCTTGAGGATATCGAATCGTTCGAGGATATGGAACGCACACTTGTTATAATGGCCCGGCTCACGGCAAAAATGCACGCCAGAGCGGACGCAGATGTCAACCGCGGGGTTCTTCCCTACCACAGCGAGAATGAAATCGCCCAAGCGATGGGACCGGACCCGGGCCTCCCCGCCCGGCATATCTCACATTGGGCCGCCGCCTATGCCGACCAGGTGGAAGCGGATTTCAAGCTGTTCATGGAGTGGACGGAAGCGGCCCGATCTTAATGACAGCGGCAGGAATATGTAAGAAGAAACGGCTTCGCCGTCCTCTGGAAGAGGAAGGCATCCGTTTCTCGTAAAAATATCAGGTTAAGGATTAGCGCGAAGCTTATACTTTCTGATTTTTCAAAAAAAGAACAGATCCGCTTCCCGCACCCGGTCGGCGTTCTGTCCTCACAGCAAATTATTGAAACAACTTTGTTAATTCTCTCTTTTGAGCATCTTGCTGTTGGCAATATACAGTGTGACCACTAGCAGCAGGATAGCTCCGGAGTAGATCAACGTGTCTGACGGACTTTCATGATCGACAATAATCAACCGGATCATTGCCGTTATGCCGATGTAGATAAAATACCTAAGCGGGAAATGATAATGCGCTTCAAAATACTTGATAATCAGGGCAATGAACTCGAAATACAAAAAATAAATCAGCAAAGCTTCCAGCAAGTCCAGTTTGGTCAGATGGCCGCCATCGTTGATAAAGCCGAAAATATAGACAGTCTCCTTGCCGAGAAGAATGACAAGTATGACCGCCAGCACGACGAGCGCGGCATTGAGTGTCCATTGCAGAATGAACGGAATAGACGTGAAATTATTTTTTGTCTTCAAAAGATCACCTCCCGCCTTAAAGTAATCCCAAGTATAACGGTGATTTCGTTTTCAAGGCAAGTTTTCAGTAATTTTCATTCCGGCAGGCAAACTGGAGCAGATTTCGCTTGGACTGGTGCTGCGGACATTTCACGGGTATACTGGTTTTACTTTTGTTTTGCCATTATTGCGAAAAGGAGAACTTTATTCATGCCGATAAACCGACCTTTGGTCACCGACCACGACTTTCAGGAGGCGATGGAACGACAGCTGCCCGTTCGCGTGTTCCAGAATGATCATTTGATCAACTCGGGAGCGACGGTGGTAAGGTTCACCGATACAGATGTGATTATCCAGTCAAGGGTCAGCGACCTGACCTATTACTCGCGGCGGGACTGCGAATTCTTTGAAGTAAGATAGACAATGAAATGAAGACATTGCAAAAAACCGGCAACTCGCCATTACGGCGAATCCCCGGCCGGTTATCTTCAAGAGTTAACTGATTACTTTTTTAAGCCCATACCGCCGGAGCTCATCTTTTCATTCAGAATATCCTGAAAGCTCTGGCTTTTCTCTTGGACGGTTTCCCGTTTAAAATCAACAGACGGCTGAGGTCTTAAATATTGCTGATTGAACGCCATAAGGTTATGTACGGATAAGGTCATTTAAATCGGCCTCCTTTTCATAATCGCTCCTTATTTGCAAGTTAACGTGTTTTTTATTTACCCTATTCTTTCCAGACCTAAACCGATTTTATGAGTTATCGGGGAAAAATAGTTGCATAGTCTTAGGCACCCTGTTATACAGCCTGTTCCCAAGTCCTACTGTACCTAAACGTTGACGGGTGAATGTCCGGTTTCAGCCTTCTCCTTCGTAACCAGTCAAAGCGGCCCTTCTCTATTTATCGCCTCGAACAGATTTCCACCGCTGCCGTAAACAGCTCTTACTCCCGATAATCCAGACGGTAAAAAGCGCAAAGGCGCTGCCGCCCCAAAGCCGGCTCCGCTGTGACTTCCTTGATCCCTACAGCTATGTCGGGGCTTACACCGGAGACTGTGCTGTCTTCACGGGAAACGGCAATACAGCAAATACTAAGGTGGAGGCAAGCAGCAGACCAGGCAGATGCTTCATTAGATTGCATGCAGCTATCAGTTCACTTCCCTTCATCATGTCATTACAGCCGGAATCACTTTAATCTGTAGACGCGTCGAAGCGAAGGAAGTTTCCTGATTCAGCCCAAAACCGTTCTTACGGCTCATCAGGAGCCGACAAATGAACTACGATCAATGATCAGAGCAATGGGATTCGGATTTTTTTGAGGGTAAGATTTCACAGGACAAGATGGTACATTCGTATGAGTAGCGGTCCTAACCCGAAATAACTAAGGGTGGAGTAACCGGGATGATGACAAGTTGGTCGTTATTCTATGTGCAACGTCTTGCAAAACAGCTATAGTGCAGGTTTTTTCATCGAAAGCGTTTGTGAGCAGGGAATTCCCTCCATCGTACAGGTATTTGAGGCTGTACTGACTGAAATTAGGATTGAATGGGACAAAAACTGCACTTTTTCAGGCATTTTATACAGTTGAGGGTTGAGAACGATAAAAAGATGTATCGTTTCAAGTTTTCTGCATTATTCTGCTCATCGCTCCCCGCTGCAGTCGGAATCAAGCTATGAACGCAATTACAGTTACCATTTTCTGCCGTACAAAAGAATGATATAATGCATGTGGATTGTTACGTTTGCTGTTGTACCGGAACCACTATCTTTGGAGGGGAATCATGGTTAAATTTATCGTTTTTATGCTGCTGTGGAGGCTCGTGGGGAATCCGTTTCTCGCGGTGATCATTCTGCTTGCGGTGGTGTATTTCCTTGACCGCCGCTATGTGGGCGTGTTCCCGAGCATCTCAAGGCCATTTCGCAGAGCAAGACAAAGCTCCAGACTTCGCACTCAAATCTCGCTTAACCCGAATGATGTTTCTTCCAAGTTCGAGTTGGCCCGTCTCCTGGCGGAGCGCAAGAAATATAGGGAAGCGCAGGAGCTTCTGCTGCAAATCGAAGACCGCTATGAGCAGTCCGCCGAATACTGGGTCGATCTGGGATATGCGAATATAAAGCTGGGACAGCTTGAGGAAGGAGAAAGCCAAATGCTGCGCGGATTGGAGATTAACCAAAGAGTGCAGTACGGTCAGCCTTATCTTCGCCTCGCGGAAGCGTTCCGCCACAGCAATCGCGACAAGGCGCTGCATTATTTGCACGAGTTTCATGAAATCCAGTCTTCTTCCAGTGAGGCTTATTATTTGCTCGGGTCCATGTATAAGGCACTGGGCCAGGAGGCCGAAGCGAAGCGGTCTTTCGACGAATCCGTCGCCGTCTACCGTTCGCTGCCAAGGTATAAGAAGCGGCAGGAACGCGGCTGGGCGCTGCGCAGCTTCTTTGCGAAAATGCGCTAGATCCAAAGTCTTTCAACTGACGCAAGAACCTCCGCTTCTCCTTCCCGGGAGAAAAGCGGAGGTTCTTGTTCATCTGCGGTAACATCAGGCTTACGGTCTCAAACGGCTCAGCCAGTCAGCCGCACGCGGGAAAGCTTCCTCCAGCATCCTGCGCAGCAGCTCCAGCGAGAAGGTGCCGGTATCTGCAGCGCTGATCGTATAGCTTCCGAAGGCGCTGCCTCCGATGGCGATCTTGCCAATGGCCAGACCTCCAAGCGCCACCGCTCCGACCGCTACCCCTCCAAAGGCAAGGACTCCCGCTGCGGCTCCGCCCGCCGCAACGGCTCCCAGCGCCGCTCCTCCCAGCGCGAGGAGTCCTGCGGACAAGCCTCCGATGCTGATACCGCCTGCCGCTATTCCCCCGACGGCAAAAGCTCCCAGCGCCACATCGCCGATGGCGATAATTCCTTTGGCAACCGCAGGCGCGCCTCCAAAGAACCACCCCCGTCTGCGGAATTTAATATGCACTAAAGGCAGATCAAGAACCGTCAACGAGGATTTGTATTCGTAATAATCGGCGGCATCCTTGCCGTATCCATGATAAGGCGCTTGATTATCGCTGTATCCCGTGGATGCTTCAGGTCCGTACAGTCCATTCATATAATCCCTAGCCATTTCCTCGGGCGCTCCTGACTGGGCCAGTACCTGGCCGACGCTGCTGCGCTCTGCCCTTTCCGTCAATGTAGTCAGCAAATCTTCTGCGATTCTCTGCTTCGTTACAGGATCCGCATCAATTCCCGCTATTACTTCGCTGATGTAGAGCTTCAATCTTTGGCTCATAAACTCTCATCTCCCATAATCTTGTAAATGGAATGATAAAAAAGCGCAAGCTCTCCGGTCATTTCCCGCAGCCAAGCTTTGCCCTCTGCGGTAATCCGGTAGTATTTACGGCGGACTCCGCGCTTGCCGGTATCCTGCTCCCAGTAGCTCTCCACCAGCCCCGAATCTTCCAGACGATACAGCACGGGGTACAGGGTTCCTTCTTTAAGCTTGAAATACCCGTCGCTTCTTTCATCCAATTCGCTGATCAACTGGTATCCGTACAGATTTCTGCGGCCCAGCAAATGCAATACCAGGATCTCGAGAACACCCTTCTTAAGCTGGCTTGCCGGATCGCTCATTACATCACCTTGCTATCCTTATTATTTAGCATTACTAAGTATAGTCTGCTCCAAATTTTATCCAATGTCAATATGTGATAGCGGACAGCAAATGAACATTTGAATACGCAGTTGAGACGAAAAAAGCCAGCCCGAAGGCTGGCTTTTTTCCGCTGCTCTGTAGCGGCGTATAGCAGAATCTAAACTCGCGTCAACGTTACATGTGCAGCTTGGTCCGCCGCTTCCTCCGGCTCCTTCATCTTAAACGGCCACCAGTTCGCTCTGCCGAACATTCTTACCATGACAGGAACGAAGAACGGCAGGAACAGGAACGCATACATTGCAAGGCCCGACAGCACCACGGTCGCGATCTGCATCATGGACAGCACGCCTGAAGGATACATCGAAGCGAACGTGCCTCCAAGAATAATGACCGCCGATAAAATGACGGTGCCCATGTTTCGCATCGCATGCAGAATGGCATCCTTGACGTCCCAGCCTTGATTTTCGTTAAAGCGAGCCATCAGGAAGATGCTGTAATCGACGCCAAGGGCAATCAGCATGACGAAGCTGAAGAATGGGGTCGTCCATGTAATACCGGAATATCCCAGCATATTAACGAATACCGCTTCCGTTACGCCCATGGCCGTAAAGTAGGTCAGGACAAGCGACAGAATGAGGTAAACGGGCATAATGACGGATCGGAGCAAAAAGACCAGTATGATGAAAATGCCGCCAAGCATCAGCATAACGGTCCGTGAATAGTCCGCATTGGAAATGGTCTGCAGGTCGCTGAAGGAGCTAGATACACCGCTCATGGCCACTTCCGCATTTTCCAATTTCGTGCCTTTAACGGCCCGTGCAACCGCCGTCTGGATATCGCCCACCTTGTCAATCGCCTCGGTGCTGTACGGATTATCGGCGAAGACGACGTCAATTGTCATCACTTTACGGTCGTCCGACAAATAATTGTCGAATACCTGTTGAATGTCATCCGATTCCAGCGCTTCCGCCGGAATGAAGAAACCGCTCAGTTCATTGTCCCCGGCCGCTTGAACCTGGTTCAGGTAATCCTGCGCTGAGCCGAGGCCGCCGGTAATCTGCTTCAGACCGTCCGCGCTGTCGCTGAGTCCCTTCGTCAGCTCGCCGATTTGCCCGTTCAGCTCGCCGAAGCCATCCGCAAGCTGCTGCTGTCCACCTTGCAGCTGGTCCAGCCCGCCCGTAATGGATGGAATCTTGCCGACGATTTGACTCTGCCCGCCGGCAGCCTGATCCAATCCGGACTGGAGCTGCGCGATGCCGGTTACCAGCTTTTGCAGCCCTTGCGCCAGCGCATCCTGTCCGGCAGCAGCCTTGGCATAGCCTGCGTTTGCTTCGTCCAGCCCCGCTGCGGCGCCTTTCAGCTGCCCGGAGATTTGTCCGAGCCCGGCTGCAAGCTTCGCGGTTCCTTCACCGGTCTCTGTGACCGTACCCTTGATGGTCTGGTAGTCCGCATCCTGCAGCAGTTCAGGATGGCTTCCCTCCAGACCGGTAAAGCTCGAACCCAGCCCGGTCAGCGACGCCGCCACACCGGACAGCTGCTGCTGAATTTGGCCGATGCCGCCATCCAGTGCAGTTAAGCCTCCGCCGATCTGCTTGTACCCGGCCAGCAGCTTCTTATGGGCGTCCGCCAGCTGCTGCGCACTCGCCGCGGCCTGCTGCAATCCACTCTTGATCTCGCCCGCACCCGCCGATCCGCTCACAATGCCTTTCTGGATGCGGGTCAGACCGTCTCCCAGTGCGGCAACCCCCGATTTCAGATCGGCCGTACCATTTACGAGCTGTTCTGCGCCAGAGGCGGCCTCCGTCAGCTTCGGCTCATTCTGCTTGAGCTGGTTGCTGGCATCCGCCAAGCCGCTCTGGATTTTGTTCAAGCCCTCGCTGCTCTTGCCCAACCCTTCCGACAATGTCGCGACCTGCGTCGGAATCAGAAAATCGTTAATCTGCTCGCCGGTTGGCCGGGTCATGCTGCGGACCGTTTTTACACCGTCGACTTGTTCAACCTCGCGGCTGATTTTTTCAGCGAGTCCCATATATTCCGCGTTGTCCATGCGGTCATCGTTCTTGATGACAAGCTTGCCGGGCATCGATTCGCCCGGACCGAAGCTGTCCGCTATGATATTGAACGCTTTGACTGATGCGTAACGGCCGCCGATCTCCTCCATGCTGTTGAACGACAGCTTGCCGCTGTATGTAAGCAGAAAAGGAAGCACAACAGCCGCGACGATCAGCAGCGCCGCCCAAGGTCTTTTTAAAGAGAAGGAACCTGCCGCTCCCCAAATCCGGCTTTCGCTGTGCTCCAGACTGCCTCGCGACGGCCAAAACAGCTTCTTGCCCAGCACCGCCATAAAGAAAGGCACGACAGTAACCAGCGCGAGCAGCATCACCGCGATTCCGACGGCGACCGCAACGGCCGAACGGTACAGAATGAATTTGGACAGGCCGATGACGACGAAGCCGACAAACACCGCCAGACCGGAAAAGAACACGGTCCCGCCCGCTTTTCGGTACGTCTCGATAATGGCAGATTTGGTATCCTCCGACGCCGCCAGTTCTTCTTTAAACCGACTGATCAGCAGAATGCAGTAGTCCGTCCCGATACCGAACATAACGGCCACCATAAAGATCTGCGTGAATGTGGACAGCGGAAAATCGAACCGGTTCACAAGAAACGCCACGATCGACTGCGAAACGATATAGCTGAGCCCCACGGTCAGCAGCGGCACGAACGGTGCCACGACTGAACGGAACACAACCAGCAGGATCAGAAGGATAAAGACAACGGTGATGTACTCCGATTTTTTGAGGCCCGCTTCCGAGCTGAGGATCGTATCCTCGTTAATCAAACCCTCGCTGGTCAGGTAATGATCTGAATTCACATATTTCAGCAGGGCATCCACCTTATCCGGCAGCGCTTTGACGGCATCATCCCCGCCTTTGACCGACATAGCGACCAGAATGGTCTTGCCGTCCTTGGCAATCAGGGTATCCTTTAACGCCTCCTGCGAAAAAGGGTCCGTAATGCTGTCCAGTCCAAGCTTCTCCTTATTGGCGGCGAGCTTCTCCACTCCCTGCCGGATGCTCTCCGTCTCCTTCTCGCCAAGACCCTGCGGCCTGTTGAACACCAGTGCGACCTGGTGAAGCGTTTCTCCGCCTTTGGCGTCGGACACTTCTCTTAGAATCTCGGAAGCTTTGGAGGAAGTGTAGCCCGCTGGAACGGAGATTTGGCCTTTCTCCCGGACCAGATCAGAGAAGGACGGAGCCGTCATAACCAGAATCACTGCCGCCGCCAGCCATACCGCGATAATTGCCCATCTCGCTTTCAAAATGCCTCTCATTCGTTTCTTCCTCCCGGTTCCTGCATTAATTCGGCCAATCTCTCGAACATGGTGATAAACTGCTCGACTTTGTCCTTATCGAAGTTTATCAAGTAGGGCGAGATGACCTCCAGCACTTTTTGTTCCGCCGTTTCATATACGCCGCGTCCGTACTCGGTAATCGTCAGGTAAACCAGACGTCTGTCGTTCTCGTCCCGGGTCCGCTCGATGATGCCCGCTTCCGCCAGCCGGTTGATGATTGCGGTAATGGAGCTTTTGCCCACACAAGAAACTTCCGACAGATACGTAGAGGTGCAGCGGGGCTGCCCGTCGATCATTCTGAGAATCTGAAACTGTTCGCTCGTCAGACCCTCGTCGATGCTTTCCCTGATCTTGGCGTTGATCCGTCGGGTCACAATGTGATACGCGTCAATGTAGCGGTAAATCCACTGTCTGGCTTCGTCGTTCATGTCCATGACCCCCCTTCCAGAAATAGTTCGAGTGTAAAACTGTTTTATTGTAAAACTATATTTCGGTCAGCCGGAAAAGTCAAGCGCAGCCAATCCGCACAAGAAGAAACGGCTTCGCCGTCCTTTTAGGGAGCTTAAGCTTCCGAAGTAGCGATACGAGTATCGCTTTTAGGTACCGTTTCTCGTAGAAATATAAGACAAAATGATAAGCGCACAGCTTATACATTCTTTTATTTTAAAAAAAGGGACTGCCGGCAAGTCATCATTGATGACATGCCAGCAGTCCCCCAGCTCCTTAATCTTCATCCTCCGAATCTTCCACTTCGTATACGCAGCGAAGCAGTTCAATACCGGATGGATTCTCTCCCAGCGAATACACCATAAAGCCCAGACTGCGGTAAAAATTTGCCGCCACCTCGTCCTCAGTTTCCGCGATGACATACCGGGGCTGGCGATCGGCCAGCAGCTCCAGAATCATGCCGCGGGCGTAGCCTTTTCCGCGATTTTCCGGAAGCACGGCGATATGGCGGATGTCGATCGAACCGTCCTCGGTCTCTTCAAAGCCGATCAGGCCGACCAGCAGCTCCTCTTCCTCCCAGCCGTAGAGCTTAAGAGGAACTTCCTCCTTATATTCCGCGCGGACTCTTTCAAGTTCGCCGGGATCGGAGATAACCGCATAAGACAGCAATTCCTCAACATCGTGAGAATCGATTTTGGATTTAATATCAGTAAGCATTGTATTCACAATCTCCTTATTCTCGTTATGCCGGACAGCCGCAGCAGCCCGAAGCCGGTCCACACTCCCAGCAGGTTGAGCAGAATGTCGTCGACATCAAAGCTCCCGATTCGCAGCACCATTTGCAGGATCTCAAGCGCCGCAATGCACGGGATAAACAGGACCGCCAGACGAACCGGCGACAGCAGGCGGCCGGTTGCCAAAGGCACCAACATGCCGACAGGAACAAAAACTGCTACATTGCCCAGCAAGTTGACCAGCCTCGCGGCCATAGACAGCCCGCCGTCCGCCGAAAGATAATACCACACCGTTCGAAGCGGAACAAGATTAGATCTCATCGGGAGGTCATGCCGGACGGTCCGCCCGAAGCCGAGAAACATCCAATAGAGCAGACAGCCCGAATATGCTAAGAGACAAAAGATTGCCGCTCTCCTTATCCAAATCTTGCGGCGAGCGTCCCGTGTCAAGCCTTCGCTTTACTATGGATCACTTCAAGGCTACCGTCGCTTTTTCCCACGATCGCCATATCCGCTATCCCAATGAACAGTCCATGTTCAACAACACCCGGAATGGAATGTAGAGCCAGAGCCAACTTGGGCGCAGATTCTATGATTTCAAACCGGCAGTCCGCTATGTAATTTCCGTTGTCGCTTTTATATAAGTCTGTTCCGTCGCGCCGAAGCTCCGGAACGCAGCCGAGTTTGGCCAGATCCGCCAATGTCCATTCCCAGGCAAACGGGACGATTTCCACAGGCAGCGGAAATTTGCCAAGCTTCCGGACAACCTTGCCCTCATCGGCGATTACGATCATCCGGTCGCTGCCTTTTGCGACAATCTTCTCGCGCAGAAGGGCTCCGCCTCCGCCTTTGATGAGCTGAAGCTCTCCGTCCAGCTCGTCCGCTCCGTCGATCGTGAGGTCAAGACGGTCGATCTCACCGAAAGATACGAGCGGAATTCCAAGCTCTCTCGCCTGCTGTTCTGAAGCTCTTGAGGTCGCGACTGCCGTAATGTTCAGGCCTTCGGCGACCCGCTCTCCCAGCTTGCGGATGGCCCAGTAGGCCGTGGACCCCGTCCCGAGACCGACCTTCATTCCTTCTTTTACATAATCAACCGCCGCTTCCGCCGCCAACTGCTTCGCGTTCATTTGGTTACACCCCTATTTGCCGTTATAATAGTCTAGTATTCAGTATTTCCCAATTTCATTTCTTTCAGGAGGACTTTCGGATGAGAACCGAAAATCAGATCAAATCCAAAATCAACGAGATGACTCTCCAGCGCAGGTCTTTGGAAACGCGCCTCGCCCCATTATCGGAAGACGATCCGGGCCGCCCGGCTCTTGCCTCGCAGCTTGCCCGGCTGGACGACATGATCATCATGCTGGAATGGGTGCTGAACGAGCCGGTCGGCAAATATCACGCCTGACAGCCTATCATCAGTCCAGGCTTTTGCCGTAGCAGAGACATTCCGGATTATCCGCATAAATGCCGAAACGGTCAATCGGCCGGTAGCCATGCTTCATATAGAGCGCTATCGCTTCCGGCTGATCTCCGCCCGTCTCCAGTCTCATCTCCCGGAATCCGCGCCCGCGCGCCTGGTCTTCCAGGTACTTCAGCATGCCTGAAGCAATACCCATCTTGCGGCTTCCGCGGTCCACGAAGAACCGCTTTAGTTCAGCCGCTGGCTGCTCGGCGCCGTTCTCCGTTAAGGGACGGATTCCTCCGCAGCCGAGCGCTTCCCCCCGATGACGGGCGATTATAAAGATGATCTTGCGCACGTCGGGATGATCGAAATCGACTCCGTAAATCCGCTCCTGCGGATACCTTTCCAGGAGCTCTTCATCAAGCTTGGCGATCAGGCGCCGCAGGTCGGAATTCCCGGAATCCACAACCGCGTATTCCACATCGGAATTGATCACTTTCCTCTTCCTTTCCTCAAGGGGTCTTTGATCGTCATTCACTAACGGATTTGCCCATATTTGTCAGCGCTTCTTGGTACAACCTTGCGTTATCGCCTTCATAGCAGATAAAATCGATTCTTTCCAGGACGCCGTCTTCCTGCTCCGCTCCATTGACGTATTCGGCAACCGCATTCATAGCGACGCTGCAAGCCAGCGGCTTCGGAAATCCGTAGATGCCCGTCGAGATATTCGGAAAAGCGACGCTGCGCGCGCTTAGGGCAGCAGCCAGCGCCAGGCTGTTAATATAACATTTCGTCAGTATGTCGGCCTCGCCCGCCGTGCCGCCTTTCCAAATTGGTCCCACCGTATGAATGACGGCCCGGAACGGCAGATTGCCTGCTCCCGTGGCGACCGCTTCGCCCGGAAGGCAGCCGCCCTGTCTGCTGCGAATCAAAGCGCATTCTTCGGCAATCTTGGGCCCTCCGGCGCGGTGAATCGCCCCGTCTACTCCTCCACCGCCAAACAGTCCGGTATTGGCGGCGTTTACGATGCAATCGCCGCTCCAAGATGTAATGTCTCCCTGCTCCGCCGATATCACGGTCTGATTTATTGTAACCTTCATTGCCCTCGCTCCTCACTCAGCCGACTGTTCCAGCTCCAGGATCGCCGTCCTTTCGTCTTCATGAACCGTATTCTCTACGTGCCAGAACCGCGTAGATCATCCTCTTCCCCGCCTTGTCACGGAAATCGACATGCCGATTTAATCTTATCACGGGCAGGCCCGGGCGAAAATGCCCTTTGTGCAATCTGCCGATATTTTCTGCCGAAGGAAGTTCTATTTGCCGGGACGCATCGTCGTCAGCTGGCGCAGAAAGACATCAAGGCCTGGCATTCCTTCCTGCTCCGCTTTCTTTCGCGCTATAGCAGCCGCCTCTTCGATGTCGTAAGGTACCCGTATAAATTGAAGGGACAAAGGCGCGGGGTCCTTTCCCTGCCATACCCCCTCCATAATGCAGAAGCATGCCGTCGGTTCATCCCTAGGCGTTCCCACGCTGCCCGCGTTGAACAGCATGCGGCGGTGCAGATACTGGAGGTAGGCGTGATGAACGTCTCCATAGCCTACTATGTCCGGCTTGCCGAAAGCGCCCGAGCGGGCGGTCGCCTCCGTATTGAGGAACAGGCCGAGCCTTTCCCTCTCCGAAATCCACGGCTGCACGCGCACGTACACGCTTTCGGGAGAAGCATGGAAGAGCCTTACCTTCCTGCCGCTCATCTCCCACTCCAGCACAAAGGGCAGACTGCGGATATAATCCAGCCGGGCGCCGCCAAGCCGGTCCCGGTGCCAGCGTGCGGCCGGATCCCCTTCGACGTTCTCTTCGTCGATCACCATCGCTTCCCAATTGCCTATGACAACCGATTCGCATGATTCGCGGACAAGATCAAGCGCTTCCGCGGGTTCCGGACCTTTACCTACCATATCGCCCAAACACTGAATTCTGGATATCCCCCTCCCTGCAATGTCCTTAAGAACCGCCCTTAACGCGGGCATATTGCCATGGATGTCGGAAATAATCGCAATTCTCTCCATTTCAGTCACCTGCCCGTCGTATTTATTTATTAATTCATACCCGGACACGGAAGCCCCCAATCCGCAATAAGACAGATACGAAATGAAAGCGATACACTTAATATAATAGTTATTTTGAGATAATCAAAATAACAGTTGAATCTTTCGCCGTAATGAACCATAATGTAATTATCTCTAAAGCTTTATATTTAACTGGAAATCAAAGGAGGATACAGGAAATGAAATTTTTCTTGGATACCGGAAATATTGAAGAAATAAAGCGGATTACACGCCTTGGATTGGTGGATGGCGTGACGACGAATCCATCGCTGATCGCCAAAGAGGGAAGACTTTTTAAAGACGTTATCAAAGAGATTGTTGAAATCGTTCCCGGGCCTGTCAGCGCCGAAGTCATCGGTCTGAAAGCCGCGGAAATGCTTGAAGAGGCTTACGAAATCGCTGAATGGGGTTCCAATGTCGTAATTAAGCTGCCTATGACGGAAGACGGCCTGGAAGCCTGCTATGAACTGACGAAAAAAGGCATCAAAACGAACGTCACCCTGATCTTCTCCGCCGCCCAGGGACTCATGGCCGCCAAGGCCGGCGCGACCTATATCAGCCCGTTCGTCGGCCGTCTTGATGACATCGGGGTGGACGGCATGAAGCTGATCAAAGACCTGAAGACGATTCTTACCAACTATGGTCTTTCCTCCGAAATCATTGCCGCCAGCATTCGGAATATCGCCCACGTGGAGCAGGCCGCCATCGCCGGATCGCACATCGCTACGATTCCGGGTTCCCTGCTGCCGTCGCTGTGGAAGCATCCGCTGACTGACAACGGGATTGAACGCTTCCTCAAAGACTGGGAGAATGTTCCTCAGGTTGCCAAGCAGCCGCAATAATCCTGAGCCATTGCAAAAAGCTCTTGCCCGGCAGACGGGCAAGAGCTTTTTTATATCGGCTTGCTTGTATTCCCAAAATAATTGTCATACCATGTAAATGTACAAACGAATACGTAAAGGAGAACAACGATGACCCTGCCCAATCTGCAGCACTCTCCAGGCTTTCTGCTCGGTTCCGCATACCGGCGGATCTCCATTCTTTTCTCCCGTGCCCTGAAACCCTTTGATATTACTCCGGAACAGTGGACAGTCCTTTATACAATAGCAAGCCATGACAACGTCAACCAGAAGGCGGTTGCCGCTTCCGTTGACAAAGACCAGCCCACCACCGCCCGTATCCTCGAGCTGCTGGGTAAGAAAGGCCTTATCACAAAGACGGTCTCCGATAACGACCGCAGAGCCTATCTGTTGAACGCTACCGCAGAAGGGAAAGCGCTGATCGACTCTACCCTGGCCCTTGAGCAGCAAAACCTCGATTCCGCCTTTGCAGGCCTGTCTCCGTCACAGATCGAGGAGCTTCGCCTTATTCTGAAAACAATATGCCGCAATACCGGCAATATTTACGAAGATTAGACCGGAGACCTGCCCCTGCGCCCGAATGTCCCGGCCGGTCCGGTTTGTTCCGGCTTGTAACGGGAGATGTTTTCTACTCCCTTCTTCCCCCCCTTTTCCCCTTCGCTCGGTTTGATGGCAAGCAGGGTCAGCAGTCCGCCGACAGCCCCAACCGCCGCCATTGTGCCAAACAACGCCCAGTGGCCGGCATTCATCAGCAAGGAAACGGCCGGCGGACCGAGCGATACTCCGATAAACCGCATACTGCTGTACAAGGAGGTGATCGTGCCGCGGTTCTCTTTTTCAACCCCTTCGGTAATCAATGCATCCAGGCAGGGCAGCGAGACGCCTATCCCGATTCCGCCAAGTCCCAGAAAGCCCACCATAAAATAGATTCCACTGTAAAAACCGGTAATAACCATGGATGCCGTGAGCAGCGCCATTCCGCCGAACCCGATCCATTTCATCCGCTTTTTATTTTTGCCTATTATTTTTCCGGCTCCGTACGAGGACAGGCAGAGCAGTGCGAGCGGTATGGCAAGCACAAGGCCTTTCATCGAACCATGCAGGTTATAAGCAGATTCCAGCGTTTCCGACAGATAGAACAGTACGCCGAACGTAACGAACATACAGATGCAGCCGACGGCGAATATGGCATACAGCCAGCGTCCCTTTTCATGCAGCACATCACGAATACCCGAAAGAAACTGCCTCACAGTCGATGACTCGCGCTCTTTCTTCTTCGGACTCTTGACCAGGAACACAACCAGCAAAAATGAAACCAGACACAAGGCCGGAATTGTGATAAACGGAAGATACCACAGCAGCGTTCCCAGATAAGCGCCGAGAATCGGACTGAGCACTTTGCCGAAGGTGTTGGAGGTCTCGATCAGGCCAAGACTTTTGCTGACCTCCTCTTCATCCCGGAACATATCGCCGACAAAAGGCAGAACGATGGGAAAAGCGCCCGCTGCCCCGATTCCCTGCAAAAAACGCCCGCTCAGAATCACCCAGTAAGCGGTCGTACCTGCCATTAACCATGCCGCGGCCGCGGACACGCCCCCGCCGAGAGCCGCGATGATAAGGCTTGGAAGAATGACGGCTTTACGTCCGAACCGGTCGGAAAGATATCCGGCAATGGGAATCATAACAATCGCGACAACACCGTATACCGTTATGATCATACTTACCTGAAAGGAGCTGATCGCCAGCTTTCGGGAAATTTGCGGCAGCACCGGCAGCAGCATGGAATTTCCAAGAGTCATGATAAAAGGGATGGACGCCAGTGCCAGCAAATCCCACTTTTTATCTTTCATGTACGGACCACCTTTGTTCTTCGTTCACAACACCTTTTATTGTGGTTTGTTCCGCACCGATTATTCACTCTCGCAAGAAGAAACGGCTGCGCCGTCCTCTGGAAGAGGAAGGCATCCGTTTCTCGTAGAAAAATAAGACCAAACGATAAGCGCGAAGCTTATAAAGTCTTATATTTACAAAAAGCCGTCCCCGAATGGTCACAGGAACGGCCTTTTGCAATTATGGATTTATTGGACGCGGCTGCCGGTGTCCACCGATTGGACGGGAATGAAACGGCTCGGTTCACCGAGGCAAAAAATATGCAGCACATGCATGGCCCTCGTGCAGGCTGTGTAGAACAGCTTCCGTTCGCTTTCTCTCCCGTAGCTTTTCGCGGAACCGTCATAGATAATTACCGCGTCGAATTCGACCCCTTTGGCCAAATAAGCGGGCAGAACGAGCGTCCCCTTCTGGAAATTCGGCGTCTCCTTAGTCACGAGCTGAACCGCTAGCTTATCTTTGAGACCGGCATAAACCCCTGAGCTCTCCCCGGCTGTCTTGCAGATGACCGCGACATAATGGTAGCCGCGAGCATGCAGGTTCAGGATATCTTCTTCCACCTTGGACAAAAGCTCCTCGCTTCCTGAAACCTCACGGATCACCGGTTCTTCTCCTCTGCGGTTAAAAGGAACGATCCTCTCTCCGCCGGGAATCATCGACCGCGTAAACTCGACAATCTCGTACGTGGAACGGTAGCTTCGGGTGAGCGATACGACTTCCGTGTTCTCTTTCCCGTAGATGCTCTCCAGTCCCGCCAATTCGCCGAGCGCCTCACCCTGGGCATAAATGGCCTGGTTGAGATCGCCCAGCACGGTCATTTTGGCCCGGGGGAAGAGACGGCGCAGAAACTCGAGCTGGAACGGCGAGTAATCCTGCACCTCGTCCACAAAAACATAACGGATGCCAGTGTTGGTATGAAAGCCCTGGCTGAGCTCCTTCAAATAAAGGAACGGCGTGGCATCTTCATAAGCAAGCTCGCCGGCCGAGAGCGCATCCAGCGTCTGAAGGCTGACTTCGTTCCAGCTCGCTGGAAGCGCGGCGCCTTCGCTCAGGCTCTCCAGCAGCTCCCTGTCCTGGAACAGCCGGGAATAGAGCCCATTCGCGTCTACAAAGCGACTGCGTTTGACCCACCCCCGCAGTGGCTTGAGACGCTGGCTGACCACATAGCGGGCGAGCAGCTCCTTCTCCGTGTCGTAATCGTCGAACGTTTCTTCCTTGCCCCGCTGCTTGCGCCGCATCATCTGGTAGCCGCGGTGGTACTCTCCGGAGTCCAGCAGCTCGATCTGGTCCTCCACCCAGGCCGCGCTCCTCTCCTCATGGCTGAATACGGCGATTTTCTTCAGCAGCCAGCCCGTCATGAGGTCGATCCGGTTCGCCAGCCTGATGGATGGATCATATCCGTAAAATTTACGCTCCATTTCTTCTTTGCACACAATTGCCCGGCCCTGAAACATAAGAGGCTTAAAGAGCATTCCTTCACGCTCCAGCCTTGTTGCATAGCGGCGGATGGCATCGAGGAACGCGACCGACGACTTGTAGGCAATTCCGTCTCTCCTGGCATCCGTCTCGGGGCCGTCCGGACTGTTCAGCAGCGTTTCCGTCTGGCTGAATACATCCTCAAGCTGAAATTCCTGTCCAAGACGATGCTCCAAATACATCTGGAAGGTCGTCTGCTGCATGTTATCTTCACCCAGCTCTGGAAGCACGGTAGACACATAGCTGTTGAACAGCGGATTGGGTGAGAACAGGAGGACCTGGTCGGCCTGGAGACTGTCGCGGTACTTGTAGAGCAAATAGGCCACGCGCTGGAGCGCCGCGGATGTCTTGCCGCTACCAGCCGCCCCCTGAACGACGAGCATCCGGCTGCGGTCGTTGCGAATGATCGCGTTCTGCTCTTTCTGAATGGTAGCAACGATGTTCTTCATCCGGTCATCCGCACTGTGGCTAAGCACCTGCTGAAGCAGTTCATCGCCGATTGTAACGCCGGTGTCGAACATCACTTCGATTGTTCCATCGTCGATGACAAACTGCCGTTTCAGGCTCATTTCTCCGCTCACCGTGCCTGCGGGAGTTTCAAATGATGTTGGCCCCGGCGCTCCGTCATAATACAGACTGGAAATGGGAGCACGCCAGTCATAAATCAGAAAAGTGCCGTCGTCCTCCATCAGCGAGCCGATGCCGAGATAGATCCGCTCGGATTCACCATCCGGCGTTTCTGTGAAATCAATGCGTCCGAAGTAAGGGGACACCACAAGCTTTTTATATTTTTTCAGCGCTTTGCTGGATTGAAGATGATGGCGTTCCCGCTCAGACAATACCTGGGCCTGCTGCCGCAGACTGGTGGAGGTTTCGCCGAGATCGTCGGGACTGCTGAAATTCACGGTTACCTCTTCCCAAAAATCTTTGCGCAGCTCCACCACATCGCTGCGATGCAGCCCAAGCTCTTCGGAAAGGGCCCGAATATGGCTTTTCAGAAGCCCGGTTATGCGGTCTACTCGGACCTGCTCATCTTTCCATTCATTTTCATTGATGGACACTGCCATTCATCCCCTTTTATAGGTTGACATCACACTTAAAGATTGCTAAAACCTCGAAATCAACACTCTTACATAATAAACCAAGACATCCGGTTCCCCAAGGGAGCCGGATTTTTTTAAATATAAGACTTTATAAGCTTCGCCCCTATCGTTTGGTCTTATATTTCTACGAGAAACGGATGCCCTCCTCCTGCGAGGACGGCGCAGCCGTTTCTTCTTGTGAAAATATATTCCTCGGCTGTTTCCTTTGTTGCGTTGTTTCCTTCGTACCCGCTAGTCCTTGTCTTCCGATGCTCGGTTAATCTGGTCGGCGACTCTGTCGAGACGTTCCAGCTGATAACCGTAATCGTAGATCGCTCCGGCGACGACGGCAAGTCTAAGGCGGTTCGTGTTTCCTTGTCTATAGCCTTGGACCACCGACTCCAGGAAGCTGTCATTGTCATCGCCAAGGGGCTCCGTCTCCGATATCCCCTGTTTAATCTTATCCTGAAACTTCAGCAATATATGCTCATGATATTTGATCAGCAGCTCCAGATGGCGGTCGAACACTACATCGGTCTCCTCGCTCCTCACGGCCTGAAAATAATGCCGGTCTACCGCATCCAGCACTTCATAGCCTTTTTGCAGAGAGGAAAGCAAATTTTTATAAACCACCATCTGTCTGGTCTGGCTGTATTTCGGTTTGCGAAGCTGCTTCTGTTCCTCTTCGAACAAGGCATATTTGTCCGCCAGCGAGCGTATTGAGCCTTCGAGCGCGTTCTTCTCGTCCCGGAATACACTTTCTTTCATTTCATGCGAGACGGCGGTACGCATCAGCAGAGAAAGGCTGTTAAAGACACGTTCGATCTGGTTGATATACTGCTTCCTAGGTTTCGGCGGAAAAACAAAAATGTTAATGACAAAAGCCGAGACGATCCCTGTCATCAGCACCAGAAACCGGATAAGCGCAAACTGCCACTCTCCCGATCCCTCCATCACGGATATGACCGTAACGAGTGTCAGGCCGATCGTATCCGAGCGATTCATTTTCATGCTGAGCATAATGACCAGGATGCAGACAATGCCTACGGCGATGGGCTGGTTGGACAGCAGCATGCCGCCAAGCAGCGCAATGACTGCTCCGGCCGTACTGGTCTGAACCTGGTCCAGAAAGTGCCGCCAGGACCGGTAGATGGACGGCTGCATTGCAAATATGGCCGCAATTCCCGCGCCTGTGGGCGAAGAGAACTTCAGCAGCGTGGCGAGATATAGGGCAAGCGTTACCGCCAGTCCCGTCTTAAGTACGCGGGCGCCAAAATTCACGGTCCATCCCTCCTCTTGTTTCTTCTGTCAGTTTGTTCGAACATAATTTTATTATTATTACCCATGAGGCGGAGCAGCGAAATTTAACGGGAATTAAGTCTTTTTTCAGCGTTCTTTCAGGTTTCTGGAAATACTGGATACTGCAGTTCATTTTCAAGGAAAAGAGGTGAAACTATTGAGCGCGTATATCAAAAGAACACTGGCGCTGGCCGCAGCCCTTCTGATCGGTCTGTCTTACGGCGTTTCCGCAAGCGGCACCGCTGGAGCCGAAGGCGTCTCCGATAACGGCCGGACCGCCGTTTCCCCTTCCAACCCGGGCTCCGGGTCGAATGGAGAACATAAAGCCAAGCGCAACGGCAGAGGACATTTCATCTTTACGGAAAGCGCGAAACTGTTCGGCATGGACTGCTCCGCTCTATCCGAAAGCCTGAAATCCGGCAAAAGTCTGGCCGATATTGCCAAGGAGAAAAAAGGCTGGACGGAAGAGCAATATGTACAGAAGCTCGCGGACGCTGCCACCAGCCGTATAGACAAGGGCGTCGCCGAGGGGCGCTTCACGCAGGAGCAGGCCAAACAGCTTAAGTCGGGACTGCCCGCCATGCTGAAAGCCAGGGTCAGCGAAAAGGGACCGTTCACGGGACGGCATCATCATCCGTACCGGAAACCGGTCGATCACAAAGGATAGCCGTTCCCGCTCTTACTCACCGCTGGACACCTCCCTTGAGGTGTCCGGCTTTTTTCATACGAAGCGCCGTTATCCCTTTCGCTTCTTCAGGAAGGAGCGGAGAGCTTCGAACAGGACGATGGACAGCATAAGCCAGGCGCAGCTGGCGGCGTACCCGCCGATCACATCGCTCGGATAATGCACGCCGAGATAGATCCGGCTCCAGCCAATAGCGGCTGTAAGGATGAAGCAGATGACGACCAGCAGGACCCGTGCGCTTCCGGAGCGCAAATGGCGCCACAGCAAAAAGGTCAGCGCGCCGTATACCGAAAAGGCGGCCATCGAATGGCCGCTTGGAAAACTGAAGCCGGTTTCTTCGATAATCCGGTGGATGTTCGGCCGCTCCCTGTGAATCCAATTCTTGAGAATCGAATTCAGGATATTTGACGTAACGCCCACCCATAAAAACAGCAGCAGCTCCAAGCGGTGCTTTAGAAACAAAAACAGGGCAGCCATAATTACAAGCGACAGGCTGATGACGATTTTGGATGATCCGACCAGAGATAATGTTTTGGCCGTAGAGGTAAGCGCCGGCGATTCGGGAGACTGAACGAGATGAATAATCCGATCGTCAAACCATGCCGTGTGGTTATAAGTGACCAGGACGGCAATAAGCCCGAAAATCACCACAAACAGAAGAAAAAGCCTGAAACCTCTGGACCAATGCCTTGCAGTCAATATCTTTTCCTCCTTATGAGAATCCGACGGATAGAGTTTGTTTCCAGAGGGTACCTTTTCCATGCTATACTTGGTTAAGTAATCAATCATAAAAAGATGGAGTGCTGCCAAAGTGGAAATTCAAAAGCTTCAGGAACGCATGCTGAGCCAGTTTGTTCAGACAAAGGTTCCGCTGACGATCTTTACGACCAATGGAGTGAAAATCCAAGGCATTATGACTTCGTATGACGCCTACACGATAACTTTGCAGGGTCAAAGCGACGGCAGGCAAAGCGTATTGTTCAAGTCCGCCGTATCCACAATTGTGCCGCTGCGGCCAGTCTCTCTCCGATAATGAAATGCAGTTCATGCAGGAAACGCCGGGCTTTGCAGTCCGGCGTTTTTGGCGTTCCGTTGATTGATGCCGCTCTTTCCGATTTCCGTTCCTATAAGAATACCGGCTTGACGCAGACGGGCTTCGCTACCTGCGCTTCATTCCCTGTAAAGGTCAGCTGTCCGCTTGCGCTGTCCCTTGCAAAGACCACCAGGTTGTTGGAGTCCCGGTTGGCGACGATCAGATAATCTCCGCCCGGCGTCAGCGCAAAATGGCGCGGGTGGCCGCCCCGGGTGGACACATGTTCTACAAAAGTCAGTTCGGCCGTCGCCGGATCGACCGCATAGATGACGATGCTGTCATGTCCGCGGTTTGACCCGTAGAGATAACGTCCGTCAGGGGACACCGCGATTTCCGCGCAGGTATTTTCCCCGGCGTAGTCTTCCGGAAGCGTGGGAACGGTAACAACCGTTTCAAGCACGCCCGCATCAGCCTCATATGTAAAGGAAGTAATAGTGGAATCCACTTCGTTAATGACATAAGCGGAACGTCCGTCCGGATGAAAAGTGAAATGACGCGGACCCGCCCCCGGATGAAGCGGAGTGTCTCCGTGCAGCTCCAGCGTTTCTTTTTCCCCATTAATCCGGTATGACCTGATCACATCAATTCCCAAATCGCAGACAAACAGGAAACGTTCATCCGGACTAAACGAAGCCGAATGCGGATGAGGACGGTCCTGGCGTTCAGGGTGGGCTCCTTGCCCCTTATGTGCCGCGGAATCAGTCAGACGCACCGTCTTGCCTTCACTGTCAAGGGAGACGAGTCCGATCTTGCCGCCGTGATAACTTGAGACTACGACGAATCGGCTGTCCGAGTCTCTGGTGATGTGGCAGGTACTCATCGCCGTTGCGCCTTCGGCGGGCATCGTGTCCGTCCGGCTGATTTCCGTTAAAGTTCCGGCTTCCGGTTCAATGGAGTACGCAACCACTTCTCCTTCCTTGACGCCTTCCGCATTCGTCTTATCGCCAATAGAATACAAGCGGTGTCCCTGCGCGTCCACATTGATGAATGTCGGATTCGCAATCCCCTTCACCCCGCCGAGCAAGGTCAGAGCGCCTCCCCGTTCCGGTTCAAACTGGAACACATGAATGCCATTCGCATCGGCTCCCGAATAAGAACCTACATATACAAGAAGTTTGGACGTTTGATTCATTATAATAATTCCTCCTTTGTACTCGCATTGCTTTTTATAATTTACATTTTTTCTTCGCCTATGACAAATCGCGGGGTATAAGGACTTAATTATTTTAAAAATAAGCTTTCCAAGGATAGATGGGCATGTTATAATGGAAGCGCTAACATTCAAGAATATGAATAAGGGGGAACAGGAATGAACAGCATTCTACTGGAGGCCAGAAATGTATACGAGGACTTCGAGGTGGAAACGGACGTTCTGTTCTTTAAGGTCGGAGACCATGACCTGGTCATCTTTCACGGCAGAAACTATAATATTAAAAAAAGAATGTCTGCCGAGCAGCTGAATCGTCTGCTTAAATCGTCAAGCTATTTTCATGTTCAGGGCGGCGTTTATGTAAATCTGAACAAAATCGGTTCCATCGAGGATGACTGCATCTATTTTGGTGAAAAAGGCGGTTACGCAAAACGGATCCGCATTCCGAGAAGGAAGCAGGAGCATATCCGCCAGTTGCTTCGCAACCGGATATCCTAAGGGAGACAACGCATAACCGACAAGAAGCCGGAGAACAACGGGCGACCGTGTTTTCCGGCTTTTTCTCGTATGTTAATACATTCTTAAAAAGAAAATCAGTTTTTTTATGCTTTCTTAAGGTTTGATACTTTGTATTCTGGTAAAGTTGGTAGAGAGACAGGCAACACCTATAAATGAAGGGAGTCATTGCTACAATGGATGAAAAGAATTTGAACCAGAGCGAACACCAGGATAACACCACGGGTGCGGAAAAAGCCGCCGTCGACAACACGAATCCGGAAATCCCGGTTATGGACAAGATCGGCGAACCGCCTGCAGGCGTTCCCTCTTCCTCCAAGGGGGGCAAAGGCTGGATGATCGCCTCGATCATACTGGCGGCTGCGCTTATTATTGTATTGATTAAACCGCCGTTCCAGAAGGCCGATGGACAAGCCGCCGTCGCAACCGTAAACGGCAACGATATTACCAAGAACGAGCTGTACGATAAATTGGTGCAAGCCGGCGGTGAATCTACGCTTCAATCCATGATCACCCAGGAGCTTGTCGATCAGGAAGCCAAGAAAGCGAATATCACGGTTACCGATGCCGATATCAACGCCGAGATCGAAGATCTCAAGAAGCAGTTCGGCGGCGAAGACGGACTGAACTCCGCTCTTTCGCAAAGCGGCATGACGATGGACGATCTGAAGAAGCAACTGCCGCTGCAAGTAGAGATCCGCAAGCTGCTGGAGCCTAAAGTGACGGTTTCTGACGACGACATCAAAAAGTATTTTGATGAAAATAAGGCCACTCTCGGTTCGGAAGAAGAAGTCCGCGCTTCCCACATTCTCGTGAAGACGAAAGAGGAAGCCGATGCGATTGTCAAGCAGCTTAAATCCGGCGCAGACTTCGCGGCTTTGGCCAAAGAGAAATCGGGAGATACCGGCTCCAAGGACAAAGGCGGCGATCTTGGATTCTTCAAGCGCGGCGACATGGTTGCCGAATTCTCCGACGCAGCCTTCAAAATGAAGGTCGGCGAAACAAGCGATCCGGTCAAGAGCGAGTATGGCTACCATATCATCAAAGTAACGGAACACAAAGATGCCGTTACTCCAACGCTGGAGAATTCGAAGGAACAAATCCGCAAGACACTGGTTTCACAAAAAGTTTCCGAGATGTCCTCCACTTGGTTGCAAACTTTGACTTCCGGAGCGAAGATTACGAACACGCTGACCGATGCCAAGAAGGCGGAAGCTTCTGCAGCGCCGGAAGCGTCCGCAGCGCCGGAAGCAAGCGCAAGCCCTGCTGCCAAATAAGGCAACTCTATTTCAAAAAAGGACAAACGATATCCGTCGTTTGTCCTTTTTTGCGTAATAATCAGTGTAAAAAACCAACTCGCGGGAGCGCTTTAATCAATGCTTCTCTTTCCGGATCTTCTTGTCATGGTTCTCTCCCCACTCTTTGGCCTGCGAGGTGGCGATTGAAATCGCCCGCCCTTCTTCATAACCGTCGTCCAGAAGAGCATTGGCAATTTCAATCGCTTTATTGCGAACCGGAGCAGTGAAATTTTTCAGCGAATCGGGATAGTCTTCTTTGTTCCAAGGCATCCGTCTCTCCTCCTTCACAAGGGCTTTACAACTACTTAGCCATTCCGGAAGAGATGAAACAGCCTTATTTAAATACTTTTACGCGCTGGTCGATCGGTTCGAATTCTTTCTCGCCAGGAGCGGTTACGATGCCGCCGAACGGCATTTGAGCGATCAGTTTCCACTCGGCAGGAAGTTCCCAAGTCGACTTCACTTCTTCGTCGATCAGCGGGTTGTAGTGCTGAAGGGAAGCCCCTATGCCGGCTTCAGCCAGAGCGGTCCACACTACATGTTGAAGCATACCGGAAGATTGGTTGGACCAGATCGGGAAATTATCCGCATACAATGCGAAATTCTCCTGCAGGTGCTTGACGACGGCTTGATCTTCAAAAAAGAGAACCGTACCCGCGCCGGCTTTAAAGGCTGCCATCTTTTGGGCGGTGCCTTCGAACTGATCGGCAGCCACGATTTTACGAAGCGTTTCAGATGTCAGATCCCACAGCTTATCATGCTGTTCTCCGAACAGAACAACGGCTCTAGAGCTTTGGGAGTTAAATGAAGTCGGGCTGTGCAGAACAGCCTGTTCCACAATTTCCTGTATTTGATCCTGCGGCACCGGCAGCTCCTTGCTAATTGCGTATACCGAGCGTCTTTTTTTAACTGCATCAAAGTAACTATTTGACATAATTTATTTACCTCCTATTTGTTTAGGTACTTACTTTTTTATATCTTAATACATTTTTTCGGAATTTTCAACTCTTCTTTTAACTTTTTAGCCAGAGACATGAAAAAGCCCAGCCGCTTCAACGCATTTGCGTTAAATAAGCGGCTGGGCTTGATTGCAGCGGTAAAGATTAATCGCGGGTAATGTAAATCAGGCCTTCATCGTCCACCTTCACATCGGCGTGAAGAGCCTCGGCTACAATACGCAGCGGCACATAGCCTCTGCCGTATTTGTCAAAGATGACCGGCTCAGGTAGCTTAACGTTCGCACCGTCGATAACGGCATTCGCGGAACCCGCCTTCAGGACAATCGTGGTTCCGTAGACATCGTCGATAACGGTAATCTTCTTGGAGGCCGCGTCCCATTTCACCTGGGCATCCAACAGGTTGGCCAAGTAACGAAGGGGAATCATCGTCGTTTTCCCTTTGACTACGGTATCGTACAATTTAGGATCGATGACAGCCGATTTTTTTGTAATGCCGAGATCGTCCTTAAGCACACGGTAAACCGTTGAATTGGCGTCAAAATTGCTCAAGATGGAGCCGGGTGTAAACCGCGTCTCCGTGATGTTGAGAGCGCCGTCCACAGCAATCGGGTCGGCTTTGACCGGTCCGTTGATGTTCCAAATCTGTGACTCTGATTTAAAGGAAATACTCCGGATCGGAATGTTTCCGTCATTCGGCAGGGCCACGTTGAGACTCACGTTCTGTTTGCGGACATGCAGCGCGCTGTCCACGAACAAATCGACTTGAAGCTTCGTATCCTTGCTCAGAACGGTTTTGATTTCTGGTGTAGATTGGTACAGCTTATCCAGCTGTTTGTCATACACCAGAAGAGCCGCATCGACTGCCAATTTGGCCGCATCATGCAGAACAGGCACGACATCTTCTTTGTTATCCAGCGGAATATCAGAAAGTCCATACTGTTCCAGCAAAGCCGACGTCGATTCCTGCTTCAGCACCGGCAGCAAGTAATCGTACAAACCGTCGATCAATTGGGTAAAGCCCTCGGTATCCTTGGAGATCGACTTTAGAAAGGCTTTGAGCAGCGACGGAAGCTCATCCCCTGTCACTTCGGCATGCAGCTTCATCAGGTTCAACTGCTCCCCATAAACAGCTTCACTAACAGGAGTCACACTGATTGCCGACGGGTTCGGAAGGTTCTTGACGACAAACTGGCTCACCAGCTTGCCGACGCTTTCGGTCTTGTCCTTATCGAGCCCAACCGCCGACAGCTCTTGATCGTAACCCTGCAGCGGGAAGTAGAACGGCTTCTTGGCCCCTTCCACATTTAAGGCAAGGACCGTCTTGTTCATGTAGAAGGCGAACGGTATGCTTGCCTTCTTGAAGCCCAGTGTCCCTTCTGCTGAAATGTCTCCGTTATCCTGTAGCTTCAGATGGCTTACATTCAAGGTTAAAGAATTGATAAGATCGATGGTTTTCTGATCCTCTGCGCTGATTCCCGAGGCAGGAACGGCATTCAGAGAGAAAGAGACGCTTTCCTCAGCCGATTTCACATCGAGATTGCCAAGCAGCGCTTTGTTCACATCATAACCGTTTACCGCCTGACAACCCGCAAGCACCAGCAGCAGCGCCAAGATAGGCAGCAGCCATTTTGCTCTTTTTTTCACATGATTCATTGAATCCCTCTTCTCTATTGTGTATTGGCATTCAAGCTATTATCTCAGGAAAGGGATATTCTGTAAACCGAGAGAAACATATAACCATTCTTCCAGGGGCTTATTCACAAAGAGAGCCTGCTTAACCACTCGATCTCCGGCAAATATCCAAAATACTGCATTCGTATTACGGCAAGAAGCGCCAGATGTCCCGGATAGAAAGACCACCAGACCCATCTCGGAACCCGCCGTTTCCGCAGTTGCCCCCACAGCGAGGGTCCGTAAGCGATCACCAGTGTCGGCAGCAGACTCAGCATTTGGACGGTCCAGCCATAGTAGAACATATAAATTACGTTTAGCGCCAAATGAGCAATGACAAGCCCGTACGAACGGATGTAGCGGAAGATCAGCACCAGCAGCAGCCCGTACGCATTATAATCAAGGGGAAAATAGTCCATCACCCATACGGCCGGAACGATAACCGCTATACCCAGCCATGGCTTGGGCAGCCTGTCCACCGCAATCAGCACAAGTTCGGAAAGCAGCAGAGTGAAGACGACATTCAGCCCTCCCGGGTCGAGCGCCAGATTGTAAGGAATTTGCGCTATCACGGCGATTGCCAGCAGACGCAACAAATATCGGAGCTTAGAAGAGGTATGGAGATGGCCCTGGACAAGCGCATAACAATAAATAGGGAACGCAATCCTCCCGATATACCTCCATTCCAAGTCCTGAGGAAAAAAGATATATCCGATGTGATCGATCAACATGGTAAGCATGGCAATAAGCTGCATTTGGGACCTCCTGTCGGTCTGTTAAAGAATCGGGATATTGACTTTTATTATCCATGGCTTTTCCGGCCCTGTCCACCGTTCAACGGCCCGGTACCACTCATATAAGCAAAAAGCGATCCGAATATCCGTCTTCGGGACACTCGAACCGCTCTCTTGTATGGCAATCTATTATTCCTTTATATATAATCTCGCCGTTTCTTCCCAATACTCACCCGGCTTTAAACTGAATAGGCCGATTTCGTCGCCAGGCAGGTCCACATTCGGCGCATTTACCAGATTGACCTGGGGTTCGGGGCAGAAAAAGCCTTCCGTCGCTCCGTTGTTCCAAATCATCCACTGCTTGTAGGATGTGCCCACATCATAGACCAGCGTCACGCCGAGATTCGTATCGGTAAGCTCCATCCGGTTTCTTCCGTTTTGCGGAACCGCCTTATAATGATTGTCCATCGGAGCGAAGAACGGATTCACTCCCTCCTCTCGCAATTCGATCTCTTCGGGCTGGAGAGGCTGATAATTTCCCGTCGGCAGCATCCGTTTATTGAGTTCCCAGCGCTCGCCAATCGTTACCTTTACCCGGTAATCACTTGCAGCGCTCTCCTGAGCGAACGGGGCGTTAACCGCCGTATGGAAAGCCAATAGGCAGGGCATGACTTCATCTCCGTCGTTATGGATCAGCAGCTGCTGGGACAGTCCCGCTTCCGACAAACCATAGCGCAGCTTCAAGGTATATTTATGGGGAAAATATTCATAGGAAGGATGATTCTCATCCACTTTGATGGCCACGGTAACATAGCTCTCGTTCTTGCTGCTACCGAAGTCTTCCACCTGCCAGACCGCCGTATGCAAAAAACCATGAATATGATTCCCGGTCGCCTCTTCGTTAACCGGCAATTGATAAACTTGCCCGTTCCAGGGAAATTTGCCGTCAGCGTACCGGTTAGGAGGGAACAGCACAGGAATACCGTATACTCCGGGGCTTTGTTTAAAAGCCTCTATTCCGTCTTCTCCCGGTTCCCGCAGGAAGCGGTAGCCGTTCTCCGTATCGCGAAACGCGATCAAATTGCCGCCGGTTCCCGGCAGTACGGCCGCCTCAAAGCGTCCGGCTTTCAGCCATACCGCAGGTTCGCCCTCAAATTGTTCTTCGTATGCTTTGATATCCATGGTTTCTGCCTCTCCTCCCATTCATGTAACTGCTTTCATAAAGGATAGAATATCATAAATCGGTGTTTTCTTCTATAACTGTTCCACTTCGACGTTCATAATGTTTTCAATCCCCTTGAGATCATAATAAATTTCCGTGGCAAAATCACGGTGGGGAGCGGACAGCACCATATCGATCATTTGTCTTCCGTCTTCCAGGTCCTTGATTTTTATCCGCCGGATAATGCGCTCGCGGAATTTTCGCTTGTGCTGGCCTTTTGCGTTGCCTGTCCGATTCTCGATTTTACAGATAACTTCCGGCATGCCGTCAATGTCTTCCATGACAATCTTGACGGATACGTCATGATTGTTAAGCTTCTGCGGACCTATCGCCCGAATAAGCCAAGGAACCGCGTTGACCGCAAAAATAAGCAGCACAACGGCGATAGCCGCTTCAATATAGAATCCGGCCCCCACCGCGATGCCAATGCCCGATGCCGTCCAGATCAGCGCCGCCGAAGTCAGGCCTGAGATTGCGTCGCCGCCTCTTCGCAGGATGACACCCGCACCCAGGAAACCGATGCCGCTTACAATTTGTGCCGCAAGCCGCATCGGGTCCATATTGGGATGATCGGCACCGGAGAATTTGTCAAAGGCCCGGATTGATACGATAGTCACGAGGCAGCTTGCTATACTGATAACCATACTGGTCCGAATTCCCAACGGTTTCTGCTTCAACTGGCGGTCTATACCGATGAACAGCCCGAACAGCATGGCTACAAGCAGTTTGATCATGGATTCGATATGCATATGCATTGTCTTCACTCCTTTCAAGAAATTAAGTTTAATCCATCCAGTGGCTTGTTCATGCTTATAAACTAAAGCAAAAAGCCCCACTGGCGTGGAGCCTTCAATTCACTTTCCGGCGCAGCATCCCGCTTTAAACTATATGCCTTCCCGTTCCCGCTGAGACTTCCCTAATCCGTTAAACGGAGAATCCGATTTGGGAAAACTAGCGGTTATCATTATTTCCTTAACTTATACCCTTACAGCAAAAAATGAATCGGCGCTGACTGTTGAACCCTCCCGTAAAAAAGGCCGACAATTCCGTCCGGTGTTCGGACCTCATGTCGGCCTCTACTGTTCTTCCTTCAACGTAAACGATGAATACCGGCTAGCCCAGCACTATCCGGTCATCGGCCAGCTTGTGGCCGCTGATGCTCTCAAATTCGCCGAGAAGCCGTTCCACCGTCAGATCCTTTTTACGAGTCTCATCGATATCGAGGATAACCCGTCCCTTGTCCATCATAATCAGGCGGTTGCCAAGCCGGATGGCCTGCTCCATGTTATGGGTCACCATCAAGGTGGTCAGCTTCATTTCGCGAACGATGGATTCGGTCAAGCGTGTAATCAGTTCCGCTCTTGCAGGATCGAGCGCCGCCGTATGCTCATCCAAAAGCAGAATTTGCGGCTTCGTAAACGTGGCCATTAGCAGACTGAGAGCTTGTCTTTCTCCGCCGGACAAGAGCCCTACCTTCGCCCTCAGGCGGTTCTCCAGGCCGATGCCAAGCCGCTCCAGTTCCTTACGGAACATTGCCCGTTTCGCGGATGAAACGCCGATGGACAGCCCTCTGCTTTTGCCTCGCTTGTAAGCCATCGCCAGATTCTCTTCAATCGTCATACGCGGCGATGTGCCGGCCATCGGGTCCTGAAAGACCCGGCCGATCCAATGGCTGCGCTGATGCTCGGCCAAATGGCTGATATGGCTTCCTTCTATGAGGACCTCACCGAGATCGGGCTTCATAACGCCGGAAATAATATTCATCAGCGTTGATTTTCCTGCCCCATTGCTGCCGATAATGGTGACGAAATCCCCCGGGTTCAGCTCCAGATCAATACCGAGCAAGGCAATCTTCTCATCCGGCGTTCCCGGGTTGAACAGCTTGGACACGTTATCGAGCTTTAACATCGGCCGCGCCTCCTTTCTTGTCTTTCAAGGCTAGCTCGGCCAGCTCGGCCGTACGTTTGCGGGCGCTGTTCTTTTGCTTGAGGTAGCGCTGCACCGACGGGAACACGAGGGCGATAATAACAATAATCGCCGTAATTAATTTCAGGTCGGAGGCGTCAAGCCATTCCACTCTCAGCGCCAGCGCGACAACGATCCGGTACACAATCGAGCCCAGCACAACCGCGAGGGTAGCGCGGAATACGCTGCCCGAGCCGAAAATCGCTTCCCCGATGATAACGGAAGCCAGACCGATAACGATCATCCCGATGCCCATTGAGGAATCGGCAAACGTCGAGTATTGAGTGATGAGTGCTCCCGAGAGCGCCACCAGTCCGTTCGACAGACTGATTCCGAGCATCGTCGTACTGTCCGTATTCACGCCGAAGCTGCGGATCATCCGCGAATTGTCTCCGGTCGCCCGCAGTGCCAGCCCCAGGTCGGTTCGCAGGAACAGATCCATGAGCAGCTTCACCGCAATCACCGCGATTGGCATTACATAGAGCGGATCAATTGAAGAAAAGAGCGTCTCATCGCCCATGAGCGACACATTGGGCTTGCCCATAATCCGCAAATTGATCGAATAGAGGGCAATCATCATCAATATCCCCGACAGCAGCCCGTTGATCTTTCCTTTGGTATGGAGCAGACCGGTGCACAGTCCGGCAATCATTCCCCCGGCAAGCGCTCCGATCGTAGCCAGCCAAGGCGCATAGCCGTGAGTGATCATAACGGCGGCAATGGCGCCGCCCGTCGTAAAGCTGCCGTCCACGGTTAAATCCGGAAAATCCAAAATCCGGAACGTTATATATACACCCAAGGCCATAAAAGCATAAAGCAAACCGAGCTCTATCGCTCCGTTCATTGATTCCAACATGATGTCTTACTTCTCCCTTCAAACGGCAAGGGGCGTCTCTATGGATCGCCCCTGGACAAATCTTATTGAATTATGTCGTTAGTCTGATCGGCCACTTCTTTCTTCATGGCGTCCGTTACTTCAATGCCTTGAGCGGCGGCGGCTTTCAGATTCAGGATAACGTCCAGCTTCTGCTGCACGGTAACCGGAAGATCCCCGATCTTCTTCCCGTTCTTCAGCACGTCGACCGCCATTTGCCCGACTTGATAGCCGTGGTCATAATATTTGAAGCCCACGGTAGCGAAAGCGCCTCTCTCAACTGTATCACGGTCGCTTGAGAAGAACGGCAGCTTGTTCTCGTTGGCTACCTGGATAATGGAGTCAACGCCGCTGACAACCGAGTTGTCGAGCGTGATGTACAGCGCGTCGGCCCGTCCAACCAGGGACTCGGCGGCTTGTTTGACTTCGGAAGTGTTCGTAATCGGCGCTTTGACCAGCTCAATGCCATGCTTGTCCAGCGCAGCCTGGGCCTTGTCCGCCATTACGACAGCGTTCGGCTCTCCCTCGTTGATAATAAGCCCCAGCTTCTTCACATTTGGAAATTGAGCGGCGATGAAATCCATCAGTCTGGTAATCGCCTCGGGATTCGTATCGGATGCCCCCGATACATTTCCGCCCGGATGATCCAGATTGGATACCACCTTTGCGTCAAGTGGGTCCGTTACGGCCGCAAACAAGATCGGTGTATCGTTCTTGATGGCCTGTACAAGTGCTTGAGCGGGAGGCGTTGCGATTCCGATGACCAGATCATTGTCTTCGGACGCGATTTTTTGGGCTATGGATAGATTGTTCGCCTGATCCGCCTGCGCGTTCTCAAAATCGACGGTAAGGTTCTGTCCTTCGACAATCCCCGCATCCTTCAGCGCGGCTATAATGCCGTCGTAAGTGGCATCCAGCGCCGGATGCTCAACATACTGCGATACAGCGATCTTGTAAGTTTTGGTGTCGGTGCTTCCCGCTCCCGCAGTGCTCTGTGCGGTGCTGCCGGGTGCGGCTGTTGCGCCGTCACTTGCCGTTGTATTGTTGTTGCCGCAGCCTGCCGCCACGAGCATGAGACATAAACTGAGCCCCAGCCAGATTTTCTTTTTCTTCATGTAAAAATCCCCTCTTCTCGTAATATTATCAGCACATGCATCGAAACGTGCGCCGAAGCATTGTCGCTTTTATAGATCAAAGCGATAAAGCAAATGCAAGCGGCAAACCGCCTCCATACCGGCATTCTATGAAACTATATTATATGCGGGTCCTATTTTCGTCAATCTGAAAAAACCGAATGTTCTACATTATCCGCGCAAGCCGGTTCTTCAAACCATTCATCCGGATCATTCCTTACAATCATTTCCTTTTGCCGAGCCACATAAAAAGAAGAGCGCAGAGCATACTGAGTCTACAATTTTGAATATGGAGCGTGAGATATGAACGCAACTCAAAAAAAACTGCTGCTCTTGAGCTCAGTGCTGTCTGCTGCTGTAGTCGCATCGGCCTGCGGAAACACCAATAACACCGGTCAGCCCCGCGCCAATGCCGTTAATCCTTCCGTCCAGCCTCAAGGTTATGTCGAGAAGCTGCCAGTTACCGACTCTTCGGGCAAAACGTGGATTCCCCTTGAACCTGCGGCTAAATCATTAGGCTATCGGATAGAGGAGGAACCCGGGGGAGGCGGTTATGCCAAGATCGGCTACAGCGACGTGATGTACAAAGTGCGACCGGGCTCCGCAGAGGCCTTCTCCCTCGGTAAAACCTGCACTCTGCCGGAAGCGCCTATGCGGCGAGACGGAAAAATCTATATAACGACGGGTTCGCTGTCGAAATTATTTCAATCGAAGGTCAGCTTGAACCCCGGCAGCGGCGAAATCTCCATTGACACGCCGAGAGAACGTACCGCGGACGATAAGCAAAATCCGGCTGCACCGGACAAGCCTTTCCGCATTCAAAGTATGTCATCGGATCAAGCCGGCGAGCTGATTTCCTATGCCAAAAAATATCTGGGCGTTCCTTATGATTTCGGGGCGGCGCCTTACGAGGAATCGAAAAAATTCGACTGTTCTTCCTTTACCCGCCATGTCTTCAAAAAGTTTGACGTGAATTTGCCGCGGCTCGCTAAAGATCAGGACAATCTCGGCAGATCCGTCAGCCGTCAGCAGCTTCAGCCCGGTGATCTTATTTTCTTCACTGTTCCCGGACGGTTCGAAAGAGACACCATTCCCGGCCATGTCGGCATATATATCGGAGGCGGAGAGTTTATACACACCTGGGGCTCCCCCGGAGTTCAGATCAGCAAGCTGGACAGCGGGTATTGGAACAATGTCATTCTGCATATGCGGCGCGTCCTTTAGGGCGCGCTCATTCGCTTTTTCCCAGTGACTTTAGTCTTGGCGCTTAACGTCCAACATTCCCGGCTGCCCGTTTAAAGCCTTTGAATCTCGTACCTTGATAAGTCAGCTCTCCCCGGTCTCCTTCCACTACCAGTCCGTACATATTGTCAGGAACCTCCAGTTCAATCCTGGCGCCATTCTGAAACTCATACGTTACATAGTAAATCCGTGCTGGCTCTGTCGGGAATTGCCCGCTCCATAGTTTCATTTATTTCTCCCCCGTTCTATTGGCTCTAGCTTGCCATTTGGCTCAAGAGTAAGGCTATGTTATGATTTTAACACTAGATCGGCCAAGGAGGTGCCCTTTTGACTCAATATATAGATCGAAATGCGCGGAATGGGCTAATTCGGCTCGCTTTGGCAATTCTCCTTGCGCTGGCCCTTCCGGCATTCGCTGTCGTCGATTGGAACAGCCCATCGGCTCAGGACAACGCGGCAAAAGGTATCGAAAAGCAGGCTCACCATTTTGCGGTGACTTCGGCCCGCCAGCATCCGCACCCTCATTTTCCAGGCGCCTTATCCCGTCTTCCTATTGAACAGAGCTATCCTGCCGAGTTGAAGCCTTACGCATTGCCTTTGCTATTCGGGTTATTTTATCCGCTTATCTATAATCTGTTGAAGCGCCTGCTTCTGTATCCGCTTAAATACACCTCGAATTATGTGGCTTACTCTCCGTGCGGCTGAAGTCATAGGTGGACGATACTGCAAATATACGACTTTTACTCATTGGAGGCTGGTTTGATTATGAATTTTAGAGAATGCGATTTGCCCGGAATCGGGAAAAAATTTGTTCTAAATACCCGCAGCGGCGATAAGCTCGCTATCATTGTACATGATGACGGGCGGCGGGAGCTGTATCATTTTGAATATGATGATCCGGATCAAAGCATTTCCATGGTTACACTCGACGATGACGAAGCCAGATATATTTCGGCTATCATCGGCGGCGTTACTTACAAGCCCCGGTCGCTGGAATCCATCGAGGTGGCTCTGGACGACCTGATTATTGAATGGTACCGTCTGGAGCCGGGGTTCGGCTGTATCGGCCATACGATTGGCGAACTCGATATCCGCGCCCGTTCCGGTGTTACCGTAATAGCGGTTATCGAAAAAAATCACACCAAGCATATCAGCCCCGGACCCGAGCTGGAACTGACGCCGGACTGCATCGTCGTTGTCGCAGGGGAGAGAGAGCAGCATAAACAATTCAGGCATATTTTGCGGAATGGATGTGGTTGATCGATGAACCATATCGTATTTGAAATCGGATTGGCCATAGCGCTTGTGGCGCTGTCCGGATTATTAGCCGCGAAATTCCGATTCTCCGTCATCCCGTTTTATATTTTGGTCGGAATGGCGGTCGGACCGCATGCTTTTCATATTTGGCATCTGGACTTCCGGTTTATCGAAAGCGCCGCTCTGATTGAATTTATGGGCCGGATCGGCGTTCTGTTCCTGTTGTTCTATCTGGGGCTGGAGTTCTCCGTAGGCAGGCTGGTTAAAGCGGGAAAATCGATTGCTATAGGCGGGACCATCTACATTCTGATCAACTTCTCCCTCGGTCTGCTGCTCGGCTGGGGACTTGGATTCCCGTTCGAGGAAGTGCTGGTGATCGCCGGAATTACAACGATTTCCTCAAGTGCTATCGTGGCTAAGGTTCTGGTCGATCTGAAGCGCACCGCCAATCCGGAGACCGAAATGATTCTCGGCATCATCATGTTCGAGGACGTATTTCTGGCCGTCTACATTTCGATTCTTTCAGGTCTGGTGCTCAGCGGTTCCTCCTCTCTTGGCGGAGTGCTGCTGTCGGCGCTCATTGCCCTCGTTTACATGGTGGGACTGCTTGTCGTCGGCCGCAAACTGGTCCCCCTGCTTAACAAGGCGCTTAATATCCGCTCCGGCGAATTGTTCGCTCTGGTCATTTTCGCCATTCTATTCCTCGTGGCGGGCTTTTCCGAGACCATTCATGTCGCGGAAGCGATCGGAGCGCTGCTCGTCGGTCTCGTTCTCGCGGAGACGGAGCATGTCAAACGGATCGAAAAGCTGATTATTCCGTTCCGCGATTTTTTCGGAGCCATCTTCTTCTTTAGCTTCGGTCTCACAATCGATCCGCTCTCCCTTGGCGGAGAAGCCTTATGGTATTCACTGGCGGCAGTGGCCGTCACGCTGCTCGGCAATTTCGCCGCCGGCTTGCTTGCCGGACGCAGCTCGGGCCTCAGCCCGCGTGCTTCGTCCAACATCGGCCTGACCATCGTATCGCGCGGCGAATTCTCCATCATCATGGCCAATCTCGGCAAAGCGGGCGGACTGCTCGCCATTTTGCAGCCGTTCGCAGCCATGTATGTACTGATTCTGGCGATTCTCGGCCCACTGCTGACCAAAGAATCCAAAGTGATCTACAAGGCTTTGGATAAGCTGTTCAAGTGGGAAAGCAAACATATCAAGCGGAAGGCGCAGGCGCAGAAGCGCACTCCCGCCTCCGAGGAAAGATAACCGGGAGAGCGACGCTTGCGTTTTCTTCCTTATAACATAAAAAAGCGTTCCCGGTCCTTAAAGCCGGAACGCTTTTTTACTTCCTCCGCTGTACATCGGCCGCTTGCTTACACGGCCCGTCGTCCTTGACTAACGGAACATTCCCCATAAACGAATCAAATGGAACGTATTGTTCGGATCGATTTTCTGGGCGATAACAAATCTCACTATGCTGTCCTCCTGGACGGAGGTGAGTCTTTCCCCCAGAATACCCGAAGCATTGTGCACCAGTCTGCGCACCACGCCGGGGTCCTGCAGATGCTGCTTGCTTAAACCATTTATCAGATTTTTAATCCGATCCTTGACCGCCGGGTTTTTCATCTTCAACTTGATCCGCTCCACCAGCTGCGGGCTGATTCCATATTGTTGATAACTCAAGCTTGCCGCACCTCCCGTCATATCCAATCTTTCTCAGTATATGACGGGACGGGTCTTCAATTGACTCAATCGATCAGATCGCCCTGAAAAATGTGTTCCTTCTGGAGAAAGCTTCGCAGCGGAGCATACTCGGCGGATGTCCAGAAGGTGCCGTCCCTCAGCAATTCGGCGGCATCGCCGCGAGCCTGCTCAAGGACGGCAAAATCGGCCGTCATATCCGCGAGGCGGAATTCCGGCAGACCGCTCTGCTTCGTGCCGAAGAAATCCCCCGGCCCCCGAAGCTCGAGATCGCGCCGGGAGACTTCGAATCCGTCGTCCGTTTCGGTCATCGCGGTCATCCGCTCGCGTCCGACTTCCGATTTCGGATCAGCCACCAGTACGCAGAAGGAAGCGTGCTCTCCCCGTCCGACCCGTCCGCGAAGCTGATGGAGCTGGGACAGTCCGAACCGGTCGGCGTCCATAATAATCATCAGCGTGGCATTCGGCACATCGACGCCGACCTCTACGACAGTCGTGGAGACGAGCACCTGAACTTCATTATCATAAAAAGCGCGCATGACTTCATCCTTCTCGCCGGGAGTCATACGGCCATGCAGCAGACCTACGTGGTAATCGGGAAAAGCCTGCGACAGCTGAATATGCAGATCAATGGCGTTCTGCACATCCAGCTTGTCCGATTCCTCGATCAACGGACAGATCAAGTACGCCTGACGGCCCTGACCTACCTCGCGGCGGATCAGATTCAGCACCCTGTCCATTTTGTCCGGCTTCACCCAGTAGGTCGAAATCGGGATGCGGCCCTTCGGACGTTCGGATAAAGTGGAGACATCCATGTCCCCGAAGACTGTAATCGCCAGCGTCCGCGGAATCGGTGTCGCGGTCATCGTAAGCACATCCGGGTTATAACCTTTGCGCCGTAAAACGCTGCGCTGGTTCACACCGAACCGGTGCTGCTCATCCGTTACAACAAGGCCAAGTTCCCTGAAGAACACATCTTCCTGAATCAAGGCATGGGTTCCGACGACAATTTCTATGAGGCCCATTTGCAGCGAAGCGAGAAGATCCTTTCGCTTGCGGCCGTTCACACTGCCAGTCAGCAGAGCTACCGTGATACCGAAAGGCTCAAACATCGCCTGAAGCGACCGGCTGTGCTGTTCGGCCAAAATTTCCGTCGGCACCATCAGCGCTCCCTGAAAGCCCGAGCGGACCGTCGCGAACAGCGCGATTGCCGCGAGCGCCGTTTTGCCGGAACCCACATCGCCCTGAAGCAGACGGTTCATACAATATGAGGATCGCATATCCTGCAAAATTTCAAGCTCCGCTGTCTTTTGGGCATTGGTCAGCTCGAATGGAAGGCTGCGCACGAACTGGCGGACGGTCGCATTATCGACCGTATGAACCATGCCGTCCATTCTTCCCCGGTTCAGCGTGCGGAAAGCTTGAACCTTGAGCTGAAACAGAAACAGCTCTTCGTATACCATCCGCCTGCGTCCCTGCTGCCCTTCCCGTGAATCCTCGGGCTGATGGATCGTGGCAATCGCCCGCTTGCGGGGCATGTACTCGTATTTACGCATAATCGGCTGAGGCAAAATCTCGGGAATCAAATCCCCGAATTGCAGCAGCGCCTGGGAAATCGTCTTGCGAAGCCAGCTCTGCGTAATTTTGCCGCCGACGGAATACACCGGCTGAAGTGTCCCGGTCTTCCCTTCCCCACGGTCCGGAAATTCATAATCGGTCACCGTAATTTGCGACCGTTTCTGATCCCATTTCCCGCTGATAACAACCTGACGGCCTGCGGTCAGTTGTTCGCGCACATAGTGCCGGTTAAACCAAGTCGCCGTAAACATCCACGGATCGGCCATCATTTTGCAGCTGAGACGGGACTTTCCTCCAAACCGCTGAAGCACCGGTATACCAATCACCTTGGCCTCAACCGTCACTTTGTCCCCATGCTTCACCTCGCTGAGCGATTTCGGACGGTAATCCTCATAACGGAAAGGATAATACTCCAGCAAATCCTTTACCGTAAAAATGCCAAGGGCGTGAAGCTCAGCCTGCTTTTGAGCGCTCACGCCACCAATTTGCTTAACTTCGATTGTATCCAAAGACAGAGTCATAGTCATCCCTCACCTACGCGGGCCAAATAAATACGGCAAGCGTGCCGTTGCCGACATGACTGCCTACAACTGGCCCTACGTTTGTCAGCACTTGCTCATCCAAGGTGAAGTGCTGAGAAAGCTCCCGTATAAATTCTTCACCGGCCTCAGGCTGAGCCGTATGCCCGACGGCCACGTTGATTTTGTCGATCCCTTGCAGATCGGCTTTGAACAGCTCGATCATCCGGGCCACCGCTTTTTTTCGTCCTCTGACTTTCTCTACCGCATAAATGATGCCTTCCTGGTCGATGGACAGAATCGGCTTGATATTGAGCAATGTGCCGAGCACAGCCGACGCTTTGCCGATCCGTCCTCCCTTTTGCAGATATTCAAGCGTATCCACCAGAAAATACAGCTTACGTGAGCGGCGCAGTTGTTCGACCGATTCCAAAATCTCTTCCGGGCCTTTCCCTTCCGCGGATAACCTGACCGCATGGACCACCAGCAAGCCGAATCCGTAAGAAGCCGACAGGGAATCGAATACAGTTATCCGCTCGCCTTCTTCCTCCAGCATCGACTTGGCGAGCAGAGCGGACTGATAGGTTCCGCTTAGTCCGGAAGAGATATGGAAAGACAATATCGGACTCTGCGGATAACGCTCCATAATATTTCGGTATACGTTCATATATTCAACCGGCGACGGCTGGGACGTGGTTGGCAGCTGCGACGATCGGGGAAGGCGCTCATAGAACTGTTCCGGCGTCATATCGATTCCGTCGCGGTAAGATTCCTCTCCGAACATGAGGGTAAGCGGCACGACTTCGATGCCATAAGCCTCCGCCAGGGACGGTGGAATATCGGATGTGCTGTCGGTAACGATAACGGTATGATTCATGGTAAACCTCCCCTTAATTAATGTAAAAGGCTTAAGCTTCTACCGAGAACAAATAGTAGTAGATCGGCTGGCCGCCTTCGTGGACTTCAACCTCCGAGTCGGGATAATTCGCTTCAAGCCAGCTTTCCAAGGCTTCCGTAGTCTCCGGATCGACATCTTGACCTGTCAGGATGGTCACAATTTCGTCTCCACTCTCCAGCATGTTGGACAGCAGCGCCTGGCTGGCACCCAGAAGGTTCTCGGCGGCCGCGACGATTTTGGAATTGGAAATACCGATATACTGGCCCGATTTGATATCCATTTCCTCGTATTTCGTATCCCTCACCGCATGCGTAACCTGCCCGGATTTAACCCGAGTCAGAGCCTCCAGCATACCGGAAGTGTTACTCTCCACAGATTCTTCCTCCTTGAAGGCAAAAGCCGCCGCAATGCCCTGCGGAATACTCTTGGTTGGAATAACCGTAATCTCACGCTCGCCTTCGAGCAGTTCCTTCGCTTGCTGAGCGGCAAGGACAATATTCGAGTTATTAGGCAGGAGGTAGACATGCTTGGCCGAGATAGACGATATCGCGTTAACGAAATCTTCCGTACTCGGATTCATCGTCTGTCCGCCCGCCAGCACAACATCGATGCCAAGACTCTTGAATATCTCGGTGATTCCGTCGCCGGAGGAAACCGCGATGAACCCGTATGGCGCCAAATCATCCGCCGGAGGAACCGCAGGCGACTCGACACTGCTCTTCTCCTCCGGAATTTCGGCAAATACATCGGGACTTGGTGCGATATCCATCCCCGCGGTCAGCAGCTCGCGGTGCTGCTCACGCATATTCAAAATATGAATCTGGGTAATTTCTCCGTAAAGCAGCGCAAGATTCAAAACTTCGCCCGGTGCCTTGGAGTGAACGTGCACCTTGATCGTCTCGTCATCGGAAATTACAATGATGGAATCTCCATTCACCGATAACGCTTTCCGAAATTGATCCTCATCGAAATCAGCCGCCGGGGTGCCGCCCAGCTGACGGTTGATAAAGAATTCCATATCGTAAAAGAACTCGATATCCTCTGTCGAAAGCTGCGACTGGGCCGAAGAATGGATGGGCATCGGCTTCGTTTCCGGCTTCGCGAGCGCAATTGCGGGAGCGGCAGAAGTGGCTGTGCTGGTGGCTTGTCCCTTTACGGCTTCCGCCGATTGACCGTTCACTAGATACTCAAAAAAACCTTCATATATATAGACCAACCCCTGACCGCCCGAGTCCACGACGCCCACTTGTTTGAGTACCGGCAGAAGCTCCGGCGTTCCCGCAAGTGCTTCTTTGGCCTTGACCAGCACTTCAGTCATCAGTTCATTAATATCGGTAGTCCGTCTTGCTAAATAAACAGCATGTCTGGCAGCTTCCTTGGCTACGGTCAAAATGGTTCCTTCCACCGGCTTGACCACCGCTTTGTATGCGGTATCCACTCCGGTTTGAAGCGCAGCCGCGAACTGCTGCGAATTCAGCTCTTCGTATTGCGCGGCATAGCGGCTAAATCCACGGAACAACTGGGATAAAATAACGCCGGAATTCCCCCGCGCACCCATCAACAGGCCTTTGGACAGCACACCTGAGCATTGCCCGATGGAAGCGGAATTATTTTTCCGCAGTTCACCTGCGCCTGCCGTCATCGTTAGATTCATATTGGTCCCCGTATCTCCGTCCGGAACCGGAAAAACATTCAGGGAATTGACGTGCTCCGCATGCTGCTGCAGCTTCTCCGCGCCGGCTAGTACCATCGCGGTAAAATCAATTCCATTAATAGAACGCTTACTCAATGAGAATTCCCCTTCCTAGCCTTCATGCCTCATCATACCTGACACCAAATAGACATAATGCACTAATCTATATTGTACTATAAGCGAACTAAGAAATAAATGTTTTTGAATCGGTTGACGAAGCATTTTTTACTGTGATATTATATTTAAGTATTGTTTTATTGCAGGTGATCGCAACAAGGAGGTGTAATGATGTCCCGTAAATGTGCTGTAACTGGTAAAAAGCCGAGCAGCGGCAACCACGTATCCCATGCCAACAACCGTAACCGCCGCTCCTGGGGAGTTAACGTTCAGAAGGTTCGCATTCTGGTGAACGGTAAACCGAAGCGTGTATACGTTAGCACCCGCGCCCTGAAATCCGGTAAAGTCGAGCGCGTATAGTTTTCAAATTAAACCGCTCACAATAATTGATACTTAGAAGAAATGGCAGCGCCGTCCTATACGGATGGCAACCGTTTCTCGAAAATATAAGACAAATTATAAGCTCACAGCTTATAATGCTTATATTTCAAGCAAAAAGCACCCTTTACATATGTAAGGTGCTTTTTTTCATGTTCCTCTATTCCGTTGACGGCCCTCAGCTCTTCTGAAATGTATTCAAAATCGCCTTCACAAATCCTCCCAAAAACTTCGGCAGCTTAAATGTATAAAATTTCATGTTTCACCCTCCGATCGGTCCTGCAGCCCAGTTAAGACACAAAAAAGGCTACATGAGATTTCTGCTCATGTAACCATATTTATGCGAAGGGAACTTGGCCTATACCTTGGCCTTTAGCCCAACTTAACGGCCTGCGGCCGCTGCCCGGATCGCCGAGATGGCCGCTGCCCGGTCGCTCCGGCCGAAGACGGCATTGCCGGCGACCAGGACATCCGCCCCGGCTTCACTGACGATAGGCGCCGTCGCTTCGGTGATACCTCCGTCCACTTCGATGCGTAGATCATGGCCGATCTCGCTGGCCCACTCCCGGATTTCCCTGATTTTATGCACGGTCCCGGGGATGAATGCCTGTCCGCCGAAGCCGGGGTTCACGGTCATGACCAACACCAAATCGAGATCCGCTAATATTTCTCTCAAAGCGGAAGCGGGCGTCGCCGGATTGATGGCTACACCGGCAAGCAGCCCCAGTTCCTTGATCTGATGAACGACCCGGTGCAGGTGCACACACGCTTCAGCATGAACGGTAATAACGGCGGCTCCGGCCGCCGCAAAATCGGCAATGTAGCGCTCCGGGCTCTCGATCATGAGATGAACATCCAGCGGAAGGGAGGTATGGGCCGATACCGCCTTTACGATCGGAGGACCGAGTGTAATATTGGGCACGAAGCGCCCGTCCATCACGTCTACATGAATCCAGTCCGCGCCGGATCTTTCAGCTTCGGCAACCTCGGCGCCGAGTGCGGCGAAATCCGCCGAGAGCAGGGATGGTGCAATTTTGATCATAGGTCAATACCTCCGCTTCTTGTCTTTCATTTCATTAAAAAACAGCTTGTAGTGCTCGTAGCGGCTGTCCGCGATCTCTCCGGCTTCCCAGGCCTCGATTACGCGGCAGCCCGGTTCATGCAGATGGCTGCATCCACGGAATTTACATTCCGCCGCATAGGGGATAAACTCGCGGAAACAGGAAGACAGTTCCTCCACGCCAAGCTCCAGAAAATCCAGCTGGCTGAAGCCCGGCGTATCCGCCACATAGCCCCCCTCCCCGATATCCATCAGCTCGACATGCCGCGTTGTATGGCGTCCGCGTCCGAGCCGCATGCTGATCTCGCTTGTTTCCAGGGAAAGACCGGGAACGATCCGGTTAAGCAGCGACGATTTGCCGACGCCGGACTGGCCGGCGAACACGCTGATTATGCCTGCCAGCCGCTTCCGCACCTCTTCGCTGCCCGAACCCGTCCGCGAGCTTGTTACTATCACTTCGTAACCGGTATGCTCGTACAATTGTTTCACATGAGCGATACCTTCTCCGTCTCCTTCAGCCAGATCCCGTTTGGTCAGCACGATGATCGTATCCAATCCGGCATGCTCGATATGTACAAGGAACTTGTCGAGCAGTTGTAAATTCAAATCCGGTTCACGTACGGAGAACAGAAGAACGGCAAGCGACACATTGGCGACAGGCGGCCGGATCAGCTCGGAATCCCGGGGATTGATTTCATCAACCATCCCCTCTCCGTTCTCGGTCAAGGAATAAATGACATTGTCTCCGACAAGCGGAGACAAACCTTTTTTCTTAAAGATACCGCGGGCTCTGCACTGAATGATTTCATCCTCAGGGGAGATTTTCCCTTCCCGGAGCGGTTTTACATAATAATAACCGCTTAAAGCCTTGACGATTATTCCTTCAGGCATACTTTAAAGCCTTCCTCTCTTGGATTTGGCTGACATCCTGGCGAATCTTTAGCTCTGTTTACTGCAAGAGCGGCTGATAACCGGCCGCTCTTGTTCATGGATTTATCCTGCGCTATTTAGTTGTTTTTATCTTTGGATTTGCCTTTGTTACCTTTGTTAGAAGGACTCGAATTAGTATTTCCCGCTATAATCTGAGAAGCGCTGGCATTGCTTCCCGTTTGGTCGACTGCGGTGCCATCCCCGGTATCCGGCGGGTTGCTCTCCGTTCCGGGTGCAACGGCCGGATCGGCTGACGGCTCCACGCTCGCAGGCGTCTCGGTAGGAGATGGTGACGGCTCTACGGGCGAAGCCTCGGGAATCTGTACCGTACCGTTCTTCGCATCCATGTACGAAACGGGATACGTATCGAAGAACTCCCCGTCCCGGTACAAGATGACAGCCCCATCCTTGTTCGGTGCTAGAACAAGATTCACCGACAGCACTTGGGTTCTGCTGATCGTGCGGGTTCCCCAATCCTGGTTCTCGCCATTGTTGCGCGCATCGGCGTACTCGATCCGGATCTTTGTCTTCTTGCCTTCCTGTACCGGTGAAACCGGCAGGTTGAACGTGTATTTCAGCGCCTCCGGCGGATAGCCGTCGCTGATGTATATGGTGATTTTCTCGCCCGGCGGCGCCGAGGCGCCTTTTTCATAAGGCCACTGTTTGGTTACTTTGCCCTTTTCAACGGAAAAGCTGGATTCCGTCTTCACATCGCCGAGAACAAGGCCCGCCTCTTCCAGCTTGGCTTTCGCCTCCGCCTCGGTAAGACCTGCCAGGTCCGGGGTCGTGACGCTTTCTTGCCCCTTGCTGACGATGATGGAGACGGTCGCCGTATCCGGATCGTATTCGCTGCTGGAGATCGGGTTCTGCCGGAGAACCTGGCCTTCCGGGACCTCCGTACTGAATTCGCTGTCCTGGGTAATTCTGCTCTGATCCATTCCCTGAGCCAACAGGGCGCTCACCGCTTCGTCATAAGTCATTCCGGATAAATCCGGCATAGCCGAGAGCGGTTCGGCGATGCTTACCTTAAGCGCGATGGTCGTTCCTTCTTTTACCGTCGTATCCGGCTCCTTGCTCTGCTCGAAGACGATGTCTTCGGCAAAGTTAGGGTTGTACTGAGTCGTAACCGGCTCTTCCAGAACGAGTCCGACTTCGGCCAGCTTGGCTTTGGCATCGTCCAGTGAAAGATTGACCAGCTTCGGGACCGTAACTTCCGGTACGACCAGTTTGGCGTTTACATACCATACCACCCCAAGCATCGCGAGCAGCAGCAAAAGCGTCAGACCGATCCAAAGTACGGGTTTCCCCCAGCCCTTTCTCTTCTTGGAAGAAGGAGCATCTTCATCACGGATCATTCGGTCTTCGGCATGCCCTCGCGTACCGATGCCCTTGGGAATCGGCTTGATGGCGGGCATGACCCTGGTCCTGTCCTCATCATCATCGACGAAGGAAACCTTCGGCTCGCTTCGGCGCTCCGGCAGCAGGCAGGTTTCCAGATCCTGAAGCATCTCCTTCGCCGACTGGTAACGTTCTTCGGGGTTTTTGCGCATCGATTTAAGGATGATGTTCTCCACGCTCTGGGGAATCATCGGATTCAGCTTGCGGGGCTCCTCGAATTCCTCCTGAAGATGCTTCAGTGCTACGCTGATCGGACTCTCGCCCAGAAAGGGCAGACTGCCGGTCAGCATCTGATAGATCACAATGCCCAGCGAGTACAGGTCCGATTTTTCGCCGGTGGTTACGCCCTTAGCATGCTCCGGGGAAAAATAATGCACCGAACCGACAACCGATCCGGTCTGGGTAATGGTTGTCGACGTCACAGCGCGGGCGATGCCGAAATCCGTCACCTTGACCCGGCCGTTTCGGCCGATAAGGATGTTATGCGGTTTGATATCCCGGTGAATAATCTGGTTCTGATGGGCATGATCCAGCGCGTCGCAGATTTGGGTAGCGATTCTCACCGCTTCTTCCACCTGCAGCGGAGCCCTTTCCTTGATGATTTCGTTCAGATTCTTGCCTTCAACGTATTCCATGACTATATAATGAATTTCATCTTCCTGCCCCACGTCATAGATGCTGACCACATTGGGATGAGAGAGCGAAGCGGCGGACTGCGCCTCCCGCCGGAACCGGCGAATAAATTCCTCATCATGTACAAATTGGTTGCGCAACACTTTAATAGCGACATTTCGGTTGAGCAGAATATCGTGTGCCCTGTATACAAGGGCCATTCCGCCTCCACCGATTCGCTCGATGACTTGGTAACGGCCTCCCAACTCGTGACCGATCATCTATCCCACTCCTTTGATTCGGGCACAGCGGCCTCCTCTTGATGTTCTAACATAGCGACGCTTATGTTGTCGCCGCCGCCGGCAAGCAGTGCCAGCTGAAGCAATCGGTCCGCTCTTTCCTTAAGCGATATTTCCTGCAGGCCGGCAACCTTCCCCAGATGCTCGGCGCTGACAAAATTGCTTAAACCGTCGCTGCACAGCAGCAGCACTTCACCCGGTTCAAGCGTTATTGGAAATAGATCCGTCTTGATTTCCTCATCCGTGCCAAGAGCACGTATAAGGACGTTGCGGCGCGGATGGGTATCCAGCTCTTCAAGACTGATCTGGCCGTTTTTGAACAGCTCGTTTACCAGCGTATGATCCTCGGTCAATTGCTTCGCGTTACCGTCCCGGATTATGTAAGCTCTGCTGTCGCCGATGTGGCCGATGTACCCTGAACGTCCGGCAAGCAGCACGGAAACGACGGTCGTCCCCATATTATGGTAACGTTCGTCGCTTGCCGCCTGCTTGAAGACGGTGTCATTGGCCTCTATTATCGCGTTCGACAGGGCGGTGCTTATCGCTTCTCCCGTAAGACCTGGCGCGAGGCCGTCCAGGTTGTCGCGGATGGACTCCAGCGCTAGACGGCTTGCGGTGTCTCCCGCCAAATGTCCGCCCATTCCGTCGGCGATAATGCCAAGCGTATACCCATGGCCCGTCACACCGGTCCAAACCGAATCTTCATTGACGGAGCGCACCCGTCCAATATCGCTGGCATGAACTGTTCTGATCAAAAGATCTCACCTCAACTCCATATGTTTGGCGCGCAGCTGTCCGCATGCGGCCGCGATATCATGGCCCTGTTCGCGGCGTATCGTCACATTGACGCCTTGATCGGCCAGAATCCGCTGAAATTGAAAAATATCGTTGCGGGAAGTGCGGACATATTTGCGTTCCGGCACGTGGTTGACCGGAATCAGATTGACATGGCACAGCATGTGCTTCAGCACTCCGGCAAGCTCCTCCGCATGCTCCGGCTGGTCGTTGACGCCGCCGATCAACGCATATTCAAAGCTGATGCGCCGTCCCGTCTTGGCCTGGTAATAGCGGAGCGATTCCATCACTTCATTGAAAGGATAACGGCGATTGACAGGCATCAGCTTTGAGCGAAGACTGTCGTTCGGGGCATGGATGGAGATTGCCAGATTGATCTGGGTATCCTCCTCGGCGAATTTGTAAATGCTGGGGACAATTCCGCTCGTTGATACCGTTATATGCCGCTGACCGATATTCAATCCCTTTTCATGGATCATCAGGCGTAAAAATCTCATCGTGGCGTCATAGTTCTCAAACGGTTCGCCCGTTCCCATAATGACAATACTGCTGACGCGTTCGCCCCGGGTATCCAAAATCTGCTGGGAACGCACGACCTGGGCTACAATTTCTCCTGCCGTCAAATCCCTCTTCAGCCCGCCCAGCGTGGAAGCGCAAAAGGTACAGCCGATTCTGCAGCCCACTTGAGTCGTTACACACACGCTGTTCCCGTAGTTATGCTTCATGATTACCGTCTCAATCGCATGGTCGTCATGCAGGCCGAACAGAAATTTCACCGTTCCGTCCTTCGACTCCAGCCTGGTGATTTCAGAAAGCGCGTCAATTGAGAACTGCTCATTCAGCTTAGTCCGCAGCGCCTTCGACAGATTGCTCATCGAATCGAAGTCACTTACACGCTTCACATACAACCAATCAAAAATCTGTCCTCCGCGAAAAGCCGGTTCTCCATTGTCTTTGGCCCACTGCGCCAACTCTTCAAGAGTAAAATCATATATTAAAGGTTTCATTATCGTTATCGCACCTGTACTTTCTTCTGGATAGTCATACTGCTTTCTCATCCTGCCTATTTTAACATAAATCTCACAAAGGGTAAAAGAAAACGCATGGACAGCGCTTATCAAGAAGAAATTAGGCCTGCTGTCTTAGTTATCTCACCTATAGTCCGCCCAATCAACCGGGCAGGTCATCTTTACACGTAGGGCAAGAGTTCTTCCCGGATTTAAATTAGTGGAAATCCCGCTAAACGCAAAAAAATCCTGCGCGGCGGGATTGGCTCGCGCGCAGGATTTAAGAAGATCAAGACAACCGTTGCAGAGCAGCGATATAAAATCCGTCGCTGCCGAAATAGTGAGGAAGAATTTGCATACCAGCAGCATCGGGTGAAAGAAGATTGCCAAGGCGCTCGCCAAGTGGAGTGCCGCGGTCAGCGGCCGCAAACTGCGGATTGCGACGCAGAAAATCGTCGACCGTCTCCTCATTCTCGAAGCTCTCCATCGTGCAGGTGCTGTATACCAGGACGCCGCCCGGTTTCAGAAGCCCTGACACGGATTGGAGAAGTTCTCTTTGCAAAGTGCCTATGCTTGCCACATCTTCAGGCGTCTTGCTCCATTTCAGATCGGGCTTTCTCCGGATCACGCCAAGCCCTGAGCAAGGCGCGTCCAGCAATATCCGGTCAAAGGTCATCGGAGAATAACGCTCCGCCAGAAGCAGGGCGTCCGTGGCAATGGCTTCGACGGATTCCAGACCAAGCCTTCGCGCCTGTTCCCGCACAAGTGAGACTTTGTGCTCATGCAGATCGCTTGCGATTACGGTGCCCCGATCCTTCATCAGTTCCGCCATATGCGACGTCTTCCCTCCCGGCGCCGAACAGCAGTCCAGTACGGTCATTCCCGGCTCAGGCGCCACCGCTTCGGCGACGAGCATCGAACTCTCGTCTTGAATGGACAGAATGCCGTCGCGGTACCAGGATGACAAGGCAAGGTTTCCGCCGCCCTTGACGACAATCCCGTAGGGACTCAGCTGAGAAGGAGCCGCGTCCAGCCCCTGGCTCTGCATCTCCTCAAGCAGCTTGTCCCGTGTCGTCATCGTGGTGTTAACGCGCACGCTGACGGACGGGGGCTCATTATTGGCCCGGCAAATGTCTTCAGCCGTCGCCTGCCCATAGCGCCGCGTCCAAGCCTTAACCATCCACAGGGGATGCGAATGCTCCAGGGCGATGCGCTCTGCATCACCAAGACCGTCCGGCAGCTCCGGAAGCTCTCCGGCCCGCAGCGCGCTGCGGAGGACACCGTTGACCATGCCCGAAATGCCCTGATGTCCCCGTTTCTTGGCCAGATTCACCGCCTCGTTTACAGCGGCATGAGGCGGGATCCGGTCAAGGTAAACAATCTGATACAGGCTCATGCGAAGCAGACAGCGGACCCATGGCTGCAGCTTGTGCGTTCCTTTGCTTACGAAACCGTCCAACATGAAGTCCAGTGTATTCAGACGGGAAATCGTACCGTATACCAGCTCCGTCGCAAGTCCCGAGTCTTCACGGGACAGCCCGGCCTTTTGCAGGCTGGTATTAAGCAGGAGGTTGCTGTATGCCGCTTCCTGCTCGACACGCACCAGCACATCAAGGGCGGTTTCCCTGGCCGTAGCCGGGCGGGAACTGCGGGCCGGCCCTGCGCCTTGGCCGTTGCCGCCTCGGCGGTTTCCGGGCGGCCTCATTCCAGCACCGTGCCGGACTTCATAGTTCCGCCGCGCGCGAAATCAGCCGCGCTCATCGCCTTCTTGCCGGCTGGCTGAACGGTAAGCAGCAGCAGACTTCCGTCGCCGGTCTTCACCTCGACGCCGGCAGTACTTGCAGCCAGCACCGTTCCGGGCACGGTCTCGGCTTCGCCGGAACCTTCTTCCTGGATAACGGCTCCGGACAGGGCTCCCTTGTCGGGATTGGCCGCCGCCCACACTTTGAACGTCTCTCCGTTCCAAAGGGTAAATGCGCCCGAGAAAGGCACCAGGCCGCGGATTCGGTTATAGATATCACGCGATCCCGCGCTCCAGTCGATCCGCTCATCCTCACGGGTCAAATTAGGCGCATAGGTTGCCTGGCTGTCATCCTGAGCTTCCGCCTGGAGGGGTCCCGCGAGCAGACGCGGCATTTGCGCTTTCAGCAAATCCCGGCCGGCGAGACTCAGCTTCTCAAACAGCGTTCCCGATGTATCTTCATCCTCTATTGGGACTTCGACCTTTGCAATCATGTCTCCCGTGTCCAGTCCTTCCGCCATATACATAAGCGTCACACCCGTCACGCTTTCGCCGTTGATAATGCTTCGCTGGATCGGCGCTCCTCCCCGGTACTTGGGCAGAAGCGACCCGTGGACATTTACACAGCCCCGAGCTGGCAAATCCAGCACGGCCTTGGGCAGAATCTGCCCGTAGGCGGCCGTAACGATCAGCTCCGGCTCATAGACGGCAAGCTCCGCCACCGCCTCAGGACGCCGCATTCGTTCAGGCTGAAGAACCGGCAGGCCCAGCGCCTCCGCAGCCGCTTTGACCGGCGAGGGCGTCAGCGTCTTCTTTCTCCCCTGAGGCCGGTCGGGCTGGGTAACGACGGCTGCGACCTCATAGCCCTCATCCACAAGCATTTGAAGGCATGGCACCGCAAAAGCGGGTGTGCCCATGAACACAATTTTCATTTCCTTCACTCCTCGGTCCGGCTGCGTTCCGTATTACTATCGTATACCTTCTCCGCGATATCTGTGAACAGCACGCCGTTCAGGTGATCGACTTCATGCTGGAACGCCCGGGCCAGCAGCCCGCTTCCCGTAATGGTAATCTCATTGCCTTCGCGGTCAAGTCCACGGACGGTTACTGTTTCCGCCCGGCGGACGTCTCCGTTGAGGCCCGGAATGCTGAGGCAGCCTTCAGGACCGAGCTGCTCGCCCTCGGATTTGATGATTTCCGGATTGATCATCTTGATCAAACCATGCTCCTCGTCGGCATCCACCACAATCAGCCGCTTGAGAATGCCCACCTGTGGAGCGGCAAGTCCAACGCCCTCGGCGTCGTACATTGTCTCCGCCATATCGTCCAGAAGCTTTTGAACGTTGGGCGTAATTTTCGTTACCGGTTTTGCTGTCTTGTGCAGCACTTCGTCAGGCTCTTTCACGATTAAACGTATCGCCATTTCGCTAACACCTTCCTGTTTTTGAATATATTATGCCAAAACGGCGCTACATCAGCATTTGGGGGTCGACATCTATACTAATCTGAAGCACCGGGTCGCGCAACGAATCCTCCAATTCCTCCGCCACCTCGCGGGCAAGTCCAATGGCGTCTATGGCTCCCCGCCACTTGACCATGCACTGGAACCGGTATCTCCCCTTAAGCCGGGGAAGCGGGGAAGCTACAGGACCGAGCAGATCGAGCCCGTCTGCCGTCAGCTTGTCCAGACTGCCGAACCACCGGCGCTGTCTTGCCTTACCCTGAATATTCATCGCGTAGTTCTCCGCCATGCGCAGCGCCACTGGCATCTGTTCATGCGACATCGTCACCAGAATCAGCCTGCAGTACGGCGGGTAGTGAAGCACTTTGCGATGCTTCAGTTCTTCCTTTATGAACGAAGCGTAGTCATGCCGGCTGGCATGAATAATGGAATAATGGTCGGGCGTATAGGACTGGACCAGCACCTCTCCCGGAAGTTTATGCCGTCCCGCCCGTCCGGCGACCTGTGTGAGAAGCTGGAAAGTCTTCTCGGCGGCCCGGAAATCCGGAAGGTTCAGCGCTGAATCTGCGGTGATGACGCCAACCAGCGTCACATCGGGAAAATCGAGCCCTTTGGCTACCATTTGCGTGCCCAGCAGCACGTCGGCCTTTTTGTCCCTGAACTGTCCCAGCAGCTTCTCGTGCGAGCCTTTCTCGGTCGTCGTGTCGACATCCATCCGGATGACCCGGATTCCCGGAAACAGCTTGCCCAGTTCCTCTTCCACCCGCTGCGTTCCCGTTCCGAAAAAGCGGATATGCTCGCTGCCGCATTCCGGACAGGTCTCAGGAGCCGGCTCCGCATGACCGCAGTAATGACAGCGCAGATTATTGCTGCGACTGTGGTAAGTCAGTGAAATATCACATTCGGGACAACCGGCGACGTAGCCGCAGCTGCGGCACATCACAAAGGTCGAGAAGCCTCTTCGGTTCAGCAGAAGCACGGTCTGCTCTCCCCGCTCAAGCCTGTTCTGAATCGCCGAGTGAAGCCCCCGGCTGAACATGGAGCGGTTGCCTTCTTTAAGCTCATCGCGCATGTCCACAATTTGGACCGCCGGAAGCTGATTTCCCAGGGCCCGGCTCGGCATCTCCAGCAGGACCGGAGAAAAGTTCTCGTCGCTTTGCGACCGTGAGGCATAATAGCTCTCCAGCGAAGGCGTCGCCGACCCGAGAATGACAGCCGCATCGCCGAGCATCGCCCGGCAGACCGCCACATCGCGCGCATGGTATCTCGGATTCTCTTCCTGCTTGTATGAGGTTTCATGCTCTTCGTCCATAATGATCAGGCCCAGATTGTTAAAAGGGGCGAATACCGCCGAGCGGGCGCCGACCGCAACCGATGCTTTGCCTTCGCGGATCTTGCGCCATTCGTCATACCGCTCTCCGGTGGACAAGCGGCTGTGCATGACCGCAACTCCGCTGCCGAATCTGCCTTTGAAACGTTCCACCATCTGCGGAGTCAGCGAGATTTCGGGAACGAGGACAACGGCCTGACGGCCCTGGTCAACACATCGCTGAATGCACTGCAGGTAAATTTCCGTCTTTCCGCTGCCCGTTACGCCGTGCAGCAGAAAGACTTCATGCCGCTGACGGTCGACGGCGCCGACAATCCGACCAAAAACCGCTTGCTGCTCGGAGGTCAGCGGAAGCGGATCGCTCGGCTTGAAGTCTCTCCCTCGATATGGATCGCGGTAGACCTCCACCTCGGTAATCTCGATCAGCCCTTTGTCTTCCAGTCCCTTTACGGTGCCGGCCGTCACCTGAAGCGCGGACAGTACATCCTTAAGCGGCATCGGGAGCACCGCCTCCATATCGATCAGAAACGACAGCACTTCCTTTTGGCGGGCGGATCTGGCGGGAAGCTTGCTCAGCGCTTCACGCGCGGATTCCGGCTCCATTGTCAGATCAACCGCTTTGAGCTTCTTTTTGCCCATTTTATCCTTGATCGACTGGCTTTCCCTCAGCACGCCCCGCCGCAGCATGAATTTGATCGTCTCCGCCCCGTCCGGAAAGGCACGGGTCAATTGCTTCATCGACACCTCGCCTCCGCGGCGCACGAAGTCGGCAATCTCTCTTTCCTCCCTGCCGGTATCGGGAAAGCCCGGAAACCATTCTTCATCGGGGAACAGCGTGCCCTCTTCATACGCCGGTTCCGGCTCGGTGTCGCCAAGCGAAATAAGCCGTTCGGCTTTGCCCTTAAGCGCCGTCGGCAGCATCGCCTGCAGCGCCGAAATTCGGCGGCAGGCATAACGCTCGCTCATCCAGTCCGCCAGCTCCACAAGTTCAGGCGAGAGCGGCGGAACGAGATCGAGCACCTCCTGTATCGGCTTGATTCCCTGAATCGCCCGTATATCGCCGTATTCCAGAGATACGACAAAGCCCTGCACCGTTCGGTGCCCGAATGGAACAGCCACCCGGCTGCCTACCTCGATCCATACTTTAAAAGACTCGGGAATCGAATAATCAAAGGTTCGGTCGGTGCTTCGAACGGGAACATCGACGATAACCTTGGCGATATCCATTACAGGCCTTCTTCCGGCAGCCGATCCGCTGCGACAGCGAGCAGCCGGCGGGCCACCTCGTCCTTCGAAAGCAGCGGCAGTTCCTCCACAAGACCTTTTCGATCATAAATCGAGACAATGTTCGTATCAACTCCGAACCCCGCTCCCGGTACGCCCACATCGTTGGCGACGATCAGATCGAGGTTTTTGCGGGCCAGCTTGTCCTTGGCGTACATTTCCGCATTCCCGGTCTCGGCTGCAAAACCGATCAAAAGCTGATGATTTTTTCGATGCCCCAGCGTTTCCAGAATATCGACGGTTTTCACAAGCTCCAGCGTCATCGTGTCGCCGGATTTCTTGATCTTCGTATCCGCTCTTTCTTTCGGACGGTAGTCCGAGACGGCGGCAGCCTTGATAAGGATATCGCAATCCTCCCAGACAGCCGATACGGCGCCATACATCTCGTCGGCGGACTGAACGCGCACAACGTTAATATCCTGCGGCGGCCGTTCATCCGTCCGTGCGGCGACAAGCGTAACATCAGCCCCCATATCCCTGGCTGCGCGAGCCAGCGCAAAGCCCATTTTGCCGGATGAATCATTGGAGATATAGCGGACGGGGTCGATCCGTTCCACCGTGCCGCCGGCGGTAATCACGACCTTTTTGCCGGTCAGCTTGCGGTTCTCAGACTTCGGGTTCTGCTCAAAAAAAGCCTCCACGCAGCTTACAATCGTCTCCGGTTCCTCCATGCGACCTTTGCCGACGTAGCCGCAGGCCAGCAGTCCCTCTCCGGGTTCAATGAACCGGATTCCGCGTTCCGCAAGAATATTGAGATTGTTCAGCACGGCGGGATGCTGATACATATGCACGTTCATAGCCGGGGCGACCATTACGGGCGCAGTCGCCGCCAGAAGTACGGTCGAGAGCATATCGTCGGCAAGGCCGTGGGCCATTTTGGCGATAATATTTGCGGTGGCCGGCGCTATCAGCACAAGATCGGCCGAATCAGCCAAATCGATATGCGAGATGGAAGACGGGTCCCGCTCCTGAAAGGTATCGCTGTATACTCTCTGTTTGGACAATGACTGCAAGGTCAGCTCCGTAATGAACTGTTTGGCCGAAGCTGTCATAACCACATGCACCTTGGCCCCCTTTTGTACAAGCTTGCTGCACAGGGAAGCCGCCTTATATGCAGCGATCCCCCCCGTTATGCCAAGCAATATCGTCTTGCCTTTCAACATACTCTTACCCCCTGCTCCCCGTGTCAACGGAAAGAATCCGTCCCGGAAGATAACAGCTGCTTCTTTCAGGAGCAACCATTTCCCTCGGACATTAAGACTTCCTATACACATAAATTATTAAAAAAATAACAACCTTCCGGTTGTCAGGAACAGCCCCATCCGGGCTATGAAAGAAATGCGGATTGTTCAGCACGAAGGCGCCGCAATCGGCGCCCGCAGTCCTCTCTATAAAAGGCTGCAGGCGCCAACTGTCATTAAAAGCACCCTATTGCTTGATCATTTATTCGGAGGTTTTGTCATCCACCCGGGTTACCGTGATGTAATCCTTGTATATTTCTTCAAGCGCAACCCCGACTTGCTTATGGGCTCTCGGAGACTTCAGTTCGGAGTGGCTTCCTTCACGAAGCTGTCTTGCCCGGCGGGCAGCGGCGACAACAAGCGAGTATTTGCTGTCGACTTTGTTCATCATTTCATCGATCGATGGATATAGCACAGGTACACCTCTTCAATTAAATTTATACAATAAGAAACAGCGGTGCCGTACAAACTATCTTATTTTACAATGTTCGGCAATAATAATGCTTTCTATTCGTTCGCACGCAAGATCGATTTCATCGTTAACCACTGCGTAATCGTAATGGCGCATCAGGCTGATTTCGTCTTCCGCGACCGTCATACGGTGATTGATAATGTCATCATGCTCCGTTCCGCGTCCGCGAATACGGTCTTTCAGCTCATCCATAGACGGCGGCAGCAGAAAAACAAAGATTCCTTCGGGAAACTTCTCCTTAACTTTAAGCGCGCCCTGCACTTCGATTTCAAGGATGATGTCCCTGCCGCTATCCAGCGTCCGTTCCACAAAATCGCGCGGAGTTCCGTAATAATTTCCCACGTATTCCGCGTATTCAAGCAGCTCATCGGCCTCAATCATCTGAAGAAACTGCTCCCGGGATTTGAAAAAATAATTGACTCCGTCCTGTTCGCCCTCGCGGGGACTCCGCGTGGTCGCCGATACGGAATAGATGAGCTCCGGTATTTTCGGCCTCAGTGCGGTGCATACCGTTCCTTTACCGACTCCGGAAGGTCCGGACAACACGATCAGCAATCCTTTTGACATAGTACACTCCATTAATCGTTATTCGTCGTTATCGTCATCTTTACTGGACAGTCTATGCGCCACGGTCTCCGGTTGAACCGCCGACAGTATGACATGGTCGCTGTCCGTAATGATAACGGCACGGGTACGTCTTCCATAGGTCGCGTCGATCAGCATATGCCGGTCTCTCGCTTCCTGGATAATCCGCTTAATCGGAGCCGACTCCGGGCTGACTATGGAAATGATTCGATTGGCCGATACTATATTTCCAAAGCCGATGTTGATGAGTTTGATTGCCATGTTCCGGTTGTTCCCCCCATAAGTTACATCTTCGCTTGCCCTGTCGCTACTCCAAATTGGCAGCCTGCTCGCGAATCTTCTCCAGCTCCGCCTTCATCTCCAGAACGCAGTTGCCAATTCCCAAATGGTTGCACTTGGAGCCAATTGTATTCGTTTCCCGGTTCATCTCCTGAATGAGAAAATCCAGCTTCCGGCCAATCGGCTCGCCGCCGCCCAAAAGAATCCTGCACTGCTCAAAGTGGCTTCGCAAACGTGTCAGCTCTTCTTCAATGCTGGAGCGGTCGGCGAAAATAGCCACTTCCATTCCGAATTTCTGTTCGTCAAAAGGAAACGTTCCGTCTTGAAGATCTTCCAGGCGCTGACGAAGCTTGTCTCTGTACTCCATCACGACAACCGGTGCCAGCCCGCTCATTTCGTTATGCAGCTCTTCAAGTCTGCCCACGCGCTCCGCGATGTCGGCCGCCAGAAAACGCCCTTCGCGGGCACGCATTTCCACCAAGGCCCTAACGCTCTCCTCCAGCCCGCTTACAAGCAGCTCCAGAAAAGAATCGCCGTTCTCCGGTAATGCCGGCTGACTGTCGCTCTCCATTACTCCCGGCAGGTTCAGCATGCCCAGCAGGTCAAGCTCTCCGTTCATTCCGAATTCCTTCTTCAGCGCTTCCGCCGCGGCCAGATAAGATTTCACAGCCGTGCGGTTCAGAACCGGACCGCCAGCGTTCTCTTCGTGCTCCCTGTTAATGAAGACGTCAATCCGGCCGCGTCTGATGTATTGCTGGACCTTTCTTCGCAGCGCATCCTCAAACCCGTTCCACTCCCGAGGCATCCTGAGCACAATCTCGCAGAAACGGTGATTCACCGATTTGACTTCGAAAACGATCTTGCTGCCGCCAAAATGCCTGGACGATTGACCGTATCCGGTCATGCTAAATGACATCGGCATCACATCCGTTACACTATTGTAATTGATTCTCTCTAGCGAAACAAGGGGGATAATTGGCGTCCCGATTTCGCCCATACATGGTTCAGAAGCTGAGCGCTCATGTCGTAGAACATGAACGGAGTCATCAAATAAATTCCGTTAAAGCGTTCCGTGGCCGCATCAAGCAGCTCCTTCGCAATAGCGACCCCCTCTGCCCGTCCCACTTCGCCTTGCAGCCCTTTCATCCGTCCCAGGACCTCTTCCGAGAGCTGAATTCCTGGCACTTCATTATGAAGATACTCGGCGTTGCGTCCGCTCGCAAGGGGCATAATGCCGATAAATATAGGGATGTTCAGGTGAGCCGTCGCATCAGCGATCTTATGAATCAGTTCCCTGTCGTATACCGGCTGGGTCATAATATAGTCGGCTCCGAAAGCGATCTTTTTCTCCAGACGCTCAACCGCCTTGCCCAAATGCTTGACATTCGGATTGAACGCCGCTCCGATGATAAAGTTGGCTTTCTGCTTAAGCGGCTTGCCGGAGAAGGCAATGCCGTCATTCAGCTGCTTGATCATCCGTATTATCTCGAATGACGTTAGATCGTAAACCGAGCTTGAACCCGGGAGATCGCCGAACCGGGCCGGATCGCCCGTCACGGCCAGCACATGGTCGATATCAAGCGCATCGAGACCCATCAGGTGTGACTGTGTTCCGATCAGGTTACGGTCCCTGCAGGCAATATGCACGAGCGGACGCAGGCCCGTCCTCTGCTGAACCAGAGAACCGAGCGCCATATTGCTCATGCGGCATACGGCCAGCGAATTGTCGGCGAGCGTCAGCGCGTCCGCTCCTGCGCGGCGCAGCGCCTCCGCTCCCGCCATAAACTTTGAGATATCAAGATCCCGCGGCGGGTCCAGCTCAACGATTACGGCATGGCGTTCCTTGACGATATCAATAAGGTTCGGTTCTCTGCCGTCTGCCGCCGAATCGTCTGCAAGGCTCTCCTGCAAGCGGACGCTAATCTTCTCTTTAGGCGCCGGCCCCGGCAGCGGAAGAGGCTCATATCCTTTCAGCGCCGCCGAGATTTCGGCGATATGATGAGGCGTCGTTCCGCAGCAGCCGCCGATAATCCGGCTTCCCATGTCGGCAAAGTCTCTAGCCATCTGGCCGAAATATTCAGGCGAAGCGCCGTACTTGTAATGGCCGTCCACGTAATCGGCCAGTCCCGCGTTCGGATATACCGACACAGGCAGCGTCAGGCTGCCCTGGAGGGTGCCGAGCGCTCTTTTGATGCCGATTGGACCGGTACGGCAGTTAAAGCCGATAATATCCGCGCCGTCCTCTTCCAGAATGCGGAATGCCTCCGGAAGCGTCAGCCCGTCCATTGTCATCGCCGTTTCGTCGACAGCAAACTGGCAGATGACGGGCAGATTGCTTAGCTTGCGCGCGGTTCTGAGCGCAAGATGCAGTTCCTCAAGGTCGTAGAACGTTTCCAGAATGATGCCGTCCACATCTTCTTCCAGCATTGCTCCGATCTGCTGACCGAAATATTTTTTGAGCTCGGAGGCCGACAGGCTGGCGCGCTTACCGGCACGGATCGAGCCTACGGCGCCCACGACATATCCGCCGCTGCCGGCGGCTTGTCTGGCAATCCGAATGCCTGCGCGGTTAATCTCCTCCACTTTGGATTCCAGACCGAACTTGGACAGCTTATCGTAATTGGCCGAATACGTATTGCTCTCCAGCAGTTCCGCACCCGCCTCAATATAACTGCGGTGTACCTCTTCAATAACCTCGGGCGAGGTCAGATTCAATTCTTCATAAGATATGCCGACAGGAAACCCTTTCTGATATAAAAAGGTTCCCATCGCCCCATCGCCGACCAGCACCTTGCTCGCCCAGGCAGACCGCAAATCCGGCTTCACAGAGCAGCCCCTCCCCTGACATTAGTTTCATACTAATGTAACATAAATCGTGAGGAAAGATAAGCTTTCCATCCAAACGCATCTGCAAGATTCGACACAAAGCGCATGACGAAAGGCTTCCCGCCCCATAATAACGGATAAGGAAAAGGAGCTGAAACCGTGAAAAAACGAATAAGAAAGATGCTGCTGAAGAAATACGTCGCGATTGTACTGTTTGGCACCCTCACCATTTTGTTGTTGTATTTTGTGGACTTGATGTTCGGGTACGGCCTTACCAATATTTACACCCTGTTCCCTTTCATTATTAATACCCAAGCCGAAAAAATACTGATGATTACCCTGGCCGCAAGCCTTTTTATTCCGGATCTTATCCATTGGATTACCGGGCGTCAGCCCGGGCGGGAACCCGAACGATAATTCCTAAAGGCGGCGACAATGATCAGGATGGTCGGAATGACAATAGTAAAGACGGGATATATGAAGGTAAGCATTTCCCCGCCTTCCTCCAGATGCTCCACAAAACTGCGCGCGTCCAGCATACCGGAGAATAAAATAATGATCGCAGAAGGAATAATCATTGTCCGGTAAGGGAGATTGAACAGATCCGAGATGGCGATCACCGCCGCACCGTAGTAAACGGCTACTTTGAAAAAAACGCCGATAATCAGCAGCATTACCACCAAAACGTCCAATCGCTGGATAAAATCGGACAACGCCGCTTTACTTACGGTGGATAGCAGAGGAAACGGAGAACGCTCCACCATGTCGCTGCCCAGCACTGTAATATTGACTAGTGCCGTGTAGCTGATAATCAATCCGGCTGCCAGGATTGCGGAAGGCACAACCCAAACCGCTCTTTTTTTGTCGCCGATATAAGGCATCAGCATCATGAAACAGAAGACTTCGCCGAACGGAAACATATAATTCGAACGGATCACCGAAAGGGCCACCGGTTTGATTCCATCCCCCAGCATCGGCTGCAAGCGCGACCATTCCATTTCCCCCGAAAAAAGCATTAGCAGCGTAATAACCCCGCCGATCATCAGCACACCGATCATAATAATAAACGAGGTCCGGGCCAGCACCTCCAATCCTTTATGCAACACGTATCCGCAAGACAAAATCATCATCGCGGCAACGATAATGATCGGCGTTCGGTTCAAGGCGGCCATGACCAGCAGAGCGCTGCCATCCCGCAAATCACGGCCGGCTCCATTCAAAAAGATAACCGCATAAAGAATGACCACGAACGCCCCAAGCGGTTTGCCGAGAATCGCCCGCACATAGCCGGATAACGGCAGATCGGGATACAGCTTGAACAGATAATTGTAACCGGTATAGATGAGCATACCAACCAAGCAGCCCAGGAAGATGGCTATCCAGGCGTCTCTGCCGGCTTCCATTCCAACATTAACCACCAGAGCCGTCCCCAATTCAAACATGAGAACAAGCGAAAAAAAATGTATGGATCCTATTCTGATCTCCCGCATGAAATCCCTCCTTTCCTATTCCTTTCCCTCTCCTGACGATCGCAAGGAACGGGTCCTCATCTCGGTATGACGGATAATGGTGTTCACCTTGATACGCACTTCGCAGCGGGGAAAGATGGAATCCCAGCGATCCTTCACCCGTTTCCAGCCTTTCGGATTATCCCGATTCATCGTCTCATTGAACCGGATATAATCGCTGTTAAGACGCATGGCCTCTTTGACGGCGGTATCAATTTCCTTCTTTGTTTCTTCACTCAGAAGCTTTTCCCAGTTTCTCAGTACAGAAGACTTGGAAATATCCAGAGAACCGTTGTATTCTTTCAAGGCGGCTTGCTGTCGGGTGCTGATGAAGATAACTGGATGCTCCGGATCTTTCGCATTGGCTGTGACCGAGGTATGCACCTTGAACATACTGAAGGTGGCGGATTCGTTTTTCCCAAAATCAAGTAATAACGGATATTCTTTCTGCTTGTTATGGATCAGGCTCAGGCCTATTCCCGCCGTTCCATCTTGAAAAGCCATCAGCTTATCCTGCTTGAATACGGCAAGTCCGGCGTTTTTCAAGATAGCCTTCGGCTTTATGCCCTCCACATTTGTCTTCGTTCCCCCCGCTTCCAGATCGCCCTTGACAATCACGCCGTTGATAATCGCCCCTCCCTCTTTAGCCAAAATCCCGCGGATCACATCATCCACCTCAATTCGGAAATTGTAACCGAATGAGCGGTTTCCCGTTTCCAGCTTCTGTACAAGGTCGTTGGCAGGAATTCTGCCGAATACCGTCATCACGGAAAGGATGTCTTCCGCCGGCTGTCCTCTGGACACAAAGACCAAGGTGCTGAGCCGCATTTCGGATTCCCGTTCAAAAATATCCATGAGATCCCGGATCCCTTCACGGGCGAGCTCTTCGGATATGATGATCACCTTCGAATGGCCCAGAGAGAGAATTCGCGCGGATTGCCGGGAAGCGTTGCCGAGCGCCTCATAAATGGAACGGCCGCTCCCTTTGTATAAGGCGACAGGGGAGTTCCCCCTACTGTTTTTCCCGGTTATTTCATCCGCCACGACGACTTGGAAGGACACGCTGTATCTCTTGTCCTCCGTCGGCCCCTTATCGATAGATACGCCTGAAACAATAGCCCTTCGGTTCAGTTCAATGCTGTCCCAGCAGCCAGTCTGGAAAAGAAGAAGACCCATCATGAGCAGTTTCCATAATTTAAGCACCTGTCCGTCCATCCTTCCCGGAATCGGATGTCTTATTATCCTTGCCTGACTCATCGTTGTCGTTCATTTGCCCCAGCTTGTCAGGTCTAAGATTAATCAAAAACGTAGGCACTCTCAATATCGTATCCTTTTGCCCTCTTATGGAAAACGGGCTGAGCGGTGCCAGATAGGGAGTGCCAAAAGATTGGAGGCTGTTGATATGCGCAATCAATACGATCAGTCCCAGCGTAATGCCGTAGAATCCAAACATCGATGCGGCTATCAAAAATCCAAAACGGATAATTCGCCCTGCGACGGCGAAATTGTAGGAGGGAATGGCAAAGCTGGCAATACCGGTCAACGCAACCACAATGACCATAACCGGCGTAATAATACCTGCTTCCACGACCGCGGTTCCCAGAATCAAGGCGCCGACAACCGACACTGTCTGTCCTACCGCTCTCGGCATCCGGACGCCGGCCTCCCTCAGGATTTCGAACGCGGCCTCCATAATCATCGCTTCGATCGCGGCCGGAAAAGGAACGTTCTCCCGCTGGGCCAGCAGGCTGATCAGCATGGGCGTCGGTACCATTTCGTAATGGAAGGTGGTCAGCGCAATAAAGACGGAAGGGCCAAGAAGTAGAATGATCAGGCTTGTATAACGCACCAAACGCATTAGGGTGGCACTGTCAAATCGCTGGCTGTAATCATCGGTCGATTGAAGGAACTGCGCCAGTACCGTCGGCACGACAAGCACAAAAGGCGTACCGTCAACAATCAGAACAATTCGACCTTCCAGCAAATTGGCCGCCGCCACATCCGGACGCTCCGTATTATAGACCGTTGGAAATGGGGTAAACACTTTATCCTGAATGAGCTGCTCAATATAACTTGATTCCAGAACCGCTTCAATGTTGATCTTTTCCAGGCGCATTTTGACTTGGTCAAGGACTCTCTTTTCCGCCCTGTCTTTCATATATAAAAGGGCTACATCCGTGTTCGTCACCGTGCCGAATTTCATAAATTCAACCCAAAGCTTCGGTGATTTGATCCGTCTTCGGATCAGCGCAATATTTGTAATGATCGACTCGACAAAAGCGTCTTTTGGTCCCCGTATCACAATTTGGGAGGAAGGCTCCGCAACAGTCCGCCATTCTCCCCCTTTCGTTCCTCCCACGATAGCCTTGCTGCAGCCGTCTACCAAAATGATGGTGTTGCCCGACAGAAGGGAGAGCATCATTTCGTTCCATTTGTCTTCGACCGTGGTTTCGCCTAGCTCCAGCGCCCTGTCCAGTATGAGCTGAAGCCTTTCCTGCGGCACCCGTGGCATTTCCTCTGCAGTATTATCGGCGGAATTTCCCAATAATGCTCCCATCACGAATTCATCAACGGCTACGGCATTGACCAATCCGTCCATAAAAACGGCGGCCACCCAGACCGGTTCAGCCGAACCGATCTGAAATTTCCGTATTTTCAGATCGGGACTGGAACCGAGCTCGCGCTTGATGGTGCCGAGCGTCTGCTCAAGATTATTTGTAAGGGCAGGGACAGCCCCGTTTCCGGTTCCGGCCGCCGAAACTCCGGCAGGCGCTCCCTTACTGCTTGGTCCGTTTTTTTTCATCCGCCCTCGCCTCGATTCAAACTTCTTTCTTCCATTATTTACGACTTCCGCGTTTGTTATTCGCCTGAACCCAAGGTGTATGCATTAGTGAAACAGGCGTTTATAAAAAGGAAAAAGGCCAACCAGCAATCTCTGGTTGACCTATTATCATAACTTTTGTTCTTGGCGGAATATAGCTTATATGGATACGGACCCTTTAAATACCGCTTCGGCCGGTCCTGTCATATATACATGATTATCTTCTTCGTTCCATTCAATGTACAGGTCTCCGCCCTTCAGGCTTACCCACGCCGCCCGGTCGCTCACTCCGTTAAGAACGGAGGAGACGAGCGTAGCGCAAGCGCCGGTTCCGCAGGCGAGTGTCGGTCCGGCTCCCCGTTCCCATACCCGCATGTCGATGCGTCCGCGGTCTTTCACGGTGGCGAATTCGACATTCACCTTACGCGGGAACAAAGGATGAACTTCAAGCTTTGGTCCCCAGGTCGTCAGATCGAAGGAAACGGCGTCGTCCACATATATAACGCAGTGCGGGTTGCCCATCGACACGGCTGTAAATGTAAATTCCTTCCCGTCCGTCTCAATCGGGCGGCCCAGCACCGGCTCAGCCTCGATATCTACGGGAATTTGCGGTCCCGACAGAATGGGCTCGCCCATATCGACCGTTACCGTCTCCACTTGCCCGTCCTTCACCTGCAGCTTCACTTTCTGTTCACCCGCGCCGATCGTTTCAATGACGATTTGCTCCGACTGCACATGTCCGTGATCATATACATATTTCGCCACACAGCGAATGGCATTGCCGCACTGCTCCGCTTCGGAACCGTCGGAATTCATAATCCGCATCATGTAATCGCCACGTTCCGAGGGCAGAATATATACGAGTCCGTCAGCTCCTATGCCGAAGAACCGATTGCATAATTTGACGGCCAGTTCTGGCGCGTTGCCTGGCAGCGACTGCTCGCCAAATACGACGATGAAGTCATTGCCGAGTCCGTGCATTTTGGTAAATTCCATAGCTTCGTCCACTCCTTCGGTTAATTGCAACAAGCATACCGCAAGAGGTCAGGCAAAGCTATTGATTTTATGCCGAAATTTTTGTACTTTTCGGCATGCTCCGTCCGCCGCCGACGCCCCCTGCACGGAGACGCTTCCGGCTGTGCTTCCCGCCCCAGACGCTGGCTGCGCCCATCAGGAAGGTTGGAATACCGGAGGCAACGAGGCACAGCGACCAGTCTCTAAAGCCAAGCGGTACGGTCTTGAAAACAGGCTGCAGCGCGGGGATGTACATTACCGCCAGCATCAGCAGCACGGACGAGAGTACCGCGAGCACAAGATATTTGTTCTGGAACGGGTTCCGGTGAAACACGGACCGGGAGCTCCGGCAGTCGAACACATGAAAGAGCTGGGCCATAACGAGGGTGGCGAACGCCACCGATTGCGCCTGGATAAGCCGGGCCGGATCTTGCGGGGCGACGCGAAGCGTCAGCCAGAAGGCGGCGAGCGTACAGAGGCCGATCAGAATGCCTCGGCTGACAATCTTCCAGCCGAGCCTGCGGGCAAAGATGTTTTCTTTGGCGCCGCGCGGCTTGTGTTCCATTAAATCTTTCTCGGGCTGGTCGACGCCAAGCGCCATTGCCGGCAGACCGTCCGTAACCAGGTTGACCCACAATATCTGAATAGGCACGAGCGGAAGCGGCAGACCTAGCATCATGGCAAAGAACATTGTCAGAATCTCGCCGACATTCGATGCAAGCAAGTACCGGATGAATTTGCGGATATTCTCATAGATGCTCCGGCCCTCTTCGATCGCCGCCACAATCGTGGAGAAATTGTCGTCACCCAGGATGAGCGCCGACGCTTCCTTGGTCACATCGGTGCCCGTAATGCCCATGGCGATGCCGATGTCAGCCGCCTTGATTGCCGGAGCGTCGTTGACCCCGTCGCCTGTCATGGCGACTACATGGCCGTGCCGCTGCAGCGACTTCACGATGCGCAGCTTGTGCTCGGGCGAGACGCGGGCATAGACGTACACGCTGTCCGACAATTTGTCGAGCGCGTCGTCGTCCATCCGCGACAGCTGGCTGCCCGTCAGCACCTTGCCGCCGCGCTGGAGAATGCCGAGCTGATGGGCGATCGCCTCGGCGGTCGTGCCGTGGTCGCCGGTAATCATCACCGTCTTGATGCCTGCCCGGCGGGTGACGCTGATCGCGTCCCGCACCTCCCGGCGCGGCGGGTCGATCATGCCGGCGAGACCTGCGAAGATCAGTTGGCCTTCGGCCTCCTTCTCGGAATCGGCATGTTCGTTCGGCCGCAGCTCACGGTAAGCCAGACCGAGGACGCGGAGCGCGTCCGACGCCATCGCTTCGTTAGCGTCAAGCGCTTTTTGCCGCAAGGTCGGCGTACACGGAACAACCTGCCCCTCCCACATCATATAAGAGCAGCGGCTCAGCAGCACATCGGGCGCCCCCTTCGTGCACACCATGCGGCCTCCGGGATGGCTCACGATAACCGACATTAGCTTGCGTTCGGAATCGAAGGGAAACTCCTTCTCTCTGGAGAAGGTTACGGCTAGCGCCGAGGCGGTTAGCCCCATCTTCGCGGACAGCGCCACGAGTGCGCCTTCCGTCGGATCGCCCTTAAGCTCCCATACCTTGGCTGCTGCGGACGGCGACGTTTCTCCGTCACCGCCTTTCACCTTGCCTTTTCCTTTGCGTTTGGCCTTTGCTTCCTCGGGAACCGTCTCGTAAATCTCGGCGTTGTTGCACAGTGCGCCAATTTGCAGCAGCCGCCGCAGGCTCTGATCGTTCTTCAATTCGGCAGGCTTGCCCTTGAGCAGCACCGCTCCCTCCGGAGCGTACCCTTCGCCAGTGACCTCAAGACTGCGTCCTCCGTTCCAGACACGGGTGACGGTCATTTTATTCTGCGTCAGCGTTCCGGTCTTGTCGGAACAGATGACGGAAGCGCAGCCCAGCGTCTCGACTGAAGGCAGCTTGCGGACGATAGCCTTGCGCTTGATCATCCGCTGTACGCCAAGCGCCAGCGCGATGGTGACAATTGCGGGCAGACCCTCGGGAATCGCGGCAACCGCCAGGCTGACCCCGGCCAGGAACATCGAAACCGCGGGCTGTCCGTGCAAAATACCTGCAAGCACCACAACAACGGTCAATGCGAGCGACACGTAAATCAGAATTTTACCGAGCTGCTCCAGCCGCCGCTGGAGCGGCGTTTCCTGGGCGTCGGTGCTCTGGATCAAATCGGCGATCTTGCCCATTTCCGTGCCCATTCCTGTCCGGACGACGATTGCCTTGCCCGTTCCCCGGGTGACCATAGTGCCCATGAAGCCGATATTCTTCTGGTCTCCCAGGGGAACCTCCTCGTCGTGAATCGGCTCTGAGTGTTTGGACACCGGCAGCGATTCACCGGTCAGCGCCGATTCCTCGCAGTACAGGGAGCTGCATTTCAGCCAGCGGACATCGGCTGGAACCCGGTCACCGCTCTCCAGCAGGACGATGTCGCCCGGAACGAGCAGCTTCGCCGGGATATGTTGGACGGTTCCGTCCCGCAGCGCTTTGGCCGACGGCGCAGACAGCTGCTTCAGCGCCCGCAGCGAGCGCTCCGCCCGAAACTCCTGAACGAATCCGAGGAGCCCGTTCAGGGCGATGATGGCGACAATCGTGATCGCATCCAGGTATTCACCCAGCAGCCCCGATACAAGCGTCGCCCCCATAAGCACGAGGACCATGAAGTCCTTGAACTGATTCAGCAGCAGCGTCAGCGGGGATACTTTCTTCCCCTCCGAAAGCTCGTTCAGGCCGTTCTCCCTGCGTCTTGCTTCAGCCTCCTCATCGCCAAGGCCCCGCTGCGGCGAAACAGCGAATGTTTTCTGCAGTTCATCACTGCTGAGCCTGTGCCAACTTTTTTGTTCCATGACTCTCCATTCCCCTCCCGGTCGTTTCTTGACTTCCGGCGGCGTTAACGCTTTTCCACCCGTTCATGACCAATGTATTCGGGGTCGTCCCGAATTATCACTGGGGCTTATCCTCTTCGTTTTGCGCTGAGCGGCGAAAGTATGGCATCATAGAGAGGAAAGAAATTTTACCAGCGACAGGAGAAATTATAATCATGGCACTCGACGGCATCGTGACCCGCGCCATTGTAACTGAGCTTCAGGCATGCATTGGACAGCGGATCAGTAAAATATATCAACCCGGCGATCACGATCTTGTATTTACACTCCGAGGCGCAGGCGGTGGCGGCAAGCTGCTGTTGTCGGCCAATCCGACCTATCCGCGCCTGCATTTTACGGAAAGAAACACCCTGAATCCAGCAGAAGCCCCCATGTTCTGCATGCTGATGCGCAAGCACTGCGAGGGCGGCGTTATTGAAGCTGTCTCCCAAGTGGGGATGGAACGCATTATTCATTTCGATATCCGGCAAAGGGATGAGCTCGGAGACGTATCTTCCAAAAAAATCATCATCGAGCTGATGGGCCGCCACAGCAACATCATCCTGACCGACGTCTCCGCAGGCACAATTATTGACGGCATTCATCATGTTACTCCTGCCATCAGCAGCTACCGGATTGTCATGCCCGGCTTTGCCTACACGCAGCCGCCGGAGCAGAACAAACATAACCCGCTGGACGTATCGCGGAGCGGTTTCATGCAGCTGTACCGCGATGCCGAGGAGAAGCAGGCGGAGCCTGCGGCGGAAACGGAAGCTCTCCCTGACGAGGGGGCGGAAAGCTCAGGTGACCGGAGAATAGGCCGGGAGAATCCGGGAAAAAGCGCCCCTAAACCGCCTTCTCTCGATCCCATTGCCTGGATCGTCGATACCTTCAGCGGCATCAGCCCGCTGATCGCGCAGGAAATCGCGCTGCGTTCCGGGCAGACCCGAGACGACGAGACTGCGGATGGGGTCCGCGGATACTCCGGGAACGAAATCGGATTCGAAGACAGGCTCGCTGACGCCTTCGAATCTATTATGGAACCGGTCCGCCGGCGTGAATTCTCTCCGGTTATCGGCACGAACGCCAAAGGGAAGCTTGTCTTTTCCGCGATTCCGCTGACGCTGCCGGAAGGCAAGACGAAGCATTACGACACGATCAGCCGCTGTATGGAAGACTATTACGGAGATAAAGCCGAGCGGGACACGGTAAAGCAGCGAGTAAGCGACTTGCTCCGTTTCCTGACGAACGAACGGAGCAAAAATGTCAAGAAGCTGGCCAACCTCCATGCGGATCTTGAGGAAGCCGGCGGAGCCGAGCAGTATCGGATTCGCGGGGAGCTGCTGTTCGCGTCGCTGCACACATTGTCCAAAGGCGACAAGGAAGTTCGCCTGGTCAATTATTACGATGAGGATCAGGCTGAGATCACGGTCCCGCTAGATCCGCTGCTTACTCCGTCCGACAATGCGCAGCGCTATTTTAAAAAATACAATAAATACAAAAACAGCCTCGCGGTAATCGAAGAACAGCTTGGAAAGACGCATGAGGAAATCCGCTATATGGAAGGCCTGCTTCAACAGCTCGATCACGCTTCCCTGAACGACATCGAGGAAATCCGGGAAGAGCTCGTGGCCGGAGGATACCTTCGGGACCGCAGCAAAAAGGGCAAAAAGAAAAAGAAGCCTACCCGGCCGACACTCCAGGTGTTCACTTCTTCGGAAGGTTTGGAAATCTATGTAGGTAAAAACAACCTGCAAAATGAGTACCTGACGAACCGCCTGGCCGGATCTAACGAAACGTGGCTGCATACGAAGGATATTCCCGGTTCGCATGTCGTGATCCGAGGAGAAAAATTCGGCGACGCTACGCTCAATGAAGCCGCGCAGCTCGCCGCTTATTTCAGCCAGGCCAAGCATTCCAGCAGTGTACCGGTGGACTCCACGCTGATCCGGCATGTCCGCAAGCCAAGCGGCTCCAAGCCCGGCTTCGTCATTTATGACCATCAGCGGACTCTGTTTGTGACGCCGGATGAAGAAATGATCAAACGGCTTCCAAGCACGCTAAAAAGCTGAATTCAGCGGAAATACAGCGGAATGGAGCAGTCCAAGTCCATTGAATCCGCCTTTCGGCTGCCAAGATACGCAAGAAGAAACGCCTGACGGCGTCTTTATAAGACGCAAATACGTTTCTCGTAGAAATATAAGTCAAAATGTCAAGCCCCCGGCTTATGCATTCTTATATTTTAAAAAAAGAAGCTTTCACTAGGCGGCCACGCCGCTCCGTGAAAGCTTCTTTGATTTGCGTCGCCCGGGCGTTCCCGTCAGACTAGAGGCTTGGGGCTATGCTTTACGCACACCGATAAGCCCATATAAGCTTCTTTGGCTACTGTTGGACCGGACGCAGACGCCGCCAGATTATCCAGATTCACCTTCCGGTTGTTTCTTTAAGCCTTCAACCGCTCCAGCACATCCGCTCCAACCGTCACGCTTCCGAGATCGCCGTGAAAGATCACGCCGCCCCGCGCGCCGTGAAAATCCGAGCCGCCCGTAACCAGCATGCCGTACTCCCGTGCCATCTCAAGGTAGCGTTCCTCCTCGGCGGGGCCGTGGTCGGAGTGATAAACCTCAACGCCGGCGAATCCGCCGCCGCCGAGAATGCTGCGCACTAATTCATCGTCGCCGTACAGCCCGGGATGGGCCAGTACCGCCTTACCCTTCGCTTCGGCGATCCAGCGACTGGCTTCTACGGGGGAGATGCGCGGCGGTGCCACAAAGGCGGCCTTTCCCTCTGCCAGATACTTGTCGAAGGCATTTCGCATATCCGACGCCGCACCGAGCCGCACCAGTTCGTCCGCGATATGCGGCCTGCCGACGCTCTCATCCGGCTTCAGCTCCCGGCCGATTCCCCGGACGACGGCCTCCATCGTGATCTCAATGCCCAGCCCTTGCAGCCGCTCGATTATAGCCTCATTTCGCGCGGCGCGGGTGTCCCGCAGTTCGGCCAGCCGTCTCAGGAACGATTTGTCCCGGAAATCCACATTATATCCGAGGACGTGGATGTCTTTGCCGCCGGAGCGGGTGCTGATTTCAACGCCGGGAACGACCGTAATGCCGTAATGTTCCCCGGCCCTCAGCGCGTCAGCCACGCCCGCAACCGTATCGTGATCCGTAATGGCGACCGCGGCCAGGCCCTTTTCCTTGGCAAGACGCACATTTTCAGCCGAAGGCTGCATGCCGTCGGACGCAAGCGTGTGCGTGTGCAGATCGCAGCGCCCGATAGACGCGGCTCCGGCGGCCTCAAATTCTTGTACCAATTCGCTCATCCCTTCTCTGTTCATCCGAGCCGCTTCATTTCTTCCCATTCCTCGCGCAGAATCCCCATCTTGATCGCATCGTAATATTGACCCCGGACGATACGCGCCTTGCGGACGCGGGCTTCTTCTGCCATTCCGCATTTGGCGGCAAGCCGCATCATCCGTTCATTGCCGGACCAGGTGCCTATGCCTAGACGGACCGTATCCAGGTGAGAAAACAAATAATCCATCCACATTCGGAACGCTTCGGTCCCATATCCGCCTGACCAATAGGCCGAGTCGCAGATAACAATACCGATCTCAAACCAATTCGTGACTTCGGACACCCAGTACCGGCCAACCTTGCCTTTGACTTCGCCGTCGATTTCAATAATCAGATGTGAGCGCACCTTATCGGTGGACGCCGTCTCCAAAATCGCCTTGTACTCCTCCAGAAACTGTTCGTATGCAGCCGGCTTTTGCTGCTGATAGGGGCCATTCCAGTTCAAATGCTCCCTGTCGGGCGATTCATAATAGTGATAATAAAGCTTGAGAATATCATCTTCTGTGAAATCGCGCAGATTCACCTTTTTTCCACGCAAAAAAATCCCCATTCCGCTCTCCCCCAAATCCCGGAAAATAACTGTCCAGACTTCTTAGTCCTCTGCGTGCTGGCGAAGAAAAGTCAGGAACGTTACCGCATGAATCGGCAGCAGCGTCGATTTCTGATGAATCGCGTAAAACTGCCGCTTGAACGAAGCATCGAAAATGTCCACGATCTTCAGCAGCCCCAAAGCAATTTCATGCCTAACCGTAGAGGGAGACAGCATCGTTATGCCCAGCCCCGCTTCCACCGCCGATTTGACCGCTCCCGTACTGCCAAGCTCCATAACAACCTGCAGCTCACCCAGGTCCATCCCTCTGGCCAGCAGTTGCTCCTCCATAACCCGGCGTGTTCCCGAGCCCTGCTCGCGCAGCACGAATGGGTACCTCAGAACCTCTTCGAGCGGCACTTCGCTTCTTCCGGCAAGCTCATGATCTCCCGGCACAATCAGCTTTAGCTCGTCCTCCATCACCGGCTCGATCACCATGTCCGGATGGGTTACCTCCGCTTCAATCAGACCGAAATTAAGCTGGTGCTTTGTAATTTCTTCCATAATTTGAGTAGTGTTCATGATCTTCAGCATGACGGAAATGTTCGGATACGCTTTGCCGAAGGGTGCAAGCAGCCGGGGCAGCACGTATTCTCCTATCGTAAGGCTTGAACCGAGCAGCAGCCGCCCTTCCAGCATATGAGTATAGGCCGCCATCGCCTGATCGGTCTCCCGCATCAGTTCGATACTGCGCAGCGCAAAGGGCAATAGCGTCCTTCCGGCGTCGGACAGCACGATTTTTTTGGTGGAACGGTTGAACAGCTTCGTTCCGAAATAGTCCTCAAGCGACTGAACCTGCATCGTCACGGCCGGCTGGGTCATATGCAGCGCCTGCGCCGCAGCGGAGAAGCTTCCTTTTTCGGACACGGTGTAAAAAATATGCAGCTGATGAAAATTCACGCTCGTCCACTCCCATTATTCCATGACTTATGTTCTGTAACTTCCTTCATTTCAAGAAGAAACGCCTGACGGCGTCTTTATAAGACGTAAGTACGTTACTCGTAGAAATATAAGTCAAAATGTTAAGCCCCCGGCTTATACAATCTTATATTTTCAAAAAGACATGCGGCCCTGGCCGCATGCCTCATCGCCTTATGTCTTTACTTAACGTCTCTTCCTACCCGACTGCATAAGGGGCGCTCTCCGCAAACTTCGCTGCCGGGCAAAATAGGTCTTCAAATCCCTGAGATCTATGTTCTCCGACATTTTCCCAAGAAACGACACGACGATCAGCTTGTAGAGCGGGTTCCCGTAAAGATCGGCTTCATCCGGCATTTCCACTATGCGCGCCGCCATCACAAGATCGTTGTCAACCACATACATTTCCGGCTCATCCGGAGAATGCACCCTCACTCTTTTTTGCTTGAGACACTGCCACAGCCAAAAGGCGGTCTCTTTGCCGGACTGTCCGTCTCCCTGGCTCCGGTCCTCATACCGGCTTCTCGCATGCGCCGTAATCACAAGATCTGCGATTCTGTACTCTTTAAGCATCACATAGAACGGCTCGTGAACGCCCCGATTAGCCGATTCTTTATCGCGCATAGCTATCACACTCCACAAAGGGTCTTGGCGCGCATGTATTGATGCCATCTTACCACCTTAAGAGCGGGATATTCAAGCTTGGCCCTTGCGGCCGCGCGGGTTATGTAGGCTGTGCACAGACTCCCGGCGCCATGCTTTCTTCAATCAAACAGCTCCCCTTGATGTTCTTGCATCTCTTTTTCAGACGCGCAGCCTCTGTGGAAATCTCCTCAATGGACCCAAATTGGCGGAAGCGGTTCGTTATGACGGCAACCGAAAGCGAGACGAGCGGAATTTCTTCATATTTTCCCAAACGATTCTCGGCCAGTACGGACTGCTTCGTCAGATGCGATTCGGAGTAGAAACTGTTAATCGTCTCATCGAAAGCGCGGAGAACCGTCCGGCTGCTTTCGGAATAATGATGGTGATCCATTACGACAATAAAATCATCCCCGCCAATATGTCCGACAAGCCCCCCTGCCGGAACCATGCCGCCACTTATGATTTCCGCCGTCCATTGAAGGAGCCGGTCACCCTCTTTAAACCCGTATGTATCATTGTAAGCCTTGAAGTAGTCCAGATCGAAATAGAGCACGCTGAACTGTTCTAACGACAAGGATTTCTTCAACCATTCGTTGATGCTGACATTGCCCGGAAGACCGGTAAGAGGATTCATGTAGCTGGCCGTTTCAACCTGGATTTCGGCAAAATGAAGCAGCAGGTCCCTAACGCTGACCGCGCCGTATAACCGGTTTCCGCTGGTGACCACAACATCATCGTACAGCTTCTCTTCATCGCGGGCCATCGCCAGTCTGCTGACCTCTGTAATGGGGCATTCGTAATCGACAACCAGAGGAGTGCTGTCCATAATCAGCTTTACAGGTCTTTGCATATACAGTGTATAGCCGTATAAAGTGCCTATTTTCTGGTAAAATCTCACTCTCATGATCAGAGCGACCGGAAAATCACCCTCGGTGACGGCTACCCCCTGAAGCGCGGGATTTTGCTTAAAGATTCGATCCACGTATTCACAAGGTGTACTCGGAGCAAGGTGTGGAATCGACTGGCATACTTCTCCAACTTTATGCTGCATCAATTAATGGCTCCTTTCCAAGATTGAACTTTAAACAATGGCGGGAATACAACCGGCGGCAGGGGAGGATTCCGGTCTCCCAACAAGATATCCTTGTCCGTAATCGATTGCCGCTTCACGCAAAAATTTAAGCTCCGCTTCGGTTTCAATGCCTTCGGCAATGACGCGTGTCCCCGACGCCTGGGCATATTCGCGTATTAGTCCAAGCAGATGCTGCTGCTCTCGATTTCCGTTGATGCCTCTGATCAGCGACTTGTCCAGCTTGATGAATTCCGGCTTCAGGTATACCAGCGTCTTCAGGCTGTTATAACCCGAACCGGCATCGTCGACTGCAATCCGAAAGCCTTGCTTGCGGTAATGCGCCAGAGTTTTTTCGAAACCGACATAGTCATGGACCGCCTGCCTTTCCGTCAATTCCAGAACGACCCGGGACGGCGTCAACCCCAGTTGTTTGAGCAGATTAACGGTTTCACCGCTTTTGTAACGTTCATCATTCAGTATGCCGGGACTTACATTGATAAAAAGAAGCTCAGAACCGCCGAAGCCTGCGACAGAGGCACTGCCTACGTAACGCGTAAGCGATACCCTTCGACAGTAACGATCCAGTCTGGACGTATACTCCGTCTTTGCCGCGAACTCATAGAAGATATCCGCCGAGTGAAAGAGCTGCGAAACTGGAGGGCGGTTCAGCGCCTCATGCCCCATGGTTTGGCCTGTTGCCAGCTCCACGATAGGCTGATAAAAGGTGGAAAGCGCTTCTTGATTCATAACCCTCAGAAACTCTGACAGTCGTCTTAATTCGGTAATTTCTCTCTTCACCTTGATGTTGATATGCCTTAGGTAATGCAGAATGGCCGCATCTTCCATAAAGGATATGTATGGTTTTATCATATTCGCTCCTGCACGCTATTCGTCTGAATTTCCGATACTCTTATAGAATAGGACCGCAATATTAACTACAGATAAAATTCAGTCAAGTGTTTCCACGAAAATAATCCGGTCGGCCTAATTCCAAAGACCCATATCCCTTGCATCTATCGCTTTGGCGATACAAAACGAAACGCCGCTTTGAGTTTTCAAGTCAATAAAATAAAAACGGAAGAGGTCCAAGAAGGACTTCTTCCGTTCTATACTTTACATTACAGCCCGTAATATCGGGTCTTGTCCGGTACGTTGCTGGAGTATTCCGTTTTCAGCTCATTCCGGTATGAACGTTCGATCTTGCGAACATAAGACAGCCTGCGCACGTTCTTCATAACTTCTTCCGCACGGTCCGAATTTACGTACATAACCGCATAGTGCATTTTTCGCGAAATGTAATGCAGCGTGCCGTATTTTTCCAAATTTCGCGCGGCTTTTACATCGCTGACCCAAATGATATAACCTGTGCGTTCCGCAAACATGCGCTTCTCCGCCTTTCTGTCTTGGGCTTCCTTCGGCGGATTAGCCGCAGGAGCATTTGCCTCCGCTGCCGCAGCCGCCTTTGGGCAAAGGATCGTTGCCTGGAACCTTGATGCTGTCCGAAACCGAAAATGCAATCATCTCCGACATGGAATGGAGCATATCATCCAGGGCCTTCTCCGCCAGCTTGAATCTGGCAACCTCCTCGAATTTCTCCATTTCGGCTTCCACCTTGGCTACCTCATCCTTGGCCGAATGATAGTTCGGATGAAAATGGCCGAACCGCTGAGTTTCCTCGAACAGTTCTTTCTTGCTCTCAAGCTTTCTGATCATGCTCTGGATCTCGGGATTGGCGGCAATCCGATCCTTCCAGTATAAATAATCCGTCACTTCGGCGGATTGATTAATCATATCGCCCAATTCATAGGCGTTTGTCAGCACTTCGGCCATATCGACCGTATTGTATTCCGCTACGCTCATGAATTTCATCTCGACTTCCGTATGAAATGTTCCACTTTTTGCAGGTGGACTATCCTATCATACCACAACCGCCGTCCGTAGAAGAAGAGGGAAAACCGCGAAAAACGGGGACTATGAGCTGAATCGTGTCCCAATCCCCGTCGGAAAGCTCCCGTTCCTGCGGAGCGTCGCCGGAACAGTCAAGCAAATGCCCGGATACTCTCCAGACCCCCGGTAAAATACGGTCGGGGATAAACTCGCATGTTCTTCCCTCCATGGACAGTCTCACCTTCGTCCCCCATTTCAGCGCCTGCTCCATAAGCAGACGGGCTGTGGAAGCGTGATACCGGCGCCCCTCTTTGATCCAGACTGAAGGAACTTCCGCCGCATCCGGCCACATTTCCTCGGCCGACTCCGGTACGGGCGGCATTTCCGCCTGCATGGCGGCTCCGTGGTCCTCAGCGTACCAGAGGCCGGCGGCAGAATCAGATGTCAGCGTAAACCCGCTGCCGTTATCTCGTGATCCGGGTATATAAAGCCGGAACAAGCTCGCTTCCTGCGGGCCTTCGCCGCTATGGCTGGGCCGGCCTCCGAGAGGCAACATTCCGGCTGATGCCAGTTCCCTGCGCACCCAGTCCGCCCGGTCGCGGCTTACGCCGAAGTGCAGGGGGCCGAGCCGCTCCAGGCTGTCCTGCAACCTGGGATGTCCGGCGATGGCGTCGGCATCCTGTTCGCTCCTGCAGGAAAGCACCAAAGTCTCGGCCAGGACCGTCCGGCCGATATCCCGGCCCCATTGTCCAAGAACGGCCCGGACCTGGCCGGGCAGACCGGTTTCGGCGTAATGCTCCAGCCATTCAATAACCTCTTCCGGTGAGATACCTCTGGCGGATGCCCACTCCAGCCGCTCCCTGGTTAATCTGAAGCTCCACATGCAATCGATCTGAATCAGCTCCGCAAAGCAGGCCAGGCTCCAGCGAAGGCTGAAGGGCGTCTCCTCAGAGACCAGCACTTCCATATCCGGCTGAGCGATAATTCGCGCCCCAACTGGTTCAACAGTTTCTGACGGGTCCGCCAGCAGCGGCTTCGCTGAAGTCCAGCGGAAGCAGAGGCCGTGGCCAGGAGCGCTGCCGACCTCAACCCAGCCAAAGCCCGCGAGACAGCGGAGCCAAGCCGCAGCAGCCCCTTCTAACCCGGGCCTCTCTTCGGGCTCAGTCAAACCCTGCGTTTCCATCCAGTTGATCGTATCCGCCAGCGAATACCAGCAGCCCGGAAAATATTCCGGCCGGGAGATTAGGCAGCGGAACTGCCGGTCGGCGGCTGACCTGCGGCCGTAGCGCCGGGAAGCTGCTCCATGAAGCAGAACAGACATTTCCCGTTCATCAAGGTTCAGCCAATTCTGCACGACCTGGGCTTCGGGCAAGAACGCTTGATTTCGCCGTACAAGAAGCCCCATATGAAGCAGCAAATCTATGGCGAGTACCGCCGGCAGCGGATAGTCGTCCGGATACGGCGAGCGCAGATCCAACCCTTGCAAATGCTCGTCATTCAGCTGCATTGTTGCGGCAAGGCGACTTACATATTTCTTGTGGACTGCTCCTTTGGAAGTCAGCGGCAGACCTTCTTCGGCCGCGAACAGCAGGGCGCGGAACAATTCTCCCGCTAAACCCGGCCCCGTCTCCACGGAGAGCCGAATCCCCTCTGGCTCCAAGCAAGAGGGAGATACCGGGAAGAGTCGGCTTTGCAGCATGTCCAGTCTTTCGGCGGGAATATAGAACAGATGATTTCCCCCGATTTTCCGCATCGCACCGACCCATCCGCCTCTCCGAAGTTCCGAGAAAGCCAGTCTGAACTCCACCCGGGTCATTTCTGGAGGACGAAGCGTCTCTTCCCTGCCTTCCTGAAACGGACGGTCCGCATGAGCCGAACACATTCGTTTAAGCACACCGGATGCCTGCGAAGACAGCCTGCAAAATTCGTCACTGTCTCCGCCCGTCAACCGGTCTTTCCAAGTTGTCATTATGATCCAGAAGCCTCCTCTTCAAGCGGGTTTCCGCATCCCGGCAGCATGAACGATTCACCTTTTTCTACGGCCGGTTCATGAACCACGAAATATTCATAACCCTGCTCCGTCAGAAACAGGCGCCGCCGCAGTGCGAACTCCTGCTCTCTGCTGTCCTCCGTCACCAGCGTATAAAAGAAGGCCCGGTTGTCCCCCCGCTTCGGGCGAAGCACTCTGCCCAACCGCTGCGCTTCCTCCTGCCGGGAGCCGAATGCGCCAGACACCTCGATGGCAACTGAAGCATCCGGCAGATTGACGGCAAAGTTGGCGACCTTGGATACGATCAGCACCGGCAATACACCCTCGTTAAATTGGTTGTACAGCTTAATCCGCTCCTGCTGCGGCGTCTTCCCGGTAATCACCGGAGCGCCGATGATTGCCGCAAGCTCTCCCAATTGATCAAGGTATTGGCCGATGACCAGAATGGACGCCCCCCTGTGGGCCTCGATGATCTTTGCCGCCATTTCGGCTTTGGCCGGATTGGCAGAAGCCAGACGGAATTTCTCTTTAGATGCCGCGTACAAATAGCGTTTCTTCAGTTCCGGTTCCATCGGCACCGGTACCTCCAGACACTGTACCGCGGCAATCCAGCCCCGCTGCTCCAGAGTCTTCCAGGGGCAGTCATAGGCTTTGGGGCCGATCAGAGAAAAAACGTCGCCCTCTCTTCCGTCTTCCCTAACAAGCGTGGCGGTAAGCCCAAGACGACGTGTGGCCTGAATCTCTGCGGTTGCCCGGAAGACGGGAGCGGGAAGCAAATGAACTTCATCATATACGATCAGCCCCCAATTTCGTTCGTTGAACAGCCCCATATGCGAGAAGCCGCCCCCTTTGGAGGCGCGGTGCGTCAGCATCTGATAGGTCGCGACCGTAACCGGCCGCACCTGCCGCCGTTCCCCCGTGTACTCCCCTACGCATTCCGGAGCCAGATTTGTCCGCTTCTTCAATTCCTCTGTCCACTGGCGGACGGAGGTCGCACTGGAGGTAAGAATGAGCGTCTCGCACTTTAAAGCTTCAAGTACGGCCAGGCCGACGATGGTCTTTCCCGCGCCGCAGGGCAGAACCACAATTCCACTGCCTCCTGAAATGTCGAACCGCCGGGCTGCTTCCCGCTGGTAATCCCTGAGCTCAAAGGTACAGTCTCCTTCTTTCCAGCAAATATCCAGCGCTTCGCCTTCATGATAGCCAGCGCGGTCCAGCACCGGATATCCGGTTCGGGCGAGCTCCTGCTTCAGCATCCCCCGGCAGGATGCGCTTCCGGCCATTTCCAGCGGCCCTGTTCTGCGGAAGCCGCAGGCCGCGGCGACCTGACCCATCTCCGGCTCATTCAGAAGCTCTTCGCTGTCACTGCGAAGAAGCAGCCGCTCAGATTCGTCCATTGCATGCAATGTGAGCCTTCCGTATCTGGACATCAGTAGCTTGATTTCTTCAGCGAGCCCGGAGGGCAGTACGCGCCTTGACCATTGCTCCAGGCTCTCAATGATTTCGTCCGGCGACGCTCCCAGAGCGGCCGCGTTCCACAGCGACAGCGGCGTTATCCGGTAGGTTTGATAGAGCGGCGGACTTTTGGCCAGCTCCGCGAACGCCGGCAGCCTGTCGCGGACGGCTTCGAATTCCGGATGACCGCAATCCAGCAGCACCGTCCAGTCTCTGCGCACAACACAGGGTCCCTTAATCACCTTTATTCCCCCTCCTATATTCATTCTTTCCTCCACATTCCGTATGTACGCACCGCCTAGCCTAATTTGTGCCGCATGTGGAAAAAGCCCACCCCGGCAACCGGGAATGAGCTTATGAATAAGAGCTGTTCTAGTGCAGGGGATGCTGCTCGGAAATGTCGCTGAGCGCTTCTCCGGCATTGTCCGCAAAAATATTGCGCACCGCCAAATCGCCGATGGATACGACTCCGATCAGCTTCTTGCCGTCCGTAACCGGTAGGCGTCGAATTTGCTGCGAAGCCATCAGTTCGGCGGCTTCATCTACCGTTGTAGATTGCGAAGCACAGCGGATGCCTGTCGTCATTACCTTCTCCACCGAGGTGGAACCCGAATGCTTCTCGGCGTATCCCCGGATGACCAGGTCGCGGTCGGTAACGACGCCGATAAGCGTGTGCCCGTCGGAGAAATCAACAACCGGGATAAATCCGGTATCGTTATCTCTCATTTTTACGGCCGCTTCATAAATATTGTCCTGCAGGGTCACGGTAACCGGCTGGGTGGTCATAACTTCCTGTACTGTTTTCTTCAATGAAGAACCCTCCTTTTCGCTTGACGGACCGCCCGCTATGCGGCCGGAAACCCGGGCAGCGCTAGAAAGCGCGCAGGCAGCATCCGTATTACGTAAGTAGGTTCTCCGTTCACCGCAAAATTATTCGGCCTAAATTTCGTTCAGACAGGAATCGGCCATCGAGATCAGCAGCTTGACTCCATGCAGCATCGCGTCCTCATCGAAATCGAATTTGGAGTGGTGATGCGGATATATCGCATTCTTCTCCGGGTTGCCCGCCCCAACGAACATGAAGCAGCCCGGCACCTCGCGGACGTAATAAGAGAAATCCTCAGCAGGCATCAGCTTTTCCATAACAGTGACGCGCACCGAGCTACCCAGCGCCTCCGGCGCTTCGCGGAAAAAGCGCGCCGTCTCCTCTTCATGGTTAACCAGCGGAGGATATCCCATCACATAATCCAGCTTCGATTCCGCACCGTAGGCCGCGGAGACCGATGCCACCATCTCTTCGACCCGGCGCTTGAGCAGCTGCCGAGTCTCATCGTCGAAGGCCCGCACCGTCCCGGTCAGCCGGCACTGCTCCGCGACGACATTCTGGGCATACCCTCCTTGAAAGGTGCCCACGTTCAGAACGGCTGGCCGCAGCGGGTCCACCGAACGGCTGACGATGCTATGCAGCTGTGTCACAAGCGCCGCTCCGGCCGCTATGCTGTCAACTGTCCGATGAGGCGTGCCGGCATGGCCTCCCTTGCCGATAATGTCGATAAAGAATTCATCCGCCGATGCCATCAGCGGGCCCGGAGCGCTCGCTACCGTTCCAACAGGCAGCGGCGTCCACAAGTGAAGCCCGTACACGGCATCGGCCCCGTCCAGTACCCCCTCGGCGATCATGCCGAGGGCTCCGCCGGGGCAGACCTCTTCCGCGGGCTGAAACAGAAAGCGCAGCTCGCCGCGCAGCTCATCCTTACGGCTGCTGTAATAGCTCGCCGCAGCCAGCAGGATGGACGTATGTCCGTCATGTCCGCAGGCATGCATTGCGCCCGCTATCTCCGAAGCGTACTCGCACGCCTTCTCATCCTGAATCGGAAGCGCGTCCATATCCGCCCGAAGAACGACGGTCTTTCCCGGGCTTCCGCCTTTTAATATTCCCGTAATGCCATAACCTGACGAACTTTTCTTCACTTCGATGCCGAAGCTCTCCAGTTTCTCAGCCACAAAAGCCGATGTTTTCCGCTCCTGATACGACAGTTCCGGATTCCGATGCAGATGTCGGCGCCACTTCACCATATCCGGCTGCAGCATTTCGATCGGTTTTTGCTCCATATTATCCATTCCCTTCCCGTGAGCCGCTCCCCTAAGAGACCCTGCTGCTTCCAGCTTGCCTCACCTTGCAGCGGCAGTCTGCTTTTATTGTAGCAGAAATGGCAATACCGGGGTATTCCGTCCCGCTTTCAGTCTTGCATAGCCCCGTCAAACATAATATCATGAGGTAGAATAAGGCACTTGCCAGAATGGAATAACTTTTTGGATTTACATCATAAGGGGGTTGGCACGCCATGATTTTTGAGAACACGGGTCTTGTAGGGCTGCAAAGCGATCTTCTTTATCTGGATGAGAGCGCCGAAAAGGCAGGGTTCATCCGCTGGCAGTGGGAATACTACAGGGCTACATATGACTGCAAAATCGAAGACTCTGCGGGCGGCGGGGACTACTTTCTGCGGGTTAACACACGCGCCGTTGAGGGCAAGCTGGAAAAACCGGACGCTGTGCTGGCGATTGAAGCCGTTTACCTGGGCAAAGCGACCTTTCCCCACGGTCTGGAATACGAGTCTTCGGTTCCTCAAACCGTACTAAATACAGCCGGAGAGCGGATTCTTGAATTGAAACGCCTCCTTGAAGCATGAGCGCAGACAGATGATGAAAAAAAACAACGAAAGCCCGCCCGCCAAAGGAACACCCGATTTTCAACTGTTGATCTTGACGCTGCTGCTCGTCGGATTCGGCCTTATTATGGTTTTCAGTTCCAGCTCCAGTCTTTTTTTCAAGAATGATCCGCTTTATTTTCTAAAAAGACAGCTTGTTTGGGTCTTTCTCGGCACCATCGCGATGTTTACGACCATGAATATTCATTACAGCAAATTTAAAAAGTGGTATGCGCCGCTGTTCATTCTGACGGTTGTCCTGCTGCTGTTCGTGGCTTCCACCGAACGGGTCAATGGAGCGCGGAGCTGGCTGAACATCGCGGGACTCGGCATCCAGCCGACGGAGCTTGCCAAAATTTCAATTATCCTGTACCTGGCCGCTTTAATAACTAAAAAGGACGAACGCCTGCGCGATCTGCGAAGCGGATATATTCCGGTCACGGTTATTGTCGGCATCGTCGCAGGCCTGATTATGATGCAGCCGGATTTGGGCTCCTGCCTCATTCTCGTTGCCACAAGCGGCCTGGTCATTTTCGCCGGCGGGGCGAGTCTAAAGCATATTTTAGGGTCGGTCATGCTGGTTGTTCTCGGCGCGGGCCTGGTGCTCGGCGCGAAAATGGCGGTCGACTCTCTTTCCCCGAGCACGGATCAGGCGGCCGCCAGCCATGATTACCGCAAAGGCCGTATCGATGCGTTCCTTGATCCTTTTCAGGATGCGGAAGGTGCCGGTTATAATATCATTCAATCCCTGACCGCGCTCGGAGAAGGTGGCGTCGGGGGGGCCGGAATCGGAAAAGGCATCCAAAAGCTGCATTACCTGCCCTACCCGTATACGGACTTTATTTTCGCCGTGATCGGCGAAGAGCTTGGATTTACCGGAACGCTCCTGTTCCTGTTGATCTATCTCTATTTTATCTGGAGAGGCATTCTCGTGGCGCTCAGGTGCAAGGACTCGTTCGGAACCCTGGTCGGCATTGGCGTAATGGGCCTAATCGCGATTCAGGCCTTCGTCAATATAGGCGGTGTCACGAAGACGATTCCGCTGACCGGAGTTACGCTTCCTTTCATCAGCTACGGCGGCTCTTCGCTGCTCGTTACAATGCTGTCGATGGGCATTATCCTTAACATTTCGCGGGAAACCGCCCGTCCGTTGAAGGAAGAGCATACAAAATCGGTCAAAATTACCCGCGCGGTTTCCCGTTAACCGACTCGGCCTCGATTTATAACAAAAGGGTGTCTCCTTCCTACCTGACGGTAAGGAAGTGACACCCTTTTTCAATGCCGCTTGATCGGTAAATCCGAGCGCTTGCAGTATACGCTTTACGAAATTTCATCGTTCTTAAAAGCAACGCCTTCCACCTTGACATTCACTTCGACGACTCGCAGACCCGTCATGCTTTCCACCGCTTCGCGCACGTTCTGCTGCAGCATGCGGCACACTTCATGAATCGGTGTTTCGTACAGCACGATAATCCGCAGATCGACCGCCGCCTCCAGCTGTCCCACTTCCACGGTAACGCCTTTTTGCACGTTTTTTCCGCTGAGACGCTTGGCCCAACCTTCCGACAAACCTCCTGACATGGCTGCGATTCCCGGAGTCTCCAAGGCAGCCATTCCGGCAATTTTTGAGACTACGTCATTAGAGATTCGTATATTTCCCATTTCCAGTTGAAGTTGTTCCGCCATGCCCTTTCCCCCTTACACTTCATTATCAATTATTGTAATTCCTAAACAGGCTAAAATGCAAATGGCTTCTTCGCGTTCGTTTACATACAGGAACAATTTGGGTATATTGAGTTACATACATAAAAATTGATTGGGGTGTGTTTTACATTGAAAAAATGGATTTCGCCGTCGCTACTAGCCATCACCTTCGTACTAAGCGCCATCGGACACTACGCTAACTGGGATCACACGCTTCAATTCGTGCTGTCCGCCATCGCTGTCGTATTTGTCGCCGGATTCCTCGGCAGAGCTACGGAGAGCGTAGCCCATTACGCCGGTCAACGGCTGGGAGGCTTCCTCAACGCTACATTCGGCAACGCTGCCGAGCTTATTATCGCTTTTTTCCTCGTTAGAGAAGGATTGTATGACATGGTAAAAGCGAGCTTGACCGGCTCCATCATCGGCAACCTGCTGCTTGTGCTCGGACTCAGCATCTTCGCGGGCGGCTTGAAATACAAAGTGCAAAATTTCAATGTTACGCTGGCGGGCCTGAACGGCTCACTGATGATTGTGGGTGTCATCGCCCTGTTCGTTCCGGCCATGTTCCTGAATACCCATTCGATTACCGAATTGGAAACCGATACGCTCAGCCTGGTCGTAGCCGGGGTCCTGATCATCTCCTATTTGGCCTGGCTCGGCTTCTCTATGATCACGCATAAAAAATATTTGGACGACGTTACCGAGGACAAAGAGGAAGAGCTTCCGAATGAGCATGCTCCATCATGGTCCAAGGGCAAATCGATCCTGTACCTGGTTCTTGCCACCGTCATGGTCGCCTTCGTCAGTGAATGGCTGGTCGGCACGCTGGAGAGCCTGACCGAACGATTTGGACTGAGTGAGCTGTTCGTCGGCGCCTTCCTGGTTGCGATTATCGGTAACGCCGCGGAACACAGCGCCGCCATCCTGCTTGCCATGAAGAACAAAATCGGCGCTGCTGTGGAAATCGCGGTCGGCAGCAGCCTGCAGATCGCCTTGTTCGTAGCGCCTGTGCTTATTTTCGCCAGCTACTTCACCGGGAATACGATGGATATCGTATTTACCACCATAGAGCTGGTTGCAATCGGCGTCGCCGTCTTTATCGCCAAGTCGATTACGCAGGACGGCGCGACTAACTGGTACGAAGGGCTGCTGCTGTTAGCCGTATATATTATCCTCGGTGTTTCCTTTTTCCTCGTATAATATAGAAACGACAAAAATCGCGCATGATCACATGCGCGATTTTTTATAACGGGTTTGTCCGGTTCAATGTCGGAAGAAGACCTGTCTATTGTTTCGCCTTCTCATTCAGCATTTCATACAGTACCGCCAGTTCCCGTTCAAGTTTGCTTACAATTTCTTTGCCCGTAAGCTCCGACAGCAGTCCCGCTCTGACCGCGAAGTCGACCTCTCTGGAGAAACCGTACATTTGAGTATCCAGTACTTCCTCATAGAGAGGGCAGTAGCGAGTTGCCAGATTCTCCATCTGCACTTCGATGAGCTTCTGAATTTTATCGGCGTCTTCTTGCAACAGAGCTACGGCCTTGATGTTCAGTTGTTCCTGCAATTCCGACGAAGTCATGCATCTTCCCCCCCATGTCCAAATTTACAGCTCCAGCACTATTTTATTTAATATTAGTCGAAATCGGTTGCCAATACAAGAATGCACTTTTCCAGCCTCACAAGAAGAAACGCCTGACGGCGTCTTTATAAGACGCAAGTACGTTTCTCGTAGAAAATGTTAAGCCCCCAGCTTATACATTCTTATATTTTTAAAAAGCCCTGCCGGTTCGGCAGGGCTTCAAAAAAACGGGTATTACTCTTCTACAACTGTAAATTTCAAGCCGTGCTTGGCAAAAACATCGGTCATTGCCTTCTTCGCTTCTTCGGCATCCGCTCCGTGCACATGCAGTTCATAATTCTGGCTCGCTACCAGAGTCGTGAACAAACCGAGAATACTTTTTACGTCAATGTACTTGTTGTCAGCCTGAAGAACGATCGATGAAGCAAATTTGCTCGCCGTTTGTGCAATTTCCACGATTGCTGCATTGTTACCGTTTGTGGACATGTGGGATCCCTCCGAAACTGATATTAGAAATTTATATGCTGTATAATCATTTCCATGATACATTGAATCCGCTTACTGGCGCAAGGATTTATCTAATATTTTTCCTTCTATTTCAAATGCTCCGGGTTGAGAGCTTCAAGCTCCGGAATAACAAACAGGCCGTCTTTACGGATGAGTCTGTCGTCGAAATAAATTTCCCCGCCGCCGTATTCCGGCCGCTGGATCAGCACAAGGTCCCAATGGATGGAGGAACGGTTGCCGTTGTCGGTCACCTCATACGCCTGACCCGGCGTAAAATGAAGGCTGCCGGCGATTTTTTCATCAAACAAAATATCTTTCATCGGATGCAGAATGTACGGATTGAAGCCGATGGCGAATTCTCCGATATGGCGCGCTCCTTCGTCCGAATCCAGAATCTCGTTAAGACGGGCGGTATCGTTACTGGTCGCTTCGACAATTTTGCCATTCTCGAAAGTGAATTTGATATTCTCAAACGTGATCCCGTTGTACAACGTAGCCGCGTTATAGCTGATCGTGCCGTTAACCGAATCGCGCACGGGCGCGCTGTAAACTTCGCCGTCCGGAATGTTTCGATGACCAGAGCACTTCTGGGCGCCGATGCCTTTAATTGAGAAGGAAATATCTGTTCCCGGCCCTGTGATCCGCACTTTGTCCGTCTTTCTCATGAGCTCCGAGAGCGGTTCCTGGGCTTTATCCATATTGGCGTAATCCAGGTTGCAGACGTTGAAGTAGAAATCCTCAAACGCTTCCGTGGACGTGTTGGCAAGCTGTGCCATACTGGCGTTCGGATACCTGAGAACCACCCATTTCGTATGCTTCACCCTCTGCTCACTATGTACAGGATGGGAATACAGCGAATTGTAGAGACGCATCTTCTCTTCAGGGACGTCGGCCAAGTCGTTGACATTCTCGCCGGCGCGGATGCCGATATAGCCCTGCATTTGCTTCATACGGTTCAAATCGATTTCAGCCCATGTACGCAGGCCTTCCTCAGTCGCAGTCATAAGCATGCTGCGCAGCACGGTACGGTCGATTAGCTGCACAAACGCATGGCCTCCGGCCTTTCCGATTTCCTCTACGATAGCTTTAACCAGATCGCGTTCGCTGCCGACCATTTCTACCAGCACGTTCTCTCCCGGTTGTACGTTTACGGAGTAGCCGACCAGATTTTCGGCCAACTTCTGAATTCGGGGATCTTTCATCTTCATTCTTCCTTCCTTCGCCGAGCTTATTGTTTCTAAATCTTTCTAAAAATCAGTATGCTTCCTTATTGTAGCACGACCAAATGGAAGCGCAAGTGGATCGCCCGGCGGTCTCAAATTACCGGTATCCATAGAAATCAACCCGCGACACATACGTTTCCCGGCGCGTCTGTCCCCCGGAAGAAAGGTAGGTGATTGTCCGCTGTCTGGACATGCTTTTGGGCAAATTACGCCGTGCATCCACCTTGACATGGTATACGGTATCCACCTTGGCATTCCGGAGCCTGCGCTGAAGCTCTCCGTTCTCTTTCAACCAGATCGTTTCCAGTGCAGAAGCGTCTGCTTCTGCCATGGCGCCCACGCCTTTTGCACGGGAAGAAGCCGTTCGGATCGCCTTCATTTCCGCCCCCAGCTCGGCGGTCAGTTGGGCCTGCGCCTGCTGCGGGGCAAGCTCTATTCTGAGCAGCCGCATTCCTCTTCCCGCCCCCGCTTCATTCGTCACCTTCTTGCTCATACTCTCCAGCTCTTCGAGCTGACGGATGGGATTCAGACCCGGAAGTGGATTGCCAGCATGGTCTTCGCTCACTGGTAACACCTTCCATCCTCCGTTTTGTTTCTCCAGCCTGGTGTAGAGATCCGGCCTTGCAGACCGCTCCTTCAGCACACCCAGCGTTTCCGAAGATTCCGCCGAGTCCGGCAGAAGGGTGTACAGACGCAGCGAGTTATGATTGTTCATCTCTCCGCCGTAATACACTGCCCCCTCGGGCATCTGCCTGCCATCCACTAGAAGCGCCGCTTGTCCCTCGAATGTCACACCGTCGGTTCCCGTCAACCCGGCCAGTGCCAGGTCCAGCATCTCCGACGCCGGTTTCCCGTCCATCACGCCGCAGCCGCCGGTTAGACCGCAACAGAGTGCCAGCAGTACCGGAACCGCCCTTTTTGCAAACAGAGTCATCATAGTCCCCTTACCCTCTTTTCACAGTTGGTAACTATATCGTTTCCCTGTTCATAGGGCTTATGCAAAAAGCCCTTGAAGACGGGGTTTTCCGTCTTCAAGGGCGCTCTTCCGTTCAATTTTGGCTCCGAACCTCCGCCGTATTGCGGTCTATCATAATTTTGTTGCGGCCTTTGTTCTTTGCCTCGTACAAGGCCATGTCCGCCCTGTAAAAAAGAGAGTCCACGCTCGCCTTGTCCTCATCCGTCGAGTTCCACTCCGCAATGCCGCAGGAGACGGTAACGGGCGGTTCCGTCTCTTGCTGAACCCGCTCCCGTATCCGTTCCGCCACAGAATAGGCCTGCTCGGCGCCGAGCTGCGGCAGATAGACCGCCAGCTCTTCGCCGCCCCACCTTGCGGCCAAATCTCCCTGGCGAATGGACAAACGCAAGATGTCGCTCACCTGCTTGAGAATAAGGTCGCCTTTCTGATGGCCGTATGTATCGTTTACCGATTTAAAATGATCGATATCGACAACGACAAGGGTGCCGCAGATATCGCCGCTCTGCTTCTCTTTGATGGACTGGTCGAGATAATGCCTTGCATACAGCCCGGTCAAAGAATCCCTGTTCGCGAGCCGGTGCACCTCGGCGTGCAGGAGCGCATTGCCCACGGCGAGACCGATATGCCCGGCCATAGCTTGAAGCAGCCTGAAATTATCATAGGAGAAATAGTGCGGTTCCCTGTGGGCCAGCATAATCGCTCCCCGCACTTCACCGCCTACGCTGAGCGGAGTGGCGATAAGCGACTGCGACTCCGTAAAATCCATCAGTTTGGACTTCGCCCCAGACTGTTCCGCATATTCGGAAATGATGACCGTTTCGCCGGAGGCGTACACCTTCCCGCCAATTCCTCTGTCGATTTCAATGATTTCATTGATCAGGCCGGGATAATTGCAGGCGACCGCCTCAAGTCCGCCCCTCTCCTCGTTATAATGCAGGATGCAGCAGTAATCGGTCTCGAACATTTTTATCAATTCTTCAAAAGCCGCCTCGAACGTCTCGCTCAGCCGCAGGCTTTGATTCAGGCGCCGGGTCAGCTCATTGGTCATCCGCAGTTCCCGGATGATCTGGTTGGACCGCTCGTACAGCTTGGCGTTCTCAAACGCGGTTCCCGCCGTGCTCGCCACCATGGACAGAAAAGGCATGTCTACCTCCGGGTGGGCCGGATTGCGCATGACGAGATGAAACACGCCGTATACGCCCTGCTTGCCGCCGAGCGGCAGGCCAATCTCTACAAGCTTGTCAGCCTCACTATATGACCGCATGGCCGTGCTGCCGTCTTTGAATGCCTTAATCCGGACATCCTCCTCGTCCAGGTCTAGCGGAAGCGGCTTGACCTGCGGATGCGCGCTCCGATGATCCTGTGACATGTAGAGCGTCAGCCGCACGTCCGGATACATTGTGGAAATGCTGGCAATCACTTCCGTCAGCACGGCATCGACATCGATGTTGTCATGCATCCGCTGCACAATCTGGAACAGCAGCGAGCGGCGGCTGCTTTCTCGTTTCGCATGAATATGTACGCTTGCTAGATCGGCTACAAACATATGTTCAAATTGCCTATAAAAGCATGTGGCATAATGCCGGGCCATCCCTTCGGCGGCATTGCGTCCGCCCTTGGCAAAATGCTCCGCGGGCATCGCGCAGCCGAACAGGGAAAATATCTCCCCTTTGGACCGCGTACTCATAGGCGTCACAAAAAAAGCTGTTTCCACTCCATTCTCTTCAATCTGAAGCGTACACTCCCTTGCCGATCTCAGACTGACGGCTGCGACCTGCTCCCACAAAGGGTTGTCCGGCTCACTGACTCCGCCGCTGCCCGCCAGCCATTTGCCTGAATAATCAAATACGCACCATCTCCACGATTCCGCAAAAGACATCGCGGAGCCTCGCTTATACCATTCATGAAAACTGTCCGCAATCAAGCCTTCGGCGTAAGGAAAGTCATGTCGATTGACGTCCATCTTCCTGAGCCACTCGGCGGGATCTTCGGAGTTCCATTCCGGCATCTGGGCGTTTCGTATCAGCACATGGATATCCGTATGACCATTAGCTTTCTGCTCTGACATAATGAAGGATCCCCTTTGCAGCCCGAATAGTAGTCCGTTACTACCTTAATTAACACTATTTTACTCTTTTCCCGCTCACCTTGCATTAGTTTTTCGGGTGTTTCGGGACTTTTTTTAGGCCCAAAGCCCTAAATATGAAAAAACTCATAAACTTTGGAATGCACACTTGACTTGGAGCCTCATTTTCATATAATATTTATTGTTGAACAAGACTGTAACAAGTCTTCAATTGGGCGTAACGTTGTGTCACCCTCACGCTTTTCGTCTGCAGTGGGCAGCGGCTGAACTTTCCCTGCAGCGCGGCACCGATTCGGTTTGCCGCATTTCGAAAAACGGCGCAAATAGAGCCCTGATGAAATCACAATTAAAAAGGAGTCTACTATAACATGGCACGTTACACCGGACCTAAATTCAAACTCAGCCGCCGTCTGGGCATTTCCCTGAGCGGCACTGGCAAAGACCTGAAACGCCCTTTCCCTCCGGGACAGCATGGCGCTAACCAACGCAGAAAAGTAAGCAACTACGGTCAACAGCTTCTGGAGAAACAAAAACTGCGTCACATGTACGGTTTGGGCGAAAAGCAATTCCGCACGTTGTTCCACAAAGCACACGGCATGCAAGGGATCGCAGGCGAGAACTTCATGTTCCTGCTTGAGAGCCGTTTGGACAACCTCGTTTACCGTCTTGGCTTTGCCAACTCCCGCGCCGGCGCGCGTCAATTGGTATCGCATGGCCACGTAACGGTTAACGGCAAGAAAGTCGACATCGCTTCTTACCGTGTAAGCATCGGCGACGTTATCGGCCTTCGCGAAAGAAGCCGCGCTTTGACTTCCGTTAAGGAAGCCCTGGCAAACCGTTCGCATCTTCCGGCATACCTGGAATACTCCGACGCTGCAGTGGAAGGCAAGTACATCCGTCTGCCTGAGCGCGCCGAGCTTTCCCAAGATATCGACGAGAAGCAAATCGTCGAATTCTACAACCGCTAATATTTGCTGGATACAGCATATATTGCAACACAGAGCCTCCGGATATTCCGGAGGCTTCTTTGTGTTTATTGCATACTTCTCATGCAAAAAAAAGAAGGAGAACCGGACGCAACGTCCGTTCACCCTCTTGGAATGCAGTTGATGAACTGCGCGTGTATTCGGCCTCAGTCCTACTCCAAAGTCAGCTTGGCGAACTTGCGCTTGCCGACCTGGATGATATCACCGTCCTGAGGAACGATATCTGCATTCGGGTCGGTCAATTTCTGTTCGTTCAGCTTGACCGCCCCCTGCTGCACGCTCCGCTTGGCCTCCCCGCCCGAAGCTGCAAGGCCGATCAGCGTAAGCAGCTTGGTCAACCGGATAGCCCCTTCATTAAGCTCCGCCGCGGGCAGAACCGCCGTTGCGATATCGTCAGGCAGCGCCCGCTGCTGGAATACGGTCACGAAATGCTGCTGCGCGGCATCCGCCGCCTCGGTGCCATGATACATTCTCACAAATGTATGCGCCAGCCGCATTTTGGCATCCCGCGGATGAGCCGTTCCCGCTTTCAGACCTTCCTCCAGCTCTCTCAGTTCTTCGTTGCCGATATCGGTCGCAAGCGAATAGTATTTCAGCATCAGCTCGTCCGGGACGGACATGGCTTTGCCGTAAATCTCGTTTGGCTCTTCGTCGATGCCGATGTAATTGCCCAAGCTTTTGCTCATTTTCTGAACGCCGTCCAGGCCTTCAAGCAGCGGGGTCATGATCGCAGCCTGGGTATCGACTCCGTATTCTTTTTGCAGCGTCCGTCCCATCAGCAGATTGAACTTCTGGTCGGTTCCCCCTAGTTCCACGTCGCTCTTCAGAGCCACGGAATCCATGCCCTGCATCAGCGGATAGAAGAACTCGTGAATGCTGATCGGCTGTCCGCTCTGGTAGCGCTTGGTGAAATCGTCGCGTTCCAGCATGCGGGCAACCGTCACTTTGGCCGACAAGCCCACGACATCCGCGAAGGTCATCGGCCCGAGCCATTCCGAATTGTAGTATACCTTTGTCTTCTCGGGATCAAGGATTTTATGAAGCTGCTTCTTGTATGTTTCCGCATTCCGCTTCACATCCTCCTCGGTCAGTTGTTTGCGCGTTTCCGATTTGCCCGTCGGGTCACCGATCCGCCCCGTGAAATCCCCGATAATCAGCTGCACCTGATGGCCCAGCTCCTGGAATTGGCGCAGTTTGTGCATGACGACCGTATGGCCCACATGGATATCCGGCGCGGACGGGTCAAGGCCCAGCTTAACATTGAGCGGCACGCCGCTGACGACCGATTTGATGACTTTGCGCTTCAGTTCCTCTTCAGGCACAATTTCCACGACGCCGCGCGCGATGATCTCCAGCTGACGCTCGACCTCCCGCTGCTGCTCCGGCGTTAGTTCTTCCCATTTCATAATAGCAACCCCTTTTGATGTTGATACTTCTCATAACGCACAAAAAAAGCCTCCTCTTCATCCCAAGGGACGAGAAAGAGACTCGCGGTACCACCCTAGTTAAAGCTCATTGCCATCATGATAAAACGTGACGGTTCCGAGCCTTCGCTTGATTGAAATAACGGGCGCTTAACGTACCCGGTGCCGGACTACTGAGACTAAGGCCTTAGGCGCTAAATCCGTTCCCCCGGACGGCTCCAGACTGTAATTCAAAAGGTTCCGCTATCGGTTTGCACCACCCACCGACTCTCTGAAAATCCGGGCTTCCCTTCTACTGATGTCCTTCTCCGCCTTTAGAAATATCCAGTTGAATTTATTTATATCATAGGATCTTTTGAAAAGTCAAATGTCCGCAAAAATCGCGTTGTCCCTACAAGCGCATTCAAAATCGCCAAATTGTGCTATAATAATTCCGTTAAAAGGAGGATGTCGATGTCTCAGGAAAATATGAAAAAATCAGCGACGGACATTCGACCGCGAAGATCTTGGCTCAGCAGGATCGGTTCCGTCGTGAAATGGATGTTTATTCTGGGCGTGATGGGCGTCCTGTTCGCCGGCGGCGCAGTAGGAGGCTTTATCGCTTCCATCGTAAAAGATGATCCTGTCCGCTCCGAACAAATGATTCAAGAGAAGGTCGGCGAGAACGTCGTGACGGGATTCGCCTATTTCCGCGACGGCATGCCGATCGGCCAGCTCCGGACGGAGGAAGACCGCAGGCTAATCGCCTACAAGGACCTTCCCCAGCTGGTTATTGACGCCGTTCTCGCCATCGAGGATAACCGCTTTTACGAGCATCATGGCGTGGATGTAAGCGGCACGTTGCGCGCAGTAAAGCAGAAGCTGCTGAATGAATCCGTACAGACCGGGGGCAGTACTCTTACCCAGCAGCTCGCAAGACGCGTATTTCTCAATCTCGATAAAACGGACGACCGCAAGGTAAAAGAAATCTTGCTGTCGCTTCGGCTCGAGCGCTTTTTAAGCAAAGAGGAAATTTTGACGGCGTACTTGAACAAGGTTCCGTTCGGCAACGGTTCAAACGGCTATAACGTCTACGGCATCAAAGCCGCGGCCAAAGGCATATTCGGCATCGATAATCTGGATAAGCTGAATACCGCCCAGGCAGCCTACTTAGCCGGCCTCCCCCAGCTTCCTTCCGCCTATTCGGCGTTCAACGGGTATGGGGAATTCAACGAGGCTGCGTTTAACCGCGCGCTCGACCGACAACAGCTTGTCCTGCGGCGAATGCTTGAGGAGAACAAAATCTCATCTTCGCAATATCAGGAAGCTCTGGCCTTTGACATTAAGAAATCCCTTGCTCCGCATACCAAGAAAGCATACGTTACCTTTCCTTATCTTATGATGGAGACGGAGCGCCAGGCAGCGGCAATCCTGCTTACTCTTGAGAACAACAACCAGGAGAGCGCGAAAGGTGCTTCTCAGCTTGAAGAGGCCCGCCAGCTGCTGCTGACAGGCGGTTACCGCGTATACACGACAATCGATAAAAAAGTATACAGCGCAATGCACAGCATCTCCGAAGACAGCAGCAATTTTACCAAAGAGAGCAAAAGCAAGGGCCTTGAGCAGACGGCCGGCATGATGATCGAGAACAAGACCGGCGCGATTCTGGGAATGATCGAAGGACGCGACTTCAATGTCGAAAGCATGAACTACGCCACCCAGATGGTGCGTCAGCCAGGATCGACAATGAAGCCGATTGCCGCTTATCTGCCCGCTTTGGAGGGTGGGCTGATCCAGCCGGCAAGTATTTTGGATGATGCGCCTATTATTCTGAAAGACGGGGAGAAAGGCTTCCACATTCCAAAGAACGCGAACAACCGCTATCAAGGGCTGGTAACGGCGAGGTATGCGCTCAACAACTCCCTGAACCTGCCTGCGCTGAAACTGTTCGACGAAAAGGTAGGCATCAAGAACGCCTGGGCTTTTGCCAAGAAGCTGGGAATTACAACTATTCAGGACGAAGATTACGGCGCGCAGACCGGGGTTCTCGGCGGCCTGAAGTATGGCGTGTCCGTAGAGGATTTGACCAATGCATATTCTTCTATTGGCAACAAAGGCGAATTTAACGATGCCTACATGATCGAGAAAATCGTCGACTCGAAGGGTAAAATCATTTACCAACACAAGGTCAATCCAGAGCGCGTATTTTCCGAGCAGAGCGCGTATTTAATGACCGACATGCTGCGCACTGTCGTTACCGACGGCACGGGCAGCACCGTCAAGAGCAAGTACAAGCATTTCAAAGATATTCCGATCGTCGGCAAGACAGGTTCGACTCAAAATTACGCGGATGTGTGGTTCATGGGATATACCCCGGATATCACGCTGGGCATGTGGGTCGGCTACAAAGAGCAGATCAATACGCTCGAGTCCAAAACGCAGCGGAAACAGGCGCAGTCCTTGTGGGCCGAGGTCATGAACGCTGTAATCGACAAAAAGCCGGATTTGTTCAAGGCGAAAACATTCGACAAGCCGGAAGGCATCGTCAAGGAAACCGTGTCGGCGTACAGCGGCAAACTGCCGACCTCATTGACAGATAAGTTTACGACCGATATTTTCAATGCAAAGTATGTGCCGAAGGACGGCGATGACGGAATTTCAAATGCCAAATACATTACTTACGGCGGCGTGAATTATATCCCTCGGGACGGGACGCCCGGTGACTTCCTGAAGGAGAAGATCGTTGTCTCCAGAGAGAAGCCGATCGAGGAATTGATTAATGAACTGGAAACTGCCTTCAAGTCTATGAAAGAGCATGAACCGCTGGACTACTATCTGCCGGCTGATGCGAAGACTGGGGTTCCGACGGAAGTCGACCCTCGCGTGGACGATGGCGGAGCTCCGGCGGCGCCGGGTAATGTGGAAGTCTCTTACGATACCGGCAAGGCAGTCATCCGCTTTGCGCAGAGCGGCTCGCCCGATGTCGTCGGATACCGGTTATACTCTTCCGTGAACGGCGGCCCGTTCCGTAAAGTGGATGTGCTTCTCGCCGGTGACGGCACAACGTTCACTACGGATACGCCGGCAAGCGACTATGCTGTATTTTATGTTACCGCCGTGGATGTGGCGGGGAATGAAACTTCTTCGGGAAGTGTCGGCGGAGGGATGCCGACACCCGAACCGTCCCCAAGCCCGGAAGACGGACTCTTCCCGGATATGGGGACAACGCCGGGGGATCAGGTCCTTCCTGATCCGGGCCTGTTTCCCGGAAGTGCAGGCGATCCCGGAGCGACTCCGAACCAGCCTAGTGCAGATGGCGGCCAGGGTACGCCGTCCGCCGACGGCAACGAAGCAGATGCCGGCGGGAATAACGGCGGTCACTGAGCAAACCGGGAGTCCGTATCCAAAGCAGACCTTGTAAGCAATAAGACGGTTGACAGCCTCCCTAAACGGGCAGAGCGGTCAACCGTCTTTCTTTCTTGTCTAATCCTCTATTGTCGAGAGATCGCCGGCAGGCAGATGAAGCTCCCAGGCTTTGAGCACGCGGCGCATGATTTTGCCGGACCGGGTCTTCGGGAGCTTCATTTTGAATTCGATTTCCTTCGGCGCGGCGTGTGCCGATAACCCCGATCTCACAAACGCCGCAATTTCGGCCTTCAGCTCGGGTGAAGGAATATACCCTTCCCGGAGCGATATAAACGCCTTGACGACTTCTCCTCGCAGCGCATCGGGTTTGCCGATAACCCCGGCTTCCGCAACCGCCGGATGCTCGATCAGCTTGCTCTCCACCTCGAACGGTCCGATCCGCTCGCCCGAGGAGTTGATGACATCGTCGATCCTCCCCTGGAACCAGAAATACCCTTCGTCGTCCATATAGGCGGAATCCCCGGAAATATACCACCCTGGAATTCGGAAATACTCCTCGTACTTGGCGGGATTATTCCAAATCCGGTCCATCATAGACGGCCACGGCGTTTTGATGGCCAAATTGCCCATCGTATACGGAGGGAGCTTATTACCGCTGTCATCCAGAATCGCAGCGGTTATGCCGGGAAGCGGCCGTCCCATGGATCCCGGTTTCATATCCATCCCGGGATAGTTGCAGATGAGCTGTCCGCCTGTCTCCGTCATCCACCAGGTATCATGTATGCGCTGGCCATACACTTTGTCTCCCCATCGGACGACTTCTGGATTCAACGGCTCTCCAACCGAGAGAACATGGCGCAAGCTGCTTAAATCGACGCCTTCCAGGCTCCCGCTTCCCGCGCTCATCAGCATGCGGAATGCCGTGGGCGCGCTGTACCATACCGTTACTTTATTGCGTTCAATCGTTTTGTACCAATCCCGGGGACTGAACCGGCCGCCGCGGACGACATTCGTTGCGCCGCTCAGCCAAGGGGCAAAGATTCCGTACGAGGTGCCGGTAACCCAACCGGGGTCGGCGGTGCACCAGTAAATATCGTCCTCTTGCAGATCAAGCACGACTTTACCGGTATAATAATGCTGGATCATCGCGCGCTGCACATGATAGACGCCTTTGGGCTTTCCCGTCGAGCCTGAGGTATAGTGCATAATCAGTCCGTCCTCCAGGCCAAGCCACTCAGGCTCGAGCTCCGGAGATGAGGAAGCGCTTTCTGATTCATAGTCCAACAAACCTTTTTCAGGGTCCGAATCTCCGCCTACGAGAAAAATATGACGCAGCTCCGGAAGCTCCTCACGCTTTACCCGATGCAGCAAGTCCGGGGTTGTGACCAATGCGACAGCCCCGCTGTCTTCAAGCCGATCCTTGACCGCCGTTTCCATAAACGCTTCGAATAAAGGGCCCGCAACCGCACCTATCTTTAGGATGCCGAGGAGACAGAAATACAGCTCGGGCTGCCTTGGCATAAATAGAAATACCCTGTCTCCTTTGCCGATTCCATATTTTCGGAGCACGTTGCCGAAGCGGTTCGACTTCTCTTGCAAATCAGCAAACGTGTAGGATTCGTCCCGTGACGGATCGCTGTACAGCAGTGCCGTCTTTTCGCCCTTTCCTTCCCGGACATGGCGGTCGACCGCTTCATAAGCCATATTGACTTTTCCCGTTTCATACCAAGTAAAATAACGCTCTGCATCCTCCCATTTAAAGTGAGCGACGGCCTGATCGTAATCGGCCAAGTTCGGGTTATGCGCCCGTCCCGGCAAAATTTCATTGTGAACCCGCCCCATTGCCCTTGCCTCCTCTCGTATGAATGGCATAAGCTTAAATGGCTCCAAGTTTCAGACTTATGATTTTGATTAAATTGGACGTTTGATCTCTTGACAACTCCACCTCAAATCAATGAAGTCAAGCTATATTTTGTGAACTTTTTATGTCAAAATTAAGTATAGCACAGCAAACGCTTACATTCCATCCTTTGTTCCAGGTACAAGAGTCCAATATGGAGCGGAGGCATGAAGGATTTAATCGAACTGGGGGCCATCGAAGTGGCGGGCGCCTACCGGGCCGCGGGAATTGGAAGGGAATTGCTTGCCGCTTCCGTTTGAACGGGAACAGCTGGAGAATTGCATCGTTTTAACAATAGAGTATTATTGGCACTGAGACCTTAAGGGAAGCGGTCTGGATGTCTGGGCGTACCGCCATATGATGGTGCGGCTGATGATGACGATCGATATGGTCTGGTACGCCACCGACGATCCTGAAATTTGCTCCCATCCCGTGAGCTGCCTGATGGTCCGCATCGGTTCCGAGGTACCGCTGGCCTATCGTGAAATGTTCGACAAAGTAAGGTTCAGGCAGCGGTTTATGTATTAATGCAGCTTGTTCAGTATACCGCTCAGTATTTCATGGGACTGCCTTGATGCGGTCTCCGTAAATTCCGTAAAGCTGATGTTCGCCGAACCATCGGCCTTGTCGGACATGGAGCGGATCACAACGAACGGGATTTCGTTCATATAACATACCTGAGCCAGCGCCGCTCCTTCCATTTCCGCACAGGCGCCTCTAAGCTGCTCCCGCAGCATGGAGACCGATTCCCGGCTGGCAATAAACTGGTCGCCCGATAGAACTCTCCCCGTCACATAGCGGACCCCCATTTCCCGGCAGACTTTCTCTGCAAGCAGCACAAGTTCCGGATCGGCCGGAAACTCCGATGCTTCCTGGAATGGAATGACGCCGCGGGGGAAGCCCAGCGCTGTGACGTCCATATCATGCTGCAAGCACTCCGAGGATATAACGATATCTCCAACTTCCAGGTCCGGATGCAGCGCACCGGCCACGCCTGTAAACAGCACCTTCTTTGCGCCGAACGCATCGATCATAATCTGCGTAGTGACTGCGGCATTTACTTTCCCAACGCCCGATTTGGAGACGACAATGGATTTTCCGCCGATTGTGCCTTTATAGTATGTAATCCCCGCTTTACTAACAGCCTCGCTGTGGTCCATATTCTCCAGCAGCAGTTTGATCTCTTCATCCATGGCTCCAATGATTCCGATTACAGCTTCCATAGACTGGCCTCCCTTTAATTAGGAATGAAAAAGATGAATAATAGCATAAAAAGCCCCGTGACGGAGCTTTTTACGTCAAGCATATTCTTCTGGACCGGGCTGAAAATCGCCCGGCAGCCCCGTTATGGGGGATGTTCAAGTTATTCGTTCACATGGCTGACGGACAGGCGCAGAATGGTCTCATGCGGCAAAATGACGCGCGGATTCTCTACGGTCTCCTTCTTCATCAGCTTGGTCAGAAGTCTCATGGCCACGGCGCCCAGGTCGTACATCGGCTGCGCCACCGTAGTAAGCAGCGGACGCACCATGGAAGCCATACGGATGTTATCTACGCTGATAATCGAGAAATCCCCCGGCACTTTCAGTCCTTCGTCCTGGATGCTGTGAATGGCGCCAATGGCCATTTCGTCCGTCGCGGCAAATATCGCCGTCGGCTTCTTCTTCAGCCCCAGAAAATACTTCATCGCCTCGACGCCGGACTCATAGCGGTAATTCCCGATGCGCACAAGATCTTCCTGGTATTCGATACCGGCTGTTTCGAGCGCTTTCTTATAGCCTTGGAAACGCGCGTAGCCATTGGCCGGGTCCTGCAGTGTGCCGCTGATCATCGCGATTTCGCGGTGGCCATGGCGGATCAGAGTATTGACCGCATCGAAAGCGGCGGCTTCATGATCGATATCGACCGAAGGATAAGTACCTTTCTCATCGCTTGTCGCACACAGTACAATCGGAACGGCCGAGGTCTGGAAAGCCAAAATATGCTCATCGGTTACGGTGCCGCCCATGAAGAGGAGGCCGTCCACCTGCTTCTCGAGCAGCGTGTTAATGACGCGGATTTCCTTCTCCTTGCGCTTGTCGGCGTTGCACAAAATAATATTGTAATGGTACATATTGGCGATGTCTTCGATTCCGCGGGCAATTTCCGCAAAAATCGAATTGGAAATATCGGGAATGACAACGCCAACGGTCGTCGTTTTCTTGCTGGCAAGACCTCTTGCCACGGCGTTGGGACGATACCCCAAACGCTCAATCGCTTCATAAACCTTCTTGCGGGTTTGCGGTTTCACATTGGGATTGTTGTTTACAACCCGTGATACCGTTGCCATAGATACGCCTGCCTCACGCGCTACATCGTAAATGGTTACCGTCAAATTACTCTCTCCATTGCGATAAATTTTATCGTTCGACCTAATTAAAATCATGATACGATAATTTGTACTTTTGTGCAATGATAACGCTTCAATTTCCTTTCAGAAATTCTTTCAGACTTGAAGCATTGATGCAGGAATGGGACCTAATTCCATACTTTCTCCCTATTTTTGACAAGAGTCACCTAGGATGACTGGTGCTGGATACCCATCTTTCTCCCCGATTTCGCCGGATAAGCTTCATGACCGAATAATGTCGTTCATTGCATACTAACGGAGTCTTTCGGACTTTCCCGCAAAATCATTGAACGGCTACAAGCTCCTGCTCTAATCGGATATCCTCTTAAAACAGCAATGTAACCTCTTTCTTTATGGTATCAAAAATCGACGAAAAAATCCAATGTTTCTGAAATATTTTCATTGTTTTGCAGAAGGAGGTTACACGATTCGGGATACGGTATGCGGAACAAGCTTAAGCAGCCTGCTCTCAAGTTCCTCCATCCACTCCTTATCAGCCGCTTCCGACGCGATTCGGAATAAATCCAGCAGCAGATCGATCCTTTCGCTCATAGCCTTCTGGACCGCCTGCTCCAGATCTTCGCCCCTCCCCTTATAGCCGTAAAAAGTGTCATTCAGCACGGAGGCCAACTCATTGCGTTCGGCAAAAGAGAAGATGCTTCTCTTGGGATTGCCGCCAAGCTCTTGAAGCACCAGGCTCAAATCGTTCTTTACGGCCGGATGCGGCTTATACTGGAAGCAGGATTGGCACATAAAGACGGGGACATTGGTAATTTTCACTTTAGCTTTGTAAATCAGCGTATGCATATGTATAGTCATCTCGCCGCCGCAACGGCAGGTTTGGTTCAGTTGGTCTTCATTGTACATGGTAGCACCTCAAAAAAATGATTTGAAAGGATATGCGCATTTGCCTATAGTCAGACATTTTGCAGCGGCATCCCGAATAAGGATGCATTAGATTTATATTCGCTTCCTCCCGCAAAAAACCTTCCCATTTGCATAAAATGATTAAATTACCAATTATGAATATAATTTCTTCGCTTTGGATGACTTCAAATTTTAAATTTGCTACAATATACGGGATTACGTTCTTTGAAGGGAGCTGCGTCAAATGCGTTTGGACGGAAAAAAAGTAATTGCGCTCGTAGACGATGAATTTGAAGATTTGGAGCTTTGGTATCCGATCTACCGGGTCAGGGAGGAAGGCGCGGAGGTCCATCTGGCAGGTCTTGTAAAAGAAAAAACTTACGTCGGCAAATACGGCGTCCCCGCTACGGCGGACTACTCCTGGGATGAACTGGACGCTGCCGACTACGACGGCATTCTGGTGCCCGGCGGGTGGGCGCCGGACAAGATCCGCCGCTACCCGGCGGTGCTGAAGTTGATCCAGGACTTCAACAAAGCGGAGAAGCCGATCGGGCAAATCTGCCATGCCGGCTGGGTGCTGATCTCCGCCAAAATTCTGGACGGCGTCACCGTAACCTCGACTCCCGGCATCCGTGACGATATGGAGAACGCCGGAGCAATCTGGAAGGACGAGCCTGTCGTTGTCGACGGCCATATCGTCTCCGCCCGCCGACCACCCGATCTCCCGCCATACGGCAAAGCGTTCTGCGATGCACTCGCCGGGGAATAAATAAAGAAAGCCGCTTCTGGGCCGCGCTTGAAAAGCGGGCGGGAGGCGGCTTTTTGACATAATTATTAACGGATTCGGACGGATTGCTCCTCAAGTATAGGGTTCGGGTAGCTGCTAATCGTAAAGGTAAGCGGCTGCGGAAGCTTGGCGGACCCCAGATTGTAAATACCAGTATCTGTCCATCCCTCTGAATTGCCGCTGGATTCCCAATAAGTTCCCTCGTTCCGGATAATCGAATGCTTCACTCCCTCGCCGTCCGTAAAGCTGTCGTCCAGATCAAATGACAGGTGAGCCATTTCATCGTTCTCAGTAGACTTGGTACTTAATTGGAGTACAAGCTGACCGGACTTTGCGTTACCCTCAACCCCCGAACTGCTTTCGGTAAACCTGATATCGGCGTTTCGGTCGGATAGCGTTAATCGCTCGTCAGGCGCCTTGATTATTTTTTGGGCCTTCGTATCAACGACAAGCTTCAGATCGGATTTATCCATAGCCTGGATTCCCTTGATCGTAAGCTTCAGCGGCCCTTTGACATCCATATTATTGTTGTGGAAAACCATCGTCTGCAGCGGAGTATTCACATTCAATGTCATGTTGGTAGACAGCGCCGTTTCCTTTTCTCCCTTTCCGGACATAATCGTCGGGTTAATCACACTGAATATTCGTTTGGCATTCTGATCGTCATATACGGCATTCAAGTAAATTCCTGTCGGGCCGATATAGGCTTTTTCGATATGAATCCGCTGACCGCCGACCGTCATTGTTTTACCGATATCGATCTCACGTCCGGACTTTTCAATCTCCGCGATATCCAGCGAAATACCGGCGGTCAGCGAGGTTCTGAATTTGTTCGAGCTGGAAAGATGAGCCTCAGGAGTATCCGGCATTACAATTGCTTCAGCCGTCAGCCGTTCAGACAGCTTCTGGCCTTCTTCCAAAGTAAGCTGGAAGTAATTATGGGTAATCCCCGGGCTTCCGTCGCCGCCGCTCCAATAGGAAGATGAAGAAGAAAAGTTCGACAGGCCTTTCAACGAAAAACGGGTGACCGTCGCCTTTTGCGTATTCCGGTTCTCGAACGTATACAGCAGCAGCATGCCCCGCCGGTCGGCGATCATGCCGTCCAGGGTAATTTTGTAGCCGTTCTTCTCCTGCGTTGAAATGTGAAGAGGTATGACGATTCCGGCGTCCAGCGCTGTTTTTATAGTGATATTGTTCTCCGCGATTGAACGGTACGTTTCAAACTCCCCCCAGTTCTTGGGCTGAACCGCCGTAATCCGTTGACCGCCGAGTCCCCCCAGCCACGAGATGATGAACAGCAGGGCGACGGTCAGGATAACAGCGGATGTGAAAGCATAACGTCTACGGACGTTCCTTCCTCTGCGGGTCCCTTCGGCAATGCCGGCATTGATTGCAGCGTCCAACTTCTGCTCGGACACTAGCGACAAGTGCCGCTCCGCAACGTGAAAATAGTCCCGGGCCAGCTTCTCTTCACGTTCAAACATAGCGCTCATCTCCCTTCCCTTTCATTTTGCCCCGCAGTTGCTTCAGGCCTTTGTTCAGCCATGTCTTTACGGTTCCTTCCGGTCTTTCCAGCAACCCTGCAATTTCAGTCAGCGTCATATCCCGGTAGTATTTCAGGACAAGCACCTGCCGGTATTTCGGCTTCACGGCATCCAGCGCCCGCTCCATGTCCAGCTTGCGGTCACTCGCCATTTCAATCATCCCGGACTCCCCGCCCTGGATTTCGGAGGGAATCACCCGCTTTCTGCGCTTCAGTTCATCGTTGCAGCAGTTGATTAGAATTCGGATAAGCCATGGGGTGAACCGCCCCTCATCCTTCAGGCTTCTGCGTTTGATCCAAGCCCGGCAGGTCGCCTCCTGCACCATTTCAAGCGCATCTGCCTCGCTGCGGAGATAGCTGTGGGCGATGCCATATAACGTTCTTTTGTGCTCAGCCACAAGCCCGAAGAAGCTTTCTTCATCCGACAGGATGACGGACTCTTCTTTGATCAGGCTCTCCATGTCCATCCCCTCCCCCTCTTTATATAGATACTCTGCTATTTCTATGCTACTGATAAAGACTGCGCAGCGGCACAAACGGTTTTGTTTATTTTCCGAATATAGTTGAGAATCTGCTTTGCAAGCCTCTCCCAACATTTGGACATGCAGGGATAGATTTTGTGTGATTTAACATTATAAGTAACAGGGATAGGGCACACTGGCTACAAACAACAAATTAAAATGATTAAATGGAGGATTTTTTTCGTATGTTCATGCATGAGATGTTGTTGATTTTTCATTTGTTCATCCTTTCCAATCCAACTACCACGGCAGAACCTCCTCAAAATCAAGAAAAAATATCGATTAGGATCGATCCTCTGAAGCACCAACTGTACCTGTACTCTAATAGCCATCTTATCAAGAAGTATCCCATCGCTCTTGGAAAACAGGAAACGCCGTCACCTGTGGGCGAGTATGTCGTTATTAACAAATATAATAATTGGGGGAAAGGGTTTGGCACCCGATGGATTGGACTTAGCGTGCGGTGGGGAACATACGGTATTCATGGTACAAACAGGCCCTATTCTATAGGTCATAATGCCAGTCATGGCTGCATACGAATGCACAACCGTGATGTTGAGGAGTTATATGAATTTGTACGAGTGGGGACCAAAATAAGCTTTGGGGGCCATGTTCTTGGCAAACTCGACGCAGATCCAAGAAGTTTAGCAAAGGGAGATAGCGGCGGTGACGTTCAAATCATTCAATACCGATTGCGAAGCGCAGGATTTTACAAGGGGGAATGCAATGGCAAGTTCAACAGCACAACCGAAATAGCGCTAAAAGATTATGAAAAGAAGTTTGGACTGCCCGTCGATGGCGTTGCCGGGTATCACGATTATATACACCTCGGCTTGGTTGAATAAAGCTAATAAGAAGAAACGCCTGACGGCGTCTTTTTAAGACGCAAGTACGTTTCTCGTAAAAATATAAGACCAAACGATAGGCGCGAAGCTTATAAAGTCTTATATTTCAAAAAAGCCCGGCAATTTTGCCGGACCCCCATTATTTACTTTTTATTAGTGCTAAGCGTCGCCTTTAACGACATGCTGTATGATCGTTTTGTCGAGGAACTGCGTGAGCTGCTGCTCGCTTTCCGCAGTTTCGCGGCTCCGGAAGCAGAGCTTGGCGACTTTCCGGGCCTCGGAGGCCGTCGTGTTCAGCGTCCGGTGCTTGACCCTCAGGAGAGCCTGGGGCGACATGCTGAGATCGCTGACTCCCAGCTCCAGCCACAGCGGCAGCGAGCGCTCATCGCCGGCCAGCTCACCGCAGACGCTGATGCCGATGCCCGCAGCTTTTGCTGCTTCCACGGTCATGCGTATCATCCGAAGCACTGCCGGATGATACGGATGGTACATATGGGCGATCTGCTCGTTCATCCGGTCAACCGCCAGTGCGTACTGCACGAGGTCATTCGTCCCGATGCTGAAAAAGTCCACTTCTTCCGCCAGGAAATCGGCGATCATCACCGCAGCCGGCACCTCGATCATAATGCCGATCGGCAGCTTGCTGTTGTAAGGGATGCCGCGCCGGTCCAGGTCCTTTTTAACTTCCTCCAGTACGGCTTTAGCTTCCCTAACCTCTTCAATCGAAGAGATCATCGGGAACATCATTTTAATGTTGCCGTGAACGCTGGCCCGCAGGATCGCCGTCATCTGCGTCTGGAACATGTCCTTCCGGTCAAGGCTGATGCGGATCGCGCGATAGCCGAGGAATGGGTTCTGCTCCTCCGGAAGCTGAAAATAATCCAGATGCTTGTCTCCCCCAATATCCAGGGTGCGGATGACCACCGGATGCTCTCCTACCTTTTCAGCCACAAGCTTGTATACCTCGTACTGTTCGTCTTCGGTCGGAAAGCTCTGCCGGTCCATATACAGAAATTCCGTCCGGAACAGGCCGACGCCCTCGGCTCCGTATTTCAAAGCCAGATCCAGCTCCTTCACGGAGCTGATGTTGCCTGCCAGCCGTATTCTTACTCCGTCTCTGGTCAGCGCGTCCACCGAAGACAAAAGCTCCAGCTGTTCCCGCTTCTCCCGTTGTCTGTCACGCACTACGCTGTAATGCTCAGCGGTGGCCTGATCAGGATTTACGAAGAGAGATCCGTTATCTCCGTCGATGACCAGGAACTCCCCGGTCTGGATCGGGGTTGAGAGCTTACTCTCCAGGCCCGCCACCAGCGGGATGCCAAGCGCACGGGCCATAATGGAGGAATGCGACGTTTTGCCTCCCATCATCGTCACTATGCCGAGCACGTAAGCGGGATTCAGATGGGCAAGCTGGGAAGGAGATAGCTCCTTTGCCACCAGAATGTAGGGCTGGGTGTCCGAAGGCAGCGTGACTTCAGGCGCCCCCAGCAGATGCTTCAACAGTCGGTTGCCGACATCCTTGATGTCGACCGCCCTTTCTTTCATATATTCGTCGTCCAGTAGGTCAAACATGGCCACAAAGTGATCGATGGCCTCTTTGACCGCCACCTCCGCCGCCTTGTATTGTCTCTCGATAATACCGCGGATTTCGCTCATGAATACCGGATCGTCCAGGATCGCCAAATGCGCGTCAAAGATGCTGGATTCCTCGGGACCTACGACTTCTCTGAATTCTTTTTTGATAAATTCGAGCTCATCCTTGGAGGTGCGTATCCCTTCATATAAACGCTCAAATTCTTTTGCCAGATCTACCGGATTCACCTGCGTCTCCGGCATGCTCCATTCCCAGTTAGGCAGAACGAAAGCCTTCCCGATGGCAACACCCGCTGAGGCGCCTATACCTTGTATCATGATTCTACCCCTCCAACATTGCTTTCGTGCAATACGACGGACATGACCGACGATTGCCCTTTTTTCACATTTTTAAACGGAGCGTAGCTCCAGGATTTGACGCGTTCCGGATTGGTAATCACCATCGGGGTGGCCAGTGAAGAGGCATGCTCTTTCAGATAGTCCAGATCGAATTTAACTAGCAGTTGGCCGGGTTCGACGCTGTCCCCTTCCTTGATCTCCGACTGAAACGGACCTTTTAATTGGGATGTGTCTATACCGATATGCATGAGCACCTCAAGCCCTTCCGGAGTTGAAATGCCGATGGCGTGCATCGTGGGATATATGTGCATGACTTTGCCGAATACCGGAGAGACTAGCTCTCCCTTTTCAGGAATGAAAGCGACGCCGTCTCCAACCAATTTTTGGGCAAAAATATGATCGGGCACGTCTTCGATCGGCAGCATTTTACCCTGCATCGGAGCGCTGAACAGCACCTGCGGCAGATCGCGGAGCATCAACTTGTCGATTTCTTCTCGGATCAGTTCGGAGTACGTGCCGAATACGACCTGAACATTGCCCCCGCCCAATTTGATGATACCGGCAGAGCCTAGGCTTTTAAGAGCTCCGGTATCAATCTGGCGGTCATTAAACACCGTAAGCCGCAGACGGGTGATGCAGGCCTGGACCTGCACGATGTTCTCTTTGCCGCCAAGCGCTTGCAAAATGAGCGGAGCCTGATAGGGAATATTCCCCGCCCAGTCGCCAAGCTCGGAGCCTTCCTCCCGGCCCGGCGTCGGAATCTGAAAACGGCGGATCGCCCAGCGGAACAGTTGGTAATAGACAAGACCGTAGACCAAACCGATCGGTATCAGCAGCCAGGCGCGGCGGGCCAGGTGAAGGTTCAAAATAAAGTCGATGGCCCCGGCCGAATAGGAAAAGCCGTGATGAATACCCAGCGCATAAGTCAGAGCCATAGCCAGTCCAGACATGATCGTATGGAGGGCGAACAGGTAAGGCGAAGCGAACAGAAAGGCGAACTCGATCTGCTCGGAAACGCCGGTCAGGAAGCAGACGAGCGCCGCCCGCATGAACGTCTTTCTAATTTGGGGCTTCAAATCTTCGCGCGCTTCCTGAATAATCGCAAACGCGATGGCAGGCAGCGCGAACATCATGATGGGAAACAGCCCCGCCATGAAGCTGCCCGCCGTGGGATCGCCGGCAAAAAAACGCGGCAGGTCGCCCTGAACGGCGGCGCCGTCCGGCGTTGTATACGTTCCCAGTTGAAACCAGAACACATTGTTCAAAATATGATGAAGTCCAAAGGCCGTCAGCACTCTGTATAATACGCCGTACAAGAACAGTCCGAAGCCTCCTGTCTTGTCGACAAGCTGCAGCAAATCGTCAAGACCATGCTGAATCATCGGCGAGACGCCCAGCATGACCCATGCGAACAGGGCGGAGAACAATCCCATAAAGAGCAAAACAAAACGCGATCCTCCAAAAAACTGGATCGCCTCCGGAAGCTTGATATTCTTAAACCGGTTATGGGCGATGCCGGCGACAATTCCGAGCAGAATGCCGATCAGCGTCGCAGGCTGCAGTGCGCCGTCCCCCAGTTTCATAACAATCCGGTCATATGTGAACATTCCCGCCAATGCCGCAAGTCCGGCAGGCCCGGCTTGATTGGATAGCCCCCAGGCGACTCCGACCGCAAACAGATAAGGCATATAATAAAAAATTCCCTGTCCCGCGTAGGTTGCAACTTCGGCTACCGAAGCCAGCCCCCAAGCGGACCATGGCAGGCTCCCCAGGCTGAGCAGAATGGCCGCCGCCGGCAGCACCATGGTGGGAAGCATAATGGCTCTGCCCAACTGCTGCAATGATCCGAGCCAGTTCAAAATGATCTCCCCTTTCTTACTATATTGAATGGTACGGCCTGTGTTCTGTTTTGTCAAAAGAATAAGTCGGCACATTTTCGTAGTATACCATAAAATTCCAAATCAATCGATTCCGAGCAGAGGCAGGCGCAAAAAAGAACGTCCTTCCCTTTCGGTCAGGACGTTCTTCGCCACACTGACTTTACTGAGTTTTCCGTGTCCGCCCTTGCATAGTAATCGCTTCTTCGACCTTGATGCAGCGGTCCATAATGGCCGTCATTCCAGCCTCTGCAGCGATCTCGGCCGCTTCCGGGCTGACAACCCCCTGCTGCAGCCACAGCACCTTGGCCCCGATCGCCGCGGCTTCTCGGGCCGTCTCGGCGCAGAACTCGCTGCGGCGGAACACATTGACAATGTCGACCGGCTCGGGAATCTCGGCAAGCGAATGATAGCACTTCTCCCCAAGAATCTCGCCGTCCACTGTCGGATTGACTGGGATAATCCGGTACCCCTTGTTCTGCATGGCGTAAGCGACCATATAAGAAGTCCGGTCGCTCTTGTCGGACAGACCAACTACGGCAATGTTGCCAGCGGAAGCCAGGATGTCTCCGATCCGATCCCTGGACGGATTCTCAAAAGCCATACGTTTCAGCCCCTTTGTCACGGAATTATCGTTGCCGCTCTTATTTTACCCACTCGACATCCGCGCCAAGCGCCTGCAAATGGTCAAAATACTGCGGATACGATTTCGCTACGTGATGCGCGTCCTTAATCAGCAGAGGCGCCGAAGCCCGAAGGCCAACGACTGTAAGAGCCATAATCACGCGGTGATCGTAGTGCGCGTTGATCGTTACGCCCCCCGCGACGCCTTCCGGCATACCGTGAACGATGATCTCGTCCCGGCGTTCCTCTACCTTCACTCCCGCCCGGGTGAGCTCCGCCAAATAATCGGTGATCCGGTCGCATTCCTTGTAGCGCAAGTTTTCCACATTATAAAATCTGGAGGTGCCTTCCGCAAACACGGCGGCGGCAACCATGGCCAGCACGGCATCCGTAGCCGCATCTCCGTCGAATTCGACCGCCTTCAGGCGCCCGTTCCCCTGTACATGCACCGTTCCGTTCTCATGGGTGAGCGGCACTTCCATCATACGCAGAACGTCGATAATTGCTCTTTCTCCCTGCCGGCTGTTCTCGGCGAGGCGGTGAATCTTCACGTCGGACTTCGTTACAGCGGCAGCGGCAAGCACGGCAGCAGAGCCGGGGTAATCCCCCTGCACGGTATACGATTTGGCTTCATAGGACTGCCCGCCCGGCACCTTGAACGACATATAATCCTCGGCCGCGTGAATGGTGATTCCGGCCTGCTCCAGCACCTCAAGTGTCTGCCCGACGACAACCTTCGATTTCAGATCGTTCAGGACGATAATCTCACTGTCTTCCTCGAGCAGTGGCGTAAGGAACAGCAGCGCGCTCAAATACTGGGAGCTGACCGCTCCGGAGACGGTAATACGTCCGCCCTTCGGGTTTCCTCCCCGGATGGTAATCGGGAGTCTGCCTTCGTTATGCTCGACCTCAACGCCAAGCTGGCCGAGGGCGTCGATCAGATCGTCATGAGGACGCTTGCCCAGCGAGTCCGGGTATGTATTCACAAAGGTTACTTCCGGGCACAGGGAAGCAACCGCCATCAGGAAGCGCAGCACGGCGCCGGCATTGCCGACATTGAGCTCCTTGATGTCTTTGGGACGGCGGCCGAAGCCTTTGATGACGATCTTCTCTTCATCCTCGGTAAGCTCCGCTCCCAAATCGCGGATGCAGCGGCGGATAGCGTCGCTGTCCTCGCTGTGTGCCGGATGATAGATCGTGCTTGTGCCTTCGGACAGCGCGGCGACCAGCAGATAGCGTGTCGTATAGTTTTTGGAGGACAATGCTCCGATTTCCCCGTTTAGTACCGGCGTAGGCCTTACAATAACGTCCATGTTTCTTAACTCTCCTTATATATTGAATAGTGGATACGGACAACGTCTTCGTTTGACAGAGTATTCCTTCCTTATGTTATCATTAAACCATTCTTGTCAAGGAAAGAGGTCATATCCATGAATGGTATTCCCCAAATTACGGCCGAGGAATTGCATCAACGCCTGAAATCCGGTGAAGAATTGGTCCTGATCGACGTAAGAGAAGCTGATGAGGTGGCCTTTGGAATGATTTCGGGCGCTCTGCACATTCCCATGGGCGATATTCCCTACCGCAGCTCCGATATTCCGGAGGATGCCGAGGTTATTTTTATATGCCGTTCCGGCTCCCGAAGTCAGCGGGTATGTGAATATTTAAGCTCCCAGGGCTATAATGGAGTTGTGAACTTAAGCGGCGGCATGATCGAATGGAGCGAACTGCCGCAAAACTAACCAACATGCTTAAAAGCTAAAACGCGGTAGTGCATTAAAATATACTGACACACTTGTGCCGCTGTTAAGTTCGTCGTATCCACCATGCAATGCGCGAAACTGTAGGCGTCCTTTCGTTCTTCCAGAATTCGTCTGACGCGCTCTTCCGCATTGCCGGCCAGCAGCGGCCGATTGTTGTCACCGTTTACCCGCGATATGATATCCTCCGCGGTTGCGCTAAGTGCGGCGACAATTCCGTTCTCCTTCATTAACTCCCTGTTCACCTCGGCCAGCACCGCTCCTCCGCCGGTGGCGATTACCTGTCCTCCGGTCTGCACGGTCTCCCGCAAGCTTTCCGTCTCCACCGTTCTGAAGTAGCCTTCTCCGTCATTTTCAAAAATATCGGATATGCTCCGACCCTCCTTGCGGACAATCACCTGATCCAGATCCACCAGTTCATATCCCAGTTCCTCGGCGAGAATCGCGCCTACCGTCGACTTCCCCGTTCCCATCATTCCGATCAGAATCAGATTTTTGGCGTCAGCCCTCATGCTCTGCCGCTTCATGTCGTCTGCCGACATAACGATCACCACCCGCTAGTTTGGACTTTTGGACTTATCATAATTTAGACATATCATAACACAGGGTGAAAACGCAGCACAATGCTTCTGCCGACCAATATCGTCATAGTGGTATTAAAAAAGCCCGGAAGAACCGCCTGAAGGCGGACTCTCCCGGGCTGTAAGTGCGCGAAGTGTACGACTGTTATTCCGATTGCGCTTCTGCGATCCAGTCGTGGTGGAAGATGCCTTCCTTGTCCACGCGCTTGAATGTATGAGCGCCGAAGTAGTCGCGCTGCGCCTGCAGCAGGTTTGCCGGCAGACGCTCCGTGCGGTAGCTGTCGTAATAAGCCAAGGCGCTTGCAAAGCCCGGAACCGGGATGCCGCGGGTAACGGCTTCGGCAACCACTTTGCGCCATGCGTCCTGGTAAGAGGTCATGACGTCTTTGAAGAACGGATCAAGCAGCAGATTCTTAAGCTCCGGATTGTTCTCGTAGGCGTCCGTAATGTTTTGCAGGAAGCGGGAGCGGATAATGCAGCCGCCGCGCCAGATTTTGGCCAGATTGCCGTATTTCAGGTTCCAGCCGTATTCGTCGGAAGCGACACGCAGCTGCGCGAAGCCTTGAGCGTACGAAACGATTTTGCTCGCGAACAGCGCTCTGCGAATATTCTCGATGATTTCGGCCTTGTCGCCGCTAAACGGTTCCGCTGCGGGTCCGCTCAGCACCTTGCTTGCTTCCACGCGCTCTTCCTTCATTGCGGACAGGAAGCGGGAGAAGACGGATTCCGTAATCATGGACAACGGCACGCCAAGATCCAGCGAGCTTTGGCTTGTCCATTTGCCGGTGCCTTTTTGGCCCGCGGAGTCGAGAATGACGTCGACCATCGGCTTGCCGGTCTCTGCGTCATACTGCGCGAAGATGTCCTTCGTAATCTCGATCAGATAGCTGTCGAGCTCACCTTTGTTCCACTCGGCGAATGTGGCGTGCAGTTCTTTTTCATCCAGTCCCACAACGTCCTTAAGCAATTGATACGCTTCGCAGATGAGCTGCATATCGCCGTACTCAATGCCGTTATGCACCATTTTGACGTAATGGCCCGCTCCGTCCGGCCCGATATATGTACAGCAAGGTTCTCCGTCCACTTTGGCCGAGATCGCTGTGAGGATCGGTTCTACCAATTGATATGCGCTTTCCTGACCGCCAGGCATAATGGAAGGGCCTTTCAGCGCGCCTTCTTCGCCGCCGGATACGCCGGTGCCGATAAAGCGGAATCCCTTCTCTTCCAGTTCCTTGTTGCGGCGAACCGTATCCGGGAAGTAGGCGTTGCCGCCGTCGATGATGATATCGCCTTGATCCAGATGCGGAATCAGTTGCTCGATCGTCGCATCGGTCGCTTTGCCCGCCTGAACCATGATCAGGATTTTGCGGGGAGTTTCCAGCGACTGCACAAATTCCTCAATGGAGAAAGTGCCTGTCAGATTTTTGCCTTCCGCTTCTTTAAGAAGATCATGCGTCTTCTCGGGGGAACGGTTGAATACCGATACGGTAAAGCCTCTGCTCTCAATGTTAAGAGCCAAATTTTTGCCCATTACAGCCAGGCCTATGACGCCGATTTGTTGTTTTGCCATCTGGTCCTCCACCCTTTTTATGCTTTAAATTTTGTTTGAAGCATCAAGAGATCAATTTCATTGACAAAATGCATCTTTGATGAAATTTGACCCGCAATGTAACCATTCTAACGTTTTTTTCGTCAGAAGTGAACCCCCTAGGGGAATTGCCTTGCAAATCGAAGACACCCCTTTTCCAGAGGTGCCCAATTCTTGCTTAATACTAGCTGTATTTACCATTCCAATTTAGTTAATTCCCTCATCAGAAACGAAAGTTTTTCCTTGGAAAGCTTCACTTGCTGCTCGTCCTTGCGGTCCAAAGCGCCGCCTAGCCGGTCCAGCTCCTCATCGACTTCTATTCTGCGCTCGCGGATGCGCTCTTCGCCCAGGGTCGAATAGAACATTATCGTAAGCTCCTGATCCGAGAGCATAGGCCCTTTCTGGTAGAGCACCCTCTGCTGATACCCGGATATTTCCACAAGGCGGATGACCTCGCCGAACAAAATATTTTCGATGATGATCTGGCGGTCGCGAAAACGTTTGACAATGGCATGACCGCGCATATCGCCAATCAGCTTCTCCATCCATTCCGCCAGACGGGCGTCGCGTATCATGTAATCGCCCACCAGCTTGTAGCCTTCTCTGATCCGCTGAAAACGCAGCTTGACAAGCTTGCGCCCTGTACGGACCGATATGACAAAAAGATTATCGCTCTCGCTCCAGTACAAGGAATAGCCTTCTTGGATCAAATCCTTGATCAAATTCTGAATATGCATCCGGTCAAACCGGAGTTCCAAATTGCAATACTCCACCTCGTCGTTCTTATTCACGGCACTCCCTCCTTTATGCCTTACGGATAGCAAAACCGACTTTGTCATTTGCGTCTTTTGTGCTTATGGAAGCCGTGACTGCCGCCGGGAAACACAAGCGGCCGCGATAAAGATTTTTGCGTTCATCCTACACTTATTTTATACTTCAGTTTATGTAGCGGGAACTTGGTTTATTGACTATTTTTACCCGCTCCCACAACATTCCAAACGCCTTTCCCGCGGATAAATGCCGCGCAGTATGGCGAAATCGGGACATTCCGCTTAGAGGTGACAGAATATGACGTTTAACGGATTTGCAGCAGAAGATTTCGAAGTATTTACCATCGACGGTCTCGAACCCAGAATGGACGCACTCATATCCAGGGTACGCCCCAAGCTGACGGCGCTCGGCGACGAAGTCGCCCCGTTTCTTTCCGCCCTGTGCGGGGAAGAGATGTTCCCTCATGTGGCCAAGCACGCCCGCCGGACGGTTCACCCGCCAAATGACACTTGGGTGGCCTGGGGGCCCGGCAAACGAGGCTACAAAGCCCTGCCCCATTTCCAGACCGGAATGTTTCAGAGCCATCTTTTTATCGTGTTCGCCATTATTTATGAGAGTCCGAACAAGATCATTTTTGCCGATGCGCTCTCCGGCAGCATTCCAGCGGTCAGGGAACGGCTGCCGGGAAACTTTTTTTGGTCCACGGATCATCTGGACCCGCACGGAACACCGCAATCGGACATGGGCGGAGAACAGTTCGCCGAGCTGATGCGCCGTCTTAAGGAAGTCAAGAAAGCGGAAGTCACCTGCGGACTGCGGATCGCAAATGACGATCCCGTCCTTCAGGACGGTCCGGCGCTTCTTAAGGTCATTGAACAAACCTTCGAGACGCTACTTCCGCTGTACCGGATGTCGTTCTAAAGGAAGGACCCCTTTGGGGATGCCTTTCTAATCAAAAAGGCAAAACCGCCCGCTCTCCGAAGAATTGGAGAGCGGGCGGTTTTTATTAAATGCACAAATCCTTCTGGACGTCTTCATGCTGCGGAGCATACTAATGAGAGTGTCCGGCTTTCCGTTTCGTGCGGTGCACAATAGCCAAATGCAGGACGAACAGAAGCACCATGACGCTCGCGCTCGCTACAAAGGGAACGCCATGCCCGACCGAGTCCCAGAGCTTGCCGGATACGATGGGTCCAGCCACCATACCTGAGCCCTGCAGAGTGAGAAATATTCCCCACACCGTTCCCCGCTCGCCCTTGGGCACTTGCTTGGCAATGAAGGCGTTCCACGCAGGCAGGATAAACGCATAGCTGATCCCGACCAGGGCAACGACAACAAAGACAAACGGAAGCCTGCGCACATGCGCGAAAGTGGCGAGCGAAATCGCAGCCAGCAGAAAGCCGGTATTGAGAAAAGCCCCCGTGCCGATCCGGTCGACCAGCTTGCCTGCCGGAATCAGGGCCAGCACGGTGATGCCGCCTCCGGCAATCAGCAGGAGATTGAACTGGGTCGGCGATAAATGCAGCTCCGTCCGGGTAAAAAGAGTGACGACCGGCGTCATCAGCCCGATCGCGAACGCCTGCAGGAACAAAGCCGGGTACAGCAGACGGCTGACCTTCAGCGATTGTTTAACCTGGCGCAGCGTGCGCCTCAGACTCGCCAGAGGGGACAGCTTCGGACGGGCGGCGTCTGGCGCTTGGATGCCATGCGTGGCGGCATGGACACCATGGCTGATCCGTGCGGGCAGCAGCAGGGCGACGGCGACTACGGCCGCGGCAAAGGCCAGCAGCACGAAGAATACCGCGCGGTAGCTTTGGTGGCCGTGATCCATCAGGAAATTGACCGTGATCGGCCCGATGCCCGTACCGGCCAGTGAAGCCATCTCCACGGCGCCCATGGCCGCGCCGCTGCTGCCGCTCTTGGTGGAGCCGGCCAACTCGGTCACGCCTGTCATGACGCAGGGCCAGAGCGGGGACGTGCCGATCCCCAAGATCAGGCAGGCCAGCGACAGCGACACCGCGTCTTTGGCGTAAATAATGAGGACGACGGCCACCGCGATCATGAGCAGCGCTCCAGTCATCGTCCAGCGGTACCCGATCCGCTCCATGATCCAGCCCGAAGGGCTACGGAACAGATTGTCGCCCAGATATTGCAGCGCAAAGGCAAGGCCGACCACCGTGACGGACAGCCCCAGAACGTTCTCCATATAGACGGGAAGCAGTGCGACAAGCAGCGATCCTTTCACGAATTCAACCAAAAAAATGATGATCCACATCTCAATTATGAACGGCGATGCCAGACTAATATGCGTACGCTGCTGCGTATTTACGGGCATTACATCACATCCTAGTATTATGATGATTGTTTTGTTATACTTCTCTTTGTTTGCGACTTCAGTTATAGAAAGGTTGTGGGAGTATTAATGGATCAATCGCTTACCCCTCTCTTCACGGCTCTAAAAAAGCACGCTGCCGGAAATCCGGTGCAATTTCATATTCCCGGTCATAAAAAAGGTGCCGGAACCGATCCCGAGTTCAGGGAATTCATCGGTGACAACGCCTTTTCCATAGATCTGATCAATATTGCGCCGCTTGACGACCTGCATCAGCCCAAAGGCGTGATCGCCCAGGCACAGAACCTGGCGGCGGAAGCGTTCGGAGCGGACTATACTTTTTTCAGCGTTCAGGGCACCAGCGGAGCCATCATGACGATGATTCTGTCGGTCTGCTCTCCCGGGGAGAAGATTATCGTACCACGTAATGTCCACAAATCGGTCATGTCCGCCATTATCTTCTCGGGAGCAAAGCCGATCTTCGTCTCTCCCGTACAGGACGAGAACCTCGGCATTGATCACGGCATTACAACCAGTTCGCTCAATCGGGCCCTGCAGCGCCATCCGGATGCCAAAGGGGTGCTAGTCATCAACCCGACATATTTCGGGGTATGCGCCGATCTGCGCTCGATTGTTGAGCTGGCCCACAGCTACGGCGTTCCCGTGCTTGTAGATGAAGCCCACGGCGTGCTGATCCATTTCCACGAGGAGCTGCCGATGTCGGCGATGCAGGCCGGAGCGGATATGGCCGCCACAAGCGTTCATAAGCTCGGCGGCTCCATGACCCAGAGCTCGGTGCTCAACGTTAACGCCGACACCGGCCTTATCAACCCGCAGCGCGTGCAGACGATGCTGAGCATGCTGACAACGACGTCGACTTCTTACATTTTGCTGGCTTCTCTCGACACGGCGAGACGCCACCTTGCCCTGAATGGCCATGACATGGCGTCCAGAGCGATTGAGCTGGCCAAATATGCCAGAGAAGCGGTCAATGAACTTGAAGGCCTGTACAGCTTCGGCAATGAGATTCTCGGCACGGAAGCCACCTTCGACCACGACCCTACCAAGCTAAGCATCCACGTGCGCCATTTGGGCATTACGGGCTGGGAAGCGGAGAACTGGCTGCGCGAGAAGTATAATATCGAAGTCGAAATGAGCGACATGTATAACATTCTTTGCTTAATCACGCCCGGAGATACCCAGCAAACGGTAGATAAGTTATTGTCGGCGCTGCGGGTGCTCTCTGCCATCCATTACGGCAAAGGCGACATCTATGAGCTCAAAGTTCAGGTTCCCGAGATACCACAGCTTGCGCTTACGCCGCGCGATGCTTTCTATGCGGACACGGAGCTTGTCCCGTTCAAGGAATCAGCCGACCGGATTATCGCGGAGTTTATATACGTCTACCCTCCGGGCATTCCGATATTGCTCCCCGGAGAAGTTATTACCCAGGATAACATCCATTATATCCTCGACCATGTGGAGATCGGCCTTCCGGTCAAGGGACCTGAGGACCGCACTCTTACTCATGTTAAGGTAATTGTCGAAGCCGACCCGATTTTCTAAAATAATACTTCGGAAGCTATAGCTTCAGTGCAGACGGTGCAGCCGTTTCTTCTGGATTGCCAATACAAAAACCCGATACCTGATCATAAGGTATCGGGTTTTCTTGAGTCGGCGCCGGGAATATTCCAGGTCCTCTTCTATATCTTGTCCGAATTTATCCTTGCTGGGCGACAAGCTCTTTATAAGCCGCTTCCACAGCATTCCATTCCGCTTCGTCTTCGATATTGTAAAGCACCATCTCTTCTTCTTCTTCTTCCATGCGCAGAATGATGCCGTCCGCTTCCGGGTTCTCGCGTTCCAGCAGCAGCGCATAGAGCTTGTCGGCTACGTCGAACGTTTCCACCAATACCATTTCCACATCTTCGCCCTGCTCGTTCGTCAAGGTCAGCACAAATTCCTCATGCTCATGGTCGTGCCCGCAGCCGCATGCGTCGCCATGTTCATGGCTATGCGAATGATCATGGTTATGTCCGCCGCAGCATTCTCCGCCATGCTCATGTTTGTGATCGCTCATTGAAATACCTCGCTTTGAATTGAATTATCCTACATTTGGTATGGTAACACGTAAGACAAGCCCAGGTCAATTTACAAGCACCTGGGCAAAGCATTAATCGAGCGCAGTAATAACCTTCTCGGACACGAGCGAATAGTCACCGTTTCGAGTCGCCTTCATGTAAAAGCCAAACCGGTATTTGCCACTCTCCTTAAAATCGTACGTGATTTCTTTCGTCGAGAACCAGAAGTTGTCCTTCTGCCCGCTGTCCAAATCCCGGGAATCAAGGTCCTTGACGTTGCCGGAAGGATCGGTAATCGAAATCTTGACGCCTGCAATATCGTCAGTCAGACTGTCCACCTGGCACAGCGCTTTAAATTTCAGTTTGCCCACATTGACGTTCCCAAAAATGGTATCGCCCTTGAACAAGGATATGTGCACATTCGGTTTAAGAATCTTCACCTTGCCGGAGTCGCTCCAAATCACCAACCCGTCGATTTCCCGAGCGGGTATATAGGTTTTTCCATCGATCAGATACCCTCCGTCGGATAATTCCTTGCCGTTGCTCCATACGCGCACTTTTTGATAGACGGAATCGGCAAACAGCATCGAACCTCCCATCAGGGAAAATGCCAAAACGCATACAGCCACTTTTCTCCATCTCTTATTCATCACCGCTCGTACCTCCATACTAATTCATGCTGTTAATATATACTTCATCCGTATGGGCAAGTTGCGCCTGCCTAGGCAAAATTTTCATCAAGATCGCTTATCGGCGGTTTTCATGGGTTAATATGGTTAAAATGAGAGAGAACGCCATGAATTCTGCGTAAAACAGCCGATTTAACGAGTTGTTTTATTTGGAATTGAAAACTTCATCATGCGTTTACAAACGGCTGATACTATAAAACAGATGGCTAACCCGGGAGGTATTCGAAGATGACAGTCAAATTGCAAATGCTCGGAACGGGCAGCGCCTTCGCGAAAAACTATTTCAACACTAACGCCCTGCTGCTGGGCAGCGGCTATACCCTGATGATCGATTGCGGCATTACCGCTCCGCTGGCCATGCACGAGCTGGGGCGTTCCTTCGAGGAGATCGATGCCGTACTGATTACGCATCTGCATGCCGACCATGTCGGCGGACTGGAAGAGCTTGCACTGTCGCTGAGGCATAAAACGGGCCGTAAAATGACTCTTTTGCTCGCTGAAGCGCTCGTCGAGCCTTTATGGGAGCACACCCTGATGGGCGGGCTGTACCAGGAGGGCAAAACGACTTCGCTCGACGATGTCTTTCATGTCCGTCCCCTGCGCCCGGATACGAATTATCGCTTCTCGCCTGAAATTAGCGTCTCTCTGATCGCAACACCCCACATACCCGGCAAAGACAGCTATTCGCTGCTGCTGAACGAGGATGTATTTTACAGCGCCGATATGACGTTTGAGCCTGAGCTTCTATCCGATCTTGTTCGAATCCGCGGCTGCCGCAAAATTTATCACGATTGCCAGCTGGAAGGGCCTGGTGTCGTTCATACGACCCTGGATGAACTGAAGAGTCTTCCCGAGGACATCCGCAGCAGAATTTCCTTGATGCATTACGGTGACGAGAAGCCGGATTACATCGGGCGGACGTCAGGAATGGACTTTCTGGAGCAGCATGTGATTTACGGACTATAAAAGACAAATTAAAAAGGGACTGTCCAAGGCCATTGCGGCCGCGCGGACAGTCCCGTGCAATTGCGCTGCGCTTAAAACAGCGGAAGCTGATCTAGATTGTTGGTCGGATCGCCGTCGGCATCCCCTCTAATATGGGGGGCTCCGTCCTTGCCTTTGAACACATTGACACCGGCTATCGCTCCGGCCTGAATTTCCTGCAGCGCCTGCTCATAGCTCAGCATACGGCCCGTTGAAGTCTGAAACGAGGTCAAATCTCCGTCACCGTTCTTTTGAACCGCCACAAAACGTTCCCGTCCTCCGTTCACCATCTGGACAATCTCCTTACACTCAAATTTGCCAAAAACAAGGCACCACTTAGATTGTCCGGCTGTCGGGCCGGTTATGCGGACCTATAATTTTTTTTGCATCCGTACGTGCAATATCCCGGCATCATAGAAAGGCTTCTCGGAGATAACCTCGTAACCGAGCTTGCGGTAGAACGATTCGGCCTGGCACTGTCCGTCAAGGATGGACGTTTCAAGTCCGAGCTCCCGGGCCAGCTCTTCCAGCGCCAGCAGCAGCACCCGTCCGTAGCCTTTGACTCTGTATTCCTTTAGCACGGCGATCCGCTGCATTTTTGCAGTGCCCTCTCTGTAATATGTCAATCTTCCTGTGGCAACGGGAACCCCGTCGTCAACGATCAGCAGGTGATAGGCATCCGGGCCAATCGCATCATAACGGTCGATCTCTTCCTCCATAGGAACCTTTTGTTCTTCTACAAATACCTTTTTGCGGATATCCAGCCCCTGCTGCAGCTGCTCCTCTGTTGTAACGCGCACAATCTCCGCCGCCATTTTTGTGGATTCTCCCCTTCTTAGTCTCGATATTGTCAATTAAACTATTATACTGAATATCGTTTTGGCTGTATAGCTGAAAGGGAAGAGAGCGGCTATGCGTTCCGCTTGATGTTAACGGCCGTCCGAGTATACGTCATCCGGAATGGACTTCGAGTATACATCCTTCAACACCGGAGCCAGCGGATCGCGCTCTTCTCCAAGCCCTCTTCCGGGATTTGAAATACTCGATATATCGAATGAATCGGAAAAGGCGGGGTCGATGGACACCTCGTTGTGATACATACAGCCGGAGGCGGCAAACAGCAGCGCGCCGGAGACCGCGGCAAGTCCCAGTTGTCTTATTTTCATAGTCCGGCTCCTTTCTTCGGATTTACATATCCAGGTTTGTCCAATAGTTTTAACGAAACCGGTTCGTTTTATAACCAATACCTCTCTGCCAAAAGTCAAATTGTGCTATAATAGCTACGTTTGACCGTACGTTTATAGCCAAATATCTTTATACTTTTATATTGAAAAGAGTTGATTCCGTGGTAGGTGAGATTTTACTTCAGGTTGTGCTTCCTGTTTTTATTCTGATTGGCGCCGGATCGCTGCTGCAGCGGCTGTTTCGGCTGGATTTGTATACGCTTGCCAAAATCAACTTTTATTACATAACGCCCGCCGCCGTGTTTATGAGCATGTACCTCTCGAAAATGTCGGCTTCCCTCCTTGGCATGGTGGTCGGCTTCTATGCGCTGTACATAGGTATCCTTTATATTCTTTCTTTTATGCTTACACGTTCGTTAAAATACAGAACAAGCATGAAGGCTGCATTTACGAACAGCGTACTTCTGGATAATTCAGGTAATTACGGCATGCCGGTCAACGATCTGGCGTTCCACGGCGATTCCCTCGCCGCCTCGCTTCAGTCGCTGATTATGGCGCTGCAAAGCTTGCTCACTTTTACCTATGGCGTAATATCCATTCAACGGGCCAAGCTTAAAGGGAATTACCGGGTCGTCATTATCGGATTTCTGAAAATGCCCGTCCCTTATGCGCTGGTGCTGGGATTATTGTTTCATGCCTTCTCCGTGCCGCTGCCCCTGTTTCTGTCCAAACCGCTCACCTATGCGCAGGAATCGATGGTTGCCGTCGCACTGCTTACGCTTGGGGCGCAAATCGTCAAATATCCGCTTCGCCTTGCCCGGCTCGATATATATCTGAGCCTTCTGCTGCGCCTGCTTGCCGCCCCTACGATCGGCATTCTGCTCGTGCTTGCGCTCGGCATCAAGGGCATTCCCGCCCAGGCTCTGATCATCGCCTCCGGCATGCCGACCGGCGTCAACGCTTCCCTTCTGGCCGAGGAATATAATAACGAGCCGGACTTCGCGGCCCAGACCGTGCTGGTTTCGACGCTGATAAATGTCATTACGATTACCGGTTTGATTTCGTTGGCCCGAATGTTAGGGTAAGATCAGATGAACTACATACAGGGAGGAATAGCCAATGAATAAGCTCGTATTTTTCCTCGGGGGAGCCGGAGCCGGCAAGACCACGCTGGCAAAGGCGCTGGCAGCAAGACGAAAAACAGCCTTTTTCGACATGGATATTCTGCTGCGGCCCGCCGCGGAGGCGATTATGACGCTGCACGGACTTGACCCCTCCGACCGGGATTCCGAGGCTTACAAGAAGCTGTGCCGCGATCTGGGGTATCGGATAACGATGGACGCCGCTCTGGACAACGTCAAGCTGAATGTCGACAGCGTTGTGGTAGGCCCTTTTACGAAAGAAGCCGAGGATGAAGGATGGATTGCGCGCGAGCTGGCGCGGATCGGCCGTTCGCTGTCAGATGTCGAGGTAAAAGCGGTCATTGTCAGCCTATCCGATGAGAAGCTGTATAAGGAGAGAATTACCGCAAGACGTTCCGGACTGGATGATTGGAAGTTGCGCCACTGGGACGATTTCCGTTCCTCGCTTGCCAGCCGCACGGTAAAATGGCCGCTTCCCTCTTCCTCCATCCTGTACTTTGATAACTCCGGGCCGGACCCGGACCTTGCTGCGGACGCAGTCGAACGTTTTGTCTATCCGGAGGAATAATGCCACTCTTCGTTTTGCCGTCTCCTTCCTGCTGTAAACTTTCGTTCCGTTTCCGTTTTTTTCATAAATTCTCCTTCTGTTTATAAGTTCACCGGTCTAAATTAAGTTAATGAGGGAATGTTTGTAGTATTGTCAAACATTTTGACCTTGTGCAAATTGTGAAACAAATCACCGCTATTTATAATTAAACATAACTTACAAGCGCGTCTTCAAACCGAAGGCAATGAGAGGATGAATGAATATGAAACCCGGAACGGCCCAAGTCAAAGAAAAATTGCCCCGCCATTTGCTTGCCATGCTGCCCTGTCCGCTTAAGGTGCCTCTTGAAGAAACGTTTCTGCACCAGCAGAGTTCGGGGCTCTGGTCCGATCTGGACCCGGAAGAACTCGCATTCGAAGGAAATGCCAATCAGAGTGACTTCTATAAAACGGTGGATCAGTTTCATTCCGCGGATGAACTGCCGGATGTCGTAATTACTCCGGGGATCAGCAGCTTTTTCCACCCGGACTTCCGCACCCGGTTTCTTGACAAAGACGTGTTCGCCGATGCCGCCGGATACGCGCAGAACGAGCGGTTCGCGGAAATCGGGATGAAAGATCCGACAGGCAGGGTAACGCTGATGTGCGTGAATCCGCTGGTCATCGTTGCGGACAAAGCCAAGCTTGGCGATATTCCCGAACCGCGCTCCTGGAGCGACCTGCTGAATCCCGTTTACCGGAAGCAGGTGACGATGAGAGGTCATAACGGCACCTTTTGCGAGACGGTGCTGCTAACCATAGGACAGAGTTTCGGCGAAGATACGCTGACGGGGCTCGGGCGGTCGGTTCGCCAGGGACTTCACCCGGGTCAAATGGCAAAGCTGGCGGGTACGGACAATGAGGCGGGTACGGCTCTTTACGTCATGCCGTATTTTTATGCCAACATGATCCGCAAGCGGGATAAGGTCAATATCATATGGCCCGAGGAAGGCGCGATCGCAAGCCCCGTCTTCCTGCTGGCTAAACGCGGCGCGTCCGAGGCAGGACGCCGTCTGGCTTCCTTCTTCACCGGCGCGGAGACGGCGGAGCTGTGCGAGCAGGCCTTTTTCCCATCGCCTCATCCATCGGCGGCATCCTCGTTCCCGGAGCGCAAGCTGCTGTGGATGGGATGGGACCTCGTCTGGAACCGGGATATTCAGACTTTGACGGACGCAGCGAACGCCGCCTTTAACCAAGGCTTTGAACAGGGGGACTGACCGATGAAGCTCATAACCGTGGCCGGACCGCCGTCGAGCGGCAAAACCTCCATGCTTCTGCGTGTGATCGATTGGTTCAAGGAGCAGGGACTCCAAGCGGGGGTCGTCAAATTCGACTGCGTCGCGTCCAAGGATGATGAGCGCTACCGTGCCAAAGGAGTGCCGGTGCTTCTCGGTCTTGCCGGTAACTTGTGCCCGGATCATTATTTTGTTACCAATATCGAAGCCTGCGCCCGGTGGGGGCAATCGCTGGAACTGGATATTCTGATCAGTGAAAGCGCGGGGCTGTGCAACCGCTGTTCCCCATTTATCCGCCAGGCTCTGGCGGTCTGCGTCATCGATAATTTATCAGGGGCGAATACCCCGACCAAAATGGGGCCTCTGCTCAAACAGGCCGACATTGTCGCCATTACCAAAGGCGACATCGTTTCACAGGCCGAGCGCGAAGTGTTCCAGTACCAGGTACGCAAAGTGAATGCCAGAGCCGAGGTGCTTCAGATTAACGGCCTGACGGGCCAGGGTAAGGAGCGCCTGGGCGCCCTGCTGACGCAGGCGCAGGATATCGACACTTTGGACGGACGGAAGCTCCGTTTCTCGATGCCTGCCGCGGTCTGTTCCTACTGCCTGGGCGAAACCAAGATCGGGAGCGATTATCAAATGGGCAATGTCAAGAGCATTGCCATTCCCGACGTTCCCCGCCCGGAGGTGAGCTAGCATGACGGATAGCATTCAATCCATAACGATTCTTGGGGGCCGTTCCAAATCAGGCCAACCCGAGGATGTAAATCTGAGGCTGGTGCCCGGCGATCTTGTTGCTGTGGTGGGGGCAACCGGCTCGGGCAAGAGCAGGCTGCTGGCCGACATCGAATATATCGCCCAGCGGGATACGCCGAGCAGGCGCTGCATCCTGATTAACGATCAGCCGCCCGCATCCGAGCTGAGGTTCGCCTGGGGAAGGAAGCTGATCGCTCAGCTCTCCCAGAACATGAACTTTGTGATGGACGCCACGGTAGCGGAGTTTATCTCCATGCATGCGGAGTGCCGCGACAACAGCTTCGAAGAGATGGGACTGGAGAATCTGATCGTCAGCGTCGTCTCTCAGGCCAACCGGCTGACCGGGGAGCCGATTCATCCGGACACCCCGCTGACCGCGCTCAGCGGCGGCCAATCGCGGGCCCTGATGATCGCGGATACCGCCATTCTTTCCGACAGCCCGATTGTGCTGATCGACGAGATCGAGAACGCGGGGATCGACCGCAGGCAGGCGCTGGATGTTCTCGTGCAGAATCAGAAAATTGTGCTGATGGCGACCCATGACCCGATTCTGGCGCTGCTCGCCCACAGCCGGATTGTGCTGAAGAGCGGCGGCATCGCCGATGTCCTGCGCAGCGACGAGAGCGAATCTGAGCTGCTTGAAGAATTGCAAAAAGCGGACGCCGCCATTATGGCTGTCCGCGAGAAGCTGCGAAGAGGCGAGCGGCTGGAAGGCGCGGAGTTCAAGATCTCTTAAATTTTTCGAGGGAGATGTTTCGTTTACTCTCCCTTTTAAGCCTTAACAATAAAAAGCGAACCAGCCCCTCGTTGGCCGGTTCGCTTTTTATTATAAATATAGATAAAGTCAGACCTCGTTCATCCGACAGAATGTGCTGCCTTTCACTTGATTTAGTACACGGTGGTCAGCAGATTTTTTCTCGCAACTCCGGTTCGGATTGCCGCCTCGGCTACCGCCTTACGAATACATTCTACAACCCGCTTGTCGAAAGCGTTAGGAATGATAAAATGTTCATTCAGCTCAGAAGCGTCGACTGCCGACGCGATCGCTTCCGCAACCGCAAGCTTCATTTCATCGTTAATGTCGCTGGCGCTGCAGTCCAAAGCTCCTCTGAATATGCCCGGGAAGCAGAGCACATTGTTAATCTGGTTCGGATAATCGGAGCGACCCGTTGCCATAACCTTTACATATGGAGCCGCAAGAGCGGGATCAATCTCCGGCGTCGGATTTGCCATTGCGAATACGATCGGATCTTTAGCCATATTCTGAACATCTTCGACCTTCAGCACATTCGGCGCCGACACCCCGATAAATACATCCGCGCCTTTGATGCAGTCGGACAAAGAACCTTGTTCCAGATTGGGGTTGCTCAGCTCCGCAAATTCGGTCCAATGAGGCTTGTCGTACACGTTCTGGCGGTTAATGGCGCCTTCCCGGTCGACGCCGATCAGATTTTCAGCGCCTGCGCCCAGCAGCATCTTCGCCACCGATATGCCTGCCGCGCCGCAGCCGTTCACGACAATTTTGACATCCTTTATGTCTTTGTCTACCACCTTCAGCGCGTTAAGCAGGCCTGCCAGCACAACAATGGCCGTACCGTGCTGATCGTCGTGGAACACCGGAATGTCCAGCTCTTCCTTGAGGCGGCGCTCAATTTCGAAGCAGCGGGGAGAAGAAATATCCTCCAGATTGATGCCTCCAAACGTAGGAGCGAGCGCCTTGACGATCGCGATAATCTCTTCCGTGCTCTTCGTGTCCAAGCAGATCGGGACCGCGTCCACATCGGCAAATTGTTTGAACAGAGCCGCCTTTCCTTCCATGACAGGCATGGCAGCCCTCGGGCCGATGTCGCCAAGTCCCAATACCGCCGTACCGTCGCTGATGACCGCTACTGTATTTTTTTTGGTAGTCAGCTCATATGCTTTATCCTCGTCCGAAGCGATGGCCTGACATACTTTGGCTACACCCGGCGTATAGACCTTGGCCAGATCCTCCATCGATTCGATCGGATGCTTCAATGTTGTTTCCAGTTTGCCGCCTTGATGAAGCAGCATGATTTCCTCCACATTCATGGTTTTCCCTCCTGGTAATTGGCTAACCGTTTCATCTTTCAGGTCTTTCTCTATTTATCCTGAATCGGGACGCTGTTCTCCCTAATCATTTCTATCTATATTTTCGGTATTTCTATCTATAATTCTTAATTCAATCACATTACCCTGAGGGATTTCCGCCACATGCATCACATTTAGAGATAAGCTTTTGAACTTATCGCAAATTTTTATAAAAGAATGGTTCATCCGGTCGTATTTCATTCAAAAAAGCAGCCGTAACAACAGAATTCACTTCTCCGATTCTAGCGGATATTTGCGGATACGGCAATACATTCGATCCGATTGAAGTGAAGATGGCTGCGCTCATACCCCTTGCCCCGTGGTACCCCCGGCAGCTTGTTACAATCTCTGCATTGACGGCACGTACCCGTCTTCAATTGTAAGCCGGAAAATCCGATTACGGTCATATTCGCAATTGCAGTGGCGAGTACGATAAAAAAAGGCAAAATAAAAAAACAGTTGCATCTTCCTCCTGCCTTATGATATTATAAATCTCGTTGCAGGACGGTAGCTCAGCGGGAGAGCACTATCTTGACAGGGTAGGGGTCATGGGTTCGATCCCCATCCGTCCTATATGATTCAGAGCGAAAAACCTCTTATTCTATAAGGGGTTTTTCTTTTTGTCTGCTTTTAAAGGGAGAATTTAAACCGTCCAATTTCAGATTTAGGAACGGGTTGGGGACGGAATTTTTAGAATGGAATTTGCTCTATTGAGGGATTTGATTCAGAATTGTGGTATTGTGGGGTTAGAAAAAGACGTACAATGCAAAGAGAGCCGTGCTGGAACACGACTCTCCGAGCAATAGCCGCTTGAAAGGCGGTCAGCTTTAATCAGGTACTACCCATGAAATAGGTCGGTTCCCAGCCAAGGGCGGCCTATTTCTTTTTGAGGTAATTTCAGCAGAGCAATAATGAACATGCCAAACATGAACATTAAGAGGGTCCATCACCTGCTATACCCGTCAATACATTGTCCCTTATCTCATAGCTCAATCTTTTTAATTATTTGGGCCGGATTACCGCCGACAATTGTATTGTCCGGAACATCTTTGGTGACAACGGCTCCTGAAGCGATTACCGCATTATCGCCGATCGTAACACCAGGGTTAATGACGGCTCTGCCGCCGATCCAGACATTGTTCCCAATCTTGACCGGCTTCCCATACTCCGGGCCAGCGATGCGCTCGAATGGATTGATCGGATGGGTCGCCGTATAGATGTGTACGCCCGGAGCCAAGAAGCAGTTATCCCCGATTCGAACTTCGCAAACGTCCAGGATCGTACAATCGAAGTTGGCGTAGAAATTTTCTCCGACATGGATGTTATAGCCATAATCGCACCGAATGTTGGGTTCCATGCTCAATTTTTCGCCCGTGGAACCAAACAGTTCTTTTAAAAGCTTCATTCGGAGTTCCGTCTCGGTTTCGGTAGTCTGATTATACAGCCGCACTGTCTTTCGCGCATACTCATGTTCTTTCATCAGTTGTGGGTCGGAGGCGTGATACAGTTCCCCATTCAGCATCTTTTCTTTTTCGGTTTTGATTGTCATCGTAAGTTCCCTGCCTTTCCAATTCCTATGGTGCCCCTTAACGCCGCTTTTCTACAAGCTGCAAAGAATAGGCCAAGCTTTCCAGTGTGATTGCAATCAAGCCGTTCATGTAATCCTCGTCCGGACGATCCAGAATGATCAGCTCAGGCATATGTTCCTCTGGAATCGTATCCAGGCAGCGTTTAATGATCGGCTCTAAATCTTCCGGCACGGCTTGATCTCCGGTCAGGGCAATCGTCTCGGGATTAATAACGGCAGCCAGGGACATGATCGTGTGCGCCGCCAATGGGATGAACGTATCACGCTGATTAAGCCGTATGAATTGCTCCTCACGCGAGATGCCAAACGGCAGAAATGAGATTTCCCCGGCAAATTGGGTATTTCCTTTATGAATATGCCCGTTAATGATCATCCCCGCGCCCGGAAAGCTGCCCTTGATAAAGGTCGCGACGGCGATCGTTTTATCCTCATCGTAATTCTGATTTTTATAGAAACCGTAAACGGTCAGGTTCATATCATTTTCCACTGTAACTTCAATTCCGTATTTCTCTTTAAGAAGTGCCTCCAGAGGAACATGGATCAATTCCTTAATATCGCAAATATTGATGATCCCTTGATGGACGAACCCTGGAATACCGATTCCAACCGCTTTGATCTGGTTAAACTTCTCGATGAGCGTTCCGGTCAAGTGATCAATGGTTGCTGCGTCGAGGACCTTCATCTCCATGTACCCGCTGTCCACACGTTCTCCAACGGAGTTGGCCACCGCATAAGTCAGGGAAAGCAGGCCGTCTCGCGTTTTAGCGTAGATGCATGCTATATATGAAAAATCGGCGTTATAAACAAACCGCCTTGCCGGACGGCCGCCGCTTGATACTTCCAGTTCAGTCTCTATAACCTCGCCGGTCTTAAGCAGTTCATTGAGAATATTTCCGCAGGTTGCGATACTAAGGCCGGTTGTCTGTGAAATCATGGATTTCGTTCCCTGCTTCATCGCTTTCAAAGCCTGCTTGATAAGTTCCCGGTTGATCTCTTTTACCCGAATGGAGTTATTGGCAATCTGATTTATTTCCTTCACCTCCCGAAACTTTTGATAATAGTTATTAAAAGTATAATAATAAGTACACTATAATTTAATTCTGCGTATTTGTCCAATTTACATTAAAAAAACAGCCTCTCAAAACCCTGGCAAGGGCTCTAAGAGGCTGTTCAGTATGATTTATTATTTCAACCGTTCGCTTTCCTGTTCACTGTTGAGCTCTTAAGAACGTCGGCAGTCTTGCCGGTTCTCGGTTTTTTTATGAGAAAGGTTAACGGAATCGCAATGACGCCAATTAATGTAGCGACTAGAAACACGTCCTGAACGCCCATCGCCATGCCTTGAGCCTTCAGCAGAGAAGAGTCCCCCCCTCCCTCGGCCAGCACTTTGATATGAGACGCGGATCTTGCAGCCAGCAAAGAGCTGAAGATCGCAATGGCCAGCGCTCCTGTAGCTTGACGCACCCAGTTCGTTACGGAAGAGGCATGACCGGTATATTCCTTGGCGATGGCGGACATCCCGGCATTGGTAACCGGCATAAAAGCAAAGGCAATCCCCGCATAACGCAGCGTCATCCATGAGGCCACATAGATATGGGTTGCAGCCAGCGTAAGATGACCGAGTTCCCAAGTCGAGATGACCAGCAGCAGGATACCGCTAAGAATAAGCCAGAACGGTCCTACCTTGGTGTACAGCTTGCCGACCACCGGAGATAGAAACGCCATCACCAGCGAGCCCGGAAGCAGCACTAGGGCGGTTAGTAACGGAGTGGACTGCTGAATATCCTGCAGAAAAATCGGAATCAAAAACGTTCCGGAATATAATGAGATGGTAATCGTGCAGTTGATGATTAAGCTGTACGTAAAACGCTTTTGCCGGAATACCTTCAGATTGAGCAGCGGCTCCTTCATGGATACTTCTCTGCGAATGAAATGGGTCAACGCGGCGACCCCAACCACCAGCAAGGATAACGTCTGCCACGAAGTCCAGCCCCAGGAGTTGCCTTCACTGAAGGCCAGGATAATAAATGCGCTGCTTAGAATAACCGTTATGAAGCCAGGCAAATCGAATGTCTTAAGCCTGCCGGGCTGACGGTGATAGGGCAGACATTTGAGCGCTGCCGTAATGGCAACGATTCCGATAGGCAGGTTGATGATAAATAGCGACTGCCAGCCGAAATATCCGGTAAGCCAACCGCCGAGTGTGGGCCCGAATGCCGGGGCAAGCATGGATGAAAGACTCCATAAGCTCATGGCAAAAGCCTGCCGTTCCTTCTCAATGAACTGATAGATCATCGTCATCGTTGTGGGAATGATCAGACCGCCGAACACTCCTTGCAGGATGCGAAAGGCGATCAAGGAATGAATGCTCCAGGCTATCGTGCATAGACCGGAGAAGACAGTGAAGCCCGATAAGGCAAACAGATACAGATATTTATAGCTCCACTTATCGCCAAAATAGCCGACGACCGGAGCGACAACCCCGGTTGCCAGCAGATAGCCGGTAATCATCCATTGAACAGAGCCAACCTCCGCATGAAAATCCTTCATAAACACCGGGAAAGCCACATTAATCGTTGTGGAGCTTAGGATGGACATGAAATTGCCGAAAAAAATCGCTAAAATAATGAGCCAAAACGAAGAATTCCTAGCCTTTTGATTATTCAATGCTTTCTCTCCTCTATGCTGCACCGAAACCAAAAATTAGATTTGTTTAAAATTTAGGTGTAGGATACAATTAATTTAGTATAGGTGTATTATACAACTAATAGGTTGAAAAACAAAATGATTTTTTCATGTTATTTTCACTTATAATATGGAGAAGAGTACACAATAAAGGACGGAATGTACAATGGAAGATAAAAATTTGGATTTCATTAGTAATGAGATGTTGAAGCTGATTCGCCGCGCCTCCCTGGACAAGAAGCATGGCGGTCTGGACCGTTCAAGCTATACCCTGCTGTATCATTTGTCCAACCACGACAATGTTGGGGTTAAGGCGCTGGCGGAACAATTCGGCCTGGACACCTCCACGATAAGCAGACAGACAAGTGTGCTTGAACTCAAAGGATACATAGAGCGGGTGCCCGATCCGCAGGATGGAAGATCGAGTTATTTTCAAATCACCGAACTGGGCTCACGGAAGCTTAAAGAGGCGAGAAATATCAGATTGGACAGATACGAGCAAATATTTAAAGACTGGTCGCCGCAGGAATGCCGGACTTTCGGTGAACTGCTGGCGAGACTTAACACTAATCTTGCCAAATAGCGAGGAAAAAATTTCGAATTATATATCTATTAAACCGCCAGCTCATCCAATTCATTTGAAGCTTCTCCCACATTTCGTATGTATTTTAACCTTTCCCGCTTGAGAAGCGGGTAATCGTACAGAGGACCTTCGTAGACCGTATCGAATGCAGGATGATGAAGGAAATCGTTAGGCGTCACTAGCGTCGAGGGTCGATCCCATAAGGAGAGACCGCTTTTGCGCAGCGCTTCGGATACAAACTGGGAGCAAAAATAAGCATTTTTCATCTCAATGTCAAGGTTCATCAGTAGGCCTAATAATCCGATCAGATTGTAGCGATAGGCTTGCTTCTCCTTCTGAAAAGACCGGATGATCCGAATGGCAGCGTCACGCTGCTGCTTCGAAATCCGCAACCGGAGCAGTACGCAGCGAGTGTCGGGATAATGACGGAAGGTTCCCTCATAGACATCTTCTTTCACAAATCCTCCAGCCCAAGGCCTGTTTGGGTATTTGCGGCCAAAGCTGAACACGTCATTCAGCTCCGCGTCGAGCGCCAGAGATGCATGGTTATACGGAGCGGCGGTGATGCTTTTGATCAATGTTGTGAACAATGTGCCCGTATCGGTCAACAAAACATAAATGCTGCTCCCGGAGTTATTGTCTCTTCTGTTGTCAGTCATTGTATTCACCTCACCCTAAGATTAACAAAGGATGAAATCAGCGGTAACTGACCGGGGTTTAGTTTCGTTCTGGACTTTGGTCGCGGGACTTCTTTGGCCAATGGCCAGGAACACCAAAGCTTATGGTAAAGGATAAGAGAACCACTGGTACGCAAATGGACGAAAAAAACGCCCGCGTTAGCGGACGCTCAAACGAGTTTTTATTCATTTTCTTAAATATTATAGCCATTTGAGCCATTTCTCTTGAATGGCCTCCTCAAGTTCCAAATCGTTGAACCTTGCCATTGCCATGGTCAAACAAAGTAAATCAACCAACTCGTTTTGAAAGTTTTCCTTCAGTTCCTCCAGTGACCTTCCCCTGCTTCTGGCTTTTCCAGCGCTCTCCAGATAGCATTGCACCAATTCGCCCAATTCCTCCTGAATCTTTAATAGGAACCAATCATTATCCCGCTCAATATTAAATTTTCGGCAGTACTGGGATGAAACCTTCTCCACTCCCTCAACCACATCATTAAACTTCAAACGAATCCTCCTCAAACCTCACAAATTCATCGGCATTAGCCCGGATATGGGCGGCGATTGCCTTCAGACTTGCCGGAGAAATCTGCTGAAACCGCCGGTATAACTGCTCCACCTCGGCATTCAATTCCTTGTCACGATCGAGATCGGTAATTACGGCGTCCTTCCACTCCAAGCCGAGCCTGCGGTTTCGGGCCTCTAGAACCTCTTGGGTTTCTTCCAGCAGATGGGACATCTCTCTATCGCCAAAAAAGCTTATTCCGTTCATCACACCCGCCCACATGTCCGGATTTTGCAGCAGATGGGTGATCCAGCCGTAATACTCCATTTCCGAATTCTTCGCGTGGTCGTAAAAGACTTTGAACATGCATAACGCCCGCTGCCCTTCAGAAAGTTCGGATATTACCTCGGCCTTCACCGCCATATCCTTGGCGCGAATTTGGCTAAAGGTCGGCTCCATGCACGCCCAGCCCAATCTTTCATCTTCCAAGGAATCGAATTCACGCTTGTTCATTACCGCTAATGCCATAACATCTCTCCTTTCCATATAATACCACAATATTCCGGATGGCAGTTTACAACAAGTACTCCAACTCAAGCTCATGGCGGATTGGAATGCCGTCATTCCCGATCAAGGGGAATCGACGGCTTAAGCTTTCGAGCCTCTGTAATGGCATCTCGGTGTACGGCTTTGAGATCGAACCCCCTTTTCCAAGAAGAAACGGCTACGCCGTCCTTTAAGGGACGGTACCGTTTCTCGCAGAAATATAAGGCAAGGATAAATGTGAAGCTTATACTTCTTATATTTTGATAAAAACGGATCGCCCTAGTATTATCATTGGAAGTAATGAGCCAGACTCTGGCGCATCCTTCCGCCAGGGCGCGTGCAATCACCGCTTCAATCAGCCGGGTGCCGGCCCCGATACTCATGGTCTTGCTCTCCAGCAAGACGATCTCGCACTCTCCATTCCGCACATGATAGAAAATTGCCGAAAGCAGATTGCCGTCTTCATCTTCCGCGCAACAGCCGGGCAGCTCCTCCAGCCGGTGGACTTTCCCCCGGGATACCATCAGCGGACCAGCCTGGTTGGCCGCTTCCTTCCTGCATTCCGCATCCATATCTTTTATCCGCATCAAGCATGCCTCCCGTCTCAATAACAGCGGCTTTATATAGATCAACTGGCTGTAAGGAGGCAAAATTTTCCTTGAGACTTCGCACTTGCAGTTCCCCGTTCAATGCCCAATCACCAGCATGCTCCACTGGTACACACTGGGCACGGTAACCGAAAGCGTATATCCCCGTTCACTTTCTTCAAGGGAATATTCCAGATCCTTCGGTCTGCCCATGTCGATATCGGGGCTGGCCGTAAATACGGAACGAACCGGCTCAGTGACTTGAACGCGAACGGTCAGATTTTTCACCACCGCCGGTCGGTTCTTCCCCTCGTTCCAATAATCTTCGGCGTTATTCGTCAGATTGATGAGTTGAATCAATTTCATCTTTTCGTTCTCCCGGACCACGGTCCAGACTTTGCCGGGTTCGCCGTACGTGGAATAAGTCGCGCCGCCGAATATATATTCCAAATTATCTCCCTCCACATGCGTCATGGAGACGTCGCGCAAAGACGGATCATACAGCAAATGAACGTAGCGGACCATAAAATCGTAATAAGTCCGGATTTCCCGCATGAAGGCATCGCCCGCCACGGAATAATCGACGTAATATCCCTGGGTGAGCACTCCGTTGTTCTCTCCTAGCAGCAGGTGATAGGCTCCATGGGAGAAAATCACCGCAGACAGCAGCAGCGCAGCGGCATGCGCTCTATCAATGGATTCTGGGGATTCCAGCCGGAAAGGCTTCAAGTAGGCGGCGAGAATGACCGGCTTGCCGCGGCCGAACTGCTGTGCCCAGGCAATAATTTGCTGAATATGATGGTATTTTTCATAAGGATTCCATACCTCGATATATACGGCATCCTGAGCGGCCGCCGCCACCGTATCAACCGGCCAATTGCCCACATTGTTGAAGATCAGGCCGATATCCTCTTTGGACTTGTTCAGCTCCTTGCGGGTGTTCTCGATCAGAACCGGGAATTGCTTCTCCAGTCGCTCCACCTTTTTCACGCCGCCGAGTCTTGAAATGCCCGTCTTCGGATAACCGTACGTATCCATATGGATGCCGTCGAAATCGACCTGCTCGATCGCCTTTTTGTACTCTCCAATGATGTGGCAATGCCAGGGCGACTCCTCGCTGATGTTCATAATCGTAAAAATATCGATGAAATCGACGACTTTTCCGTTCCCGTAATACAGCGCCCAATCCGGATGCTCCCGGTAAAAATCTTTGCTGGCGGCGTAAATCGCTCCATAGGCCATGGCCTTCATCCCGTAGGAGTGACAGAGCGCGATTTTCTCCTTCACAACTTGAAGGCTGAGCTCTCGACCCATCAGATCGGTAAAGGTATCCTCCGGCGGAACGAGGTCGTCATGGCGGTACATCCAATCGTAAAATTGCACCAGATTAATATGAAGCTTGCCCAGGCTCTCAACATCCTTGGCATCTCCAAGCTCACGCGAATGAAAATCGCTTAAAAAGCCGTACCTCGGCGATTGCCGCCAGCTCGAAACGACATCAAAGGTGGTCGAGAAACGCACAGGCTCCGTCTCATTCTGCGTAAGCAGCAAATCGACGCCATATCCGCGAAAAGCTTCATCCGGCGGGCCAAAATCCAGTAGATGCGTTGAAACGGCACCCGGAGGAATGACAATATCATAGGCTTGGCTGTCGAGCACATGGTTCGAACATATAATTTCCGCTGTTAGACGAACCGAAGCTTCATGCTGGAGCGGATTATCCAATTCAACCTTAATGCATACCGGTTCTCCGGTCAGATACTGGGCTTTACCCGGGTAAGCGTCTTTAATCGTTGGAAACATACGGTTCATCCTTTCACCGCTCCGGCGGTTATTCCTTTGACGAAATATTTTTGGAAGACCAAGAAAGCAACGACAGCGGGTGCAAGCCCGATCACGGCGGCGGCGGCCATCAGATTCCACTGCGCGCCGTACTGCTGAAAGAACATGGACACGGCAAGCGGGATCGTCCTCATATCTTGGCCCTGCAGGAAAAATACCGCTTGGCCGTAATTATTCCAAATCGCCAGCCCCTGCAAAATGACGACCGCCGCCGTTACCGGACGCAGAAAATGAAACGTGACTCTCCAAAAGGCCGTAAACGGCGTGCATCCGTCGATAATCGCCGACTCCTCAATTTCCCGGGGAAGCACTTTAATGAAGCCGGCATACAGGAATACGGAAAAAGGAATCCCGTTCGATGCCATAAGCAGAATCATGGCCCAATGCGTATTGATGCCGCCGATCGATTTCATAAGCGTATACAGAGGCACGGTAATAATGATCGCCGGAATCATCATGCAGATCAGCAGCAGGTTGAAGACCGATTGATGAAATTTGTTGCTGTACCTTACGATGGCGTAACCCGCGGAGCTTGCCGCAAGAATAATCAGGATCGCGCCGCCTATAGTGATAATCAGGGAGTTCACCGTGGCGAGTCCCATCCTGGACGATTCCCACGCTTCCGAGAAATTGGAAAAATTGAAATCAGGCAGCAGTGACAGACCGTTAAACAACGTGCGGGAGGGCTTGTTCAGCGCCAAGTACAGCAGGATGTAAAAAGGGATTAAGGACAGTAGCGACATGCCCGCTACCAAGGCGTATTTACCGAGTGTTCGAGTATTTTTCATAGCGGCGGCCCTCACATTTCAAACTCTTTCTTATTGATATATCTCATAAAGATGAAGACGGGAATAATGATCATGACGAACAGAATCATCGCTACCGCGGTTGAATAGCCGGTAAAGCTTCCGTACAGCATGCGAAGAATATAGATGCTCAGCGATTCCGTGCTGTAACCCGGCCCTCCGTCCGTCAGCGCGATGATGACTTCGAAGACAGACAAGGAACCGATAATATTGGTGACGACATTGATTTTGATCGACTGAACGACCATCGGAATCGTAATGTACCAGAGCGATTTTATATACCCGGCGCCGTCGATTTCCCCAGCCTCGTACAGCTCTTTCGGAATGGACTGCAGGCCCGCCAGATAGATAATCATCGTCATCCCTACGAACTGCCAGACATTGATGAACACGAGCACGATTAGCGCGGAATGCGCATTGCCCAGCCAGTCGCTCCCCCCCGTGCCCAGATGCAGGCTTTGCAGCAGATGATAGAGAAAGCCCCGGTCCGGCTGCAGGATAAAATACCAGACATACCCCATAATCAGCGGGCTGATGACTGCTGGCAAGTAGACGACCGCACGCACAAAGCCTTTTCCCTTAAACGGACGATCCAGAATCAGCGCATACAAGAAGCCGAATAAATTAAGCAAGGGAGCGCTTCCAATCGCAAAGAAGACCGTATTGTACACATCTTTCTTCGCCCGGGCGTCATGGAAAAAGTCGATAAAGTTCTGTAGTCCGACAAAACGCGGAGCCGACATGCCGTTAGAATCCGTCAGGCTGATCCCGATTCCCTGCGCGAGCGGATAAATAAAGAACAGTCCGAACAACAGGATGGCCGGCAATGCCATAAAAAGATGCAGGTTATTCCATAACTTACGCAGTAGATTCATCCGATTTCTCTCCAATCCGTTGCCGGGACCCGGCTTCTATCTAACGCTTTTCCGTTCCCGGGTCCCGATGTCATCATACTCCCGCAGTCTTACGCTATGAAACCGTAACGCCGCTTATCTATGCGTCGCTTTCCAGGCTTTGTCCCAGGCGTCTTTGTAGGCTTTGGCAAAATCAAGGGAAGCTGAATACTGGCCTGCCAGAAGTTCCTGTACCATTCTGCCGGCATCGTCGCCGGAGAAGCCCGACGGCGAATCCGTGAAAGCGATGTTAACGCCACTGTTCAGTGCCTGATTGGCTTGTTCTTTAAGCGGCCCCCAATCCGCAGTCACATCCGTAAACGCCGGAGGCGATTTCAGGAACTCGCTGTAGGTCTTCAAATTTTCCGGCTGCAATAAGAATTCAAGGAATTTCTTCGCTTCTTCCGGATGCTTGGACTCGGCGGTGATGGCGTATCTAGAATCGTCCGCAGAAAGGACGACCGGTTTCGTTCCGTCCTGAATGGACGGGTAAGGGCTAAACCCGATGTCATTCTGGAAGTCGGGGCTAATTTTGAGCAGATCCGCAACCACCCACATCCCCTGGCTGATCATCGCGGCTTTGCCTGTAGCGAACGCTTCCTTCTGATTGTCGTACGTTGCGGTCAGAGCGTCTTTGTTCATCAGACCAGCGCCTTGAAGCTCCAGCAGACGTTTGGCGAAAGTATCGATCGGGCCGTTCTCCTGATCGAACTTCAATTTATCGGATTCATTGTTAATGAAGGCTTCACGGGAGCTTTTTACGCCCAGGTCCTGCTTAATAATGCCGTGAGCAAGGAACTCAATCAGATGTCCAAGCGTCCATGACTCTCTTCCGGCGATAAATATCGGAGTCACATCCGGCTTCTTGTCCTTCACCGCTTGGAGGTTCGCTTTAAAGTCGTCCCAGGTCAACGCCTCTTTCAGGCCCAGCTCCTGGAATATTTTTTTGTTGTAAAAAATACCTGCCATCGTCACGTTCGTCGCAACCTGATACTGCTTGCCGCTCTTCACGTCCGTCGACAGTTCTTTAACCGCAGGCAGCACTCTCGGCCAGAACGGTTCATTCGAAAGATCCAGGTATTTACCTTGATCGATATAATCCTGCTCTACAACCGTGGTGATGTCGGGAATGTCACCGGAAGCGAATTTCACTTTAATCACATTGCTTGCGTCCTTTTGATATTCCTGCTCTACTTCGATTCCCGGGTTTTCCGAATTGAATTTTTGGATCAGGGTGTTCATTAAATCGACTGTTTCCACTTTGCCGGTAAAAAACTTCAGCTTCACCGTTTCTTTGGGGGCCGTTTCCTGAGCCATGCCTGCACTACTGCTTGGGTTCGGTGAATCCGCACTTTTTCCGCCGCAGCCTGCCAGCAAGCCGAGCATCATTACGCCGCTGAGCAGCAAACCGAGTTTCTTTCTTCTCATATTGAATCCTCCCTTTTGTTGTCTGGCCTCTGATTGTGTTCCCTGTTACATTTTCATCATAAGGGGGAATTCGCTGACGCAAAACACCGCATTTTTACACAAGGGTGCGATTTTTGCAGATCCCCGAAAAACGAATTGAAGCGCATACAATAAACCGATACACTGATGTTGGGGGGAGTGGGATATGTACAAATGGAAACGCTACCGATACTGGAGCATCAAAAAAAAGCTGCTCTTTTTCTCCGTATTGTTCATTCTGGGTTCGGTCTTTCTGAATTCCATTCTGTCCTATTCCAAATACACGATGGACTTTGAACAACAATCCTCTGACCAGGTTCAGCAAATCATCGCCCAGGTTTCCTATAATGTCGACACTTATCTGGACGATCTGTTCCGCCTTACCTTGTCGCCCTATATGAACGACGGCGTGATGCAGACCCTGGAGGAAGATGTGCATGATTCCGAACTGGCCCAGCTGAAAAAGCGCCGCTTCATTGACAATTATCTCGAAGAAATGATGATTTATCCACGGAAAGATATCAATCGGGTCTTTATTTTGACGGATGAAATTTATACGGTCGGGCGCATGCCCATCAGCGTGGACTACGCCAGCCGCTTTCAGGAATTCGATTGGTATAAGCAGGCGATGAATACGCAGGACTCCATCTTTGTGCCCACGCACACGCAGCAGATGGTGAAAAATGGAGGCCCCAAAGTATTTTCCATCGTGAAGCAGCTCCGGAGCACGCGGGATACAGAGAAAATACTCGGGGCCATTAAGGTGGACGCCAACTATAACGGCATCGCCGTCATTTGCAGCAAGGTCGACATGGGTTCGGGCGGAGGCTTGTTTATTCTCGACAACAACCGCAACGTGATTTACCGGAGTACGGATCGGTTAAATGCCGAATTCTTGTTCAATCAAGTCAAAGCGGGCGGGAAACCGACGATGACGATTAAACAGAACGGCACCTCCTACCTGCTCAATTCAACGCTTCTCCCTCGCTCCAACTGGACGATCGTCGCCGTCAGTTCCATCAAGGAATTGAATCACAAAGCAACGGAAACGAGAAACTTCGGCTTCTTCATCGCATTGGCCTGCTCGCTGCTCGCTTTTATCCTGATGTATTTCTTTGTCCGCCGTTTTTTGGCTCCACTGCTGAATATCGTGAAATTAATGAGAGAAGTGGAGCAGGGGAATTTGCAGGTTTCTTTTCCCACGCACCGGAATGATGAGATGGGGTATCTCGGCACCTCCTTCAACGGTCTGGTCACCAGGGTAAACGAAATGCTGCAGGAAAATACGCAGCTCGTCAAGCAGGTATACGAGACGGATCTGCTCCAGAAGGAGGCCCAGGTACAGGCGCTGCACAACCAGATCCGGCCCCATTTTCTGTTCAACACGCTGAATATGATATCCATGCAGATGCAGACCGGCAAGCAGGACAAAGCCATCGACCATCTCCATAAACTAAGCAGCATGCTTCGCAGCATGACCCGGATGGACAAAGACATTCCGCTGGAGAAGGAACTGGATCTCCTTAAAGCTTATTTAAGCATCCAAAGCAGCCGCTACGAAGGCAGACTGGAATACGGGCTAAAGATCGATCCCGATCTGTACGGGATGCCCATTCCCGCCCTGCTGTTTCAGCCGGTCGTCGAGAATGCGGTGATTCACGGCTGCGAAGCCAAACGCGAAAAGACCAGCATCCTTATTTCCGGCGAAAAGACCGCGCGCGGCGAGGTTCTGTTCACGATCCGGGACAGCGGGCAAGGAATGAGCCCGGAAACGCTGCAGAAGCTTCGCGGCAAGCTGGAGCAGGTCCATTCGGAGCATCCGTCTGCCGGAGATCCGGACGCGGACGGCATCCGGGCAGGAACCGGCATCGGCCTGCTTAACGTGAACAAACGGATTAAATTAAAATACGGTTCCGGTTATGGTATTAAGGTTGACAGCATGCAGGGACAGGGAACCGCTGTATATGTACTTTTACCCGAAACTGGATTCGGAAGGAGCGACGTGGATGTATAAAGTGCTGATTGTCGATGACGAACCGCTTGTGCGCGAATATTTGAGATTGCATATCGCCTCGAATCATCCGGATTGGGAGGTCGCCGGGGAAGCCATGGACGGGCAGGAAGCCTGGGAAATGCTGCAGAACATGCGGGTCCATCTGGTCATTACCGATATTAAAATGCCTGTCGTTGATGGACTGGAGCTGTGCAGACGGCTGTCCCAATCGGAGAATCCGCCCATTATCCTGATTCTGTCCGGCTTTGATGAATTCTCGCTTGCCCGCGAAGCTCTCCGCTTTGGGGTGCAGAACTACTTGCTGAAGCCTGTGGTCCATGATGAATTGGCCCTAGCCCTGACACAGGTTACGACGCAGCTGGACCGCAAATTCCATGACGAGCTTGCTGCTTTGGCTATGGGGAAGGTCTCCAAGGAAAGCCAGACGCAGGTCGTCAGACAATTCCTGAAGGCCCTCGTAAGCGAAAACAGCGTGGAGATCAAGGCCCTTTATCCCCTGGTCTTCCGCCTGAAAGTGCAGCTGATTGAAACCGAAGGCCTCATTATGGTGCTGGATCTGGATGAAGACCGGCTGGCTCAAAAAGGGATACCTTACGGCGACTTTCCCATCTTCCGCTTTATTCTCAATCAGATGACGGGCGAGCTGTCCGAGACAAACGGCTCGGGATTCGTCTTCCTGGACGAAGATCAGCACATCTGCGTGCTGGTGACGGGCGAAGACAAAAACGATATTGAGCGTAAATGCCGTTTGCTCTATGATAAAGTCTCTTCCGCCATGCTTGCCAATACCGGAATCACCGTCTCCGGCGCCTTCGGAACCTTTGAATCCGAGCTGTTTCATCTGCAGTACTCCTATACCAAAGCCATTGAAACTCTTAACCGTCGCCTGTTCTCGGAGGAGCCTTCCCTGTTCAATGAACGGAACGGAGACGTTCAGCTTCAGCGTCTCGCCATTCTAGAGCAGACGTTAGCCTCTGTGCAATTGGCCATCCCTGACGGGAATGAGGCTGCTTTTTTAATGGCGGTGAAGCGCTTCTTTGAAAGCCTGCCGCACTTTGGCCCCATCCATGTCATGAAATTCGGGCTCCATCTGCTGAGGCTGCTCTCGAATGGTCTCTTGGAACGCCAGAGCGGATTCGTGGAAGGCGCCTATCATCATCTCCGGCAGATGCACGGCAATCCGCCCGAGCTTTCCATCCAAGCCGTACTCGGGCTGTTTCAGGAAATCTTTCATTGCCTGACCAAAGGCGGCAAAGAGGAAACTGTACAGGAAAACGAACAGGACATCGTCAGCCGGGTCCGGACTTATATCTACTCCCATTACGCGGAGCCGTTAAGCCTTGCCCTGCTCGCCGAAAAGATCGGAATCTCCCCGGGTTATTTAAGCAATATCTTTCATAAAACGATGCAGGAATCGTATATCAAATTTCTGACCCGGGTCCGGATGGAGCAGGCCGCGGAGCTGCTCAAGGCAAGTCCGGCCATGAAAGTATACGACGTCTCGGAGAAGGTCGGTTACGTAAGCGTAAAGCACTTCTCGCATGTGTTTAAACAATTTCATCATATGCCTCCGGGTGAATATCAGGAAAAACACCTTGACCATACAGAATGGCCCGTCCTTTAATCTCCGCTCTCTTCGCGGGTGCCAGAGGCTGTGTTAATCGCAAATATCGATTAACACAGCCTCTTTGCATTGAGCGGCAAGGTTTAAGCGAGTCGATATCTGCCGGTCCGATTTACGGTTAGCGGTGTCCCTTTAAGACGCCCGCTCTCCTCCCGCCGGTCTCCAGGCCAAAATGCGGTCCAGCCGGAACGATCGCGGACTTCCCGTTGCCAGACAGGAAGCCCGGACCAGACCGCCCCGGATATCGTTGACCGTAATCCGCCGCTGCGACAAGCGTCCGCTTCGGTCCAGATATACAATTTCGACGGTATATCCAATATATTTCTTCGGCATGGCGCACCTCCCGGAACAAGCGTTTGCTTTTTATTAACACCATTATCACAAACATTTGTTCGCAATTCAAGCCACTTTGGAAAATAATATGTATATACACGATCATATGTTCGCAATATAATTAGGGCATACTCCTCTTCTTCTGTTCAGAAAGACCGCTGCCCGGTTACATAATGAGACGCTTCCCGGAAGCGTCGGTGTGATTACAAGTTTTTGATGGAGGGTTCACCCATGTCGAGACACATTTTCTTAATTGACGGACAGTCCTTCTACGCATCGGTGGAGAAGTCGGCTCATCCCGAGTATCACGATAAGCCCGTTGCTGTAGGAGACCCTGAAAGGCTAAACGGCATTGTGCTGGCGGCGTGTCCAATCGCCAAATCCCACGGCGTGACGACAGCGTCGCGAGTGGGAGAGGCACTGGCCAAATGCCCGGAGCTGGTTGTCATCCGGCCCCGAATGCGGACCTATATTCAAGTCTCGCTCCTTATAACCGAAATCTTTGAGTTCTATACCGATCTCGTGGAGCCTTACAGCATCGACGAGCAATTTTTGGATGTTTCGGGTTCGCTTGCTTATTTCGGGCCTCCCTATGAAATGGCCAAATTGATTCAAAACCATGTCTATTTATCAACCGGCGTACATACGAGGGTCGGCATCGGCCCTACAAAGGTTCTGGCCAAAATGGCGACTGACAACTATGCCAAAAAGATGCCCGAAGGCATTTTTGAACTCTCGTTTGAGAAGCTGGAGTCCACGTTATGGAAGCTCCCCGTGCATCAAATGTTCATGGTGGCCTCGGCGATGACCCGCCATTTTACCCGGATGGGCCTGTCCTGCATCGGAGATATTGCGCGTATGGAGCTCCATGAGTTCAAGCAGCGGATGCGGCGGGAAATGGGAAAACAAAGCGATATCCAGGCGGAGTACTACTGGCAAACGGCACGGGGAATCGATCCAAGCCCCGTGACCGCCGGAATACGCGATCAATTAAAATCGGTGAGCCACGGCAAGGCGCTCCGCTGGAAGCTGTACCATAGGCTTAAAGACATTGAAATCGTCCTGCTCGAGCTGGTGGTCGAGGTGTGCCGGCGCACAAGGTATCATCATTACATGGGCTCAGTTGTGTCCGTTTCCGCTGCGGAAACGAACGGGGAACGTTCCTCCTACTTTAGCCGGCAGATGACGCTGCCGGAGCCGACGGCCCTGACCCATGAAGTGGCAGCCGCCGCCCATGAACTGTTCAAGAAGCATTGGAGCGGGCTGCCTGTCAGCCGCCTGAGCGTCTCCTTGTCCGGGCTGACAGACGACAGCGTTATACAGCTTACCCTTTTTGATGACAGGTCTCTTGCTTATGACCGGGAGCGGGCCATCGATGGAATCAAAGACCGGTACGGGAGCGATGCCATTATGCGCGCATCCTCTCTGATGGAAGCCGGTGTCGCACGGGAAAGAGCCGAACAGATTGGGGGGCATTATAAGTGAGCAAGCTTGACGACAACGAACGTTGGAAATCCAAAATGTTATTGACAGAGCATGTCGAGCAGTATGAACAACAGCATCGTATCAATCCGAGCAAAATCATTACCGCCGAGGAACGCACGATGCTCCGGGACTATATCCTGCTGCCCTACATGGAAAAGATGGTTCAAAAGAGCATAGCCGAAGTGGAGTACTCCACCAATATCCTCAAGCGCTTGTATCTCGTCGCCGGCCAATACATTCTGGAGCAAATTATGAAAGACTTGTACAAACTGCGCCGAGAGCTTAAACAACGAAATATCAGGATTCTGACGGAGGAGCAGTCCGATTTGATTGTGTATCATCATTATTATTGCCGGGGATATAAGGAGCGATTTGGCATGACCCGCGATGTGATGCGGTCAGAAATAAGCTTGAGACTGACAAAGTATACGTCGGAGCTGACAACGCTGCTAAAAGAATCCCTCAAAGAACGAAATAAAGAAACCTAGTGACACATCCCCCCCAGGGGGATATAATGACCGTGAGTATTAGAAACGGACGGAAGGTTATGAAGTCTTTTTTACTTAAATAGCGGAGGTTCGCCATGTTGAAAGCTGTTAGCAGCGGCCGGAGCCAGAAGATCAAAGTTATCTTGGCCCTGGCCGTACCGTCGATGATTGAAAATTTTTTGCAAACCATTGTGGGATTTGTTGACACTCTCTTTGTATCCCGAATCGGTTTGAATGAAGTCGCTGCGGTTGGGGTGACCAATGCCATTATGGCTGTCTATATTGCTGTCTTTATGGCTATGGGAGTAGGAACCTCCTCATTAATTGCACGGAGCGTGGGCGCCGGGGAAATCGATAAGGCAAAAGCCATTGCGCGGCAATCGACATGGATTTCAGCGTTGCTGGGCCTTGTTTTCGGAGTCATAACCTTGTTTTTTGCAGAGCCTTTGTTAAAGCTTATGGGAGCAGAGCCGGACGTATTAACCGATAGCATCGTATACTTTCGGATCGTAGCGGTTCCCTCTATTTTCATATCCCTTATGACGGTCTTCGGAAGCATTTTGCGCGCCGCGGGCGATACTAAAACCCCCATGAAGGTCGGCATATGGATTAACATGGTTCATATTGCATTAGATTACGTTCTGATTTTTGGCCTGTTCGGTTGGGCGGGTTGGGGAATTGCAGGAGCCGCTTGGGCGACCTCGGCGGTTCGGGTGATTGGTTCCGTTGCGCTGTTTATCTATATCCGAAGATCGAAGCTCTCTTTTTCCATTCGCAAAGGAGACTCCAACGAGTATACGCTGCCCTTGCTGAAGCTTTCCGCCCCCGCGGCGGCCGAGAGACTGATTATGCGTTTTGGGCAGGTGCTTTATTTTGGCCTCATTGTGCGCATTGGCACGGACGTTTACGCAGCCCATATTCTTGCCGGAAATATAGAGATCTTCTCCTATATGCCAGGGTACGGCCTAGCCGTCGCGGCGACCACACTTGTAGGCCAGCACCTGGGAGCGAACAGAAAAGAAGACGCCTACCAATACGGGTTGTTAACCATGTGGATTGCCGTGGTGTTTATGGCTTTTGCCGGGATATTGCTGTTTGTGCTTTCCCCTATCGCAGCTAATTGGTTTACGAAGGACGCCGCCGTTATCGGGATGGTGATCACCGCACTTCGCATCGATGCGTTCGCCCAGCCGTTCTTAGCCGTCGGACTTGTTATCGCCGGAGCCCTTCAAGGAGCAGGCGATACGAAGAGTCCCATGTACAGCACTGCTATCGGGATGTGGCTCGTTCGCGTTGTCGGCGTATATGTGTTATGTCTTCATTTTGATATGGGTATTGCCGGGGTCTGGATATCCATTGCCATTGATTTGATCATTCGCGCTGCATATTTGACAGTACGGTTTTATCGAAAAATGCGGTCTGCTCCAGCCTAACACCACGCCCTATTCCCCGAAAAACCCCATAGAAACAACATCGGACTCCGGTTTTCACCGGTCCCTGACGAACGCCGCCAAAACTTGGATGTAAACTCCCGGACGGAATGAAGAATTGGAACTTGATCTTTTTGCCCGTTGCAGGCACAATCAAATATATAACATTCAAGGGGAGGATTAAGAAGGTTTGAACAATGCCGAATCGGGGACAACCTATGAAATTATAGATTTATGCCTTCTGGCCGGAAAAATCATGCTCCAAAACGGCGCGGAGACTTACCGAGTGGAGGATACGATGACGCGCATGGCCGCTTCCCTCGGATTTCCGGGGGCGCACAGCTACGTGACGCCGACCGTCATCCTGTTTACGACCAGCCGGACGGAGCAGCCCAAGCTGTTCCGTATCGCCGAGCGTACGACCGACCTGCAAAAGGTCGCAGAGGTCAATGACATCTCGCGCCGCCTCAGCCAGCGGCAGATCACCTCGGCGCAGGCGCGGGAGCGGCTGGCCCAGGTGGACGATGCGGCCCATGCCTACCCGGTCTGGCTCCAGATCATGGCCGCCGCCATGGCGGGCGGCTGCTTCACCATGATGTTCAAGGGCGGCTTCCAGGACGCCCTGCCCGCACTCCTTGTGTCGGGGCTTGGCTACGCCTCAGCGACCTATTTGCAAAGGCTGGTCCAGATTAAATTTTTTGCCGAGCTTACGGCGTCTTCTCTGATCGGACTGCTGTCCTTCCTGTTTGTCCAAGCCGGCATCGGCGTTGAAACGGACAAGATCATCATCGGCTCCGTCATGCCGCTCGTACCGGGACTGCTAATCACCAATGCCGTCAGAGACCTGATGGCCGGCCATCTTATATCGGGACTGTCCAAGGGAGCGGAAGCGTTCCTGACCGCCTTTGCCATCGGAACCGGCATCGGACTTGTGCTGTCCTTCGTTTCATAGTTCTACACAGAGGAGTAATCTCATGATTGTGCAGCTTATCACAAGTTTTATCGCCTCCGCCACGTTCTGCATCCTCTTTAACACGCCAAGACGAACGCTGTTTCAATGCGGACTTTCCGGAATGCTTGGCTGGATGGTATTTCTGCTGCTTGATCCCGAATGGAAATCCGTGGTGGCCACCTTTTTTGCCACGGTCATCGTCGGGGCGGTCAGCCAAATTTTTGCCAGATCATTCAAAATGCCGGTTATCATCTTCAGCGTAGGCGGCATTATTCCGCTCGTACCGGGCGGCCTCGCCTACGATGCCATGCGCCGGTTCATCGAAGACGATTATACGACCGCGCTGCAGGCGGCCGTTCAGGCTTTCCTGCTCTCCGGAGCCATCGCCACGGGACTTGTGCTCAGCGAGGTGCTGGGACAGATGTTCCGCCGCGGCAAAAGATAAAAACCTCTTCTTCACGAGTCTGTCTGCCTGAACGAGAAGCCATGTGCTTGAAGAAAAAGTTCATGCCGACGGCGTCAGCCCTGAAGCAATAATAAGGCCGCCCTTCCCTGGATTCTGATCCGGGTCGGAGCGGCCTTATTGGCGATTAAGTTAGAGCGGCGGGATGATTCCGGATCCAGGCCAAGGCGAGCGTGCCTTCGCCCGCATGGAGTCCGGCTACCGGAATAAAAGGCATGATTTCGGTCCGCAGCGCAGGCGCCATATCTTTGATTTCCTCATCCAGTTTACGCGCCTCTTCCACATTGTTGGCATGCATGATGCAGACGTCCTTGATGAGCTCCACATCCTTTTTCAGAATGTCCAGAAGCTTCTGCTTCGTCTTCTTGAACGTACGGATCTTCTCCTCCACGTATACTTTGCCTCCGTCGAAACGAAGAAGCAGATGAATGCGCAGCAGTTGGCTGAGCACAAGCTGGGAGCCCGATACCCGCCCGCTGCGGTGGAGTTGGGTCAAGCTGGCCGGCAGCATGTAAAAGGACATATTGTGAATCATCTGTTCGATTCTTTCCTTGATTTCCTTCACCGTACAGCCCATCTGCTGCCAGTGAACGCCGCTCATAATCATTTCGCGCAGAGGATAGGCGCCGGCCTTGGAATCGATGCCCGTAACCGGAGCGCCGGCAATTTCAGCCGCCTGCATGGACGTATTGAAGGTGCCGCTCAGCTCGGAGGAACAGTGGATCGCGATAATGTGATCATATTTTTCCTTCAGAGATTCGTACAGCTCGATAAATTCGCCGATTGGCGGCTGAGAGCTGCCGACCCGTTCGTGCTGCCGCATCATTTCATAGAACTGCTCCGCCGTTATCTCCACATTTTCTTTAAAGCACTCATTGCCCGCAATGAGCCGCAGAGGAATAATATACACATGGTTATCTTTTGCAAAATCAGGATTGAGCGTGCTGGTGCTGTCCGTTACCCAAGCGATTGATTTCATCTTAAATCACTTCTCTCTTCCATGGAGTAAAATATAATAATGCCGGAGAGGCAGGGCAGCAAAAGTCTTGCACCAATGACGCACTCCCATCCTGTACAATATTAACTTTTTTCGATCAAATGGCAGTTACATTAAGCGGGCCGGGCGATTTGCACTGAAGACTGCTGCGCAGGATAAGCGCTTTCGTAAATTTCAAGCTGTTATGCTCCGAGCCTTTTTTGATAAACGACGATATCGAGCCACCGGCCGAATTTGCGGCCGATTTCCCTATAGTAGGCGCTCTGCTCGTAACCGCTGCTCTCGAAAAAGGAACGGCTGGGGGCATTCTCCGAACATACAGTGGCCACCAGGGTATGAAAACCGTGTCCGGCGGCCACCCGCTCGATAAAGGCCACTGTGGGCCTTCCCAATTTTTTCCCCGTACATTCCGGCTTCAGGTACACGCTGATTTCACCGGTCACATCATAAGCCTGCTTGTTCTTGTGCCTTGTAATTAAAACATAGCCCTGCATTTCCCCGCCCAACATGACGGCATAGGATTTAAAACGGGGATCGCGGGTCAGCATGTTCCGTTTCATATCCTGCACCGTCAGCCCCTCGGTGTGAAACGACACGGTCGTGTTCAACACATAATAATTATAAATATCCGTCGCTTCGGCCAGATGCTCTTCTCCGATCTCGACGAAAGTCAGCTCTTCGCGGTTCATCTCTAATCCTCCCAAATGGACATTTCCAGCTCATCCACAAACCAGCGCAATTGGGCGGTGGCTTTGCGGCCGAGAGTCCCGTCCTCAAACATACGCTGCACCGCGTCGCGCTGCTCCTGAATCGCTTCAAGCTTCCACTCCAGCTGCCGGCCTTCCTGCAGCTCCGCCGCACTACCGGTCTCGCTCTGCTGCAGACGGTCAACCATCATGCCGTAGCGGGCGGCCACGCTTCCATAACCGTCCCGATTGTCATCGTTCGTCTCTTCCTGAATGGCGTCCATCGCTGCGCGGCACATCCCTATACGCGCTTCCCGGATGCTTCCGACCGGGAGAGCAACGGAGCCGTCGGCCCCTTTCGGAAGCTTCGAGAATATTCCGGAGAACAGCCGGCCCAGCTTGTCAAGCGACAGTCTGAGCTGTGAATCCAGTCCTCTGGTAAGCAATGCTTCCTTATGATCCAAAAGCTCCATTATCGCTTGTCCCGCCTCGGAAGAAATGGACCCGTCCGCGATAAGCCCGCTCAGTTCCCTCCGCTCGGCCTGCAGACCGGTCAACCTCGCTTTGAGCGCGCACCGCTTGCCGTATTCCTCCTCCGGATTGTTTATACGCCGGGTTTGCTGTATTTCCGGCAGCGCAGGCAGCGTATCCGGGAGTCTTGGAGCAGCCGGAACAGCATCGGCACGGTTGTCCTCAGCCGCCCCGCTCCGGAGTATCGCCATGCAAGTCTTCATAATTTGGGATTTGGCCGCCTGCTCCGATTCTTCCCGGCTGTCTTCCTCTTTGCGCGCAATAAGCGGAAGCAGGATGCTTGCAATCAGCAGGGAAGTCAGAATAACGCCCGCGGCCAGAAAAATAATCAGATCACGCTCCGGAAACGGCGAGCCGTCATCCAGCACAAGCGGAATGGAGAAAGCGCCGGCCAGGGTAACCGCCCCGCGCACGCCCGAAATAGAGGTAATCACCCGCGACTTCATCGAAGGCTTGCCACCGTTCTTAAACCGCGCGCTCCTCATACAGATCAAGTACACCCAGACGAAACGAAGTACAATCAGCAGAGCCGTGATAGCCAGCACGTATAGGACCACCGTCAGGTTATCGACCGCCGTATCCCGGTATATAACCGACACCACATCGGGAATCGAAACACCGAGGATAAGGAATACCATGCCGTTCAGAATAAACAGCAGCACCGACCATATGCTTGCCGATACGAGTTGAAGCTTGTACTGGGGGGAATCGGTCCGGTCTTTTTCAATGGCCTGAACGATGCCGCCGGCCACTACGGCCAGAATACCCGACAGCCCCAGCTCTTCGCTGACCAGGTAGATCAGGAAAGGGGTCAGAACCTGCAGCAGAACATGTACCGTGACATCCTCCATCCCCATCCGCCGGATAAAGACGCTTAGGCGAATCAGCAGGAAGGACAGCGCCGCCCCGGCCAGCAGTCCGCCGGCAGCGATAAAAATAAAGCTGCCGATCGCTTGCGACAGAGAGAACACGCCGGTGACTGCCGCCGCAACCGCGAACTTAAATGCAACGAGGCCCGAAGCGTCATTCATCAGCGACTCGCCTTCCAGAACACGGTGGATGTTCTTCGGCAGATGGACCCGGCCAGCCAGGGCGCTTACAGCGACCGCGTCCGTCGGAGACAATATCGCTGCGAGCGCGAACGCCGCCGCGACCGGTATCGACGGAATCATCCAGTGGATGGCATACCCCGCCACCAGCACGGTCGCAAATACCAGTCCAAGCGCCAATAGCAGAATCGGAGCCCGCAGATTCCAAAGCTCGGCTCGCGGAGTTCGTCTTCCATCATTGAACAAAAGCGGAGCGATGAACAAGACAAAGAACAGCTCCGGTTCCAGCGTCAAGTGAATCCCCCAAGGAAGGGCGGCCACAATGACCCCGAAGCCAATCTGGATAAGCGGAACGGGAACGAAGGGAATGAACCGGTTGACGATTTTGGATATGCCGATAAGACCGAGAAGAACAAGCACTGCAGTAAACGTCTCCAAAAAACCAGCCCCCCAATATTTTCACACCATTATATCGCAATCGTAAATCTTCATACAGAAGCAGAAAAAAGCGGATAAAGTCCATTTATTCAAAATAAACCGCAATATGCAGTGAATTACATCGAAATTCAGCTGTACACACACTATATCACAGCTTGACAAAAATATTTATCTATGATATAATATATTATTTATCTATTGAATAACATCTCTTCTTGGACTAAGATAGTCTCTGCAATAATTATCCGTCTAGGAGGAGTAGAATGCAAATCGCCAAAGGAATTGAAATGCTGGAGATTACAGCCGAAGTGATGGGAGGAACAGATACCCTATATCCTGTCCTGCTGTGGGATGAAGATCATGCGGTGCTGGTCGACTCGGGCCACCCGGGACTGCTGGATAAATTCAAGGAAGCGTTCGCCCTGGCGGGGGTTGCATGGAGCAAATTGGACACCGTCGTTATCACTCACCAGGATATTGACCATATTGGCGGGCTTCCTTCAATACTCGGCGAGGCGAACGGAACGATAAAAGTCCTCGCTCATCCAATCGAGCAGCCTTATATCGAAGGGGAACGGATGCTGCTTAAACACACGCCGGAAGCGATCGCCGCCGCCGAGGCCATGCTGCCGCCTCATGTGCCGGAGGAATGGCGGCGGGCCTTTCTGCACCGTCTTGCCCATCCCCCTAAGGCAAAAGTGGACGCCTTGACCGAAGACGGACAGGAGCTGCCGGTCGCAGGCGGCGTAATCATCATCGAGACTCCCGGTCACAGCCCGGGGCATATCAGTCTGTACCATCCTGCCAGCCGTACGCTGATCGCCGCCGACAGCCTGACGGTGAAGGACGGCGAGCTGCATGGTCCCGATCCCCGGGTAACGCCCGATATGGCCACCGCGCTGTCAAGCCTGCGCAGGTTGGCCGGCTATGCAATCGAGACGGTCATCTGCTACCACGGCGGACTATACCGCGGGGATGCGGGCACGCGTATTGCCGAATTGGCTGAAGGAGCGCGGTAAACGGTCCACGGCTGGCCTTCGGTCAAGCGCCCGCAGCTTTTGATACCCACTTGACCTGATGTTTTCTCCGGGTACCCATAGGAATGCAGCCGGCGCACCGAAAGCAACCCAAAAGGCAGGCAAGCCGCTCTTTGCGGCCTGCCTGCCTTTTTACCCGGAACGTGGCCTCCGAGCGCGGCTAACCATTTTTCAGGATTCGGAAACCACCGTGAACCGCTCGCGGATATGTGCAGGATGCTCAATCTCGTCCAGCACGGCAACCGCATAGTCTTCATAACTTACATAGCTCTCGCCTTTGGAGTTGACAAGCAGCCGGTCTTTTCCTTTCTCGTAAGAACCGGTCCGCTGTCCCAGAGCATAATTCGCCGACGGGCTGATAAAAGTCCAGCGAAGAGATTCCGTTCCTTTCAAAATTTCAAGATTCTTAGCCTGGTTTAGCGCTGTCGGCTTAACGAAATCCGGAAATCCCGGCGTATCCACAACGCGTACCGTCTGCGCTTCGTCCGCAAAGAGGCTGCCGGCGCCGCCCACGACGATCAGCCGGGTATCCGGCGCATCCTTCAGCGCCTCAATTAGCACATTGCCGGCATCCACATGCAGATGCTCCTGGCCCATCGGCGCGCCAAAGGCGTTCACAACGGCATCAAATCCGCTCAAATCGCCGGATGTCAGATCAAAAATATCCTTTTCAACCACGACCGCCCCGCTGCCTGCCGCTTTCGACGCGTCGCGCACAATGGCCGTAACATTATGCCCTCTGTCCAGCGCCTCTTTTACAATCCGGCTTCCCGCTTTTCCGCTTGCTCCAATAACTGCAATTTTCATCATGATTGCCTCCCTTAATGTTGAGTAGTGATATGTCTTCTCAAAACCTGTAACTATATTTGTTACATTTAAACTATGCTAAGTATAGCAGGTTCCATAAAGTTTGTATAGAGGGGATAACAGGATTCACCTTTGGATGGAAAATACCCCCGTTTGGCAGGCGCCTTGCGAGAGTGCATAGCTGTTATCGCACAAAAAAGACCCCGCCAAGCGGCGGGGCCAAATCATTTATTTGTAATGGGGTTAGTCTCACCATTGCGGCTAAAAACCCCTCTATCGGTACGGGCAGCGGCGTGCTTCCGAAACTGTAACCGCCGGGCAGCAGCGCTGCGTTCTTCGGGAACGCGTGCCGTCAGACCGGGATTTGTGAGGCAATTTGCGCCAGCGTCACTTTGCTCAGAACGTCCTCCATCGCCTGCTGGGCGAGCGAAAAGACAGGAATCATGGCCCCCGCGATGTTCTGACCGACGGGGCAGGACGGATTCGGATGTTCGTGAACCGCGAACAGGGAGTCTTTTCCGACGGCGTCGACCGCGAGATAAATGTCCAGCAGCGTAATCTCCCCGGCTGCGCGGGCCAGCTTGGCGCCGGCTATCCCCGGCCGGACCTCGATGAGACCCGCTTTGCCGAGCATGCTTGTGATCCGGCGGATTACTACCGGATTCGTGCCCACGCTTCCGGCGATCCATTCGGAAGTGTTCTTGCCCTCTTTGTTGGTCTCAAGCAGGGCCAGGATATGGATGGCAACCGCAAATCGGGTGCTGATGTTCATATGATGTCGCTCCTTTGCCGTCCAGTATGATGAGGCCGTTTTAGTTGGAACTATCATAGTTACCTTTGCTGTTATTGTCAACCGCCGCAAGGACGGCCTCGACCTGCGAGCCGTATTTGCAGGTCAGCCTGGATTTGCCGAGATTGGCCTTTACGATACGGATAATCCGAAGGTCGGACATGCCGGCGAAGCGCTCAAGCAGGGCAAAGCCTTCCTCCGGCTCGGCGGCTGCGAAGACGCTTAAGGCGTATTCGAGGCCCTTGGACAGCACGCGGAACGGCTCCGGTTCCCGTTCAGGCAGGACCGCGAGCTCTTCCATGATTTCGCCCGCCAGAACGAGCGCGTACCGCGCGTTGTCCTTCGCTTTCAGCAGCGGGGGATGGGCCAGAGCCGCGACAAAAGCGCGCTGTTCCAGCTCATTCGCTCCCCTCCGCCACTGTTCCAGCAGAATGCGAAGCAGTCCGAAATCATGCTCGCCGACGCTTTGCAGCCCCATCGCCGCCGCCTCGCGCATCCGCCAGCGGGAATCGTTCATCGCCCGCTTGAATGCGTCCGCTATACGCTCTCTTCGCTCAGCAGCAGCGTAGCCGTAGTGTTCGCCCATCGCCCAAACCGCGCAAAAGGGCAAAAATTCGCGGGGATTGCCCGTCCCCGCCGTTTCATCCGAAATCTCTCCCCACTCAGCCAGCAGCTCCCAGAGCCCGCCCGCCAGCTCCCGGCCGGCAAAATGCCGCGCGAACTTCTCCGCCAGTTCAAGATTGGCCCGCGACCCAGGAAGACGGCTGTCCGCCGCCAGATTATCCTCCAGCCGTTTTCTGTCCGCTCCACCGCCGTTTATCCACCGCTCCAGCTCCGCCAGCGCAGCGTATGCTTGTCCGCTCATACTGCCTCCTTCACAGGATATACCCGTCCTCGGCTTTGATTATGTTATAATATGGAAAAAAGTTGCACTATAGAAAAAAGTTACGGGAGGCACTCATGGGTCAAATGGAGCAATTGGAACATCTGTTACAGGAAAAAGGCATCGAGTATGAAATTATTAAGCATGAAGGGCCCCTTAAAACGGCTCAGGAAGGCGCGGCTTATTTCGGAATCGAAATTGGCCAGACCGCGCCGGCTTTGGTGCTGCGAGCCGAAAATGAATTCTGCGCCCTGATCGTATCCGGCGACCGCGGACGCGTCAACCTGGACGAACCGGCGGCGCTGCTCGGACACGACTCTTTAAAAATGGCAAGCCCCAAGCAGGTCCTGCAGCTCACCGGATCAGAAGTAGGCAGCGTATCGCTCGCGCTTCCGCTGCCTTGCATCCTGGACCGGAGGCTCTTCCGTTATCCCTACATCTACGGAGGTACAGGAGAGCCCGGTTCGACCTTAAAAATATCGCCGCAGGATTTGGAACAGCTGAATGAGGTCGTCGCCTATCTGGAATAAGAACGGCGGGCGGCGGCCCAGTTCAACATCGGGCTATGTCAGCCTATGTCAGCGGATTTCAGGCGCCCGTTAAGATGACGGGCCGCCCCTTCGTTACGATAATCGTATGCTCGAACTGCGCGACCCGGCTGTTATCCGGGACCGTCAGCGTCCAGCCGTCCGCCTGCTGTTCCACGTATTCCGCGCCGGTCGACAGAAACGGCTCAATCGTAATAACCTGGTTCGGTTTCAGCACCGTTGTCTCCCGGGGGTTGAAATACGGCAGGATTTCATGGGGCTTATCGTGCAACGTTTTGCCGATGCCGTGGCTGCACAGATTCCGCACGACCTTGTAGCCGCGTCTGTGGGCCTCCATCTCCATCACTCTGCCGATTTCGTTGACCCTCATCCCCGCCCGCAGATGGGAGATCACGCTCATCATCGTTTCCTGCGCGCTCGCGCACAGGCGCAACAGCTTCTGGTTGTACGGAGGCAGCTGAAAAGACACGGCGGCATCGCTGTAATAACCGTTCAGCTCGGCGGACACATCGATGTTGATAAGGTCGCCGGCACGAATCACTTTCGGACCCGGAATGCCGTGCGCCACTTCCTCGTTAATGCTGATGCAGGTGTCTCCCGGAAAGTCATACACTTCTCTGGGAGCCGACTTTGCGCCGAAGCGCTTCAGAATTTCCGCCCCTATTTTATCGAGTTCCAAAGTTGTCATGCCGGGCTTTACGCTTTTTTTCATCTCCGCGATGGTGAACCCGACGACCTTACCCGCCGCTTTTAATCCTTCCAAATCTTGCTCTGTATCGCTTATCATGGATGTCCATTCCTCTCTCATTGATGTCGGCAAAAATACTATTGACCGCAGCCGCAAAATTACCGCACTCTGCCGCTTCGAATGGCAACCGCATAATCAGGCCTTCCGCCCTGCTCCGCTATAGCCGCCGCTGTATTCCAATCGTATGGGATCAGCTTATGCTCTACGCTCCAGCCCGTTCCTTCCTTCTTGCAGACCATGCAAAAGCTTGCATATGGCGTGCCCGATTCCATGACATGGGGAAAAGGAAGATCATCCACGTAGGCGGGCAGACCGACGCTTCCCGGATTGACCAGAAACTTGCCGTCCGGCAGCGTTACGGTATGAACACATGGCTGTGTCCGCAGAAAATTCCGCGCTCCTGTATAGTGTGCAGCTCCGCCTGCAGCGTTTCCGTTTTTTTTGTAAAAAATGCCGGTTTCGGTTACTTCTTCAAGCAGATACCGTCAGGTTGACAATCAGATCGGCGCCGCTCCGGTCAATTTCCTGCAAAACCGCCTTCAGCGCCGGAGCATTGCTATGTATGTTCAAAACACGCGTTCTCTATATTATAACAGCAAAACCGGAACTGGAGAAATCAGGAACCCTTCCGTTGCCCCGACCGCGAAAAAACAAAAGGATGCCCTGGACAAAACGCCAGAGACATCCTTTTCGCGGAGAACCGCCGATGCACATTTCAAAACACTGCTAAATGCAAATACTCAGTTCACTCCGACCGCTTTAAGCCACGCTTCGGTAATCAGCGCGTGACCCGCGGGGGTAGGGTGAACGCCGTCTTCGGCCCAGTAAGCCGGATCGGCCTTCACCGAAGCGGCGGCGAACAGGCCATCGAGCGGGACCAGTGGCGCTCCATATTCGCGGGCCAGCTTCCGCACAACCGCGATTTTCGGGTCCAGATCTTCCCGCCAGTCGCGGTTCAGCCCCTGAACCGGCAGGACAAACGGCTCGACCAGAATCAGCTTCGCATCCAAGGTCTGCTTCGTGCGGTCCAGTAGATTCCGGTACTGCGTTTCAAACGCTTCCGCCGTCGTCTCGTCGCCGCTGTCGTACCGGCACCAGCTCTCGTTGATGCCGACGTAGATGGATACCCAGGTCGGCTTCAGGGCAAGACAGTCTCTGTCCCAGCGCCGCACAAGATCGACAGCCCGGTCGCCGCCGATGCCCCGGTTGTAGAAGGTAAGCTTTTTCTCCGGATACAGCAGGCCAAGCCGTCCGGCTACCATCAAGGGATACCCGTTTCCCAGCGAATAAGCGTCGAAGCGATTGCGGCCAACGTCGGTAATGCTGTCTCCCTGGAACAGAATCACATCATTTTCTTTAAAAAGCATCTTGGGAAATCCTCCTTTATTTCAAATACCCGTCCCGGTAAACAAGAGCGCCGGAATAGTCTTTATAAACACCATTCACATAGGGAGATATATTCATGTCCCTCGATGAACCTCCCCTGCTTACAGTTCGTTATAAGCAGGAGTTTCTTACCAGCACTTACCGTTACTTTCGATAAGCACATAGGTTGGCTATCTGCTTTCGCTGAATGCGGAAATCTAACGGCAGGGTTCAGAACGCATTTACGCGATCCGTAGATACTTGATTTCTTTCGTTTCGCCCAGGTAACGGATATCTCCATGTAGATATTTGGATAATATCCCTTTGCTCCCGTGCATATCCCGGTGTTCGGTATAGCCGCAGGAACAGTTGTAATTTCGGCTGGACGTCTTTTTTCTCAGGCCGCAACAAGGACATTGTTGGCTCGTATAGCTCTCATCTATCGTTTTCACACTCGCTCCCTGTGCTTCAAGTTTGTATGCGAGCTGCTTCTGCAATTTGCCAAAGCTCCAGTTGGACAGCTTTTGGGTCACTGTTTTTCTTTTCTTCTTTTTCGTGTTCCGCTGCACGCCCTCCACTTGGCCGACAATCGCCTCTTTGACCTCATTTTCTCTGCACCATTCTACGAATTGTCTTGTTGTTTTGTGGATAGCGTCATTCAGTTGGCGCTCGCTTTTGCTGAGTATGTATTTTTTAGCCCGGTTGTATTTTTTCCATTGCCGGCTGCCTTTTTGGCATTTGCTCATGAGCTTCTGAATCTCGGCTAGCTTTTTGTTTCTCAGCCTGTGAATGCTTCTTACTTTTCTTCCCGTGATGATGATCGACTTATTTTCCGTGGTCGTCGCCGTGATGGAGTGGATTTCTCCTAAGTCAACGCCTGCGGTCTGGTTGCCTTGATTCTCCGCTGCCGCTTGTCCGTCATCGTAACTCATGGAAATCATCAGTTTTCGGTCATATACCACTTCGATTTCCTTAATTTCCGCATCCGGCAAACCCGGGACGGTGATCTTGATGGGCTGCTGGCGCTTGCCGTTTTGGATACCCAGATTTAAGTATATCGTGTTGCCCTTGATTTTGAATGCTTGATCCACCCATTTGGTGTTGAAGTGTTTCTTCTTTTTGTAAGGGTATTTGGTGTGTAGACCTTGCTTTCTGGCTTGTTTTGCGCCATCTCTGGCAAAGAGATATTTATGGCAGACCGCCTGTAAAGACTGGGAATGCAGAGGAAATTGATTTTTCAATGCTGCTTGAAGTTCCGTTCTCCCTATCCATTTCCCGTCGTGCTGTAGGGCATAGTCTTTGGCCAGCGACAGGCACTCATTCCAGACTTCCGCTGAATTCCGGTTACAGGCAAACAGTCGTTCCAGATCCGTTTTGGAGGTGTGAAACGCTGTTTTGACACATCGGATCATCTGGTTTCCGCCTCCTTCCCCTGATTCTCGATGTATGTTTTCAGTACCTCCAAAGGGGCGCCGCCCACTGTAGTTAGGCAGTAGCTTTGCGACCAAAAATCGAAAAGGCCAGAAAGCATAACGCCGCGGGGATCATGATCTTGTTCTTCACTGTACAGCTCCTTTCCGGTTGTTAACGTTCTCATAATAAACTCTATTACGATTTGGAAATATTGGCAATCCCAAAATCGGGAGACTCTAATTAGAAGCGGAGCGCTTGCGGCTACCGGAGGGGATAGTGAAATGGGGAGTTGTGCATGACATCATTGACGAACTTTTTAAGCTGTGATATGTTTATCAAGTAACTATTAGTAAGTACATTAGTTTATTAAACTAATTTATTTTTGATTATTGAATGGAGGCATTATCTTATGAGCACACCCGTTTCGACGAATTCTTTTGCAGATGTGGTCCAAGCCCGCAGGTCAGCTATGAATTTTGTAGAGGGCATCAAGATTCCGCAGAGCGAACTGGAAGAAATCTTCACCCTCGCGAGACTCGCGCCTTCGGCTTTCAATCTACAGCACGCCCGTTATAAAGTAATCGCAGACCCGGCGCTTAAGGAACAAATCCGCGAGAGCGCCTACGGACAATACAAAATTCATACCGCCTCCGCAGTCATTGCCGTCCTGGGCGATATGCATGCCTACGAGCAGGCGCCGGAAATTTATGGCGGTCTCAAAATGCTGGGAGCGATGTCTCAGGAGGAATATGACGGAGTGATCGGCGCGATCAATCAAGCATACATAGGCAATGAGGCTTTCCAGCGCGACGAGGCGATCCGCAACGCTTCGCTGTCCGCCATGCAGTTCATGCTGATCGCCAAAGATAAGGGCTGGGATACGTGCCCGATGATCGGATTCGATCCGGAGGCCGTCAAGAACGTTCTCGGGCTGCCGGACCATCTTGTTCCCGTGATGCTGATTACCATCGGTAAGGACAACCAACGCAAGATTAGACCGCGCGGCTATCGCAAGCCGGTGGGCGAGTTCGTTGATTTTATGTAAGTGTGGTATGAAACAGCCGCCCTCATGGCTTGCGCGTCAAGCCGGAGGGCGGTTTTTTTATCAGAATCTATAAATTCTCAGCAGAATTAAAATGGTTTCATTGAAAAAGATAGGTTTTTAATACGACTGCTAAAAGAATCAAAGCAATTACAACCGAGTATACCCCTTGCCTATTCTTATTCTTCAAGTATGAAGCCAGCCCGTTAAAAAATACCGAACCGCAGAGGGCAAGCAGCATCCAGGACATTCTTGCCTCCGTTTCAGAGCCGAGATCTCCTTCATTTATCCACACCTGTATAGCCAAAGCTATGGCAGTTAGACTGAACAGGACTCCGATTGTTTTTATCGCTAGACGCATAAGAGTTCCCCCCTTAATCTGATCGAGCAAAGACAGTATATGGTCAAAAAGGAACCCCGCCATCCGGCGGGGCCAAGTGTCATCTTTGGGGGTCATGTTTATAATATACTCCCGGATGCTTAAAGGTGCATGAAAATGGGCTGAACCTTCGCTTAAACTGCCGCAAACTGGCTGTTGTACAGCCGGGCGTAGTAGCCCTCCTGACGCAGCAGCTGGTCGTGCGTCCCACTTTCCACAATGTCGCCGTCCTTCATGAACAGAATGAGGTCCGATTCGCGGATCGTGGACAGCCGGTGGGCGATGACGAAGCTGGTGCGTCCTTCCATCATTTTCAGGAACGCTCGCTGGATGCGGATTTCGGTACGGGTGTCAATGCTGCTGGTCGCCTCGTCCAGAATGAGCATCGGCGGGTCGGCCAGCATCACGCGCGCGATCGTAAGCAGCTGCTTCTGTCCCTGGGACAGATTGTCGCCGGAGCCGCTGATCACGGTATGGTAGCCCTCCGGCAGACGTTTGATGAAGCTGTCCGCGCTCACGGCCTTGGCGGCAGCGATGACTTCTTCATCCGTCGCTTCCGGCTTGCCGTAGGCGATATTGTCCCGGATGGTTCCCCCGAACAGCCATGTATCCTGAAGCACCATGCCGAAATTGCGGCGCAGGCTGTCGCGCGTCATCTCCTTGATATCCACTCTGTCAATCCGGATTGCCCCTTTATCGACATCGTAAAAACGCATCAGCAGATTAACCAGCGTCGTCTTGCCGGCTCCTGTCTGTCCGACAATAGCAACCCGGGTCCCCGGTTTGACTTCCAGACTGAAGTCCGTAATCAAGGGCCGGGCTGAATCATAGGCAAACTTAACCTTGTCGAATACAATCGTCCCCTGCCCCGGCTTCCGGTCCACCGCATCCGAAGCGTCGGACAATTCGGGCTCAAGGTCGAGAATCGCAAAGATACGCTGCGCCGAGGCGGTCGCCGACTGAAGCTGCGTAATGACGCCGGTGATTTCATTAAAAGGCTTGGCGAACAAATTGGAGTAGATTAGAAAGCCGGACAAATCCCCTACGGTCAACCGGCCCGCGATAATGACGATGCTGCCGATAATCGCGATAATGGAAAACGTAATGTTGTTGACCAGCCGGGTCGTCGGCCCGGACAGGGAGCCGTAGAATTGTGATTTGACTCCAGCTTGGTACAGTTCCCCATTCAGCCCTGAGAACCGTTCAAAGGTGTTGTCCTCGTAATGGAAAGCCTGAACGACTTTTTGCCCGCCGACCATTTCTTCCACATAGCCGTTGAGGCCGCCGAGGATTTTGGCTTGGTCGCGAAAGAGCTGCTGCGAGCGCGTTGTAATGAACCGTGCCATATAGTAAGAAGCGGGCGCGGACAGAAGCACGACCACGGTCATAAGCGGACTGATGTACAGCATGAGTCCGATGGTGCCGACGATGGTCACAACGCCGGTAAGCAGCGTCTGGAATCCCTGCAGCAGACCGTCCGATACGGCGTCCATATCGTTGACGAACCGGCTGATCAGGTCGCCCTGCGGATGATTGTCATGGAACTTCAGCGGCAGGACATTCAGCTTGTCGAACAGCTCGGTACGCATGCCGTTCACCGTGCGGTAGGCGATCCGGTTCGTGAGATAGGTCAGCAGCCAGCCGCACAGGCTTCCGGCAAGGTATACAACCGCCAACTCCAAGATTAGCCTCAGCAGCGCATCGAAATTCACCTTGTCCGGTCCCATCATATAATCGACCGCCCGGGCGATCAGCAGCGGACCGATCAAGCTGGCCGCCACGCTGAGTATGGCGCAGAGCGCCGCCAGAACGGCGGAGCTTCTATGCTGCGCGGTATAGACGATCAGTCTTTTCCAAACCTTCTTGCCGTTCATCGAACCGCCTCCTCGCTTGACAGCTGGGAGTTGCAGATTTCACGGTATACCTCGCAGCTGTGAAGTAAATCCTCATGCCGGCCGACGCCGGCAATACGTCCTTCTTCGAACACGATAATTCTGTCGGCCTGCCGTACGGTGCCGACCCGCTGGGATACGACAAGCGTCGTCAACCCGGCGCGGGTCTCATTCAGCGCGCGGCGCAGCGCCGCGTCCGTGGCGAAGTCGAGCGCGCTGGAGGAATCGTCCAGAATGAGAATGTCCGGACGTCCGATCACCGCCCGCGCGATGGTCAGCCGCTGCTTCTGCCCGCCGGACAGGTTTAGCCCACCGCGCGAAACCGCCGTATCCAAGCCTTCGGGCAGCTTGGAGATGAACTCCTCCGCCTGCGCGACAGCGGCAGCCGCACGGATTTCGTCTTGAGTCGCATCCGGTTTCCCCCAGCGGATGTTGCCCTCGATGGTGCCCGTAAAGAGCACCGCTGTTTGCGGGACGATGCCTATGGACTTCCTGAGCCGAAGAAGCGGATAGTCTTTGACGTCCACACCGTCCACCCGCACCTCGCCCGAGAAGGCGTCATAGAAGCGGGGAATCAGATTGACGAACGTCGATTTGCCCGAGCCCGTGCCGCCAATCAGACCTACGGTCTCCCCCCGCTCGATTTTCACGGAAATATCGTCCAGCGCAAGCTCTCCGGCACTGCTGTAACCGAAAGACACATGGTTGAACTCAATGGCGGGAATCCGGGCAGCAGACGCTGAAGAAGCGTTCCGGCCCGCTTGAACGGCTGGGGATGCAACCGCATCCCTTGTTTCGGCAATCGGCGGAACTGCCGGATGCTCCGGCTCCGTCACTGAACTGAACGCCGCCAGTACTTCGTTTACTCTAGCCAGCGACGAATTGGCTTTGGTGAATATAATTACCAAATTCGAGACGACGATCAGCGCCAGCAAAATCTGTGTGACATAGTTGATAAAAGCGATAATTTCCCCCTGCGAGAGGCGTCCAGCATTAATATGAATGCCTCCCGCCCAAAGAATCGCGAGGATGGCCGCATTGACCACCAAAGAGGTCAAAGGGCTAAGCAGAGCAGAGATCCGGCCGACGCGAAGAGCCGTCGCCGTCACGTCGTCCGCAGCGGCGCCGAAGCGTTCCCTTTCCTTGCGCCGCTTCGCGAAAGCGCGGATGACCCGGATGCCGGACAGATTCTCGCTCAGCACTTGGGCGATGCCGTCCAGCTTCTGCTGATACTTGCGGTACAGCGGCGACGAACGCGAAATGATCCAGTACAGCAAAGCGGCAAAGACCGGCGCGGCCGCCAGCAGCACAAGCGACAACCGGAAGTCGAGGATCATCGCCATAATGATCGCTCCGATGACGATAAACGGCGCGCGTATCACAAGCCGGATCAGCATGGCGACCGCCAGCTGGAGCTGATTTACATCATTCGTGATCCGGTTGATCAGCGAAGGCGTGCCGAACTTGTCAAGTTCCGCGTAGGACAGCGAAGAAATATGCCGAAACATCGCATTGCGCAGCCTCGTGCCGAAGCCCTGCGACGCCCGGGCCGCCGAATACTGGCATACCATGGAGCAGGCGAAGCCAAGGATGGACATCAGCAGCATGAGCCCCCCCATCAGATATACATAAGCGGAGTTATGCGGTCCGATGCCCTTGTTCACCATGAGCGCGACGATGGTCGGCAGCAGCAGTTCGAGGATCGCCTCCAGCAGCTTGAAAATCGGGCCGATAATCAGCTGTTTCCGGTAAGGCTTCAGAAATACGGCAATCTTGTTCATTGCTTAGTCACATCCATCCGAGAAGAAATACGTTAAATATTTCACAAATAGTAAAAGGCCAGTTATGATTATGTCATAACTATTACCATATTAATAATATTGGATTCGTATCGCTTCGATATGATTAACATATCTCAAAAGGCGGAGATTCATGATGGACATCAGACAGCTCAAATATTTTCTGACGATTGCGGAGGAAGGCCAGATTACATCGGCGGCGCGGAAGCTGCAAATGGCGCAGCCGCCGCTAAGCCAGCAGTTAAAGCAGTTGGAAGAAGAACTTGGCGTCAAGCTGGTGGAACGGGGACCGCGCAGCATCCAGCTTACGGACGCGGGGGTGATTTTGCGGAACCGGGCGCAGCAAATTCTTGATTTAGCCGATGCAACGACAAGGGAAATCGGCGATTATGTCAAGGGACTTACGGGGACGCTGTCCATCGGGACCGTCTCCTCCTCGGGCGCTGCCCTGCTGCAGGATCGGCTGTGCGAATTCCACCGGACCTATGAAGGAGTCAAATTTGAAATTCATGAGGGCAACACGTTCAAGATCATCGACCTGCTGGGCAAGGGAATCGTGGAGCTCGGCATTGTGCGCACGCCGTTCAATCCGGCCAACCTCGAATGCCGATATGCCGATTCCGAACCGATGATCGCCGTGATGAACCGGGAGCTTGATTTTAGCGCCGGCCAAACTATGGTTGACCTTGGCGAACTGAAAGACAAGCCCCTCATCATCTACCGGCGGTTCGAGCAGTTGATTACCGACGCCTGCCTGGAGCATGGCTTCGAGCCGCAGCTGTTCTGCATGAACGACGACGCCCGGACCACGCTGCTGTGGGCAAACGCGGGGCTGGGCATCGGCATTGTTCCGAAATCCGCTTTCGGGCTTGTAAGCAGCGGCAACCTGCTTTATAAAGAAATCAATAGCGACTCATTGCGCACGCGCATTGCCGCCATTATGATGAAGGGAAAATATGCGTCTACCCTCGCAACCAAGTTTTTCGAGAGCTTTGGTCAAGGGGAACGCTGAATGTAAGCCTTCGCTTCCACTTTCGACAGGTGGAATACCTATGGCGCCTTTCATTGTTCTTATTGTTTCTTTCGTGCTGTTCCGTATGCTCGGCCTGCTCGGCCTCACCCCTTTCGACGGCTGGCATCCGTCGCTGCAGGCGGCTGCAGCCGTCATGCTGCTCCTCACCGCTTCCGCCCACTGGGGAAAACGCAGAGCCGACTTGGTCCGCATGGTTCCTTCCTCTTTTCCAAGGCCCGGACTTATCGCTACCATTACCGGCTTGCTTGAGATTGCCGGCGCTGTCGGCCTTCTCTTTTCCGCCACTTCGCAGGCTGCATCATGGTGTTTGGCGGCGCTGCTGATCGCAATGTTTCCCGCCAATGTGCATGCTGCCAAAAAGAAGCTGACCATTGGCGGCAGGCCGGTTCCAGGACTGCTTGTCCGATCTCTGCTCCAGCTGGTGTTTATCGCGGCCGTCCTGTTATCGGGGTAGTGCAAAGGCGGCCCTCCTTGTTACCGGCCCCGTCTCATTAGGTACAACTATTTTAGAAACAGCCGGAATTATGCTAAATTAATGAAAGCGAAATTACATTCATAAAGAGGATAGGTGAAACAATTGCAGAATTTCGGTTTCTCAAGAGTCGCCGCTGCTTCCCCTGAACTTCGGGTTGCCGACTGTATATTTAATGCCGATAAAATTATGGAAGTTATTGAACAAGCGGACAAGCAACAGGTGGAATACCTTGTTCTGCCGGAGCTCTGCATCACCGGCTATACATGCGCGGATTTGTTCATGCAGCGCCGGCTGCTTGACTCCGCCCTGGAGGCGCTGCTCGCCATCGCCGGCAAGACCGCGGGCCTGAACATGGTCGTGATTGCCGGCCTTCCCATCGAAATCAGAGGGCGGCTCTATAATTGCGCCGCCGTTATTCAGAACGGAAGCATTCTAGGGATTGTGCCGAAGACCTGCATTCCCGGATACAGCGAGTTCTACGAGCCCCGGTGGTTTGCCGGAGCCGAAGAGCTGGAGACGGCGGAGTTCCGCATCGGGGGAGCTTCAGTTCCGATCGGCAGCGATCTCATGTTTGTCTGCGACGGAAATTCCAACCTTGTCTTCGGTGTGGAAATCTGCGAGGATCTGTGGGTTCCCGTTCCTCCGAGTAGCCGGCTGGCCCAGGCGGGAGCGGTGCTGCTGTTCAACCCGTCCGCCAGCAACGAGCTCGTTGGCAAGGCCGATTACCGGCGGCAGCTTGTCAGCAGCCAATCCGCGTCCTGTGTGGCGGGATACGTCTACGCCGGCAGCAATACCGGCGAATCGTCGACGGACGTCGTCTTCGGCGGCCATTCCATCATCGCCGAGAACGGACAGACGCTGGCGGAATCCGACCGGTTCACCCATGAGAGCCGGATCACCGTCGCCGACATCGACATTCCGAAAATCCATTATTCCCGTATGATAATGGGAACCTTCCGGGGCGGCCGGGGCGGTGCCGATTACCGCGAGATTGCATTCGGCAATCCCGCCCGCCAGAGCGATTCGCCCCGGGGCCTGGCCCGCCAAGTGGTCACCAATCCCTTTGTTCCGGGCAATCCGCTGCAGCGGGACGAGCGCTGCCAGGAAATTCTGTCGATCCAGACCTCCGGCCTGATGAAGCGCATCCGCCACATCGGCACCAAACAGGCGGTCATCGGCATTTCCGGCGGACTCGATTCCACGCTCGCGCTGCTGGTCGCGGTAAAAGCGATGCAGCTTCTTGGACGCCCGGCGAGCGACGTGCTTGCCGTCACGATGCCCGGCTTCGGAACGACGAACCGGACGTATGATAATGCCGTCGGTCTGATCAAGGCCCTGGGCGCTTCGATGAAGATCGTTGATATCAAGGCCGCCTGCTTGCAGCATTTCGCGGATATCGGGCATGACAAGGATGTTCACGATTTGACCTACGAGAACGTCCAAGCCAGGGAACGGACGCAGATTCTGATGGATCTCGCCAACAAGAACGGCGGCATCGTCATCGGCACCGGCGACCTGTCCGAGCTGGCTCTCGGCTGGTGTACCTACAACGGCGACCATATGTCCATGTACGGCGTCAATTCGGGAATCCCGAAGACACTGATCAAATATGTCGTCCAGTGGTATGCCGACCACGAGGCGGACGAAACCGCCGCCAAGTTCCTGTATGATATTATCGCCACGGGGATCAGTCCGGAGCTGCTGCCGCCTTCGCCGGATGGCGAAATCGCGCAGCTCACGGAAAATATTCTCGGACCTTATGATGTGCATGATTTCTACCTGTATCATATGCTCAGAACGGGCGCTCCGCCTGCGAAAATTCTGTATCTCGCTGAGCATGCTTTTGGCGATACCTTCACAAGGGAGCAGCTGGTACAGTGGATGCGCGTGTTCTACAGCCGCTTCTTCTCCCAGCAGTTTAAACGCTCCTGCCTGCCGGACGGCCCGAAGGTCGGCACCGTCAGCCTGTCCCCGCGTGGAGATTGGCGCATGCCAAGTGACGCTTCCGCCTCCCTCTGGCTGCGGGAAGTGGAAGAGCTGTAGGGCGGCACAATGGAACGAACGGATTGAAATTTTTTTGCGGATTCTTTCGTCTTAAAGCAGTAAAAGGCGACTTCAGCCGAACAACGGCTGGATCGAAAAAGCGGCTGAAGCGGCTCAAAAGTGAGCGCAGCTTCAGCCGCTTTTTATTGTCCATGCCATGCCATTCGCCTCATCAAGCCCTTGGTTATGAAAAAATCCCCATGCTCAAATAGCGCTCGCCCGAATCCGGGGCAATGCAGAGCACTCGTCGGCCGCTGCCCAATCTTTCAGCCTCTCTCAAGGCGGTCCACACCGCAGCGCCGCCGGACGGGCCAATCAGAATTCCTTCCCTGGCCGACATGGCCCGGACGGTATTCAGGGCATCCTCATCGGAGACCTGCACGATCTCGTCATACACATCCGTATTCAAAATGGAGGGAACGAACCCAGGGCTTGTCCCCACCAGCTTGTGCGGACCCGGTTCTCCGCCGGACAATACCGGCGACCCCTTCGGCTCAACCACAAGAATACGCAGATCGGGCAAATGCGCCCGCAGCGTCTCCCCCGTGCCGGTGATGGTGCCGCCGGTTCCCGAGGTCGCTACAAATGCATTCAGCTTCCCCTCCATTTGCTCCAGGATCTCTACCGCCGTCGTTGTGCGGTGGATGTCGGGATTGGCTTTGTTCTCGAATTGCTGCGGAATAAAGCTACCTTCCGTTTGTTTCCCAAGCTCCAGCGCTTTGGCGATGGCTCCCGGCATCCGCTCGGAGGCCGGCGTGAGCACCACTTCCGCTCCGTACGCCTTCAACAGGTTGATCCGCTCCTTCGTCATGTTGTCCGGCATGACCATAATGGCGCGGTAACCTTTGGCCGCCGCGTTCATCGCCAACCCTATTCCCGTATTGCCGCTCGTCGGCTCAATAATGGTGCCGCCCGGTTTCAGGAGCCCGTCCTTCTCGGCCTGCAGGATCAGATTGTACGCTGCCCGGTCCTTTACACTTCCGCTCGGATTGAACCGCTCAAGCTTGACGTACAGTTCCGCATCATTCGGTCCGGTCAAGCGGTTCAGCCGGACAACCGGGGTATCGCCGATCAGTTCCGTAATATTGTTGACTACTCTCGTCGACATAACAGCCCTCCTTCATTCCTACCCTGGAACATTGTACCGTGTTCAGAAAACGATGTCGAATGCTACGACTGCCGGTTGGCATAAAGCCGAATAAATAATAAACCCCCGGGATAACCCGAGGGTCCAGTCTGCCGCGACAAGCTCGGCAGCTATTTTATATCCAATTCATTTCACACATCCTCTAATGATCGAACCGGCCCGGAAATCCCGGCTGTATCCGAATGCTCCGGCTGTGTCACGGCTACCGGAAAGCTCCTTTTGCCGCTCGGCCATGCAACCTCTGCTCCTACACCAGGCTGCAAATTTCTGCTTTTCGGAGCAAACGTAAAGATTGGAGTGAGTATCTGGGACAGTTTTTTATAGTTGCAAGCAAAGGCCATCCCCAAAGCAGCCTCAGCCGTAACAATAAGTCCAAATGAATCCACGACCGCCGGCACCGACAATATCAGCATCAACAGCCCCAGCCAGACCAACTTGTAATTAAATAGCGCTTCAACATATTTGTTGATCCATAAAACGGCGTTCATTCCGATATAGCTTGCCAGCAAAACCGCCGCCCAGATGATATAGACGTTGATTGAATACAGTTTTAAATGAGTGAGTATAAAGATAATAAATACATGGACGTACAAAAATAGAAAAGAATGTTTACCGAAAAATAGCAGCGGGTTCATCAAAGAATATTGCCGGATCGACCTGAATAGGGAAAACGACATAAACAGAAGTACCAGGGAAAGGAAAAAGTAGCCGGGCGACATATTGTACTTAACCAAAAATTCTGTGTCCCGAGGGGTTAGAAAGTAGGCTCCAGCCAGAAAACATGCAGCGAGAATTCCGGAAATCAGATTAATCCGCTTGCTGCTCCGGTAGGCGAACACGCCAAGCAAAAATATCGAAAACCAGGGGACGAAAGTAAAATAAGTGTAATCCCCCTCCGGAATGAAGAATTGCTTGCCCGGAAAAGAAGGTACTTTTGCCGTAAATACATAGTGCAGGGTGAACAGGAAGACAGCCAATATCAAATACACGTATCTGCCGGGCCTGAAGTACTTCTCGAGCAAAATGATGCCCAGAACACTCATCGCTACGATTTGCGGCACATCCGAAACGGGATCGGACCAAATATAAGGCCTCCACAAAGCGTTATAGGATAATCCTATGACCGCAAAGACGAAGTAGAATGCAAGAAGCGGCAGGACATTTTTTTTGCTCTGGAATATTGAAGTGATGCCCGAAACGGCGAAAAATAATACGGGGGCCAACTCTCCGATTATTTGAAACGAGCGGCTGCTTCCCGAAAAAACAAGCCCGGTATGAGCCATGATCATCAGCAAACAGCTAAAGCCTTTCATTGCGTCCAATGAATAATCGTACTTTTTCTCCATCTCCACACTCCTCTTACATCGTAATCTTTGTCAGTTGGCCTTCAAATCATGTTGCATCAAGTCCGCCGGCCGATTCTTATGTAAGTGAGGTAATACTAACAGCTACATATTTTCGCATCAATAATACATTAGTGTAAAAAAAAGGGCGCTCCGGAGTTATATACTTTCGTCCCTACTTCTCCAAATACCGGTCGAGCTTCGTTAGCGCTCGGTGGCGCGACAGATTAAAGGCAGGCCACTTGACGTTCTTTTTCGCCAGATCCATGCGCTTAGTCCGCAATCCGCTGTCCAGCATTCCGTTCTGCTTCCGGCTGAACTCGATGAGCCGAGGCACTGCGTCGCTCGACAGCGTCAAGAGATAAGCCGCGTCGATCTTGCCGGTGGCTTCATAGCGCGCGATATTTTTCCCCGCTATAATGGCGTCCATTCCGATAAAATTCATGACCAGATAAGCCGCGGCAATCAGCATAATATAGCATCTGGCCAGCGGAAAGCGCGGAAGGCCGATGCGCAGCGCCGTCACCGCCAGCAGCAGCCCCAGGAAAATCATAAAGCCGTGAACGAGAAACCGGATGGTCGTATAGCCGTAAGCCTCTTCGTATAGAGCCAGCCGGGAATAAGCCGAGTACAGCATCACCGCCGAGCAGCCCGTCAGCAGATACAGCAGCCCGCGAATCACCTTGTTCAGCCTCTCTGTCCCCTTCGTCCCCAGCAGAAGCAGCCCGAGCAGGATGATAAAATTGATGCCCGCCACCATTATCAGCTCAAAAAATCCTCTCCTCGCATACTCGGCATAAGTGTCTCCAGACGGCAGCACCCCCTGCCAGGCGCCGAACAGATAAGAGAATTGCACACAGACAAACAGCACATATACGGTGTTAATCGAAGTTAGTACGGTGGCGGCAATGATCGAATCGACCCGGAAATCCGGCCATTCGGTCTTGTTCGTTTGCTCCGGCCGCGCTAAGTCTACCGGAACCTCCTCTTCTTGATGCGGGAACAGAAATCCCCGCAGGAGCCCGAAAAAGAACATCCCCAGGAGCAGCGCCCAAAGCGTACGGGTCAAGCCTTCCACAAACGACACGTTGCTCAGCCATACCGGTATTTCCGACAGCACGCTGTGAAACACTCCGTCCGCCGAGGACAGCAGCAGCAGGACGACCAGCAACAGCGGGAAGGAAATGCAGAGGCCAATCAGTACTTTACCGAGAACCTGCCTGTTCCCTCCATCCTCCGCTTGCCCGGAGGCTCTCCTGAAGACGTCAACGATGCGGGGCCACTGCCGCAGGTTCTGTGGAATTAGATGGTCGAGCGCCCCGAAGACAAGGGAGAACTGGTCATAAGCCGGTCTTCCGTCACCGATCATATAAGCCAAATGCAAGAAGATCAGCACGGGAAGAACAAGCGTGTTCAAATGGTAAAAAAATTCATTGGCGAACAGGCCGAAGGTCATGGAAAGCAACAAGATAAAGGCCAATCCCGCAAAACCCGCCGCCTGGGGCTTGCGGATTTTATCCTTGGCAAAGCACAGCATATAAGCGTAAAAAAGAACGGTGAACAGCGGATACGACACACCGTACCGGTTCCCCAGGAACAGATACTGATGGATAACGCCCAGCGCAAAAGCGGCTGCCGGGAGCGCTAGGGAACGCGACGATTGCGTTGAAACTTCTTCGTTCATGGGAAATCCCTCCATTTTCTTACTTACTTCACCTTATTTTAGATGATAAAATAAGAAGATAAAGAGAAATAAATGATGATTTATTTCCTATTTTCGACGGAAGGATTGAACACGGATGAAGCTGCACGGCCAATACATGCGGGTGCGCGCCCATTACGGCAGCGCCGATGAAGTCTCCATTACACTGGACGAGCTTGCAGAGGTTCTTGGCTGCACGCATCGGAATGTCCTGAATATTCTGGGCAAAATGGCGGGCAACGGCTGGGTGGCGTGGACGCCAAGCCGCGGACGCGGGCGCCGTTCCCTGCTGCGCTTTCTGACGCCTCGGGACGATGTCGCCGTCCAGTCGATGATGCAGGCCATGGGGCGTAGGGACGCCGTCTCGGCCGCAATGGAGGACATCCGTTCCCATGCGGGAGTCTCGGCGCTTCAGAATTCGCTGCAAAGCTGGCTGCTGGCCTATTCCGGCCATCACGCCGAAATGCGCAGGGACCGGATCATCGACACGCTCCGGCTGCCCATCCGCCAGCCGCTGCATACAATTGATCCCCTGCACATGAACCTGCTGGCCGAATCCTTTGTTTCCAGCCATGTATATGACGGGCTTGTCCGCAGGGGGGCCGGTGGCGAAGAGATTGTTCCCGGCATTGCGCATGCCTGGGAGACTGACGAGACTCGGACGATCTGGACCTTTTATCTCCGTAAGGAAGTGCTCCTGCATAACGGCGCCATTCTTGACGCGAGCGATGTCGTCTACTCCTTCTCCCGCTTGACCCGAACGCCCCAGGGCAGACTGTACAGCTTTATTTTGCGGGATATTGTTGAAGTAACGGCACTAAATCCGCTGACGGTAGGCATCCGGCTCAAGGCTCCGAACGAACTGTTTCTTTCGTTTCTGTGCACGAGCCGGGCAGCCGTTGTTCCGCGCGAACCGGAGCGCATAAGGGAAGGGCGTTTCGCCCAGAAGCCGGTCGGAACCGGCCCGTTCAAAATTGCGGAGCTGAATGAAAGAATGTGCGTGCTGGAGGCGTTTCCGTATTATTTTCAAGGGAGAGCGCAGCTGGACCGGGTGGAAATTCTGCATGTTCCCTGGGATATGGAGCCGTCTGCGGCAGATTCAGGCTTCCCTTTTCACATCATTCAGAATCCCCGGCCGGAAGAGTCGGCTTCATTAAGCCGGATTCACACCGAGACCTCCGTCCGCAAGTTCATTACCTGCAACACCAAAAAAGCGGGACCGCTGAGCGATCCCGCCGTCAGGGCGGATATTTTGTCTTGTCTGGATAGGGCGAACGAACCGGACAAAGGTCCCGGTGCTCCCGGTCCGTTTGGAGCCCCCGGTGCTCCCGATACAGATGGTGTCCCGGGCGCTTCCATTGCTTTCGGCCCCTCCGGTTCTTGCCCTCCCTCCGCCGGAACAACCGCCTCGTTGCCCGGGCTCTCCCTGCGGATTGCCACGATTCCGCAGTATGCGGCGGACGCCGAGCTCGTAGCCGCGAGGCTGGAGCGAAGCGGCGTTTCGGCGGCGATCGTCTCCGTGCCGCCGGAAGAGTTCAAGGGGCCGGTGCGGATGGAAGCCGACCTTATACTGTTCTCGCTCGTGCGCGACCGGGACGAGCAGCTGAGGCTGTTCGATCTGTATCAGACGCTGGCGGAGCATGTCACGCCGCAGATCCGGGCGGAGATCGAAGCCGGGCTGCATCTGATCGTGCGCGAGTCCTGTCATGCGGCAAGGGCCGAGGCGTTCCGCCGAATCGAGGACCGGCTGATCGAGGAGCGGGAGCTGCATATTTTGTACGAAAAACCGGTAGAAACCGCCTATCTACCTTCTGTCCGGGGAGTCCGGTTCAACAGCCAGGGCTGGATCGATCTGCGGCATGTGTGGTTTCCGCAGCCCTGCTGAAGGGCGGCTACTCGTCCGCTGCAGATTTTATTAACTCAACATTTTCTCGGTTCGCCGCCTATGACTTTTTCACCGTATCCAAAGCGAGCAGCTTCATGACCGCCTGCCGGCAGGAATCCCTGTATACGGAGTGAAGCTCGTCCTGGCCGGTCATCAGCCACTGGATCAGGCAGCCGTCGATGATGGAGCGGATGACCGGAGCGGTCTCCCGTACAGACAGGCGAGGGTCGAATACGCCCTCGCGCTGGCCGAGCTCCACAATTTCCGCGCTGATCCGCGCGCAGTTGCCATAGAAGCGGCTGTTGATTTCCCGGTACGCGGGACTGCGGCTGGCTCTCGCCAGAAAGTCCAGATACACACGGTAGAAATCGCGGTTCTTCTCGGGCGATACAAAGACGGAATCGATATAGGCGGCCATTTTTTCCTCCGCCGTGGACTGTCCGTTTACCGCCGCGGATTCTTTTTCATAGATTTTGCCGGTCAGCCAGCTCAGCAGCTCCACAAGCACCGCCTCTTTGTTATCGAAATAATAATGAACGACACCTTTACTGACCTTCGCGCTGTCCGCAATCGTCTGAAGCGTTACGGCGTCATACCCCTGTTCGGCGATGGCCTGAAAGGCGGCGTACAGAATCTGTTTGCGTTTTTCCTCGGATTTTTTGTAACGGACCATAGAGCACCCACCTGTAAATGAAAATATTGTATAAGAAATCATTGACATAAAAAAGTTGACCGGTCAGAATAAAAATATAATGACAGCATGTGAATCACCGGCAAAATGTCATCATTCAGTTCTAGGCTTTACATACCCATTAAAAGGAGCGTATCACTATGTCCCCATCCTTTCAAGCCCTGTTTGTAGACAACACGGAGCCGTTCAGCGTCGCCGTCAAACCGGCTTCATTAAACGATCTGCCCGCAGGAGAAGTGGTCATCAAGGTTGCTTATTCCAGTGTGAACTACAAGGACGGTCTGGCCTCCATCCCGGACGGCAATATCGTCAAATCGTATCCTTTCGTGCCCGGCATCGATTTGTCCGGCGTGGTGGAATCCTCCGAGGATGAACGGTTTCAGCAAGGCCAGCCGGTACTGGTTACCGGTTACGGACTCGGCGTGTCCCATTTCGGCGGTTACAGCGAATACGCCCGCGTCCCCGCGGACTGGGTCGTTCCGCTGCCGGACGGCTTATCCCTGAAGGAAGCGATGATTTACGGCACGGCGGGCTTTACGGCGGCCATGTCCATTCAAGCGCTTGAAGATAACGGCGCATCGCCGGATCAGGGCAAAGTGCTTGTCACGGGCGCGGCCGGCGGCGTCGGCGGCGCGGCGGTCGCGATGCTGGCCCAGCGCGGCTATCTGGTTGTCGCCGGCACAGGCCGCACCTCGGAGAGCGGCTACCTGAAACGGCTCGGCGCGGCCGAAGTGATCTCGAGAAGCGAGATCTATGACCCCGAAGCCAAGCAAAGACCGCTGGACAAACAGCTCTGGCAGGCCGCCGTCGATCCGGTTGGCGGGAATCAGCTCGCGGCGATATTAAGCAAAATATCGTACCGGGGCTCGGTCGCCGTCAGCGGACTTACGGGCGGCACGAAGGTTCCGGCAACGGTGCTGCCGTTCATTCTGCGCGGCGTGAATCTGCTCGGCATCGACTCCGTCTCCTGCCCCGCCGAGCTGCGGCTCAAAGTGTGGAAACGGATGGCGACCGATCTGAAACCAGCGGAGCTGGAAGCTCTTATCGACCGTGAAGTAACGCTGACTGAGCTGCCGCAGGCGCTCGCCGATATCCTGAAATCGAACACGCGCGGCCGGGTGCTGGTGAAACTGTCCTGAACGAACGGCGGAACTGCCGGGTAAACTGAATTTTGGCTGCAAAAAATGACCTCATCCTCCACAAGACCGTGGTTTTTGAGGTCATTTTTGAATTGTTCCCATCTAATATGGACTCGTTGGGGACCAGTCTCTTTTACTTGATGATGCTGACTTCCGAATCCAGTCTCCAGCCCGTGCCTTTCACAAATCGAAACGGCGCATCGATGATAGTATGCTCGGCTTCGCCTTGCGGAACGTCGAACCGGAACGTCTTGGCCTCGGCACCATCTGTAAGCTAGCTTGCTTTCGCCTTGGTCCAATCCCGCAGACTGCCTCCATCGGCATTCGGCTGGGCGAGGCGTCCGCCGACTATGGCGAGACTGCCGCTTTGCGTCTGGCTGTTCCAGTACTGCTGGACTTTCTCCGGCGTGTAGACCTCCTTCAGATAAGCGAACAGCTTCTCTTTGGTGGAGAGATCCTCACCCAGCCACCGGTAATGGTCGCCCTTGCCCGGAATGGAAAATTCCCGGATCTCTCCTTCCTTCACCACTTTGCCGCCGCTCAGGATATGCCAGTAATGGGCCGCCGCTTTGGCTGCCAGGCTTACGGCATCGGCGGAACCAAATGCGGGAACGCCGTCTTTTTTGACGGGAACGCCACTTCTCGGCAGTTCACGGTCGGAGGACAGCGCTGCGATGACCCAGCTTCCGTTCTCTTTTTCAAGGAAAAGCGTGAGCTGCACCGAAGGCTCGGAACCAGTGGAAGTCGCCGTATCCAGTCTCAGCTCGATCTGCTCCTTGCTGCTGCCGATTGCCGTGTCCTTGGTCACTTCCCATTTGGTGATCCAGGGACTGGAGACGCCGGTAACCCAGTTCAGCTCCTTGAACACGGGATACATCGTCTTTTTCAGTGCGTCCGAGAAGGTCGCATACTGAATGGAGGCGCTGCGCCGCTGCAGTCCGAAGGCATACAGCTCCGCGGCCTGTCTCGCATCGGTCAGTACGAGAGCCATGGACGGAGCCGCTTGCTGCGTTTGATTAAAGGAAAAGGAAAGCGAGTTTTTCAGGGTGGCCAAAATTTTACGCGCCATTCGGTAATCCGAACTGTTCGGCTTCTTGGCATAAGGCGTTTCTCCGGACTTGTGCAGCGCGTATACACTGCCGTTCAGGCTGCCGAGCGATGTATATACTCCGCTTTCCTTATCATCCGTCCATTTTGCACTGTCGATCGCCTCGATGGTGAACAGCACTTCTTTTTGCAGCGATTTGCTCTGCGGAACGTAATACACAAGGGTTTGCTTGTCTTTCTCGGCGAATTGAAGCCGGTGCTTCCAATCGTTCGGCAGGCGAAGAGTGTATACGGCGTTCTTGTACGTAAACGTTTTGGAAGCGGCGGCGATTGCGGCGGCTTGCCCCGGTCCAAGACCTTTAGCCGATGCATGGCTAGGGATACCTATGGCGATGCCCGATAAGAGCAGCGTTCCCGCGAGAACTCCTGCCGCCAGCTTGCGAGTCAGAGGGGTGGTCATAGTCTGTCGCTCCTTCTGCATGAATGGGATCAATTCCATTATTTTCTTCTCCAATCTTGAAGACGGATATTCAGCGGCAAATGTTGCAATCGGGCTGCCAAAATAGTCCAGTTCCCCGCACCGGCATAGTACTCAGCCTTTAGAGCTGCTGCGGATCTTGATGAACAAATGCTGAAAGTCAACTTCCATCAGAATAAGAGAAAGCATAATAAGCATTCCGCCAAAAAACAGATGATCGGTAAACATCTCAAAACCAAAAGCAACTGAAAAGACACTCCCAAAAACTCCTTCAAGCATCATAATCAGTCCGGCAGATGTCGCAGAGGTATGCTTTTGTGCTAAAATTTGAATCGTTTGGGCGACAAATGAACACATGATTCCTATGTACAACAATGGGATTATGGCAGCCGACCAATTGATATCCGCAAGCTGTTCCGTTTCTACGCAAAGGAAAAAAACCAATCCGCCGATGGATTGTACCGCCGCAAGCATAAAGGCCACAATACTTACATCCGTTGTTCTTGCTCCATAGCTGAGATATACAATCGAGCCGGCATAAAACAGCGCACAAAGAAGAGAGTATGCATCACCTTTATTTATAGTTAATGCCTGGTCTAATACTCCAGTTAGTATTCCCATGCCAAGCATACATAACAAAATGGAAGTAAAGCTTTTTACTTGGAGCCGCTTTCGATATATAGCCCAGGCTATGAAAGGGACAATTACGACATATGTCGCTGAAATAAAAGCGTTATTGGATGGAGTGGTGTACTTGACACCAATGGTTTGCGTGAGATATCCGCCAAAATTAAGCAATCCGGCAATCAAACCGATTTTAAATTCCTTAAAGGTCATTTTAAATATCTTTTTATTAAAGAAAATAAGCACGAGAACAACAAAGAGGAAGCCCCGAAAAAAGTTTATGAATCCTGCAGACGCGTTTGCGTCCAGCGCTATTTTGGTTACCACAAACCCGGAACCCCAAAGTAAAGAAATGGACAACAGCAGGACATTTGCCATGGATTTTGTCATTTTCATGTACTAACTCTCCTCTTCTATATAAAAAAATCCCGCCTCATTAAGAGACAGGATTAATCCGCTCTTCTATTGTTTTCATCAAATACCCAACGTCTACCAACATACTACACGAACTTCATGAGGTCAACCGGAAATCATGGATGTGAGCTCAGCTTAGTCCCCGGGTAGATCCGGCAAAATAGTCCAGCCCCATCGCCTCCCGCACCTCCAGCATCGTCTCGCGCGCAATCGCGCGGGCGCGGTCCGTGCCGCTCATCAGCAGATCGTCAACCTCACGGGGGCGGGCCGCATAATGCGCCCTGCGCTCCGACATGGGCTCCAGCAGCTGCGCGATGGCTTCCACCGCGCGCCGTTTGCATTCCGCGCAGCCGATCGCGCCCTTGCGGCATTCCTCGCCGATCTCTTCCGCGCCTTCCGGCCGGAAGCAGCGGTGGTACGCATAGACCGGGCAGATGTCCGGATGCCCCGGGTCGCCCTTGCGTACGCGGGAGGGGTCAGTCACCGCTTTGCGCATCTTCAGTTCAAGTTCCTCCCGCGAGGAGTCGAGAAGAATCGCGTTGCCGAGGCTCTTGCTCATCTTGGCGCTTCCATCCGTTCCCACCAGCCGCGGGGTATCGCCGACAAGCGCCCGTGGCAGTGTCAACACGGGCCGGTACAGTTCATTAAACCGGCGGACGACTTTGCGAGTTAATTCGATAAGGGGCAGCTGGTCCTCTCCCACCGGAATGATCGTCGCCTTGCAGAACGTAATATCCGCCGCCTGGCTGACGGGATAACCGAGGAATCCGTAGTACATCTCATCTCCCCCGCCGCTTTGCGCTTCCGATTTGATGGTCGGGTTATGGCGCAGACTGTTCACGGTAACGAACATGGAATAGAACTGGGTCAGCTCGGCGATTTCCGGAATCATCGACTGGATGAAGATGGTCGCCCGCCCGGGGTCGATCCCCGCCGCCAAATAGTCCAGAGCGATCTCCCGCAAATGCGTACGAATCAGCCCGGGCTGATGAAAATGGGTAGTCAGCGCCTGAACATCGGCCAGCATAATAAAAGTGTCGTACCGGTGCTGAAGCTCTACCCGGTTCTTAAGGGTTCCTGCGTAATGGCCCAGATGCAGCTTTCCGGTCACGCGGTCCCCGGTTAATACTCTCTCTTGATTCATTTTTCATTCTCCTTTTTCTGTATATTGTCAACCTTCGCCATCGCCACCAGCCGCCATCCAAGGCCATCACCCCCTTTCGAAATTTTCCCAGCAAACTTCTTATCAGCAAAAAAAGCCCCGTCCTTATAAGGACGAGACTGCTCGTTGTGCCACCTTAAATCGACCGTCTTCCCGGCATGGCTGCGCGGAATCGTCGGTCCTCGTTGGACGGTGCGGAATCGGCGGATCACGCCTCTTCGATACCGTTCCCTCTGATAACGGCGGGAAACCCGGCATATCCCTACGACCGGCAGGCCGGGCTCGGGACAGCAACTCGGAAGGCCATTCGATCGTATGCGGAACACCGGCTCGCAGCTACCGCCGGCTCTCTGCAAATTCCTGTCATACGTCTACTTACCCTTCGTCTTCGTTGATTCATTTTGCACTTTGTTTCTTGTTCTCATTGTAAATGCGTACTTCCATCAGGTCAACGCAGCAGTTTGTGAACGGGAATCTCCAGCACAACTTTGCCGATCAGCTTATCCTTCGAGACAAAGGGCGTGTCCCATAAATGCGCGTCGAAGCTGATATTCCGGTTGTCTCCCAGGAAAAAATAGTGATCGTCGGGAACCGTAACCGGTCCGAAGGAGTAATCCATCTCTACTTTAAGGTATGATTCGTCAGCCTTAACCCCGTTGCGGTACAGCGCGCCGTCCTTGATCTGCACGACATCTCCGGGGAGTCCGATCAGCCGTTTGACATACAGCTTCGTCTCGCCGGCGATGGGAGGATGGAACACGACGATGTCCCCATGCTTCAGCGAGGTGGCCCACAGCATTTTGTCCACAATCAGACGGTCTCCCACCTGGATGGTCGGAACCATCGACTCGGTCGGAACGCTCATCGCTTCGGCTACATAGCTGCGGACAAGCAAAGAAAGGACAACGGCAATCAGCAGCGTAGGCACCCAATCTTTAATCAGTTTGGCGAATTTGTTCAATTCATTTCCCTCCATCAATTCCGTATGTACGCGCTATAGCTTCAAGTTCGGTCTCCAGGGTCTTATCCGCTTCCCGTGGAATGTGAACGATGAGCAGACCGCCAAAGACGGTTTCCCATTTTCCGTTCCGGTTCAGCACACGTTCCCTGAATGCGGCAAGCTCCAGCGAACGGGCGGCTTCCCGGCTGAGCAACCTGACCACTTTCCGGTAATCCGACTTCCGTATGGTTTCCACATAGTAGCAGACGCCGCGCTCTTCTTTCACTTTAATAATATCTCCCAGAGACAGGTCCGGCCTAAACACGGGCGTCTCTTCAATCCGGTATTCGTTCTCGCCGATGCGAGTCACCTCGAGAATTTCAATTTCACGTCCCGCTTCGTCGAAACAAAGCTGAACCTCCATAAACTCAGGCATCGGTCGCCTCCAATCCATGTTATATACCTAAGCTTTACAATAGACCACTAAGCGGAAAAATTCAAATAACGCGCTCAGCGGAGCGCCCGGGCCACGATTCGCTCAAACCAGCTCCACGGCAGAAGCGCCCTGCCCCGGATCAGCAGCCGCGAGCCCCTTCCAAGTGTATAGCGCAGCCGGGGTGATCGCAGGCGCACAATGCGGCCGATCAGGTCGGCAACTTCCTGCGGATCGGGCGCCGTGTCCGCAGCTTTGCGTGAATACCGCAGTACCGCATCCAGACGCGCTTTGTAAGTAGAGTCCCCGGTTGCGGCGATCTGCGACAGGCCCTTGTTCCAAATGGCGGTGCGGTACGCTCCCGGCTCCAGTATGACGACCTTCACCCCCAGCGGCGACATTTCATGCCGCAGGCTCTCGCTGAAGCCCTCGACCGCGAATTTGGAAGCCGCGTAAGGCGCGTAACCGGGAAAAGCGGCTAGTCCGCTGACGCTGCCGATGTTGACGATGAGGCCTGCCCGGCGTTCCCGCATATGCGGAAGAACGGCTTTCGTCACCGCGACCAGACCGAAAAAATTCGTCTCCAGCTGGCGGCGCCAATCCTCCATCGGCACCTCCTCCACAAAGCCGCCCACTGCATAGCCGGCATTATTGACCAGGACGTCGATTCTGCCGTAAGCAGCCAAAACCGCATTCACGGTCTCCTCGATTCCGGTGGGGTCGGTCACATCCATACGCATCACCTGCACACGGTCCAGGATGCCGGAGCGCTCCGCCCGCCGCTCCAGCTCTTCCTTCCTCGATGGCTTGCGCATAGCCGCGATGACCCTGAAGCCCTGCTCCGCCAGCTTTACCGCCGTGAGCAGCCCGAAGCCGCTGGATGCCCCCGTGACGATGGCGACCGCGTCCGCGTTCCGGTTCTCCGATTGATTCAATGGAACCTCTCCTTATCTTGCTTTATCCGCCTCTTCACACCATGAGCCTGACGACCCAACTGATCAGATAGGCGGCAGGTTCGAGAACAAGCTGCCCGAGCAGCGTGCCCAGAAACCGGGAGCCCATGAGCAGCACGTATACCTTGCCGAGCCGGCTGCGGTGTTCCGGGCTGGCTGTCGCCTTGTCGGTAATCAGCCCAAGCTGCGGGTCGATGAAGATCGTCAGCAGAATCGTCGCCAGCCCGTTAATAATCCCCGAGGCCTGGGAAGCGGTCATGCTGTACTTCGGAACGAGATGGGCCGCGAACAGCGACGACATTACGCCCACCGTATAAAAAGCCGTGACGAAAATATTCAGCACGATCAGCCGTTTCGGAACATCCAGGTACCGGAAATAGTACAGCCCGATTTTCGGCCGTCTGATATATTTGCGGGTATTTTTCAATTGTCCGTTGGTGACGCTGGCCAGCAGCTTCGGAATCGATCCCTGGATCTCCAGCTTGGAGATGATGCGCTCGAACAGTCCGATAAATGTGGGAAACAGTCCGATTGCAATCAGCGTTCCCAGCGAGCCGCCCAGCAGGATAATCCTTAAATAATTCTCCATGGGAAAGCTTGAATCGGTTCTCGCCACATCCACAAACTTGGCTGTCAGCGGAGCCTGAATCAGATTGGCGGTTCGGGATACCAGTACTATGATGCCGGTCAGAGACAGCGCGATCGCGATTTTGTTCAGCCTGACCCCGGCGTACCGGACGGAATACGACAACGTTTCGGCGGTATGTATAACCATTGTAAGAAGAAAGACGACAAGCAGATTTCCGGCCATTCCGGTTTCCTCCCAGGCTCCGCCCTATCTTCAAGGCTGTATGCGGAGCATTCCCATGACTGGGTATATCATCCATCCCATTCTAGCACACCGCCGGCGGCAAGTCTTCGGCAAAAAAATGACAGGCGGCCCGCTAAAGGGACCGCCTGTCCTGTCTTTTTCAACGGCAGCTCTTGCATTCCGGTCATCATCTCGGACATCCGGACAGCTCTTGCAATTCAGATGTCACAAAGCTCCGCCGTTCCCGTCACCAAGCTCCGGCAGCCCCGCCTCCCTGCGGCGGATACGGAAAGTCAAGGCGAGATCGGCGGCGAAGCCAAGGACAGTCATGGGGAGCAGCACACTCCAGATATCCGCCGTAAGCGAATACAGCTGGGTCATCAGCGGGTGAACGGCAACGAGGCATACAACCGACAATCCCCACCAGTACAGAGAGAACTGCAGACAAATATGCCCGCCGAGCTGATACGCTTGGCCCGAGTAATCCCACCACCGGCGGCGGAACAGGAGCTTCAGCAATGCCCCGGTGGCATATTCCACTGCCGACGGTACGACAAATGTGGCGGCTAGAAACAACGGCAGCGGCATGGCTGTAACGCCTAAAGCCAGCAGCAGCAGAGGAGCGAAACCGTACATAGGTTTATACGGCCCTTTCATAAGCCCCTCTTTGCGGAACGTCCCGCTGCTGTACCAATTATACATACCCTCTATAAACCAGCCCAATATCGAGTAGACGATAAAATAATAAAAATATTCTCCCGGCACACTATGCGCCGCCTCCCGGCTCCAAGTCAACAATCCCGACATGATAATTGTTCCCGCCTTCCCTGTCCGATGGAATATCCGATTCCTGAAATCGGGCATAGTATGCCATCCTGGAGACGGGAATATGCGCACAAAATTAGCCCCACAAAGCGGGGCTTGGTTAAATTGGCTGTGTGCCGCGGACCTCATCTTTTATTTTAATCGGATATAAATGCCTGTCTTGTCATCCGATACTTTAAACCGGGGGTAGCGAATACATTCAGCATCTTCCCGCTCTAATTGCAGCAGCCATTCCGCATAACGGCTAAGACCTGTCTGCGAGACCTTACGGACCAGCGACTTTACCGCATCTTCCTCGGCGGTTTCGCCCTCATCCGGATAGAACAGGCCGTCCGACACCAGCAGCAGGCTTTGCAGCCTGATCCGGTTGATTCTCCCATATTCGAAGAACTGCTCCGCCTCAGCCATTCCGTTAAGGACGGAGTACCCTTCGGCCGTGTTCATTTTCTGCTTGTTAGCCGCAATTACGGGCTTGACCGACTCCCATAATTGATCTTTGGAACGCACTCCCGACTCAATGCCATCGACCCATATCCGCTTCGACTCATGGTCGATCGCAGCTACATGATCGCGGGTGATCGGCCGGATTGACCCATCCTCATAGATCGCATAGATCATACAATCGCCGACCTGAATGAACTCGATGAAGGTATCGGTTATGCGAACAAGGGCTGCTCCGGCAGTCCACAATTCATCCTTCGACTGCGGATTAATCCCGCACCGTTTCATTTCCTGGCCCAGCCGAAAGTTCGCTTCCCGCAGAAGGGCTTCCATTCCTTTAAATTCGCCCGCCGTTACATTTTCAGCGTATTGCTTAATGATTTGGGAAGCGAGCCTGCCGCCGGTCTCATTGCCCTCCCCGCGGTATGGCACAAGCGAAGTGGCCCCATCTACTACACCATAGAGCTTCAATTCTTCATTCAATATGACGGCATCCTCGTTCCACTCCCCTGTTCCTTGAAGTGAAATCCAATCCATTTCAATCATGTTATCCTTCCCCTGTCCAATATATAATCCTTCCGGCAGCATTGCGTATCACCATATACCCTAAGGATTAGGGCATGTACGGGAGTAATTGTGAAGCATATGCACGGAAATCAACTTCCCGTTCCATCTCCAAATGATTAAGAATAAGCGTAATCTGCTCCCAGCGCAGGCGCGCTTCTTCCGAAGGCGCCAGGCTCTCAAGCGTGCCGACCGCGCCCAGGAGCACACTATATTTTCTGTTTAAGGCATAGTTTCGGGAGATAGCCTCAATCGTCTGTGTTCGAACCGGCAAATACCCGGTGGCCTCCAGCACCTTGGCTTGGGCCTCGGAAGATGCGAGGTAGTTCACCACATCTTCCGCCGCACCCGCAGCCTTCTTACCGGCCACGATGCCAAATGAGCTGATGTGGGGCAATAACACACTCCCGCCCGCAAGCGGCGCCGGAAGCATGTCATACTCAAATTTTCCGGCAATATAGTGGTCCAGCCAAGGTATCATATTCGAATTTGTCATATAGAATAACGTCTTGCCGGATATGAAATCGCTGGGAGCCAACTGGCTCCGAAGAGGCTTCATGGCCTTCGAATCAAAGACAAGTTCACTCCACACCCGAAGCAGTTGTTCCAGTCTTTGGTTTCCGGGCAGGCTGTCTTGCCGGGATTGCTCCCATAAATTCAGCAGTATAAATGGCTTCGAATCATCCATGACCAGCGCTTGCTCCCAACCTGCCGAATGGCGCGCAGTCAGATCCGCTTTCCATTCCTTTGTTTTGAAGCCAAGCTCTTTCAGGGAATAGAAATCGATTACTTTATCCACGCCCGTCCATTTCATCAGGTCCTTATTGTAGAACATCACCGGAACGGAGACTCCAGCCGGAACTGCCCATAATCGTTCGCCATAAGTGAATGGCTTGGCCGCCTCAGGCATAAACTCTCCGGGAAGAAGCGCACTGCCGGAAACCGGCGCTAACGCGTTCATCGAGACCAGTTCAGACAACCCGTAGGAGCTGTCTAGCTCAGTTATCTGCGGAGCGGTCTGGATCGACAGCGCCGCGAGAAGCTCGGTATACAGTTCCTTATACGAAGGAAATACTCTCACTTCAAGCTCAACACCCGGATGGGCTTTCTGATACGACGCAAGTAGGTCCGACCACCCGTCCGTATAGATCCAGCAGACCAGCTTCTCCTTTTCCGTGTCATACTGCTCCGGTATCCGCTTGACCTCAGTGAAATAGTTGGAATATACAATGACGGTAACCGTAATAATGACTAATAAAGCCGACCATACGATACTGTTTTTTGTCATTGTCATCCTCCCTTTCTACTGGGTCCTTACACGGATAACCCTTTTCCGCCGGACAGCTTATTCGCAATGAGCAAGGAAATCAGCGTGCTTAACGTCAGTATCGATGCAAGCGCCGCGCCCGTCCCATAGTTGGAGGTGAATACCTCGCTGTAGATCGTAACGGAAATCGTTGCTGTTGCTCCATAATACAACACAAGAGTCGAGCTAAGCTCGTTAATCGTTGTAATCCAGCTCAGAATCGCTCCGGATATGACGCCCGGCGCCATCAGACGCCCCGTTGTCTTGAAGAACGTCTTCATCGGCGGAACGCCCAGACTGATGGAAGCTTCCTCCACACTGCGGTCAAGCTGATGAAGAATGGCGGTGCTGGAGCGTATGGTGTATGGAATTTTGCGCACGACATAGGCAATGACAAGAATAATCCATGTTCCGGTCAGCACAATCGGCGGTTTGTTAAAAGCGACAATCAGGCTGATCCCGAGCACGGTCCCCGGCATGACATACGGAATCATCAGAATGCCGTCCAGCGCCGCCGTAAGCCTGGATTTGCGCCGAACCAGAATGTACGAAATCAGCATGCCGCCCGCAACCATAATGATGATGGACAGGATGGAATACGAGTACGTGTGAATAATCGAACGGGGAACCCGGTACAGCACTTCCCTATAGCTGTCGAGGCTAAACCCTGACTGGAAGACAGGACCCTTCGTTTTGATAAATGACGTTAAGATTACGGTCAGCTGCGGCAGGATCGAAATACACGCGGGAATAAAAGCGACAATAGTCAGCAGCGTCTTCGCCAAGGGCTTAAGAGGAATCAGCTTCGGTGTGCGCATGCCCGTCATCGAAAAGTTTTTGCGTGCGACGAAATAGCGCTGAGTAAACAAGACCGATGTGGAGAACAAGATCAGGATGATGCTGAGCGTACTTGCCATCGCCGGGTTGCCGCCCATTTCACTCACGAATTGCTCATACGCCAGAATCGGAAGCACCTTGAAGCCTTGTCCCAGCAGCATCGGTGTGCCGAAATCCGCGAAGGATGCCATGAATACCATTAACGCCCCTGCCGACAGAGTTGGAAAAATCAAGGGTAAGGTCACCGTGCGAAGACGCTGCCAGGAGGTCATCCCCAGGCTCTCCGACGCTTCCTCCAGCGACGTATCGATCGTCTTCAGCGCGCCGGAGACGTACAGGAAAATATGCGGGTAGAATTGCAGCGCGAATACAAAGACGATGCCATGCATCCCGTAAATCGACGGAACCGAAATGCCGAGGTCACGAATAAATCTCGTAATAAACCCGTTGTTGCCCATCAGCAAAATCCACGAATAAGCGCCAATGAATGGAGGCGACAGCAGAGACATTACAATCATGATCTGCATGAGACCTTTGAATTTAATCGCATATCGGGTAGATAAATAGGCCAGTGGAACTCCGATCAGGATCGCCCCGATTGTGGCAAGCGCGGATACCATAAAGCTGTTGAGCAGCGCCATACGGTAATATTTCAATGAAATGAAAGTAATATAATTTTCAATGGTAAAGCCGCCTTCTTCACTGATAAAGCTGTTGATGAACAACGTGACCAGCGGGTAAATCACGAAGACGCACAGCAGCAGGTAAACCACGATCGTGACTGCCGTCCAGAAATCCCATTTTCTAAGCAGAAGTCTCTGCCGGATGACATTGCCCGGACTTGGCTCAGCTCTCGATAGCACGGTAGATCACCTCCTCGCCGCTGCCATTGTAAATGACGGACTGGCTCAGTTGAAGATCAAGATACACGGGCTGCTTCGGTTTATAAATATCCCGCGTATACACCGAATGGTCATGAACCTCGATGGATTCTCCCGACGCCATTTTTACCGTATAGCTGACTTTCTCCCCAAGGAATGTAACTTCGTCAATCGTTCCCTTATATCCGTGTTCCACGGAAGGCTCAGACGACAGCTTAACCCGTTCGGGCCGGATGGAGAACAGCACCTTGCCGGAATGCGGCTTTAGCAGAGGCAGCTCAGTTTCAAGGCCCATCAGCTTGATATTGGCGGGATTGCTAAGCGTAGCGCCTCCTTCACAGGTTCCATCTAGAAAGTTCGAGGTGCCCATGAAGTTTGCGACAAAACGATTCTGCGGATACAGATAAATCTCTTGCGGGGAAGCAATCTGCTGGACGGTACCATTATGCAGGACAGCAATCCGGTCGGATACAGCCAGCGCCTCCTCCTGGTCATGCGTTACATAAATGGTCGTGATATTCAAGTCTTTCTGCAGCTTGCGGATATCCGTGCGCATCTTCACTCTCAGCTTGGCATCGAGGTTCGACAACGGTTCATCCATTAACAGTAGCGCCGGACGGATAACAATTGCGCGGGCCAAGGCAATCCGCTGCTGCTGTCCGCCGCTCATGTTGGAAGGAATGCGGTCTTTAAGATGCGTGAGCTCCACCATGTCGAGCGCCTCCATCACCCGGGTCCGAATCTCATCCTTGGGAACTTTTCTCGCCTTAAGGCCATAGGCCACATTATCAAATACAGTCATATGGGGAAAAATCGCATAGTTCTGAAACACCATGCCGATATTGCGTTCGTGAGTGGGGACATCGTTAATCAATTGATCGCCGAAATAAATATGGCCTTCTTCCTGTCTGTAAAAGCCAGCTATGGTTCGAAGCAGCGTCGTCTTGCCGCATCCGCTGGGGCCGAGCAAGGTGAAGAACTCGCCTTCTTCTATCGTAAAATGCGCATTATTAACGGCTTTTGCCGTACCGAAGTATTTTGTGACATGATCGAAAACAACCTTGCTCATGAGTATCTCCCTCGCTTCCGGTAATGATGGAACAGCGGCGGCAGCCGGTTGAAAGCTCCTTTGCCGCCGCTCTCTCCCTGATACGTGATGCGTTATTCCTGTCCAGTCGTGATTCGGGTGAACTTTTTAATTATTTCGTCTTTATTCGCGGCAGCCCAATCGAAGTTATAATCGACCAGCTTGATATCGCCTGTCTGAGGCAGACCCTCTACAGGAGCTACATCCTTACGGACGGAGCGGCGCTTGAATTCCTTTTGCACGAGCTCCTGAGCGTCCTTGCTTACGAGGAAATCGACGAACTGTTTGGCCTGCTCAAGATTTTTGCTGTCCTTAATAATGGCGGCGCCGTCAGGAACAGCGGAGGTTCCTTCCGCCGGATAAATGATGCCGATTTGCGAGCCTCCTTCGATATAACGAAGAGCCGCATCCTCAAGGGTAATGCCGAGCGCGAATTCTTTGTCCGGAACGGCGCGCTGTACAAGGCTTGAACCGGAGAGGATTTTGCCGTCCATATTCGCCACCAGCTTCTTCACGTAATCCCAGCCCTTGCCGTCTTCTTTGCCAAACGCCGTAAGCATCGTTACAAGCTGGGTATAGGAAGAGCCCGATTTGGACGGGTCGGCAAAAGCGATATTGCCTTTCCACTTCGGATCAAGCAGATCCTCCCAGGATTTAGGCAGCTCAGCTTCAGACACCAGTTCTTTATTGTAGGTAATGACCATTGGCAGCGCGTTGAATGGCGTCCAGTATGAATTCGTATCTACGTAAGCGGGCAGCAGGTTGTCGAATTCTTTTGTCTTATAAGGCTGGAAATATTCTTTATAGGATTCCAGGGAGTCGGCGCCGCCGGCCCAGAACACATCGCCAAGCGGATTTCCGGCTTCCGCCTGCACTCTTTTCAGCAGTTCCCCCGTACCTCCGGAGATTAAGTCCACCGTAATTCCTGTGCGGTCTTGAAATTCTTTAATAATGGGGTTGTTGATTTCCGCCGCATTCGGGGAGTACACCGTTAACTTTCCGCCCCCGGACTTGCTTCCGCCGTCAGAGCTGGTAGTTGCAGCCGGGTCCTCTTTAGCCCCGCATGCCGTGATTGTAAGTGTCATGAGTGCCATAGCGACCAAACCTTTAAGCCATCCTTTTTTCATTTCTTCCCAACCTCCGCTTGATGTCATGTTTTCTTTCATCGATTAAATCTATACTCACTATACTTACCGTCTTCTGATCCCTCAATGGGACAAAATTTCGTAACTGTTTAAAAAAATGATCTCCAAAAACAGTAAAATCGCCCTCTTTCGAGGGCGATCCTTGATTTCACCGGCTTTACTCTTAACATCATACTAACATTTAAATGACATGAAATTCATATAAGTTCTCTCTCTTTACGGAATTCCGTAGGCGTCTTGCCTGTAGCCCTGCGGAATAACTGGCTGAAATAGCGCGAATCCTGATAACCGACGGCAAGCGATACCTCATATATCCGCGAATCCGGGGAGCATAACAGCTCCATCGCCTTTTCCATTCTCACCTGTGTTACATAATCAATAAAGGTAGTTCCCGTATGCTTGCGGAACAGTCTGCTAAAATGCGCTTCACTCACATGAAACTGGGCAGCGAGCAGCTGCAATGATATCTCTTCAGCATAGCGTGTTTGAATGAATGCCTCCACCTGTTTGAAATTGGCGGCATCAGGAGTTACGGGCTGCTCTCCCCACTTCTCAATATCGCCAAACTCATGTACTCCGCTCTTCTGCCCCGAACCCGGACGCTTGAAATGGAGCGCGGCCGCCGCCTCGCGGTGAGCCTGGCCCATGCTGTCGATGCTTCGATGCGGCAAGCTTAGCCCAACAGCCAGTTGACTTTTACCGGAAATCTCTTGAACTCGGCTCCAGAGCTGTATACTATTATCTCCCGAATCGGCCCCGATCATTATCGCCGCCCGGTTCTCACCCAGCGTCACAGGAGGCCCCAAGAGTATATCCCATAAACGGTCATGCAGTTCATCCTTCAGTTGCTCGTGCCAGTATTTATGGTCCTCATACTGAATCAGAGCAACGCGGAAGCCTTCATTGCAAAGCCGATGGTTATCAATAATCTCCGTTAACATCTTCAAGGATTTCGGATTGGAAATCCCCAACAATTGATCATGGAGAAGCTTCTCCAGTACAAGGGTATACCCTGCCGCCACCCATTCTCTAAGCTCCTGTTCGACCGTTTCATTTTCCCTGATGGCCTTGATTTCCCCGCAGACTCTCTCTATGACCTCCAATAATTCGTCCGGATTGGTTGGCTTTAATACATAATCAGCCGCCTTAAGCTTCACTGCCTGCTGCGCATATGTAAAGTCATCAAATCCCGTTAAAAAAATAATGCGAATATTAGGGTGAACCCTCTGTGCTTCTTCCGCGAGCTGCATTCCATTCATAACCGGCATACGAATATCAGTCAGCAATATATCAGGTTTAAAATCCTTGACCGCTTGCAGTGATTGCTCTCCGTTCGAAGCCTCCGCCACAATCTTGCAATCGAGAGCTTGCCAGTCAATCGTCTGCTTCAGTCCCTCCCTTATGAGCCATTCATCATCCGTAATCAACACTTTATACAACCCGCTCAACCTCCTTCGGATCGGCAATACAAGGAATACGAATCGTAACCTTCGTCCCTTTGCCCGCTTCACTCTCCACATCCAGCTGGTACACAGGCCCAAAATGCAGCTCCAGCCGTTTCTTCAAATTATGCAGCCCGATCCGCGTCTTTGCGGACTGTGCGCTTTCTTCTTCATGCTCCCACAGTTTCGCAAGCTTGTCCCCGGTCATCCCGACGCCATCGTCCTCAACGATGAATTGTACATTCCCGTCTACGACACCTGCCCAAATTAATAATTTCCCTTCGCCGTCCTTCATCTCCAGCCCGTGCCCCACAGCATTCTCCACCAGCGGCTGCAGTAAAAGCTTCGGTGTGTAGAAATCCAGAATCTCCTCGTCAATATCAAGCTCTATGTTAATTTTGTCACGGTATCTAAGCTGAACAATCGTCAAATAGTTGCGTATTTGCTTTATATCCTCACGGATCGGAATCACCGGATTGCCGCGCCGTATGCTGAACCGAAGCAGGTTCCCCAGCGATAAAGCCACCTTGCTGATCGCATCGATTCCATTGATCCGTGCCATCCAGTTAATGGAATCGAGCGCATTATATAAAAAGTGGGGCGTGAACTGAGCTTGAATCGCCTTGATTTCCGCCTCCTGCACCTGAATCTGCTTCTCATAGCCTTCGTGAATCAACCGGTTAATCTGCCTGAGCATCGTATTAAAGCTACGTCCCAGATGTCCGACCTCGTCGTTATATTTTGAAGGAAAGGTAACGTCCATCCGGCCCTTCTCCACCTCATTCATCAATAAGCGGAGCTTGCGCAATGGGCGCGTCATGTAGTCTGACAGCAAATAAGCAATGCAATAACTGATGAGTATGCAAGAAATCACGATAAATATCGTCAAATTGCGGATGCTGTGACTCTCTTTGGTCAATGCGCCAATAGGCACTACACTTACCATTTTGAATCCGGAGGAATCCGAGGAGTCGTAAATAATCATTTTGTCAGACCCTTCGTCAACCGCAGAAAAATAGCCCTTGGTCCCGCTCAGCACTTCATCCATATAGCTTTTATTCAGGCGCGTTCCGACCTGCTGCTTGGAGGGGCTGCTGGAGATGACATAACCGTTCGCATCCAGCAAATACACTTCGCCGCCGGGATACTGGTGAGCCTTTTGATACTTGTCCGCCAGTGCGGATTCCTTAATATCCACGATGAAATAGCCCAGCGTCTCTCCGGTTTTTATCGATTTCAGCAGTCTTCCCGAGCTTAATACAGCTCCGTAATCCTCAATTTTCTTCAGGGAGTAATGAGTATCCCAGGCAGGGCCGCCGCCCGCGATTTTTGTTTTGCGGAATAATCCCCAGTTCGGCTGGTAATCCCGGTAAGCGGGCGGCAAGAAATCGCCTGTAAAATAACGTTCTCCGTTCACTCCGATCACATACAGCTCAATGTCCCAGGATTTAAAGCCCAGAAAGCTCTTCAAAATCCCGTTCACCGTCTGCTCGTCCTCATACTTCTCAGCCACGCTCCGGGATGAATTGGATAATATCTCCTGTATTTCCTCGTTGCTGTAGATGTACATGGACAATTGCTCAATATCCTGGACAAAATCGGTCAAACTATGATTGACCTGAGACAGATTCTCCAATATAATTTCGTACGCCTTGATCTGAATTTCCGTGGAAGCCTTGCGGTAAGAGAACATCCCAAGCAATCCGAGGGGCAATATCGTGATGATCAGCAGCAGAAGCATTAATTTCGTCCTTAACCCCATGGAATGGAACCGATTGATCAGGCTCATGCTGTACGACTCCCTCTCAGCCTGCAGAATTTGTCGATAAATATATCACAATCCGCGGAGAGGCGACAACCGATTTTCTAAAATTCGAAATGACTGGAACGGCGATAAAAAAAGCATAACCCTAAGGTTATGCCGGAATATACGGCCTGCTGTCACCGCAATCGTTATTTGGGATACTGCTCTTTAAGCGCCGGCGACTGGGCCGGACCGTCATTCAGCTTTCTGAGGCTCTCCAGCTTCATGTCGCTGTGAACCCCGAAGTCCGAACCGTACTTCTTCTCAAGGGCGGCTCCCGCAAGAGCATCCTGTCGTTTCTGCCGATAACGGGCGTTTCGATTCCGATCACGCATTTGCATTTTCCTCTCCAAGGGTAAAATGGATTACAGATCAAGAAGTGCGCCGCCAAACAACAGGTTAGTTAAGCCGGTATGTACTTTAAGTATACAGGATGTGCGGGTGTAAAAAAACAGGCTCTCCCGAAGGAAAGCCCGTTTTTCCTTAAAAATACTTAAAAATATAAGAAAGTTTAAGCTCCGCGCTTATCCTAGGTCTTATATTTCTGCGATTAAGCCTTATTTTTTCGGCACAGGGTCGGGATGGGCAGTTGGAGCCGGTTTGGCTTCCCACTCATCCGCTTCGGGTTCGATATCTACCCCGTTTTGAATCTTCTTTATTTCGGCCAGCGAGTCTCCTTCTTTATTTTCCCGATTGCGGATTTCCGCTTCATTTTGGATTTGATCGGCCATGCTTATCTCCTCCTTCACAGATTTTACTTTTTTTCACCCTTAGTTATAGTTACCCGATGATGCCTTTTACAAACATGCTAAATGCTGGCGGCCGGCTCCTCACCGGATTTGGATATGTACCTGCCCGCCCGGCATGTCCCGGCGTTATGATTTGAAGGCTATGATTCGCGGCTGTTATCCCTTATCATGATAGAAAAAGGACGGCAAGGGGAAGGGAAGATTGAAGCAGCTCTATAAGACGCATGAAGACGGTCATGACATTGAGGTATACGAAACGGATGTATTATATGGCGAGAAGGGGCGCTACCGGGTGCTGCAATTCTCGGAGGAAGCGGTTCAGGGAGCAGTGGATTTGGATCGTCCGGAGCGCATCGTGTTCGAGTATCCGAGAGCGATCATTCATTTGATGGAGTGGAACAACCCGGGATTCGAGGACGTGTTCATCATCGGGCATGGGATCGGAACGATTTCCGGCTATTTTTCCGGCAAAAAAATAAAAACGGCGGAGATCAGCCGCCAGATCGCGGAAATCAGCCGAACGTATTTCGGATATAGCGGGGATTCGGTGAGGATCGGCGACGGACGCCGCACGCTTGAACAAGAGAGGGATGGAGCCTTCGATTATATCGTTCTTGACGCATTCAGCGACAAAGGGACGCCTCTGCATTTGATATCGAGGGAGTTCTTCTGCTTAGTCCGGGACAAGCTGAACTCCAATGGCATGATACTGATGAATCTGACCGGAAAAGGCGGAAATGACCGGCTGATACAGGCGGTTCACACGACTTTGGCGTCGATATTTCCACATACCCAAGCGTTCATTCTCCCCACGGAAGGCGCTTCGGCTCTTAAAAATATGATCCTCGCCGGCAGCAGTCGGCCCATTGGCTTCAAAGCCCGCCATATGGCGGGCTTTGAAGGAACACTGCTCCCTCCGGGGCATATCCTGTCGGACTAGCTACCGCATCGCCCTCACCGTGATCCCTTCCGCTTTCAGACGGTTGCGCAATTCTCCGGCAAAAATGGCTGCGCCGGCTCCGTCACCATGGATGCAGACCGTGTCCGCTTCAAGCGGGACTTCCGCTCCGTCCAAAGACAAGACCGTCCCTTCCTTGACCATGCGGATCACCTGGCGGACCGATTGCTCCATATCGGCAATCACCGCGCCCGGCTGACGCCGCGGCGTCAGTGACCCGTCCCGCTGATAGGTCCGGTCGGCGAACACTTCGCTTGCCGTGGACAGCCCCGCCTCACGGCCGGCCGCAAGCAGCTGGCTTCCGGAAAGGCCGTACAGCACCAGGGACGGGTCGAACCGGCGAACCGCCGCGGCGATGGCGTCGGCAAGCGGACGTGATGCCGCGGCCATGTTATACAAAGCGCCATGGGGCTTCACATGACGGAGACGGCCCCCCTCCTGCCGGACGAAGGCGTCCAAGGCGCCGATCTGGTACGTCACGAGATCGAACGCCTCTTCGGGAGAAATGTCCATATTCCTTCTCCCGAAGCCCGCAAGATCCGACAGGCCCGGATGCGCTCCGACGCTCACGCCGGCGGCGATCGCGGCCCGGACAGACTTTCTCATGACGGCAGGATCGCCCGCATGGAACCCGCAGGCGATATTCGCCGATGTGACTGCCTGTAACAATTCCGCGTCCGCGCCGATGGTGTAAGCGCCAAAGCTCTCCCCCATATCGCAGTTCAAATCCACTTCAAGCATGATTATCCTCCTTCAGCTTCAGCCTGATCATCGTTTTCAGCCGCTTCAGCTTTCGTTCTTCTCGTATGAACAGGGATTCGGCCTCCTCCGGCGAAACCTCCCGAAACGCGATATGTCCTCCCGGCGCAGCCTGGGCCATCACCGGCAGGTCCGCGCTTATGACCTGTGCGATCTTCGGATAGCCGCCCAGCGTCTGCCGGTCGGCCATCAGCACAATCGGCTGCCCGTCCGCCGGAATCTGGACCGTCCCGAGCGCCACGGCCTCGGAAAGATATTCGCGCGGCGATTCCAGCTCCAGGGACGGCCCGGACAAGCGATAGCCCATCCGGTCCGACTGGGGAGTTACATGGAAAGAGGATTGCAGAAAGGCTTGGCGGCTCCGAAGAGTGAAGTCGTCCCACTGACGGCCACGGATAACCCGGATCGCCGGTTTCTGGCTGTAAGCCGGAAGGAGCGACCAGGGAATGGCCCAGGGAACCGCATAAAAGGAGCCGCCGCCTGCTGGCGGCGAGGCCCCGTGCCGGGCAGGGCCTACAGCCAGCTCATCTCCCGCTCTTAACGCCCGCCCCTCAAATCCGCCGATCCCCGCGCGCAAGTACGTACTGCGGCTGCCCATTACCTCGGGGACATCAACTCCTCCGGATACCGCCAAATACGCCCGGCAGCCGGAGACCGGCTGCCTGAGAACGAGCCTGCTTCCTTTCCGCACGAACACGGGACGCCACATCGGCACCGCCCTGCCGTCTATCACGGGGGTCATATTGCCTCCCGTTATCGCAACCCAGTGATCCTGCTCGAACTCCGCGGCGAAGCCCGAAAGGGTTATCTCCAGCGCCGCCGCTCCGTCGTCGTTCCCCGCAAGCCAGTTCGCCGTGCGATGGGCAAAACGGTCCATCGCTCCGGAAACGATAATGCCATATTTTCCATAGCCTGTTCTGCCAAGATCCTGAACCGTCGCAAGCAGGCCCGGTTTATGTATTGTAATGCTCACGGCTGAATCCCCCGCAGTCTCCAGTATTCTTCCAGTCCGATCGGACGAAACCGGATATAGTCTCCTCCCTGAAGCAGGGTCGGCGGCGATTGATCCGGCCGAAACAATGCAAGCGGCGTTCTGCCGATAATCTGCCAGCCTCCCGGCGTCTCTATAGGATAAATGCCGGTTTGGGTACCGGCAATGCCAACCGAACCGGCAGGAATCCGAAGCCTGGGCGTCTTTTTGCGCGGCGCCGCAATGGTACCCGGCATTCCACCTAAGTAAGGAAAACCCGGCGCAAAGCCGATGGCATATACAAGATATTGTTCTCCGGCATGAATCGAAACGACCTCCTCCTCGGATAACCCGTTCAATTCCGCCACAAGCCCAAGGTCCGGGCCGAATTCTCCGCCATAGCAGACGGGAATGTCAATGACCTTCGCGCTTAAGACCTCTTTGTCCTCCGCAGCTGATTTCTCCATGTCCCGCAGGAGAGAACACACATGCTCAAACGCCGTCATTTTCCGATCCGGAAGGCGAAGACCCATCAAATCATAATATACACATAGCGTGGTAAAAGCAGGAACACATTCGACAAAACCGGGGAAAGGACGGCTTTCAATCCCGCGGACAGCCGCTCTTATTTCCTGATGAATCTTCTCGCTAATGCCAGAGCCGAATTCGACCAGCACCGCCGAGTCCCCCAGAGGGTAAAAAGACCAGGCCATCGCCGGGTCCCCCCCCTTTCTATTTGACCTTTTTCCAGCTCATTTCAGCGCCTCTTCCTAAACGCCAACCAGCCCAGCAACAGCAGAACAACGACAGCCAGCATCCCGATGCAGGCGAACACCCGCATCATCCCCTCCCCGAAATGCATAAGGGGCATGCTGCGGAAAGAGAGCGCCGAGACGCTCATGCACATCACACCCATTCCGATCAGCAGAACCGCGATCAGCCATTCGATTTTCTTCATAAACGTCCCTCCCGCGGCTCACTCTCCAGCTCAAAATAAAGCTCGAAACAGGTTCCTTCCCCTGGTCTGCTGGCGACCGTTATTTTTCCTCCCAGCAGTCCTGTCAGCTTGGAAACGATCGACAGCCCAAGGCCTGTGCCCCCATGACTTCGGGATCGGGATTTCTCTACCCGGTAAAATCGTTCGAATATAAAAGGGAGTTCGTCCGCCGGGATTCCGATTCCCGTATCCTCTACGGCAAGCTTCACCACCCCCGGCTGAAACGACAAACGGACATTGACCATTCCCCGCTCGGTGTACCGGATTGCATTTTCCAGCAGATTCAGCATAATTTGCTCCATCCGGGCACCGTCCGTATACATTCGTTCCGGCGTTCCTTGTACTGTATATTTAAGCTCCAGGTTTTTGTCCCCGGCTTTAAGCTTCGTCTTCTCGACCGCCTGCTCCGTAAGTTCCGCCAAATCGACCCATTCCGGAGCAAGGCTAATCTTGCCTTCCTCCATCTTGGCCAGCTCGAACAGATCGTCCACAAGATGCTGAATCCGCCGCGCTTCCATGTAGATGATGTCAAGATACCGGTCTTTTTCCTCTTCCGTCTCGTACAGCCGCTCTTTGACCACGTTCGCATACCCCTCAAGGTAGGTAATCGGCGTCCGAAGCTCATGCGAGATATTGGCAAAAAACTCCTGCCGCGAATCCCGGTAACGCTGAAGATCGACCGCCAAATCGTTAATCGCCCCGGCAAGCGCGCCCATTTCATCCTTGCTCCCGATATCCACTCTCGTCTCCAGCTCTCCGGCGGCAATCTTCCGGGTAGCCTTCTGCATCTGCAGCAGCGGACGGGACAGGAACTGGGCAATAATCCATGTACTCCCCAATGCGAGCAAAAACGCTCCAATGCCGGAGAGAATCAGCAATTTTCGCACTCCGGCCAGCGACTGGTCCATCCTTTCGGTAGAGGCCATAATATACAGAGCGGAGACGACCTTTCCTTCCTTTACTACCGGTTCGCCCGAAACGAAATAACGCCCGCCCGCCGGGTCTTCATAAAGATAACTTACCTTTTTTCCCAAAAAAATCGCGTTCACATCCGAAGTCCGGATAAAAGACAGACACCCGGGCGCTTGAACGCCCGAGTGCATCATGACGTTTCCGTCCCGGTGCACATTATAGATGCCTACGCCCGAAAATTCGGCAAACGTCCCCATCATACCGCCGGTATCGCCCTCCGAAGACTCGGCCATAACGCTAAAATGGGAGGCCAGCTCCTCCGTTTCCGTCCGCATATTGGCATAATAAAAGCTGGTGAACATCCGGTCGACAGCCACGCCCAGAAACAGCAGCACGACGAGAAACAGGCCGGAAATGACAAGGCCGAGCTTCAGGCCGATCCTATTGTTCTTCATTGGATTTCACCGGGCACCTGAAATTTATAACCCACTCCCCATACGGTCTGAACCGGATTGTAGCCAAGGCCGGCTTTTTGCAGTTTTTCGCGGATATTTTTGATATGGGTATCCACAACCCGAGACTCACCCTCGAAATCCATTCCCCACAATCGTTCCACCAGCTCATCCCGGCTGAAGGCGCGCTGCAGATTCCCGGACAGAACAGCCAGCAGATCGAATTCTTTCGGCGTCAGGTCGACCCCGTTATCCATCACGGACACCTCGCGGGCATCCGGACGGATGACCAGCCCCTGAAACCTCAGCACATGCTCCCTCGGAACCGCTGACTGAGCCAGGGACGCCCTGCGAATCAGTGAATGCATCCGGGCCACCAGTTCCTCCGGTTCAAACGGTTTGGTCAGATAATCGTCCGCCCCGATCTCAAGGCCCCGGATTTTATCCTTTGTCTCGGAACGGGCGGTCAGCATGAGAATCGGCACGCTGTTCTTTTCCCTGACAGCCTGGCATACCTGCCAGCCATCCATGTCGGGCATCATTACATCGAGCAGCACGATATCGAACGGTTCTTTATCCATTATGGACAGCGCTTCCCGTCCCGTCGATGCTTCGCTGACCCGAAAGCCTTCCTTCGCCAGATAAATGCGCAGCAGATTGCGCATATTCCATTCATCATCCACAACAAGCGCACGGAGCTGCGCCATCATCGTCACCTTCTTTTTTCACGGTTGCCTATGCTGCAAATTCCGTACTATTCCGCATTTTGATAACCCCTTAAAGCTTCAAGCTCCCGCTTCATTTGCTCATTTTGCGATTTCAGCTCGTCAAGCTCCTGCCTAACGCCGGAATCGGATGCGGAAACGTCGTGCGAACCCTTTTTGCCATGTCCGTGTCCGTGCGATCCCTTCATCCCGAGCATCATAACAACCATCATCAGCGGGCATACCAGCACCAGCAGCGAAGACCAATTCATCCTTCATCTCTCCCGTCATTATTATAATATGGATTGGTACAAATTCATTATAAATGGAGATTATGTGGAAAATATGTCGACTCCGCCGGCATTCAGCGGCCTTCTCATTATCGTTTAACCTTAGGCTGCAATCAATAAGTCATAACAAAAAAGCCATCCCGGGTTGGGATGGCTTTGCCTGAAGTAGCGGCTAATCTACCATTCGGTATGGAAGACGCCCTCTTTGTCCGTTCTCTCATACGTGTGCGCGCCGAAGTAATCCCGCTGGGCCTGAAGCAGATTCGCCGGCAGCCTTTCGGTCCGGTAGCTGTCAAAATAGGAGATGGCGCTGGCGAACGCCGGAACCGAAATTCCCCGGCCGACGGCGGCGATCACGGTATCCCGCCAATCCTGCTGGTACTGCTCGATAATATGCTGAAAATAATCATCCAATAGCAAATTGGTTAAATCGGGATTATGGTCAAAGGCCTGCTTGATTTTATTCAGGAACTGCGCCCGGATAATGCAGCCGCCCCGGAATATCATGGCAATACTGCCAAGGTCCAGATTCCAGCCATATTCCTTCGACGCTTTCGCGAGCAGGCTGAAGCCTTGAGCGTAGGCGCAGATTTTGCTGACGTATAGAGCCCTTCTGATCGACTCGATGAAATCGGCGGGGATTTCGGCTTCTTTCGGAGCCGGATCGCGAAAAGCTGTGCCGGCTGTGACGCGCTCTTCTTTTAAAGCGGACAGATTACGTTCGAACACAGCGGCAGTAATGGTCGGAACAGGAACCTGGATATCGAGCGCGTTCTGGCTGGTCCATTTCCCCGTGCCCTTTTGCCCGGCGGAATCGAGAATCACATCCACCAGGTATTGCCCCGTGTCGGAGTCGATCTTCCCGAAGATGTCGGCCGTAATCTCAATCAGGTAACTGTTCAGTTCCCCTTCATTCCACTGTGCGAACGCTTGCCGGATTTCGGGCGGTGACAGATGCAGCAGCCGCTGCATCACCACATAAGCTTCGCCGATTAACTGCATGTCGGCATATTCAATCCCGTTGTGAACCATTTTGACAAAATGTCCGGCCCCGTCGCTGCCTGTGTAGGTGCAGCAGGGTTCTCCGTCGACCTTCGCCGAGATGTCGTTCAATATGGGCGCAATGAGCTGATAGGCTTCATAATTGCCGCCCGGCATAATGGAAGGCCCTTTAAGCGCGCCCTCTTCCCCTCCAGAAATACCTGTTCCGACAAAATGAATACCCCGCTCTTCCAGCTCGCGGCTTCTGCGGACCGTATCCTTATAAAAGGAATTGCCGCCGTCAACCAGCACATCCCCGCGTTCCAGATAAGGCAGCAGCTGCGCGATTGCCTCGTCTACTGGCTGACCCGCCTTCACCATCAGCAGAATTTTCCGGGGCCGCTCCAGCATCTCTGCCAAATCCTGCATGGTGTAAGCGCCCTTGATCTTCTTCTCCCCGGCCTCTGCCAGCAGATGCTCCGTCTTCTCCTTCGACCGATTGTATACGGCCACGGAATAACCGTGTTCGGCTATATTCAAGGCCAAATTCTTGCCCATGACGGCCAATCCGACAACTCCTACTTGCTGCTTGCTCATTCGCTCTCCAGCCCCCTGTTTATTAGTGGCACACTTGGACATATACACTCCGGCATAACGGAAGTCTTCCCTGGCGGCCAGCCGGAGAAGACTCCGTCAATGCAAGGCACAGGCCTGCTTAGGCCTTCACGCCAACTTCCGGATTGACGCAGGTGACCGGCGTCCCGCCGCCAAGCACCGCGAAGATGTTCCGGGCGCACAGCTCGCCCATAGCCACCCTGGCCTCCGTGGTGGAGCTGGCCACATGGGGAGCCAGCACTACATTCGGAAGCTCGGCCAGTCCCGGCGCAAGCTCCGGTTCAAATTCGAACACGTCAAGGCCCGCTCCGGCAATGACGCCCTCGCGAAGAGCGGTCACCAGCGCCTGCTCGTCGATGATAGGTCCCCGCGAATCGTTGATCAGGATGGCGCTGGATTTCATGAGGCCCAGCTCTTCCGCTCCGATCAGATGTCGGGTGGAAGGCAGCAGAGGCACATGAACGGCCACGAAATCCGATTCGCTCAGCAGGGTGTTCTTTTCTGCGAAAATCCCGCCCGTCTCCGCCTCAAAATCGGGATTCGGCCGCTGATCGGTGTACAAAATCCGCATATTGAAGCCTTGGGCGCGCTTCGCCACGGCCTTGCCGATTCGGCCGCCGCCCAATATCCCGATGGTCTTGCCGCTGACCTGGGTACCGATCAAATTCATCGGGCCCCAGTTCTTCTTGCCGGCCCGCACATACGAGTCACATTCCACAACCCGCCGTGCAGCGGACAGCAGCAGGGCAAAGGCAAAGTCGGCGGTGGCATCCGTCAGAACGTCGGGAGTATTGCTGACATAAATGCCGTGTTTTGTCGCGGCCTCGACATCAATATTGTTGTAGCCGACACCGTAGTTGGCAAAGATTTTGCAACTCGAAGCAAGCGCACGGGCCACCTCCTCATTGACTCCTACCGACACGGTCAGCACGGCGTCGAAGCCCCGGGCATTTTCAATCAGCTCTTCCGGGCTTAGGCTTCGCTCCTCGGGATTCATCACCACTTCGTATCGTTCGCGAAGCAGAGCCAGAATATTGTCCCCCAGCGGATATGTAACATAGACACGGGATTTTGACATGTTTGATCGACTCCTTTTAGAATTTTGGTATTTTGTCATTAGACAGGCCGGCCGCAAGCTATCTTGCCATCCAGCCTCCGTCCACGCATATGATCTGTCCGTGAATATAACGCGCGGCACCCGAAGCTAGAAAGACGGCAGTCCCGCCCATGTCCTCCGGCGAACCCCAGCGTTTGGACGGAATCCGGTCCATAATCTGCCCGCTGCGGACCGAATCGCCGATTAGGGCCGTATTCATCTCTGTCGCCATATAGCCGGGCGCAATGGCATTGACATTCACTCCGCGGGAGGACCATTCATTGGCCAGTGCCTTGGTCAACTGGGCAACCCCTCCCTTCGCTGCCGCATAGGCGGGTACGGTCAAGCCGCCGGAGAAGGACAGCAGAGAAGCAATATTGATGATTTTGCCCGAGCCTCTTTCGAGCATCCGCTTCCCGAACGCCTGGCACAGCATGAACACCGAGCGAAGCTGGACCTGCATCACCAGATCCCACTCTTCGATTGGAAACTGTTCCGCCGGATGGCGGCGCTGAATGCCCGCGTTGTTGACCAGAATATCCACCTGACCGAATTGCTCTACAATACTTGCGGCGAGATCTTCCCCTGTCTGCAGCTCCGCCAAATCGCAGGCGACCGCATGACAGCGGCGTCCCAGCGCTTCCACCAAAGCCAAAGTTTCCGGACACTCCCCGCTTCGCTGAACGGACACGATATCCGCTCCGGCCTTGGCCAGCGCGACCGCCATGCCCTGCCCAAGCCCTCTGTTGCCTCCAGTAACGACCGCCAGTTTTCCTTCCAGTGAAAAATCAGATAAATCCATAGTATGATTCCTCCATCTCCTGTATTTTGCGGCGGCATGAGTCCGCTGCCATCTAACCGCCGCTCTCTTTATTGAGCTTTAGGCCGCTTTTTCGCTCGTTCTGCTTTGAACCGACCGTGGCAGCGTTGCGGTAATAAGCGCAGATACGACCAGCAGACCTACAAGGCTGTATACACCTACATTATAGTTGAATACTTGAATGAGAAAGCCGACAATATAGGGTCCAAAGAATCCGCCCAGGTTCCCGAGGGCGTTGATGGCTCCCCGGGCTCCACCCGCGACTTCCTTGCTGAACAGGCGGGGAGGAATGGCCCAGAACACCACCCCTGCGGCCTTAACGAAGAATCCGGCGCCGATGAGAAAGATGTACGACAACCAAATGCTCCCGTGAATCGTTACAGACAGAAGCAGGCACAGTGCGAATCCAAGCAGCGGAATAATAACGAATTCCCTTCTTTTTCCGGTGCGGTCGGACAGGTTGGAGAACAGCAGCATGCCCGCAATACAAGCGATCCACGGCAAGCTGGACAGCAAGCCCACCATGCCCATGCCGCTGTTGGTCAATTTCTTCAGCATGGTCGGCAGCCACATGGAGAATCCGTAATCGCCCGACTGGTAGCAGAAGTTCAGGGCAATTAGCTTCCACATGGATTTGTTCGGCAGCAGATCCTTGATCGATGCCTGCTTCACCTGATTTTCCTGCTCGATCGCCAGCTGCTCTTCTTCCAGCTTGTCGACAATGTAAGCTTTCTCTTCCTTGCTGATCCATTTCGCCTGCTGCGGGCGGTCGCTGACCATTAACAGCCAGGGGATAAGCACAATCAGCGAAACAATCCCTTCAATAATAAACATTTCGCGCCAGCTGGAAAAAGAAATAATGAATCCCGAGATAGGACCGGTAATGATGGCCGCGATAGGCGCAAACATCAGCACGATGGCGTTGGCCCGGCCTCTTTCCTCATTGGGAAACCAGTTGCTGCACATCGTCAGGACAACCGGCAGCATTCCGCCCTCCGTCACACCGAGACAGAACCGAAGGATCAGGAGCTGAGTCGTATTCGTTGCCAAGCCGCTTAATATGGAGACAACGGCCCAAAACGGAATCACCCAGGCAATAAACTTTTTACCGCTGCTCTTGGCGGCGATCTGTCCGCCGGGAATTTGCAGAAACAAATATCCGAAGAAGAAGATACCCGCCGTAAAGCCGGCCATCCCCGCAGTCATGCCAAGCTCTTTGTCCATTCCGCCGGATATGGCAAAGCTTACGTTCACACGGTCCATGAACGAAATAATGCACACAATGAGCAGCGGAGGCAAAATCCGTTTCCAACGGCTGTTGGGTATGGTTCGAGTTTCGCTTTTCATCACACTGACACCCCTTGTTATAAGAAGTTATTAAGCGAATACACTTACATAATGGCTTCGTTGATCTTAATGACTACCCTGCGGATCGCTACTTTGCCGCCATGCTCCCAGATGGGCCGGTGAACATCCTCGGGGAAAAAAATCGCGTAATCTCCCGGCTCCAGCACCAGCTCCGTCTCCCTGTCGATCTGGGCGTAAAAGATCGCATCCTTGGTCTCCAGCAGCGTCTCCGTCACCGTATTCTTGCCCAAATCCACCGCAAAGCCGATTCGTTCCTTCCCCTCTACCGAGTAGTGCAATTCTACATATTTGCGGTGCACTTCCGGTCTGGCCTCCTCCTTTTCACGGGTTGTGACATCGAAGACCTGAACAAAGAAATCGTCTCCTTCAATCGGATAAATACCCGTCTCCATATGCTGAAACTCATGCTGATGCTCCTGCAAATACCGGATGGCCCGGACCACCGGCTCCGTATACTTTTTCTCGATGGCTTCTCCGGTTTCAATGTTGGAAAAGATCATGCCCGCTCACGCCTCTCTCCATTAAATTGGGGTTATCGTTACAGTCCGACAGTCGGACCGCCGCCCTGCTACAAGACAGCTGTGCTGACCTTTACGATCACCTTGCGCAAGGATGCGCCGCCTCCGTTCTGACAGCCCGGACGATGGACATCCTCGGGGAAGAAGACAGCGAACTGCCCCGGCTGCATCAGAAGCTCCATTTCATTCTCAGCCTGCTTGTAAAAAATTATGTCCTTCTCCGCCGCCAAATCCTCATCCACAGCATTGTTTCCCGTGTCTGCCGCAAACCCGATCCGCTCGTTGCCTTCTACGGAAAATTGCACATCGATATATTTGCGGTGCACCTCCGGCCGGGTATCCTCCTTCTTCTTGGTCTCCAGGTTGACGACCTGAGCGTAAATTTGCTGTCCCTCAATCGGATATACTCCGGCATCCATGGACAGAAATTGCTCCCGGTTGTCCTTCAAATACTGAAGGGCTTTGGCAATAGCCGGCGGATACTGCCGCTTCGTTTGTTCCAATGTTTCAATACTACCGAAATACATAGCTGATCCTCCCCGTATCCTCCGCCGGCATATCGTATGTTCATTTGGCCGGTTTCGGATAAATGTTTACGCTTTCAAATACTTTGCCGTTGGACTAGGCGCTGTGCAGCAACGCTTCATCCAATAACGGTTACTTGTAAAAAGGGTGATCCTCCGACGCAGCCCGGCGATCTTCTTCACTTCCCTTGGCTCCCAGGAAAAAGATATATTTCATTCGCGCGCCCGGCGACGCCACCGTGGGATGATAGCCGTTGGGAATAATGACCGCGTCGCCCGAACGGACAATCTCCGCCTGCTCCGTTCCATCCATCAGCATTCCCACATGAACGCCGAAGCCATCAGCGGGAATATCGAAATAGAAGTAGATTTCCTCCAGCGTGTCGGAATGGTGATGAGGCGGCCAGCTGGTCCAGGCTCCATCCTGCCCTGCGGTAATGCCTGTAACGATACGGCTCGCCCGGTCGGATCGGGTCAGCAGGTTCGTGATATCGCGGGTGTAGTTGTACCTCCCGTGCACTTCCTTCTCCCGGTATGCGGCGCCGTAATCGGCATAAATAAACTCCGCGTCGCTCCAAGCTTCAGCCTTCGCTATCACGAGCCTGGATTGTTCAAAGCACCCTTCAATCCTGACCGTCTGGCCGCGCGGAACATAGAGACCGTCCCCCGGCAGCAGCAAGTACTCGCTGATTGCGGACACTACCAGCAGCTTGCCCTCGATGCAGACTAGGCTTGCTTCACTGCCTTCCAGCTCAATGGTTTGCGCCCCGCCCGACGGCAAGTTCAGCACGAACAGCTCCAATACTTCCAGTTGGCTGTTCCCGGGTCCCACGACCGGGTGCAGTCCCGGCGTACTTGGCGCAGTAAATTTCAGCTCCATCTTCTCCTCCTCACAAAGGCTTGTGACTGTTTAACAACTGCCTACAACCGAATTTTAAAATGAAAGCGCATAATTGTCAACAAGTATTTCTGTCGACAACCATGGACAAAAGAAATCCCCTCTCTCAATTGGCTCAGGGGAAGCGGTTAACGTCAGAATTTTTTTCATCAGAACTCTTTTTTATCAATCCAGCTGTTATAGTGAAAGTGATTGCGAAGCGCGGCGAGAACCTCCTCATTGTTGCCTTCCTTCAGGGCGGCCACAATCTGGCGGTGCTTGTCGACCACCTGGCGCTTGTATTCAAATTCTCCCTTGTCAAACTGGCGGCGCGTTCCTACAATCAGAATCGCCCGGCACAGCTTGTCTATATTCGACCAGAACAGCTTGATGAACTTGTGGTCGATCACCTCGAACGCCTTGGTGTGGAACGCGATATCCTGGGCCGTGAACTCGTCGGCATCCTTATGGCCCAGCGCCAGCTCCATTCTGTCGACGGAAGTCTCCAGATAGCGGATAATTTGCTCCCGTCCTTCGGACGGAAGATGGCTGAGCGCAAAAGATTCCAGCATATAGCGGACATTGTAGAATTCATTGACCTCTTTTTCCGTCAGAACCTTTACGACAGCCCCCTGCTTCGTAATATCCAGCAGACCTTCGTATTCCAGATTGCGGAACGCTTCCCGCACCGGAGCGCGGCTTAATCCAAACTCGCTTGCTATCGCGGTTTCCGTCAGCTTCAGCCCATTCTGCAATTGGCCGCCAACGATCCTCATCCGCAAAATATCGGTCAGTTGCTCTCCCAACCCTATGTTAAGCTTCGGATCAATCATCAGGTTAACTCCTTAAAATACATGTCGACATACAGGTTAAGTGTATCACACCGGGCAAGGAAAGCGCTAGCTTCTTATCCTTTGCCTTTTTTCCCGGTTATGTATACCCCTGCAAACACAAGCAGCCCGCCGAGTACCTGCGCAAGCGTCACCGGATTACCGAGCAGCATGCTGAGAATGGCCGTGAACACCGTGATCAGATTCAGATATATCCCAGCCCGGCTGGCCCCGATTTCGCGGATTGACGCGTTCCAGAAAATAAACGATCCAACGGATGGAAAAATGCCGATATACAGAATGCCCATGGTTGCCCGATGGCTCAGCGGCAGATTCATGCCCGATGCGAGAAAAAACGGAAGGATCAGAATGAGCCCCAGCAGCGCGGATACCGCCGTCGCCGAGATGGGAGGCACCCCTCCCATTTTCCGTCCAAAGATCGAATACAGCGTCCAGACGAGAATCGCGGCCAGCATCAGCAAATCGCCGAGATTGTAATCAGTCTGAAAAATCAGCTGCAACTGTCCCTTGGTCAGCACCAGAAGCACGCCGAGCAGCGACACCAGCAGTCCTACACCTTTGGCAAGCGATATTCGCTCCCGGAGAAAAAAGGCAGAGAACAGCACGATCAGCGCCGGATTCATCGCATTGACGAGCGCGGCGTTCATAGAGGTCGTGAACCTCAGCGCTTCATACAGCAGGAAGTTATAGCCGACCACGCCCAGCAAGGCCATCACCAGCAAGATCCTCCACCTGGCCCAGACGCTTCTCCAGTGGGGGCGTTCCACGAGATGCGCGATCGGAAACAGCAGAAACACGGCGATCAGCCACCGCGAGAACGTCATCTGTACCGGCGTCATCTCCGCCACCACATATTTGCCGAACACATAATTCCCCGCCCAAAACAAATTAGCCAAAATTAAAAAAAGATAAGTACGATACTTGCCCATGGTCCTAAGCTCGCCTCTTTCATTCTTGTGAAAATGCAATTACATTCTTTTCATTATAATACACATGGGCAAGCGGGGTCAGCTTAAGAAACCGCCGATTAAAGATTCCAAATATCAAGCGATACTACTTCCGCCTTACCGCCGGAGCTGTACAGCTTAAGCGTTACATGATCCGGATCGGGAAAAATATTATTAGTCATGGTCAAGCGTCCATCATCCGCAAATACTTCGACCACACAAGTATCCACAAAGATGTGCAGCTTCAAAGTGTCTCTCCCTCTAAGGTCCAGTTGGCATGTCCTGACTCCCTCGCTCCATCCATCCGAGCGGCTTCGATCGAACGAAAGCTCCCCTGATTGCAGGGAATAAGTCAGGACCGTCTCTTGTTCCCCATCGTCCGAGCACCTCAGCTTTATTCCGATCGCATCCGCTTGGCAGTCTAACAAGTCAAACTCTGCGCATATTTCCAGGCAAACTCCTTGGATAGACTGGACTTCCAGTACCGTTTCACCTTCAAAGACAGTACGTTCAAGATGGAAATATTCCTTACGCAACGACTTTAATTCCTCGGCCGGAGCAAATTTCAAGAATCCCTTTTCGTTGCGGTCGAGAATAATGTATGGATCGGCCAACCGGGAGATCTGTTTCTGTTCCGTCCCCGGCAGCAGCATTCGATTCGAAAGCTGGGGAGCGAATTAGTACGTCAGCCGCACCTGCACTTTGATCTGTTCTATAAGGAGGACAGTCAGGACGTGAAGGTTTCCTTCAAGAAGCTTGAAGATATGACTGCGGATGAATTGAAGTGGATTCGAAATGATGAATTGAGCCAGCTCTCGCCTTCCCTGCGGAGCCATATCCGATTAAGGAATCCTTCTGCTATCGAAAGATTAATCTTTGAAATCATCCGGGAATTTGAAATGAAGCTGCCTTATTACGAAGTCAATATCAACGGCATGCTCCTTCAGCTGTTAACCTGCATTCCCGCGAAATTATAACGAGGATAGTGGAGAAACCTTGAAACGACGCGATTCTTCCTCAATACTTCTTGCCAATCTTCCCCATTGCACGTTATAATTATAACGTGGAATGGGGAGATCATATGCCGCTCATCTATCTGAAAAACAAGAAGAACGGGATTACATACGTCTATGAGTCCGAGAACTACTGGGACAAAACGAAGCAACAATCACGCAGTCGCCGTATTTGCATCGGCAAGCTGGACTCGCAAACGGGCGAATTGATTCCATCCAAGCGTTTGGCTGCGTCAGAACCTACCTTAAAACGTGGCCCCGTTCCCGTGACAGAGACGAAACGCTTATACGCAGGTGCGACTTACTTGCTCAGTGCCATCGGTGAAAAGTTGGAGATTACTGCAGACTTGAAGCAATGCTTTCCAAATCAGTATAGGCAAGTCCTGTCCATCGCCTTTTTTCTCATTCTGGAGGATCACAATCCGTTGCAACGGTTTTCGAAGTGGGCTTTGACTCACCGGCATCCGTACTCCAAGGATATTCCTTCCCAGCGCAGCAGCGATTTTTTTGCTTCGATCTCCGAAGAAGCCAGGGAACATTTCTTTCGGCTGCAGGGCAGGCGACGGGCAGAAAAAGAGTACTGGGCTTACGATACGACTACTCTATCTAGCTACTCGGAAAGCTTGAAACAGGTGAAATACGGAAAGAACAAGGAACATGATCCGCTTCCGCAAATGAATCTGGCCCTTCTCTTTGGCGAGCAGTCCAATCTGCCCTTCTACTACCGCAAGTTGCCAGGAAATATTTCGGATGTGCAGACCCTTAAGAATATGCTTGCGGATATGGATTTCTTTTCTTACAAAAAGATTAAGCTGGTCATGGATCGCGGCTTCTATAGTGAAGCGAATATCAATGCCATGTATCAGCAGCATTTGAAATTCCTCATTGGCGTGAAAGTGACGCTCAAATACGTGCAAGCCGAGTTGGAGACGGCCAAGTCGCAGCTTCAAAAATGGGAGAACTTCCATCCCGACCACAACTTGTATGCACACTCGGCTACGATCACTTGGAAGTATTCACAGACGCGGCCTTATAAAGGCGATGTCATCGAAGGGAAACGACGCGCTTATTTGCATCTGTATTTCAACAAAGAGAAGGAAGCTGAAGATGCCAATAAATTGAATCGGCTGCTCACCAAACTGAAAACAGAACTGGAGAGCGGAAAACGCGAGCCTGCACATGAAAAAGCGTATGCCAAATATTTTGAAGTTACTTCTACACCTAAACGGGGCATCTCCATTAAGCCTAAGCAGGAGGCGATCAATGCCGCTGCCAAGAATTACGGATATTTTGCCCTGCTTAGCAATGAGATCAAAGACCCCATCGAAGCACTCGCCGTGTATCGCAACAAGGATGTAATTGAAAAAGCCTTTGGCAACTTGAAAGAACGCCTGAATTTCCGTCGCATGGAGGTTTCTTCCGAACGAAGTCTGGATGGGAAACTATTTGTAGAGTTCATCGCACTCATCTATTTATCCTATATCAAAAAAGTGATGCAGGAGAAACAACTATTCCAGCGCTATACGATGCAGGGACTGCTTGATGAACTTGATGTGATTGAGTGTTATGAACGCCCTGGGCATGATCTGCAATTCGGTGAAATCACCAAACGCCAGATTGAACTTTACGATGCGCTGGGAGTTCCTTTGCCTACCTCGTTATAATTTGACCGGGAATTTAGGGTATAACTCCCGACAACCAAGGGGCAAATGCCCCGCAGCGTAGATGCATTGTTAAGTGATGTTACTAACTTCTTTGATTGACCCTAACAACATTTCATATCGTTCTTTTTTCATGTGTTATCGAGATTTTTAAAGGATCTAATAGTTCTTTATTCGATTTCCTATGTTATAATTTTTGAGTACAATATACGGCTATAAGGGCGGTCGGCTAGTCTCCCGGAAGGGAGGTGATGCCCATGGAGGTCAAAGATGCTCTCACCTTAATGTTCATGTTCGGCATGTTCATTTTGGCGCTTCTTACCTACATGAAAAAGAAATAGACCGCCCTGCCTAAGGTAACGGTCTATTCTCGACCTATCTTGTGTGGCCGACTGCTCTTTATGCAGTTATTGTGCTCTGGGAGTCGTGTGTCAGCACGGCTCCTTACTTATTCTTACCTCAGTATAGCTCATTTTATAACGCTTTTATAGGGGTTACTTCTTTGGATATTTATTTTTAGTTTCTAAAGTTCTTTATAGTGGTTTATTCTGCAGTAATTTCACTTAACGTTGTTGCATTCCCGACGCCGAAAGGATTAAGGTTCTCGCATTAATCCGAGCGCAGCGATTAACCCGAACCGGGTGGCTCCGCCACTTAACCTTGAAGGTGTGTCGCCTGGTTCCACTTCCCCGAAATGTCTTGGCGACCAAGGGCCGTCAGACCCGAGTGGGATTGCGGTGTTATCGGATGCCGTCTCTTCCTTGAATTCACCTTTCAAAATATCTTTTAATATGTCTTTCTAATGATTGTATGATGTCGTTCTGTCGTCTTCTTCATCTCTAAGATTTCAAATATTCCTTCAGGGTATAAGGGTTTGATTCGTAATTCATCAATTGTTTTCCATATTAACTTTATTCCTTCACATTCTTTATGCAATTTGAACTGTACAAGATCTGATTCGGTGTTAAGTTTACACCAATGAAGCAATGTACAGTCATGTCTTTGCTTTCCATCATACTCTATAATACTTTCATTTATTAATGCGAGGTCACCAACTGAAACTGTTAAATCAAATTCTTCTATCAATTCTCTAATTATTGCTTCACTTGCTGTTTCACCAAATTCGATGCTCCCACCAGGAAATCTGTAAAAGGATTCTTCTGTATCACATTGAACTAAAAATCTTGTGAATTCATGACTACAAATAATTCCTTCCGCTCTTAGTAGTGGCTTTGGCATACACTATTCATCCTTCTCCCATTATTTCTTGTATTTTGATCTTAATGGTTTATTGTCTTTATGTGTTATAGACGGTTTCCGATAACGATTTCCTATTCACGAACCCGAGCTCGCAGGGTTGTCTGCTGATTAAACTTCTCCGAAAATGCCTCGGACAGATCGGGGATCGGCATCAGCCGATCGGAGCGTGAATTCGGTATTATTAATTCTCGACTTTGTATTTTCTTCAGTTTCAAAAGCCACATAATTCGGGTACTCAGCTTCAGAAATATTAATTAATTCTGCTTGTTTCTTAAAGGATATTCTAATAATCTCTGATATGTTTTTAGCATCTTCGATACTCGCTTTGTTGATAGTAATCCTTGTCATATTTTCACCTTCTTAAGTTGAATTTCAGCTAACATCTTATTTATAAACTTCCTAAATACACTATTTAACATTATTTCGCGAAATCTTTAAACTATCCTGCCTGATCGTGTGATGAATCAATACTCAATAAGTTTAATTTTTCATCACTATTAAATTCTACGATGCAGTTTATTTTTTTAAATTCCTCTATATTATCAGGGCTTTTTATTGTCCCAAACCAACGACCTAGGTTTCTAAACAAGGACAATTATTCTATCCAACGTAAAAAAGGGCGTGCCGAACCTCCCGATTCGCACGCCATTGTCCTCATTTACCTGTCACATTCGAAATTGTTACATTATCTAATTTCCGCTCATCATGCTTCCCGCATTTTTCATCATCCCTGAACCGGATTTCATCATGGTATCCGTGCTGCTGTTATGCTGTCCGCAGGATTTATGCATATCATTTAGCTGCTGGTCGGACAGGCTCGGATGCATTTTTTTCATAAAGGGGAGCATCTGTTGAAAGGTCGCGTCGCCTCCTTCTGCGGCATATACGGCAGTCCCGATTCCGAGAGTCAGTACGATAGCGCCAATGCCGATCCACAATTTCTTCTTCATTTGAGTTCGCCTCCTTTCAAATCCATTGTATTCCTTAAATATGTAGAAAATATGAGGGGACTAACACTCATGCTCGGCCAATCGGCCGATTGCATTCATCATATACTGGGCAAAATCTGTCAATGCTTCCGCTTCCGGCTTCGCAGCCGACGGATTTCCCGCGTATTCGTTTAGTGCCATCCGGACGGTATCGCGATATTGTAAAGGCAGATTTAGTGATCCCCACTCCCCGCCTTCTTTTTTGGAAGCAACGGCACCCTCTTGCAGAAAGAATAGAACCCGGCAGAGGTTCAGCGTATAGTAGACCGGAGAATGGACAATATTGTGAGGCGCGCTCTCGATATCGGAGAGAATGGAATCAAGATAGTACTGCCTGCCGACCGGAGCAAAGGCCTCCCTGACCGGCTTTCCGTATAGGGCAACCCCCCGGTGATAAGTAACGGTAAAATGCGCCGCGAGGTCCGCATCCTCAAACCCCCCGCAAATATAATTTTCGTCCGCGCGGTATTTTTCACGGTGATAATCGGAGTAGTGAAACTCAAAAGGCGTCGGATAGACAAAATCGCTGAGACAGGACTTCAGAATAATGCTCAGCTCTATGCCGCGCCGATTCGGAAGCTCATCGTGAAGCGCAAGCAGCCTTTTGGCTATCCGCTTGTTCGTTTCCACAGACAGTTTCTCATAAGCGACTACCAGCAGATCGATATCGCTCTCGGCGGGGTTAAAGCATCCCATGGCAAGTGAACCATGCAAATAAATACCGGCCAGATTATCCGTCATTTCCTCTTTGAATAATTGTACGAGTCGATCCAAAGCATGCCGGGTATCCAAGAGTCGTTCCTCCTATACGCAAAATTTCCATCCAGATGCTTCCATTATACAAAATGGCGTTCTCTCTTCCATGTCAAAATTGTAATAGACTGCAATTTGTATTCGCTTAGTTTTTATTGTAAACTGTTTACTATGATAACTATTGAGGAGCGTTTAAAATGCACGATAATCGTCATACCGCCGAGGTCTATCATTCCTTTTTTTCCGTTGCCAGGCAGCTCAAAAGGCTCGCCCACCAAAGCGCCGCCGAAGTCGGTCTGACGGTCCATCAGCTCGATATTCTGCGGTTGATCCGCAAGGTTCCGGGGCTTACCCAGAAGGAAGTAACCGAGCGGCTCCGGGTGCCCAAGAGCAGAGTCAGCTTGCATATTGACGCCCTCGTTGAAAAAGAGCTTGCCGTACGTGAAACCTCTCCGCAGGATCGCAGGGAAACGCTGCTCCGCTCGACTTCGGCTGGTGAAGAGCTGTGCGAACGGTACGACAGGGAAGATCAATCGCGCCTGGCGCTTGACCAAGCTTTACGGCAGTTCTCGGCGGAAGAGATCGGGAGTCTGCTGGATATGCATCAACGGCTGCTGGATAAGCTGTAACCATATAAAAAAGTTGGTGATTAGATATGTCAAAATTTAGCGGACACACCATGGGGAGAATGAAATTCGACGACTCGCTGGAGAACCCCGACCTTTCCAAAGCCATGCTGCTGCGGATTTCCCGCTATTTTCTCCCCTATTGGAAACAGACGCTTGTCGTGCTGGCGATTCTGCTTGCCACCTCTGTGCTTGGATTGCTGCCGCCACTGCTCGTTCAGCAAATCGTCGACCATGCGCTTCCGGGCAAGAACTTACGGCTGCTGGTCTTTCTGGTTGTCGGCTCCCTGGCCGCGACGGTTGCATCAGGCTTGCTCGGGGTGTTCCAGAGCTATTTGAATTCTTTTATTTCGCAAAGTATCGTCTATGACATGAAAAACCAGATGTACCGCCATCTTCAGGGAATGCCGCTGCAGTTCTTCTCGAATGTGAAGCAGGGCGAGGTGATTACGCGGATGACCAGCGATATTTCGGGGATTCAAGGGGTGTTCAGCGGGACGATCGTGAATTTTGCCAGCAATCTGCTGATGCTGGTCACGACGGCGGGGACACTTTTTTGGATGAACTGGAAGCTGGCCTTGGTCAGCGTGTTCGTTGTCCCCCTGTTTGTCGCGCCTACCCGCAAGATGGGCAGCGTCCGCTGGAAGCTGGCAAAACAAACGCAGGAGAAAATCTCCGAGCAAAACCATATTATCCAAGAAACGCTCAGTCTGAGCGGCTATATGCTGATGAAGCTGTTTACCCAGGAGGACCGGGAACGGGACCGCTTCATAACCGTCAGCGCGGAAACGACACGTCTGCAAATCAAGGAATCCATGGCCGGGCGCTGGTTTATGATGCTGGTGAACACATTCGCGTCCATCGGCCCCATGCTGATTTACCTGTACGGCGGCTATCTGTTTATCCAAGGAGAGATTACAGTCGGAGCCATTATCGCCTTTGTTGCGCTGCTCGGCAGACTTTATGCTCCGGTGGGGCAGCTTACGAATTTGTATGTGGACATCAAACGGTCGGTCGCCCTGTTCGAGCGCATCTTCGATTACTTCGACATGGAGCCGCAAATCGCCGACGCTCCCGGGGCCGTCTCCTTGAACGGAGCAGGTAGCGGCATCGAATTCCGGAACGTCAGCTTTGCATATCAGCCGGATAAGCCGGCGCTGCGGGATATTTCCTTCAAGGCTGAACCGGGCACAATGACCGCCCTCGTCGGTCCGAGCGGAGCGGGAAAAACGACGATTACGAACCTCATCCCCCGGCTGTATAATGCCGATTCGGGCAGCATCCGGATTGGCGGAGCGGACATCGCTTCGATAACTTTGAAGTCCTTGCGGTCCAGCATCGGGCTGGTCACGCAGGACACTTACCTGTTTAACGGAACGATCCGCGAGAATCTCCTGTATGCGAACGAAGAAGCGACCGATGAAGAGATATTGCAGGCTTGCCAAGCGGCTTACATTCACGATTTCATCAAGGAACTTCCGGATGGCTACGACACGGTTGTGGGCAATCGGGGGATCAAGCTGTCGGGCGGAGAGAAACAGCGCATTTCCATCGCAAGGGTTCTGCTGAAGAACCCGTCGATCATCATAATGGACGAAGCGACCTCTTCCCTAGACACCGTCTCGGAATTTTATGTGCAGCAGGCGATGGCGGTTCTGCTTAAGAACAAGACCAGCATCGTCATCGCCCACCGCCTGTCCACGATTATGTCGGCGGACAACATCCTTGTCGTCAAGGAAGGCAAGGTTGTCGAGGAAGGAAAGCATGAGCAGCTATTGGAGAAGAACGGGATTTACAAGGACTTATACGATAAACAGTTTGGGAAAAAAGTCACTTAATGCGCCCTGCGGGCAAAGTCGACAAACTGGAATTTGTCTAGTCTGTGCCTTGACTCCGTATACTGAAACAGCGCCGTATCCTCCAGATACACATAATTGCGTACGACCACGACATGGGAAAGATTATTGAGGTCGAGCAGGGCCCGGTCTTCGGGCGTTGCCGGCTCGACTGATATTTCTTTTTTCGCATAGCTGATCAATAATTTCAAAGTATTCTCCAAATAATCGTAAATCGACCTTGCGGCGATTTCCGGAGTCAGTGTCCCTACCCTTTCCGGCACAAAATAATCCTTGTCGAGAATGACCCGCTCCCCTTCAATCTCGCGGGAACGGATCACTTCCCACACCGTTGTTCCCTCTTTGAGATCCAAATGCGCCGCAATGACCCGGGACGCGGGAACCTGTTCCGTTTTATGGACAAGCGTTCTTGATTTCCGGCCCATTTTCTCCGACATTTCCTTAAAGCTGATCAGGCCCGTGATGGGGAATTTCATCTTACCCAAATCGAGTACAAATGAACCTTTGCCTTTGACTTTGTGTATATATCCGTTCTGCGACAGAAGACCCAGCGCCTTGCGCACCGTTTCCCTCGAAGTTCCGTAGCTGTCGGCCAGCTCACTCTCCGATGGGATTTTGGCGCCGGCAGGTATGTCGCCATTTTGGATTTTCTCCGCGTAATCGTTATAAATGGTCCAATAAATATTGGCGCTCACCGTTTATCACCATCCTGTCTTTAGCATAACCCGAAAGATAACAAGAAGCACAGCCCCTTGGACTGCGCTTCTTTTGTTTTTATACAGGAGCCGCTTCTATTAGATACCCTGGGAGGATAAATGAACCTTCAACACGATATCCCGTCCGGAAACCGTTTCTCCAACAGACTCCTCGGTTACACGCTCCACAATGGGCTGTCCGTCCGGAATAATGATTGGAGTAATAACCGGAAGTCTGGCTTGGAGGATGGCCTCCCTGTCAAACTCGATCAGCAGCTGACCGGCCTTCACTTCATCGTCGATACCGACATGCGTCGTAAAGGGAGCTCCTTTCAGCGACACAGTGTTGATGCCGACATGAATCAGAATCTGGACGCCGGTGGCATGCTCCAGAACAATGGCATGTTTGCTCTTGATGATATGCACCACCTTGGCGTCGAACGGAGCGACAACCCGTCCATCCGAAGGCTCGATGGCAATGCCTTGCCCCATCTGCCGTTCGGCGAAAGCCGGATCGGGCACATTCTCAAGCGGCACGACCTGGCCAGCAAGCGGAGCGAGAATATCCAGCACATTGACGGCTTCCCCTGTCGAGATGACCGGAGCCGCTAGGGATACGGCTTCCGTTTCGGCTGCAGCAGCAGTCTCGGAGGAGACTTGACCCGACGTTGATCCATTGTCAGCATTAGCTCCCCCAGCCTTGCGGGAGGCTACTTTGCCATAAGCCGCTGTCAGCAGGAACGGAACGACAAGCACGATGGCCATGCCGACGAAGAAGACTCCCCACTGATTCGGAAAAATGGACAGAAAGCCGGGAATACCGCCGACACCGATCGATGATGCCAGAACGTGATTGATCGTCAGCACCAGTCCACCTATCGCGGAGCCGATCATGCCAAAGATAAACGGATATTTATAGCGGATATTGACCCCGAAAATGGCCGGTTCGGTTACTCCGAGAAATGCGGAGATAGAAGAAGTAACGGCCAGGCCCTTGGATTTCTGCTCGCGGAACACTAACAACATAGCAAGCGCCGCCGAGCCTTGGGCGATATTGGAGAGCGCCAGCATCGGCCACAGGAAGGTTCCTCCCTTGCTGCCGATAAGCTGCACGTCAACAGCCAGAAACGTATGATGCATCCCGGTCACGACCAGCAGCGCGTAAATCCCTCCGTACAGCAAGCCGCCAAGAGCAGGAAGCGTATTGAACACATGCACCAGCCCGTTCGTGATCGCGTTTCCAATTGCAAAGGTGACCGGCCCGATGATTGTAAAAGCCAGGAACCCCGTTACCAGCAGCGCCACCGGAGCGACGACGAGCAGCTTGATGGAGTCATGCACCTTCTTGTTCAGGAATCTCTCAATCCGGGCAAGTAAGTAAGCCGATACGAGGACCGGAAGCACCTGCCCTTGGTAGCCTATTTTCTCCAACTGCCAGCCGAACAGATTCCAATGCGGAATCTTGCCTTCCTGCGAGGCCTGGGCATAGGCCCATGCATTTAGCAGATCCGGATGGACGAGGATCAGGCCGAGCACGATTCCAAGCAGCGGACTACCGCCGAACCGGGTCGCGGCGGACCAGCCGATAAGCGCCGGCAGGAAGGTGAACGCGGTATTGGCGATCAGGTTGATAATGCCGGCGAAGTCCGTCCATGCCGGATATTCCTGCACCAGCGACCGGCCTTCGAAGAAGATGCCGGGGCCCGTCAAAATATTATTGATGCCGAGCAGCAAACCTGCGGTGACGATGGCAGGCAAAATCGGAATAAAGATATCCGCCAGCGTCTTAATCGCCTGCTGCAGCGGGTTTTGTTTTTTACCGGCTACCTTCTTTACGTCATCCTTGGAGGAACGCTGCCCCCCGGTGATGGCGATCATTTCATCATAAACCTTGTCCACAAGACCGGGGCCGATTACAACCTGAAATTGCCCCTGGGAGGAGAAATGCCCCTTCACCAAATCATTCTGCTCCAGCAGCTTCTGATCCACTTTCTTCTCGTCAACCAGGGCAAACCTCAATCTCGTGACACAATGCGTTGCGGCCTCGATGTTGTCCGCTCCGCCAACTGCCCGGATGATCTTCTCCACATTTGCTCTATCTACAGCCATTGGTTCTCGCTCCCTTCAAATCTATATCATATCGGAATATTATGAGATCTATCGGATAATCCACATATAGGAGGCGTAAGGGGTTAGCTCAATCCGCGCTTTCAGCTCCGGAGCCTCATTTGTATTGCTGGTCAGCAGCTCTGACGATCCGCCCTCCAAAAGCTTCGCCGCAAATGCTTCCGGGAATTCGAAGACTGCGACGCTGTCGCTGAAATTGGAAACGACCGCCACGGTTTCTCCTTCACTGATTCGCGCATAAGCGAACACCTGCGGATGTCCTTCGTCCAGACGCTCATACCGCCCGTCGGTCAGGACGTCGATTTCCTTGCGCAGCGCGATCAGCTTTTTATAATGGCTGTATACGGAATCCGGATCGTTCAGTTGGTTCTTGACGTTAATCTCGCGGTAACGTTCATCCACCTTGATCCACGGCGTTCCGGTTGTAAAGCCGGCCTGCGGACCGTCGTCCCATTGCATCGGCGTGCGTGAATTGTCACGGGACCGTTCACGGATAATATCCAGCGCCTCTTCCGGGGTCTTTCCCTGCTCCTGCAAAATGACGTACATGTTCCGGGATTCAATATCCCGCAGCTCTCCGATGTCGTTCCAGTGCGGATTCGGCATGCCGATTTCTTCACCTTGGAACACGTAAGGCGTTCCCTGAAGACCGTGCAGCGTCGTCGCCAGCATTTTGGCGCATTCCGTCCGGTACTCGCCGTCATCGGCGAATCGGGACAATGCCCGCGGCTGATCGTGGTTGTTCAGGAACAGGGCATTCCAGCCCCCCCCCTGCTGCATGCCGATCTGCCAATGCGAAAGCAGCGCTTTCAGCTGCTCGAAATCATAAGGCATCAGCTCCCATTTTCGACCGCCCGGATAATCGACCTTAAGGTGGTGGAAATTGAAGGTCATCGAGAACTCCTGTTCCTTCGGATTTGAATACCGGATACAGTGCTCCATCGTCGTCGAAGACATTTCGCCAACCGTTACGGTATCGGGCCCGAATACTCTCCGGTTCATTTCCTTAAGATACTCGTGAACCCTCGGTCCGTCCGTGTAGTATTTCCTTCCGTCTCCTGGAGGAACGCTGCCGTCGTCTTCCGGGAAGTGCTGGTCCTTGGAGATCAGGTTGATAACGTCCATCCGGAAGCCGCTGACTCCCTTGTTCGCCCAGAAGTTCATAAGCTGGTAGACTTCTTCCCTTACCTTCGGATTTTCCCAGTTCAGGTCGGCCTGCGTTTTGTCGAACAGCGTAAGAAAATACTGTCCGGTCCCTTCATCGTACTGCCAAGCGGAACCGCCGAATTTGGACTGCCAGTTGTTAGGAACGCTGCCATCCGGCTTCGGATCTTTCCATATATAATAATCACGAAACGCATTGTCCTTGGATTTCTTGGCCTCCTGAAACCATCTATGCTCCGTCGAAGAATGATTGACAACGATGTCCAGCATCAGACGCATGCCTCTGCGCCGGGCTTCAGCCGCGAGCTCGTCGAAATCCTCCATCGTGCCGAACTGCGGATCGATTTCGCAATAATCGGCTACGTCGTAACCGTTATCATTCTGCGGCGAGACATAAACCGGCTGCAGCCAAATAATGTCGATGCCAAGATCCTGCAAATAATCCAGCTTTTCGAGCAGCCCCCGGATATCACCCTGTCCGCTGCCTGTCGTATCTTTGAAGCTTTTCGGGTATACCTGATAAACCGTAGAGCGCCGCCACCACTCCTGCTTTTTTACTTCATTCACGGCCTGATCCCTCCCGCTGAATTTATAATTTCCTATAACACTTGATTATAGCGTTTTCTTAAATTGCTGCAGACAATCTGTGCATCTTCACGACAACCTGTATATACAGGTTTTTTTTCATACCCCTATACTAATCCTGTATATACAGGTTGTCAATGAAAGCGTTCAAATTTCTTCATAAAAAAACACTTCCCGGAATGCTCGTGTACCCGAAGGGTCCCTATAAGCATCCGAAAAGTGCATTTTGTCCGGGCAGAATAGTTGAGCACATAAGGTCTGATTTGATTTGAGTAGCAATGACATTTATTTATGACATCTTGAGCTGAAGGATGCAGGCTCTCTTCTTGATTTGAAACTAAGAAACCGAGATTTTTATCAACCTTTTGAGCCGATCAGGGATGAATCACATTTTACCCTTGAGGGACTACATTGATCAAATACATAACGGCAAAGGCTATGCAACAGCGGCAGTATCATTATGTTTGAAGAAGGCATTTAACGAGATCGGCTTGCATCGTGTTGAAGCTGGGGTCATGCCAAGAAACTTGCCATCGATCCGAGTGCTAGAAAAGGTAGGGTTTAGGCACGAGGGTTTGGCTAAAACATATTTAAAAATTAACGGTACGTGGGAAGACCACAAAATATTTGCAATTACTGCGGAGTGAAATACAGTAAACTAAGAACGATAGTTTAAAAAAAGCAGCGGCAGTCCAGGACTTTATGTTTGCTCCTTAAGTTGCCGCTGTGCTTTGTGCAGTTCAGTGCACTAGCCTCAATTGCTCCGGCAATTTAAATATTTCAATTTCGGACTGAGCCAGCTAACCGTTAATGGCGGTGAATACCGAACGGTAGTGGTTTCCCGGCCTGCCGCTGGCTGCAGAAACAAGATGAGTCAATTCAGACAGGGAATCCACCCTGAATCCCGTCCCAAGCTTATATAGATAGGCCATGGAAGATGCAACTTCCTCAAGAGAAGCATTGCCTGCCCTTTCGCCGATCCCTGAAATCGTCACACTGGCCAGCGCCGCTCCGCCATGAAAGGCTGACAGTGTGTTCGCAGTTGCTAAACCGAAATCGTTATGACCGTGAAATTCAACTGGCAGCGCGCAGCGCTCCGTCAAATGCCGAATCCGGCGGAACGTTTCAAAAGGGTCCAGACAGCCGACCGTGTCGGCATAGCGCAGACGCTCCGCCCCGCATCTTGCCGCCGTATCCGCATAGCGCAGCAGAAATTCGGGGTCCGCTCGGGAAGCGTCTTCTGCTCCGACAAAGGCGGTGCAGCCCAAGCTTTTGGTATATTCCAGCGCCTGACGCAGCCGTTCCAGCACCCATTCCCTGCTTTTCCGCAGTTTGTGCACGATATGCAGATCGGAAACCGGCAGCGACATATGAATATAGGAGAAGCCGCAGGAGACCGAGGCTTTGATATCATTCAAGTCCGCACGGTTCCACGCAATGAGCGCGGAGTCAAGGGACAGGCTCAGCAGCTGCCGCAGCGTTTCCCGCTCCCGTTCTCCCATAGCCGGAATGCCGGCTTCAATCCAGCGGATTCCGGTTCGGTCCAGCGCTTTTGCGATATTCACCTTCTCCTCCGACGAAAATACGACGCCCGCCGTCTGTTCACCATCCCGGAGCGTGGTATCCACCAGCTCAAATTGAACGCCCGATTGCATCCTGCTTGCTCCCCTCCTTGTTCCAAATAATGATGTATGCATGGGTCCGGTCTTCCGACCGGCCCGGGCAGTACGCGGATAGCCCTACTGAAAATCACTCTGCCGCTTATATAGTTCCATTAGCTCGATATCATTTATCGGCCGCTTCCGGTATTCCGCCAGCTCTCTTACCTGTTCCAGAAGCAGCACCGCTTCGTCCGAAGCAAGCCCCATGTCCCACTCCCCGAACTTGCGTTTTAGCGACGAGGTTCCCGAATGCTTGCCGATAAAGAGCTTGCGGGCAAGACCCATTTCCTCCGGCCGGATGACTTCATAAAGTTCGGGATTTTTGGATATCCCGTCCACGTGAATACCGGATTCATGCGCGAAGACATTCTGGCCGATTACCGCCTTGTTCACCGCCACCGGGATGTTCATGGCGGATAGAACGGCTTCACAATCGTCAGCCAACGTATCAGTGGAAGGTCCTTCAGTCTGCTTCCACAGCACCTTGACGGCCATCAACACTTCCTCCATCGCCGCTTTGCCTTTGGAACCGACTCCCGCTACCGAGATGCCGATATGCTCCACACCCGCTTTCAGCGCCGCGAGGCTGTTGGCTGTCGCCAGACCGAGCACATTGGCGCCGCAGAACTCCAGAGGGCAAGTAGCCCGCTTCATAAGCTCGGTCAGAGTGCTTCGGGCAATCAAGGGGTCTAGCCTGCTTTTGCTGTCGCAATAAATGAGCCGTTTGATCCCGTATCGCTCCACGAGTGGCCAATAGGCGTCAAAGCGGGCGGAGTGGGTAAGCGTCAGGTCTTCTACATATAAATATATTTCGTGCGCGAACTCCTTCGCGGTCCTAAGAGCCGCCTCCAGCTTGAACAAAGACATCCGGTCAAGCGTATTAGACCAAAGAATCGCCACCTTGGTAAAACCCATCGAACGGGCCAGGGACAAATCATCGGCTGTGGGCCTAACCCGGACACGAATCCGGTCCGTAAGGTCTGTATCCGCAATCACTCTCCGGTAAGAATGGATATGTCTGATATACACATCCAAAACTGTAAGGCCGTAGCGCTGCAATATCGCCGCCATCCTGCCGATTTCTTCGAGATCCACAGACCGGCGGAACGCTTCGTCAACGGTATAATCGATGAGTTCAATCATTATGCGCCCATTCCGGGCGGATGCCCGGGGTGACCGCCGGGATGACCCGGATGACCGGGGTGGCCGCCGGGATGGCCCGGATGACCGGGGTGGCCGCCGGGATGGCCCTGACCCGCCGCAAAGTCCGGAACCGCATCGTTTTCTTTGCCGGTAATATGCACGGGCGTAATCCGGATGACGGCTAAGGCGTTGCCGTCCATGGCCGAGCGGTATCTCTCCACCATTTTCTCGGAAATGCCCTGCTTATAGAATCCGGGAGTAAATTTGTCTAGGACCTTCTGCAGGACTCCGGTCGCCTCGCGTACATCCGTCACTTTTTCCGCCTTCCCGAATACCATCACGCTCATGTAGGAAGTATCCGCCTTACAAGGGACGGGGTCAGAGATGGTGCCGTTCTCCCGGTAAACAGTGAAGCTGACGGACGGGTTATCTGCGAGAAGACGCAGCTTTTTGCCAGAACCCATGCCATGAAAATAGACAGCTCCCTCATGCCAGACATAATTGACGGGAACGGCGTATGGGTACTCATCGCCTCCGATGCCGACGATTCCCACCCGGGATTCGGACAGAAATTGTTCGATTTTATCTTGGTCGCGGCAGTCTCTTGCCTTGTAGCTCACATGTTCCATCATCCGGTTATATACTTCCTTTCTTTTGCGGCAAGCTCTGTTTGCGCCAGTCTTGTGAGAAATTCCGCCATCCAGGCGTTGTTCTGCGCTAGATATTCCGGATGGCTCAGTACCTCTTCCGGCGATTGCACATACGCGGCAGGGATCATTTCATTCCCGCTCTCCTCAATATAGCCCTGCAGAAGCTGCGGCGTATTCTCCAGATGAAACTGAAATCCGAACACGCGCTGTTTGTATACAAAAGCCTGATGGCTGCATGCTTCGCTCTCCGCTAGGACCTCCGCCTCCGGCGGCAGCACGCTGAACGTATCGTAGTGCCACTCGAACACCACCGAATTTTGGGGGAAGAACGAGAACAGCGGATCGCTTTGCGCCTTATCGCTCCACCAGATCGGAATCCAGCCGATTTCCGGCTGACCGTTCTTCGTTACTTTACCGCCAATCACGTCGGCAATGAGCTGAGCGCCCAGACAAAGGCCCAGTACAGTTTTGCCTTCGGCAATCGCTCCGCGGATCAAATCCTTCTCTTGCGCCAGCCAGGGATAGCTTTCTTCCTCATAAATGTTCATAGGACCGCCCATGATCACCAGCCAGTCGAAGTTCTCCAGAGCCGGAAGCGGTTCACCGTTAAAGAACTTGGTGTGTGTGACCGTATGACCATTCGCAGTTGCCCATTCAAGAATACTGCCCGGGTGTTCAAGCTCAATATGCTGCAAATAATGAAGCCGCACGATCTCCCTCCTTTTATTCCCATGCAAATACTTTATATATGGGGCGGCAGTCAACCCGCGCCTAAGCGTTAATCGGCCTTACCGGCCGCACTTTCGCCAAAAGCCGCGCGGACCTCCGCAATTTTTTCTTGATCGAACAGATTGCGCACCGAGACGCACATGGACAGAACCCGGTCCGCATCCGCCGGTTCGGGAGTACCGTGAAAATAATCGTCAAGCGAACAAATGCCGAAAATGAAATCCAGCGACCGGATCTCCTTGTTCAGCTCCTTTGGAAAATCCACTGCAGTCTCCACAGCATTCATGAGACAAATATAATTATGATTCAAGGGCGGAGAGTCGTATAGATAACACATGGCTACCAGGTAGCTCTCCAGCGCAACGCAGGCAACGTTGAATACGAGACTGTGCCGCTGGTTCTCACGCTGAAACTGTTCCGCACGCCGATGATAGGCAAGAGCGTCCCGGTACTTCTCTTCAAATGTCTCCAAATCATACTCGTTAACCGTCAAAGACATGCCGGATTTCCCCCTTATATTGAAATACTGCCGAACCCTCGTAAGCCTCGGGTCCGGCAGATTCATAGATACAGATCAGAGCAGATTATCGGTTTACTACATTATCCTACCAAACATTCAGCAGCCATTCTTTGTTCTTCTTGTATTCCATATCGGTGAACAGCGTGTTCGCCATTTCTTCGGCAAGCCAGATGGCGCCTTTGTAGCCGACAACCGGATGGCGGTATAGACCCGCGCGGTCATAAGTCGGGAACCCTACACGAACCATCGGCACTTTGTAATCGATGGAGATGAAACGGCCTTTAGAATGTCCCAGAATGAGATCCAGTTCCAGTCCGTTCTGCAGGCGGCTTTCCAGATCCATCAGGTCAGCGTTCATAATGATTTCCATATCAAACTCTACATTCTCCTGAAGAGCTTTGATCCGGGGATCGGTTTTATAGCCCCCGTGATCGTCGCCCAGCAGCAGAAGCACAGGCTTCATTTCGAGGTCTAGACAATATTCGGCAAGTCCGATAACAAGATCCGGGTGTCCGTAAATGGCAACTCTCTTATCAGCCAGGAACATGTGCGTGACGTCGGTGATGGCGTCGATCGCGACACCGCGTTCTTTCACGAGCGATTGCGGAATCGGTTTGCCCGTCATGTTCTTCAGGTTCTGCAGGAACGTATCGGTGTTCCGGATACCAATCGGAGTCGGTCCGACGATTGCCTTGATATCGAATTCATTTTCAAGATATTTAGCTGCTTTTCCGCCTTCATACCGGTTAAGCGCGATGGTGCCGATTGCGTTTGCCGTGCCTTGCAGGTCCTCAATCGTAGTGGTGCCGTGGGACTCGCCGCTCTTATCCGGCATGAGCGGGGAATCGAATTCTTCGATTTCGAACAAAACCGTTGCGTCGATGTCCATAGCGGACAGCAGACCTTTCAGCACCGTTACATCGCCCGGGTTAACCCAGCCAGTGATCAGGTTCAACTTGCCGTTCGGCTCGCCTTTTTTGGCAAAATATTGAACGAAGGCATCCAACGCCACATCGTAGCCCGTTACATGGCTTCCCACAAAGCTTGGAGTATGAATAGCGACCAGATGCACTTCGCGGTCGGCATATTTCTCCTTAATCAGTCCCTCATTAAGCTTTCTGATTACACCGTCAACGTCATCGCCGATAACTTCCGTCGAGCATGTGGTGATAATTGGGACAACCTTTACATCCGGGTAACGCATCAGCAGTACGTCAACCGCCGTTTCCACACGGTCGAGTGCGCCGAATACCGCGCCGTCTTCATGGACGGAAGAGGAAGCCATGAGGAAGTTATCCTTGAAATGCTGGGAGAACCACAGGCGGACGAACATTACGCAGCCTTGTCCTCCATGAACGATTCCGATACAGTCTTTAATGCCGATGCTGGCAAATTGCGCGCCGGCTGGTTGGCATGTGAAAATCGGATTGATCACACCGGCGCGATCTTTGGGTTTCAAATCACAAGACATCCGTATTGCTCCTCTCGGGTTAGTATTGTTTAACGGTCAACTCTTCGTTCAGCGACCCCGTAATGGTCACATAGTCAATACGTTCTTTCAATGCGGCCATAACCTCTTTGATTTCAGCTACGTTCAGTGTGTTGATCCAATCAAACCGCTCCTTATAAGCATCCGCCAGACAAACAGCGTCGGCATAGTAGCATCTGTCTTCGGCAGTTTCCTTCGCAACCGGCTCGCCGCACAGGATTTGCGTTGTTTTGCCCAGAATGTTCTCATTCTGTCTTTCCCGGTCCCAGGCACGGGAGTGAAACTGCCAGAGGCATTTTTTCAAAATATGGTCTTCCAGCTGAGCGACCCGTTCTTTCAGCACGTTCTCTTCCACTTACAATTCCTCCCCCTTAAGCTTCTACGCTGGCAGCCCGTTGCTCCAGGTATGGATACGTCTTGTTCCGCAGCTTGGACACGGAGTCAAATCCGCCGGTGTATTGTCTGAGTGTTTCCGAATTCTTGACTTCTTCGGGCAGGTTTGCATCAGATACCAGTCTTTGCGTGCTGAAGCCTTTATCCGTCGCAATTTCGTCCTTGCTGATGTCAATACCCGACAGCTGATGGATCGGCGAGTAAATCGCATTGTAGATATCGCGTGCGAAACGAACCCATCCTTCATAGCCTTTGTAAGGTCCATTGTGGTACGCATGCGCGTTCAGATAAGGTACGCGTACTTTCTTGGCAACTTCTCCAGGACGCTTACCGGTGAAGATAACGTCCGGTTTCAGTTTCTCCATGGCTTCCAGACCTTCCAATTCGTTCGGATCGTCAATGGCCAGCGCACCTTCTTCACAACGGGCAATACCTTTCTCCATGTCGCCTTGATGGCCGAATTTCGTATACAGGGATACAACTTCTACGCCCATTTCTTCATGGATAACGTTGGCCCAGTGCCACAGCTTGGAGCCGCCCGGCCACAGGCAGACTTTCTTGCCTTTCAGACGTTCTTTATACCAATCCAGTTCAGGCTTCCATCTGGCGGTTTCTTCATCGATGATCGCTTGGGCGCGGTCTTCGATGCCGAAGAAAATCCCGATCTTGCGCAGGGAAGAGGACAGCGGCTCAAAGCCGAAACCGTCGATGTCCAGACGCGGAATGTTATATTTCACGCGCAGTTCATTACAGATATATTCGGCGGAACGCGCGCATTCCAGAACGTTCAGATGAGCCTTATGCATCGCTCTCAGATCGTCATAGGAGCCATTGCCGGTGAAAGTGGACAGAACTTGAATGCCCATTCTCTTGAAATAGTCCTGCATCACTTCCTGGTCGCCCTGGATGTTGTACTCACCGACATAGTTGATTACATAGTCGCTTGTGATTTCCGGTTCAACCGTACCAACCTTATTCTTGACCCAAGCGATGTTGATTTTGTGGTGACCGCCAGATTGGCTAGGTCCCGCAAAGCCGGGGGAGTTACATACGAAGATATCCACATCGGGCATTTCTTCCATAACTTCATCCGCAACGGCGCCAATATCATCGCCGATCAAGGCGGTGGCGCAAGTTTGATAGATGGTCATACGCTTGATGTCCGGGAATGCTTTGAACGCTTCAATGATATTTTGTTTCAGCAGCTTTTCGGCGCCGAATACGATGTGCTTTTCCTTAACATCTGTCGCAAACGTGTTCTTCAGCTGAAAGTTGTCATTGTCGCTGATATAACGTTTTGTTTGCCAGGTGTCGTAGGTACAGCCAACCGGTCCATGGCTGATGTGGATAACGTCCTTCATCGGAGTTCCGATTACGTGCTTGGCTCCGCAGTAGGCGCAGCCGCGTTCGGAAATCGTTCCTGGAATCGTGTTAAGATATCCAAGAGGAAGAGCGTCGGTCAAATCTTCGCCCGGGCCTTTGACAACGGCATGCTTTTCTCTCTCGGGGATGCACTCACTGCATTCAAAACGATGATGTGGCATAGGTTCGTCCCTCCTTTTTTAGTCGACAATACCGTACTTGGAAACCATAGCTTCCAGTTCATCCATGCTCAGCGGCTTAGGAATAACGAACATTTCATTTTCAATGATTTTGCGTGCCAGTTCGCCGTATTCATGGGCTTGTTCATGTTCCGCATCGAATTCAACCACGGTTTTTTTGTTGAATTCGGCTTTTTGCACGATGTTGTTACGAGGCATAAAGTGGATCATTTGAGTTCCGATAGCGGCAGTGAACTCTTCCAGGAATTCTCTTTCTTTGTCAACGTTACGGCTGTTACAGATGATTCCGCCGAGGCGAACCCCGCTCTGTTTAGCGTATTTCACAAGTCCTTTACAGATATTGTTTGCTGCGTAGATGGCCATCATTTCACCGGATGCTACGATGTACACCTCTTGAGCTTTACCGTCGCGGATCGGCATTGCGAATCCGCCGCATACAACGTCACCGAGTACATCGAAGAATACGAAGTCGAGGTCGTCTGTGTAAGCTCCGTTTGCTTCCATCAGGTCGATGGCGGTGATAACGCCGCGGCCTGCGCAGCCTACACCAGGTTCCGGACCGCCGGACTCAACACATTGGATATCCAGGTAGCCGGATTTTACAACTTTCTCAGTCGTGATGTTTTCCGCGCCGTCATCGCGAAGCATATCCATCAGCGTCTTTTGGTTCATACCGCCGAGAATCATCCGTGTGGAGTCGGCTTTCGGGTCACAGCCATGGATGAAGATTTTTTTGTCATGATAGTAAGCCATTGCTGCTGCAGTGTTTTGTTGAGTTGTGGATTTACCGATTCCGCCTTTACCGTAGATAGCGATTTTTCTTGTCATTTCAAAATTTCTCCTCTCGTTTTTCGGATCTCATTTTTTTAATCAAGAACCCCATCCTATCCAACAGCCTTGCCGTTTCTATCCGTATGCTCTGCCTGGGTGCAGATAAGCTTACGGCTTGCAAATCTCTTCCACAAACATCCTATCATTGCGTTAATTTTACTGACGCTTATTGTTATTTGTCGTGCGCCTTAAGTCAATATTAGCTTGAGAATCGACAAACCATCAATCCTTTCGGCACAATTCGTTTCGCTAAAAACAGGATATTCAAAATATATGTAAGGTAATATCACACGAATGTGATTATGCACGCTTTTCTCTATTTTCAGAACGCTTTCACACCGGTTTATTCATTGGGTTTAATGGGTCTATGCGGGCACTCACTGCCTGCTCCCCCGAAAAAAAAAGAAAAGCCCCGGCGTGAATCCGCATGTCCGGCCGGACTGCAGTTCACAAGCCAAGGCTTTCTTTGTTGTCAGTCGCAATGCAAAGATACTAATCGGACCACTCGCCCGCCCGGCGAGCAGCTTTGACCAGCCACAGCGGAGGACGTTCCCTCAGCAGGTTCAGAAGCCCGTCCATCTGGGGGATTACCTCCGATTCTGGTTCCACTTTCAATATCATGATGCCGTCCTTCATCAGCTGTTTCACGGCGTCGTTCCCGATACTGCTTACGAACAGCAGCGTGCAGTCCCCGATCGATTCCACTCTGCGGGCTACCCGAATATCATGCTCGTCCGTATCGCTATCCGCGTGAACCGTACGCGATTCCAGCCATCTGTATTTTTCCTCTTTCAATTCAAATATAGAAAAAGAACTGCATTGCCCAAAATGCGCATCAATGCGCTTCCCGTCCTTCGAAGCGAATGCGACCTTCATTTACGCACTCCCCTCTCCGCGCCCAACAGCGCATTGCCGATCCGGCCCAGTATTTCCGTCGTTCCCCGGTAACCGACACTGACGGTCAGAGAAGTTCCCAGCCTGCCCAATACGGGAAAGCCCATCGGCTCGAACGCAATGCCTTTGCGCAAGGCCCCCTGTTCGCCGTAAGAGCTGCCAATCCACAGATCCGCGCCATCTTCGGCCAGCCGGTCCATGTCCTCCAGATCCCCGATCAGCGCTCCGCCTTTGATTGACTCCAGCACGGGTGAAGCGGACGGGGCCACGGCGCGAAAGGACTTCACGCCTATTTCGCCCAACCATTCGGACAACCCCAGCAGATGGTCCGGCTCCAGCGCGGCAATTATCCGTTTTCCCCGGTAGGCAGCCTGCGCATCAAGCATGCCGTCAAGCAGAATCTGGCGCTGCCAGCGGTATTTGACCTGCACTTCGGTCCGGCTCTGCTTGCGCAGAAAGTCAAAGAAATCATCCGAGGCCTGAAGTCCAGTGAGACTTGGGAACACGCGGCAGGGAATGCCGGACGCCTGTTCGATCCGGCGGGCCGCCGCTTCCATGGAACCCCCCACCGCGATTGTGCAGCTCGACGTCATCATCTTGTCCAAATAATCCAGCGGCACTCCGCCTCTTGACAGCTTGGTGTTGCCGATAAGCAGATGACCGCAAAGCGACGAGGACAAATCCGGAAGGGTGATGATCTCCAGTCCGAAAGAAGAGATGATTTCCTTAAGCTCCATGACATCTCCGGGTGTCAAATGCGGTCCGGCGAGCAGATTGATACGATTGCGGCGTTTTTTGCGGGCCGTCCCTCCGGAACGTGCGATCACCGCCTCCACTACCCGTTCCGTCATACGGGCATAACCCGTTTCCAGCGATCCTTCGTAATCCGGCATTTGCAGCGACAAGATCAAGCTCCCACCGGATGTACCGCCACTTTTTTCAATAAACAGCTTCACGTCATTCTCCAAATCCTCGCCTACCATCTCCGTAAGCGAAGTGCCGATCAGCACGATCAAATCAGGCATATAGCGGGACATCGCGAGCTCCAGCGCATCCTGGGCGCTTTCGCTTCCGCCAAAAATCAAATTCGAATCATGCACCGTGACGTTCTGCAGTGCGACCGGTTCCCGATAATGCTGAGACAGCAGTCCACTAACCGCTTCCACACAGCCGTGCGCGCCATAAATAATGGGCAGTGAACGGAAAAAGCCCTGCAAAGCCAGCACGCCTCCGACAGCCTGGCTGACCCGAAACGGATTGACGGACAACGGCTTGTTTATGTTCTCTCTATGCCGGTTCATGACTTCATCCCTCCCAAGGGGCGCTCTTGCCGCTGATTTTCCACACCGGCTGCTCCAGTGTTCCCAGCAAATCATGCGCAAAATTACGCACTCCCGCATATCCGGCATAGGAAACATGCCGATTTCTGGCCACGCTGAGAAAAGGGATTTTCTCCTTGAGAGGCACAAATTCGTTTCGCCCGCTGACAATCATCAGATCGGCCTTCCGTTCGCGGAAGGTTTGCAGGATTTGTCCGTCGTCGCAGTCATTGATAATAACGGCACCCTCATTCACTCTTTCTCTGATCCGGGACATATCCTCCTGAGCGTTTCGGTTCGTTCCGATTGCGGCAACTTTGAATCCGAGCTCCTGAAGCATCGTCAGATAAGTCCAGCTTTCCATCCCATCCGTATACAGGACGGCCACTTTCCCCTTCAACGCTTTACGTATGGAAGCGAGCTCCGAACGCAGACGTTCTTCTTCTTTGCGCATATAGCGGTGCAGGCGCTTGTCGAGTTCGGCATCGCCAAAGTGAAACGCGATCTGCCGCATTGTAAACCGGATTTCCCGTTCGCCGTAAAAGGAACCTTCAAAATAGGGGATATCGTACTTATCCTTCATTTTCCGGGCCAATGTAATCATCGAACGGCTGCAGACCACCATGTTGACCTTTGCCAAATGGGCGCAGCTCACTTCGCCATAACCGCTTTCTCCCGTTATTTTGGCCAGCACCCGGATACCAGCCTTGGAAAGCAGCGTTTCGATAATCCTCCCTTCCTCCGCGCCGTTGTACTCACCGATCAGATTGATATCGAACTCCGCGGCCTTATCCTGCTTCAAGGTCCCTTTTCCGATAACTCTGTCCATGAGCGCCTCGCCTGCCAACCGCCTGCCCATATTGCTGCTGCTGCCACTGAAACCCGGACTGTGAACCGGAATGACCGGTATCCCCCAGATTTCTTCCGCCTCTTCGCAAATGGAGTCCAGATCCTCCATCGACAGCACCGTTATGCATGTGGCGTACACGAATATGGCCGGAGGCCGATAGCTCTCGGCGATATAACCAATGGAATGAAGCAATTTGCTCTCGCCGCCCATCGCCATATCCTGATCGTTTAATTGGGTTGAAAAGCCGTATCCGGACAGATTGCCGAAATCGGTCCGGCTCTCCGACTTCCCCCACCCGCTTTCGAGACAGCCTGCTGTCCCATGCACAAGATGCGCCGCATCGGCAATTGGCATAAGCGCGGCCAGTGAACCGGCAAAGGGACAGCCGCGCGACACTTCGCCGGGCTTGGGCCGCGCACAGCCCTTCTTATTCTGGCCGTTATGCTCGCAATCGGGTTCCACAAACAGATTGTTCTTTCCTTTCGGCATGAAACATCCTCCTTTCCTGGACGGACGCCGCTTCTGCGGATACCCCTAACTCGGAAGCACGCTGCATATTCAGGCTTATATTTGTACAAAAAACGGGTACAATTGTACCCGCATACGCAATCGATTCTCTATTTTGTTAATTGCAGCTGCTGGCAAAATAACTCATATAGCGGACATTTTGTTCCAGTTGCTTGTCGATATCCCCTTTGCAGACTATCGGCATAATGCCGACGTACCGCAGTTTGTTGGACGGAGCCTTACCGATGCCCGAGCAAAGCAGCAGTGTGCAATCTTTAAGCATTTGCACTGTCTCGGAGAATATCCGGGCAGCTCCGCTGCCGTCGTCGCCGCATTCGGCCATTCCGTTGCAGTAGGCCTGCACCTTGCGGACACCGATCAACCTGGATTCCCCCGAACTGTTTACCTCGTAAACAAGAAACTCCTTGGCATGGCCGAAGTGCTGGTTAACTTCGCCGGAGCCTCTGGTGGCGACAGCCACCCGGACCGACTGGCTCCAATCTCCCTGCGGTTCGGCATCGAGTCCCTTCATTTTGGACAATATCCGTTCCTGATGCGCGTCCCGCGCCGCCTTGTCAAAATACAGGGCGTCCGGCAGTAGTTCAGGCGTCTGGCTCATGTCTCCGCCGAGCATGCCGACCGCATCGGCCCGGCACTGCCGACAGTGGCGCATAACTTTCATAATTTGCGCTGACGCTTGCTGCACCTCGATTGACTCTTCATTAGTCGGTGCGCGAAAGCCCATTTTCTCATAGAAGCTGCCAGGCGAGAGGATCAGCGGCATAATATTATGGCTGAAAGCTCCGAGCTCTTTGACTTTAAGGGTCACTTCCCTCAAATGCTCTCCGTTGACTTCGGGAATATGCACAGAATTCACCTTGCACAGCACGCCCGCTTTTGCCAGCATCCCAATCCCCCGAAGCTGTCTTTCAATCAACAGCGCGGCAGCTTCCCGGCTGCGGAATAACTGCCCGTTGTATGCGACTTTTTCATAGATGAGGGCACCGATGTCCGGATCAATCGCGTTCATCGTGACCGTCACATGCCGGATACCCAGTTCTTTGATCTGCTCCACATGATCCGGCAGCATAAGTCCGTTTGTGCTCAAGCACAGATGGATATCGGGATCAAGCGACGCAATTATGCGAAAGGCACGGAAGGTTTCCTCGGCATTCGCCAGCGGGTCTCCGGGACCCGCAATCCCTACTACCGACAGATTGGGCAGCTGCGCCATCGTTTGAGCAACACGTTCACCCGCTTCTTCCGGTGAAAGCACCTCGCTCACAACGCCGGGACGGCTCTCATTGACACAGTCGAATTTAGGATTGCAGTAGTTGCAGCGGATATTGCACTTGGGCGCTACCGCTACATGCATGCGCGCGAAATGGTGATGCGCTTCTTCATTGTAGCAAGGATGCTTCGACAAAGCCGATTCTGACACGATCGTATCTCCCCCCTCACAAGAATTTTACTGACATTGTCCGTCATTATTAATGACTTATCTGCGTATAATTCTTAATTTTTTACAATCATACTTCCAGAAAAAGAACAAGGTCAATCGCTCCCAAGCGAATTATGATCATATTAGAAAGATTGTCAGCTTTAATGTCAAATATAATCACATATTGCTGACATAAATCGTTTGCATGGTAAAAATAAAAGGCTTTCATTCCGCAGCGGAATTGGCAGATTGGCAGATGAGTAAATAGAGGCTTGAATCATGAGGGTTAATGAACTGGGGACAAACACAAAATGCGGACCGAAAAGTAAATATGCCGCCGCGTACGAAAAAATCCCTCTCGGGTTGTCCGCTCCAAGCGGAACAAACAACCCAAGAAGGATTTGGTGTAAAGATCGGTGCCAACAAGCAGCTTATGCGAACGGAGCGGCAGCCGTCTTGATACAGCTCGTCGGACAGCTGTCAACGGCATCAGAGAGTTCTTCCAGCAGGTCGCTCGAGATGAGCGTAACTCCCTTATTGTTATCGCCCTCGAAAATCACTTCCGCCAGACCGTCATCGTCGAAATCGAAAATTTCCGGAGCCGCGGAGCCGCAGCTTCCGCAAGCGATACAAGAATCCTTTTTGACCAATACGTATTTACTCATTAATCCCACTCCTCTATTTATAAATGATAAGTCATATTATAAAAGCGAGATTTCCTGTAGGGATGTGACTTAATTTATATTATTTAAGAAAAGATAGAAAAAAACATACTTTGTTCTTCGGATTTAACACATCTAAGTAACTTTACTTAACATGAAACTACGTGTAACTATATCTGCTCATTGGCTGGGAGAGAATTAAAAAACACTCCGCACTAATCCGCCGTCAATCCGCAGAGCCGCACCATTAATTGCCGAGGATAAAGGGTATCCAACATGGTCTTCAATGGATACCTTGTCTTCGCTTCGGCCGTTTATCGGTACGGATACGCCTTCCTTTGGCAATGCCTCGGCGATAGCCCTGCCGATCCCTTCCGTCGAGCCGGTTACAAGCGCTGTTTTGCCTTCTAAATGAAGTTCCTTAATTAACCCTCCTCAAGATCGGAATTCAGATAAAAATACAAAAAAACGTACGCCTAGCCGAGACTTTCGCCTCTGTCGCCAAGCGTCCGTATTCGTTTGATTAAATTCATTATCAGGAAAAGCTTATGAAGTGTAAGGTCTGCCGAGTCCAAGTTCGCTTAGGAGCTGCCGGTAAGCAATCGAAGTGCGGTCTGCAGGAATGTGAGCTTCGGCTTGCAAATCAAGCGGCAGATCCTCGGGTGTCTGCGCCTCCACCATCGCCCGGTCTTCCTGGAAGACCTGGAGGTTGAACTTGATTGCGTCCTCAACCGGAGCATTCTTGTCAAAGTTTCTTGCGATCGGGCAGAACAATCGGGTGTAGCGGGCAGATACCGGCGATGCGCAGTTCAAAATCCGTAATCTTCCCTCGTTCGGAAAATATACCGTAAGGGAAGCGGCAAACGGCGGGAACACACGGAACTCACGAAGCCACTGAAAGCCCTCCGGGGCGGGGTTATCCTGACCTTTTCCGTAATTGCTGACCGTACTCCAATATTCGGCCACCAGTTCGTTTCCCTCACGCTTCACCTTGTATTGAGGAACTTCCGTGTTATTGCGGTCACCGAAGGTTTCGGTGTGCACATAGGCAAAATGCGACACATCCAGAAACCCTTCCATCTGGCGCCCTGCGGAACCTGCAATATCAAAGCTCGGAGGAAGGATATTCAGGTAATCGGGATCGTCCCATCCCGGGAAGGACGGGATTTGCTCCGGTGCAGACGACAAGCAGGTCCATATCAAACCGTAGCGTTCAACCGCGGGATAGACGATTAGTTTCAATTTTGGCGAGATTTTGGCGCTTGGGTGTGCCGGAACGGCTGTGCATTTGCCTTCGCAGTTATATCGAAAGCCGTGATACGGACATACAATTTCCCCATTCTCAACCCAGCCCATGCTTAAAGGCGCCCCCCGATGAAAGCAGAGGTCACGGGCGATAACCACCTTCCCATTGCTGCGGTAACATACTAGCTTTACATCCAAAAGCTTCACGGCTACCGGTTTATCCTGCACCTCATCCGCAATGGCAACCGGGTACCAATATTGGGACAGCACACGCCAATCCTCGGGCGAGAATGTGCAATCGCGGGGAAGCTCGAGTTCATTCAACGGTTTCTTATTATTTTCTGACATGACCGCTCCACCTCATTTCATTACTATTATATTTATTATGTTCAATTTATAACATGTCATCTAATATGACTGATGATGTGTATTTTAATATCATTTCATTTTAATAATCAATCTAAAATCCCCGTTTTTGTTCACGCGCATAAAAAACAGTCGGTAACGTTATGCATAATCACATTTAGCCTTATCAAAGCTTGATTAAACAAGAACTTATTGAATTAATCAAGCGTATCTCCCGCTTCTGCATTTTGTTATTACCAAATCGGGAATCCTCTCCATATCAAAAAACACGGCAGCATCCAAATCGATGCTGCCGTGTCCAATATTCGCAGTTCAACGTGTCCGAAATCCTTACTTCGACCGGCTGGGAGGCGCCATAAATTCCGGGCCGACCGGCTCCTTCACTGTTTCTTCAATGATACGATCGATTTCTTTCAAAGCATTCTGATCCAGCGACCAGCCCATCACTTCATCCACCGGAGCCAATTGCTCCGGCTTCGTACACGGGCGCCGTATCGATTACATTAATTCCGCGATCCAATGCGGCGTGAATCGTACGAATCGACTCCGCATCATCGCTTCCGCCCCACATCCAGCCGCCGATGGCCCATGTGCCCAGACCAATTCGGGAGGCTTAAAGCCCGGTATCGGATGCCTGTACAAATTCCACTTTGTCTTAATCCTTTCTACGAGTTGATTAAAAAACGCTTCTCACCAATCCTCCGTCAATTCGCAATGCCGCACCGTTGATTGCCGAGGACAGCGGACTGCTCAGGAAGGTGACGAAATTGGCAATTTCTTCGGGCTTGATGAGACGTTGAATAATGGAGGTCGGCCGATTTTCCTTCATAAACTTGGCCTCCGCTTCCTCTATGCTAAGACCCTCATTCGGATATAAAGAATTGAGCATCGTCTCTACTCCTTCGGTAAGCGTCGAGCCCGGCATAACAGTATTGACAGTAACACGGGTGCCTGTGGTCAGTTCGGCCAAGCTCCGGGAGAGAGACAGCTGCATCGTTTTGGTCGCGCTATAATGAGCCATTTCCTGAGAAGGCATAATGGCGGCTTCGCTGGCGATAAAGATTACTCTACCTTCATCTTTTTGCAGCATTTGCTGAAGGAAGTGCCGCGTCAGCCGGACTCCGCTCATAATATTCACTTCAAAGAACTTAAACCATTCTTCGTCCGGAATCTCGAAATACTCCGCCGGCTTAAAAATTCCCAAGTTGTTGACGAGGATATCAATGTCATGTCCCCGGTTAATCAGATCCTGGCAGCCGCTTTCCGTCCCCAGATCAGCAGCGGCGGGCTGCGGGTTTGCATTAGGATACAATTCCTTTATTTCTTGAACAACTTTGGACACCTTATCCGCGTTGCGTCCATTGATCAGTACAGATACACCTTCCCTTGACAATGCCTCGGCGATCGCTCTGCCTATTCCTTCCGTCGAACCGGTGACAAGCGCTGTTTTACCTTCTAAATGAAGCTCCATGGTTAATCACCCTCCTCAGCAACAGGATAACCTATTGAACCAATTTAATCCAGAAATCCAGTTATGGAGGTGTGCTCCCTACAAGAAGATCCTCCATGATTCTGCTTGAAGACTCCCTGCAAAAAAAGGGCCTGTCCCTCGGCATTTAATCACTGCTTCCGGACAGCCCCAACGCTTTTCCAGATGTTTTGTTGTATTGCCGCCGGGACTAGCAGCGGTCCGTAATGATTACATCTTATTGAAGTTTGGGCTGCTTGTATTGGAAATAACGGAAAGGGAAGCGGAGCAGACCCGGGAGCGATTCACGAGCAATCGGCCGCCGCCACCTCGAATTTGTTTCAATTATAGAAACTTTAATTCTATATTTGAATCTTCATGAATGATGCTCTACTATTTTTATCATCAAAGGAGGTGAATGTATGTCCACGAAAATCTATCTCGCGCTGTTCGCACTGGCTGTCAGCGCCTTTGCCATCGGCACGACCGAATTTGTAATCATCGGTCTTCTCCAGACGGTGGCCAACGATCTTGGAATCACGATAACCAAAGCCGGAACTCTGGTCTCGGGCTACGCCGCGGCTATCGCAATCGGTACCCCGATCGTTGCAGCGCTGACCGGCCGCCTCCCGAAAAAAGGCTACCTGCTGTTCCTGATGGCGCTGTTCACAGCGGGGAATGTTCTGTCCGCCCTTGCCGGGTCCTACTCGCTGCTGATGTTCTCCCGAGTCGTCACGGCGGTCGCCCACGGCGTCTTCTTCGCGGTCGCCGCAACCGTCGCCGCCGATATGGTCCCTGAAGACAGGAAAGGAACCGCTATTTCAATCATGTTCACGGGACTTACAGTCGCCACCATTTTAGGGGTTCCATTCGGAACCTACATCGGCCAGCAGTTCAATTGGCGCCTCAGCTTCGCCGCCGTCGCCGTCCTGGGCCTCATTGGCTTGCTGGTCGTCATATTCGCGGTAAACAAAGTCTCCCGCGAGGGCACTTCACCGACAATCGGGGATGTGGGCAGACTAGCCGGCAATCCGCGCATTCTGCTGGCGCTGCTCATGACCGTAGCCGGTTTTGGCGGAACCTTCGCCTTGTTCACTTATCTGTCTCCCATTCTGGAAGAGATCAGCGGCTTCTCGTCCGATTCCATCTCCCTGCTGCTGCTCGTCTACGGCATCGCCGTTGCCGTCGGCAATCTGGCGGGGGGCAAGCTGGCGAACGGACATCCGGTGAAGGCGCTCCGGTATGTGTTCCTGTTTCAGACAGCGGCGCTGCTGCTGCAAATCTGGCTGCTCCCCGGCAAACATTTAAGCATCCTGTCCATTATATTGCTGGGCCTGTTCGCTTTCATGATGTCGGCAGGCGTTCAAACCTATGTTCTGATGCTGGCCGAGAAGCTGGTTCCATCCGCCAAGTCGGTTGCTTCCGCGCTGAACATCTCCGCCTTTAACATCGGCATCGCCGCCGGGTCGGTGCTTGGAGGGTACGCGGTCGATTACATGAGCTATCTCGATACTGCCTGGATCGGCGCGATTATGACGGCGGCCGCCATGGCGCTAGCGCTGATCAATTACCGTCTGGACCGCAGACAGCGGTTATTCGATTAACCGGATTATTACATTAAATAAAGGAGAGAGAAAATATGAACTTGCAGACATTGGATCAATTAGAGCAAGAACTCGAATTCACCGGATTCACCAATGAGGACGCTCTGCAATTGGGAAATCTGATTATTCAATATGCGAAGGAAAAAAATGCAGCTATCGCCGTCCACATTGAACGGTGCCGCGTACCCGTCTTCACTCATCTGATGGATGGCACTTCGGAGGAAAATTATGTCTGGCTGTTCCGCAAAAAACGGATTGTCGATCATTACAACCGGAGTTCCGCATATATCGAAGCCCGCTTTATCGAGAACGGAACCACGCACACCGAAGGCTCGCTGCTCTCTCCCGGGGATTATCAGGCGGTGGGCGGGTCTTTACCCATCCGTGTCAAGGGACTCGGCGTTGTCGGTTCCGTCACGGTTGGCGGATTGACCGGCGAATTGGACCATGAGTACGCGGTTGAAGGCGTCCGGCGGTTTCTGGCTGGCAAATAAAATTGGCTGTCCTGTCCTGAAAAAGGCCGGAAGACGCGTCCAAGAGACGTGTCTTTCGGCCTTTCACAGTTTTCTGGAGATTTGGGCGCTGCATTCCAGCAATCTTTTGCTCAGCGCCCGGTCTTTCTTCTTCGTAAGGCGAGCGGCTGGACCGGCGAGTGCCACCGCGGCAATCACTGCATCATCATAATAGATCGGAGCGGCGATACAGCGCAGACCGACCTCAGTCTCTTCATCATCAACTGCATAGCCCTGCCGCCGGATCACTTTAAGATGCTCTCTGAGCAGATGCATGTCGGAAAAAGTGTTTTCCGTGTTTTTGTGAAGCGTGAGCCGGCTCAAAATCTCTTCCCTCCGCGCTTCGTCCAAATGGGCCAGAATGACCTTGCCGAAGGCGCTCAAATGCGCATAAGAGGAATCGCCGACCTGGGAATGAATCCGCATCGTATGCGTGCCTTCCACCACTTGCGTCGTTACCACATGGAGGTCATGAAGTATTCCGACATAAAGTGTCTCTCCCACCTCCTGAGCCAATTGATTTAGCGGAGGCACCGCAAGCCAGTCGAGTCTCGGATTCGAGGCCGCCGGCGTCCTTCCCAACTTGTCCGTAACACGGTAAGAACGATCTTCCTTCTCAATATACCCCGCGTTCTCCAGCGTGTGCAGCAATCGGAATGTCGTTGATTTGTTCAATTGAAAGATCCGCATAATTTCAGTCAGCGTCATCGGCTGCCCTTCCCGCAGCGCCTCCAGAATCAGCAGCCCTTTCTTTAACGTTGCCACCTCGTATTGATCCATATCTTCACCTCCCGGTTGTCCTAAACGACAGGTAGTATTCCTTATATTGTAGAACAAATGGCAATAAGGTTCAAATATAGATACATGAGTTCGTTATATGAAATAATCTCTCAACACAACGGCATCGTGAATGCCCTTGCAAAAATTAAGCTCCTCCTTATAGCGATCCAGCGCAATTTCGCTTGCCGCTCTCAGAGGATGATTCTCAGGCACCACGCCAACCAGTGTGATCATGCTTCAGAACCTTAAAATCATACTCGTCAAAAGGGGAAGCGATAATGCCGATCTCCAGCGTCCGGTCCTCGACGCTACATTTAATCTGAATCGAGGTTCCTTCCGTTAACTCAACCGTGACAAGCGGATACCTGAAGCGAAATTTGCAGATTGCATCCGGCAGCAGAAGAGTTGAAGCGGCGTAAAATGAGCCGATTCCCACCTTGCTGCGCAGTCGAGGTCTGGGGTTTGACGTTCGGGGGGACCGCCGCCTTACTTCAGATGGTATTTGCCGAAACAGCTGGCGACAGCGCTGATATTGCCCAGTCCATGCTGGTGACTGCATGGAATCTGGCGATAGGCGGCGAATTGGTCGGCGGAATTCTGCTGGAAACTCTTGGGGTTCTTTCTTTTCCATGGACATTGCTCATTCACATGCTGTTTGCGATCATCGTGTCGCGCAGCGCCAAGGTACACTGATTTCCGGCAAGGCGGCCTTAAAACGGACTAAAGGGGGTGTCCCAAAAGCCATGAAATGGCTGCTTGGGACACCCCTCGTTTTTTGAGTAGGATTTAGGTAAGCACTTGGTGTGGACGCTCCGCGAACGGACCGTTGTTCCAATCGCTGTTGTGTCCAGATTTTTTTCATTCCCCTTAGCGGTGAAAATCCGGACCCAAAGGCGACCGCTACCGCTTTTCCACAATCATTCCGTCCCCTCCGCTGCTTTCAGCTGTAACTGTTACTAAAATTCTTTCTTGAAAACACAAAAAGAAATCGCCCTTTGGTAAAATGGAAGTACCACCCACCATCTCTAAAAGGAGCGATTTCTTTGTACATTCAATATACCATGGACCAACTTTTCCTGCCAATGGATTTAGAAGAAGACATTCCAGAAAATCACCTCGTTCGTGTCATCAACACTGCCGTAAACCGCCTAGACGACTCGATCTTTGATGCCGCTTATCCCGGCGGTGGCCGCGACAGCTACCACCCCAAAATGCTCACCAAAATCATTATTTATGCCTACACCCAGCGCATCTACTCTTCCCGGCAAATGGCCAAAGCTGTGCGGGAGAACATTCCCTTCATGTGGCTGGCCGGACGACAACGCCGGACTTCCGCACCCTTAACCGCTTCCGTTCTCAGCGGATGAAGGATGTCCTCGAAACCGTATTTACCGCCGTTCTTCAATTTCTGGCGGACGAAAAATACATCTCCCTAGAGCATTACTTTGTCGACGGCACCAAGATTGAGGCCAATGCCAATCGCTACACGTTTGTTTGGGGCAAAGCGGTCAGCAAACATAAGACCAAACTGCAAGAGAACGTACACGCGCTGTTTGCCACCATCGAAGCTGCAGAGAACCAAGAAGAAGCGAAACACCAAGGCAACGATCTCGCTGAACTTGGCGAGTCCTCAGCGATTAGCGCCGAGAAACTCGAACAAGTGACCCAGGAACTCGAAGCCCGGCTTCTGAACAAGCCTAAAGATAAACTCCTGAAGAAAGCGGTTCGTAAGCTTCGAAAAGACCTGCTTCCCCGGCTGCTGAAGTACGAACAGTACCAAGCGTTGCTCGGCGACCGGAATAGCTTTAGCAAGACCGACCCGGATGCGACCTTCATGCGAATGAAGGAAGATCACATGCGAAACGGTCAACTCAAACCGGGATACAATGTTCAGATTGGGACCGAAAACCAGTTTATTTTAGCCTACAGTCTACACCCAAGACCGACCGATACCCGCTGCCTACAACCGCATATGGAAAAGGCAAGGCAGATGCTTGGCAAACTCCCACAGACGGTCATTGCAGATGCGGGCTACGGCAGTGAAGAAAACTACGCCTATTTGGAAAAGGAAGAGATTCAGGCTGTGGTGAAATACGGCAGCTACCATCAAGAGAAGAGTAAAGCCTGGAAAGAGAAGGTCGGAAGGATTGAGAACTGGGCGTATGACGAAGCCGAAGATACGTGGACCTGTCCGGCCGGACAAATGCTGCATTTCCGCAGAGAAAGCAAGGAAACCTTGGCAAGTGGGTATGAAATTCGCAAACGTCATTACCGAAGCCAAAACTGCGACGGTTGCCCACTGAAGGACCGTTGCACCAAAGCGGCAGGAAATCGGGAAGTGGCCGTCAGTCTGGAACGGCTAAGGTACCAGAAGCAGGCTAGGGAAATGTTGCGAAGTGAAGATGGCTATGCTTTGACGGTACAGCGAATGACGGAACCGGAAAGCGTATTTGGACAACTGAAGAACAACCGAGGGTTCCGGCGTTTTCTGCTTCGCGGCATGGAGAAAGTGACGCTTGAGGTCGGGTGGCTTTCACTTGCCCATAATGTGCTGAAGCAAGCCGCAGTGGACCAAAAACGCAAAGCAGCGATTCTCCAATAACGGGAGAATCACTGCTTTGCTGACTTTTTACGATTTTTTAGAATGAAGAAAGCTGTCTCTGACGTAGAAGAACTACTTATGGGACAGCTCCTTTGGTTCGAATTTAACATCCGGGACACAGAATAACCGGGAGAGGGACGGTCCGAGCCTTAAACCTCTTTCAGCGCCCGGTCAAGCTCATGGATCAAATCATCGGGATTTTCCAATCCCACATGCAGACGGACCAGTTGGTGGGTAATGCCTCGCTTCGCGAACGCTTCCTCGTCGATCCCTTTACCAAAGCTTACAAGGGGAGGGACACAAATCGATTCGAATCCGCCCCAGCTCAGCCCAAGCTTAATCAGATGCAGGGCGTTGAAGAATTGGGGCATATTTTCTTTCGCCGTGTTGATCTCGAAGCTGAACAAGCCGGCGAATCCGCTCATTTGACTGCGGGCAAGCTCATACTGGGGAAAGGACTGCAGGGCCGGATATCTTACCCGCCCGATCTTCGGGTGCGATTCCAGAAATTCAGCCACGGCCAGCGCGTTGCGGGCATGCTCCTTCATTCGGATAGGGAGCGTACGCAAGCCCCTCAGTATTAACCACGCTTCAAATGGCGACGGTGACGAACCGATCAGTTTGTGCTGCTTGCGAATCCGCTTCAGATGCGGTTCCCTCGACACAATGACTCCGCCGATCGTATCGCTGTGGCCGCTTAAAAATTTGGTCGCGGAATGGACGACGATATCGATCCCCAGATTGAGCGGCTTCTGAAGCAGCGGGGTGGAATACGAATTATCAATCAGCGTCACAATCCCTCTTGGCTTGCATAACGCGGCAATGCCCCGTAAATCCTGTACGCCGAAAGTGGTGCTTACTGGACTTTCCAGTACAACCAGGCGTGTGGCGGAAGTCATGGCCGCTTCAATCTCTTCCAGGGACTCGCCGGACACATAGGTAACCTGGATGCGGAGAACCTCCTTTAGATGCTCCAGAAAGCTGCGGGTCGGGCCGTACAGATTATCAATAGCCACGACATGCATCCCGATTTCGGCATTCGCCATAATCGCGATGGTAAGCGCGGACACGCCCGAACTTGTCAGAACGGCTCCGTCCCCCTGCTCCAGGCTGGCAATTTTATCGCATACAATATCGAAATTGGGGTTGCCGTAGCGGGTATAACAATAGCTGCCGTTCTCATGATTGATTGCATCCCGGAATTCCTCATACGTTCCACTGGAAAATAACGACGTCTGGAAAATGGGTGGTACGACGGCATTATAATAGAAATTACTCTTATCCTCGCCCGAATGAAGCAATAGGGTTTCTTCATGGAGTTCGTCTTCCGTGTGTACGGTCATGGCTGATCACTCTTTTCTGATAAAATGTCAGGTCTTATACTCCGCCAAGATAGGCGTTCTTGACCTCTTCGCTGTTTAACAAATAATCGGCGTCCGCCTTCAGAATAATCTTTCCGGTCTCCAGAACGTAGCCTCTTTGGGAGATGGCCAGCGCCATCCGGGCGTTCTGTTCAACCAGCAGAATGGTCGTGCCCAATTTATTGATCTTGACAATCAGATCGAAGATTTCCTTTACGATCAGAGGCGCCAAGCCGAGCGACGGCTCGTCCAGCATAAGCAGCTTCGGCTTACACATGAGTGCTCTTCCGACAGCCAGCATCTGCTGTTCTCCCCCCGACAGCGTTCCTGCTGATTGGCTCCGTCTTTCCTTCAGCTTTGGAAACAGGTCATACACCACTTCCAGCATTTCATCTCTCTCTTTTTTGCTTCGCGTGTAGGCCCCGAGTTCAATGTTCTCGAATACCGACAGCTTTGGGAACACCTGGCGGCCTTCGGGCGACAGGGTAAGTCCTTTCTTTACGATTTGCGGCGTGCCCATTTGGGTGATGTCTTCACCGTCGAACATGATTCTGCCTCCAGATGAACGCTTCAGGCCCGCGATGGTGTTCATGGTTGTCGTTTTGCCGGCTCCGTTGCTTCCGATCAGTGTCACAATTTCGTTCTTCTCAACCTCGATGTCAATCCCTTTCAACGCTTTGATATTGCCGTAATTGACCGTCAGATTTTCAATTTTCAAAAAGGCCATCCGCTCACGCCTCCTTCCCCAGGTACGCCTCAATGACTTTGGGCTCCTTCTTGATGACTTCCGGCTCGCCTTCCGCGATCAGGCATCCGTGGTCAAAGACGATGATTCGTTCGCATATGTTCATGACCAGCTTCATGTCGTGTTCGATTAGCAGAATCGTATAGCCCAAAGCCTTGAGCTTGGCAATAAAGGCCATAAGCTCCGCGGTTTCCTGTTCATTCATGCCGGCCGCCGGCTCATCCAGCAGAAGCAGCTTGGGCTCGCTAGCCATTGCTCTGGCAATTTCCAGCTTTCTCTGGGAGCCATAGGGCAGATTTTTGGCCGCACTGTGCCTGTGTTCATACAAATCGACGAGTCTCAGATAATACTCGGCCTTTTTGGCCGCCTCCTGCTGCTCCTTCTTCAAGCGCGCGGTGCGGAATACGGCATCGAACAGGTTCGCCTTCGTCCGTGTATGCATGCCGACCATCACATTTTCCAGCACGGTCATATTTTGAAACAATCTTATGTTCTGAAATGTCCGCGCGAGCCCGCTCTGTGTAATCTGATGCGGCTTGAATCCGGCGATATTGCCTTCGTCATATATAACCTTGCCTTCTGTCGGCTTGTAGATGCCCGTAATGATGTTGAACAGGGTCGTCTTCCCCGCGCCATTCGGGCCGATCACCCCGATAATCTCGTTCTCAAAGATTTGAAAGCTTACATCGGAAACCGCAACCAGACCACCGAATCTTTGCGTTACATTCTCAATACCCAGCAAAGGCTTCATTTGAGTTCACCCGCCTTTTTTCCCTCCGTGGCCTTTTTTATCCGTGTGAAATTTATATTTCCCAACAATCCTTCCGGCTTCACCAGCATCATGGCAATCAGAATAAGTCCATAAATAATCAATCGGAAATCCATCAGTCCGCGCAGAAACTCAGGCAACAGTGTAAGAACAATAACACCGATAATCGTTCCCGGTATACTGGCAAGGCCGCCGAAAATGATCATAATAAAAATGGATATGGACTGGTCGGTTCCAAAACTCGTTGGGTCAATATAGCTCATGTACTGCGCATAGAAAGCACCGGCAAATCCGGCCAATGCGGCCGAAATGACAAACACCATCACCTTGTACCGCAGAATGTTAACGCCCATCGCTTCAGCGGCGATTTCATCTTCGCTGATCGCGACAAGTCCTTTGCCGACTCTGGAATCGATGATATTCTGGACAATCTTAATGGTCAGCACGACCAGAACAACAATGAAATAGTAATATTCAATCGGGGCGTCGATCGTAAATCCCCATAGCGAAGGCGGCGGAATATTTAATATTCCCAGCGGTCCCCGGGTTAGCCCCATCCAGTTCATCTCGACCAGCCTCACGATCTCACAAAATCCCAACGTGACCATGGCGAGATAATGACCCTTTAGTTTCAAGGTGGGCAGCCCCAGCAGAAAAGCGGCCAGCCCGGCGACAATCGCCGCCGCGATGAAGGTGAAAAGAAAATTCAGGCCAAACCGGGTTGCCAGGATGGCCGCAGTATAAGCGCCTATGCCAAAGAACGCCGCATGGCCCAGGGACACCTGGCCGGAATACCCGGTAATCAGATTCAGGCTAAGCGCCAGCATAATATACATCCCGCACAATGTCGCCATCCGGATGGAATACTGGGACGGGAAGACCAAAGGAAAGAGCAAGGCAAGAACAAGGCCGATCAGGGATAAGAGCAACTGATTCCTGGCCAGAAATGCAAGTATCCGATTCATTCAATTACCCGCTTTCTACACTTTATTATTGTGTTTTTTACCTAGAAGGCCGGAAGGCTTGAAGATAAGCACGATAATTAATACGGCGAACGCGATAGCGTCCCGGTATCCGGAGTTGATGGATGCGCCCAGGGCTTCGACAACGCCTATAATTAGACCGCCAAGCATAGCGCCGGGCAGCACGCTGATGCCGCCCAGCACGGCCGCCGCGAATGATTTCATGCCGATGGCGAAACCCATCGTTACTTCAATCGCCTGATAATACATGCCGACCATCGTACCCGCGACCGCTGCCAGCACCGAAGCCACCAGGAAAGTAAAGCTGATTACAAAATTCACGTTGATCCCCATCAGCTTGGCGGCATCCATATTTTGCGAGACCGCGCGCATGGCCTTGCCGATCCGGGTCTTGTACAGAATAAAGGTGAGCAAGCCCATCAGAACGACGGCAACGGCAAATATGATGATCTGCATGTAACTGATGATTGTGTTGCCTATTGTAATTTTTCCAAGATTAAGAACAGCGGGGAAGCTTTTCGTTTCGCTTCCGAAGAACTCCAGCACCGAATGGTCGATGACTGTCGCGATCCCGATCGTGCTGATTAGCGCCGCGTCCTTCGTCGCTCTTCGCTCACGGATTCTCCGCAGCGCGAAATGATCCATCATGGCGCCCAGCGCGCCGGTAAGCGCCAGGCTGATGATAAAAGCCAGAACAAAATTCCCTCCCATGGCAAGCGTTAGCATCAGCGTGAAATAAGCGCCGACCATATAGAAGGAACCGTGGGCAAAGTTGATCAGCTCAAGCACGCCGAAGATCAGCGTAAACCCTATGGCGACGAGCGCGTAGGTGCTTCCGATTGTGAGTCCATTCACCAATTGTTGAATAAACAATCCGTCCCCCCCTTATTAATAAAAGAAAAAGTATTTTTCAAGCTCGTCGTATATAGCTGAGCGGGCTGCTATTCCCGGACGTAGGGAATAAATGTTCCGTCTTTAATCCTGTAATTGATCAGGCTTCTTTCCACTTCTCTTGTATCCATGAACGAGAGATTGCCCGAGACACCGGCGTATTCCTTCGTTTGGGCAAGCGCGTCCCGGATGCCCTTCTTGTCATCTCCGGCCTTCAGAATCGCATTGACAATGAGTGAAGCCGAGTCATAGCCCATTGCGGAGAACCCGTCCGCTTCGGCTTGATAGGCGTTCTTGAAATCGGTAACGAACGTTTCCGTTTTGGCATCCAGTGTCTGATTCTTCAGCGTTGACGACAGAAATACCGGGATGCTGCTCATAACGACCAGACCTTCGCCGTTGGCTCCGACAAGCTTCAGGAAATCTTCCCGGATCAGTTGGCCGTTTCCGATATATTGCGCCTTCAGATCAAGCGCCTTGGCTTGCTGGATAATCTGCGCGGCTTCCGAATAGGTTCCGATGACATAGAAAATATCCGGTTGTTGGGCTTTAATTTTGGAAATGAGTGGACTGTAATCCTTCGTTTGGCCGGAGATGAATTGCTCGGAGCCGGTCACTTCGCCGCCAAGCTCTTTAATCCGGTTCACGAAGATCTCGTTGGCCGTTACGCCGTAATCCGTATTTTGATAAATGGTGGCCACTTTCTTTTGACCGAATTGGTCAATGACAAATTCCGCGAACTTCTTGGACTCCAGCTTCTGGGTCATAGCCAAGGTGAACATATAGTCACCCGCGAACGGGAAGTCGGGATGCGAAGCGGTCGGCGAGAACAGGGGAACCTGATTTTTTTGGAAGACCGGCGCCGCCGCCAAACTGCAACTGGACGAGAAGCTGCCGATTGCAACAAGAATTTCGGGGTCGGAGACGATTTTATTGGCGATATTCACGGATTCCTTGGGGTCATTTTTGTCATCGAAGACTTTCAGCTCGACCGGTACGCCATTTATACCTCCCTCGTCGTTCACTTTTTTGATTTCCAGCTCGACCGCGTCTTTAATGGCAACTCCATACTGCATCGCATCCCCCGACAAAGGTCCGAAGAAGGCCAGCTTATACGACTTGCCCGTATCCGATCCGGCCTGTTCATTGTTGGCTTCGGAATTGGCGCCGCAGCCTGCCAGTACGGACAGCATTAAGCAGATACTGATCAACAAGCCGAGCATTTTACTTTTTTTCTTCATTCTTTTTCCCTCCTGATTTTAATAAAGCAAGATTATTCCTTAATTTTGTTCAGGTAACGGTAGACGGTAGGCTCGGAAATCTCCAGCACTTTAGCTACTTCTTTTACCGCACCCTTTAATTGAAAGAATCCTTTGTCCAGCAAGTGCCGAATCACATCCAGCTTCTCATCGCTCTTCATCCGGTCCGTGATGATTCCGATCGTGTCGACGGCCTCCGTGATTAATGTTGCAAAGAGATCGTCAACGTTCTCATGAAGCTGCTCCTTGACCGGCGGTTCCACCGCATGATCTTGCATGGCCTCCGCACCATAAGCCAAGTCCTGAGAAATAAATGCCATGCTATTGAGAAGCTCTTTCGTCTTCACATAAGGCTCTATATTGATGTTGACGCACAGCATTCCGGTAATCTCGTCTTGATCGTCCCGGATAAAATAACTGGAAGAACGGAAGGTCGTGAACTTGCCGGAAGCTTTATAATTCACAATATAGTCCCGGTCTTTATAAATTTTGTCCTGCATCACCTTCAATACAAGGTCCGTCGACGGCCCTCCTACTCTTCGTCCGCTTAGCTGTCCGTTGCGGATGGCGACAATCGACGCCTCTGGGTTGGTCAGATCGTGAAGAACGACCTCACAATTGTCTCCCAGCATAATTGCGATAAAATCGACCAATGGCACATATTTTTCAATCGCGCGATTCGGTTTCAAGGCATTCTCCCACATCACTTATTTCCTTCTGAAAGCTTTAGTCAGATACGGACCGAACTCCCTTTCCGGGCGGATTCCATGCAGCCCAGGACAATCTTCATCGCCGCCATCCCTTCTCTGCCGGAAATTTCAGGCGGCTTGCGGTTCACGATGCAATCCACAAAGGTGTCGATCACGCGAGAATTGATCCGCGCTTGGCCTCCGGGCGAAACTTCCGGCTTATATAGGATTCGCTCGTTGTTTCTTCGGACGATTTCGACGGAGGAATCCGGGTTGCCGCCGCATATCATCACGCCGTTGGCGCAGTATATGACGGTGCGGCTGTCCCAATCACCGTAATTGCTGTAGCTGACCGCCAGCGTGCCGATTATGCCGCTTTCCGACCGCAGCAGACAGACGGCGTTGTCGTTCACCTCCGCCAATTCTCCATTCTCATCGGTCTTGTCGCGAGTGGCGTTGAAGGAAGACACTTCCGTAATTTCCTCGCCGGTCAGCCACCGGATCAGGTCCGCCTTATGGATGCCCAGATCGCCCATTGCCCCGAGTGAAGCAAGTGATTGCTTGAGATACCATGTATGCTTTCCTTGAGCGGCGCTGTAATGCTCCGGTCCGGGATGTGCCAGCACCGTACTGAAGGAGAGAATCTTCCCCATTTCACCGCTTTGCAGGATTTCTTTCGCTTTGGCATGGCCATAGGTCAGCCGCTGGTTGTGGGCAATCATCAGATACTTGCCGGTGCGTTCCGAAGTCTCCGCCATTCTCGCGCATTCCTCCAGCGTTACAGCCATAGGCTTCTCACACAAGACATGCTTGCCCGATTCAAGCGCCTGTATCGTAATCGCGGCGTGGGTCGCATTGGAGGTGCAGACGCTTACCGCATGGATATCATCGCTCATGAGCAGCTCCTCTGCGGAATCATAGACCTTGCCGCCGTAGCTTTCCGCAAGCAGTTCGGCCCGATCCCGGTTGTGGTCGTAATAGCCTGCGATGATCGCCTGGGGATTAGCGGAGTATTCCGGAGCATGCCTGTTCCGGGTGATCGATCCGCAGCCGATAATCCCTATCCTTACCACGAAGCCCTCCCTCCTTTTTCTTCAAGATCGTCTAAGCGTCCAGAATGTCTAATATCCAAACTCTTCCACCGCTTCCTTTAACACGCTGAAGCTGCTCTCCGGCACATGCGACGGAACAGTACACCCGGGAGCGATGATGACCTTGTTGTCGCTCGTCTGCTCCAGCACGTCCCGTACACGGCCTCTCATTCGTTCTTTTAGCACGGCCCGGTCCGGCTGAAGGAAATCCTCCACTTGCTCGATTCCGCCGATGAGAATTTTATCCGTCTTCTCTCTGGCTTTTTTCAGGCTGAGACTCGTTCTTCTATCCTCCCAATTGAAGGCTTGTACCGGATAGTCCTTGATTTCATCGAACATCAATTCACCCGTACCATGCAGATGAACCATATTGAACCATGTTCTTCCCTTCAAGGCGTTTAGTACGGCAAGATCGTATGCTCTTCCAAACTCGCTGTGGGCCGCCGGGGAGATCAAATCCGCAAGCGTGAACTGCGTTGCGAAGAAAATCCCGTCAACGCCGGCTTTAATCAGTTCTTCAATAAATTCCAAGGTTACTTCTGTAATGATCCCGAGCGCTTTATGCACTCTTTCCGGATGATAGCGGAGCTGCGCCATAATCATATGCGGCCTTACATAAGACCCCGTCATCTCCTGCGCCGATGTCAGCGGACTGAATATCGTCGGCAGCACCGGCACATCTCCCTTGAAATGATCCACAATTCGTTTGGTTGCTTCGATCTCCCTCGCTAGAGGGCCTGTTTTCACTGAAATCGGCTTAAAGCTATCCCACTCGCAAGGATCGTCAATGACGTATTTGAGGTAAGGCGGGGAATTGTACATGTTATTAGCTTCCACTTCCGTCCGTGGCCACTTCAATTGAGCGCCCCAGCCTTCAACAAAGTAGAAACCGTTATAGCCCAATTTGACAAAATCCCAGTCATTGCTCTCCTGCAACCGAATGGTGTGGTTGACGAATTCAACCGGGTCCCTGTCGACCAGAGAAATATGCTTCCACAGGGCCGCACCCGGCCGGTCAATCTGTTTGCCTTCCAGCATGGCTTTCAGTCTTTCGTAAGGTCTCATTCGTATGGCCTCCTGCAAAATAATGGATTTTGAATCAGTCGCTACACTCCATCCTCAAATTTCATTGAATTATTCAATCACCCACCTCATAAAATCCCTATATTAGAGAATTTTAATTTTTATTCTCATTATTTGAATCTTGTGAGGAATTATAACATTCAATTTTGAAGTATGTAAAGATAATTTATTTGATGAATAATTTTTTTGCATAAATTGATTAACAGAGGAATATTTAGGCGGAATTCATTCATTATGTGTTAGGCAATCTCCCATTCACTTGTTTTTTCCAGATTGGACATTACAAATCAACTTTCTTATAATGAGACTAGATGTAATCGGTTCCCGATATTCAAGAAAGATAAGCATGAAGCTTATCCTTTATATATTTTGGAAAGTTTTTTGGGGGGTAAAGGTTATTACTGCGGAAGTCGGAACGTTAAAAAAAGGATTGGATATTATCAAGCTGCTGATTCAGTACCCGTCTCTGACGGTCCAAGAGATTATGGACGCGCTTGGATGCAACAAAAGTACAACCTATCGGCTGGTCAGCACACTGGAGAAAAACGAATTTATCGCCCGGAACGAGCATCACAGGTATCAAATTTCCGATAGCTTCACTCTCAGCCTGATGGCAAGGAATCAGCCGATGCCGAATGATCTCAATTGGGTCGCCGTACCGGCGATGTCCCATTTAAGCCGGATTACGAACGAATCGGTATATGTCGGAATTTTAAGGGGAACCGAGGTTATGACTACCCAGGTGGTAAGCGGCCAATACACGACAAGATCCCACTCGGAGATTGGCAGCAAGAGCAACATTAATCATGACGCCATTGGGAAGTGCATCCTGGCTTTTCAGAAAGAAGACGTTCAGCGGCGAATCATCCAGGCTATGCCTTTCGTAGAGCGGACGGAACATACCATCATTGACCGACATCAGCTTGAGGAAGAATTGCGCCGGATCAAGGAGTCCGGATATGCGCTTGACAATGAGGAAGGCGAAATCGGCGTCCGCTGCATAGCCGCTCCAATCGTGAAAAATGGTAAAGTGTTCGCGGCCGTGGCATTGTCCGGGCCGTCCGTCCGACTCTCGAAGGAGAAAGACGAAACGCATATCCGGCTGGTCCGACAATGCGCCGACGAAATCTCCCAGACGCTGGCGGATACGGATCTCTTATTGGATATTTCGGATTAAGAAAAACTCTTCCCATCTGACGGCAAAAAAGTTTCTGTAATAGAAACTTTTTTTGTTTATTTGAATCTGTTCCGGGGTTGATTTACGATGACAGTAAATTGAATCTGGTTAATGGAGAGGATATAAAGTGGGACAAATCCGAAACAGTATACGAGGTTTTCTGGCTCCGGGAAAATACATTCAAGGCTATGGGGAACTGAACAAGCTGGAAGGCTACGCCCGTTCGTTCGGCTCGAATTTTATCGCGTTTATCGACACTTTTCTGTTCGAGACGTTCTCGGCCAAATTGTCCGGCGTGTTCGCGTCATCTTCAATCCGCTGTGAACGGTTTGAGGGGCAGGTTTCCGATGAAAATGCGGAGCGGTATATTGAAATTTCCCGTGGCGGGAACTATGACGCCATAATTGGCATTGGCGGAGGAAGAACGCTGGATATGGCCAAGCTGGTAGCCCATATGCTCAAACTGCCTTTAATCATCGTTCCGACTTCCGCGGCAACCGATGCGCCCACCAGCGCATTGTCGGTCATTTATTCACCGGCGGGGGAACACATCCGCGAGGTGTTCTATGACAAAGGACCTGACATTGTGCTGGTTGATTCCGAAATCATCGCCAAGGCTCCGATCCGCTTGCTGGTTGCCGGGATGGGCGATGCGCTGGCTACTTACTACGAAGCACGGGCCTGCCGGGAATCCGATTCGTTCAACAATCTCAAGGGAGAGTTTAAACGGACGCTGGCTTCTTACGCGATTGCGAAGGAATGCTTGCGCGTTCTGATGCGGGAAGGCTTGCACGCGAAGCTGGATGCGGAAGCGGGCATCTGCTCCCCTGCCGTGGAGAATATTATCGAGGTGAATACGCTTTTAAGCGGTATAGGGGCTGAAAGCAACGGAGCGGCGGGAGCCCACGCGTTTCATGATGGCTTTACCGCTGTGGAAGAATGCAAGCCGTATTTGCACGGGGAGCGCGTAGCCTTTGGAGTGCTGTGCCAACTGGTGCTGGAGAATCGGGACAAGGGCGAGCTTGAAGAGGTCATCCGGTTCAATCTTAGCATTGGCTTGCCTGTAACCCTGCAGGATATCGGGATTGCTGAGCCTGAGCCTTCGGTTATCCGAACAGCCGCGAAAGCTGCACTGCATTCTCCGCTTATTTTGCGCGAACCGCTTGACCTGACTGAAGATATGCTATATCACGCCATTTATTCCGCACATGTATTAGGGAATTATTATAAAAAGCAAGCTGCCCAGAAGTGAATTTTACTTTCGGGCAGTCCCCTCCCCCCCTATTTTGGTCAATCTATTCTTCATCATCAAATGAATATCAATAATCTGTCGCAATAACTTTCAACATCTTAGCTTCCTCAATAAAACCGGCGTTCTGAAGGTCCTCCACCGGAAAATCCGTCAACTCATCATCGGTTAGCACTGTAGCTTCCTGCAAGTCCCTAATGCTGGCGAGTTTACTCTCTACACTGGCTTTGGCAAAAAAGGTCTGGAGTTCGCTTAAGTCTATGTCTCCATCTTCATCGACGTCAAATGAAGCATGATGCTGATCCGATGAGACTTGCACAACACCAAGCCCATTTCTGGTGGGGAGCATAACTGAACGACTACGAGCATCTATCATTTCGTTACGGTAGGCAACTGGATCTTCGAACGGCGTAAGTTCAAAATACTCCAGTAGCCTGCGGTATATGTAATCCGTATCTTCGTTAATCTCACCATTTTTATAGGAGTCATCTTCCGGTTGAAGAGAAAAGACATTTTTCGTCGTAATAAACAACCGCAGGAAATCTTTTAAGTTGGATGCAACAAGTGAGACATGATATTCATGCCAAGAGGGATCTACCAATACGATTGCTGCATGATCCAAATCCTTAGCCGCACCATGGTCGGTTAGAAAGGAAAAATGGATTCCGTCGAAACCTGTTGAAGCCATTTCGATGCCGTCAATCGGGTCACAGTGATAGGCAAAGTCGCATTCTTCCTGAGCTTTATCGTAGTGGAATTGAACACCCATGTAATGATCGAGATCCTTGCCCGTCTCCTTTTGGATCAATTCCTCAAAAGCTTGAATCTGTTTCAAGAGATTCGGTACCTTATATTTGGTAGTGCGAATTGACATTCCAGCAGCCCCTTTGAACCAATATATGGAACAATTAGTGATGAAACAACCGAGTGTTGGAGAACGCCATCACCATTCCATATTCGTTACACGCGTTAATAACCTTATAGTCCCTAATTGAGCCGCCTGGTTGGACAATATATTTTACACCGCTTTTTTGGGCGCGATCGATATTGTCCCTTTGAGGAAAAAATGCATCAGAGCCAAAGGAAACGCCATCTAAATTCTTCAGCCAATCGTTTTTTTCTTCCTGGGTGAGTCTTTTTGGAATATTTACAAAGACATCTCCCCAACCTTTCATTTCCTCAGCTGTTGTATTGTTCCCCAGGAACTGATCAATTGAAATATCTTTTTCTGTTCTCGAAACGCCTCCTTTAAACGGTAAGTTCACCACCGCTGGATGCTGACGAAGGAACCAGAGGTCCGCTTTTTCTCCAGCGAGACGAGTACAATGAATTCTGGACTGCTGCCCAGCTCCACATCCAATAACCTGTCCATTCAAGGCATAACAAACGGAATTGGACTGGGTATATTTTAAAGTTATCATTGAAACGATCAAATCGCGGACAGCTTCATCAGGCAGATTCTTATTTTCAGTTACAATATTATGTAGTAAATCCGTATTGGGAATTAGGTTATTCCGGTGCTGCTCAAAAACAATTCCATACATTTTTCTTGAATCTAAGGCATCAGGTTCATAGTCCGGATCTATTTTAATAATATTGAAGCTGCCTTTGCGCTTTTCTTTAAGAATTTTCAAGGCTTCGACGGAATAATCAGGGGCAATGATACCGTCTGATACTTCCTTTTTGATCAGCAAAGCAGTTGACTCATCTACCTTGTCGCTTAGAGCGATCCAATCTCCAAAAGAAGAAATCCTGTCCGCACCTCTAGCTCTGGCATACGCGGCAGCTAATGGACTTAATTCCATATTCTCAACAAAATAAGCCTTCTTTAGGTTTTCATCAAGTGGCAGCCCTAATCCACTGCCTGCCGGGCTTACATGTTTGAAGGAAGCTGCCGCAGGGAGTTTCAAGGCAATCTTAAGCTCCTTAACCAACTGCCAAGAATTAATAGCATCCATAAAATTGATGTATCCCGGATTCCCGTTTAATACTTCAATAGGCAATTGACCTGTTTCGGAATAAATCCTTGACGGCTTTTGGTATGGATTAATTCCATATTTCAAAATAATTTCTTTTTGCTTCATCGTCTTGCCCTCCTATTGAAAAACATTTACATATATTTCTATATATCATATTTCTCAATAGTCGGCTTGTCCAGGTACAAAAAACGGTTGTGCCATCATAAAGATATATCCATAATTCACAATATAATGAATTAAAAATAAAAGCCCTAAAGGCGTTTGTATTATATTTCACGGTCTCATGAATATATATTGTAAAAGTTATCGTACAAACCTTGTTCTCCCTGGAATGACGATTGAATTCTGAATTTTCACATTATTTTCATTTTATCCGGGTTTTGTGAACTGATCTTTGGTTAAATAACGGACGTGTGCGCAGTTTGGGTTGTCCAGGGATTTTTGTGATCAATTGCAGTGAATGTTAAGCCCACGCTTGTCAACATTATAAGGAGGAATATTCTTTGATAACGAGAAACGTAAGCGCTTGCATTCGTGAAATTCAGAAACATAGCACCCCTGACGGTTCCGGTACTCAAACGATTCTTTACCTAAAGGGCTGTCCTCTGTACTGCAATTGGTGCCCCAATCCGGAGTTCCGCAATCCCGATGTCAGGTTGTTATGGGACCCGATCAGAGCTAAACATTTCGAAGACGGACGGATTTATTCCGTTCAGGAGGTATTGGAGTTATGCCTCGATAATCATGATCCAGCCAGAAGGACAGTGTCCGGGGTCACGTTGACCGGCGGAGAAGCCTTGATGCAGCACACCTTTCTCCATGAACTGCTGTCACGCTTGAAAGAGCTCGGAGTACATACGACCGTTGAAACTACCGGATATGTGCCAGAGGCTCAGTTTGCCAAACTGCTTCCTCTAATCGATCATCTGATATTCTATCTAAAACACTATGAACGTGAAGCGCACAGAAAAATAACCGGAGTTTACAATGATCTGATCATTGAAAATTTACGGAACTCTCTCTCCAGTCCAAGCGAGGTTGAGGTGCGGCTTAACCTTATTCCCGGATTGAACGACCGTCCGGAAGATGCGGAAGGATTTGCCAGACTGCTCCAGCGTATAGGTGTAAAACAAGTGCAGCTTTACCCCTTCAGCACTCAGGCAGATTCGTCAGGGCGGCACAATGCCCCAGATAACGCTTCATTGTTTACCGAGTTGGAATTGGCCGCCTATCAGGAAGCCTTTCAAAATCTTATAAGATGACTGTTTATACCTTAAAGGTTTCGTGAACCCTCAGTCGAACTGGGGGTTTTCCTATACAAAAACTGCCAAACATTTAAAGTGTGTGACGGTCCCCCCCATTTTCTATCACCCTCCTGCTATGGAAAGGTAACACTTTTCGGAGACGGAGTTTAATCTCCATCTGATCAGATGAAATTAAAACAAAATAACCGATAAAAGTAGTTGTGAACAAAAAATCTATTGTATATGGTGTAATTGAACTCAGTATGCGTAACCAAATTTGGAAATATTTTTATGAATAAGGAGTGTTTAAGCTTGAGCCAAGTTTCTGAAGCTGTGACCGTAAATCAGGCAGAATATCCGCAAGAGCACCGTTTCAGGCTTTATCTGTGGGTTGTATCCTATCTTCGGCCTTACGCGGGCCAACTTACGGTGATCGTGCTGTGCGGACTGATTGCCGCCGCGGGAGAGCTGGTCATTCCGAAGATGATCGAGCATCTGGTCGACAACATCATTCCGGACAAAAATAAAAGCGCTTTTACAAGTATGCTTCTCCTGCTCATTGGAATCGTGGCGTTCTCCGTCTCCGCTTCTCTTCTTCGCAATTTGCTTCAAAGAGCGGTCGGAAGCAAAGCCGCGCGTGATCTGCAGTTCTCCGTTCTCCAGAAACTGCGGAAGCTTGGCTTTTCCTACTATGAACAGCGTCCCGTAGGCGAAACGCTCTCTTTGATGAACAATCAGGTGCACGCGGTGCAGGAGCTGTACACCAGCTTTTTTCCCGATATGCTGGAGCTTGCGCTCTTCGTCATTCTCGCCGTTTCCGTGATGGTGTCTGGCAGTCTCAAATTGACATTGGTTGCCGTTCCGTTCTTCCTGATCTACTATGCCGTAGGGCCGAGTCTTGATCGAAAGACCACGGAGTGGAATGAGCGCATGAATACACAGCGGATGGACTATAACCGCAAAATCCATGAATCGGTGTCAGGCATCCGCGACTTTCGGGCTTTTTCCGCTGAGAATTGGGATTTGCAGCGTGGGCTTCGGCTGTATCAGACCGTCACGGACACCACCTTGAAATGGGTATTCTTCATACATACCCGCTGGAGCATCCGAAGGGTGTTCTTCGACGCCGGCGCGGTCGCGCTGTTCATATTCGGCTATTGGTTTATTCGTAATCAGACGTTAACTGTAGGCGCTTTCCTTTCCTTTTTCCTCATTTACTCTGTCGTCATGTTCAAATTATCCATGCTGATCGGCAATCTTGCGCAGCAAGGGATGATGCTGGAGCAGGCCAATCCGATTCGCAGGCTCATGCTGCTGAAACCACTTGTGGAGGAACCGGAGCATCCCATTCCCATGGGAACTGTAAACGGCCGAATTACTTTCAAGGACGTCGGCTTCCATTACCCGAATCGCCCGCCGGTCATCAGAGACTTCTCGCTCGACATCCGGCCCGGTGAAAGGCTGGCCTTTGTCGGCACAAGCGGCAACGGAAAATCGACTTTACTCAAGCTGATTAACCGCTTCTATGATCCTCAGGAAGGAACGATCGAGCTGGATGGGGTCCCCATCACCCGCCTGTCTTTTCAAGATTTAAGAGGAAGCATTGGTTATGTCTTTCAGGAGTCGTATCTGTTTGGCTTCTCCGTCAGAGAGAACATTCGCTTTGGACGGCCGGAGGCGTCGGACGAAGAGATTGAGCAGGCTGCGAAAGCGGCCATGGCGCATGAATTCATCCTTCAGCTTCCGCAGGGCTATGACACTTTGGTCGGCGACCGCGGCATGAAGCTGTCTGGCGGACAGAAGCAAAGAATCGCGATTGCCCGCATGCTGATCTCAGATCCGAGAATCGTCCTGCTGGATGAAGCAACTTCCGCGCTGGATAATGTGTCCGAGGGAGAAGTGAAGACGGCGCTGGATCGTCTCTTTCAAGGCCGTACGATGATTGCCGTCGCACACCGATTATCGACTATAAAGGATTTTGACCGGATTGTGGTCGTGGATGAAGGGACAATCGCAGAGATCGGTTCCTATGAAGAGCTAATCGCCCGGGAAGGCATCTTCTATAATCTGGCCCAGGGGCAGGGGCAAACGGTCGCTATTACCGGTGATTCGGAGGATACGCTGTGAAATATGTGAAATGGATATGGGATCATCTCATGATGATCCGAGCCGGCTTCCAGCTGGCCATTGTGCTGCTCGTTTTGGAAAGTTTCTTCGGCGTCGCATCCGTCTACGTGCAAAAGTACATCATCGATGATCTGTTCATGCAGCAAAAGTTCGAGCTTCTGCCCGTTCTACTTAGTGTGTACGCCATTATTTTCATCTGTAGTGCCATCTTGTTCGTCGCCACGCCGTATACGTTTGTCCGAAACGAATATATTATTACGAAAATCATGACCAAAAACATGTTCACCCGGTTATTCCGCTTTCCAATCTCCACTTTCCAAAAAGAGCGAGCCGCCAGGTTCGTACAAAACCTGAACAGCGATGTGCTGGATACGGGTTCTCTGGTCAGTTACCTTACACCCACCGGGATTAGGAGTATGTTCGAAGCACTCATCATGCTTGCCATTGTCGGCTATTCAAGCATTTGGGTCATGGTGTGCGTCCTGGCCGTGTGCTTGCTGTATATTGGAAATGCCTGTTTCTTTGCGAAAAGGATCAAGAAAGCGGCAGCCGTCGTGCTGGAGAAGCGGACGGATCTGACGGTTCATCTGGAGGAAGGGATCTCCTCGACACGGGAGGTTGTTGCCTTTCACAGAACTGAATGGGAGTCGAACCGCTATCAAGCCTTGTTTAAAAAATACTTTGACGCGATCCTGCAGGAAGGGCGGACCGTCAACCTTCAGATGCTGTTCAGCGCGCCCTTGCGGTGGGGGGTTGCCGTTTCGGTTGTAGCCGTAGGCGGCTATCAGCTGATTGAGGGCCGACTGAGCCTTGGCACCTTCGTGGTCGTCCTTCAATTGGTACTGCAGGTAATGGATAAAATCCATTGGCTGTTCGATTACGCCATGATGATGATCGCGCGCTTCGCTTTAATCGATCGCATCGAAGCTTTCAATGGTATTCCGCAAATCGATAACGGGACGGAAGCCCTCAGCGGCGAGGTTCAATCCGTCCAATTCCAGAACGTCAGCTTTGCTTATGAGGATAAAAAAATACTTAACGGCCTCACCGCCGTCCTTCCTGTCGGAAAGAAGATCGCATTCGTCGGAGCAAGCGGCGGTGGCAAATCGACCGTGGCCCAGCTTCTCACCCGCTTCTACAACCCAAGCAAAGGCGAAATTCTGGTGAACGGGATTCCGCTTACCGATATTCGTCGGCAGGACTGGATGAGCAGGATTGCGATCGTATTCCAGGAGCCTTACCTGCTCGCCGACACGATCCGGCAGAACCTGTTGTTCGGCCGGGAAGACACGGATGAACAGCTTGCCGGCGTGCTGCAGGACGCGCAGCTTCTTGATACGGTAATGAAGCTGCCGAACAAGCTGGATGAAACCATAGGGGAACGGGGCATTCAGCTCTCCGGAGGCCAGCGTCAGCGTCTAGCCCTGGCGAGAGCGATGCTGAGAGATCCCGATATTCTCATCCTGGATGAAGCCACATCCGCCCTTGATTTGGAGACGGAAAGGAAGGTGCAGCAACTGCTGGATGACAAGCGCTCGGGGCGAACAACGATCATCATTGCGCACCGGTTGTCCACGGTAATGAATGCAGACATCATCTTCGTCATGAAAGATGGGCAGGTCGTCGAGGAAGGCACGCATGAGGAGCTGCTAAGAGAAGGCGACCTTTATCCGGAATTGGTTCGAACCTTTGAAAGAGAAGCCAAAGACTTGGCGAGTGCGTAAGAATAAATTTGCATTTTGATGCTGTAAGTATATGCCTGCTAACTTAGCTCGGCTGCCGATCATTTTTCGCGCCTCCTTTAACAAGAAAAACAGGCCTGATCGAGAGTTTCCGCATCAGGTCTGTTTTTCTGTGATCTTGCAAAAAAATGTGTGAATCCTCAGGAGGATGAATCTCGCTTGATATTGGGATCATAATTGGCGACAATAAGAATATCCATGTGTCGTGCCGTGCGAAGTAATTTTTTGATGACAGTGCCTCCCCATAAACGTTTCCAAAAGGGCCGATCACATTGGCCAATAATTATTTGGGTAGCCCGGCGCTCATTGGCTTTGGCAAGAAGAATATCTGCAAGCTTTGCAGAATGTCCGGGGGAGACAATTTCAAATTTTCCGCCTAAACGATTGGTCAGACTTTCAAGCATCTGTGTTTTCTTCAACTCCTCTTCATTCATTACTTTTGTAGTGTGCACATACATGACAATCCATTCCGCTTTTAAACGAAATGCAGTTCTAAATCCTCGCCGTATTAACTTCTCTGCATCCTGACTTAGCTTGACACAGACAAAGATAAGCTCCCGTTTATTCCATGGACCTCGCAAAGAACTTTTTCGCTCCCATGCTTCCAGTCGTTCGTCCACATCATCTGCAATTTCACGGAGTGCCAGTTCTCGCAGCGCAATTAAATTCCCCATTTTAAAAAAGTTGCCCAGTGCTTGTTCAATCTTTTCCCGGGCATAGATCTTCCCTTCTTTCATACGGGACTGAAGAGCCTGCGGCGCTACATCAATAAGTTCTACCTCATCTGCCATACGAAGAATAGAATCAGGAACCGTTTCTCTGACCCGCACCCCTGTAATTTGAGCGACTGCGTCATTCAAGCTTTCCAAATGCTGCACATTAACAGTGGAGATGACGGAAATTCCGGCATTTAAAATCTCCAACACATCTTCATAGCGTTTTCTGTTCTTGCTTCCAGGAACATTGGTATGGGCTAGCTCATCGACAAGCACCAGATCAGGGTTTCGCCGAATGATGGCCTCCGTATCCATTTCCTCCAGTTCCGTTCCTGAATATTGAATTTTTGCCCGCTCCACCGTAGGCAGATCCAATACTTGCTGGCTGGTTTCTTTCCTCCCATGTGTCTCCAGAAGGCCGATGACGACATCCGTCCCCTTCTTTAACAAATGATTGCCTTCACGCAGCATGGTATAGGTTTTACCCACTCCGGGAGCCGCGCCTATAAAAACTTTGAACTTTCCTCGTTTAATCCTTCCTATTCTTTCATCGACTTCCTGGCTGCTTAATCGATGATAGAGCGCACTTTCTCCGGAGTTTACCATCTTGGCTGGCATAATCCGCTCTCCCTGATGTGCAGCACGATCTGCCACAATAAAGATATCCATATTTCGCGATTTTCTGAGAATTTGATTAACGACTGAGCCTTGCCACAATTCCTGCCAACGTGTTTGACGGGAGTGCCCTACCAGAATTCGGGTAACACTATGATCAAGTGCATATTCAATGAGTTTGTCTGGCAATTTCCTTCGAGAATGCAGGGGCAGTTCCGCAAATTCCGCACCCACTTTTTCAATAAGCTTCATTAACGACTGCTTAAAAGCAGACTGTTCTTTCGATAGAGGACGGTTTTTCTTGACAAATGTGATCACTAAAAGTTCTCCGTTCAGGCGCTTGGCTACCTGTTGGCCGCGGCGCACATAGATGGAGCCGTTCCAATGATATTGAGTCGAGACTAGAATCCGTTCTGTCGCTCCTGAAGGCCCAATCATCCCCATCTGCTCCCGATGTTTTTCCAGCGAATCGTTAACACCTTCCGCAACGAGCCGAAGCGCGATCTCCCGCAATACGCCCAAATTCCCCCGTTTAAACCATGGTGCGGCATTACTGTTGCGAACATGTCCTTCAGAAAAACGCTGCAGTAACGTTTCCGGGGTCACATCGATTAAGCGGATTTCATCAGCCAGTTCCAATAGATTTGCAGAAACGGTCTCATCGACTTTAATTTTCATATATTTCTGCGCTATTTCTCGGACACCGTCCAGTTCATATACATTCACGGTTGTCATGACGCTAATTCCATTATCAAGTAAATACTGTATATCTCCCCATCTTGTCGGACGTGCCGCGCCCTGCCGATTCCGGTGGGCCAAGCCGTCAACGAGAACCACTTCCGGGTTTCTCTGGAGCAATGCTTCCACGTCCAAGTCCTTTTTTTCCGTTCCCCCGCAGTCCCAATGAATGCTTGGCACCCTTTCCAGGGTACCCAATTGTTCAATGGTTTCTGGCCGTTGCAAAGTGGATACTGCGCATATCACGACATCAATCCCTTGCTGCTTGAGCGCGACTCCTTCCCGCAGCATATGGTAGGTCTTCCCCGCTCCGCTTATCGCGCCAATGAATATTTTTAAACGTCCGCGATGAAGCTTGGAAATCGATAATAATATTTCCTCCGGACTTTTCCTCTTATAATTCTCCATCGCCAATCCTCCGTTCAATACAAGAAAAGGCCGGGATATTTTCCGGCTCTTTCTTGTTTCATTATCCTTTTGACTGTTCAGTCTTATTGTCCACTGACTATTTTTTGCACATCCATATTCAACAGGAGAACATTGACCGCAGGTTCACCGAAAAGGCCAAGCTCTCTCTCTTTTGTGTGCTTGGCTACAAGCCCTTTTAATTGATCCGCAGGTATTCCGGTACTTTCGCTAACACGCGGAATTTGGACTTCCGCGGCAGCAACACTTACATGCGGATCAAGTCCTGAACCGGAGTTTGTAATCAGATCGACCGGAACTTCCGATATGGCAACTTTCGGGTTTTCCTGTTTCCAAACCTCTACCGCTTCTTTCGTTCGCTTCAGCATATCGGGATTGGAAGGCGCATAGTTGGGGGTACCGGACGATGCGGCATTATATTCAATACTGGAAATTCTGCTGTGAAAGTATCCGGGAGCACTAAACGTCTGACCGATTAACCGGGAACCGACCACTTCGTTATTACTATTATAAACCAGACTTCCATTGGCTTGGTCCGGCATAACGGCTTGAGCAATTCCCGTAACAACCAGTTGATAAATCATGACGATGATCATTAAGGCAATGCTTGTTCTCAGAGTAACAGTTATCGTTTTCATGCCTAAGACATCCCTTTCTATAACCAAAATTGGACAATCAGATCAATTACCTTAATTCCGATAAAAGGAACAATCACTCCACCTAACCCATAAACCAATAAGTTGCGGCTTAGCAGCTTCGAAGAACTCATCGGTTTATAGGCCACCCCTTTCATGGCCAATGGAATCAGTAGCGGAATAATGACGGCGTTAAAAATCAAGGCGGAAAGGACTGCCGAAAGTGGCGAATGCAATCTCATGACGTTCAAAATTTCCATTTCAGGAATCGCCACCATAAACATGGCCGGGATAATCGCGAAGTATTTCGCAATGTCATTTGCGATACTGAATGTCGTTAGTGCTCCGCGTGTCATCAACAGTTGTTTTCCGATAGCCACAACTTCAATGATTTTGGACGGGTCAGAATCAAGATCCACCATGTTGGCCGCTTCTTTGGCTGCAACCGTTCCGCTATTCATGGCAATTCCCACGTCCGCCTGAGCCAATGCAGGAGCATCATTTGTCCCGTCACCCGTCATGGCTACCAGTTTTCCTTCCGCTTGTTCGCGGCGAATCACGGCGATTTTATCCTCTGGCTTGCTTTCGGCAATAAAATCGTCTACACCGGCCTCCGCGGCAATAGTTGCAGCCGTCAGCGGATTGTCGCCTGTACACATAATGGTTTTAATGCCCATTTCTCTCATTTGGTCAAAACGTTCTCTCATCCCCGGTTTTACGGTGTCTTTCAGATAAATAAGACCATAGATCGTTTGATCGACAGCTACAGCCAGCGGCGTCCCCCCTGCCGAAGCAATGTCATTGCTGTTAGCAAGCAAATCCTCGGGAATCCTGCCGCCTTGGCCCGCAACCCACTGCTTGACCGCATCCACGGCCCCTTTCCGGACCTTTCGTCCATCCTGTAGATCAACGCCGCTCATTCGGGTCTCTGCTTTAAATTCAATAAAGTCCGCGCCGGCCGCAATCTTCTCTTCAAAAGATAGCCCTTGCTTGTTCAGCAGTTCCAGCACAGAACGCCCTTCCGGTGTCTCATCACGAACTGAGCTTATCGCCGCCCATGCCGCCACTTCCTGGATATTGTGATTTCCTACAGGAACAAACTCACTGGCCATGCGGTTTCCATAGGTAATGGTTCCGGTTTTATCCAAAATAATGGTATTGATATCTCCCGATGCTTCAACCGCCTTGCCGGACATCGCCAATACATTAAATTGGGTCACACGGTCCATGCCCGCGATTCCGATCGCTGACAACAACCCCCCAATTGTAGTGGGGATTAGACAAACCAACAACGCAATCAGGACGGGAATTTCCAGATGTATGTCCAGATAATTAGCGAAGAACGGGAGGGCCGTCACCACAATCAGGAAAATGATTGTCAGACTGACCAAAACCGTATTCAAGGCAATTTCGTTGGGCGTTTTTTGGCGTTTTGCCCCTTCAACTAAAGAAATCATCCGATCCAGAAAGGATTCCCCCGGATCGCTGGTGATGCGAACCGTAATCCTGTCGCTAACGACCTTCGTTCCTCCGGTTACTGAGCTGAAATCGCCGCCCGCCTCTTTAATGACCGGAGCGGATTCACCGGTAATTGCAGATTCATCCACAGAAGCCAATCCTTCAATAACTTCTCCGTCGCCCGGAATCATCTCTCCCAGGGCTACAATCACAACATCACCTTTGCGCAGTTCCGTGGACGGCACCTGCTTGATGCCGTTTCCGCTTACCTTGTTTGCCGTAATTTCTTTTTTTGATTTCTTCAGCGAATCCGCTTGCGCCTTGCCTCTTCCTTCAGCCAGCGCTTCGGCAAAGTTGGCAAACAACACGGTGAACAACAGAATGAATGCAACAGAAATATTGAAGCCAACCGATACATTTCCGTTAAATGCATTCGGCATAAAGATTAAAAACAAAGTAATGAGAAAGCCTATTTCAACCACAAACATGATGGGATTTCGCACCATAATCCGCGGGTCCAGTTTAATAAATGCCTGTTTAATCGCCTGATTGATGATATTTCTTGTCATTGCGCTTTTTCTTGTGCTCATAACTTCTCCTCCATCCATATCCAGCTATGGTTTCAGTGTCAAATATTCAGCGATCGGTCCGAGTGCGAGAGCCGGAAAGAACGTCAACGCTCCGACAATCAATACAGCGCCAAGAAAAACAGCACCAAACAAAGCATTATCCGTCCGGAATGTTCCTGCCGTTTGCTGTACGCTCTTCTTGGTAGCCAGGGAACCGGCTACAGCCAGCATGGTAATGATTGGAAAATATCGTCCAAGGAACATTACAATGCCGGTGGAGATATTCCAGAACGGCGTCGCATCTGCAAGCCCCTCGAATCCGGAGCCATTGTTGGCAGCAGAAGAAGTGAACTCATATAACGCTTGTGTCAGGCCGTGAAATCCAGGATTGGATATGGTGTCTGCATGGGCAAACAGGGCCACCGCCGTGGGAAAGAGAACCAGCAATGGATGGATAATCAGCGTAATTGCAATTAACTTCATTTCCTTCCCCTCAATTTTTTTACCGAGAAACTCCGGTGTTCGGCCTACCATCAGACCGGAGAGGAAGACGGCAATCATGGCGTACATAAGCACATTGATAAAGCCTGCGCCTACACCGCCAAACACGGTATTAAGCATCATGTTCACAATTGCGATTAACCCGCCCACTGGAGTGAGGGTGTCATGCATCGTATTAACTGCGCCTGACTCGGAAGCTGTTGTAACCACTGAATACAGAGCAGACTGCGCTGCACCAAACCGTGCCTCTTTCCCCTCCATTGACCCCTGCTGATGTTGAATGCCAAGGGAGTTAATGATAGGGTTCCCTGCATTTTCACTGGCCAGAGAGATCCCAAGAAAGACGATAAGCATCATGGCCATAGATACAAACAGAACACGGCCCTGCTTTTTATTGCCCACCATTTTCCCATACGTGAAAGGCAAAGAGGTACCCAGCAGCAGCATCATCAGAACCTGCAGCAAGTTGCTGATGCCGCCCGGATTTTCAAACGGATGGGCTGAATTGACTCCAAAAAATCCGCCGCCGTTGTTGCCCAGTTCTTTAATAGATAGAAACGAAGCCACAGGTCCACGGGCAATCTCTTGCTTGGCACCCTCCAGCGTAGTAGCAATAGCTGTTGGTTCCAGTGTTTGCGGTACACCGAGAGCAACAAAGACCAAAGCCAGTACAAAGGATACCGGCAGCAAAATACGAGTTATTCCCCGAATCAAATCAACAAAAAAGTTGCCTAGCGGCTTGCCGGACAAACCACGAATAAAGGCTATGGCAACCGCAAGTGCAGAGGCAGGGGCGGTAAACATCATGAATACGACAGCCATCATTTGTGACAGATAGGATAAGCCGCTTTCGCCGCTGTAATGCTGAAGATCGGTGTTTGTCATAAAGCTGATTGCCGTATTAAAAGCTAAAGTGGGTTCCATGGAAGCCATACCGCCTGGATTTAATGGCAGCACCCCCTGGAATCTGAAAATTAAATATACAAGCAAAATCATTACGGAATTACTGAGGACCGCAGCCAGTGCGTATTGCTTCCAGCTTTGGTGTTCCCGCCCTATACCGGCAACTGCATAAAAGGGTTGTTCCAGCCAGCCAAACCAGCGGTCAAGTCCCGTTCTCTCGTAGTTGAATGCTTGAGCAATATATAGCCCCGTAGGGCGGGCAAGCAGCAAGGAGAGCAATAAGGTTACTGCAATTGCGAATAAAGAAATCGTGGTCACTTGAATCCCTCCTGAAATCATTACTAAAATTTTTCCGGATTAATTAGCGCGTAAGTCAAATACACAAAAAGAGCCGCCACTATCGTTGCAAGTACCCATATCATCCTTGGTCACTTCCTTCATCTATTGTTCCGGACGCCCATTTTCCAAGTCCAATCATCAGTAAAGTAAGCAGCAATAAGATGGCAATCATTAAAAGATCTTGCACTGTAAAGCTTCCTCCTTCAGAACGCTTCATTTGTCAATCAAAAAAGACAATCAAAAATATACACTTTGCTGAATTTCATTTTCCGGCGAGTATATCAAGGATTTTCCTTAATATTGACCTTGATGATGATTTTAATCCCAGTTCATAGAAATGCAGCTCTGATCTTTAGCTGTAAACCTCTTCTGCCAACACCTGATTTACAGCCTTGATAAAGGCGCTATAGCCTCCATCGCTATCATTCCGATGAGGAAGTGCCAGAAGCATCGTCTGCTCTATCCGCCCATCATCAAACTCATAGCTGTTTGACAGAATTTCTCTGATTTCATCGGCAGGCGCTCCATTAGCAAACATTTGAGCCGCTTTATATATACCATAGTCTTCATAGTAGCCCGCCCTTGTCACCTTCTGCTTATCGATAAAATCGTATATTTTTTTAGCGGAATACAGCACCGCCAGCAGAATCAAGATCAAAACCACGGTTGTTAAAATTCCACCCATCTCCATACCCTCTTTCCTCATCATTCAGCCAATGCCCATCTCCACGTCCATGCAAATCCTCCTTATCCTTGCTGCTTCCGATTTCAGCGTATCACTCCCGCCATTAGTTTAGGATTAGAGTTTGAATGAAAGAATAAAGATTATCTTAAGATGCCTGTTTAACACAAAAAAACCATGCTCCAAAGAGCATGGCCGCTAATACCATTTGTTTCAGATCGCTTAGCCATCATCGCCGACTTGCAGCATCCGGTAACCGACACCGATATGAGTTTGAATATATTTAGACTGTGAAGCTGTTTTTTCTATTTTTTTCCTTAGGGTAGCCATAAACACGCGCAGGGCAGGAATATCGTAGGTATGATTACCCCAGATTTCATGCAGGATGTAATTATGCGTCAGTACTTTACCCACATTCTTTGCCAGCAGGCATAGAAGTTTATATTCGCTTGGCGTCAGATGAACCTCTTCTTGACTGAGCCACACGCACCCTGCAGCATAATCAATTTTTAAATTCCCGTTGGTGAAACTGGATGCATCTTTTAGGAGCTTATCGCTGTCATATCGAATTCGCCGCAAACTGACCCGAAGCCTTGCCAGCAGTTCTTCCACACTGAAGGGCTTAGTCAAATAATCGTCTGCGCCCGCATCCAGCGCTTCTATTTTGTCCCGATCTTCACTGCGAGCGCTGACCACGATAATGGGTAGATTAGACCATTCCCGTACCTTCTTTATGATATCCACACCGTCCATATCCGGCAGTCCCAAATCCAGAATCATCATATCCGGCTGCTTGGATACCGCTTCTAAAATTGATGCTTCGCCTGTTTCAGCCGTATGATATTTATAACCTTGCGTCTCTAGGGTTGTCGTAATCAGCTTGCGGATGGGCTTGTCGTCCTCAACGACAAGAATGAAAGGTTTATTCATGGACATTCACCTCCTCAGCTTGCAGGGTAAAATAAAAAACCGTCCCCTTCGGAAAATGGTCTTTAACACCAATAGTTCCACCATGGGCATTCACAATCGATTTACACAGAGAAAGTCCCAATCCTAAACCGCGGCGGCCGTCCCCGCGAATATTATCTGCCGTATAGAACATCTCAAACAGTCTGCTCTTGGCCTCTTCTGAAATACCCGGGCCATCGTCGGAGACTTCCACAACCACCTTTTGCTTGTCTCGTCTTGCCGAAAGCGTGATGTGCGAACCATATTGGGTATATTTGATTGCGTTATCAACAATATTGATCAGAACCTGAACAATAAGCCGGGAATCCATCCGAGCCATGAGAAGCTCGTCATCCAATACCGTTCGGATGATATGCTTCTCGCTGTTTCGATTTACATGAAGCAGAGCTTCCGAAATGACTTCCTCCATTAACTCAGCCTGCAAGTTCAGGTTTAAAGTACCCTTTTCAATTCGACTAATGGAAAGCAGATTTTCCACCAAATTGATCAGCCACATGGAATCGTCATAAATGTCCGTATACAGCCCCTTTTTCTGTTCTTCGCTTAGCACCTTGGAGTTTCCAATGAGAATTCCCGCATTGCCTGAAATGCTGGTCAGAGGGGTTCGCAAATCATGGGAGATCGCCCGAAGCAGATTGGCGCGGAGCTGCTCCTGCTGGATTTGCATGGAGATTTCTTTTTGCTTCTCGTTCAGTCTTTCTTTCTCCAGCGCCAGCGCGCATTCTCCCAGCATGGCAATCATCAGGCTCTTCTCAAAAACATCGAGTGGGTCTTCCCGGTCCATAACAATGGCCGCCACTGCAAAAACCGCATTGCCTCCACGCACAGCATGATACAGGCAATTCGCGCCAAAAAAAGTATCCGTGGTAGCTCCGGCGCGCTTATTGTTCTTATACACCCATTCCGCGACCGCACGTTCGTTCTCTCCTGTATAAGCTTGCTTATCGACCGTTGATTCTTTTTTTGGGAAAATCAGCGGCGCCGACAGGGCATCATCCTGTATCGAATAAAAAATAATCGTTCTGTCCAACAGCTTCACCATTTGATGCGCTGTTTCATCAATAATAGCCGAAAAGTCTTTTGCCTGTTGCAATTTCCGGCTCGTTTCCAGAAGCACCTCCGTCCGGTACGCTTTTTCCGCAGATTGACGAGCCTGTTCCCTTACCCGCATGGTCAGTGTGCTCGTTATGAAAGAGGCCGCCAGCATAACCAAAAAGGTAACCAGATAACCTGAATCATACGCCCGCAACGAATAATACGGCTCGGTAAAGAAGTAATTGAATACAAGCACACTCATAACCGAAGAAACAGCGCTGTACAGCCTGCCCTTGGTAACCATCGCGTTTAACAGGGCGCCTAGAATATACACGGTGATAATATTAGCTTCTCTAAGCTCCAGATACTTAAACCATATTCCTATTGTTGTGCAGACAGCCAAAATTGCGGAGGTCTTGGCAGTGTCAATCAGAGACAGCTTTGAGGATTTCGCGTATAGAGGCACCCTTTTATAAATTGAGGGCTGAGCGTAGGGGATAATATAGGTCTCAATATTAGGGACCAAGGCAGTCAGTTTATCCACAACATTGGATTTTGCAAGCCCTCTCTTTTTGTTGGGGGAGCGCCCTAGGACAATCTTTGATACCCGGCTTGTTTTGACATATTCAGCAATCTGTCCCGGAATATCCTCTCCGTAAACCGTCGCAATCTGTGCGCCCAGTTGCTCGGCCAGTCTCAGGTTTTCCCTTAGTTCCGCTTTGTTTTTTGGCGTTAATTCCTTGATTTCCGGTGTTTCCACAAATAGGGCCGTGAAATAACCATGAAAAGCTTCGGCCATTCTCGCCGCTGTGCGAATCACTTTTTTATTGGAAGCCGCCGAAGACAGGCAGACCAAAATATGGTCTTTCGTATAGTGTTCATTTTTTTTCGCCTGTTCACTGATTTGTATCGCAATTCGGTTTAACTGACTTGCCGTGTTGCGTAGAGCAATTTCACGCAGGGCGGTGAGCTTTTCTTTGGTAAACAAATCCGCAGCAAGCGCCTGTTCAGCCTGATCCTCACCATAGATCTTCCCCTTGTTCAAACGGTCTATCAAATCATCGGGTTCAATATCGACCAATTCCACCTGATCGGCACTGTCAAATACGCTGTCCGGAATGCGGTCGTGAACAGGGAGCCCGGTAATGGAGGAGACAATATCCGTCAGGCTTTCAATCTGCTGAACATTAATCGTCGTATATACATGAATTCCTGCTCGGAGAAGCTCCTCCACATCCTGATATCTTTTTTTGTGACGGCATCCTGCCGCGTTGGCATGAGCCAGATCATCCAATAAAATAAGGTCAGGGCTTCTTTGGAGCGCACCATCCAGATCAAATTCATTGATGACAGATCCTTCATTGAAGATTTCCATAGAAGGCAAAAGTTCGAGTCCTTCCAGGAGAGCCGTCGTATCGGGCCGGGCATGGGGTTCAATATATCCAGCGACCACATCCATCCCATCTTTTTGCTCCTCATGGGCGGCGCTCAGCATAGAACAGGTCTTGCCGACACCTGGCGCATATCCAATAAAAATTTTCAGTTTTCCTCGTTTTTTTTCCACCGGTATACCGATAATCCGCTCCAGCAAAGACTCGGCATCGATTTGTGTTATTGCCATCCCAAGCCTGCTTTCTGTTAATCTTTGATTTTTCTCAATGTCCTCGGATTGTGCAACAATCCGCATGTTCTTGCACCCTCTTATAGTTGTTAGTATATCATGTGCAAAATCAGCATCGCGTTATAACTTTGACCGCAGCATTAAGATTACATTAAGGCGGCCTCTTGAAGAACATTTATGATCCTACCGGATCGAAGGCCATTATAATCAATACACCATTCAGGCATCCCTAATTTAATTCCTTAATATCCTCTATCAGCATTTCAACATTTTCTTTTTTTGTAGCCCAACTGGTACAAAATCTCACAACACTGTGGGTAGTATCGACTTTTTCCCAGAAGGAAAAAGAATACTTTTTGCCCAATTTCATTAACACATCTTCCGGCAAAATGGGAAACTGTTGATTGGTTTTGGAATCATATCGTAATGAAAATCCTTTTTCAACAAATGCCTCTTGAATCATCATCGCCATTTCCACGGCATGATTAGAAATTTCATAGTATAAGCCATCTTCAAACAAAGTTTCAAACTGGATTCCGAGTAATCTCCCCTTAGCCAGTAATCCTCCCTTTTGCTTGATCATATACCGAAAATCTTTTTTCAGGTCATCGTTTATGATGACTGCTGCTTCCCCAAACAATGCCCCAATTTTCGTTCCCCCGATATAGAACACATCACAAAGCCTTGCAATATCTGCCAAGGATAAATCACTGTCTTTATTCGTTTCAGAATTCGCTTATGAGCACCTTCTGTATAATCATTTTCAAATCGTATCATTCAAATTCCCTCCGGCATTTCTAATTTCTTCTGAATAAACAACATAGAAGTATGTAATTCTTTAATTTCTTTTTGTGATAATCCTTTCAGCAATCTCACTATATGTTCATCAGATTTTTCATTCAGCTGATTAAAAAGAGCGATCCCTTTGGGTGTCAATCGAATCAGACTCGTTCTGCTGTCCGAGGCGGAGTTTTCCTTAATAATCAGGCCATCTTTACTGAGCTTGGTAATAATTCTACTCATGTAGCTGCGGTCAATATCCAATTTTTCGACTAAATTGTTGGCGATACACTGTTCCAGAAAACCAATCTCTAAAATTACCCGCGCCTCTGTAAAAGAATATCCGGTATTCAATACGTGCTTATCCAATAAGCCGAGTATATTCGTATAAAACCGGTTAAATTGCCGTATATCGGCTATGATATTATCATTTAGGGTCATTGTAACCCTCCTTTTAGTGGACTATGTCAACTTTTTTTATTTTTAAATCATTGATGGATAAATTGTAAGTAATCTCATGTTAAAATTGGGTGCACCATGATCATTGGTAGCATTGTTCCCGAGGATCATCCTTTAAAACGAGAAAGCGAGTTAGTCCTGAAACAGTACGGGGATTCTCTTAGTTTTTGCCCGGTGGACATAACAAGCAGCCGATATATCGACTGCGTTCGTTCCTGTGCTTAACGCCACGGGTACTCAATGCCCAATATGGCTTGATTCGATAAGTGCCAGAACCCTTCAAACACAAACAGTCCCGATGCTAAAGCTCTCCATCAGGACTGTTTTGTTTGGTATCAAAGTAGATTAGTGCATGAATATTCAGCTTATTGAATGCAATTTATTTCTCATTAAATATATATTTGATCTCAAAACGGAATTGTCGTTTTTTGGCGTACCGCATTTTACACGATCACAGCCATTTCATATTTCTACCCTTGCTGTCTCGAAACAATAAAGTGTCAGACTAAAATGGCTGATCAATAGAATTTCATTTGTTCATAGTCCATCTCATCCATATACTTTTCGACGGCTTGCAGCCGCTCCCGGCTCTTCCCCTTCAGGGACTGGACAAATTGCATTTGCCACTCCACCCTATGCTCATTCTCCAATAACAGAATGGACGGCAAATCCAGAGACTCGCTTCGCAACTCTTCATAGAAAACGATTTTCGCCAGAATAGCCAGCTCCATATCGCCAGACGCATGGAAAAGGGCATCATGCTCATCCCCGTACAAGCAGTCGGATTCAAGCATATCGAGGAAGTCATGGAAGGAATGGAAGCTGGATAAGATCAGCTTGACCTTGTCCTCCTTCCGCTCGCAGGCCATAATCTCATCCAGCCGTCTTCTTAACTCTACATCGCTCATTCTGTCCTCTTCGTTAAAGAAAAGGACAATGGATTTCACTCCCGCCTCCCGCTCTGTAATAATGACAGCCCGCAAGCTGCCATGCTTTGCGGCATTCGTCACTCGCTGAACGATGTCTTCCATGCAACCGTCCATATACTCCTTCAATCGGGTATGAATTGGCAATTCTTGCTGAAGCTTACCCATCGCACCGGAGATGACGGACCTGATTTGCGGTTCAGTAAGGCTCATGAATTGCTGTTCTAACCTTTGGTATTGACTCTCGGAAATTCTGATTTGATAGGCATCTCCTCCTGATAAAACGGAGAAAATCGCATGATTCAGCACTACCTCATAAATATTGAACAGCTCGATCCGGTAGTTAAACCTGCATTCCCTTCCGTAGTAGGCCAGCAAATTCAGCAGCTCCCGCTGATCGAACATCGCGCAGAACTCGGTCTCCAGCTTCAGCCGCTCCAGATACTGCTTCATATAAAAAACGCCCTGGAGCCGCATATCATCCACAGCTAGCGGGTAATCGATACTGGCCATCGTATTGTGGGCATCGAAGATGATGCCGTATTTCCTGAGAAAGACAGGCAGGGACTCATCGATGGTCATGTTATAGGCGTCGACCGGAACCCCCAGCTTGTTAGCAACGATTTCCTTATATAGCTGCTTGGACTCTTCCAAGCATTGACCGACCATTTTCATGCCTCGTTCATAAATTTGGCGAACATCAATCGTTTTAAGACAAGTGATCGCCATCTCCGGCTCCTCAAAATTGTACAGATACGCATCGGCCGCATACATGATAGAGGTCAGGAGGCTTTAGGCGGTTTCCATGGTGACCGAGGTGCTTTCGCCCCGGGTGTATTTTTTGATCAGCATCTGCAAGATCTGCATGAACGCATTCTGAATGCGCATTATTTCCTGTCTCGTCAGCAGCCCCGCTCGCAAGCCTGCGTTCATTAACGAAATCGTATATTGATTTCGCTGCAGCCGAGATTTTCGAATACCGCCCTGAATGGTTAGCTCCCGCCCGTTATTCAGTTTTTCAGATCCCAATAGTCCTCTTCTCCTTCAGTTAGAGACTCGTTCTTCTGCAATTCTCTTCGGAATTCTTCGGCATATTCTTCGAGCCTGCTTTTTAACAAGCCTAGTGAGCCCTCGCAATCCTCTTCGAACATTTCCTTCATCCTGTGGAGGAGCTTCATGTCGCTGATCCGGTCTTCGGTTTCATTTTTCAGATCATAAAAAATCTCATGCAGCTCATTCAGCGTATCCGCATAGTTCTCCTGCTGAATGAACGAGGACGCCGAGAATACCTCGATGAGCGCCTTGGTCACTTCGATGCTCAATTCCACCCGCCCGTAACTGTGCAGGACCTCGTTTCTCGCCGCCATCATCAGCTCAACATCCTTCGGGGTCAGAACCAGGCCGTATTCTTTGGTTTTCTCGTTCAATTCCAGTAATTCGGTCATATACTGTACCTGCATAGATACGTTCAGGGAGTTGAAAATGCGGGGGAAATACATGCTGTTATCCTCCTTTTTCTGCTCTTTAAATAATGAACAATCATTTTCCCACTACCATTAATTTCTTCGAGAAAAAATTAAAAAAACAGTTGACTTCCTCTTGATATTATGGTATAATATATGTTATTTTTTAATTATCCTATATTTTATCACTGTTTCCATCGATGTCAATTGAAGCTGACGATAAAACAGCAGGTGGTTTTTAAAAATAGAAAGGTTGGGCAGAAGATAATTCTGACCCAACCTTTTTTGTGTTAATCCAAAATCCTCTGAAGGACATATACTTGTCGAATCCTGAAATGTGGCAGTTAACAAGCTGGCCGATCTTCGTCGGCTAATTCCGTCTAAGACTTAAATATCGTATATAACCCTTATTAACTTTAATAAGCCTGTTATTTCAAAGAAGGCAGCTTTTCTCAAACTGCATTCCTCGGCTCCTGGTTCTCCACGATCGTACGATTCTTCCCGCTCTTTACTGCCAATACCTGAATACAAGTAAGAATCAGCATCAGTGCCAGGAAGGCAATACCGAATGAAACTGTGCCTGTTACATCATTTAAAATACCGATGACGTAGGGTCCAATAAATCCTCCGAAATTTCCTAACGAGTTGATAATCCCAATACCTACAACAGCGGCTTCCGCTGTTAGTGTGGCTGAAGTAAATGCCCAATATGGGCCGGAAAAGCTGTATAACCCCGCTGTGGTCACACAAATCATAAGGACTGCGACAAGGGGACTTGGAGCGATCAGCGCTCCTATTAGGCCGATGGCTCCCAATAATGGTGCAAAAGCAGCGTGATATTTACGTTCTCTCGTACGGTCGGAATGCACTCCCATCAAGACCATGGCGATCGCCCCGCAAATATAAGGAGCCATAGTGATGTAACCAACTTGCGTATCAGTTAGAACATCAGATAAGGATTTTATAATCCGCGGCATCCAGAAGCTTATTCCGTAAAGTCCAATGACATAGGTCAGGTTTGTAAAGGCAAACTTCCACACTATTTTATCTTTAGATACTCCCTTGAATGACAGCGCTTTCGTATCTCTTTTATTTAAACTTTCCTTCTTGAGTTCATTGCTTAACCATTCTTTCTCTTCGCAGCTCAGCCATTTGGCTTGATTCGGTTTATCGCTTAGATAGAAAAAAGTAATAATTCCTAGAACAACGGCAGGAATTCCCGCAAAAATAAAGAGCCAGCGCCACCCCGGCATTCCTGCCCAATGAATATTTTGCACAACCCATATGGAAAGAGGAGCACCTAAAGCGTTCGCAAGAGGTGGCGCAGTCATAAACAAAGCTACGACTTTGGCCCGTTCTTTCGATCGGAACCAGAAGGTGATATAAAGAATTACTCCCGGAAAAAAGCCGGCTTCCGCTACTCCTAGAAGAAAACGAAGAATATAAAGATGGCTGACGCTGTTGGACCATGCCGTGATAACGGTTACAATCCCCCAGGCAACAAGGATGCGGGCAATCCACTTTCTGGCTCCATAGCGATTCAACATGATATTACTGGGTACTGTGCAAACAAAGTACCCAATAAAGAAGATTCCCGAGATCAGACCAAAAGCGCTGCTTGTTATGCCTAATGCCTTATCCATACCGCCTAAGGAAGAATACGTGATGCTTACACGATCCAGAAAAGAAACCAAATAAGCAATAAACAAATAAGGGACAATGTGTAATGTTATTTTTTTCGTCGCGGATTTTTCGACAGATGAAATACTCATTTTCTTCTCACCCTCTCATTTTTTTTGGCTTATTGGAGAATTGGAGTTCTGATAATTTTTGGATCTGTAAAAATATCATTCTCGTCTGTACTCGTTGATGAAAATTCCGATACAACCGCCCCCTCATCTCCAGCTTGGAACCAGTGCGGCGTCTCTGGAAGAATCGTATATTGCTCACCGGGCTTCAACACGATTTCCTTCCAAACTCTTAAATGCTCTCCATATCCTTCGGGGATGACAGCTTGGGGATGTTCAGTTGCAGTACCCGGCACATGTAAATAGACTATTCCTTTGCGGCAGCGGAACGTTTCCTCTTTTCCCGGATTTCCATTTACATGTGGGTGATAATGCTCAGGACAGGTCTGACGCGGCAATAATACAAGTTCTTTCGCACAATATCTGGATGTATTCACATAGGTTACTAACTGCAACCCAAGTTCGCGGATGCGGCCTAAGCCAAAATCAGCGATTTCCAAAGCTTCCGCTTCTTGAGAAGAAAGCTTGATACCCGCCTCCTTTAGATAGCGAAGCGATTCATTCTTTACATTTTTATATTCTTGTTTACTGATCACTTTTTTGCAACCCCTTTCATTTTGTTGTGACCATTGTATCCCCCCATGACAGACAAAGCCATATCGAAAACCCATAGATATTTATCCAAAAGTCAGATTCTACAGATAACTGTCAACCTATGAATTTTGATTAAGTTTACATGAATTTTCGATATTGATACCTGAAAGCGTTTACCATACACTTTGTGTAACGCATCACACCGATGTGATTTCGATATTGGAGGTTTTAAAGATGGTACGAAAAATGACAGTCCCCCCTATGGAATTAGTTGAAGGAGACGGCCCTGGCACTCAAATGTGTGCAGTGATGGAGGATATAGGGTCCGTCTCCATCAGAAGAGCTCATATTCCAGAGCCGAATGAGGGAGAAGTTAGAATTAAAGTGAAGTGGGTTGGCATCTGTGGGAGTGATCTTGAAGTGTACCGGGGAGCGCGTGAACCTGAGTTTCTTTCCTATCCGACCCGTTTAGGTCATGAAGTAGCCGGTATTATCGACAAAGTTGGAAAAAATGTTATTGGATTAAAAGAAGGTGATCATGTTGCTTTACGTTATGTATGGGGAGCCTTTGCAGAATATGTATGCTGCATTCCTTTTGCGGTAAAGGTTCTGCCCAAAGATTTCCCGTTAATTGAAGGTTCGCTTATTGAGGTGCTTCCTCCTCTGCTACATACGGCGGAAAGGGCTGAAATTTCTCCTGCTAAAAATGTTCTGATTATGGGCCAAGGTGTTAGCGGACTTGCTATGACACAGGTTATTAACCTTTTTAGCCCAAAGAATCTTGTAGTTACTGATCTGTTCGATGAAAAATTAGCGCTTGCCAAAAAATATGGAGCAACGCATACCTATAAGCTGCCATCACCCGATACCAAAACGATGGACGTCGTTGGTAAAGACTTTCCTGACGGTTTTGATGTGGTTATCCCGTGTCTTCTTGAAGGCTCCGGTATGGTAGACGCCATCGATGCAGCTGCACAGAACGGCCGGATTGTTATGTATGGCTGCATTGGAACGAGTCATAAGCCCATCGATTTCTTTAAAGTTCATAAAAAACGTCTAGACATTTTATCTACTGAACCGAAGCGCGACATTGATAATCGTAGATTTTTCGAAGAAGGTCTGCGTCTGGTCATGGACGGATTAGTGAATACAAAAGAGACGATTACTCACATCTTCCCTCTGGAAAAAATTGAAGAAGCGTTTAAGCTTCGCAACCAACGCAGTGGGGATATTATTCACGTTATGATAGATTGTGAGGTAAATTCTTAATATGCCAAATAAAGCTGACAATGTTAGCATAGATGATCCGGAATGCTTTTATTGCAGCAAAAATCATAAACTGGAACGTTTAATGATCGAGGCGGCCAAGTTAAGAGTATCCACCCTCTATCTAAACAAAGACCAAACACATCAAGGTCGATGCATTGTCGCGTATAACCGGCATGTCAGGGAACTTTTCCATTTGGATCCAACCGATCTGCAGCTATTTATGGAGGATGTCTCCCAGGCGGCCAGAACTCTTCATGAAGCTTTTCAACCGGATAAGATGAATTATGGCATTTACGGCGATCTGGTCTCCCATTTGCATGTTCATCTCGTTCCAAAATATAAAGAATCTGCGGAATGGGGAGAAGCTTTCCTAAATGCTCCTCCTTCAAAAAAAATGTTAGATCCATTAGGGTATCAAGAGACCATAAAGCTCATCCAAGCAAAGTTGCTCAGGTAGAAATTCAAACCAAACCCCTGTAACATATTTACAGGGGTTTTTGTCCAACAAAATTCAGCTGCCTTCTATATTGGTGAGAGTCGGCTGTTCATCAATACTGAAATCTTCTTCCAGTATAATATCTTTCCCTACTACGGTCCGCATTTGTTCACGGATCTTACTTGGGGACATTCCAAGCCGCTCCATACATAGTCTAGAGAAATACTGGGGAGTTAATCCGATTAGTTCAGCAATTTCCGAAACAGAATAGGATGTAAATTCAAGATATTCCTTTGCCTTTTCAAGCCGAAGGGCTTGCAGATATTGCATCGGTGTAGTACCCAAGTTCTTTTTAAACAGTTCAATAAGATAATGAGAATTAAAGTTGAAACATTCGGCCATTTCTTCCAGGTTGATTTTGGAGGACAGATTCTGCTTTAAATATTGGACCATTGGATAGCCTTCGTCTGTTTCCGTAACCGGTGTTGTAATATGGGGGTTAGAATTCTGTGAATTCCTGTCCTGAACAATTTCTAATAAAATTCCTTTATATCCCACATCAATCCGAAAAGGCAGGAGATCATGGGTTTCTTTCAGATTGATGCTTGAAAGTCGAAATAATTCCTTAAACTGAGCAATATTATTAAATGCTAATCCTCCAGACCAATCATAATTCGCAATATACTTTGCAAATTCTTCGGCCAAGGAGAACTTAATGTCAAATGTGATGGTTTCTTCTGTAAAGTGGAAGCTGTGAGAAACTCCTTTTTTAAAAAGATAACAATGATTTGAAAGCACGGGATATAACCGCCCTTCCTGTGAAACGGACCCTTTTCCGTCAATGATATGAAGAAGCTGGTAGAAATCATGAGAGTGCTCTTTTATACCGCTGTTTCTGGAATAGTCCACACGGGCTGTCCATAATACCTGAAGCTGGCTATCTCTTAATTTCATACACTTCTTACTCCTTCTTAAAGAACTTTCAACGTATTCTAGCACATTCATTTTAACAAATAAAGGAGGACATTATATGTCGTACACACTTGGGATAGATATAGGAACATCAGGGGCAAAAATGGTAATTGTCGATAAGTTCGGTGAAATTGTGGCAGAGGCAATCAGAGCATATCCTATTTATCACATTCACCCAGGCTGGAGTGAGCAGGACCCGGAGGATTGGTGGACAGCTGTAAAAGATGGACTTCAGGAACTGTTCCAAACGTTTGACCCTTCCCAATTAAAAGGTGTAGGAGTGAGCGGTCAGATGCATGGCCTGGTAGCGTTGGATGAGAACGGAACTCCCCTTCTCCCAGCTATTTTGTGGAACGACCAGCGATCCCATGAGGAGACAGACTATTTAAATAATGTGGTAGGTAAAGAGACCTTAATCGAACTTACCGGAAATATTGCTTCTCCAGGTTTTACAGCTCCTAAGATATTATGGTTAAAAAAACACCTTCCCGACATTTTTGCAAAGGTGAAATCCATCTGTCTTCCCAAGGATTACATTAACTACAAGCTTGTCGGAGAATTAGTTACAGATGTTTCCGATGCGTCAGGAACGCTATTTTTTGATGTGCGAAATCGAAAATGGTCTGAACCCATGCTAAAGATCCTTGAGTTACATCCAGACATGTTGCCAAAAGTCTATGAATCTTACGAAGCAGCAGGAAAAGTAAATGAAGCAGCGGAAAGAGAGACGGCACTTCCCGTTGGCATTCCTGTTGTGGCGGGGGCTGGGGATAATGCGGCAGGAGCAGTTGGAATCCAAATTGCCGAAGAAGGCACTGTGATGGTTTCTCTTGGGACATCCGGTGTTGTGTTAGCTCCACAAAGCACTTATCTTCCGGATGAATTCGCACGGCTGCATTCATTTTGTGATGCCAACGGACGTTGGCATGTAATGGGTGTTACTTTGTCAGCAGGCGCTTCCCTCAAATGGTGGGTAGAAGAAATCCAAAATGGCCGTTATGACTTACTTTTAGCCGAGGCTGAACAGATACCAAATGGTTCAAAAGGGCTGTACTTCCTCCCTTACCTATCCGGTGAACGTACACCTCACAATGACCCTTATGCGAGAGGTACATTCTTGGGTTTAAGTCACCAGCATACGAGAGGCGACATGACCAGAGCTGTTCTTGAAGGCGTAAGCTTCTCTTTATATGAATCTATCGTTATTGCACAGCAGTTGCAAATCCCCGTCAACAGCGTACGTGCCATTGGCGGAGGAGCGCAAAGCCCTCTTTGGCTTCAAATGATTGCAGACATCTTTGGCCTCCCGGTAGAGCATTGGGTATCATCGGGAGGACCAGCTTTGGGTGTTGCGCTGCTTGCTTTAAGAGCTACGGAGGGGCTTGCTGCCTTTAAACATGCTCCTGTAGGCATGAATCATATATTTGAGCCTGATAAGACAAGACATAAGGCTTATCAAAAGCGGTTTCAGCAATATACTTTACTGTATAGATCCTTGAAGGATACCTTTAGTCAAATGTATAACTTGGAAAAAGAACTAGGTTGTAGTCATCATCAATCATAACAAAACAAGCGATCCATCGAGAATAAAGGTTTACCCTTCTTCTCGAGATCGCTTGTTTTCAGGTGACTATAATTTCTCAACTATGATGAAATGTGATTTTTCATTTAGGATGAGAAAAATCAGAAGATTCCATAATGGTTATCAGTGGTTAGACATCCACCTAAAAAAGGATGTCTTTTTGTTAATTTCTAAGCTTTGTTAAATCATCCCCATTGTTCTAATAATGCGTTTAACAAAAGATTGTGCATCGTTCACAAATGATTTGTTATTTACCAAAGATTTTTTTACCCAATGCAAAGAGTCCTCCAGCTACCGCTGCTACTGCAACGACTGGAGCAGCAGCAACCGCAGCAGCACCAATCGCAGTAGCTCCAGCTACTGCAGCAGCACCGACAGTCGTACCCGCAGCTGCTGTCGCTAAACCTGTAACAGCCGTCCCAACCGCTGTTCCTGCCACAGCAGTTACAGCACCGGTTGCGGCTGTTGTAACTGCTGTGGCTGCACTTGCCACTCCTACACCAACAGCCGAACTTGCAACAGCTCCCGTCACAGCAGTTGTTGCCGTAGTTACCAATCCTGTTAATGCACCTGCTCCTGCTACAACCGCTCCACCTACTGAGGTTCCTGCAATTGCGGCTCCTGTTGAAGCTACTGTACCGGATATAGCAGTACCCAAAGGAGTAGCTGCAGCTACACCAATTGCATAGCTTGAGGCAGTAGCAATTGCTGTATCCCGCGCAACAGCTTTGGTTGCTTCATTTAAATTTTTGTCACCTGAAAATACATCCACAATGTTACTGCCTATACTAAATCCAGCTCCAGCAGCGCTACCAACTTTAGCAGAAGCAACACCTGCCTGATTTAAAGCATATAATTTGGACGTTAATGAAGCATTTGAAGTACGAAGGATTTGACTTTCCAACTTCATAATATTTGATAAGCTTTTGCATTGTTTGAGACTGATATCTGATTCAATAACATCAAGCCCAGTAGCCTGAGCACGTTTTATTAATTGTGTATTTCCCTTATCTACAACAATAGTTTGTCCTTTATACTTCTGAAAATCAATACCCGTATTTTGGTAACCAGCTTTTGCTTGTCCTAATACCTTTGTACCATCTTTTTGAACTATTATAAAATCGGCAATTCCGTTATCTGCTATCACCGTTGTTGGTGTTCTAGAGACCGTAGCATTGGTTGCGTGTAAATGCTCAAATACAAACCCTTTAAAGTTTGTTCCCCCCCGATTAGTATTAAGAAGGGCTAAATTCTTGCTTAATGTATTATAAACACCAGCATTCTTAAATGCTGTCCCAATTGCAAATGGAATTGAAGAGTCTGATGAAAGTTCATCTAAACAATAATCTATACTTTGCGTAAAATCATAAAGAGACCAATTATTCACGGACATTGTTTTCTTCACTTCTATTGGGGTAAGACCTGTGACTTTGCAAATAGTAGTCACTTGATTAACGAAGACCATATGTTCTTTCACACAATTATCTGAACAATAAAATTGGTTTTCAAATTCATGTGTGCATTCAGCCAAACGATTACAACAGGGACAAGTAGTTACCTTCTCACCGATTTTGCGCAGCGTTAAACCCAGCTCTTGGCGCAATTCTTTCAATTTCTGTTCAGATTCCACAGGCTCAGCCTCCATAATCATGTTTCACGTTTCTTTTCAAAATTAGTTCCATTATACTATTATCTCTAGAAACTGGAAATCTCAATCAATCATTTAAGGAAGAATTGTTACATTTCTCGATTAATGATTTACTATAAGATAATTTTGTATCCTGTATTCAAATCTTCCGCTAACCCAAGCTCGGTACAATGATTTTTGGTAAATATAGCGGGATAGGCGACATTTACGCTGTAGATGATGAGATGCTAAAAGTTAAGTTATGGATGATATCAAAAAAATTAGGATTCTCATTTAATCACTACTATGAAATATTTCGTTCGAAACAAATGAACAAACCTAATAAAGCCGAGAACTACTTCAACAACCAAAGAAAAAAAGGACGCCGATGATGATAATTAGTAACAATCAGATCATGTGAAGAGAGCATTTTATGTACAAAAAATTTAATAAAAAAGACTCCATCTCAATTACTTAAATGAGTTTGGAGTCTTTTCTTTATTTTCATCATCTTTAATTGTTTCGCATTTTCCCATTCTATTAAATATTCGGAAAGTTCAGCCGCTGAATCGTTATCGCTGTTCCCACTTAGTATTTGATTTACTCTTTGAGTTTCCAAACCTGTATATTGAATTAATAGTTCTTTGGCTACATTAGACGCTTCTATTTCAATTTCTCTTTGCTCGTAATTCAATTGATTTTGAACTTCTATTATTTCTGCTGTAATTCTTCCTTGTTCAAATTGTTGCACGTGTACATATTCATGCGCGACTGCATTAAACACAAAAATTCTAGTGATTAGTTCCATGGTATGAGGGTTATGCATTCGATGAGAAAAAACTGCATTTATTCTTTCGACTATTGATTTTACGTATAATTCAATTCCTAATATTTCTCTATATGAGGGAGTAAACAACAACGCTCCAAAAGTGTCTTGTACTTTGTAATTATCGGTACCAACTTGATGATCCGCTGTTGTAATTGGGTATTGCTCTCTTGTACCCCCAATATGTAATTCATTTCTCAAAAATCCGACAAAATCATTAGAACTTTCATGTTCAATAATTTCATTAATTAGCTGTTCATTTATTTCATTTCCGAAGAAACCCATTAAAATCATCCCTTCAGGTATAATCTTATTTAGGATTATTATAGAATTTATTGGGCGAAGTATCCAATCTGATTTCTACCCTAGCGGAATTGAAATAAAAATTCTCCCCTTTCTGTTTAGAACGAAAAATTTCAAAACATGGTTAGATCTTGATATACTCGACGTCACCAGCATCTTTTTACTTTTATTGCAATTAGACATTGAGGTCGAATAAACGTATAGGAGATATGGATGTTACCAGGGGATATGCATGAGTGTTTGCAAAAGTGGGGTTATCATTAGGGGAGTGAGTCGTGAGTGACAGAGATTGCTGATATAAACCTCTGTGCCTTTTATTGATTTAAATTAGGGTCATAATACTTTTATCCAAATTTGAGACTTCTTCCTTTGCCCAACCTGCTTTAAATCAAAGTTTAATAATATGTCTCAATATTTTCGAAAAAATCTATATCAATATTTTTGAAATGATTTTTGACGAAAACATGTCAAAATAAGGGCTGTCTCAATATTTCTGAAACAGCCCCCATTATAATGCGGTTTTTATTAGTTTTTTGTCTCAAGCGTTTTGATCACTATCTCAATCCGCTCGACGGTCAACATCTTGCGACTGCGGAACCCTAGAAAACTTGACTGATACCGATTTATTCGTTCTTCCCCTTACCCGCACCGGCTGTACCCGCAATTCCCGCAGGTTTTGCAGCCCTCGATGTTAATCAGCGAGGCGCTGCCGCAGGACGGGCACAAGTCGCGGGAAGTCGCCGACGAATGGCTGTGCCCGTGTCCGCCGTGGCCGTGATCGGCCTCGGCGGGAGCTGCCGGAGCGCCGCCAGACTTCAGCTCGGCGTTCAGCGCGCTCTCGAAATCCTCGAGCGCGAGCGTTGCCGCGATTGGCGCGGGCGCGTGGTCTTCGTGTGCGCTTTGCTGCACATGAGTTTCCAGCGCCTTCGCCACCGCGTCGGCGATGGACTCGACGCGGTTCGCACCGAAGCCGATGGCGCCGGAGCCGCCGATGCCTTTGAGATGCTTGATCAGCAGCTCTACCTTCTCGCCGTGGTCTCCGTAGCGGAGGAACAGGGAGCAGACGCGGCCGAGCGCTTCCGCCATCGCGAACACGTCGGAACCGGCCTTGCCGACATTCAGGAAGATTTCGGCGGGCGTGCCGTTCAGATCGTTGATCGTAATATACGCCATGCCGAACGGCGTATTGATCTTGTATGTCGCGCCGCGCAGCACCTGCGGGCGTTTCTTGTACTGCTTGTCGACAACCGTGCCTGCATTGGATGCGCTGCCTGCCTGAGCGGAAGACGTAGCTGCGGAGTCGGAAGAAGATGCCGTCGCTGAAGCCTGTACTGCTTCGACCGCTGGAACAGCCGCATCAGCCTCAACCGCCGGAGCAGCCGTCTCCTTCAGCGAAGCGTCTTTCTTGTCCTCCTTCTTCTCCGTTTGCAGCACCTGCGTATCGCGGCTGCCGTCGCGGTAGATCGTGACGCCTTTGCAGCCGAGGTCGAAGGCCAATTCGTACAGTTCTTTCGTTTCTTCCACCGTAAAGTCGTTCGGGCAGTTCGCCGTCTTGGAAATGGAGCTGTCCACCCAGCGCTGAATGGCAGCCTGTACGCGGATATGATCCTTGGCGGACAGGTCCATCGAAGTTACGAAATAGTCCGGCAGTTCTTCGCCCGGATGAGCCTCAAGATACTCCTCTGCAATCGGTACGAATTGCTCGTCGAAGCCTAGGCGGCTTTGACGGAAATATTTGAAGGCAAAGTACGGCTCGATGCCGGTCGATGTGCCGACCATCGTGCCCGTGCTGCCTGTCGGCGCTTGGGTTATAACCGTAACGTTGCGCATCCCTTGCTTCGAGATGGCTTCGCCGACCTCGGGGTACACCTCGGTCATATTTTTCATAAAGCCACTCAGCTCATACTTCTCAGCGTCGAATGCCTGGAAAGAACCTTTTTCCGCCGCGATCCCGGAAGAAGCCAGATAAGCTTCGCGGGCCATGAAGCCATACAGCTTGTCCAGAAATTCCAGCGATTCAGGGCTGCCGTAGCGGACGTTCAGCTTGATCATCAGCTCGGCCAGACCCATCGTTCCGAGGCCTACGCGGCGCTCTTTTTTCTGATTGGCTTCGTTCTCCGGGAAATGGTACGGCGTCTTGTCGATGACATTGTCCAGGAAGCGCACGGAATAGCGGGTCGTCGTAGCGAGATCGTCCCAAGCCACATCATGCTTCTCCGCGTCGTAGAACTTGGAGAGGTTGATCGCGGACAAGTTGCAGACGCCCCAGCCGGGCAGCCCCTGCTCGCCGCAAGGATTCGTACAAATGATTGGGTTGAAGTACCAGCTGTTGGACATCTGGTTGTAATATTCCATGAAGACGACGCCCGGCTCGGCCGATTTCCATGCGGATTCAATGATGGTATGCCAGATATCCCGTGCTTTTACGGTACGGTAATGATTGACCTTGCGGCCGGCAGCCTTCCATTTATCGAGGTCGCCATCCCAGACTTCATTGTAATCCGGCTCTGTCGTATCCGGGAATACAAGATCCCAGTCGAGATCCTCTTTGACCGCCTTCATAAAGCCGTTGCTGACGCATACCGACAGGTTGGCGTTCGTTACTTGACCCATCGTCTGCTTGACGGTAATGAAATCGGCCACGTCCGGATGCCAGTCGTTGATCATCAGCATCAGCGCCCCACGGCGGCTTCCGCCCTGCTCGATTAGACCTGTCGTGTAACTGAACAGTCCGCCCCAGGATACCGCTCCGCTGGAAGAACCGTTAACGCCTTTGACTACGGCGCGGCGCGGGCGCAGCGAAGACAGGTTGATGCCGACCCCGCCGCCGCGTGCCATAATTTCCGTCATTTCGGACAAAGTTTCCATGATGCCGCCCCGGCTGTCTTTTGGCGAAGGCACGACATAGCAGTTGAACAGCGTCAGCTCATCGCTCGCTCCCGCTCCGGCCGCGATCCGCCCCCCTGGAACGAGCTTCCAGTCATCCAGAATGCTGCGGAATTTATCCGTCCATTCGCGCTGCAGCTCCGGCGTCTTCTCAACGGAAGCCATCGCTCCCGCCAGGCGGTCCCACATTTCTTCCGGTGTTTTTTCAATATTGAGCGTCAGCTTCTCCACGTCGGACTGCACCAGTTCGCCCCGGCGGGTCTTGACCGTTACGGTCTTGCCGCTGCGCTCCACGATTTCCCCCACTTCCTTGGTAGGGAACTTCGGATCGTCCTTCGTCAGGACCAGCACCACGTCCCCCACCTTGGCATTGTTTGTGTCGGCGTCCTTCCAGGCGTAGCGGTCCAAAAAGATTTTCTCGCTTAGCCCCTCCAGCTGCTGCTTGCGCTCCACTGTACTCAATATAAACAACCTCCCGTAAGTATGATTAATATTCCGATGTATGTGTCAGGCGGGTTTCCATTTTGTCACCCACAACATGAGCTTCCCTGCCACCCTATGGCGGCTTTGCCGTCCCAGCCGGAAGTTCATCTTGTCAATTACAAATAACCGCGTCATTCCGGATTAAAACGGCTTCCACTGCATTTGTCACAATATATTGTGTGAAGCAGCCTTTAAACTATACCATATATTGTAGAAAGAGTCTTTGGCGAAATACCGCTGCCCATGCCGAAAAATCACGGCAACATCCCGTATTTTCTCCCTGTTTCTCTCGTTCTTAAAGGCTGACTCGAAAAATAGCAGTTATGAATTCTCTCTTTTGCGCGCATACTACTTATACAATTCACTATGCATGGATAAACGCCTAACGGCGTCTTATGGCACCGTGCGTTTACCCAGAAATCGAACAATCACCGGAGTTTATACTTTCTGAGATTTTAAACTTTAGGCTCGCAGGAGGAGACAGCTCTCATGACTCAGGTACCCCGCAATAACACGGAGCAAGAACAAGGTCAGGATTTCGCGCTCCCCGTGCCTATCTCCTTCGAACGTGAATGGCTGAAAGATCTGGAGTCCCGATTGGACAAAGGCGGCCCCTGGGGCGACTGGAGGTTGTCGCGGCTGGCAATGGAAGGCGAGGCCTCCGGCCTGGTGGAAAGCTTCGAGGAACTGCAGTGCATGAAGCATCTGTCATCGTTGTCGCCGCTCCCCCATCAAATCGACACGGCGCGCAAAGTGCTGTTTGAAATGTCGGGACGCGCGATTCTGGCGGACGAGGTCGGCCTCGGCAAGACGATCGAAGCGGGCCTGGTGCTGAAAGAATATCTGGTGCGCGGGCTGGTCTCCAAAGTGCTAATTCTTGTTCCCGCATCGCTGGTGCTGCAGTGGGTACGCGAGCTGAACACCAAGTTCGGCATATCGGCCGTGGCGCAAAAAAAAGCCTACTCCTGGGACAACGACATCGTCGTCGCGTCCATGGATACGGCCAAGCGCGGTCCCCACAAGGACCGGCTGATCTCGGACGAATACGACATGCTTATCATCGACGAAGCCCACAAGCTGAAGAACAAGAAGACGACCAACTACCAATTTGTCCAGCAGCTCCGCAAAAAATACTGCCTGCTCCTCACCGCCACCCCGGTCCAGAACGATCTGGGCGAGCTGTTCAATCTCATTACCCTGCTGAAGCCGGGCCAGCTTGGAAATCAGGGGGATTTTGCCGCCAATTTCGTTGTGGACAAGCGCGTAGCCAAGAACGAAGATCAGCTCCGGGGCGAGCTGTCCAAGGTCATGATCCGCAACCGCAGGGGCGAAGGACCGGTGACCTTTACGAAGCGGAAAGTGCGAAATGTCCCGCTTACTCTTTCACCCGAAGAACAAACATTATATGACGGCGTTACCTCTTTTGTCAAAGATCAATATCAGGAATCGGGCGGCAATTTAAGGAGCATGCTGTCGCTTGTCACCTTGCAGCGGGAGGTGTGCAGCAGCCGGGACGCGGTGTTCGTAACCCTGGTCAATTTGACGAAAAAGCTGCCCGAGGACTCGCCGCGCCGTGACCGGATGATCGAGCTCCTTCAGTTGATCCGGACAGTAAAGGCGAACACCAAGGCGGAGAAGACCATCTCGCTCATCCAAGAGATGAACGAAAAAGTAATTGTATTCACCGAGTACCGGGCGACGCAGGAATATTTGCTGCAATACTTTCGCGAGCACGGCATCCAATCCGTCCCTTATTCCGGCGGCATGAACCGCGGCAAAAAAGACTGGATGATGGACCTGTTCCGCGGCCGCGCCCAGGTGATGATTGCCACCGAAGCGGGCGGCGAGGGAATCAATCTGCAATTCTGCCACCATATGGTCAATTTCGATCTTCCGTGGAATCCGATGCGGGTCGAGCAGCGGATCGGCCGGGTGCACCGGCTGGGCCAGCAGAACGATGTCGTCATCCACAACCTCTCCACCAACGGAACGATCGAGGAGCATATCCTGCATCTGCTGCATGAGAAGATTAATCTGTTCGAGACGGTAATCGGCGGTCTGGATACGATTCTGGAACGCTTCGAGAAGAAAGAGTCGCTGGAAAAAAGCCTCTACAAAATCATGCTTGAAGCCGGAAGCAACGAAGAAATCCGCAGCAAAGTGGATAATCTCGGCCAGACGCTGGCCGATCTGAAGGACGGAATGCTTAATGAAAGCGAGGCCGCGCCATGACCATGACCCCCCAGCAGGTGCAGAAGCATGTAATGGACTACTTGGAAGCGACAGAATGTCAGGTCATTGAAAAATCGCCGGCGCATGTGACCGTAAAGCTGTCCCCCCGGGCCGATCAAATGTTGACCGACCGGCCGTATTACTGGGGATTCGTCGAGCGCACCGGCGCGGAGCCGCAGACGCTGTCCTTCACCTTTGTGTTCGACCCTGAAAAATACGACGCGGCGAATGCCCCTGCTCCGGGCGGCGGGCGCGGCGGCATCGGGTTAAACGGAGCGGGCGGGATCGGCAACGCAGCGGCAGACGGCGGCTTGGACGCACCGGGTACAGCCAGCAGCGCAACGGCATCAGGCAGGCCGGCCCCACCGATACCGGCTGGCGGAGGAGCAGCGCCGGGCCAGGCGCCCAACGCCGGGGGAGCCTTCCCCGCCGCGAGCCCGGGTCTGAGCGCCGGGGGAGACACCGGCCCCGGCCAGGCCAGCGCCAATCCCGTACCGGGCGCCGGGAGTAGTCCCGCACCGAGCGCCGGCGTCGCAGCAGTTGGCGCCGGGAACGCGCCGGCGGCGAACGCAGGACCGAATGACAGCATCCTCTCGCGTTACTTCGGAGTGACGCCGATGCTGCCGCGTCTGGGTCCCGGCCTGATCCGCCGGGAGGATGTCACTTACGGCAGCAGGCGGCTGCGCCAGATTTGGAGCGCGGCGCAGACCGAAGGCAAATGCCTGCATCTATTCGAAGTCCCGGGGAGCCTTCAACGGATGACGCTATTTTCAGCCGCTTACGAGCCATGGCTTGCCGTCTGCTTCAAGGTGGAGCTCCGCTGCGATTTGAAGCGGGAGGAACTGCATTTTATCGGTGTATCCCTTCTCACCGGGGAACTTCGGGAGAACTTCGGCTCCAGGCTGAATTCCATCCAGCTGTCTCCCCGGCTGCCGGAGAATGTCCATATCCAGCCTTATGAACTCACCGTCTCTACGGGCGCCGATTTGCTGGAGCGCCGTATCGTTTCCAAGCTTTCCGGACAGGATTACGGCTGGGCCGAGGCGGCGAGGCGGCGTCTGCAGGGCGAGCTTGAAATTATAGACGCCTACTACGGCGAACTGCTGAAAGAACCCGACGAAGAACAGCGCCTAGCCGTCGAAGAGCAGTACAATGGCCGAAGAAAGGAAACGATTTGGCAGTATGAGCCGCATATTTCCGTATCGCCGGTCATCTATGGCCTGTTTCATCTTCGAAAGCAGTAGAAGCGACCCGGCTCGCTAAAAGCGGCCAAAAAAAGCGAAATCCGCCGCCCGGAAGCCCGACAGCTTGCAACAACCTTTTCAGCGCTTGTCCGCTACAATGAAAGTGAGAACGATGAACCATACATTTGGACAAATCCGGCACGAAACAGAAAGACAGGTGAACTAACGCTAATGGAACACAACAGCAGGGTAAGGCAGATCGCTTCGGCGATGCGCGTTTGCTTTCTCTTCATTTTTGTCCTTGCTTTGACGGCAGCCTTTCCCGGATTTCCCTTGGGACCGCCGGCGGCGGGCGCTCCTGTCGTCAGACTGACGGACAAGCAAGCGGACCAAGCTGCCTCCTCCCGGGTCGCCGGATTCGTTGACGCAGCCGATGCCGGGACTAGCCAATCGGCGTCTTCAGCCCTATCGCCGCTGCCTAAACGGCAGGATGTGGCCATTCCGGACTCGCTGAAGGCCTTTGTCCGTGAAGCGGTGGACAAGCTCGCCGTCGAAGCTCCATTCAAGGAATGGAAGACGGCAGAGCAATCGATTTATCCGCTCGGTCCCGGTACTCACGGATGGCTCGTCAACCTCCTCCGCGGCGATAAGCGGATCGGATATATGATCATCACCGCCTCGGACAACGGCGGATATACATTAAGCGAATACGGAGCAGGTACCGACGAAAGTCTTCCCTACTCCGCAACCGAGCTGCGCCTGTTCTTGGCGCAGAAAGGCCTTATCCATTCTTCCGATGAAATTATTGAACAGATTCCGCTTTATGCGCCGCTTCTGCCTTATTGGAAAGTAACATTGAATAGCCAAACATTGAACGGCCAAACGCTGTACGTAAACGCCATCGTCCCGGAAATCCTTCCTTGGGACAAAAGCAAGGCCGAAGCGGTCGCCGGAAGCGCTGAAGCAGACCAGCGCTACGGCTTAACGGCCTACGGTTCGCTGACAGACTTTGCGGCCAAGCCGATGTTCCAGACCGGACATACCGGAGATCCGTACGATAATCTGCTGTGGCTGACGTCTCCGAAGCTCGCTCCGCTGGCAGCCGGAGAATTTGCCGAGCTGCTTCACCGGCATCCCGGACTTGTGCTGCGGTCAAATGCCGGAGCGAACGACACGCTAGGCGCCCCGCTGATGGTTTTAGGTTACCAGCTGTGGGCAAGACCGGAAGCTTCCGGCGGCGGTACGATAGCCTATGCCGCTTCAGGCATTGGCGGACGGCGTTTCCTTCCGCTTGACGCCCTTCAGCACAGCGGCAAGTTCCAAGTCTATATCTCCGGCGACGGTGTAGCGGCACTACCAAAGCGCTAAGCACACCGCATGAATTGAAAGCAATAAAGCCCCATACTCCGATTTTTTCGGAGAATGGGGCTTTTTCGTTATTTGTTCTCTCATCTACCCTTTGTCCTTAACCTTTCGGCTGCTGCGCCAAATTGACAAGCCGACCGGCAGCATCCCGAACCATTTTTGGCTCCAGGGCTGTCTTCCGGCGCGGTTCCGGCCGCGGCTTTCGCGCGGGCTTTCCATGTAAACGACCACTTTTTCAGTAATGTATTTGACCAGATCTTCACCGTCCGAGGCCACTGCACTCACCTCCTCCTGTCATCCTCTCCTTATTGGTTAGTTTGCACCGTTTCTCTCCGCTCTAAACGGGCCTCATCCGCATAAATCTGTCTTTTGAAGCACAATCTAACCGAAAAAGAACAGCCCTGAAGCAAAGCTCAGCCACTTCCGGCTTCAAATTACACAAGGGGGTTATCTCTTGATTCCGAATAACAAATGGAGAGTGCCGGCAAGAGGAGTGCTGGTCCTGCTCATTGTCGAAACCCTGCTGGCTGGTAACGCCAACGCGTCCTTTGCCTCACCGGATGGACAGCCTGAACAACGTCAAACACTGATTGGGCACGGTCACCGCATCATCCTGATCGACGCCGGGCACGGGGGCATTGACGGCGGGACCTCGCATGGAGACATTCTGGAAAAAGATTTGACGCTCGCCATTTCCCGCAAGCTGTTCATGCTGCTGAGAGCGGATGACTTTGACGCCGTCCTGAACCGGTTCGGCGATTATGCGCCCAGCGAGGAGAATATGTGGCTTCGCAGCCGCTCCCGCCATCAGCGCGATCTCGCCCAGCGCAAGGAGCTTGCCGAGACGCTGCCCGCCGCTGTCGTCGTGAGCGTTCATATTAATTGGGCGCCATCTTCCTCGAAGCACGGACCAATTGTGCTCTACCGCCAGGAAGGCCGCAGTTTCATCCTTGCCAAAGCTATTCAGGATCAGCTGAACGGGCTCTACGGCGTAGAGTCCGATACCCGGCCCGGAAAGCCGTTCTACCTGCTTAACAAAATAACCGCCCCCACGGTTATCGTGGAGGCGGGATTTATAAGCAGTCCGGTTGACCGTGCCATGCTGACCACTTCGCAAGGCCAGGAGAAAATCGCCGAAGCGATATCTAGCGGCATTGCCGCTTATCTCATGGAATTGTAGGCCGCGGGTTCCAATTCCACTCTTTCTTCACTAGATCGGAAATTCCGACGAACTGAATACGGTTCTTTAATTCCTTGATGCCGCCGCGGATTCCTGCGGCGGTCTCTTTGCCTTGTAAGCCGACATGACCGATCGTTACGCAATAATGCTGGTCCAGCGCCCGTTTCCCCGCCAATTGCAGCTGACGGGCGACGTGACCGGCCGTATGAGTGTCGTCCAGGAAGACATGATTCTCCACTCGCGGCAGGCCCATTTGTACGGCCATCTGGCCGACTACCGAACGGTAATTGGTGTGGCTGTCTACAAAGAACAGGCCCCTTTCCTTACAGACGGACAATACAGTGCGCATGACCCGCTGATCTCCCGTAACTTTGGAGCCCATATGATTGTTGATGCCGATCGCATAAGGCACATTGTCCACCGCCGCTTCAACCCTCTTACGGATTTCTTCATCGCTTAAGTCCGATCTTACGGCTCCCGGACCGAGCCATTCCGGCTTGCCGTTACGGGGTTCCATCGGCAAATGCACCAGAACGTCAAATCCCCGTTCATGCGCCCGCCGGGCATCCGCCTCCGAGGTGGACAGAAACGGCATCACCGCAACCGTAAGCTTGATCGGCAGTTCGAACATTTCCTCCGTTCCCCGCATACCGTTTCCAAAGTCGTCGATAATAACGGCAACACTCGGATTTCCGCTCCCGGCTGTCTGTTCAGCCGGCACCGGAGTATTCGTCTTCACCCGGCCGGGCAGGATTTGCCGATTATCAAGTGAATAATCACGCGCCGGATCGGCTGCTGGTCCTTGTCCCACGGATTCATAAAACTGCCAGGCCGCTGCCTTTCCGTTGCCGCCGCCAATGGCTAAGCTCAAGGTCAGAATCAGGAGGACGGCAGCTTTCGATCCGACCCTATTCGGTTGACATAAACGTTTCTTGTTCATGATTTCATCTCCCTTGCCAGCATGGGGTATATAGTTTAATTGTTTGATGGCAAAGGGGATTTTATGTAGGGCGGACGGCAGTCAACAATTGACAATAAAATAGGCCTATGAACATGTCATTCTCTCTTAACCGGAATAAGATATTTCATCTATTCCGAAAGGAGAGAATATTATGAGAACATTCAGAGCTATTTTATCTGGCAGAAATGAAGTGCCTCCGGTCCGGACGCAAGCTTTCGGAACCGCTATCTTCAAGCTTAGCCGCGACGGCAGAAGATTGTTTTTCGTTCTTACCGTAAGAAACATTTCCCGGGTCACTCAAGCTCATATCCATCTGGGCCGGAGAGGGCAGAACGGTCCTGTTGTCGCATTTCTGTTCGGCCCAAACAAGTTTGGCATCTCAGTAAGGAGAGGGGTTGTGCGGGGAACCCTAACAGCGGCGGACTTAGTCGGGCCTCTGAGTGGGATGACTCTAAGATCCTTAGTCAATGAAATTAAACGTGACAATGCTTACGCGAATGTCCACACGATACAACATCCGGACGGAGAAATCCGCGGACAAATTAAAAAGGCGTAAAAATGGCGGGATCATAACAAAAAAGCAGCCAGCATTCAACGATAATAAATGAAAAAGCCCCCTTCACCAGGAGGCTTTTTCGTTTTGCATATTGCTCAAAACAATCTTTCCACGTGTCCGCCCTGTCTGACTTAAAAGGTGGGCTTGTCTGACTCCATCAACTGTAAGCGGCAAGACTTCGGTTACAACCGGCTTTATTTGCCGTGCTTCTACAAGCTCACGAATATGGTTCAAATTCCTTCCGTCCGGACGAGTAAAGACAAACGTAACCGTCAACTGACGTTCTTTTTCCAATGTATCTGCATAATCGGGACGTATGGCATCCCGCTCGCTAATGATGGTAGCCACCGTGGCATTTTTCTTCATAAATTTCAGAGCATCCCCATAAGACGGACCCCCAAGCGTATCCAGCATAAAGTCAAATTCCGTTGTTGTAATCATACTGCCAAGGTCATAAGCGAGAACTTCATCCGCGCCCAAATCGCGTACAAATTCACTGTTTTTAGAGCTTGTCGTCGTTGCCACGTAGGCGCCGCGTGCTTTGGCCAACTGAATGGCAATCGAACCGATCCCGCCGCTTCCGGCTAAAATAAGTACATTATCCCCTGGCTGAACATTCCCCACTTCCACCAAAGCTTGCCAGACGGTAAGGCCCACCAAAGGCAGAGAAGCCGCTTCAACATAGGTTAATCCACGGGGCATTGGCGCGACAAGGCGGGCTGGCACCACAATTTCATCGGCGTACGTGCCCTGTTTTTCCATCTCCGGTCTGAAAAAGACATCGTCTCCGACTTTAAATCCGGTCACCTGCGAACCGACCGCCGCCACTGTTCCCGCCGCATCCCAGCCTAAAATCAGGGGGAGCCGGTATGGAAAAGCTTCGCGCAAAAGTCCTTCCCGCACTTTCCAGTCCACGGGGTTTACACCGCTTGCTTTTATGGAAATCAGCAGGTCTTCCGGTCCCAAAGGTTCAGTTGGTACAGCGATCTTCTTCAGTTGTTGTTCATCGCCGTATTCCTCAATTCCAATTCCAATCATCGCTCAGGCCCCTTTCCCTCTGAAAAATAATCCACCCCTCAAAAAATTCAAGGGATGGATCGTCTTATTACGTTTAGAAATCAAAATTGTCCGGATCCGGACCGACCCGATGATTTTGGTTCAGATTGTCGATTTGCTTCATATCCTCTTGCGTTAATTCGAAATCAAAAATGCTGGCATTTTCTACGATTCGATGTTCTTTTGTAGACTTAGGAATCGTCACCACACCGTTCTGCAGGTCCCAGCGCAAAATAACCTGGGCAATGGATTTATTGTATTTATCCGCAATTTCTTTAAGTTCCTGATTATCCAGGAGTTCACCCTGCATGAGCGGCGACCACGCTTCAAATTGAATGCCTTGCTGCTGGCAATATTGCTGTAATTCCTTTTGGGTTAACCGGGGATGGTACTCCACTTGATTCACCATAGGTTTAATCTCCGCGTCAACCATTAACTCTTCAAGATGATGAATTTGGAAGTTGCTGACACCAATCGCTTTTACACGGCCTTCTTTATAAATGGTTTCCAGCGCTCTCCAGGCTTCTTTAAACTTTCCTTCTTTCGGCCAGTGAATCAGGTACAGATCCAGGTAATCCAGGCCCAGTTTTTGCAGGCTGGTCTCATAGGCAGCCAACGTTGATTCATATCCCAGATCGGCATTCCATACTTTAGATGTCACAAAAAGTTCTTCTCTGCCAATGCTCGCTTCTTCAAGCCCTTGGCGGATTCCCCGTCCGACACCTTCTTCATTTCCGTAAATGGCTGCCGTATCAATGCTGCGGTATCCATGTTTGATCGCCACTTTTACAGCATTCTCAAGTTCGGGACCTTCCTCTACTTTAAATACACCCAAACCAAACCACGGCATGCTTACACCATTATGCAGAGTAGTTGTGTCTTGTAAATTCTTCGCCATTGCTTCTTTCCTCCATTCTGATATCTAGTTCATTCGGGTCGTTGACCCGGCGCAGGTATCATTATAGATTTAATCATTCATTTAGTGTAGTACGTACTTTTTAGTACCACAGGTACTTATAAGTACCTATAAAGCTCTTGGGGAGGATTCCTTACGACAGCGCAAAAAAGCCCAGCAAAGCGGAGCCTTAAGTTCGAAGATTATGTTCAGTATCTCTCCTTAAACATGAAGGATTCTTCTTTATGGGTACTTTTCGGTGCCTACATTACTTAAAAGTACGTACTTATCATGAGGATTGTACATCTATATAATAACCCCATGCACTACAGATGACAAATGCGTTGGAGTCCTGTTCAATGCAAATAATTAAAGTGGAGGAAATACAAATGAGCAACTATGCACAATCCGCGTCTCAGTCAAAAGAGATGCAAAAATCGGGTAACTGGGCACTTCTAGCTCTTGCCATTAGCGCATTTGGTATCGGAACAACCGAGTTTGTTCCGGTAGGTCTGCTTGCAGCCATCGCCGGCGACTTGAAAATCGGCATTACGCTGGCCGGTCTTCTTATTTCAGGTTATGCCATCGGGGTTGCTGTGGGAGCCCCAATTCTAACTGCGCTCAGCAATCGGATGAGCCGCAAGTCTTTGCTTATGTGGCTAATGGTTATCTTCATCATCGGCAACGCGACCGCCGCGCTTTCATCTTCATTTGAACTGCTGCTTATTGCGCGTTTCGTTACAGCCTTCTCTCACGGCGTCTTTTTCTCCATTGCATCGACGATTGCCGTCCAGTTAGTATCTCCGGAAAAAAAAGCCAGCGCCATCGCGCTTGTGTTCACCGGTCTTACGATAGCTATCGTTACAGGCGTTCCGCTCGGGACATTTATCGGGCAAGCCTTCGGCTGGAGAGCGACATTCTGGAGCGTCGCCCTGCTGGGTGTCATTGCGATCATTTCCAGCTCCATACTTATCCCACGTGATCTGAAGCAATCACCTCCCGCCAAATTCTCGGACATGTTCCGGTTGATCACGAACGGACGGCTGTTACTGGGCTTTCTGATCACTGCGCTCGGTTATGGAGGCACGTTTGTCGCTTTCACTTTTTTAAACCCGCTCCTGCACGACGTTACCGGATTCAGCCAAGGCGCCATTAACATTATCCTGATCGCCTATGGTGTTGCTGTAGCATTCGGCAACTCTTTTGGCGGAAAATGGGCCAACAAAAACCCGATCCGCGCACTGCTCATAATGTTTATTATACAAGCCGCGGTTCTGATTCTTCTAACGTTCCTCATTCCCTTTAAAGCGGTTGGTCTGATTGGAGTCATTTTGATGGGATTGTTTGCATTCATGAATGTTCCCGGTCTCCAATTATATATTGTCCAGTTGGCTGAAAAATACGTTCCATCGGCGGTAGACGTTGCTTCGGCGCTTAATATTGCCGCTTTCAACATCGGTATTGCCATTGGCGCTTTTGTCGGCGGCGTTGTTGTCGATACGATGGGCCTTGTGCATACCCCGTGGATCGGTTCTTTAATGGTTATCGTTGCGATTATACTCACCGCTGTTTCGGCCAAGCTTGAGCGGAATTGATCGGGGGCGCGCATATATTTGAATCTCATGAGAGTTACCAAAGGATGTATCAAGAAGGCAGGCTAACGCTCGGCCTTCACATCCCGCTGGAGAATTTATCGCATGACGGCACCGACGATGGCGCATCAGGCCCAGTTGGCGCAAGCTGCTGAAAACTACGGCTTTACCGCGCTTTGGCTTCGGGACGTTATCTTGAAAGATCCCAGTTTCCTGGACCCGGCTGTCGGACAAATTTATGATATTTTAATTTACGGCACACATCTTCTCAGTCAGACCAAACAAATCGCTCTCGGCACATCCGCTCTTGTACTGCCTCTTCGCCACCCGCTTCGGCTGGCGAAAGAGGCAGCTACAATTGAAGCGCTGTTTCCCCAAAGGCTGATTATGGGAATCTCCTCTGGAGACCGGCGAGCAGATTTCCAAGGACTTGGAGTTGATCACCCTAGCCGGGGCACTCAATTTCGGGAAGCTTTCTCCTATCTTCAAAAAGTGTTGTATGAGAACTATCCCTTGATTCATTCCAGCTATGGCCATATGGAACAAACCACGCTTGTTCCGAAGCTTGACCACAAGATTCCTACCCTTGTTACCGGCTTTGCGCAGCAAGACCTGGACTGGCTGGGACTGAATGGTGATGGCTGGATGTATTACCCGCAAGCACCCGCGCGTCAGCAAGAAGTTATAGCGGCATGGCGTGATTCGGCTGTCCGCCAAGGGAACGAGGTCTTCCGCCCTTTCTCCATGCCCATGCATCTTGATTTGGCGGATAACCCGGATGAAAGAGAAAGCCCCATCCGGCTTGGATATCGCGTAGGCCGGAACAGACTGGTTGAATTACTAGAAATCTACCGTTCCATTGGCGTCAATCACCTTTTCTTCGCTCTGTTTGACAGTGATCGTCCTGCCGGTGAAGTTATTCAGGAGCTGGGTGAATACCTGCTTCCTCATTTCCCTCCGCACTTGTCTAAGGGTTGACAATAAGGGCCATGAACAACAACCTAAAAAAGGTTCATAAAACTGCTGCAAGAGCAATTTTATGAACCTTTTCATTTTAGGGATGCGGTCGAGAGGACTCGAACCTCCACGGGGGGTTAGCCCACACGGACCTGAACCGTGCGCGTCTGCCAATTCCGCCACGACCGCGTATTTTGCAATGGCTTGCTTTCGCGGCCACAAGATATATCTTACCATGACGCTAAATATCAGTCAACGATTTTTTAAATAACATTTTTTTCATAAATTGCTTGCAAAAATATTGCTTTCACTGCTATATCGGATGTATAATAAGAACAAAGGTTCGCATACTACAATTGAGGTGATTCTGATGGCGACGATTGCAAAGCGTAACCGTGAAGCAACTCAGGAAGAATTGTCCCTTGTCAGAAGCTATTTGCTGCTAACGTTCATTCATAAAGTATTCGAGCGCGACTGCCGGGCCATCGGCAAGAGCGGTCTGTTCAAGATGCCCCAGCTCTATATGGAACTGGTCTCCATCGGAGCCAAGAAGACAGCCCTCATGCTGCAGGAGGTCAAACGCGAGCTGGAGTCGCAGAATATCACCATTTCAACGATCCGGCAGGATCAGAAGGGCGTCGAAGCCCAATTCAAGTGCCGGGGAATCGCAGGAGAGTTGCATATTCAGTGGCCGAGCTTCCGCCGGGAGATGACGCTGCGCATGCGAGCCTACCTCGGACTAGCGGGAGAGTTCCCCATTCTTGCCCGGGAAGAAACATCCACCCCGATGGCTTTGTCCATCTGACGGAAACCGAATAGTCGAGAGAAATGATGGATTGCAACCGCTCCAGTCTGGCATGAATGTGCCAGGCTGTTTTTTGTTTGCCTTAAAGCGGTACTCCCTTCTGTCCGATCCACAGGCCCAATCTCTTCCGGGCTTTCGTCAAGACAAGATCGATTTTAACTGTTCCTCCGCGTCTGCCCGGCACATATACATAAAGAAGAACGGCATCGTCGCCAGATGATGGGAATTGGAGGAACGGCAATGAACAAATACTGGAGTGAGACGATCAAGGGGATTGCCCCGTATGTGCCGGGCGAGCAGCCCCGGGCTGGCCGGCTGGTCAAATTAAATACGAACGAGAATCCCTACCCGCCTTCGCCCAAAGTGCTGGAGGCAATGAGAGAAGCTGTTACCGACAAGCTGAGACTATACCCCGATCCGAACTGCTCCCGTTTGCGGGAGACGGCAAGCCGTCACTATGGCATCCCGGCAGAGCAGATCTTTGCCGGCAACGGGTCCGACGAAATTTTGGCTTTCTGCTTTAAGGCTTTTTTCGATCCGGGCGATACTATCCTTTTTCCCGATATTACGTATAATTTCTATGAAGTGTATGGAGAGTTGTTCGGAGTGTCATACCGAACGGTTCCGCTGACGGAAAGCTTCGATGTTCCGGTCGAAGAGTTCATCCCCAGCAATGACGGCGTTATTCTGGCCAATCCGAACGCCCCAACAGGCAAAACGATCTCCCTGGAGGACATTGAGTCCCTTATAAAACGCAATCGTCAGGCGGTGGTTATTGTGGATGAGGCGTACATTGATTTTGGGGGAGAATCTTCGATCGGACTGATTCCAAAATACGACAACCTGCTCGTAATCCGAACATTCTCAAAATCGCGGTCGCTGGCGGGTCTGCGAATCGGCCTGGCCATGGGGCACAGCAGTTTGATTGAAGCGCTCATACGCGTAAGGGACTGCATCAACTGCTTCACCGTCGACTGGATCGCCCAGGCGGGAGCCATTGCGTCGCTTGAAGATACGGAGACGTTCTCACATTACATCGACAGGATAGCTGCAACCAGGAGCCGGATGACTGAACATCTCCGGTATGCGGGATTCCGTGTCATTGATTCGAGTGCAAACTTTCTAATGATGTCTCATCCGATGATTCCGGCGAAGACGCTATATGAAACTTTGCGGGAGAGAAATATATTTGTGCGCTTTTTCCCCAAACCCCGGATCGACAATTACCTGCGTGTGACAATCGGGACAGATGAAGAAATGGATATCTTTTATGATGCGCTCATGGATATTGTGAAGGCAACAAACTGACTCCTGCCAAAAAGCGAACAAACCCCGGACCCGAGAGATTGATCGAATCGAATATGTGCACGTGAAAAAGACGGCTTTCGAGACTTATCTCGGAAGTCGTCTTCGCTGCAGAACCATACAAAGCTTGTCTATTGCCTGCATTATCCAAAAATATGGCGCCGCGGCTCGGCATAGGGCTGAAACATATAATTCCGGTCCAGCTTGACTACCCGCCGGTTGGGTCTGCGGACCATAACCTGACTGCCGTCCCACGCAATAACGATACCGATCACATCGTTGCTTTCCAGGGCATCGCGAACGACCCGAACCTTCTCGCCAGAGAGACGGTATTCATTCAGCTGTTCGTCGCTGATCATGCAGAATTCTCCCTTCTCCCGGGACAAGCGCATCCTGCACCTGAACCGGATTGTTCCGAATGATGAAGAAACGGCTGCACCGTTGCGAAGCCAATATTTTGTTATATTTGAATAAAAAAGACCGCAATGACGAATCATTGGGTCTCATTTAAATAATGAGATATGCATCTTGGTATGCATCTCTTTGTGTTTGACCTATATCAGTGCTTCGTTCTTCTCGAACCAGAAGTCCAGCACTTTAGCGGACATCACCCGTGTTTCCAGATACTCCACTTGTTTGGTTGTAAACTTCTCTCTCCATGCGAAATCCAGTTCTTCGCACAAGCCTGCAATAGTCAGAAGTTCCGACCAGGCAACATAGCGTTTGTACCAAAAGAATTGAGGATGTTCGATCATATAGGGATACAGATCGTCAAACTCCGTGTGCTTGCAATCGAGCGCACGCTCGAAGTGATCCTTGGCCTCGGTTAATTTATCAATAAAGAATTGCTCTGTCACCGGTTCTTTCCCCATTGTGACGCCTCCTCTCCTATATCTGACCTTATTATAAAGGAAAATGTATGGGGTGGAAAGCAATTGTTATAAAAATAGGCTTTGTTCTCATTTTCGTCACGATTTGTAACTCGTTAAGTTACTCTTCGAACTCGATTCTGCCATCAGCCAGGGACTTGATCTTTGCGAGCGATTCCAGACGGACGCCCTGTTCACGGATCGTCCGTGCGCCGGCTTCAAAGCATTTTTCCACAACGACCCCGAGTCCGACCAGTTCCGCTCCCGAGCGGTTAATGATCTTGATCAGACCGCGCGCGGCGTCGCCGTTAGCGATAATGTCGTCGATGAACAATATTTTGTCATCAGGCGAGATATACTGGCGCGAAATCATAATATCCGTGACGATCCCTTTGGTAAAGGACGGAACCCGTTCGCACAAGGCGTCGGGATCGGCGAGCAGCGTTTTTTTGCGGCGTGCAAAAACGAGCGGCACCTTGAGTTCATAAGCGGTGGCAAATGCCACGGCAATACCCGAGGATTCCACGGTAACGACGCGAGTCACCCCCTGGTCTGCAAAAAGCCTCGCAAATTCCCGTCCCATTTCCATCGTCAGCTCGGGATCGACCTGATGGTTGAGGAGTCCGTCCAGCTTAAGCACCTGATCGGAAATGACAACCCCTTCCTCCAAAATTCTCTTTTTCAATATTTCCATGACGCTTACGCCTCCATTATCCATTCTCTTCGGACGTTCCACTGTAAAATTATTGCAATGCAAAACAGGCGGAAGTCATGTCCTTCTGCTCAACATCATAACCTGTACTATGCCAGTACACAAGCTTGTCCGGCAATGACTCGCCGAAAGACCCTATTTTGGGCTTCGCCAGAAAGGTTACCGCACGCTTTCGAAGCCCATTTTGCCGAAGAATGATCAACGCGGTTTATGCTTGCAAAACTTAGCACACGCTTTCGATGCCAGTTTTGCCGAAGAATGATCAACGCGGTTTATGCTTGCAAAACTTTTAGGAGGAGAGCCATGAGACAGACGCTCCGCACGCTGCAAATCGCCTTTACTTATATAGGCACCATAGTGGGAGCCGGGTTCGCCACCGGCCAGGAAATTCTCCAGTTCTTCACGCAGTATGGCCGCTGGGCTGCATTGACCATTATCCTCTCCACAGGGGTCTTCATCTGGCTCGGCACCAAAATGATGATTCTCGCCCGCCGGATCGGGGCCGAATCGTATGAAGATTTCAACCGCCACCTGTTCGGAAAAAGCACGGGTGCCATTATCAGCCTGTTCACGCTGCTCATCCTGATCGGAGTCAACAGCATTATGCTGGCGGGTGCGGGAGCCATTTTTGAGGAGCATCTCGGACTTCATTATCAAACCGGGCTACTGGTGACATTGGTCGGCTCTTATCTTCTGCTGAAACGGGGCATTACCGGCATTATGCAGATGAACAGCGTTGTCGTTCCCCTGATGCTGACTCTTTCGCTCATCATCATTTTCAACACGCTTGAACATCCGGAGGCGCACCGCTTCATGTCGCTTGTTACTGAACGCAGCGCAATTGCGGCCTGGCTGTCGCCTTTTCTGTATACGGCGTTCAATCTGGGTATGGCGCAGGCCGTCCTCGTCCCTATGGCGCGTCATACCAAGAACGATCGGACACTTGCCTTCGGCGGTATTATCGGCGGTCTGGGCATCGGTTTTATGCTGATGGCGGCTCATTTTGCGATGAGCGCGCACATGCCGGGCATCCTCCAGTTCGAGATTCCGATGGGCAGCATCGCCTTCCGGCTCGGAACGCTGGTTCAGCTTGTGTATCTGCTGCTGATCTTTCTGGAAATTTTCAGCACCTTTGTGGCTGACATTTACGGCGTCACGCTTCAACTGGCGCAGCGCCTGCCGATCTCACACTCCGTCATTACCGCCTTGGTGATGCTGACCTGCTATGTCTTCAGCCAATTCGGTTTCAGCTCGCTGCTGGGGCTGTTCTATCCCATGTTCGGCGCGTTGTCGCTTGTCTGGGCGGTCAGATTGATCCTTACACCCATGGTTCCGCCAGGCAAAGCAATCGCCTTTACAAAATCGACAACAATCCCCTCCCCCAAATCGGTTCCACGGTCTACACGGAAATAACGGAGGCCTCAGGCACCAGTCTGGCGGCGGCTTCCGCTACATGCCTGTGGCAGGTCAGCATAACGACCTGGCGTGAAGACGACAGATTGCCAAGCAGAGAAAGCGCCGCATGCAGACGTCTCTCATCGAAATTGACGAACAGATCGTCGAATAGCAAAGGCAGCGGGTCCTGACGGTCCATCGTTCCCGCAAGCGCCAGCCGCAGGGACAGATATAGCTGCTCTGCCGTTCCCCGGCTCAGCAATCCGCTGTCCAGCAGCCCCGTCTTCCGGTGCTCGGCTTTCAGTTCTTTCTTCCCCAAAGTCATCACGACCCGCCGATATTCCCCTTCAGTCAACCTCTCGAAGTACGAGGAAGCCAGGGTCAGAACCTGCGGCTGCTTCTCGCGCTCGTAAATGCGCCTCGTCCGGCCGATTAATTCCGCGGCGAGCGCGGACACGGCATACTGCTCCGCGATACTCCGCAGCGCAGCCTTCTGCTCCTCCAACTGCTGAAGCGCGGTATCCTCCCGGCAGCTCTTTTTCAGGTTCTCCCTCTCCTGCAGCAATCTGCCCCGAAGCTGAAGCAGCCCGCTTCTTCTCTCCTCCAGTTCGGCCAGGCTTACTTCCATCCGCCTCTTCTCTTCTTCCAGCGCGTAAGCATCCCTTTGCTCCAGCAGCTCCAAAAGCCCCTGTCTTTCTTCTCCGTCCCTGCCACCGAACATAGCCAGTTCCCAGTGCCGGAGCGACCGCTCCAGTTCCCGGCGCCTTGTAACGGCCGCGGCGCGGCGAAGCAGATCTTCGCCATTCTCCGCCCCGCCTTCGCTCAGCAGATGGTCACCCATCTGACGCAGCGTTTCCCGTTCACGTGTGTACTCTTCCAGCTCCTCCTCCGTCCCGCGCAGCCGGGACATCACGTCTTTCCGGTGCAGGAGCGCCGCCTTCAGCATCTCCCATGCGGCGGCCCGGTCTTCCAGCCAGCGGATAGGGGAAGACGAAAGAGGCACAGGAGCGGGAGCTGATGACAATACACCGGCAGGCGAAACGCCCGCAGGCGGCTCTACGGGCAATGTGTGATCCGGTTGCGGAACGCCGGCCGGCAAAGTGGGCGGATCATCGGGCCGTCTTACGGCCGAGGAGGCGGTAAGTGCGGAGGAAGCGCTGGAGGAAGCCATCTTCTTTCCTGGCACGGTTTCTTCGGCAGCTGAGGCCGTTTCATCTACAGCCTCTCCCGCTTCCGCCATCAAGACCCTGCATTCCTCCTCAAACGCTTCGATCTCCCGCTTCAGCTCGGAAATGCGCTGCTGAAGCCCGTCCTCCCGGCGCAGCAGATCATTCCCCTGCTCCGCCAGAGCGAAAATGTCGGGCAGCCCTTCCGGAGACAAATCCTCCGGCAGGCTCCGGCGGCGTAGCCATTCCTCGAAGCGAGCCGATGTTCCGCGGAAGTCTTCTTCCGCCGCGTCCATCTCGCGGACCAGCGCCTGCTCCTGGCCGGCCATCGCCTCGGCCTCCGTCCGGCGAAGGTCCCGCTCGCCGGCCAGCCGCTCGGAGCGCTGGCGCCATGCCGTCCAGGCGTCCATCAGCCGCCGCAGCTCCTTCATGCCGGCCTCCAGCCCGCCCGCATCCGGGCTGGACGGCGGCTGCTGCTCGGCGAGCAGCAGCCGCCGCAGCCGCAGCATCTCGGCTGCGGCCTCCGCCCCGCCGCTGACGGGCGGGGCTCCACGCTGCCGGCGCCCGCCGCGCCCGCCGGCGAGCAGGGCCAGATCGGCGGCGGCCAGCACGCCGAACGCGATCCAGGCGCTGACCGGCGGCGCTCCGGTCAGCCACAGCGCCGCCGGCAGCAGCGCGGTCAGCGCGGCCGCCAGCGCCAGCAGCGGCCAGGCGGTGCGGCCGCCGGAGCCCGCCGCTTCGCCCGGCGGCTGCTGCAGTTGGGCCTCGCGCCAGCGCTCCGCGGCGTGTTGCAGCTCGTCCCACAGCCGCGCCGTCTCGCGCGGGCTCATGGGCCGCAGCGCCGCAAAGGAGGCGGCGGCTTCCTGCTGCTCCCGCGCGAGCGACCGCTCGGCCTGCTGCAGCGCCGCCTGCGCCGCGGCAAGGCGTACGCGCAGCGCCTGCCGCCCGGCGGCGAGGCTCTCCATTTGCCGGTCGTAGGCGGCAAATGAGGCGGCAAAAGCGGCGCGCCGCTTCGCGGTCTGCGGCGGCTCCGGCGAAATCCGCGAGCTCCGCGGCGCTCCAGCCGGGATGGATGCCGCGCAGAATGCGCCGCAAATGCTCCCGCAGCGACTTCTGCTCCTCTTCCAGCCGCCGCAGTTCCGTCTTCCGGTTCTCATATCCGCCCTGTGCACGGAGAAGCCGCTCCAGCCGGGGGCCCTGCGCTTCCAGCCGCCGGTCGGGGACCGTCCTGGTCAGCTCCTCCCTCAGCTCCGAGGCGATTCGCTCGGCACGGGCCACCGCCTGCTCGGCATTTCCGGTCCGTGTCTGAAAATCCTTCCAGCGTTCCGGAACATCCTCTGGAAAATACGGGAGATCCGGCAGTTCCCGCAGTTCCTGGCGTGCGGCTTCCCATTTCAGCCAAAGCTCGCGAATGTCGAGCGCCTTGGTCAGACGCTCCAGCCGGGCGCCTTCCTCCCGGCGGCGGTTCTCCAGCTCTTCCAGCTCGATTTCCGCAGCCTGCATCGCTGCGGTATTCTCGTTGTAGCGAGGGAGATAGGAACGGCTTTCCGTTATCTGCCTCTCCAGCTTTTCGATTGACTGGAGAATCTTGGCCGCCTCCTGCGTCTTGCCCCGCGGCTTGTAGAGCTTCTCCGCCTCCTGCTGAAGACGCCGCTCCGCCCTTAGAATATCCCCGCCGCCACCGATGCCGGCGTGAAACAAATAGCTGTTCATCTCTTCGGATTGCAGGGTCCCCAGTTCCTGAAGCTCGTCCAGCGACACCGCAAAGAGCTGTCTGAACATCGTTCGGGACACACCGCCCAGCAGCATTTTCTCCAGCTCGTCCTGTCCGAGCTCCTCTACGGTGCCGTTGATGCCGCTTACCGTAATCTTAAGCCTGTCGCCCTTGCCGCCCTCCGCACCTCCGGAGTACCGCCGGATGCTCCAGGCGTTTCCCTTGGCGTCCCGGGCGGTCAAGATGCCGCCGTGCAGGCCGCCATGTACAGGCTCAAGTCTTTCCGCAGGGTAGTTCCGGCCGGGAATGCCGAACAGCATGGCGCGGATAAACTGCAGCAGCGTGGATTTACCCGCCTCATTGGGACCGTACAATACCGTGAGTCCCGACGCAAGCTCCAGTTCCCTGCTGTGAAGACGGCCAAAGCCGCCGATTTCAAGCCGCTGTATTCTCATCTTACCGACCTCCTTGCCGGTTCCGGCTTTCAAGGAATGGATGGCTCTCTTCTTCCGGTTCCATAACATCGCTCAGCAGCGTCACGGCCGTTTCGGCCGCCCGCATCAGCCAGGCGCGCATGTCGTCCTCCCCGACTTCGGCAAGCAGCCGTCTTAGCTCACGGTTCTCCGCAAGCGGCGCCAGCGCCGGCCGGGCAAGCTCGTCCAGAGCTTTGCCGTCTTCGGCGCTTTCTGCCGCCATTCGCATCATTTCGCCGAGAAAGCTGTCCTCCGCAAGCAGGCGTTCACGGTCGACCTCCGTTCCGGATTCCAGGGAGAAGCCTTCGGTCCAGACGAGCCCGCGGAACAGCCCTTGTTCCGCCCTTAATGCTTCACGCCGACGCAGCTCGTCCAGCAGATCTCCCGAAGCTCCTTTTTCAGCCAGAACGCGGTGAACCACGCCTCGGCCGATGATACGGAAACGCACGACGGACATCATCTCCGGATGCAAGGCCCGAATTTCCTCGACCGACTGCTCAACCGCCTCGATCCATTCCGTTTCCCGGACCATTCCGTCAATTGAAATATCCCGAATCAGAAAGCGGACTTCATCCAGCTCCCGGAAGCGCAGGCCGGCGATGCCGCTGCCGTCCACATCCACAACGTAGCAGCCCTTTGGTCCGGTCTCTTTAACGCTGCGTCCCTGGATATTTCCCGGATATACGATATAAGGACGCTCATGAAGAATCCGGCGCTTATGAATATGACCGAGAGCCCAATAGTCGAAGCCGGAGTCAATCAAATCCCTGCGTGTACAGGGAGAGTAAGTCTCATGGGCCGGATCGCCATCGACATTGGCGTGCAGAAGCGCGATATGGAACAGCCCGCTGCCCTCTTTCCGCCGATACCGCAGCGACGTATTCTCCGTCACTTTGGATGTGGGGTAGGATAATCCGCTGACGACCGCCGCTTCCCGTCCGTCACTGCGGCGCACCACCGTCACCTGCCCCGGCGTGTCGGCGCCGAATACCGTAACGCCGTCCGGAAGCTCCATATGAAGACGCGGACCGTCCAGCGGGTCGTGATTGCCGTGAATGAGGAAGACGGCAATTCCGTTGCGGGAGAGCTCCAGCAGCGCTTCATGAAAACGCAACTGGCTCTGAAGCGAAGAATCGGCGGAATCGTAGACGTCGCCGCTGATGACGACGAAATCGGCCTCTTCCTCGGCCGCCACGGCAACAAGCCGCCCGAGGGCGGCGAATGCGGCTTCGCGCAGGTAGTCTCTAACGGGTACCGGGATATGCGACAAGCCGGCGAACCGGCTATCCAGATGCAAATCCGCGGCATGCACAAAACGAAACGGAACCATCCGGTTCACCCTTTACTATCGGTTTGGAGCTGCAGATACGTCTTCTTCAGTTCATTGGCGATGCGGGTCAGCGAGTACAGATTTTTGGCTTTTTCCCACGCCGACCGGGACAGCTCGTAGCGGTAAGCGGGATCTGTGATTACCTTCTCAAGCGCATCCGCCAGAGCGCCTACATCGTCGGGCTTGACGAGCAGACCGTTAACGCCGTCCTCAATTTGCTCGGGAATGCCTCCGACGTCCGTTCCGACGAGCGCCAGACAGCTCAGCGCAGCCTCCGCAAATACGGAGCCGAATGCTTCCGCGCGGGAAGGCAACACGAAAATATCGAAGAACGGCATAAATTCTTCAGGATGCAGCGTGTACCCGTAAAAAATCGTTTCATTGTATATTCCAAGCGATCTCGCGAGATTTTCCAGTTCGGCGCGGAACGGGCCGTCGCCGATAATATGCAGCACGTATTCGTGTCCGCGTTTCTTCAGTTCGGCGCAGGCTTTGAAGAGCACATCGATCCCTTTTGCCGGAACGAGACGGGTAACGGTTACCAACTGTGGGACATCATTTTCATGAGCCACCGGCTTAAACCGTTTTTCGTCAAATCCGTTCGGGATGATTTGGATGCGGGACGGGTCCTTTGTATAATGGGACATATAATCCGCAAAGGACTGTGACACGGTCATCAGCCGGTCGCTCACGTACTCCAGTTCCCGGTAAATCAAAGTCAGGAACTGATGTTCAAGCCCATCCTCGGCAATTTTTCCGTTCAGGATCAGCTCGCGTTCGTAGCTGGAATGGAACGTCTGAACGAGAGGCACATCTGGAAACACTTTCTTCATCGCCATGCCGGCTATGGGATGATGCGCATGAATCAGATCGTACCGTTTGTTCAGGCGCAGCTTCGTCCACCATAAATAATCCCGGTAGGTTTGGATGTATTTTTGTACGATAGGGCTCTCGCCGTACGGTGTCCAATCGAAAGTTTCAAAGACGATTTCGTCGCTGCCTTTACCGCGGATACGCTTGGGCAGCCAGAAGAGCTCCATCTCCCAGCGGCTAGATCGAAAACGTTCCTGCAAATACGGAATCATGGAGGATACACCGCCGGGCTGCTCCGGCGGAAAGAAGAGCGCTTGCAGCAAATTCATATAGTAAGTCCCCTTTTCTATTGCCTAAGATGAAACGGTTGCGCCTTCCTTTACCGGAAGAAACAACTTCACCCGCCCCTTCAGGGATGGTGCCGTTTCCCGCAGAAATAGAAGAACATTTTATAAGCGGGTGAGCCTATAAATTCTTATCCTTCAAAAAACGGCCTTGCATGGCAATTATGTTATAGTTGAGCATATGTACATAGACACTGTTAAAGTTCCTACTTAGATTTTATCGGCATACGTCTGAAACGGCAACACACAAAACCGTCATCGTCCGACGGGTGGGGCCGTTTGGCCTTGCGCCGCAAGGCTTTATCCAACTTGATTAAAATGAACAAAGGAGATTGCAACAATGAATAAGGAAATGCTGCCCGCCGCTTTTACAGCCAGGATCAAAGAGATGCTGGGAAACGAAACGGACGCCTTTCTGGGTACATACACAGCGCCGAGGACCCAAGGCCTAAGGCTGAACAGGTTAAAAACCGGCACGGAATCGGAACGAAACGCTGCGGAAAAAGCTATGAGTCTATTCGGCCTTCAGCCCATACCCTGGTGCTCAGAAGGTTATTATTATGAGGATCCTGCGCGCCCGGGCCGCCATCCTTACCATGAGGCCGGATTATATTATATCCAGGAGCCGTCGGCAATGTCCGCCGCCGTATTGCTCGACCCGCGCCCCGGTGAGACGGTGCTCGATCTCGCCGCCGCTCCCGGGGGCAAGACGACCCATATCGCTTCCCTGATGGAAGGACACGGCCTGCTCGTATCGAACGAAATCCACCCCGAACGGGCCAAAATACTGGCGGAAAATGTGGAGCGGTCAGGTATCATGAATGCCCTCGTTACCAGCGCACACCCTGGCGAGCTGGCGCGCCGCTTCCCGGAAGCCTTTGACCGGATTATGCTTGACGCCCCTTGCTCCGGGGAAGGAATGTTCCGCAAGGACCCGGGCGCCGTCGGCGAATGGTCGCCGGAGCATGTGGAACTCTGCGCCTCGAGGCAGTGGGACATTGTTCAGGACGCCTACACGATGCTGAAGCCGGGCGGCCGGCTGGTCTATTCAACCTGTACGTTTAACACGAAAGAGAATGAAGAACTCGTATCGCGGCTTACGGCAAATTATCCTGATATGGAGCTGCTCGCGACTAAACGGCTGTGGCCGCATCTCGAAAAAGGCGAAGGACATTTTGTGGCGCTGCTGGCCAAAGGCGGGGCCTTGGACTTGGATAAGCCTTCTGCCGTCATCTCCGCTCAGGGTTCCGTCAAACGCAGAGGCCGGGCGGGCAAAGGCCGAACCGCCGGACAACCGGAAGCCTCCGCGCAGGCCGCATTCCGGCAGTTCCTGGAATGGGCTGCAGTGGAAACCCCGAGATTCCGGCCGGATGGAATTCCCATTCTGTTCGGAGATTCCCTCTACCTGCTGCCTTCTTCATTTGGCGCATCCTGTTCTACGGAACTTCTCCAAGGACTGCGCATTCCGCGCGCCGGCCTTCATCTGGCTCATTTGAAGAAAAACCGGTTAGAACCGGCGCATGCGCTCGCCATGGCACTTCGTCCGGAGCAGGCCGCTCGCGTGTTCGATCTGGACCCGGACAGCCCCGAGACAAGAAGCTGGCTGCGGGGCGAGAGCCTGGCCGTGCCGGATAACCTGCAAGGCTGGACGCTGGTCACTGTGGATCGCCTGCCGCTAGGCTGGGGCAAAGCAAGCGCCGGCCAGCTCAAGAACCATTACCCGAAAGGACTGCGCCTTCCGTAGAAGCCCGCCCATATTAAATCCGCTGGGCGGCTGACCGGAGCGGCAGAGGCCCTTCCTACATACGATGGTTCTATCCCATGAAGCCGAGGCGGTATAAGGCGGCAGCGGGGAGACAGTCCCTTTAAAGGAGGAATCCGCATGGGCCCAGCTTACGGAGGCTTCACTTCGACCGGAGCCATTTTGGTTCTGTTCATTCTGCTCGTCATTATTTCCCGCTCGTTGTTCATTTAGTTTACCTTATATTATACGCTTGGATAACAAAAGAGTGCTCTTGGCCGCGGCTAAAGAGCACTCTTTTATGAACGATTATCCATAAGCAAATTGTTTAATTACCTGCTTTTTTACACCCGAGATTGAAATCTACCGGCGATGCCCATTTCCCTTCCGGTTTAAGACAAACAGTATTTGATGAGCGCCTTGGATACTCCGTTCTCGTTGTTGGTGCCGGTGACCACGTCAGCCGCCGCTTTGACTTCCAGCGGGGAATTGTCCATAGCGACTCCCAAGCCAGCGAAGGAAAGCATCGAAATATCGTTATAATAATTGCCAATCGACAGCACTTCCTCCTGATGGATGCCAAGCTGCTTGGCCAACTGCTTTAGAGCATTGCCTTTGGATGCCTCGGGGTGCATTAAATCGATGAAAAACTCTCCGCTGCGCTGAATATTGAACGACTGCATCCATGTGCTCCAATCCCGCTGGGCTTCGTCCATGATTTCCGCTGTGGAGAACACGGTGAACTTCACAATTGGTTCGCGGAACTCCTCCCAAGCCGGAAGCGACGCGGGAACAAGCTGGAGATGCTCATACATAAAATGGGCTTCTTTTGTCAAATGCTCAACATTGTCCACGTAAAGCTCAAAAGCGGTATTTACGTCAAAATGGATATCGCGCTCGCGGCAATACTGAATATATGGATCCAGTCCTCGCCCGTCCATGGCGTATTGATGAATGACCTTCTGATCCTCCACCCGCACAGTGACGGCGCCGTTGTCTGCAAGTACATAACCGGTCAGTCCCATTTCCTCCATAAGCGGAAGGGCGTTCTTCGGGTTTCTTCCCGTACAAAGAACGACCCGGCCTCCCTGTCTGGTGACCTCCGCAACGGCCTCCTTGTTCTCGGGGCTTAAAGAGTGATCGTCGTTCAGCAGCGTACCGTCGACATCAAGCGCTATCAGCTTGTATTTCATTCTCCACCATCCTTGAAATTCTTTTTATCTGTCTTTTTATTATAAAATAGCATCTTCACGGTATGTTGCCATGAATGTTAAATTTCCGCGCCAAGCAGCTTTAGCTCCGCCTCGGTCAGCTCCCGGCAGGCTCCTTCGGCCAGGCTCTCGTCCAGAGACAAATTGCCCATCGAGACTCTTTTTAAAAAGACGACCTTTTTCCCGACAGCCTGAAACATTCGTTTCACCTGGTGAAACTTACCTTCAGTTATCGTCAGGGAAATTCGCGAAATGACTTGTTTTCCGCGATCTCTGCTAAGAATGACCAGCTGCGCGGGGAGGGTCATATAACCGTCGTCCAGCTTCACTCCCTCCGCAAAAGCCGCCACGTCTTCCGGACCGACATCGCCTTCCACAACAGCCTCATACGTCTTCGGCACATGCTTGCGCGGCGACAGCAGCTCATGGGCAAGCTTGCCGTCACTCGTGAGCAGCAGCAATCCCACCGTGTCCTTATCCAGTCGCCCTACCGGAAAAGGCTCGAACATCGCATAGCGCTCTTCCAGCAGATCCAGTACGGTCCGGTCCCGTTTGTCCTCCGTTGCCGACAGCACGCCCGGCGGCTTGTTCATCATGAGATAAATATGCTCCCGGTAAAGGACCGCCTCGCCAGCCACTTCGATCTTGTCGACGTAGGGATCGACATGCGCGCCGCTGTCTTTAACGACCGCGCCATTTACCGTAATGAGCCCCTGCTTCGCCTGCTTCCGCAGCTCGCTGCGCGAGCCGAAGCCGACATGGGACAGCACCTTGTCAAGCCGCTGCTTTTTACCTTCGCCGCCTTTCGTCTTTGCCATCTATGTCCACCTCCAGCCTGCGGGATATTCATTCTTGAGGATGCCGTCCTGCCATTTCGCCCAGCCAACGCTGTATTCGTCGATGCAGACGAGTACGTAGCCCTTTGGTGCTGCACCCGGGGCAAGTCTCAGACGGTCCGACGGAATCGACAAAGTCTCCCCCTTTAGATAGGAAACCGCTTCCGCCCCTTCTCCGGCAAGCGTCACGCTTCGCCGGCTTTCATGCGGAGCAAGCGCCGTCGCCAGGGGATGGCCTGGAATAAAACGTCCGTTCCGGACCTGTCCCATGTACCAGCCGGGACGCACCGTTTTCAGGCCGTCCAGCGCTTCACGCGACAGCGGAGACATGTACAAATGCTCCCCGAACAGTATGGGGAAGCCTTCCGGCTGCCAGCCCAGCTGTTCCCGGGTAAACTCCGCATACGCTGCCATAATGTCACCCACCGACGTAACGGCCACGCTCCGTCCCCGGCTTCCGTTCCTGCCGGAAGATCGGCCGCTGCGGTTGTCGACACGGCTTTCAGGAGTCTTGTCCTTGCGGGGGACGGCTGTCCGGCCGCCGATCTCCCGGCGCGGAGCGGCCGGCAAAGACGGGTCGCCGGACCGCGTTCCGGCGGTATTCTCTCCAGCCGTTGCTTCTTGCCTTAAGACGGCAATAAAATGTCCCTCACCCTTTACCTTGTGGGGCCACAAACGCGCCGTATCCGGAAGCGGCTGGAATCCTGGGGCAAAGGAGCCTGTTCCTCCGACCGGAACGACCGAAAACTGCGGATGCCCGGCCAAAAACTCGGTGATGCCGCCTTCATTCTCCTCCGGCGAAAAAGTACAGGTCGAGTAGACCAATGTGCCGCCCGGCTTCAGCGCGCGCGCCGCCGCCTGCAGAATCTCGCGCTGCATGCCGGCGTATTTGGCCGGCGTGCTCTCGTCCCACTGCCGCACCATATCCTCATCCTTGCGGAACATGCCTTCGCCGGAGCATGGGGCATCAATCAGGATGCGGTCGAAAAACCCGGGGAACGCCGCGGCGATTCTCTCCGGGCTCTCGTTCAGGACGACCGCGTTCCTCGCGCCGCAAAGTTCCAGGTTCTTAGCCAGAGCCTTGGTCCGTTCGGAATGCAGGTCATTGCTGACCAGCATTCCCCGTCCCTGCAGCTTGGCGGCGATCTGTGTGGACTTTCCGCCGGGAGCGGCGCACAGATCCAGTACGCGGTCGCCCGGCAGGACGCCAAGCAGCTCTACGGGCGCCATGGCACTCGGCTCCTGAATATAATAAAGACCGGCGTGATAGTAAGGGTGCTTGCCGGGTCTCGCTCCCTCTGGGGTATAAAACCCGGTGGGGCACCAGGGAATCGGCTCTATGCCAAACGGCATAATCCGTCGCAGCGCTTCCACCGGAATCTTTAATGTATTGACTCGGACACCTGTATGAGGAATCTCCCCATACGTCTCCGCAAACGCTTCGTACTCCCGTCCCAGCAGGTCCTTCATCCGCTCGGAGAAGGAGTGCGGAAGTTGTACCGCCATGCTGCATCCTCCCGATAATCCCTTTAGCAAAAGGGTTGAATAGCTCAAGGAACACCCCCTTGAGGGTGTCCCTGTGCCGTAAATTATTAAGTCCTGCCTAATCAGTGGCGGCAGGACTGCTGTCTGCGGGGCTCCCGCCGCTGAGGGATATTCGGCTTGATGCCGGGAGAGGCGGCACGGACCGCCACCGCCAGCTCCCCATCCACGATATCGATGGTCAAATCGTAATAAGGAAACGGCTTCTTGTCGTACTCCTTCAACTGCCGGACATACCTTTCCGTCTCGCGGACCAGCTTGGCGAGATGAATGCCGAGCGTCGTATCCGGGTAATGCCGGAGTCTCGCCGCTGCGCCCTCCAACATAATTAACGCACCGCGAACGTTGCCGTTACGGAAATGATACAGTCCCACAGCAACCTGAAGCAGCGCTTTATACAGCGGATCGCGTTCCTTGGAGAGCCATAGTTCCTCCAGAACCTCATGGCATTCAAAAAAATCGCGATCCCGGTTGAAATAGACCAGATATGCGACATACAACCGATCATAAGCCATCCGGCAAATCGCCTTTCTTCGCCTGCGAAATCATCGCGCGAACCCGCAGGAGCAGTTCCTTCATCGCTTCCATGTCCTGGCGCTGCCAAATTTCGTTGAACTCTTCCTGGCTGCGGATCGCTTCATTGACAAGATGGTAGAAATACAATTGATGTATCGCATGAAGCACCTGGGTCGTCGTATTGGAATTTTCCTCAAACGTCTTCTGCGCTTCCAGGATCTCTTCCCGGATGCTGGACATCTCAGAGTCCAATATCGACGCGGCCTCCGCTGCCGTCTTCAGGCGCAGCCTGATTTCATCCGGCAGGCTTTCCCGGTATTTATAGTTCAGAGAGTGCTCGATAGTCGCCCAGAAATTCATCGCCAAGGTGCGGATCTGAATTTCGGCCAGCACGATCTTTTGCCCGAGGGCCGTCTGCACCGGATATCTGATGATCATATGGAAGCTGCGGTAGCCGCTCTCTTTGTAATTGGTAATATAGTCTTTCTCATATACCACTTCCAGATCTTTGCGAGCGCGGACAAATTCCGCCACACGCCGGATATCCTCCACGAATTGGCACATTATTCGTATACCCGCGATATCCTCAATCCCCTGCTCCAGATCCTCCATCCGCACATTCAGGCGCTTAGCCTTTTCCAGAATGCTGGAGAGCCGCTTCACCCGGCCGGTTACGAATTCGATCGGCGTATATTCCTCGCGCTTTTTAAGCTCCGCGCGCATCGTTTTGAATTTGACCTTAAGTTCTTCCACTGTCTGTTCATAAGGAAGCAAAAAAGTGCCCCAATCCCTGCCGTCCATCGTCCTTCCTCCTGTCTCTCGTCGCCGCTCCTGCCAAGAAGAAACGGCCGTGCAGCCTCTTTAAGGACTGCACCCGTTTCTCTAGAAATATAAGTTCCCAAGGATAAGCGTTCAAAGCTTACCTTTGCTTATATTTGGACGTCCGCGCCCACCGCCTCGGAGATATGCCGGAACCCGTCCCGCCGCAGAAGATTCCGCAGTCCGGCGTGCAGCCTGCGGTTCACCTCAGGTCCTTCGTAGATCAGCGCCGTATAAATTTCGACCAGGCTTGCGCCCGCCCGAATCTTGTCATAGGCGTCCTGCGGGGTGAAAATGCCGCCTGATCCGATAATCGGCAGCTTTCCGTTCGTTTGGCGGTAGATCGCGGAAATAACCTCCGTCGATCTGTCCCGCAGCGGCTTTCCGCTGAGTCCTCCGGTCTCCGATGCTCTTTCATGGGTGAGTCCCTCACGGCGAACCGTCGTGTTGGTAGCTATGATACCATCCATTCCCGTTTCTGTCAGCGCGTGCACCATATATTCAAGTTCGGATGCGCTGACATCGGGGGCGATTTTGACAAGTATGCTCTTCTTGACGCCGCTTGCCTTGCGCTGAAGCTCCATCTCTTCCTTAACCTCGGAGAGCAGATGGGTCAACTCGCTTCCGTGCTGGAGGCTGCGCAAATCAGGCGTATTCGGCGAGCTGATATTGACTACAAAAAAATCACCGTACGGATACAGCGTACGAATGCACTTCCGGTAATCCTCGTGCGCGGCTTCGTTTCCGGTAGTCTTGTTCCGGCCAATATTCACCGCCACCGGAATACTCCGTCCGGTTTCCGACTTCAGACGCCGCGCCATAGCTTCCGCGCCTTCGTTATTGAAGCCCATCCGGTTGATGAGCGCTTCATCGGACGGAAGCCGGAACAGCCGCGGCTGCTCGTTTCCCGGCTGTCCCTTCGGCGTCACCGTGCCGACCTCCATGAAGCCGAAGCCGATTGACGAAATTCCGGGAACCGCCTGGGCGTTCTTATCCAATCCTGCCGCAAGTCCTACAGGTGTATGAAAATGAAGACCGAACAGGTCGACAGCCAGCTCCGGCGTCTCCGGGACGCCGTACATCAGACGCAGAGCAGAGCGTCCTCCCGGCAGGGCGGCCGCTCTTTCCAGTCCCCCGATGACGAGATGGTGCGCTGCTTCCGGGTCCATTTTGAAGAAAAAAGGTTTAGCAATATTTCGATATAGCACCGTTCTCGCTCCTTCAGGCATAAGGTTTCATAATGATTTTAGCCTTTTCCGCGAGAAAAGAAAAGTTTTCGCCTCAGCCCGAGGAGACCGTCATGGACAAGGAGTATAGTATTTTTTTTGTAAACGCATTACAATGTAAGGGTACTTGGAATTAACGATAAGAGAAAAGGAAGGTCGATCCCTATGTCAGCCAAACGCAAACCGCCTACGATGCATCAGAAAAAAGAAGAGGTCAACCGCAAAGCGATTGTCTGGGTCGGCGTTAGTATTGCGCTGCTTGTGCTTGTTTTCATCGTCCTCTTTATCGTAACAGGCAGTTAATTCAGCCAATGGTACTCTTTACGGGGGTTGGACTGGTTCCCGGCGGCGTTTAGGGTGAAAGGTTTCTTTGAACTCAGCGTTTCGTCTGGCAGAAGACCCCCCTTGACGATCTGCAATCTTGTTCCTTTGGGAACAAGATTGAACAACTCCTCAATATCGTCCCGCTTCATTCGAATGCAGCCCATAGATTCGTCTTGGCCAACGCTTTCCGGTTCATTGGTTCCGTGGATCGCATAGTTGGTGTCTGACAGCTGCATGCCCCTACTGCCGAATTCCCCATTGTCATGTCCGTTCGGATTCACGACCTTGTCGGTAAAAACGAAGCGGCCTTCCGGCGTCCGGCTTCCTCCAAGACCTACTTCATAGCTTCGTACGATAATTCCGCCGCTGGTCACCGCCAGGCGGTGTTTTTGTTTGTCGATGAGAATGGCGAGCGGCTGGGACAGGAACGGCATCTCCATTCCGCCTTCTCCTGCCGATGCTGCTGCCCCTGCTGAGGCTTCCGCATCCTGGTCCGGCGCCGTCGACCCAGCCGCAGCGCCTTGCGCCCCCTTCCGGCTCCGTTCCGCCGCTATCGCTTTCAGCGGCCCGAACGCACGCTCCATCAGCGGCGTCGTCCCGGCCAGCCAATTACCCGGAAAATCTCCAGCCAGCTCGGAGAGCGATTCCGGAAGCCTTCCCTTGGCCGCGCGGAAGCCGGCCAGCGCGCTCCAGAGAGCTGCCAGCTGCTCCTGACGCTCCTGCCATCCGGCGGCGCGCTCCGCGAGGGTCCCAGCATCCGGCGGCTTGCAGGCGCAGGCTGCTGCATCGTAGGACTGGATCGTCGTTCGTCCGTTCTCCCCCCGATCCACTGTATATGCCACGGGAAGCCGCTCTTTCCAGAGGAGCCATTTCCCCGAGCGCTTCATGCCCAGCACGGCAGTCAAAGCATGAGCCTTGCCGCCTCCGCTTCCGAGTATTCCGGCCAGATCGCGCGCTGACGGCCCGTTTCCCGCCTCTCTGGCAGTGAACAGAACTTTATTAATCGCCGTTGGTTCTGATCCGCCGCGCTTCCCACGGCCGGCTTGCCCTTCGGAAAGTGCGGACAAGTCAGCAGACTGAACCGCGTAAGGTTTTTCGGCCGGCACTCCCAAATCTTTACCCGGCGCTATGGCCGCAGCAGGCATCAGAACAAGCAGGAACAGCGACAAGGCCAGCAGCAGCTTGCGTGTCACGCCTGTCCGCCGCTCCCGCTCACGGGCCGTCCGGAGCAGCCCTTCCTCGTACTCACGGAGCATATCTCCCGGCACCTTGCTCTGTTCAAAGGCTTCATACACGCCTCCAGCCTGATTAAAGCAATAGTTTGCCTTCCCTTCCTGCCCGTTCTTCTTATATTCTTTCCCCAGCAAATACCACGCCATTTTATTTTCAGGATGCTTCTGCACATACTGCTTGAGGTACTGCGAATTTTTCATCATTACCTCCGTATAGTTGGAACAGGCTCAACGTTTATACTATATATCGGACCGAGAACGGCAAAAAGACACCCCGTTCACGATAAAATCTGTGAAACGGGATGTCTCTTAATGAGCTGAATTAGCTCAATCCATGAAACGGCGAAAAAGTTAGCCTTCCTTGTTAAAAGGCGTATCCGCAATTTTGATGGAGTCCGTCGGACAGCCGTCAGCGGCATCCTGCAAATCATCGAACAAATCTTCCGGGATGTCCGTTACGCCGCGGTTTGCGTCCGCTTCGTAGATGACCTCAGCCAGTCCCTCATCGTCATAATCATAAATGTCCGGGGCCGTAGCGCCACAAGCTCCGCATGCGATGCAGGTGTCTTTCTCGACCCAAGTGTATTTAGCCATAGTTCTCTGCCTCCTGTTGACCAATCAGCTCCGCTCAAGGCAGGCTGTAATAATAACGATTGTCGTTCCTTGTGGACGAGTTGTCGTTTCTTCTTGTCATATTAATATAAAAAGACGGCAATTTCAATCCGTATTCCCACGCTTTTGTGATTTCCGCCATGAATTCCGTCACTCTTCATTCTGAGACGGCCGCCGCAGCTGATCCTTTTGCAGCGAGGTTCCGCGCGCCTGATGGTTCCGCAGCAGAGCGGTATGCGAGTCGCCCAGCATCCCGGCCGTCAGCACAGCATTCTCGCCGAATTTGTTGCGCAGCATATCCATCACCTTGTTCAGCGATTCCTTTTTCGGCTGTCGCTCGTAATCGAACAGATCAAGCTGAATGGCGGACTCCTCCTTCGGAGTCAAGCCGTGCAGCGTCACTCCGAGCAGCCGGATTGGCTTCTCCTCGTTCCAATGCTTTTGGAACAGCCCGCAGGCCGCTTTATATATTTCCTCTGCCGTCTCGGTCGGAACTTCCAGCTGCCTCGAGCGGGTGATGGTCTTCATATCCGGTGTTCGCACGGTAAGCTGAACGCCGCTTGCAACAAGCTTCTGCCGCCGCAGCCTTCTTGCCACCTGGTCGCTTAAGGCGAGCAGAACCGGCCGCGCTTCGGCAAGCCCTTCGATGTCGCCGGGAAGCGTCGTCGTGTGTCCAATCGACTTGCTCTGCTCACGCTCCGGATTTACGAGAGAGTCGTCGATGCCGTTCGAAGCGCGTTTGAGCCAGGAACCCATAACGCCAAAGACGTCCGTCAGCATCCCTTCATCCGCTGCAGCCAGCTGTCCGATGCTGTAGATACCCAGCTTCGTCAGCTTCTCCGCCGTCTTGCCGCCGATCCCGAACATCTCGCCGCACGGCTTGTTCCACAGCAGTTTCGGCACATCCCTCAGCCTTAGAATCGAAATGCCGCTCGGCTTCTTGAGATCCGAGGCCATCTTGGCCAGCAGCTTGTTGGGCGCGATTCCGATTGAACATGGCAGTCCAAGTTCCTCCATAATTCTGCGCTGGATCGTCTCGGCGATCTCCGGCGGTGTGCCGAACTGGCGCGATCCGGTTATATCGAGGTAGCACTCGTCGATGGATACCGCCTCCAGCATCGGCGTATAGTTGTAGGCGATTTGCATGAATGCGGCGGAATAGCGTCGGTAGAGATGAAAATCGGGTTTAATGACAATCAGCTCGGGGCATATCCTCAAGGCTTTCTGCACCTGCATGCCTGTCGATATGCCCCGCCGTCTTGCCGGATACGAGCAGGTGACGATAATTCCTTTGCGAAGCTCCATGCTTCCGGCTACGGCGGTCGGTCTGCCTCTATAAGCTTCCGGATTCTCCGCCTCATGGACGGAGCAGTAGAACGCATTCATATCCACATGCAAAATGACCCGGCCGATTGCGGGATAATACCGGTCCACATTTTCGCTCATGCTCGTCCCTCTTCCTTCATCTAATACTGCTGATGCGCCTATTCCCCACCTGATTTTTAGCATAACGCTCCCCGCTCAGCAGGTCAATCCGGAGAGCCAATGGACGAGACGCTTTAGCTGACCGCGCCCTTAAGCGTACCCCGCCGGAATTTCCCGCTCTTTTTTCGCTGGAAATGTATTATAATTGTGTAGGTTCTCTGTTACATTCCCGCGCAAAAATGCTATAATATAAAAATTCATTCCCGCTAAGTTCACGCTTTCGAAGCCAGTTTTGCGAAGCGGGCTCAAGTAGACTATGCTATCAAAACTAAGTTCACGCTTCCGATGCCAGTTTTGCGAAGCGGCTCAAGTAGACTATGCTATCAAAACTTTTAGGAGGACGCACATGCCAAAGTCCATCTCCATCTTCGATACAACGCTGCGCGACGGCACCCAAGGCGAAGGTATCAGTCTGTCGGCGGACGACAAGCTGAAAATCGCCAAGAAACTCGACGATCTGGGTGTGCACTATATTGAAGGTGGCATTCCTGGAAGCAATATGAAGGATATTGAATTTTTCAAAAGAGTAAAAGATCTTCATTTGCACGCCAAAATTACCGCATTCGGCAGTACGCGCCGCAAAAACTCCCAAGCGGATCAAGACGATAATCTTCAGCGTATACTGGCTGCAGGCGTACCCGCGGCCACGCTTGTCGGCAAATCATGGGATTTCCACGTGCATACTGCGCTGCAAACTACCCTTGAGGAAAATCTCGCCATGATCGGCGATTCCATCGCTTATTTAAAAAGCAAAGGGCTTGAAGTCATTTTCGACGCCGAGCACTTCTTCGACGGATACAAGAATAATCCCGATTACGCCGCCGCGGTTATGTCGCGGGCTCGCGAAGCCGGGGCGGATTGGCTCGTTATGTGCGATACGAACGGTGGAACGCTACCGCATGAGATCCGGGACATCGTCTCCTCTTTGGGCCTTAGGCTCCCCGGAGCGCCGCTGGGTATCCATACCCACAACGACTGCGAGCTTGCCGTAGCCAACGCGCTCAGCGCAATTGAGGCTGGTGCCCGCCAGGTGCAGGGAACGATCAACGGGTATGGCGAACGCTGCGGGAACGCCAACCTCTGTTCCATCATCCCGACGCTGCAGCTCAAGATGGGTTACAATTGCATCCCAGGCGATTCTCTGCCGCAGCTAACGAATACGGCCCGTTACGTGAGTGAGGTCGCTAACGTCAACATGCCGGTGAACCAGCCTTATGTGGGAAGCGCGGCGTTTGCGCATAAAGGCGGTATTCACGTCTCGGCCATCCTGCGCGATTCCCGCACGTATGAGCATATTTCTCCCGAACTGGTTGGCAACAAGCAGCGCGTGCTTGTCTCCGAACTGGCCGGTCAGAGCAATGTGCTGTCCAAGGCTCAGGAGATGGGCCTGAATCTCGACCCAAGCAGCGAGCAGGCGCGGAAAGTAATCGACAAGATCAAGGATCTGGAGCATCAAGGCTACCAGTTCGAAGGCGCCGACGCTTCGCTGGAACTGCTGCTTCGTGAAGCGACGGGCGAAATGAACGAGCTGTTCACCTTCGAGTCATTCAAAATGCTTGTTGAGAAATCCGCTGGAAAACCTGTTGTCTCGGAAGCATTCGTCAAGCTGAAAGTAGGAAACGAAACGCTGTATACCGCCGGAGAAGGCAACGGTCCTGTCAACGCTCTCGACAATGCGCTTCGCAAGGCGCTTCTGGCCCACTTCCCGCAGCTCAAGGAAATGCATCTGTCCGATTACAAGGTGCGGGTTCTCGACGAAAAGGATCAGACCGCCGCGAAGGTTCGGGTTCTTATCGAATCTAAAAATTACACGGACACCTGGAGCACAGTCGGCGTATCCGCCAACATCATCGAGGCAAGCTGGGAAGCGCTGGTCGACAGTATGCGCTACGCCCTGCTGGGTCAAATGTCACCGGAGACAACCGATCTGCTGGATCTTGGCCAGTGCGGGCTAGTCAATCATTGAGTACAACCGGTTCGTCCTGTCAACTTCAAAATATTAAGCTGAATCCGGCAAAAGAGCCGTTCCCCTATGCTTTCCGGCGCGGGAACGGCTCTTTTTCTTTGCTAATCTTATAAGTCTTACTGCTGCACCAGCTTCTTCAGCTTCTCATCCATCTGCTCCGCCGTCAGTCCTCCGAGAATGATCTCGGCAACCACGCCGTTTCGGTCAATCAGCACATTGGTAGGGAATACGGTTCCATTATATTTGGCGTAAGCCTCGCCCTTGAGGTCGAACATTACAGGAAAGGCCAGATTGTATTTCTTGACAAAACGCTGGGCATTGGCTTTATAATCGTAGCTGGTGACGTTAATGCCGTAAATATCGAGCGTACCTTTGTATTTTTCAGCTATTTTGTTCAACTCGGGCGCTTCTTTCTGACAGGGATCGCACCAGGAAGCCCAGAAGTTTAGCAGGACAGCCTTATTCCTTGCTCCCCCGACGGCATAAGTGGTGCCATCCTCACCCTGAATGGTAAAGGAAGGCGCAAGAAGACCGACCTTGGGCCCGCTCTCGGTCGGCAAAGCCGTAGCGATTGCCGGAAGAGTCACCTGGGTTGCCGGCAGCGCCTCTTTCTGCTGAAAGGCGGTTTCATTCTTCTTCCCGAGGTGCAGCGACATCATCGTTACGGATGCCACAATTAGCGCTATAACGGCAATCATCAGGTTTCTACGGTTTGCTATCTTCATCGCGGCTTATCCTTTGCAAGTGGAGTGGTTAACTCCTATTGTACCCCCGACCCGGCAAGTTTCAAACCGCCAAGGTGGAATTAAACAAGTCGAGAGCTACGTGTATTTTTAAACAAACCATGCGATGAATAAGATTACTTTACTTGAATCCGGAATCCGGACAAAAAAAGAGGATTTCGTCCAGGACGAAACCCAATGAAGAGAGAGGGGTGAACAATGACAACAATCCAGGGAAAAGTCCCGCCCATATGGCTGAAACCTTCCGTATACCAAGCGCTGGGGAAGCATTTGGCATCCGCTCTTCCGCATGAAGCGTGCGGCTTCCTGCTGGGTGCTGCCGCAGCGGGCGGCATGCTCATCGACACCTATGTGCCCATGCGCAACGTAGCGCCTGACCCGCTGCATACTTTCGTTCCCCATCCGGCCGACTGGATTTCGGCGCTATATTTGACGCCGCCTCCAGTTGGCCTGTTCCACTCCCATCCGCGGACGCTCCCCCAGCCTTCTCCGGCCGATTTCGACGGACTGAGCGGACTGGACGACCATTTTGCGGTATATTTGATTGGAGCTCCCGGTTCAGAACCCGAGCATCCCTTTCATTTGAACGGGTACAATATCCAACGCACCAGAATCGGAGACGGAGCGCTATCCTTCTCCCTGATTCAGTCCCGGATTCAGCTTCTGCTCAAGTAGGCATATAACTCTCCCAATGTCTCTACCTTCTTGTGCTGGGCGATTTCACGCAGATAAGCCACCCAGAGCCTTGCCGTCATCTTGGCGTCTTCAAGCGCGTTATGCCTTCCGTGAATCGGTATGCCATGAACCGCCAGCAGCTCGTCTAGCGTGTAGTTGCTTCGGGTTGGCTCTAGCCAGCGCGCTAGCATCATCGTATCCAGCACACGGTGGGTAAGCTGGACCTTTGACGTTTTCCAGAGCGCCGCATTTAGGAAAGCTTTGTCGTGAGCGCTCGCGTGAGCGATCAGCACTCTTTTGCCCACAAAAGACATGAAATTATGAAGTCCGTCCATCAGCGAAGGCGCCGTTTTGCACATTTCTTCGGTTATTCCTGTCAGCTCGGTAATGTTTGCAGGAATGGAGGTACTGCAATTCACTAGTGTGTGAAAGCATTCTTCCTCCTTGATTTCCTCTCCGACAACTTTTATGGCTCCAAAAGACAGAATTTCATCCCCATGCTGGCTTGAAAACCCCGTCGTCTCCAAATCGAACACAACCGTTTCAAGCTCGGACAAGGGTGTATGCAGCACCTCCGGACGGCGTTTCTCCCGCATCAGAGAGCGGATAAAAGCCATTTGCTGCGCGGTCTGCTGCGCGGTTTCTCCGCCACGAATCGAAGCGATCGCAGACGGCATTCCGCCGTGTCTTAGGTTGTTCCAGAACCCGCCGCCTTTGTTCGGCTCCTTCATAGCTGTCTCCTTTCCGCTGACCGGAGCTGGCGCTGCAGGACGCGATGTATGCGTCTCACAAGCAGTAGGCTATCTCGCAGCTCTGACATCAGCCGCCTGTTCCTCAGTTCATTTTCAGATGCAAAATCGCTGCTTGACAAAAGACCGTCTTGAACCGAATAGGGAGTGTTGACCCTCATCTTTAGCGCTGTCAGGAACGCGCTCCGCACACCTTCCGGCAAATGATTGAATTCCTTACTCAGCGCCTCTAGTCTTTCCAATGTCGAGGTCTCGCGAATTCCACGCTGTAAAGAAAAGTATCTTACACCGTTAACCAATGGAATATACAGCCCGTATTTAACGTCAAATCCGCCCGCATGATCCCCGAATCGTTCGGTAAGCACCTGCCCTAGCAGATTAAGCGTGGCTTTGTGACGGACAGTATTGCGAAGAACAGCCGTCCAAAGCTTGGGATTATCGACGAATCCTTCATGATAAAAATCCAGCCACTGCTCGGAGAGACTGCGGTCTCCCGCGATATGACGCATATCGGAACAGATAATAAGATATCGAATAGGTTCCCATTCAAACTGGGTTCTCCAGCCCGTCAGCTGTTCCTTCCACTCAATCAGAGTCTTCCGCCACATCGGCTCGGAAACCATGACCTTGCCTTCGCATTTCTCATATCCGGTATCAGCCAGCAGTAAGGAAAGCCTGATCCCGAATTCTTCAAAATACTTCTCCTTCGCTTCCTCCGGTTCCCCTTCAATAATCAGCCCGTTATCCTGATCGCTCCACAACGTCGTTTCTTTTCTTCCCGCGCTGCCGAAAACAATAAAGGAATAAGCGCAGGGAGGCGGGCCATGGCCCGCCTCAATCATCTGCGCCTCGGATAAAGCAACTGCCGCTTCTGCAATAGCATCGTGCATCGCATTGACGCGCAGCATCCATTCCTCTATCGGGATAACATTCAACTGTTTGAGGAGATTGCTTTGACAGGCGACACGCCTTGTCTTAAGCTCCTGCGGCGAACCGGAAGTTACGATGGACTTATAAATTGCTTTATAGTCCCAATCGTCAGACTCCATCGGTGTCACTCGGTCCGCCTCCCAAATGTTCGTAATTCGTAATATGATTAGCGTTTCGAGGTCTCGGATTCCGAAATCAGCTTCATTTGCTCAGGATATCCGTAAGTACCATGTTCGCTGATATCCAGACCCATCAATTCTTCTTCTTCCGTAACGCGAATGCCGCTTACCAGCTTCATGATATACAGGAAGACAAAGGACAGGATGGCAACGAAGGCAAAAGTTCCGATTACGCCCAGAACCTGAACGCCCAACTGGTGTACGCCGCCGCCATAGAACAGACCGGCTTTACCGATACCTACGGTTTCAACAAGCTCAGGAGTCGCGAACAAGCCAGTGGATACCGCACCCCACATACCGGCGATGCCGTGTACGGAGAACGCGTAGATCGGATCGTCAAGACCCGCGCGTTCCAGCCATTGCGAAGTCATGAATGTAAAGGCGCCGGCAACGACACCGATAACAAAGGCTGCCCAAGGTTCAACAAAGGCGCAGGCGCCGGTAATGGCTACGAGAGCGGCCAAAACGCCATTCAGCATTGCAGGAATGTCGGACTTGCCGAAGTACAGCCAGGAAGCTACCAGAGCCGCAAGACCACCGGCTGCCGCTGCAATATTGGTGGTCAAGGCTACATATCCGAAGAATCCGCCCATCGGGCTCAGTGCGCTGCCGGGGTTGAATCCGAACCAGCCGAACCACAGAATGATAACGCCGAGAACCGTGAATACTTGGTTATGCCCCGGAATAATAACCGGCTTGCCTTCTTTGTTGAACTTGCCAAGACGAGGTTTCAGCAAGATCGTTGCTACTACCGCAGCCGTTGCACCCGTCAGATGGACTACTGTCGAACCTGCATAATCCTGCATGCCCATCGTTGCCAACCAGCCGCCGCCCCATACCCAGTGAGCAACAACCGGATAAATAAAGATGGAGAAAAGGATACCGAAGATAATGTATACGCTCAGCTTCGCGCGTTCAGCCATACCACCGGAGACGATGGCAAGCGAAACAGCCGCAAACGCCATTTGGAACAGGAATTTCACATTCAAGGTTACGTCGGAGAATGCCAGCGATTCAAAGGAAGAAGCCATCGAATCACCGCCGTATCCAAAGCCCGACGTGCCGAAGAAACTGTTGCCGTTGCCGAAGCCAAGGCCAAAGCCGAGAGCCCAGAAGCAAATGCTTGCAATCGCAAGCGTCAGAACGGTCTTACCGGCAACGTGGCCCGCGTTCTTCATTCGAACGGAACCCGCTTCAAGCATGGCAAAGCCAGCTTGCATAAAGAATACCAGGATAAAAGCCAAATAAGTAAATGCTGTGTCCAGACCGATTTGCAGGTCCGGAGCCGTAGGACCGTCAGCGGCAAAAGCGCTAACCGGGTAAATCGTTAATGTTAGCATCGCTAACACAAAACATAACCACTTTCTCTTCATTACTCCCCACTCCCCTATGTAATATATTCTAACAAAGCATGAAACTCTTAATGTCATTATAAGCAAAACGAATCAAAGTTGACAAGAGTATTTTTCACGAAAAGAGAAATAAATTTTCAGTAAATATTTAGCAGCATCAATGAAAAGTTTAACACATATACTTTATGAAAGTATGACGTTTGACTGTACGGTTTGCGGTTGATATCATTATCATACATCAAGAAAGCAGGCCTTTTTCCTGCCATGGCCTAAATAATATACGACTGCGAGGTGAACGGCATGGGGATATGAACCTGTATCGGATCGGCGAACTGGCTAAGGCGGCTCGTATCAGCGAGCGTACCATCGATTATTATACCAAGCTCGGACTAATCCATCCGGAAACAAGGAGTATGAAAAATTACCGGCTGTACAGCCATGAAACCTTGGGTATCCTGGAACGTATTAATCAATTGAAACAAGAAAAATATACATTGGAAGAAATTAAGTCCATAATAGCCAAGTGGAACGCGGCGACAGCCGACGTCGATGTATCCGGCAAGCTGGCGGAGCTTGAGGCCCATATGCAGCAGCTTCAGCGCGAGGTCAAGGCGCTTGAACCGGCGCTGAGCCAGTTGAAGCCGGGACAGGCCAAACGGGCGCTGGCCCATTTGATCCCGCAAGGGGCCGCCTGCATCGAAGCGATCCGCATTCTGCTGGCGCAAGGGCCTCCAATGTAAATCAACTGATCAAAAAGTGGAGGAATGAACATGATGTACCTATTAATAATAGTAGCCTTTCTTTTCTCGTTATGGGCGCAGTTCAGGGTAAAAGGAACGTTCAACAAATGGTCACAGGTTGCGAACCTGAGCGGAATGACCGGTTACGATGCCGCGAGACGTATGCTTGATTCGAACGGTCTCGGGGATGTTCCGATCGAACCCGTCCGGGGCGCCCTCACCGACCACTATGACCCGATTCACAGGGTTGTCCGCTTGTCTGAGCCAGTATATTACGAACGTTCCATCTCGGCGGTCTCCGTAGCCTGTCACGAGGTGGGCCACGCTATCCAGCATAAGGTTCACTATCCGATGCTGGTGCTGCGCCACCGGATGTTCCCAGTTGTAAATTTCGCTTCTGGCGTCGCTCCGTTCATGCTGCTGGCCGGCTTCCTGTTCAGTTCTTTGAACTTGATCGGGCTAGGCATCATCTTCTTCTCGGCGGCCGTCGCATTCCAGCTTGTGACGCTGCCGGTGGAATTCAATGCGAGTAACCGCGCCCGCCAAGTTATGGTCGAGGAAGGCTTTATCCGGAATGAAGAGGAACGCGGAGTCGCCAAAGTGCTTAATGCCGCAGCGCTGACCTACGTTGCCGCCGCTCTAGTTTCCGTGCTCGAACTGCTCCGCTTGATTATGGTTTACAACAGCAACCGAGACTGACCCTCAAACCGCTAATAACCTTTGTGAAACATAGCAAATAGCAAACCCCGGTAGGCTCTAGGAGCCGACCGGGGTATTATTTTGCCGTACTCTGAAATAAGTCAGCAGAAAAGCTCTGAACGAGCGGGCGACGAGCGGCAGCTTGCCGTCGGAACGGTGAATGAGCCCGATTGTGCGGGTAACCGTGGGCTCCACCACTTTCACCTGAGCCGGCTGAAGCGAGCTTGTCTGGAACAGCGCCATTTCCGGCAGCAGGCTTACCCCCATTCCCGCGGCGACCAGACCGCGTATCGTATCCGTCTCTCCGCCCTCGAACGCAAGCTGCGGTGTAAAGCCCGCTTTCAGACAGGCCTGCCATACGATAGGGCGCAGCGAGTAGCCCGGACTGAACAGTACGAACTGTTCTTCCTTGAGCTGCTCTAGCCTTATAACCTTCTCCTCGGCAAGCGGATGATTCTGAGGAAGGATGGCGAACAGCTCTTCGGTCATCACCACATCTCCGGTCAATTGATCGTCGCTGTCCGGGCAGGGCGATATGAAAGCCAGATCCACCTCACCCGAGAGCACATCCTTGATTAAGGAGGGATAGGTCCCCTGCTTGAACCGGAACTTAACATGCGGGTAATGCTGCCTGAACTCCGCAACGATGGCCGGAATCAGATGCGTTCCCATGCTGTGAGGAAAGCCGATCCGGATTTCTCCCCGTTCCGGGTCCAGAAATTCATGGATTTCGGCCACGGAACGGTCCAGATCCTTAAGAATCGATTCTACCCGCTTGCAAAACAGCTGGCCTACCGGAGTCAGCTGCAAATTCCTTCCTTTTTGCATGAACAAATCAACACCCAGCTCCTGCTCCAACAGACGAATCTGCCGGCTGACCGCGGACTGCGCCACATGCAGCTCCTCTGCCGCTCGGGTGACATGCTCTTTTTGGGCAACCTTCAAGAAGTACTGCAGTTGTCTAAGCTCCACGCCGCATTCGCCTCCGTCTTACGCTTCTTTCTATCGTGGTTGTCTTTGTCATCGCTGCCGCCTGCTGGGAAAGACACGAATACTGAGGCCGTAGAGAAAAAATCCGCCGATCAACCCGCCTATATGTGCGATCCAATCCACATTTTGCCTAGTGAAGGACATAATAACCCCCAACGCCAGCAGAACGTAAAGCGTCTTGCGCGAGCCTTCGTCCATCATGGACCTCTGCAGTAGGGCAATATACAGAAACGCGCCATACACGGCAAAGATCGCCCCTGAGGCACCGACCGAAACGGTCACCACATCCTGCGGACCGCCTCCCCATGCTCCCAAGGACAGAATATTGCCGACAACACCGCCCATTACATACAGCAGCGCGTAACGCCACCAGCCCATTAGCCGTTCCAGCGGCGGCGCAAACACCAGGAGCGCAAAGCTGTTGAACAACAGGTGGGTAAATCCGTTATGAAGAAAGATAGAGGCAACCAACCGCCACAGCTCCCATTTTTGCGGTCCGGAGTCCACTATCCCTCCGAATCGCAGCAGCGTATAGGGATTGGTCGAACCCCCATTCAACGTAAGCACCAGAAACATTACGATATTGGCGACAAGGATCAGGCTGGTAACGGGATAAAACTTAAGATAGCTCTTCCAGTTCTCATACCGAATGAATATCATGGCTCACCCTCCTTCTCCTTCTTACTTCTTCTATGTACGTCCCCGGTTGGACATGGTCTCATTAAAAAGATTATAATTTATTGGAACAGCAACAATCCAATTTTCCAATTTAAGGAGGAATAATCAGTGTCTCAAGAAAGAACTGGCGTAGCCACCTTTAAAGGAAGTCCGATCACTCTTGTAGGGCCGCAGCTCCAAGTAGGAGATTCGGCTCCCGATTTTGTCCTCAGCAAAAATCTGCTCGAGGAAGCCACACTAAAGGACTTCAGTGGAAAAATAAAGCTGATCAGCGTTGTTCCTTCCCTTGATACTGGCGTTTGCGACGCGCAGACCCGACGATTTAACAGCGAAGCTGCTGAACTGGGCGACGGTGTCGTCATTCTGACGGTCAGCGCCGATCTCCCGTTCGCACAGGCGCGCTGGTGCGGCGCCGCGGGCATCGACCGCGTCATTACCCTCTCAGATTACAAAACGAACGGCTTCGGCGAGGCCTACGGCGTATTGATCAAAGAATTCAAACTGGACATGCGATCCATTTTCGTTCTAGATAAAGACAACAAGATTACTTATGTGGAATATCTAAACGAAATGGCTGAACACCCGAATTACGAAGCTGCGATCGACGCGGTCAAGAGCTTGCTGTAATCTGCAGAAAATAGACATCCATGTTTAAAAAAGCGGAAGAAGGCTGATCAACCTTCTTCCGCTTTTTCACAGCAAAAACAAGACGATTTCCTCCACCGTCAGCCCGGGGGAAATTCGCTTCATCCATAATATAAGCGCATACAATGCACGCTTGCTTAAGGTAAATACCGGAAAAGGATTCAATCGAGTTTAAATTTGCCGATCTTCTTGTCCATCGACTCGTACAGTCGTTGAATGACGCGATAGTTGGCTCCCAAATCGCCGAGCGAGCCCCGGGATGCCGAATAAATATCGACCGCGCAGCGTGTCGGCGACGTATTCAGCACGGAAACGGTAATATCCAGCGTCCGGCCGAAAGGCGTTTTTTTCTCCAGGGTGATTTCACCTACGGATTGAACCTCATGCAATACTTTAAAGCCTGGAATTTTCTTCAGTGTGGATGACACTTCCTCCCATCCTTTTTCTTTGGTGAGGTTGTAATACCGCGTTTTCAGAGCAGGTTCTTTGGCACGGTCGCTCGTTCCTTCATGACTGCGGAACAAGCCTACCAAGTTTCTTTTTAAAGACAACATACTTCCTCCTCATATCCCAAGTTCACTATTTCAAGTGTATCACTGTTGCTCCCGGAACAAAAGTAAAATGCTTGTTTCTCCCACTGCATTTCGACAAAAAAAGAAAGCGCCCTTCTCCCGTTAGGGTAAATGGCGCCTTCGTAAATGATTAAAGGAAAAACCCGCCTATGCCGTCCGGCTACAGTGTCTTCTGAACCTGCAATAGCAGGTGGGTGACCGCAGTTGCGTTTTTGAAGTCCCCATGTCATATAGACAGGGCCTTTCAGCTGCGCTTCATATAGATCTCCCAAGACATTATCATTGGTTCAAAACAACGAGCAGCCGATAACGTACATCGCAGGATTTAGCCTTATTATATTGCGTTTTAACGAAAAAGTAAACCTTGTATGCGCTTTATTTTACATAGAGAATATTTTGCGTTAACCGAATGGAGTACTAGCCTCCGCCCAATGTCCTGAATTAAGGACGGGTACGCTCTTCATCCTGCGCCTCATTGGTTAAGTCGACTTTGTCCGATAGCCGGTCCGAATCTTCCGTTTCTTCGCCGTTTTCAGCCTCGAGAGCTTCCTCTTCCCGCTGTTTCTTTTGCTCTGCCTGAAGCTGCAGCTTGTTGTAGGTAGCATAAAAATTAAAGAAAGCGACCATTGCAATCAGCGAAGGAATACAAACAAAATAAAGCGCAGGATATTTCAATCCGATAAAGGCGAGCAAGACACCTGCCACCAAAGTTGTAAACACCCGGATCGGACGGGCGATGGTCAGCAGAATGGAATTGCTCATTACTTGCTTGAAGGTCATCTGATAGTGAACCACAACGGAGAAGAAGTTAAACATCGATACCATCAGCACAATCATCAGAACAAGCATCAAAATCCCGACGATTTTAAAATCGGGCATCCGCGTCATATAAATCGTCACATCGAAATACATCACGAAGAACAGCAGCGTATAGATCAAGCCGCCGAGCATGCTCTTAAGGTAGTTCTCTTTATACCCTTTAAAAAAAGTCTTGAACGTGCTGACATCCGTATTGCCCATCACCCACTTGCGGACAACCGTGAACAGCGCCGACGTTGCCGGAAAAACAGTAAACGGAGCCGATATGGCAAGCCCCCAGTTTAATGTGACCTGCTCGCTTACTCCCCCTTGGCCCGTCGCCATCAATAAGAACTTCATAACGATAAAAAATAAGAACGGAGACGAACATATCGTCCACAGCACATTGCTGAACGCAATGCGTGAAATCCACTCCGTAATGCGGTACAGCCCGCCCATTGCTCCTTTAAACTCCACTTTATTTCCTCCTGTCTCTTCGCTACTGCGTACCTTAACTATACCTTATTTTATCGGGCCATTTCCATAGCCCAAGTTCAGATGTAATCATCACTCGTACTATGTTCGTTTAATTCTTATAAATTAAAAAGAAGACGGTGCGCAACAATGCGCACCGTCTTCTTAGCCGCCAGGGCTTGTCAACCCCGGTCCGGACTTAAATGTCGAAAGAGTCCTCACGTTTTGCCGTGCGGCGCTCGCCGTCTCCCGGACGTTGGGACTTGCGTTCCCCCCCGCGGTAGCTTGAGCCTTCGCGGCTGGTGTTACCGTCACGGTTGCCTTTGTAGCCTCCGCCAGCGCCGCCAGCACCGCCGCTGCTGTAACCGCCGCGGCTGCCGCCATCGCGGTTGCCACGGTAGCCACCGCCACCGCCACCGCCGCCGCCGTAGCCGCCACGGTTACCGCCGTAACCGCCGCTAGGCTTGCGGCCGCTGCGGATGTCGTTCTTGCCGCCGCGGCGTTTGACGCGGATCGGCTCTTCCGGTGTCAGTTGGACTTCGGAATCCTTCTTCTCTCCGGTAAGCAGCTTGATTGCCGCAGTCAGCAGTTGAACGGAATCGTACTGCTCAAGCAACTGGATGGCGATGCCCTTGTACTCGTTCAGATCACCGTTCTCCATCGTGTCCATCAGGCGTTCGGCTGTAACGCGCTGCTTGCCTTCAATCGCTTCGGCCATCGTCGGCAGCGGTTTACGCGTAATGCGGTGACGGGTTACACGTTCAATCAGACGAAGGTGATCGATCTCACGCGGAGTCACGAACGACCAAGCCGAGCCTTCTTTGCCGGCCCGTCCGGTACGGCCGATCCGGTGAACATAGCTCTCCGGGTCCTGCGGAAGGTCAAAGTTGATGACATGCGTTACGCCCGACACGTCAAGACCGCGGGCCGCAACGTCGGTAGCGACCAGTACGTCGATGCTGCCGTCCCGGAATTTACGCATAACCGCGTCGCGCTGGTTCTGCGACAAGTCGCCGTGCAGGCCGTCTGCGGAATAACCGCGTTTTTGCAAAGCTTCCGACAGTTCGTCAACCCGGCGCTTCGTACGGCCGAACACAATCGCAAGCTCAGGCGATTCCATGTCGATCAGACGGCTGAGCGCTTCGAACTTCTGGCGCTCCGGAACCTCGATGTAAGCCTGGTCGATCAGCGGCGCGCTGACCTGCTTCGGAATGACGGATACATGCTCGGGGTTCTTCAGGAACTGCTGGGCAAGACGCTGGATGTTCGGAGGCATCGTGGCCGAGAAGAGCATCGTCTGCCGTTCTTCCGGAACCAGCTTCAGGATGGACTGAATATCCTCCATGAAGCCCATATCCAGCATTTCGTCCGCTTCATCAAGCACGACGGTCTGTACGTCGTCCAGACGGATCGTCTTGCGGTTGATGTGATCAAGCAGACGGCCGGGCGTACCGATAATGATCTGCGGTTTCTTTTTGAGACCGCGGATCTGACGGCCGATGTCTTGTCCGCCATAAATCGGCAGGGAACGAAGCCCCTTGAAGCGGGTGAGCTTGCCGATTTCTTCCGCCACCTGAATGGCAAGTTCACGGGTCGGTGTCATAATCAACGCCGCGATTTTTTCTTCGTCACGGGAAATTTTAGAGATAAGAGGAATTCCAAAGGCTGCCGTTTTCCCGGTACCGGTCTGAGCTTGTCCGATCAGGTCTCTTCCTGTCATCGCGATTGGGATCGACTGCGATTGAATCGGGGTCGCCTCTTCAAATCCCAACTCTGTGATGGCTTGCAACACTTTTGGTTCCAAGTCAAATTCTGCAAATGTTTTCAAATTATTCATGCTCCTTCTATACAGTGGACATTCCACATGCTTGTCTGTATTCTTAAGTAGCGGCAAACATTTATATGGTGTCCAATCATGCCGAAAACTCTGCATGGTTTCGCGTAAGGGGACGGCAGGCCGTCCTTTCATCAGGTGCTCCAATTGGCCCGAACAACAGTAGCTTCACATTCGAAACAATGCAAAAAGTTCATTGTAACGCTCTACTCAAGAATATCCTATACATTATATCACAAACTCGAAGAGGAATACCAGCGTATTCCTTTCATTCGTTTTTACATCGTTTGCATACTTTTTTACATTATACTTCGGTAGGTGATTTGCTTGCTTAGATACTGCTTAAACCTTCTTGCCGTCGTATTCGGCTCCGGGCTGATTGCCGCTGGCTTCAATTTGTTCCTGATTCCCCACCGTCTGTTGAGCGGGGGTGTTTCCGGCCTCTCCATGCTGGCAAGCTACTTTACACCGCTGGGCGTCAGTCCGCTGTATCTGCTGTTCAACATTCCGCTCCTGATCGCCGGATGGTTTCAGCTCGGCCGGCGCTTCATCGTTTTCAGCATCGCGTCGGTCGCCGCCGCGACATGGCTCATTGAAATGATTCCCGTCAAACCGCTCGTCTCGGACATGCTGCTCGCTTCCGTATTCGGCGGAGTGCTCGTCGGAATCGGCTGCGGGATTTCGTTCCGTGTCGGCGGTTCGTCCGGCGGTTTCGACATTCTGGGATCGATTATCAGCCGGCACAGAGATTTTCCGATCGGCAACGTACTCGTTTCCCTGAATGCGCTCGTCATCCTCGCCGCGGGTTATCTTGAGAACAACTGGAATATCGCGTTGGCCTCCATGGCCTCCATGTATGTAACCGGCCGGGTGGTCGATCTCATCCATGTTAGCCATATCAAAGTGACCGTATTTATAGTAACGAACCGGACGGACGAAATGCTTCAGCATCTGCTCGGTCTCCAAAGAGGCGTAACCAAAATCAAGACCGAAGGCGCGTATTCCCACACGGAAAAGGATATGCTTATGACTGTAACGACCCGATACGAGCTGGCCGAGCTCAAACGGATAATCAAAGAAAGCGATCCGCAGGCTTTTGTCAATATTTTGGAAACCGTTGGCATCCTGGGCTCTTTCCGCAAAAGATGATTGTTAAAGGATGCACTTACTTTAAAATTGTGATATATTAATGATGCGCAGAAGTCAATACAATGCTCATGAAGATTCTTCTTTGCCCTCTTTTCCAGGCACTTGTCGTTTTTCTGGGTGAAACCTGAATGCAAGTTCAGTAACATTCGAAAAAGGAAAGGGTGATTACTGTGGAAATGGAAACGGTAAAACTGTCAGCAATTGTCATGAAGTGGTATCCAGATATGATGCCGTTTCTCAAGCAGGACGAACTCGATTCCATGATCGTTCTGCGGGACGGGCTGAGCATTTTGGACTCTGCTGATGCGATGGACATCATTCAGTACAGCATTTGCGAGCATCAGGATTCTGCGTATCTTCAATAAGAATTACAAGGTTTTAGATTGCCGCTTGGACCGGCGTTTTACCGGTTCAGGCGGCATTTACTTTTTATTTTACCGTTATAATCACACTGTCTTTGTTTATAAACAAAAGGAAAAGATAAATGTTCTACTATTGTTACAAACCTGTTCTTTTTAACATTTATCGTTCTTATATAATTTAAGCTAACGTACATAAAAGGGGAGAAAACAATGAACATCACTTGGGCTATATTAATGATGGCCCTGGGAAGCGTAGGCGTTCAAAATGTTCAGGCAGATGCTGACGTAGCCTCTGTGCTTCAATCCGCCGCCAACACGGCCATCGTCTCGAATCAGAACGGTACTACAGAGGCTCCGGAGTCATCCTCCGGCACCGGAACAGCCGCCGGCACAGCTACTCCGGCTCCATCCGCTTTGCCCGGTGCAACCGCATCAGCCGATGGCGCGCCGCCAATGGCCGATCCTCAGCCGGACGCTCCCAAAGTCAAGGGAGTTTACGTCACAGCGTACAGCGCAGGCGGCTCGCGGATGGATACGCTCATGAATTTGATTGATCAAACGGAACTGAACGCAATGGTAATCGATATCAAGGACGACGCCGGTTATATTACCTACAAGACGGATAACGCCGAACTGCAGCAAATGGGCAAGCCGCAGCCGTTCATCCGGGATATAGGCAAGCTGATGGAGCGGCTCAAGAAACATGAAGTTTATCCCATCGCTCGCATCGTTGTCTTCAAGGATTCCGTCCTCGCGAAGAAACATCCGGAATTGTCCTTCGTAAAGAGCGACGGCTCCGTATGGCATAACAAAGGCGGTGACAGCTTCGTCAATCCTTACAATGAGAACGTATGGAAATACAATGTCGAAATTGCCAAAGAAGCCGTCAAGCTCGGTTTTAAGGAAGTCCAGTTCGACTACGTTCGCTTCCCCGAAGGTTTTGAAAAGCGCGCGGATTCGCTGAAATATACCAAAGTCGCCGGTAAAAGCCGGGTTCAAATCGTTTCGGACTTCGTCAAATATGCGAAGCAGGAGCTGAATCCGCTCGGCGTGCGCGTATCTGTCGATATCTTCGGTTATGCCGCATCGGTTCCGGCAGCCGAGGGAATCGGTCAGGACTTTGTAAAGATTTCCAAAAACGTAGATGTCATCAGTCCCATGGTTTACCCGAGCCATTATTCCACCGGCTGGTTTGACGTTAAAGATCCGGACAAAAATCCTTATGCAACTATAAAAGGCTCGATGGTTGACACCCATAAGAAGCTGAACCCGCTTGGAAGCTATAAACCGGTGATCCGTCCCTGGATTCAGGATTTCACCGCCAGTTGGCTCGGCGGCGGGCATTATATCAAATACGGCAAGCTGCAGGTGGAAGACCAGATCCGCGCTCTGAAAGAGCAGAACGTCGATGAATTCCTGTTATGGAACGCCAGCAACCGTTATACATCGGGCGTCGACTACGAGAAATAACGTATACTGAACTTATCCGGCTTCATTCAACTATACCGAATACAGCTAAGTGAGGACCCGGCTCCGAGGCCGGGTTCTTTGCTGGAAAAACGCGCTCGAAGCGCCGCATGCCCGTTCATGCTAACCATTTTGCAAACTATTAGATAAAGAGGCAAACTTTCATGAAACCAACGACATCATTAGGCCAGAAGTCAATCCAGTTCCTCCATATATTATTTCCCATTCTTGTCACTCAAATTGCCCTCTCGGCAATTGCGTTCTTCGATATGAACATGTCCGGCAAATTCGGCACCGCCGATCTGGCCGGGGTCGCTATCGGAACCAGCCTGTGGATTCCCGTCCAAACCGGACTGAACGGTATATTAATCGGCCTCACTCCGATCGTCTCGCAGCTGATAGGCAAAAAACGCGAAGGCGAAGTCGCCTACAAAGTCATGCAGGGCATCTGGCTGTCGCTTATCGTATCGGCTCTCGTGCTGGTGCTTGGAGCGCTGTCTTTGGGGCCAATCCTCAATTTTATGAGCCTTGAACCCGCAGTACGCACCATCGCCTTTCGCTTTCTGGCCGCCATCTCCTTCGGCATAATTCCGTTGTTCGGATATACGGTGCTTCGAAGCTGCATTGATGCGACCGGACAAACCCGGGTGTCCATGTTTATTACTCTGATTGCCCTGCCCGTCAATGTCGGACTGAACTACCTGCTGATCTTCGGAAACTTTGGATTCCCCCGCCTGGGCGGTGTCGGAGCCGGAGTGGCTTCGGCGATCACTTACTGGGTTATTTTTAGTGTTGCTCTTCTATTTATCTACCGGGCGGAGCCCTTCAAAAGCTTGCGGATTCTCCGTAAATTCCATTCGCTCTCTCCGGCAGTCATCAAGGAGCAGCTCGTAATCGGAGTCCCAATAGGCTTCTCCATTTTTTTTGAAACGGCCGTCTTCTCCACGGTTACTCTGCTGATGAGCCGATTCGATACGATGACGATTGCCGCCCATCAGGCCGCGATCAACTTCGCTTCCACACTGTACATGATTCCGCTCAGCATCTGCATGAGTCTAACCATTCTGGTCGGTTTCGAGGCGGGATCGGGCAGGTTGAAGGATGCACGCCAATACAGTGTTCTTGGGATAAGCTCAGCCGCCGCCATGTCGCTGGCGACTGCGATGGTGCTTCTCTTTGCCGGCAGGCATGTGGCCGGCTTATACTCCACCGATCCGGAAGTGATCGGGCTAATCCGGCATTTTCTGATTTTTGCGATTTTTTTCCAGATATCCGACGCCATCGCTACGCCTATCCAAGGCGTTCTGCGCGGTTACAAGGACGTAAATCCAGCCTTTATTATTTGCTTTATCGCTTACTGGATTATCGGCCTTCCCGTCGGCTATGTTTTGGCCGAATATACGGATCTGGGCGCGTACGGCTACTGGATCGGCTTGATTACCGGTCTTGCCATCGGCGCGGTTCTGCTGCTGTCGCGGCTGGTCAAGGTTCAGCGCCGCTTTACGGCCGAGTACACCGCATCTAAAGCGGAAGGTTGATTCCCTTATGCCGCTTCTATAAAGTGCATCTCAATGCTTTCGATGCCGCACAAAAAATACCGCCTCTTCCGCAGAACATCTGCGAAAGAGGCGGTATTTTGCATTCCGCTGCGGATGCACGCTTGGCGGCATTAAGCGTCAACACAGGGTAACAACGACTTTTGACCAGCAGTCTACCGCTTCCTTGATTACCCTGTCCGGCGATAGAAGCCGGCTTTATTGCCACAAAAAAAAGCCCTGCGCATTACACGCAGGGCCTGTCCGTATATTATTACTGGGAGAGACGCGAAGCAAGGTTGTACAGCTCAAGGTCGAAATCCTTCTTCGTATTGACAACCTTATCGATATCCGTAAGGGTAAGCTCGCCGTTGATGATGCCGCATGCTTTACCTGATTCGCCTTCGATCAGCTTGCGTACGGCGAAATCGCCGAGCCGGCTGGCCAGGTTACGGTCGGCGGGAGTCGGGCTGCCGCCGCGCTGAATATGGCCGAGCACCGTTACGCGCGCATCGATCGATGCGTGGCGGTCCTTGAGCGCCTGGGCGATGTCTTCACCCTTACCTACGCCCTCGGCCACAATAACGATACTGTGGCGTTTGCCTTTGGCAAAGTTCTCCCGCATACGGTCGGCAACCTCGTCAAGTTCGAATGGCATTTCCGGTATCAGAATCGTCTCCGCTCCGGAAGCCAGTCCCGCATGCAGGGCAATATCGCCGCAATGGCGTCCCATGACTTCGACCACGGAAGAACGTTCATGGGAAGACATCGTGTCGCGCAGCTTGTTGATGGCGTCAACGACTATGCTGACAGCCGTATCAAAGCCGATGGTATAGTCGGTGAAAGAGATATCGTTGTCGATCGTACCTGGCAGCCCCATCGTCTTGATGCCGAGCTTGCTCAGTTTGTTGGCACCGTTGTAGGAACCGTCGCCGCCGATTACGACAAGGCCGTCAATTCCGTATTCACGCAAAATTTCGGCACCCTTCTGTTGTCCCTCCGGCTGGATAAACTCCAGACATCGCGCGGATTGCAGGATCGTGCCTCCCCGCTGGATAATGTCGCCTACGCTGCGGATATCCATCGGGAAAATATCCCGGTTCAGAAGCCCTTGATAGCCGCGTTGAATACCGAATACCTCAACTCCGAAAAAAAGAGCGCTGCGCACTACTGCGCGGACAGCGGCGTTCATGCCTTGCGAATCTCCGCCACTTGTCAAAACTGCGATTTTCTTTACTTCTGCCATACGAATGGTTTCCTCCTTAGAATGCTAATACAAATGCTTGCGTATCCACCGGCTGTTGACAAAGAAAAACAGTCTGGTAAGAGGACTTCTCTTCATCAGCCTTCTAGAGACAGAGCGAACCTCCCGCTGTTCGCTGACTTTCGGATCGGATAAATACAATGCCAGCAGCCCCTCGATGACCATGCGGTGCAGGGGAGTCTCAGGTATGTTCCGAACATCTTTTCGTGCCCACTCCACGATTGAAGCAATCCGATTCAGCATGGTATCCGTATTGTCGTAGTAATTGCAGAAATTGAGATCGCCGCCGGCGCGGTCCTCATCCTGATCGATCAGATAATCCAGCATTATATGCAGACAGCATAAATGAGGGAAATACCCGGCTCGAATCAATGAAGCGTCCGGCTTGCTCAGCCTGGAGTCACAGGAAGCCAAAAACAACATAAAAACACCCAACGTCGATCCTGTCGCCGCCGCAAATTCATTCCAATATAATTGCGGCGCCCTGCTTCGCTTCTTCTCCCACCATTCCTTAAGCGCAGCTTCCCTTAAATCGGGACGAATATGCTTATAGACCTGAAGATCCGTATATAATCCGGCCAGTTCAGAAATCTCCGGGGCCGCGGACGCGTATCCGGGAAGCCTTGAGATCATTTCCTGGCAAGTGCGGACCAGCCGGTGCAAATATCCGCCATCATCTTGTTCGCTGCGGAGCGCGTAATAATTAACCGGTTCAGCTCCCGGTGTAATCGCATCCAGCATTGATTGGTGCAGCAGCCTGAAGTCTTCGGCGTTCATAGAAGTGCTGCGGTCGCACAGATTGTCCAAATAATCGCTTATCGTCTGATAGGCGACAATCAGCGGGATGAGGATATGCCTCATCGGCAAATTGCCCGCGGCGTAAATGCCTCCGCCTTCGCAATGAAACTGTTTCGTTTCGATACTTGCGAGCGCTTGCTTCCGAAGCTCGGGATCGGGAATCCCTTCCGCATCCTTGCGCCAGACATTAAGGCAGTTCCTTACCTCTGGCAGCACGTACTTGTAGACCCTGCTCATTAATCCAATCGGGCCGCGCGGACTCAGGGAACGGCCTTGCTCAAATTCACTCAATGACGGTGCCTCCACATTGTTGTCTCCTTATCCAAATCATAATTATTATAATATGATCCAAACGTTTGTACAAACAAGAAAATCACTCGGATACTTCCATGAATTTTCATGGATAAGGCAAATTAACTACATAATCTATCATTACTTTATGATATACTATCCGTATTTCATCTTCAGAGGAGTGCTTACATGAATTTAACCGTCAGCTTATGCGTGCATCCGTCCTTATGCCAAGTATCGGGAGGAATGCAGCTATGAAGCAAAGAGACGGAAGTTTCACCGATCAGAACTGGCTGCGTTCGTTTATGTTCACCATTTACGGAACCAGCGTACTTGCCGTATCCTATTTCCCGCTCTTTTACAGCCATTTGGGATTCAGCAGCGCTCAGGTCGGCTATTTATATTCTCTCGGCCCGCTTATCTCAATTCTCTCCAACCTGTTCTGGAGTATGATCAGCGACCGGCTCGGTACCATTCGAAAAATTATGGTCATCCTGCTTGGCGGCCAGCTCGCCACAGCAGTGCTGCTGTCCCAAGCGTCCGAATTTTCTTCGGTTATGGTTATTTTGTCCTTCTTTTATTTCTTCTATTACCCGGTTTTTCCGCTGTCGGATACAATGGCTATCAAAATCGCGGAGCGGCGGGGCCGGAATTTTATTTCGATACGCGTGTTCGGTTCGATAGGGTACGCTTTCTTTGCCCTATCAATCGGCTATCTGCTTCGAGCGCTCGGCACGTCGTGGAGCGTATATCTATGTATCATTATCATTATAATGTCTCTGTTTACTGCATGGATGCTTCAGGATACGAAACCGGAGAAACAGAACCGGACAACAAATAAATCCGCAATGGAAGACGCACCGCCGACCGGCGTCAAATCGGACGGCTTAAGACAGATTCTCTTTAAAAGGGAAGTTCTCTGGTTCTTCGGCTGTGTATTTGTGCTTGCCCTGGGGCACCGGATGAATGAGGCTTTTCTGACGGTAAGCATGAAGCAGCTCGGAGCCGGGGCGGAACTGATTGGCTGGGCGCTGCTGTTTTCAGCCCTAAGCGAGATTCCGGTATTGTTTCTGCTGGGAAAATACGGAGACCGTTTCAAGGAGCTGCCTCTGCTCGCTTTGGCCAGCTTGATGTACGCCGTCCGGTTTCTGCTCATGTCGTCCGTTCACGATCCGGGCGGAATGATTGCCATTCAACTGATGCACAGCATCACGTTCGGAGTCTTTTATGTAACAGCCGTCCGCTATATTACGCGCATTATTCCGGATCATCTGCGGGCGACGGGAATGGCTATCTTCACCGTCATCTGGTCGAGCGTATCTGGACTGCTCAGCGGAACGTTTGGAGGGATTATTTTTCAGGAAGCGGGACTTGCGCCGTTCTATCGGATAGCGATGCTGCTCTCTATCGTTGCCTGTGCCGGTTTTTTTGCAAAATATTGGGTTGATTCGGACAGCGAGTCCGCGCTTGTTCCATGGAAACGGCTCGGCCGGGCGAAGCGTCCGGAAGCGCCTGCTTCACATACCCCTGCCGATGCTTCTCACCTGTAAGAAGTTACGTTATAATAGACTAAGCAGCAGGTGTTAGTACCTGGTAACAATATTGGAAGGGGCATTCCGCAATGACTTTTGACGATTTCAAGCAGTTGGCTCAGTCCCGCCGCAGTATCCGGGATTTCAGCGAAGAAGACGTACTTCCGGAAGACGTAAGGGATATTATCGACTGCGCCCGCTTTGCTCCCAGCGACACCAACTCGCAGACCTGGGAATTTATCGCCGTGATGAACCGCGACAAAATTAAAACGATCGAAGCCTTTACCTGGAAACGGCTGGGCGAAATTGCGGCTGCGGCGGAAACCCGCGGACTGGCACGGGAGGCCAAGCTGATGGTGAAGTCGTTCGGCCCCTACGCGACTGCTTTCGGGAGCGCTCCGGCGATGATTATTTGCCTGGCCACCCCCTACACTTCAAAATTCCGGGAACGTATCTTTGACCCGCTCGAGTTCGGCAGTCCGGAGATCTGGGCAGAGGAAGGAATCAAGAGCAGCTGCCTGTCCGTTCAAAATCTGATGCTCGCCGCACACGCCAAAGGGCTTGCTACCTGCCCGATGACCGGACCCGTACTGCTGGCGGAACAGGATCTTAGAGAATACTTGAACATTCCCGAGGACCGTCAGATCAATATGGCCGTTGCGCTTGGACATCCCGTCGTTCAGCCAAAAATGATTGCGCGCAAAGAGATCGATGAGATTTTGACCATTGTCGAGTAAATCCCGCAAAACGCAGGACACAAAAGGGCCCCGCTGTCTCCTTCAAGAGACTGGCGGTGCCCTGATTTTTATATTTCTATCAAACTCTAGAAGCAATAAAAAACACAGCTCCCATTCGAGAACTGTGTCTTGAGTTATACGTTGTTGGATAGCGCCTTAATAAAAGCTTACCATATCAAGTATATTCAGAGCGAAGAGTTAATCCCTTCCGCTTTGTATTACAGTTTAGTTACGTTAGCAGCTTGGGCTCCACGATTGCCTTCAGTGATATCGAATTCAACAGCTTGACCTTCTTCCAAAGTCTTGAAGCCATCTCCTTGGATTGCGGAAAAATGAACGAATACGTCTTCGCCGCCCTCAACTTGGATGAAACCGTAGCCTTTTTCTGCGTTAAACCATTTTACTGTACCTTTCAAGTGAACAACCTCCTAAAAATACCGCCATATATGGCGAATATCTACATTATACTTTACTCTTCCGGGCAATGCAATCCATCTTTTACTTGAGCGTGAATTATTTGCTTTTCCCTTCCCCGGTGCGTTATCATTTACCCAAAACCAAATATCGCCAGGGTGGGACTACTATGATCAAAAAACACGAAATATACAAAACGGACAAATGGAATATGATGACTGTTGAAGTCCAGGGCCGCTATATCATTCTCCGGGAAATATCGGACCAATGGGGCGAAGAAACGCACACTTTCATGAGCCGTCCTGCCATGATGCAGTGGGTGAATAACCGGTTCAACAAGGAATCCTATAAAGATAATCAGGAAGAGTATAATCGCATCATTGAAGCGTTCAAGCAGGTGTAATTGGTGAACAACGAGAGTCTTGCAATTTATGTCGTCGCCGTCCTGTGTCTGGGAGCCGTGCTGATTATGGGCAAGGACCGCCTTGCCCCCAAAATGAGAAGGAGCATGGCGCTTATCACGGTTATTATGATTGCGCTGGCGTTTGTTTTCGTCATCATTGACTTGCTGACCTGACACTTTAACGAGTTCACGGTTGGCAAACAGCGCAGAAATAGATTCATAATTATGGATTGCCGGGGAATACTAGGCGGACCTTTAGTTTAAGGAGGCCGCAGCCATGCCATTCGCCGCCCGATCTCTTTCACTGCTGCTCGCGCTTGGCCTGCTGCAGGGGGTCTTGTCCTCCGCCGCGGCCGGACGGCAGCCCGCGCAATCATCATCCCATCTATTAAGGAGGATTCCCATGGAACAATTATTGAAGAGAAACGAAGTGCCTGTCGAGAACCGCTGGAAGCTTGAAGATATGTTCGCTTCACAGCAGGAATGGGACAAAACTTATGATCAAACGAAGCAGTTGATTGAGGAAGCCTCCAAATTCCAGGGCAAATTGAGCACTGCTTCCGCGCTGAAAGAATGTTTTGAACTGGACGACGAATTGTCGCTCAAGACCGAGCGTCTGTATGTATACGCCCATATGCGCCAGGATGAAGATACCGCCAATCCGGTCTACCAGGCGCTGTCCCAGAAAGCGAAGAAGCTCAGTGTGGACGCTGGGGAAGCCCTCTCCTATGTGACGCCGGAAATCCTGGCGCTGCCCGTGGAGAAGCTTGACGAGTTCATCGCCGATCCGGCGCTGTCGGAGTACACATTCACGCTGACCGAAATGAAGCGCCAAAAGGCCCATGTCCTGTCCAAAGCGGAAGAAGCGCTGCTCGCGCAGGTCGGCACGCTGTCCCAGGCGCCGCAAAATATTTTTGGCATGCTGAACAACGCCGATCTTAAATTCCCGAAAATCAAGGACGAATCCGGCAAGGAAGTCGAACTGACCCACGGCAGCTACATAAAGTTCCTTGAGAGCCCGAACCGGGAAGTCCGCAAGAACGCCTTTACAGCGGTTTACGAAACGTATGCCAAGCAAAAGAACACGATCGCCGCAACACTGAGCGCCAACGTGAACAAGAACGTCTTTTATTCGCGAGTGCGGAAATATCCTTCCGTGCTGGAAATGTCGCTGTTCGGCGACAATATTTCCAAAGAGGTCTACACGAATCTCATCGATACGATCCACGAGAGTCTGCCGCTGATGCACCGTTATATGAAGCTGCGCCAGAAACTGCTCGGCGTGGATGAGCTCCATATGTACGACCTGTTCGCGCCGCTGGTGGACGAATACAAGATGGATATTCCTTTTGCCGAAGCCAAAAAAATCACGAAGGATGGCCTCAAGCCGCTTGGCGAGGATTATTTGAAGGCGCTCCAGGAAGGCTACGACAACAGCTGGATCGACGTATACGAGAACGAGAACAAGCGCACAGGAGCTTACAGCTGGGGAGCCTACGGCACGCATCCGTATGTGCTGCTGAACCATAACGACAACCTGAACAGCATGTTCACGCTGGCGCATGAAATGGGGCACGCCCTTCACTCGTACTATTCGGATAATACGCTGAAATACCGTGACGCCCAATATACGATCTTCCTTGCAGAGGTGGCTTCCACAACAAACGAAGCGCTGCTGATGCATTATTTGCTGGAAAAATCGACGGATAAGAAGGAAAAAATGTATCTGCTTACCTATTACGCGGATCAATTCCGCACAACGGTGTTCCGGCAGACGATGTTCGCCGAGTTCGAAAAAATCGTTCACGAACGTGCCGAGCAGGGAGAATCGCTCACTCCGCAGGATTTGTCCGCCATCTACTATGATCTGAACCTCAAATATTATGGCAAGGACATGGTCGTGGATAAGGACATCGAGATGGAATGGGCGCGGATTCCGCATTTCTATAACAGCTTCTATGTCTATAAATATGCGACGGGCTTCTCGGCGGCCACCAGCTTCTCCAAACAGATTCTGGAGGAAGGCAAACCGGCGGTTGACCGATATCTCGGTTTCTTGAAGAGCGGCGGCAGTGACTATTCGATCAATATTCTGAAAAAAGCGGGCGTTGACATGTCTTCGCCTCAGCCAATCCGCGAAGCTATGAGCGTATTCGAGAATGTGATCGAACAGATGGAACAGTTAACTAAGTAAAACGTGTGCCCCAAGGCGTTTTCGGTTGCAAGTCCATGTCGTCCCTTGCCCCTTTTTGGGGTAAGGGATTTTATAATGTAAAGCGGCCCCTAGATCGGTGGTTCGCAAATTGCCCGAGGAGGAAGTTTATTATGAGAATGCAATGGTCTATAATTTTCGGCCTGATTTTTGCGCTGCTGATTGCCCTTTTTGCCGTCATTAACGTAGATCCGGTTCAGGTGAACTTCGGTTTCAGCATCGTATCGCTCCCCTTGATTCTGGTTATACTCAGCTGCGCGCTGATCGGCGGGGTAATTGTGGGCTCGTACGGTATTTTCCGCCAGTACAAGCAGCAGAGAAAGATCAAATCGCTGACTGCCGAGCTGGCGCAGGCGCAGGAAAGAATTGCCGGCCTTGAAGCGGCAAACACAGCGGTTACGGTACCCGACAGCCCCCTTTCCGAAGGAACGACCACGTTTAATTGATAATAGACAGGAGGACCCCCTTTGCCAATCCTTACGATTCAGCCCAATGAAGATTACATTCTGAACACTCTGAAAAAACTGCTGGAAACGCCGAGCCCAAGCGGCTTCACCCATGCCGTTCTGAAGCTCGTCGCCGAGGAGGCTGCGGCGCTTGACGTAAACATGTCCTGGAACGAAAAAGGCGGACTTATCCTGAGTGTAGACGGTCTTGATCCTTCCCGCACCGTCGGACTGAGCGCCCATGTCGATACACTCGGGGCGATGGTCCGTTCCATCCGTCCGGACGGCACTCTGCGACTGACCACCGTCGGCGGCTTCACGATGTACAGCATCGAAAATGAATACTGCGTTATTCACACGCGCAGCGGAAAGACCTATACCGGAACGATTCTGTCGACGCGTCCTTCCGCCCACGCCTACCCCGCCGATGCCCGTGATATTAAGCGCGTGGAAGAAAATATGGAGGTCCGCATTGACGAAGTGGTCTCAGGCAAGGAAGATGTGCTGAAGCTGGGAATCGCCGTGGGCGATTTCATCTCGTTTGACGCCCGGCCCGTGTTCACGCCAAGCGGTTATATCAAGTCGCGCCATCTGGACGATAAAGCGAGCGTCGCCGCCCTGCTCGGCCTGCTGGAAAGCATCAAGCGCGAAGGCTGGAAGCCGCTCTACAACCTGTCTCTGCTGATCTCCAATTATGAAGAGGTCGGCCACGGCGCGTCCTGGATTCCCGGCGAAATCAGCGAGCTGATCGCCGTCGATATGGGCGTCCTGGGCGACGATTTGAGCTGCAAGGAGACCGATGTATCCATCTGCGCCAAGGATTCCACCGGCCCGTACGATTATACGATGACCGGACGGCTGATCGAGCTGGCTCAGGGCCTCGGCATCCCTCATGCGGTCGATATTTATCCGCATTACGGTTCCGACGCCTCCGCGGCGCTTCATGGCGGCGCCAATATCCGGGCCGCGCTGATTGGCCCCGGTGTTCATGCATCCCACTCCATGGAGCGTACGCACAAGCAGGCCGTATTCAATACGGCCAAGCTGCTTGCGGCTTATGTGGGAGCGAACTGAAAGAAATCCTTAGAGACTGCTGAAGGCTGCGGTATAGCGGAATTTAATTGAACTCCAGCAAGCCGGCGTCCGGGTTTTCCGGGCGCCGGCTTTTTGCGCGGTTATTTCCTGTCATTGACTCGACTCACTCAACGTGCCATCGCCTTCATCTGTTTTATTGTCGAAGGCGCCATGAAATCCGGACCGATCGGTTCAGAAATCGTCTGCCGGAGAATTTGATCGATTTCCTGCATATCTTCATCCGTCAGATGCCAGCCGTCGATTTTTCCCGGCGTCTCGAGCTGCTCCGGATGCCGCGCCCCCCGGAGAGCGATTCCGGTGCCCGGTTGATCGAGCACCCATCGAACGGCCAACTCGATCATCGATCTGCCGTATTTTTCCCGGACCAGCCGGGTCAGTTGGTCGACCGCCGCCAAATACTGACCGAATCTGGGCTCCTGGAATTTCGGGTCCATCCCGCCGCGCATATCGACACCCTTAAACTGCCGGTCCAGCATCATTGAACCGGAGAGCAAACCGCGGTACAGGTTGCTGTACAGAAAGGTCGTCACCTTTTCCTGCTGGCACCATGGCAGCACTTCTTCCTGCGCTCCTCGTTCAAACAAACTCAGCGTGGTTAATAAAAAAACCTGCATACCCCCGTAGGGATGTGCAGGCTTATTACTTTTTGAACGGATCTCAAATTATTTGACGGGATAAGCTGCCGCCGCAGCGCAGAAACGCTCCAGAGCAGTCTCCAAAATCGACCTCGGGCAGGCCACATTGATCCGCAGATAACCTTCCCCTTCGCTTCCGTATACCGACCCTTCATTGAAGGCAACGCCGGCTTCTTGATACATCAGCTTTTTGAGTCCTGCTCCGTTAAGGCCCAGCGCCCGGCAGTCGATCCACAGCAGGTAGGTAGCCTCGGGTTTCATGACTTTTACTTGTGGCAGGTGCTCTGCGAGATACGAGGTAGCGTAGTCGATGTTGCCGTTGATGTAGGAGATCAGCTCGTCGACCCACTCAGCGCCTTCGTTATAGGCCGCTTCAACCGCATCCTGGGCGAAAAAGCTGGCCATGTGCAGACTGAGCGCTTTGATCCGCGTCTCAAATTTCCGCTTGATTTCCGGGCTCGACGCCACGATAAAAGAGGAATGAATGCCGGGCAAATTGAAGGTTTTCGTTGGAGCCAGCGCCATCAGCGTAATGTCCGACAGTTCCTTGGACAGCGAAGCGAACGGAATATGCTTGTACCCGGGCAGCGCCAGATCGCAGTGGATTTCGTCGGAAACGACGGTGACTCCATACTGCAGACATAACTCCCCAAGCCGCAGCAGCTCCTCGCGTTCCCATACCCGTCCTCCGGGATTATGCGGGCTGCACAGCAGCAGCAGCTTGGCGCCGCCCTTCATCAGCCCCTCCAGCTGCTCATAGTCCATCTCATAGCGTCCGTTTCGCAGCACGAGCGGATTGTCTGCAACTTTGCGGCCGTTCATTTTGATGACATCATAGAATGGATAATATACCGGCGATTGCAAAATAACCTCGGCTCCCGGCTCGCTGAACAGCTCGACCGCAAGGCTGAGTGTAGTCACGATACCGGGCGATTGGGCGATCCAATCCTTGGATATCTCCCAATCATGTCGGCGGCGGAACCATCCGACAATCGACTCTATGTACGAGCTGCTGGGGACGCAGTATCCGTAAATGCCGTGCTCGGCGCGGCGAACCAGCGTTTCTTTTACGGCCGGAGGACTCTCGAAGTCCATATCCGCCACCCACAGCGGCAAAATATCTTTGTTACCGAACAGTTTTTCCGCCTGATCCCATTTGTAGGAATGCGTATTGCTACGGTCCAGGACACGGTCAAAATCATACTTTGTCAATGCACTCACCCCATCTTTAAGTTATCGTATTTTCTTTATCCGCCGCTTCCATTATTCCTCTCTTACCAGATCAAGTCGAGTTTATCGGCATAGAAGTTAATGGCACGGGCATATTCGGTAATACCTGGATCGCTTGATGTATCTGCAAGCAAATGCAGCAGGATTCCCATTGCCTGGTCATTTTGCCGCAAATTGTACAGCGTCATCGCATAGAACACCTGAAATTCTTTGTGCTCCGGATAATTTTCGATCGCCTGCCTCAGCACATTCTCCGATTGTTCGTATTGGCCAAGCGTTCGATATGTACTGCCCAGTCCCAAAAGAGCGCCAGGTCTCCATTTATCGGCCAACCCGGCAGACAAGCTTTGTTCATAAAAAGGAACGGCGGCGCTCTCCAATCCCAGTACATCATGTGTCCAGGCGATTTGATAGAGCAATTCGGCGTAGAACGGGTCCTGTCCGTTCATTGCTTTCTCCGCTCCGGTTTCGGCTTCGTAAAGAGCTTGCCGAATGGACGGATTGTGTCCGGCAGCCATGATGCTTTCATATTGCTGAAGCAGCAGGAGAAGCTTATCCTTCGCCGCTTCAGCCCGCCCTTCTTCGCGCAACCGAACCGCATCGTCAAGCATCGATCGCATAAATCCGCCTCCTTCGTTATTGCGCGAACGGACCCGTTACGATTTGTTTGCGATCTTCTCCGCCAGTTCGTTCAAGTACGTCCAGCGCTCCATCAGCCGTTCAAGTTCAGCCTCGGCCGCGCGCTGCTCTTCCACCAATTCCTGCAGCTTCGCGGAATCGGCAAAAGCCGCTTCCATCTGCGCCGCAATGGAGCCTAAACGCTGCTCGGCCTTCTCGACGAGACCGTCGATCTCTTCATACTCCCGCTGTTCCTTGAAAGAAAATTTCAGCTTTTCCCGGGCCGGCGCCTGAGCGCTGTTCCCTTGGGAAGATTGACCGCTGTCGCTCCGTTTGGGCGCCGCATCCTCTTTCCCGACGGCTGCTGAACCGCGGGCCGGCGCGTTCTTGGCCAGCCACTCTTCATACTCGCTGTAATCGCCGACATGAACACGGATCCCCCCGTCCTCAAACGCGATGATCTTGTCCACCGTCCGGTCCAGGAAGAACCGATCATGCGAGACAGTCAGGACGACTCCCGGAAATTCATCCAGATAGTCCTCCAAGATAGCAAGTGTGCCGATGTCCAGATCATTGGTCGGCTCGTCCAGCAGCAGCACATTGGGAGCGCTCATCAGTACGCGCAGAAGATACAGTCTTCTCTTCTCTCCGCCGGACAGCTTCGAGATTGGCGTCCACTGCATTGCGGGCGGGAAGAGGAACCTCTCCAGCATCTGGGCCGCGGTAATGGCGGTGCCGTCCGCCGTACGCACGACCTCCGCCTCTTCCTTGATGTACTCGATCACCCGCAGTGAAACGTCCATGTCTTGATGCTCCTGGGTAAAATACCCCAGCTTCACGGTCGGACCCAGCACAACCTCGCCGCTGTCCGGCTGAAGCTTGCCTGCTATCAGGTTCAGCAGCGTCGATTTGCCGCTGCCGTTCGGGCCGACGATGCCTACGCGATCCTGGGGAACGGCGATATAGCTCAAGTTCTTGATGAGTGTCCGTCCGCTCCGGGACATCGTCAGATCCTCAATTTCGAGTATTTTCCGTCCCAATCTCGTCGAGGCGGCGGAAATCTCCAGCTGGCTGCCGGAGGATACGCCCTGCTGATCCTTCAGCTTCTCGAAGCGGTCTATTCTCGCCTTCTGCTTCGTGGACCGGGCCTTGGCGCCGCGCCGAATCCAGGCCAGCTCGCTGCGCAGCAGATTCTGCCGTTTCTGTTCGGAAGCGGCTTCCCGCTCTTCGCGTTCGGCTTTCAGTTCAAGGAAGCGGGAATAGTTCGCTTCATAGCGGAACAGCCGTCCCTGATCCAGCTCCAGCATAACACCCGCCACCCGCTCCAGAAAGTAGCGGTCATGGGTAACCATCAGCAGCGCGCCGCGCCGCTTCTGCAAATACTGCTCCAGCCAGGCGACCGAGGATGTGTCGATATGGTTGGTGGGCTCGTCCAGAATGAGCAGCTCCGACGGGGTAATCAGGGCCGCCGCCAGTGCGACCCGCTTGCGCTGTCCGCCGGAGAGCGACTCCATGCTCGCGTCGAACTGCTGGATGCCAAGCTTGGACAGCACGCTTTTCGCTTCGCTCTCCAGATGCCAGACTCCCGCGGCGTCGATATCCTGACCTTGGCGGATCAGCTCTTGCTCCAATTCGTTATTGCCCGGATCGGCTTCCAGCCGGGCCGTCGTCTCCATGTACCGCCGCATGACGGCCAGCTCCGGATTGTCCCCGGCGAATACCTGCTGAAGCACGGTATATTCAGGGTTATAAGGCGGGTTCTGCGCCAGAAATTGTACGCGCACATCATTGCCGATGGCGATTTGCCCCTCGTCGGGACTTTCAAGTCCGGCGATAATCCGCAGAAGCGTCGATTTGCCGGTCCCGTTCACGCCGATGACGCCGATCTTGTCACGGTCTTCCATTCCAAAGGATGCGTCCTGGAACAGCACTTTTTCTCCGTAGCTTTTGACAAGGTGCTCCACGGTCATAATATTCATGGTTGTTGTTCGCCTTCCCTATATATTTGAAACTGATAATCAAATCAGCCTGCCGATCAGCAGCGCCACAGCTCCACCGGCGATTGAGCTGATCGCGTTCACGGTATCGTTGCTCATCCACCGCCAGCCTCTGGCATGCACGGTAGGGATGCCACAATGGACCTCGCTTTCCACCTCGCGCCCGCATACGGTGCAGCGGTTCATCTTCTGAACCGTTGCGCCAAGCAGGGAATCGGCAAAAGCGCCAACGAATCCTCCGAAGAGGCCCGCTGCCGCCAAGGCAGTGAAAGACTGCCCTGTCATTCCCGACAGCTGCTGAAGAATCCACGAAGCCGCGCCGATGATGACGCCGCCCGCCGCTGCCGCAAGTGTGCCTGGAAGCGAAACGCCGCCGGATGCCCCGGTCGGAAGCTTTCTGCCGGTCAATATCGAGCGCGGCGGCTTTCCGCTCAAGGTGCCGATTTCTGTCGCCCAGGTATCTGCGGTCACCGTCGCCATTACGCCGACGAAGAGCAGTTCCCACGCAGACTGAGGATTAAAGGCGTTCAGCAGAACAAGCAGCATGCCGAGGCCGCCGTTGGCGAATACCTGGCCCGCGTCCCGCCTGCCCGTCTTCGCGTACGACCGTTCCAGCTCCTCCTTGTGCTCGGCTCTGAGTTTCGACAGCAGGCTGGAGGAGATGAAAAACAGCAGCAGTATCCCGAACCAAAAAGCGTTGCCCGCTCCAAAATAAATAGCGCCCATGACCACGGCGGCAAGCGTGCCGGAGAGGCTCAGCGATCCCTTGATATACGCGGCTCCGGCAACAAACAATGCGCCCAAGATGCCGATTACCCACTGCATGGCTTCAGCTCCAGTAATATGTCCCAAGATCCCATTAGCCGATCAGGCAGGTGCCCATCAGCCGATCGCCCCAATACAGCTCGAACGTATCGCCCGGAAGGGTTGGACCGACGCCTGCAGGCGTCCCGGTAAAGATCACATCGCCTTTGCCCAGCCCGTAGCGAGTGCCGATAAAGTCCACAATCGTCTGCAGCGAAAAGATCATGTTCTTCACATTCCCTCGCTGTACTTCTTCCCCGTTCTTGCGGACCGTAAAATCGGTATTTTCCAGTTCTTCCTTGGAAGGAAAAGCGATGTAAGGGCTCAGAGGCGCAGCATTCCGGAAACCTTTGGCTGGGGTCCAGGGAAGTCCTCTTTTTTGCAGATCGTTATGGATGTCCCGAAGCGTGAAATCAAGCCCCAATGCCATGGTATCCACCAGCTCTTCCACGCTGATGCCCGGAACGTAGTCGCGCTCGATGCGCAGCACAAGCTCCCCTTCATAATGCACCTGTCCAGAACCCTGAGGCAGCTGAATGGTTTTTTTGTCGAGAGGAACGGCGGCATGGGACGGCTTCAAAAAAATCAGCGGTTCTGCCGGCACTTGGTTGCCGAGCTCCTCCGCATGGAGTTTATAGTTTCGTCCCACACAGTATAAGGTCTTTACAGCAGCGCACATTGACATTCAGCTCTCTTTCCACTGGATTTGTTTATCATTCATACTCCCAAAAACGTATCGCCCCATACATCCGGACGGTTCGTACATATCATTATATCAGAATGCATGTCCGCAAGGCGACGCATCTCCTTCGCTTTGTTCACCGTCCAGGCCATGATTTCCACTCCGCGGGCCGACAAAAATCGGGCCAATCCTGGAGACAGACGGGAAAAGCCGATGGACAAAAAAGAACAGTTCAGGTCCCGCACACGCCCGGCCGGATCGCCCCACCTTGAATCAAAGATCAGTCCCCGGCGGACAGCGGGATCGGCTTCTTGGCATCTGCGCAGCGTCCCGGGATCGAAAGAGGTCAGCACGACCTCACCTGTCATCCCCTTGGAGGCGAGCAGGTCTGTGACCGTCTTTTCAATGCCGGGATACAGGTTGCCTGCATTCTTCAGCTCGATATTAAGCCGCAGCCGTTCTTTGCACAGCTCCAGCACTTCCTCCAGCGACGGAATCTTTTCGCCTCGGAAAATACGGCTCTTCCACCCTCCGGCGTCGAGCCGCCGCAACTGGCTCCAATCCATATCCTTCACTTTGCCGTGGCCGTTGGTGGTGCGGTCCAAACTGTAATCATGGATCACAACGGGAACCCCGTCTCTCGTCAGCTGAACATCGATTTCAATCCAGGATACATACGGAAGTTCCATCGCCATACGGATTGCGGCAAACGTATTCTCCGGAGCCTTGCCGGAAAACCCCCGATGGGCGACGCACAAGTTGTTCATCATAGAGCAGCCCTCCCGTAAAAATAGCCCCGCATAAGGTCCAGCCGGCTTCGAAGCCTGCCCAGAATCTTTGCGGGGACCCCGATTAACGAATAAGTTGCTTTATGGTTTCCAATCAATCTAAAAAGCGGATTACTTCCTTGTCAAAGGTCAGCACGTAGTCAACAGCTAATTCGGTTAACGCCTGGCGTCCGTTACTCTGCCCTCTTCGTCGACCCTGACTTTGCCGGCAGACAGCGATTCTATCCGCTTCAGCAGCTTTTGCCCATCGGGTGCGCTCATCGGCACCGGCTGGCCCAGTTCGGCGTCGACAGGCGATAACTTCATCGAGCATTGTCCTTTAACGCTGCATTCGGCCTGAAATATCGCCGTTTCCCAGGTGCTCTTCGAGGTTGACCTTGTAAAAATAAAGTTGCCCGTGCTGTAGGCGATCCACTTTCCTTTATACGGCTCAAGACCTTGAAGGACATGGGGATGTCCACCGATGACAATATCCGCCCCGGCGTCGATAAAACTCCTGCCCAGCGACTGCTGAACCGCATTCGGCTCATTCATCCGTTCCTGTCCCCAATGGACGACAACGGCGACAATATCCGCTTTCTTCCGGGCTTCGGCTATCGCCTTAAGCGCCGGACCGCTGTCGTAAACGGAGGCTACACCGGGCTTGCCTTCTCCGGCCGCCCAGCCCGCTTCGGGCATGACCCGCGTAAAGCCGAGCAGGGCGACGGTTATTCCTTTTCGGGTAAAATATTGCGCCGAGTACGCCTGAGCGGCGTCCACGCCCGCTCCGACGAACGGAATGCCTCTAGCGTCCAGATTATCCAGCGTATCCCGGAGTCCCTGCTCGCCCATATCCAGCGTATGGTTGTTCGCCAGATTGACGGCGTCCACTCCAGCCGCCTTCAGCGCATCCAGAGCCTCTGGAGTCGACTTGAACACATAGGTCTTGTTCGCCTCAGCGCCCCGGACAGTGACGGGCGTTTCCAGATTGACGACCGACAGATCGTCCTTCAGGAACAGGCCGTTCAGGCGGGCGTACGGATAATCGTAGCCCTTCTGCTTCAGCAGCTCGCCGACCTTGCCGGCAAAAATGACGTCTCCGGCAAAATTCAGCGTCACCGTGCTTCCGCTTCCCTCCTGTCCGGCAGGCAGCCCGACTGTCTGGTCCCCGGATCCATCGGCAGCGGGGCTGCTGTCAAGGGCCGGGCTGGAAGCTTCGGCGCTTGCCGAGGCCGAGGGCGCCGCGCTGCCCGCGCCTGCTTCGGGTAACGGCGACGGCGTGGCGCCAGTAGCCGCTTCCGGCGAAGCGGACCGCAGCGGCTCCACGGATGGAGCGGCCGACGCTCCGCCAGCGGCTCCAGGCTCCGCGGAGGAGCCGGTTCCCGCTTCCACCGATGCCTCTGGCGAAGGCGAAGCCAACCCCGCTGCGGATGGAGGAACGCTTCCGCGGCCCTCTCCGTTGTAGAAGAAATAAAATAGCATAACCGTAATCAGCAACAGCAGACTGATGTTGATCCATGACCAGATGCGGTTTCTTTTCTGTTTTCTGGTCGTTTTGTTCCTTTTTCTGCTGGATCTAGGGGAATACATTGGTGTTCGGGCTCCTTTTCCTGCTAAACTCGCTCTATTATATCATATCTATCAATCCTCCCCGAAAAGCAGGAATCTGGCCTATAGAGGCCGGACGTTCACTCAAAAGCCGCAAAAATAAACGGCGAAGCGCGGGCTTAACCCTCGCTTCGCCGTCATTCCGACAACATGCTCCGATGATAAAAGTATGAAAATCAGTTCCCTTGAAGGCCTTCGGCTGCCGCCTTCGCCGTCAACTTCGCAAATTTGATGCAGTCCGGCATGCCGATGCCGTCATACCCTGCGCCAAATACATACACACCCGGAAGAATGGCGCCCAGGTCGCTCCGGAGTCCGGCGATTGCCGAAGGATGTCCGACAGGATACTGCGGCATTGAGTCCGGCAGACGCGTAATTTCCGTGAACAGCGGCTCCGCCGTAACACCCATAACCTCGCGCAGATCCTTGCGGACCAGTTCTTCCAGCGCAGCGTCCGGCAGCTGGACGTTCTGCTCGTCCCCCGCACGCCCCACATAACAGCGCAGCAGCACTTTGTCCTCTGGACTTGTATGCAGCCATTTCACCGAAGTCCAGGTGCAGGCCGTAATATTGCGCCCTTCCTTGCGGGAAACGAGAAAGCCCGAGCCGTCAAAATTGCCGTCCAACTCATCGCCGGAAAAGGCCATAACCACGTTCGCGACCGACACGTAATTCACCGCGTCCAGCGCAGATACATCGACATGAGGCCGCAGCAGCTCGGCCGCCGTGAAGTTGGGCACCGTGATATAGACGTCGTCCGCAGGCAGCCGCTCGCCGGTGCCCAGTTCCACCGCGTATCGCGGCTGCGGAGAATCCGGCAACCCCGGAGAGCCTTCCTTAATATCGGCCGTTCCGGCGAAGGTATCGGCAATCCGGTCGTGAATGGCCACAGCTGCGGCTTCCGTGCGCTGCTCCACATCATGCAGCTCATGCACAAGCGTGTGGACGAGGCTTTGCAGCCCCTGACGGAAGGTTAGGAACATGCTCTTTTTCGTGCCGGTATGCGTTTCCTGGGGCTTCCTGCCCGTCAACATGCCGCGAATCAAGCTGCCGTACTGCCGCTCCATCTCGCCGAACTGCGGAAAGGTCGCCTGTAGGCTGATTTTGCGCATATCCGCCGCATAAATACCGGCCAGCAGCGGCTCCGTCAAGTTCTCCAGCACCTCAGTGCCGAAACGGCGCTCAATCAGCTCTCCAAGCGGCTCGTCCTCCTCCGACCGCCGGGGAGGAATAACAAAATCCATCAGCGCCCGCAGCTTGCCGGGAAAGGAAATGAGCCTCGTCCCTATAAAGGGCTTAAGATCCGTCGGAATGCCCAGCACAAGACCGGCCGGCATTGGATGCAGCTTGCCCCGCTGCAAAATATACGTTTTTTTGGCGTTCGGATTCGTCGTCACCAGCTCATGATCGATCTCCAATTCTTTCGCCAGGTCGCTCATTTCCTTCTTGCGGGCCAGAAATGAATCGGGTCCTTTTTCGATAACGAAGCCATCCTTGTGCAGGGTTTCGATTTTCCCTCCGAGGCTGCGCTCTTTCTCGAGGATCACGATCTCCGGCTGAACTCCCGCTTCCTTATAATATTTGCGGACATAGAAAGCGGCGCTTAATCCGCTGAGACCTCCGCCGATAATGACGACCTTGCGTGAAGTTCCGCTCATTGGCGTCCCGCCTTCAGTTCGACCGCCCGGGTCCGCACCACGTCGCTCAGCACCGCTATATAGGCCGGGTCGCTATTCAGCGATTCGATCCGCAGCAGGCGCATATCCAGCTCGGCCGCAATGGCCTGTGCTTCGATATCCAGATCGTACAGCACCTCAAGATGGTCGGATACAAATCCGATCGGGGCGGACAGCACGTATTCCACCTGTTCCTTGCTCAGCTCGCGGAGCGTATCAAGAATATCCGGCCCGAGCCACGGCTCTGCCGTTCTTCCAGCGCTTTGCCAGGTGAACTGCCAAGAGGTTACGCCTGCCTGTTCTGCAATCGCCTTCGAGGTTTCCAGCAGCTGGTCCCGGTACGGATCGCCCATGGCGAGAATCCGTTCCGGCAGGCTGTGGGCGCTGAAGAGCACCCGTACGTCTTCCCGTTTCGCTCCCGCTTCCTCATACTGATCCAGCCTTGCCGACACGCGGCGGCTGAGAGCGTCAATCAGCTGCGGATGAAGATGGTAGCTTTCCACAAAGACCATTTGGATGCCAAGGCTCTCCGCTTGTTCTTTGGCGCGCTTTATGTAGCCTCCGACGCTCATGGCGGAATAATGCGGCGCAAGCACGATGCCTACCGCCTGCTTGATTCCGCCCTCCGCCAGCCGATGCACCCCGTCCTCGATGAACGGATGAGCGTGCTTCAGCCCCTGGCAGCAAATATATTCGATATCTTTATCCTCATTATCCCGGTTCAGCGCATCCTGAAGCGCCACCGTCTGACGGTCCGTATTTTCTCGCAAAGGGAATACGCCGCCTACGATCGCTTCATAGCGGTCCTTCAGTTCCTTCAGCTGTTCAGCCGATGGCGGATTGCCGCGCCGGATATGCGTGTAATAAGACTCAACACCCTCCAGGCTTTCGGGAGTGCCGTATGACATGACGAGTACACCGATTTTCGTTGTCACGTATGGATCACCTCTTAGCGATTAATGATGAGCGGATATTTAAGAGCGCGGTCTTGCGGCTTTCCGGAGCGCCAGCGCTTCCTTGGAATAGCCGTGGATGAACTCCGTCAATTCACTCAGCTTCTCCAGCGACGCCTCGGGGAACAGACCGTGTCCGAGATTGAACACGTAGCCGGACTCACGGATGCCTTCGTCAATAAGCGCTTTGGCGCGCTCCTTGATCAGTTCCATCGGAGCGGTCAGGATATAAGGATCAAGATTGCCCTGCACCGCGAATTTGCCTCCGGTTCTGCGGCGGCCTTCATCCAGCGACACCCGCCAGTCTAGTCCGATCACATCCGCTTGAAGTCCGGAAAGAGTGGGCAGCAATTCTCCCGAACTCACGCCCGGAAAATAAATTTTGGGCACATCCAAATCGGATAATTCGGCAAAAATACGGGAGACCGTCGGTAGAACGAAGATTTCGAAATCCCGGGGCGACAAAGCTCCGACCCAGCTGTCGAACAGCTGGAAAGCCTTGCCTCCGCTGCGGACATGAGCACGCAAATAGGCGATGACCATATCGCCGAGCTTGTCCATCAGCTTCGCCCATACGCGAGGTTCGCCATACATGAGTTCTTTGGTTCGGATATAGCTTTTGGAGGGTCTGCCTTCAATCAGATAGCTGGCGATCGTAAAGGGCGCGCCGGCAAACGTAATCAGCGGCACCTGAAGCTCCTTGTCCAGAATCGCGATCGTTTCCAGAATATGGCCGAGATCGCCTTCCACGTCCACCGGCCGCAGCCGCTCCACGTCGGCAGCGCTTCGGATCGGCTGTTCGATGACAGGACCGATATTTTTGACAATGTCGAACTCGACGCCGATGGAAGCCACCGGATTCATGATGTCGGAGTACAAAATGGCCGCGTCAACGCCCAGCTTTCGCACCGGCATCATCGTAATTTCCGCCGCCAATTCGGGCTGTCTGCTGATTTCAAGCAGCGAATATTTTTCCTTGATCTTCCGGTATTCGGGATCGTAGCGGCCAGCCTGCCGCATATACCATACGGGGACGTGCTCCGTCTCCTGCTTCCTGCAGGCGCGGATAAATGTATCGTTATAGGTCATGATAAAGTCTCCATATGTTTTTAGAATGTTTTTAGATAAAATTTTTCTCAAAATATATTATGCCCTTTTTAAAAGAATGTAACAACCGTCACACCTTACAAGGCATGACAATTCCTTGACAACGGGCGGAATCCGTCTCAAGTTGCACAGAAAAATATGGTATACTTTTGGAATGTCATCTTCGTGAACTCATTGAATTTTGAAAGGATGTGAAAGCACATTGAAAAAATGGAAAACTTGGGAGACTTGGCAGATCAATCTCTATGTGCTTTGGTTCGGACAATTTCTGGTCAATGCCGGGATGACAATGATTACACCGTTTCTGTCGCTCTATCTGGCCAAGGACCTCGGTGTGCAGGGAGATGCCGTCGGGATTTGGGCCGGTATTATTTTTTCCGCCAACTTTATGACTTCGTTTCTATTTCAGCCGCTGTGGGGATCGCTTTCCGACAAATACGGCCGTAAAATCATGCTGCTTCGCTCCGGCTTCGGCATGGCGATCGTCATCACGATGATGGGCTTTGCGCAGACGCCCTGGCAGCTGCTCCTTCTGAGGCTGCTCAACGGCACCATCTCCGGCTTCAATCCCGCCTCCATCTCGCTTGTCTCCGGCACGACGCCGAAGCACCGGATGGGCTTCGCCATGGGTCTGATGCAGTCCGGCTCCGTTGCCGGAACGATTCTCGGGCCGCTGATCGGCGGACTGCTTGCGGACTGGATCGGATTCCGTCCGATTTTTTACGTGATCGGCTTGCTGCTGTTCATCGCTTCTCTGCTCGCCCTGTTCCTCGTCAAAGAGACTTTCAACCGTGAGGAAGCCGCCCATAAGCCGCAGGTATCCACATTCGAAGGGCTTAAGGATCTCATCAAGGTTCCGCAGCTTCCGGCGCTGTTCGCCGTCACCTTTCTGATTCAGTTCGCCATGATCAGCCCGATGGCCCTTCTTCCGCTCTATGTCGAGAGGCTGCATGGGACCGCTGTCAACATCGCGTTCTGGGCAGGGGTCGTCAGCGCTGTAACCGGAGTCTCGAATATGATCGCCTCGCCGGTCCTCGGCAAGCTGAGCGACAAGGTCGGCGCTCACCGGATTCTGACCTACGCCCTGATCGGCGCTTCTCTGTTCCTCATTCCGCAGGCGCTCGTTGACAGCGTCTGGCAGCTCATTCTCGTCCGATTTCTGATGGGCGTCTTCATGGGCGGGCTGCTTCCGAGCGTCAACGCCTTGATTCGTTCCTATACGCCGGACGGCAAGGAGAGCCGGGCCTTCGGCTTCAACAGCAGCACGCTGGCCCTCGGCAATATGGCAGGCTCGCTTATCGGCGGCTTCATGGCCGGCTACATCGGCATCGAAGGTCTGTTCATCGTCTCCGGCTGCATGCTGCTGCTCAATACGGTTTGGGTTCGCTTCATGTTGTACAAGGCTACCCCGATAAGGCTGTTCCGTTAAAATGCGGCTTAAGGCGTCCGGCCGATCTTGTTATTTCACCATCGCAAGAGCTAGCCCGTCATAGGCGGGCAGCAGCGTGCTGGTCAGCCGGCTGTCGCTTGCGATCATTTCGTTGAAACGGCGCATCGCTTGCACCGCCGGTCCGTTCTTGCCCTCGTTCAACGTGCGGCCGCGCAGGAAGATATTATCTCCGGCGATGACCGCTCCCGGATTTGCCAGCCGGATCGCGTACTCCAAATAGTTCGGATAATTCTCCTTGTCGGCGTCGATAAAAAAGAAATCAAAGGTCCGGCCTTCTTCCTGGAGGCCTGCCAGACTGTCCAGAGCGGGTCCCGTGCGGTATTCGGCAATGCCGCCGAACCCCGCCCGCTCCAGATGGCGGCGCGCCATATCGGCATATTCCGGCTTCAGCTCCAGGGAGGTCATCGTTCCGCCCGGAGCCAGCCCCCTGGCCAGGCAAATGCCGCTGTAGCCGCCGAGCGCTCCGATTTCGAGCACACTTGCCGAGCGGGACAGCGAGACGAGCATGCCCAGCAGCCTTCCGTAACCCGGAGCAATCGACACTTCGGGCATACCGCTTTCCCGGATGGCTTCTTTTACCGACAGCAGAAGTTCATCCTCCTCATAGAGCTGCTCGCTGTATTGTTCTTGATTAAAGTATTGGTCCTGATTAAGCATGTCTGATCTCCTTTATCATCACTTTCTTTATCTTGAAGTTGGCATCCGGCATTCCCGGCCGAAAGGGGACGTTGTGATGAGTCCTTCCTTCGCCTATACTTAGAAAAGTACAAATTTTCGAGAAACGGGTGCCGCACCTATACCTACGGACAAAATGTTTCTTCTCGATTGTAACGGCATTACGCACATACCTACAAGCAACGGAGTTGAGATTCTTGAGCAAATTGCAGTTGATTGCCACCGCCCCGATGGGATTGGAGGCTATCGTCGCACGCGAATTAAATGAATTGGGTTATGAAACGACTACCGAGAACGGCCGCGTTCACTTCAGCGGGGATGTCATCGACATTTGCCGCTGCAACCTGTGGCTGCGCACCTCGGACCGGGTGTTGATCAACATGGGACAATTTCCAGCCAAAACCTTCGACGAGCTGTTCGAAGGCGTCAAGGCAATTCCCTGGCAGGATTGGATTCCCGAGCATGGCGAATTCCCTGTAGAGGGACGCTCGCACAAATCACAGCTCAGCAGCGTTCCGGCCGCGCAGGGCATCGTCAAAAAAGCGGTCGTCGAAAAGCTGAAGCAGTATTATCGCACCGACTGGTTCTCCGAGAACGGGCCGAGATACGTCATCGAGGTCACGCTGCTGAACGACATCGCGCTGATTACGCTGGACACAACCGGTCCCGCGCTGCATAAACGGGGCTACCGCAAGCTGATTACGGAAGCGCCGATCAAAGAGACCATGGCCGCCGCGCTGCTGAAGCTCAGCCGCTGGAACGGCAGCCGCCCTCTGTACGACCCCTGCTGCGGCTCGGGCACGTTTCTGATCGAAGCGGCCATGATGGCCTGGAATATCGCGCCCGGACTCCGGCGCTCTTTTCCGTCAGAGCATTGGCCGGCGATCCCAGAGGATGCGTGGCAGACCGCCCGCGAGGAAGCGTTCGACGCCGTGCGCGACGACTCTCCGCTGCAGCTTGCCGGCAGCGACATCGATCCGAAGGCGATCGAAATCGCACAGGCCGCCGCGAAGAGCGCGGGTCTGTCTGGCGAAATCGCCTTCTCCGTCATGCCCGCCTCCAAAGCAAGGCCGGAGGGTGAATACGGCTGTATGATCACCAATCCCCCCTACGGGGAGCGGCTGAGCGACGATAAGGAAGTGGAGAAGCTCACCCGCCAATTCGGGCAAATGATGCTGCACCTGCCTACCTGGTCGTTCTTCGCCATCAGTCCTTCCAAGCAGTTTGAGCACCACTTTGGCCGCAAGGCGGACAAACGGCGCAAGCTGTATAACGGACGGATCGAGTGCCAGTATTATCAGTACCTCGGACCACTGCCTCCAAGAGCGCCGAGGAAGGACACGGATGCTACTTAGTCAAACCGAACCCGTCCGGACGAGATCGGCAGATAATCGCCGGTTCATTGATTTTGTCTGACGAAATACAGGCAGGCTGCGGTTTTCCCGCAGCCTGCCTGTTTCTTTTTGCAATAGTCCGTCGTTTCATATTCTCTAATGCCGTCCCACCTGCCGACTTCTCAGAACTCCAGCTCGTCCGGATGTCTGCCGATGCGTTCTCCGGTATCCAGAGTGTCGATGGCGTTCATTTCCTCCTGGGACAGGTTGAAATCGAAGATTTCGCTGTTCTCCTTAATACGGGAAGGCGTTATGGATTTCGGAATCGTGACGATGTCATGCTGCAGTTCCCAACGGAGGATGACTTGGGAGACCGATTTACCATGCATGCGCGCGATAGATGCCAACGTTCCGTTATCCTGGAGCTGTCCTTTCATAAGCGGCGCCCAGGCTTCAATCTGGATATTGTTCAGCAAGCAGAAATCATGCAGCTGCCGCTGTCTCAGACGGGGATGCAGCTCTACCTGGTTTACTGCCGGAACGGTATTGCTGTCTTTCATCAGTGACTCCAGATGATGAATCTGGAAATTGCTGACGCCGATTGCGCGGACGCTTCCTTCTTCGTGCAGACGTTCAAGCGCGCGCCACGTTTCCTTGTATTTGTTCACTCCCGGCCAATGAATCAGGTATAAATCGATCACATCAAGTCCCAGCGCCTCCCGGCTCTTCTCAAAGGCAGCCAGCGCCCGGTCATAGCCCTGATCGTCATTCCATATCTTCGTTGTGACGAACACGTCTTCTCTCTTCAGACCGCTCGTCCGAATGGCCCGTCCCACTTCATGCTCGTTCCCGTACAGAGAGGCCGTATCAATGGCCCTGTAGCCCAGTTCAAGCGCGGCCGTAACCGCCTTTTCCACCGCATCGCCTTCCGCTTTATACGTTCCGAGACCAAAGTATGGCATGGCAACGCCGTTGTTGAGCAAAGTGGTACCCGATAATTGCTTCATTCGTTTAACTCCTTTCTATGTACACGCTCGATTTCAATACAACAAGGCTATTATATCACGCTGTACTTTTCTATCAAAAACGTTCCGAGATTGCAAGGCGCAACGGTATTGTTGTATCGTTCCCGAAACTAAAAAGCCGTTTTCGCAGCTTGATCTGTGAAAACGGCCTTATCCATGCGGCGTTCTTCAAAGTCTGTTGAAGCCCGCACCATCTATATAATAATTCTACTCTTTTATAACGGGGTGCTTAACGAAGGGCTCCGCTTTCTTCAATACCTCGTCTTCGGTCGGAGCGCTCACATAGCGGCCGTTAATATAAATGAACGCACGCTTGCCGCACGGACCGCAGTAGGACTTGCAGCCAATTTTGATCTCGGCGTCCGGCGCCATTTTGCGAAGCTTTGGAAGCACGCTCTTGATGCTCATATGATTGCATTTGTCGCAGATGCGTATATCGTTAGCCATTGCTGTTCCCTTCTTTGCGATCCGATCTGTCCAAGCCTGCCATGGGCCGGATTAATGGTCGCCGTGATTGCCCTGGGAAGGATTTGTAATGACAAAGCCTTCCTGCGGAAAATACAGATAATCGACCTTTACGCCGTCGAGCAGCGGTTGGCCTTTCTCCAGAATAACGTCGATGTCCTTATCCGTTGGAATAATCTCGTCATTCTCCTTAGGCGTGTCCAAATCAAGACCATAATGGGCATGGTCGCCATGGGAGTGGGTAATCAGCACCCGCAGCTTCAAATCCTTGTTTTCTTCCAAATCTATTTGCTTCTTTATGACTTTAGCCGCGTTGCGGGTAATTTTGACTTTCATGATCCGTCCATCTCCTGACAACTGGATTTAAATACTCAGTAATCTATTTTAGGGAAAATAGCCGTATATTGCAACCGTCAAGCTTCAAATTTTATTTCCCACGGTGCAGTGACGGGTATTTGCGATCCATTCTGGAAACAAACCAAGCCATCAGCAGCATCGATACGCCGATATCGTCAACCGGCATAAAGGGCATGACATCGGGGAGCGCCCAGTACAGCGCGACCGGAATCGTGAACAACAGCTTGTCCCCCATTGCAACCTGAGGAGAAATTATATACTGCCAGGTGCCTCTCAGCACTTTGGACCAGCTTTTCAGCGACAGCAGCTTCTTCAGTTTCACCTTCGGCCTCCTTTCCGTAAAACCTTTACTTCTTCTTTGATTGCAAAAAGGGTATGGCCGTTTAACAATATTACGCGAAGTTACGGCCATACCCTCTACAATAGATTACGCAGCTTTCCTGAAAATGTTTCAATCTCTTTCACCCGGATAAAATGGACGCCAAAATGCGCCCCGTTTCCAAAGCCATATCCTCAAAATCTTCAAGCGGGAGCGGATTTCTTCCCAGTCCCAGTTCCACTGTGAATCCCGGCTTCCGAAATTTCATAATGAACCAGTCCTTAAAACCGGCGTCACTCTCCGTCAACGCGACTGCCCGGTAGCCGCCGGCCTGCGCCAGACGTTCCGCGAGCTCCAGGCTCTCCGGCGGCTCATATCCGCGGTAGTTCCAGTAGATCTCCTGACCCTGGCTGTGGAGCGATACCGCCGTATCCGCTGGGGATTTCTCGCACAGCGAGACGAGCGCCGCGGCCTCCGGCTCGCTCAGCGGCGAGGGGCCTCCGTAGTCTCTTGGAGAAGGCCCGGTGATTCCCCGTCGCGACCGCTCCTCTTCCCAAAAGGCCGGGAACTGATCCCCCAGGTCCACGCCCCGGATGTTGGCCTTCCAGTGGCGGAAGCTGCGGCGCCCGCCGTTCCATTCCGCAAGTTCCCGGCGGTATGGATGTCCTGGGCCGGCTCCCTCCTGCACCAGTTCCACGCCATCGGGGTTCGCCATTGGAACAGCCCATACCGTCCAGTTGCTGAACCAGTCCGCCGGGCTGTGACCGTTCCATTTCCGGCCGTTCGCGTAGGCCTCGGCATACTGCTCCAGAAAGGACAGAAGACACGGCGAGGTCAACCATTCATTGGCATGGAGCGCCGCGTTCACATGCAGCCTTCGGCGGCCGCTGCCGATCCGCAGCAAATGAAGCGGTTGGCCAAGGACGCTTTTGCCTATCGTGTCAGCCCAAATAAACGGATATTTGGCCGTCAGCAGGTTGATATCAGCGTTCAGTTCTCCAGGCCCATACTCCCCGCGCAGTTCCACGATCGCCGTGCCTTCGGACGGCGGGATAACCAGCGTTGTGCCGGGCGTGCAGAACCCGTCCGGAAATATTCCGGGGTTAAGCTTTATCAGCGATTCCATGCCTACTCCGTATAAAGCCGCCACCTCCCGCGCAGATTCCCCTTCCTGCGCGACATGCCGTCTGCGCTGGACGGAAGGCAGAAACAGCACCTGTCCGGGGAAGAGATAAGGCTGGTCCGCCGCCCAGGGGTTGCCCTGGATCACATGCCCCGGAGCAAGTCCGTGCGCCGCGGCAATCCGCGCCACGGTATCTCCTTTACGGACAATATATTGAAGCATACCCCTCATCCTCTCCGCTGCTTTTCTAATGATGGCTGTGACGATATGAAGAATTGGACGGCAACTCCGGCAAGGGTTCAATAGGAGTTCTCTTATTGTATGCGGATTCTCTTGTCCCAAATGCGCAAGACCCCAACGAAACGGGGCCTTTCACTCGAAGCTTATTCCCAATCCTTTACGGTCCTCCAAAATAGCAAAAAACGGCCAAGCTTGGGCAGCCCGGCCGTTTCAAAAAGGAAAATATATTAATATTAATTCTGTCAGAGTTGTCCCGATTCCGCTCAAGCATCCGTAGGCTCAAGCGACGATACCTGCCAAACGACCGGAGTGCGCTTGATCTGCTCGCCAAGCCAGTCCATGGCGATTTTCTGGAATATGCCGGCGTCGCCGCTGCAGAAGAACTGATGCACGGGACTGTCGTCCCCTCTAGCCAGCTTTCCCTTGTCGTACAAAATGGTGCTGATCTCGCGCGCCGTCTCGTCCGCTGAACTGATCAGCTTGACGCCGGATCCCATCGCCCGGCCGATCGGTTCGACCAGAAACGGGTAATGCGTGCATCCGAGTATTAGGGTATCAATGGGTTCAAGCTTAATGCCATTCAGCGAGTCGATCACCGCCTGATCACATTCCTTCGAACGGAACATTCCCTGTTCGACCAGAGGGACAAGCGCCGGACATGCCTGACTGACAACCTCAATGTAAGGCGACAACTGCTTCAGCGCTGAGGTGTATGCCCCGCTGCCGATCGTTCCGACGGTGCCGATAACGCCTACCCGGCCCGTCTTTGTTGAGCTGATGGCTGCCCTGGCCCCGGGATGAATAACACCGATGACCGGAATGTCCACTTTCGCCGATATATAATCGAGAGCTGCCGCGGTCGCCGTATTACAGGCGATTACGATCATTTTGGGATCAAATTGAATAAGGTAATCGACAATTTGCTCGGTAAACAATTTTACTTCCTCTGACGAACGGGGTCCGTACGGGGCGCGGGCGGTGTCTCCGAAATAAATGATTTTTTCCCGCGGGAGCTGCCTCATAACTTCCTTGGCAACCGTCAATCCTCCCACGCCTGAATCTAGTATTGCAATAGCTTGCTGCACGAACACACCGCTTCCTTCATCTTGTTTTGAGTAGCTTATGTAAGGCGGAAGCAAAGTGTACCGGGCTTCCTGTCCCAATTGCAGATAATACTCCTTTTGGCTTCCCAGTTCAAGGGGAGAAACCGCGCCTTCCGCCAAAATCCTGCAAAGTCCAGCTTTGACTTCAAGCTCGCCTTGGGCGGTCATCGGGCCTTTCGAAAAAGATGAATGCCCTTGAAAAGCGCCTGTTCGCGGGGAGCGAAGCAGCGGCCTTTCAAGGGCATACCGTCCGGCTGTGGGAAGCGACTGCTAGAGACATTGAAGATGCAGCGGCTTCAAAATCCCGACCTTCACAGCCGCTCGGAGCCCAAAGCGCTAAGCCTGTTTCCCGGCCTCATTGCCCGCAAGATCTGCCGAGGACGCGGCGACTTCATCGTCCGAGGACACGCTGGCGGATGCTTCGGTATCAGCAATGGAGCTTACCGTTGCCGCTTCCGTTTCATCCTCGGCTCCGGTGAACTGCTTGCTCCATTCGGATATCTCCTGAATCACCTGCTCCACCGAATCCTTCGCTTTGCCGTACCATTCCGCGCCTTTATCCGTAGTCTGCTGGACAAGATCCTGGGCTTTATCCAGCGTGGCCGAGGCTCCGTCCGAAATATCCTTGCGCAGCTCTTTTCCGGCTTTAGGAGCGAACAGCAGGGCGGTCACCGAACCGACCGCTCCGCCGGCTACGATCCCCCAGAGCAGGCTTTTCGTGTTCTTCTTCATCTTTCATCTCTCCTTTACGGGCGAATGCCTAGATCCTGCTTTATCATAAGCAAAGAGAGTTTGTCCTGTGACTGGTGAAGAACTTTTTTTAAAAGATTAGCGTGAGATTCCCTTATGACGGGTTCTTCGGTTTGATCGAGTATTTGCAGCACTGTCCGCCATCGGCCATGCACTCGCTGCGCGAGACCGTCGCTCCCAGCAGCTCCTCGAACAAATGCTGCTCGCACTGGCAGGCTCTACTGTACTGAACTGCAACCTGACGTATGGGGCAGTTGTACTCCCTGAGCACATATGAACCGTCAGCCTCCCGGTCCCACTCTGCCATATACCCACCCGAGTTCTGGATGGCGGACAGCTCCGCCACTCGCTCTTCGAGGCTTCTGCGCTCCATCATGGGACTGTACTGCGCCAGCAGCCTGCGCCGCCGCCCTTCGAACAGGACGTTTACGGCCTCGGTCCCGCTGGTGTGGTCCAGTTCGCGCAGGAGCTCCAGCGCAAGATTATGATAATTTTTCGGAAAATGATCCTCGGCTCTTTCCGTCAGCGAATACATATGCATCGGTCGGCCCATCGCCTGACGCACAATCTTGTTTCTTGCCAGACCCTCCCTCTCTAGCTGCAGGACATGGCGTCTTACTCCCATTTCCGTAATGCCGAGCTCCTCGGCGAGCGCGCCGATGGTCAACGGTCCTTTCATCTTTAGGAGCGTCATAATGATTCGCCTGGTCGAACCGTTCTCCTGCCCTCTCTTCACCCTCGGACCTCCCTTCTGCTAAAGATTCTATACGGGCGCCGGCGGGACTTAACTCACCGGCAGGGCGCCCCGAGCTCTCGATTCAGATAGCTTCCGACCTCGGAGGCGAAGCGCATCAGCAGTTCCGGCAGCACGGCCGTCAGCGGATGCAGACGCCCCCGCTCCCAGGCATAATATTCCTGCACAAGCGGCCTCCTCAGCGATACCAGCTCGATCAGCCGGTCGTACATCTCTTGGTCGCGAAATACCGACTCCTCGTAAATGATAGTGACGATATCCTCGTAGCTGCCGGCGTCGCGCATAATAAAGCCGTCTATGAGACAGCTTCCGGCATCGGTAACGACTTCAATCGCGAGATGGAGGCAGCGTTCCTGCACCATTCCCCAGATTTTCCCTCCGTCCCAGGAAGACGTCGCCATTCGCAGCCCGTCCGCAATATCGGGGATTTGCCGCAAAATGTGCTCAATTTGCTCTCGATTGACATAGTACATTCGGGGCTCTCCTTCCTATTTACGGCGTTTGCCGCGGCGCTTCAGCCAAAAAAGCATGATCAGACAGGCCGCAAAAAATACGACAAGGTACGTTAACGCTTCCATCGGATATTCAAGCTCACGCATACCAGTCACCGCTTTCCGTCATGAGATGGCTGTGCCTAAGGCGGGTGAAATCCCCTTTAGAGCTCGTAATCCACGGCCAATGAAAGCTCCTTGACCTCGTTGATATGAGCGATGACTTCCTTGTGCGCGGGATGCACTTGGTACTTCTCGAGATCCTCAAGATTAGCCACGGTCGCGGTCAGGGCAATATCGAACGAACGCTCGGTACGCAGGATGTCGGAACCGATCTCGAGCGAGAGCAGCTGCGGAATTTTCCCTTCCATGTTGCGCAGTACGGCAACAGTCTTGGCCACGCTGTCTTCCGAACCGTCCTTCAGCTTAAAAAATACGATGTGCTTTATCATTTCATTCGCTCCCTGTAATTGGATTGTAGCTGCTGCTTACAAGTTTATTAAAATATATCATACCCCCCCGTTTTCCGAAAGGAATCCGCGCCAGGATGTGAAGTGTAAGGAATATCCATTGCCTTGAAACCGACAAGTATTGTAGTATATCTTTAAAAAATCGGAGGATTGTATGCCTACAAATCAGTCAGAGCCTTATATGATACAGGCGTGGTCTCTGGTCAACCGCAAGTATTTGGGAAAGGGCGTCCGGATCAAAAGATTCCGCCGTCCCCAAAGAAGCCAGATCCGCAACCGCGTGCTGCTCGCCGTGCTGATGTCCCGGGACATCAAGCTGTCCCGTCTTGCGGAAGAGCTCTCCGTATCTTCGCGGAGCGTCAGCGCCTGGGTATATGAAAGCCGCATTCCGTCCAAGACGAATATGGACAAAGCCTGCCGCTTTCTCGGTTACCCCCAGCATGTACTGTTTAACGAAGCGCTGCTTCGGCAGAGCCCGATCCTGTGCCAGCCGTCTTCTTCCCGCTTTATGAAACGAAGCGCGGAACAGCCGCATCGCAGCGACATTTTGACCGGACTATGCATGGTTCATGATCTTTCGGTGACCGACGCCGCCCGCTGGATCGGGGTTCATCCCGGCACCTTCCGCAAATGGATGCACCAGAGCCTGCTTCCGGCTCCTTCCCTTCAGGAAAAGGCGGAAGCGTTTTTCCGGATACCTCGCGCCATTTTATTTGCCGACTGCGTTCCTGCCAAGAAACATAATTAATTTTTCAATTCCGCTGTTAAATTCCGGCGCCACCCGGTTAATTAAGATCAACACCCTATACTTTTAGCGGGGCGGTGGGTCGGAATGAGAACAAGCAGAACTTTGAGAATGTCTCTGGGCTTTATGGCAGGAACGGCGCTGGGTCACAGTCTTGGCGTATTATTCAGCTGGCAGGACCCGGTTTCTTTGGAATTCGCCTTGTTCGGCGGATTCTTCGGGATCTTCTTGGGAGCCGCGGTACCCGCCCGGAGATATTAGGACAATCATACATAAACCACTCGGACCGTTCCTTTTCGAAGGACGGTCTGTTTGTTTTTTTAGGGCTCTGTTTTTGAAATGCAGGGTTATTGTTTCTTTCTCCGGTAAAAGATAAGCGGTAAACGGATCATAGATCCAGCGAGAAGCACAGGAGGTGCTCGTATTGGAATCAGGCAGTATGCTGAAAACGGGCTTAACGGATACGTGGGAAGTTGCTACCGGCATCGTCGGTCTTAGGACGCTGTTCGTCAACGTTGCCTTTCTTGGGCATGCCGGAGGCGACTGGATTCTGGTGGACGCGGGGCTCGGCATGTTCGCTGGCAGCATCCGCAAGCTGGCCCGGGAACGGTTCGGCCGTCCGCCGGTGGCGATTATCCTGACCCACGGCCATTTCGACCATGTCGGCACGCTTGGCGAACTTATTGAAGAATGGAGCGTCCCTGTATTCGCCCATTTGCTGGAGCTCCCTTTTCTGACGGGCGAGCGGGACTATCCTCCCGGCGACCCTTCCGTCGGCGGAGGTATGATGGCCGAGGTTTCTCCCTTGTATCCCCACCGGGGAATCAATCTGGGCGGCGCGGTATCCGCGCTGCCGCAGGACGGCAGTGTTCCGGGGGCACAGGGATGGCGCTGGGTGCATACGCCCGGCCATACTCCCGGGCATATTTCTCTGTTTCGTGACGCTGACAAGGCGCTTATTGCAGGGGACGCCTTCATCACCGTTAAGCAGGAATCCGCTCTCTCCGTCGTTCAGCAGAGCAAGGAAATTCATGGGCCGCCGACCTATTTTACAACCGACTGGGCGGCCGCCGAGAAGTCGGTCGTTATGCTCGCCGGCATGAAGCCTCTGATAGCGCTGACCGGCCACGGCCTGCCTGTAAGCGGGGCGGAGCTGACCGTCCGGCTTAAGGAATTGGCTGGCCATTTCAAAGAAATGGCGGTCCCGGACCACGGGAAATATTTAAGCTAGTATTGACAGGCCTACCAGAGACCGTACGGCGGACAGATCGAGGATCGTCCGATACCTGCGGTCTTTTTGTGGCATGTTGCGTGTGAAGGCTGGCCGCAGGGGATCCGGCGGTTCCTTCTACCCTTTTTTCCGGGCAGCAATCGTTCGCAGCATGTAATCATGCAAGCCTTCCGCCGCACCGTCAAGAGTTTCCCTCAAGCCGCCGGTTTCCAGAATTTCCGTTCTGGAGAAATGGGCCTTCCAGTCATCTTCGCTGAAAAAATGGGCGTATTTGCCCTCTTTATACCGGTAAGTCCCTGGTTCCAACTGCTCACCGCGCCCGCAGCACGGGTCCTCGTCGGAGAAGCCAGTGAAGTACAGAAGTCCTCCCGGCCGAAGCCGACTCAAGCAGGAAGCCACCAGCCTCCGGCGCTCCGGTTCAAGAAACAAATGCAGCAGGTCATAGCAGTATACCGCATCGAAGAGCTCGCCCTCTTCTGGAGCATCCAGTGCAGAGCCGCAGCGGATGAGGCTGTCCAGGTCCCACTCCCTTGCCAGCTTCACGGCGGTTTCGCTAAGTTCGACTCCCTCCACGATGAAGTCCCGCGAGAATGCCTTCGTATTTCGGCCGTAACCGGCTCCGGGAACGAACACCGTCCGTACGCCATGCTTTAGAAACAGCTCCCTTGCCTCGAGGGCGGTCGGGCTGGGCTCCGTTCCCCAGATCATCCCTTCGCTGCCGAACCGCCGTTCCCAATATTGCTCGTTTATTCGCATACAGTCCCCCGTTTGATTTTTTGTGATTTTTCAGCCGGATGTTAGGTCAAGGCATCGCTCAAAGCTTAACACGCGGACTGCGTAGGTGCTTTAGCTCGATTCTGCGCTAGACAATGGGATGAACGGGAATAACTCCTCTTTATTACATGGAAAAAAGAGATCTCAGGCAATAAACGGGAAAATCTCCGGCTTATTGGCCGCTTTTCTTAATTGCTGGCTTAAATGCCTGAATTGAGATGGAGATTTTCCCGCCCAGGGCTGAAAAAGCGCCTTTTTTAAAAAATATAGTGGAGAAATTCCGTTTCGTCCCTTCCACATCCTAATCTAACGTTATCCATCAGACATGCGCCCCATTGAGCGATTGGTTCTTCGCCGTTTTACCGTTACTAATACTGCGTATCACCTCGTACTTGTAAAGTCTGTTCAACTCTTATCCCGCGAAGCATATAATTAGCCCATTCCCGGCAGTGGATGCCTATGCAGTTCCTGTGCTCAATAATTTCGCGCCCCAAGCTTCCAAATCCTCCCTTTCAAAAAAGATCACGGCCTCCCAAATCAGGAAAAAAGGTCCCGTTTCTGAGTTCATTCATCAGGAGGTTCACCTTTTGCGGCAATATTTGGGATTTAAACGGTTTGCCCGCCGCGTTACGAATCCTGCGCTTTGAAAATTCGCCGCCCCTCCCATCAGGGGATTACAACAAAATCGGTCTTTATGGGGCGCTGGACACGTATAGATAGAATCGGGAATATATTCATCTTTACGAGGAATTGAAGGAGCGGAAGGAAGGATGAGAATACCGGTTATTGTCTTGAGCGGATTTTTGGGGAGCGGTAAAACAACCCTGCTGCTGTCGCTGCTCAAAGAGAGCTATGCTCGTGGCCTGCGGCCGGGTGTTCTGATGAACGAGCTCGGCATGCAGGATGTGGACGGCTATATTCTGGAGGAGCAGACCGGCGCGGCGGTTGAGAAGCTGCTGGACGGTTGCCTATGCTGCAGCCGCAAGGAAGAGCTCGGAGCCAATCTTGAGCTGCTGATCGAACGGCGCCCCGACGTTATTTATATAGAGCTTACCGGGGTGGCGAACCCCGATGAAATTGCGCAGTCGCTCTTGGAACCTTACTGGGACAGCAGGCTGTCGCTGCATTCTTTGGTGACGCTGGTGGATGCCGAACATGTGCTGGACTACGGCAGCAGGCTGTCAGCCGACAAGCAGCTTGTACGCACTTTGCGCAGCCAACTGGCCGCAGCACATCTCATTATCGTGAACAAAAGCGATCTTGTGGAGCAGGAAACGCTCTGGAAAATCGAAAAGCTGATCCGTAAGCAAAACGCCTCGGCGGGCATCGAATTTACAATTTTCAGCCGGATTTCGCTAGACCCGCTGCTTGAGGGGATCGTTTCACGGGGAGCGAAGCCCCTGCCAAAGCGGGCACCTGCTGAATTCAAGGAGGGCCTGCTTAAGAAAGCGGCGGCGGACCCCGGCGGGGTTAAAGCGGGCCCGGTGCCCGCACAACACGGCGGGGCCAAACTAGGCCCGGCGCCTGCACAGCATGGCGAGGCCAAACCGGGCCCGGTGCCCGTACATCAGGGCGGGACCGAACCGGGCCCGGCGCCCGTACATCAGGGCGGGACCGAACCGGGCCCGGCGCCTGCACAGCAGGGCGGGACCGAACCGGGCCGGGCGCCTGCACAGCATGGCGGGGCCAAACCGGAGCCGGCGCCTGCACAGCATTGCGAGGCCACGCCGGACCTTGCTACCGCACAGAACGGCGGTTCATTCTCGCAGGTCGGCGCCGTTACGCTTGCTTTTCCCCAAGGAAAAACTCTGCCCAAGGCGGTTCTGGAAAGCTTTTTCCGGGAATGGGCGGACAGGCTGCTGCGCGCTAAAGGGCATGTACGGCTTCCGGGCGGAGAGCCGGTGCAGCTTGTTCAGCATGCGGGCGCCCGGACAACCTGGGAAAACTCCCGCTATCCAGGGACGCCTTATGTCGTCTTTATCGGCATGAACATCGACAAGGAACGACTGGCTGAGCGTTGGTCCGCCCTGTTCCGCTGAGCAAAGGAGGAAGCCGCCGCATGACCGCCTTTTCGCCCCTCAAAGCGCTGCCGCTGCTTCTTCCTGCGGCTTTTCTGATCATTCCCGCCGTCCTGTGGCTGCCGCAGCACAGCGAGCTCCTGGACAGCGCTTATCTGTATACGTTCAAAACGGGGTTTATCGGCATTTTACTGGAGGCCCTGCCTTTTGTGCTGGCCGGTTCGCTGCTGTCCTCTCTGATCGGCGTATTCGTGCCGGATGAAGCCATTGCCCGCTGGATTCCGCGCCGGGTGCTTCCGGCCTTGCTGTTCGCCTGTCTGCTGGGCGTGATCGTCCCCATCTGCGAATGCGGTATGATTCCGCTTGTCAGGCGGCTGATGCGGAAGGGCATGCCGCTGCACGTCGGGGTCGCTTTTATCCTGTCCGGCCCCATCCTGAATCCGGTCGTCTTCGCCGCCACGCTGACCGCTTTCCGCAGTCATCCAAGTCTGGCGTATGCCCGCATGGGGCTTGCCTTCGCCGTGGCTTTCCTTATAGGATTCATCCTGTATATCACGGTCAAAAAATCGCCGCTCCGCCTTTCGATTCCGCGCGGCAGCGGGCCGGAGCATCAGCACGGCACAAGGGGAGGAAAGTTTGCAGCTGTGTTCACGCATGCCGCAGATGATTTTTTTGAGATGGGAAAATTCCTTATCTTTGGCTGCATGCTCACCTCCCTGATCCAGACGTTTGTCGTCCAGAGCAGCCTTGCTTCCATCGGCGCCAGACCGCTTGGCTCCTATTTGTTTATGATGGGCTTTGCGTTTATTTTGTCGCTCTGCTCGACCTCCGACGCCTTCGTCGGGGCGGCTTTTCTGCATTCCTTTCCGGCCGGATCGCTGCTTGCCTTTACGGTGCTCGGTCCGATGCTCGATTTCAAAAATGCCTTGATGCTGCTGTCGTTATTCAAGACCCGTTTTGCCTTATATTTGTTCTTTCTGATCGCTTCCATTGTGTTTACCGGCTCGATCCTGCTGTCCGGATGGCTGTGACGGCCTCATGACCATGATCCGGCCGGTTTTGCCGATGCTATTATAGGAGGACCGCTTATGAATAACTCCGCGAGCATCCAGCGCCACTACATGTTTCGGGCGGCCATTCTGCTGGCGTTCGCCGTCTATATCGAACACCTGGCACGACGGGACGCGCTCCATTATTATGTCACTCCTGGTCTGGCGTTCTGGGTCAGGCTCTGCCCGGTCCCGCTCGCCTTCATGGCGCTTGGTCTGGCAGTACAGGCCATCTTCGGCAGAGAAAGCGCCGGGTGCGATTGCGGCCATCAGCTCCCCCGCTCAAAGGCCCGCAGTGTCGCAGTTTACGGCGCTTTCTTGTTCCCCCTGCTGCTCGGCTTCGCCCTGCCGGACAGAGCGCTTGGCAGCGCCGCCGCAGCCAGCAAGGGAGTGGCGCTAACCTTTGCATCGGAACGGAACGGAGATGCTGCAAGATTCCGGACCTCCGATCCGTTCGCGGCGGAATTTGCCGCCTTGGCCAGGAAGCTGTACACCCAGCCGGTCATACCCGTGTATCCGCAAATCTTCTCGGAAACACTGGGGGCGCTTGATCAATACAAACAGGATTTCAAGGGAAGAGAGGTTGTGGTCAGCGGCTTCCTGTACCGGGAGAATAACCACGACTTGGGCGGCCGTTTTGCGGTGAGCCGCTTTCTGGTGCAGTGCTGCACCGCGGATGCGACACCGCTCGGCGTCCTTGTCAACGCCGGACAGCAAAAAAGCCTGCCAGCCGACACCTGGATCAAGGTTCGGGGCAAGCTTCAAATTGTGGTCTATAAAGGCAAGGAAACGCTGCAGATTGACGCCGAATCGGTGACGCCGGTTAAACAGCCTTCCACTCCGTATGTCTATACCAGCCCCGATTCCGTGGAGGCGTGGAACGAGCTGCAGACGGCTGCTCAATGAAGGCTTCCCGATTGATCCTGCAGACGGTTACAGAGTTACGGCTTCCCGATTGTTCTCCAGATCACCGCTCAATGACTGCCTGATCGTTAATGATCTGAAACGGCCGTGCCGGGGAACCCCAGCCGCATAAATCCTTGTTCCGCAATTATAGACTATCAGTCTTATTCGCGCGCTCTTTCGAGATTGCCTTGCCGGTCATGGCGCTCCCCGGCGCCCACTGCTTCAGCACCCTGTCCAGATCATCGCCGTGGATGGGCTTGGAAATGAAATCCTGCATTCCCGCATTGATGCACATCTCCCTGTCTTCTTTTCTTGCAAAAGCCGTTACCGCAACAATGACCGGATGGGAGCCGTGCTTCTCCCTGATCAGAGCGGTCGCCTCAAGGCCATCCATGACCGGCATTTGAATATCCATAAAGACCAAATCGTAGTCCTTTAAGCCCACGGCTCGCACAGCCTGTTCTCCATCCTCCACAATATCCGCCTGATATCCCCGTTTCCGCAAATAAGTTCTGAGCAAATGCCGGTTGACCGGATGATCCTCGGCGATCAGGATGGACAACGGACCATACAGGCCTTCCGCAGCCAATTTTACGGCAATCCGTTTGTTCTTCTTCTTATCCTCAGCCGCCTTCGTTCCGGATGCCGGTGCTCCGCCCGGAAGGGAGGCTTCCACTGTAAAATAAAATGAAGAACCTTCGCCTTCCCGGCTGTCCACTCCGATCGTGCCGCCGAGAAGCTCGACCAGCTTTTTACTGATCGCAAGCCCAAGGCCAGTTCCACCATATTTCCGGTTAATGGACGGATGGAGCTGCGTAAAGGATTGAAAGAGCTGTCCAAGCCGGTTCTCTGGAATGCCGATACCAGTGTCCGTTACCGTGAACTGTACGATGATTCGGGAATAATCCCGGACCGCGCCCAGCTTCACTTCAATGTCAATTCTGCCGCTATCCGTGAACTTAACAGCGTTGCCAACCAGATTCACGAGAATTTGCCGCAGTCTGGCCTCGTCGGTCACCAGCGTATTCGGAAGAACCGGATCAATGTCATAGCTGAGATTCAGCTTCTTATCCGTTACCTTCGGATAGAACAGGTCCCTTATGCCCTGGAGCACGCTTCGCAAGTCCACCTCTTTCAGTTCCAGCGTCATCATGCCCGCTTCAATTTTGCTGAAATCCAGCACTTCATTCAGAATATGCAAAAGCGATTCGCCGCTCTGGCTGATGATCTCGGCATATCCGCGCTGCTCCTCATCCAGTTCCGTATCCTTGAGGAGATCCGTCATACCGATGATGCCGTTCATCGGCGTGCGCAGCTCATGGCTCATAATCGCCAGAAACTCCGATTTGGCGCGGTCCGCCTGCTCGGCTGATTCTTTGGCCCGTCTGATCTCCTTCTCTTCCGTAATGTCCCGGAATACGACGACGGTTCCTTTTCTTATGCCATTATCATACAGAGGAGTCATACGGTATTTGGCCAAAAAGCTTGAGCCGTCCTGCCGCCAGAAGACGCCCTCCCGTTCATCGTACATCCCGATTTCCGATAGGGTCTTAATCAGGCTCGTCTGTTCGCCCGCATATTCACCGCTAAGCCGTGTCAGCTGAATGGGGCCTTCATGGCTGCGCCCTGCCCATTCACCCGGTCCGTACCCCAGCAAATTGGCCGCGGCCGGATTAATGAACATTGTCTTGCCTTCCATATCGATGCCGAAAATCCCTTCGGACACCGAATTAAGGATCAGCGCATGCTCGTAGCTGAGCTTCTCAATCTGCCGAAGATGGCGCTTATGTTCCGTGATGTCGCTGGTTATGCTGAACACGCCCACCACTTCGCCATCCACCAGGATGGGGACCAGAATCACGCTGGCTTCCACGATTTGCCCGTCCCGATGAACGATCCGGCTCTCGAAGGTCTGGGCAATGCCTCCCGCAGCGCGGCGGAAACGTTCGCTCACATACTCCAGTTCATCCGTGTCGATTACTTCCGTGAAGAAGGACATCAGGAGATCGGAGTAGCTGTAGCCGGTCAAATATTCCATACTGGAATTCACGGAGAGAGTACGTCCTAGCAAGTCCATCGCGCTGATGGCGGAAGGGTTATACTCGAACAAGGATTTATAACGGTTCTGGCTTTCCTCAAGCCTCATTTCATACTGCTTGCGTTCCCGGGCGTCCCGTGAAACCGCAATAATCTCAAAGGCCTGCCTCTCCTCGGAATACACAAGGCGGATCGTTGTCTCGGTCCACATATAGGTTCCGTCCTTGCATAAAAAGCGGAACAGAATCGGAAGATTCTCTTTACCCTCGATGCATTCCTCCAAATAATGCTTCACCTTGTCCACATCATCCGGATGGATATAATCGATCCCCCGGGTCCCTGTCATCTCTTCCGGCGTATAGCCGTACATCGGCAGGCAGATCGACGAAGCGTACAGATAAGTCGCATATCCGTCAACCGCGTTACGCGATATGAAATCCAGCGAATTCTCCGAGATCAGACGGTAGTTCCGCTCGCTTACCCGCAGCTTCTCTTCCATCTGGTGGTGCTCGGTGACATCCTGCATTATACCGCTGACAGAAAGCATTCTGCCGTTTTCATCCTTTACCGCTTCCCAGTGACAGTCAATGTATTTCAGGCTATCGCCGTTCATAATGCGGATAACCATCTGGCCGCTTCTTCCATCCTCTACCGACTGGCACAACACTTCCAGGAACCTTTCGCGATCGCCCGGCTCCATACGGGACAGGAACAAATCCGGATCGCTGCTTCCGTGTCCGGGGGAGCCTCCTTCCTCTTCGTCTATCCAAAATATATGCCGCAGCTCTTTTGATACCGTCAAACGGCCCGTACCCGCTTCACATTCCCAAGAGCCCATGCGGGCCAAATGCTGCGCTTTCGCGAGCATGTCCTCATGCTTCTTGCGCTCCGAGACATCGCGGGCGATGGTCATGATCTGCTGCATATCACCCTCTTCGTCCCGCATCACCTTACAACTGCTCTCAATCCATAAATAGCGGCCGTCCTTGTGGCGGACCCTACGGGTGAAGACCTTGCCGAACGAGTTATACTCACCGTACTGTGTTACATCCAGAGCGTCGTCCGTGTGGTAGAAAAGAGGCCGCTTCTTCCCGATAACTTCATCCACTGAGTAACCGAGAAGCTGCTCGACGGAAGGGGAAACATGAAGCAGCGTGCCGTCCGGCTTGCTTAAGGAAATCATGTCGGGGCTGTTCTCAGTGATCAGTCTATATAAATGCTCGCTTTCCCGCAGCTTCTCTTCGGCCAGCTTGCGATTCGTGATATCGGTCATTTCGACAACCAGGCAAGAAGGGGCGCCGTCCGGCTGTTCCCGGATCAAGAATAAATGAAGCTGTGTCCACAGCAGCCCGCCGTCTTTGCGGATGAACCGCTTTTCTTTGCTGCATTCCTCTCCTGGGAGCGACAGCAAAAAGGTAACAATGGAAGAGGGATCGGATGTGTACTCTCCACCCGCCATCATATGATCCCCATAACAAAGGCCCGTCAGTTCATCCTCGGTATACCCGAACATGCGGCAAAGAGCCGGATTACAGCGTATCATCGCCCCTTCTTGCAACAAAACCACGGCTATTCCGCTGGATGAGTGAAGATAAATCTGTTCAAATATGATATCGGACACAAAGGAGCCCTCCTCTGCAAGCATGCGGCGGTATATTGAAATACTACCTTAAGTATACCGGGTTTCGACAAAATAATCTAAGAACTTTCCACAAAAAGGAACAGGGGAGCGCTCAACTTCGAATTTTAATAAGAAGAAACGGCTGCGCCGTCCTCTGGAAGAGGAAGGCACCCGTTTCTCGTAAAAATATCAGGTTAAGGATAAGCGCGAAGCTTATACTTTCTGATATTTCAAAAACAAGCCTCCGGGGAAGAATTCTTCCCCGGAGGCCCGCATGAAGGACATCGTTTTGTCTCAGCTGAGAGCGACAATAATCGCCGTGATTTACAACTTGAATCTATCGACTAGATCATGCATTTCCCCCGCCATCCGGGATAAATCAGCCGATGACGATGATATTTCTTCCATGGACGCCAGTTGTTCCTGGGCCGCGGCGGAAATGCTCTCCGTTTCGGCCGCGCTTGACCGGGCGACGCCCGCAATCGCTTCAATTGCCTCGTTCATTTCCGCCGCTCCCGCGGAAACTTGCAATGCGGCCGAGGAGACTTCGCCGATTTGACCGTTAACCTCGCCGATAAACCGTTCAATCTGCGAGAACAGGCTGCCGGCCGTCTCCACGGTGTGCATCCCGCCTTTCACCTCGCTCGTTGAGGCTTCCATGGATGCTTCGACGTTGACGATTTCATCCCTTATGCTGTGGACCAGTTCGGAAATTTCCTGCGACGAGCGCGAGGACCGGTCCGACAGCTTCTTCACTTCTTCGGCCACTACCGCAAATCCCCGTCCATGCTCCCCCGCTCTCGCCGCTTCGATGGAAGCGTTCAGCGAAAGCATTCCCGTCTGCCGGGAAAATTTGTTGATCGCATCCGTCACTTCGCCGATCTTCTCTGAGGTCATGGATAATACATGAATAAGCCGCGCCAGATGTTCCACTGAATGGTCGATGGAAATCATCTGCTCGGCGGCGCTTCCGATGGCGACAGCCCCTTCCGCCGACAGAGAAGACGTCTTGCTTGACGAGTCCGCGACCGATTGGGCGGCGGCGGCGATTTCCTGGATTCGTGCGGTCATTTCATAGACGGTCCGGGCCCCTTTCTCCACCGTGGCGGCCTGATGCTCGGCTCCATCCGACATCTTCTCCGTAGCGCCGGCAATATGCTCGGTAGCCTTGACGGTCTGCTCCGAGCTAACCGCGAGCTGCTCCGCCGAAGCGGCCAATTGATTGGACAGCTCGCTCACATCGCTCAGGACCCCACGCAGCGAATCGGTCATCCGATTGAAAGTCGCTCCAAGCTGCCCCAGCTCATCCTTGGTTCTCACCTGCACGTGAGAAGTCAAATCTCCCTCGGCAAGCTTCTCGGACGCTTGCGTGAGCATACGCAGCGGAGAAGTGATTGAGCGGATAATTAACAGAACAACGGCTAAACCCACCGCCATGGCGGCGATTAGAACAATAAGCGTCGTGCGAAAAATCGGCGCCGCCTCTTCCTTCACTTCGTCGACGTACCAGGTGCCAGCTATTTTCCATCCGGTCAGCGAATTGGTGGCAAACACCATTTTTTTGGATTTCCCGTCTACTTCGTTCACATATTCCAATTGGCCCGAACCGGATTTAAACATGGGGCCGATGATTCCCAATTTAACCGTATCCCCGATGGTTACTCCCGGAGCCACCAGAAATTTCTTTTGGTTGTCAATCATGATGACATAACCCTGTCTGCCGATTTTCACTCCTCTTACCGATTCGCTGAGCTCGGCCAGGCTGAAATTGGCCCCGACGATTCCATGTCCGTCCTTCGTCGCCTTGGCAATGGTCACCACCGTGCTGTTCGTTGACGCGGATATGTAAGTGTCGGTGATAATCACCCGGTCTTTATTCTCCATGGCCTTGATGTAGTGAGGTCTTGTCCGTGGATCAAACCCTTTGGGAAGGTTCAATTTTGTTGCGCTAAGTATTCCCCCTTGATCATTTGAAGCAAATACCGTTTCCAGATCGGGATGGAGCGCTTTGAAGCCGACAAGCAGCGCTTTTAATTCGGCATTTTCAGCGCCCGATTCCGAATTCAGGTTATCGACCGGCACCTGCTGGGACAAAAAATCAATAGCATTCATTTTTTCACGTATGTACTTGTCAATCATTTGGTTCAGCAGATTTACGTTGGAGGATGCCGAACTCCTTATCTCCTCATCCACTTTGTTTCTGGCGGTAACATAAGCGGCGCTGCCAATCGCCAGACTGGGCAAAAGCAAGATACATAAAAAAGACAAAATCAGCCTGCTTTTGACCGAACGAAAATTCAACTTCCTACTTCGCACTTTTTTCAAAAAACCCATCCTCTCTCTTTTTCAAAGGCAATAAACCCCATTTTCGGTTTGATTTTATACAAACACTAGAATATATATCGGCAGGACTTTTCCGGAAAACAAGAAAAATGTCGAAACTTTTGCTTACATGTCCATTTTCTATTTCTCTATCCCAGTAACATTTTCCGAAATGGGCGAATATCATAACGCTATAAAGGAGGGATAGGCAAATGATCAATCCAAATCCAACATATCCTAATGAAAGCAAGGCGGCTCATCCAATGGGAGGCGATGTAAAATCACTATGTCAAAGGTATATGAATTACCATGTTATTGCCCAGACGAGAGACGGTTCGCAGTTTGATGGAATTATCGATGGGATGGACGACGATGGGATCACTATGTTAGTTCCTGAAGAGATTGATGCCGCAGAACGGGAAAATGATTATACTTACAGAGCATTGGGCTATGGTCAAAGGAGATTTCGCCGGTTTCGTCGGCGCCGGTTCCCATTTTACTTCTTTGCATTTCCATTTTTCACACCTTATCCATACTACTATCCATATCCTCCGTACTATCCCGGTTATGGATACGGTGGAGGATATTAATTCCCAACCTCTTCCGCCCAGATTATGAGCTATATTTGAAAAATAAAAATCGGACACTCCCACATCTGTTGAGCTGTTTGGAGTGTCCGATTTTATGGGCATGTGGAATATAGGCTGAAGGGCCAAATCGGTAATTAGCTTTAACGATGAAAGTTGTTTAATCGGCTATCCCGGCTGTACTGGCGAGCGAGTGAACTGCATTCTCCAGCCTCTTCAAGGCTTCCTCCACAGTCGAGCGCTGGCAGCCGATGTTGATCCGGACGAATCCATTTCCTTCTTTGCCAAAAGTATATCCCTGATTGAACCAGAGCTTCGCCTCGTGCAGCAAAAATTTTTCCAGTTCCTGATTACCTAGACCGAGCGAACGGCAGTCCATCCATAGGAAATAGGTTCCTTCCGGATTGTACACCTTCAGCTCCGGCAGTCTGGCTTCAATAAATTCCACTGCATATTGCCGGTTTCCATCTATGTAGGACATAAGCTGATCCAACCATTCCTCTCCATGCCTGTATGCCGCTTCACAGGCCGCTGCGCCGAATAGGTTATGGCTCTTTTGCGCCACTTGCTCATTGGCTGCATCATACCGGCGTCTCAGTTCATCATTCGGAATGATGATATTGGATGTGGAGAGACCCGCCAAATTGAACGTTTTGCTTGGAGCCGTGCATACAACAGCATTCTGTGCAAATGCCGCCGAGATGGATGCAAACGGAACATGACGGTGCGGCTTGAACAGAAGATCGGAATGAATTTCGTCGGATATGACGATAACGCCATGCTTCAAGCACAGCTCGCCCATAGCCCGGAGCTCTTCTTCCGTGAACACCCTTCCCACAGGGTTATGCGGATTACATAGAATAAACAGCTTGACCCTGCCGCTCCCGACCTTGTCTGCAAAGTCGGACAGATCGGGAACGTAGCGACCCTGTTCGACCTTCAGCGGATTAAGAACGGCCACACAATCATTTTTGCTGATGGCGTTATAAAAAGGGGGATAAATCGGAGGCTGGATGAGAATCCCGTCTCCCGGTTTGACGAAGGCGCGTACGGCAGTGAACAAAGCATTGACCACACCGGGGCTGTGGGTAATCCACTTCTTGTCCACCTGCCAGCCGTGCCTCTTAAGATTCCAATCGATAATCGCATCATAATAGCCCTGGGAACGTGCCGTGTAACCATATATGCCATGCTGCGCTCTGGCCAGGATCGCAGCCTTAACCTCGGGAACGGTCTCGAAATCCATGTCGGCCACCCACATGGGCAGAGCATCCTCCACTCCTACGGATTCCTTGATATAGTTCCATTTAGCCGATTGGGTATTGTCCCTGTCAACCGGTTTGTCAAAGTCAAAGCGCGACCGGGTCATACGGCCTGAACCTGTCTTGAAGCGTTCTGCTCCTGCTCGGCGATGCGTTGTCCGGTTAGGTCGGTATTCAAGATGGCCTGCTCCAGAAGCTCCGCATTGACCTTGAAGGGAAGCGCGGCAGCCGCTTCTTCGTTAAGGGAGACGCCGTTTGCTATCAGCGCCGCTTTGTCCCCGAAACTGTCCTTAAATCCGAGCCCGCGCAGGGTTAGCGGCTGGCCAAGAGCATGCAACAGGCGGGCTACGGTATCGATCTTGGTCTGACTGTACCCTTCCAGAAACAGCTGGACCACCAGACCGAACGCTACCTTCTCACCATGCAGCCGGATATGGGTCTCATGTTGCTTGGTCAGGCTGTTATTAACGGCATGCGCAATATATGCCTGCTGTCTGCCGCTGCTCAAGCTGCCAGCCTGGCCTGCCAGAAAAATGATGGCATTGGTTACCTCGGTTATGGCATCCGTGATCTCCCCGCAGCCTGACGCCAGATAGGCGTCGATGGAGAGCTCTTCCAGAATATCCAGCGCCAGCTTGGAGGTAGCCAGTCCCGCTCTGGCATGAATACTGTCCGGTCCTTTTCCCACATTGGGCGCTGCTTCATACCATTTGACAAGAGTGTCGGCAATCCCGGCCGCGATATAGCGAGGCGGCGCAGCCGCCAATATTGCCGTGTCGGACAATACCGCCTTCGGCGATCTCTCCAGCACAATTCCCCCGGTCTGGGTTCCCTGACGCGTATAGATGACGGACAGGGCGGACCATGCGGCGCAAGTTGCCGCGATGGTAGGCACCGATACAACTGGAAGGCTCAGCTTATCTCCCACCGCCTTGATGGTATCCAGGATTTTGCCGCCGCCAATCCCAATGAGCACATCGGAAGCCGAAGCTTGTACCGCTGCCGCGAGAATATCGATATCTTCCAGGGTGCAGTAGCCTTCATACACCTGAATCTCGTACACAATCCCGCTTCCGTCTAGGCTTTTCAATAACGTCTCGCCGGCGACGGACAACGCTGTCTTTCCTGCCAAAATCCAAGCCCGCTTGCCGATAGAGGCAACAACCTCTCCTCCTTTTGCAAGAATTCCCGGTTCATTCCAGTATTTCTCTGGAGCCTTTGCCAAAATCATATTCATTCTCTCCCTTCAATAATGAGCTAACTTGACGACTTAGCCCTTTGAACTGCCAGCCGCCGCAGGTACTTCCAACACTTTGTGCAGCGCTTCTATAAAAATGCGGTTTTCTTCCATGGTTCCAATGCTGACTCTAAGCCACTCCTGCATGCCGTAAGCTGAACCGGGACGAATGATCACGCCTTCCTTCAGAAGCAGCTGATACAGGACTTCGCTATCCTGTCCGGTATGCACCATAATGAAGCTGGCTTCCGTTGGAATGTAGTCTAATCCCAGCTCTCCGAAGACTTTGTAGAAATATTCCTTTCCCAGCTGGTTGTTCTCGTAGACTCTCTCTCGAAATCCGGCATCCTTTAGTCCGGCTAGAGCCGAAGCTTGGGCAACGGCGTTCACATTAAAAATCTGACGGCATCTGTTCATATAATCAGCCGTTTCCTCGCTTGCGGCGGCGTACCCGATGCGCAGAGAGGCCAGCCCGTAAATCTTGGAAAAGGTACGGAGAACGATGAGATTCGGATATTGCCCAATCCAATTGAGCGTATCCGGGTAGCCCTGTCCGGTTACAAAATCACAGTAGGCCTCATCCATAGCGACCACAATCGAAGACGGAATATCCTCCAGGAACCGGCCAAGCTGTTCGCCTGTAAAGATGGTGCCGGTGGGGTTGTTGGGATTGCAAAGCCAGATGACCCTGGTTTTATCTGTTATTTCTCTCTTTATGGCATCCAGATCGACCCGGTGCGTTGTCAACGGCACCTCAATAATCCTGCCTTCCTGGAGCTTGGTGACAGTAGCGTACCAAGAGAAGGAGGGAGTCGGCATAATGGCTTCATCCCCCGGCCCGATGAATGTTTCCGCAACAAAGGCAATCAGCTCAAAGGAGCCTGCGCCGATAACGAATTGCTGCGGTTTGAGCCCGGTATGCCGGGAAAGTTCAGCCCTTAGCTCCGAGCTGCCCCCGTCCGGATAGCGGGAAGGGGCTTGCAGTACAGCCGCCGCCGCTTCCAGGACCCGGGGGGAACAGCCCAGAGGATTTTCATTGGAAGCCAGCTTGATGACCTCTCGAAGTCCAAGCTCCTTCACTACCTCCTCCAGCCGCTTACCGGGGATGTACGGATTAATGCTGTGAAGACTGTTCTTATAAGGTAACACTGGGTACATAGCTTATAACCTCCTTGTTCTGATACTTCTTTTTGATAAATAAAAGAGACCCGAATTAATGTTGAACATTAATCTGGCCTCCGGTTTTCCAGTTGGCAATGGAATGAATATGCTGCTTAATTAATTACAATTTCACCAATCTATTTAGTGAGTTTTAACCTCAAAAAAAATCGCCAGTAGACTGGTTACAATTGCTGGAAGGTTTTTAACAATATATCATCGTCAATCTATCATTTCAAGAGTCTATCATCCATAAATTGGGATGATTAGTGAACACGCCTGAAACACCATGTAACGGCACAGGTAAGGAGCGATAGCCTGAAATTTCCAAATAAAAAAGATTCCTGATGGCAAGAACGCCAATCCAAGAATCTGTGAGTTTTCGGTATGGTGCGGTCGAGAGGACTCGAACCTCCACGGGGGGTTAGCCCACACGGACCTGAACCGTGCGCGTCTGCCAATTCCGCCACGACCGCATGTTATGTAATCACGGCTGTAATCACCGTAATTAAGAATATACACCTTTTCCATATGAAAAGCAATACTTTTTTTTCGCGGACTGACGACGATCCGAAACACCGACCGCATCCAATTCACGTTAAGAGCGTCCCTGCCACCCGGCAGAGACGCTCTATTAATATATGATTTTCCTGCGGGGCCGGGATGCCGCCCCTAAATTTTAAATTTCTCAACCAGCTCCTGAAGCTCCTTCGCGCATTGAGTATTCTCATCCGCCATCTCGGCTTCCTTGAACGTCTTTTCCACGATATCGGAGGTCTTTTCGGCAATATCCTGTACGCCCGCGGCACTTTCCGAAATCGTCGCGGCAACCTCGTTGACCGCGATCGTTATCGCCGAGACCGTCTCGCTCAAATGCCCGGCCGAGGTTTCAAAATCGCCCATCAGATGGTTAATCAGATCCGCATCCTGATTATACTGCTCTCCGACCTCTTTCAGCTTCTCGTAGTCGCTCAGCACATTCCGGTCGATGAAGGACAACAGATCCTCCGAGCTGTCCTTCATCTGGCCGACGGAATGATGGACCCCTTTTACAATATCCTGAATACCCGATGCGGTCGCCGACGATTTCTCTGCCAGCTTGCGGATTTCCCCGGCCACCACCGCGAATCCTCTCCCGGCTTCTCCCGCCCGCGCCGCTTCAATCGCGGCATTGAGCGCCAGAAGATTCGTCTGGCTCGTGATGTCCATAATCGTCTTCGCCAAATCATTGATTTGGGTAATCGTACCCGATTCCTCAATCGCCTGCTCCATCTTGGCGCGGACCGAATTGTAGATATCCTGCGCATGCTCCGCCGATTCCACCGCATCTTTGCGCAGGGACAAGGCGCGGCTCGTAATGCCCGCCGACACTCTGCCGCCTTCCTTCGCCTTCTCCGAAATGGCGCCGACATTGCTGTCTATCTCCTGGATCGCGGCGGTCATTTCCTGCGTGGAAGCGGCTGTTTCTTCCATGCCTGCGGATAGCTCCTCGGTCGTCGCTCCGTTGTCGTGGGCGTTCTCTCTGACCTCGACGGCCACCCGTTCAAGCATTTCCGCATTGCTCAGCACTTGGCTGGAAATGCCGATGAGGCTGCCCGCCATATCCCTCAGCACGCTGCGGGTCCGGAACATCGCTTTGGCGATGGTGCCTGTCTCGTCTTTGTTTTTTTGCAAATATTCGTATTGGCTGTCGAACTTCAGGTCCAGATCAGCCGTCTTGTTGATCAGTTCAGTCAGCTTAATGATCGGAGCGGTGATTCTCTGGGAAACGAACATGCCAATCAGCAGGGTCAAAGCCAGACTGATCAGACCGAGAATGACAATAAAGATTGTCATTTGCCGGACGGGCTGCATGATCTCTCCGACATCACCCGCCAGAACAAGCGTCCATTTCGTGCCCGGAAGAACGGTGTAGGCCGCTTTTTTCGCCTTGCCCGAAAAATCGTAATCGATCATTCCGTCGACGACCTGTTCTCCTTTTTGGACACGGGCCACAACGCCTTTGATGCCTTCGTTCTCCACCGGCAGGCCGATCTTCTCCTTGGTGGGGTGAAAGAGCATCGTTCCTTGAGCGTCAACCAGATAGGCGTAGCTGGTCGCTCCGTTCACCGCCTTGGCGCCTTTCAGATAGGTCGTCAGGCTGTCCGCGTGAACCGCGGATGCCGCAAAGCCTACCAACTCGGAGTTAACCTTCACCGGCTGCGCTATGACGAGAATAAACGCGCCCGTCGATTTGGATTTCAATGTCTCGCTGATTACGGGTTCTCCGGTTTCAAGCGCCTTTTTTACATACGCTCTGTCGTTGATGTTTTTGCCGACTAGCGAAGGGTCGCTGTCCGCCACAATAATTCCATCCATTCCGACGACAAACATATGCTCCAGATTTCCCGCATCCTTCACCAGCTGCTTGAGTCTGGCGGTGACCTCCGCATGCGTCCCTCCGTCCACGGACCCGTTCCGCTCAGCGGCAAGCAGTTCAGTAACCCCAACCTCCCCGGCGAAAACAGCCACGCTTCTCTGCTCTTTCTCGACCATGGCATTAATCGTTTCGCCACGGTTCTTGTTAAGTCCCAGCATCGACTCGTCGGACATGGACGCCAGAGAATCGGCCGACTTCGAATAGCTGAAGTACCCCATCAGAGCGGTGGATAGCAGGGTTACAGCAAGAACCATAAGTGAAAGCTTGGAACGAATCTTCATTTTTCTCTAACACCCTTTCAACACGGTCGTTACTTCTGTCGAAATACGCTCGATGTACAAATTGTAATATTGATTCTTATCGGAAAAACATTATAAAAAGTGAACAGGGATATTGTCAAAATTCATGGATTCTAATGTAAACGTCCAAAAATGGCACGCTGAAATAAGATAAAGCCCATATACAGCAAAAAATCCGCCGAAACGAATATAATTCGTCCGACGGATTTTTAGGGAACCGCTTTTTTCAGGTCTAATTTTTAATTGCATTTTGGTAGCTGGCTGTACCTCCAAATACATTCAGGCCTAAATACCCGCTGGTGAACGTGGAGTCGTTAACATCGATGACCGGAGTGGACGCGCCGTCGAAGTACACCTTGATATTCGACCCGGAGGTCACGATTTTAACATGATACGCCGTGCCGGAAGTAAGGGTTGCCGGAATATTGGCGAGCACCTGAGTATCGGAGAAGCTGCCATTCAGTTTATAGAACAATCTCAGCGCTCTGATATTGGGATCGATATTGAAAAAATAACCGCTTGAGCCGTCGGCTGTGGCGCGGAAGATTATGGAGCCCGCTCCTCCGGACCGGTCCAGCTTGACATCGGCCTCGTAAGTGAAATCGGAGGCGGTGGTGCCGGACATGTAATTGCTGTCTTTGTCGAACGTGCCGGAAATTCCGTCGCCGCTCGCCGTCCAAGCATCTACCGGCAGGCTGTTCCAGCCAGTCAAGTTCGTCGTGAATGAGCCGACTTCAACGACTGCGGTTCCGACAATACCTCCGTCCTGCGTCGTCGCTGTAATGACAGCCCTGCCCTGTGCAACCGCCGTGACGTCCGCGCTGACGGAATCGGCCTGGGATACCGACGCCACCGCCGGATTGCTTGAACTCCACACCAGCGTTTTATTGGTTGCCGAGCGCGGAAGCACATCCGCGTACAGCCGGTAGACGGAGCCTGCGGCCAGTTGAACGCGTGTTTGGTCCATGACGACCTTTTGAGGCGTTGAACCGGAGGCGGGCTCGGAACGCCAGACGTTGCCAACCTGATAATAATTGAGCGAGACGATTTTTACATTGCCGCCGGTTGTATAAAAACTCAGTCCGGTGCTCGCCGAACCGGGAAAAATCATATCGGAGAAGACCGCTTTGCCCTCGTTACCGAATGCCTCGACGGAGGATTGATCGACGTAAATATGCATCTTGACCCTATTGCTCTCCAGCGGAAGAACCGTGCTCTGTACGGGATGGAAGCCCGCCGTGAATCCGTCTGCTCCTGCGGAAGTGCGGTCCACGAACATTTCCGAGGTGCCGGTCTTGTAGCCTACGACCGTCTTCTGGCTGCCTCCCTCCCGCAGGCGGAAGCCGAATTCGGATGCCGTGCTGCCGGCCGGCAGCTCGAGCACCGCTTCGATCTCATAGGCCGTGCCCGAGACCGCAGCGAGCGGATTGGCGCTCGAAGGGGTGACGGTAACGTCGCTAAGCGAGGTTGCCGTGCCCCGGAGCGCGTTTAGTTCGGCAACTGGCGTCTCCGTCATCCGGACGCCGGTTCCGGCGATGTCGGTCAGCTTCAGCTCGCGCGGGATGGACATCTGCCCGTTCCAGGGCGAAGTCGGAAAGCTGAAAGGATAGTCCCAGTTCGACATCCAGCCGATGGAAATCCGGCGCCCGTCAGCGGCGGGAATCCCGTCAAACGTCATCGCCGCATACATATCCTTGCCCTTCTCGCTCCGCAGCACGGTCGCGGCGGGATTGTCGCTGGTAAATGTCGTGCCGTCAAAGCTGCCGACGAAATATTCCATTGCCGAGCCCTGTGTGGCGGCGACTGCGCCGGTGCTGAGCATCAGCACCCACTTCTTGTTCGACGAGCTGCCGTCGACAGGCAGTTGGAACAGATCCGGACATTCCAATACGCCGCCATGCAGATACGCTCCATACCCGAATGCGCTGGCAAACGTCCAGTTCAAGAGATTGGTCGATGTGTAGAAGCGGATATGGTCTCCGCCCGAGACGACCATGACCCATTTCGAGTGATCCGCATCCCAGACTACCTTAGGGTCGCGGAAGTCCCAGCCGCCGTCGGCTCCGCCGGGATTCTGCACCGCGGGGTTGCCTGCGTAATCGGTCCAGGTGCGTCCTTTGTCGCTGCTGTATGCGATGCTGATCTTTTGGTTGCCATTCGGCTTGTCCGGATTGAATGAAGTATAGTAAGCTATCAGACCGGAGCCGCCCGGGAACAGACCGGAGGTGTTATTGAGATCCGCCACGGCCCCGCCCGACCAGGCATTCCCAGCGTCGTTCCACGGAATGGCGATGGGAAGGCGCTTCCAGTTTACCAGATCAGTGCTCACCGCGTGGGCCCACTGCCCGTCCTGCTGATGAAACAAATGATATTCTCCCTGATAGTAGACCAAGCCGTTCGGGTCGCTTGCCCGGTTTCTCGCTTCGGTAAAATGGTACTGCGGACGGTATGTCTCGTTGTAGTATTGGCTCAGATCCGTGGCATAGACGTTCTGGAAATAGGCGGTGCCATTGAACGTGTTCAGTCCAATTTGTCCGGATGTATAGGCCGTGTCGGTCGCCGAGATGACCGGAGACGCCGTGCCATCAACATAAACCTTAATATTAGAACCGCTTACCGAAATTTCAATATGATATACCCGACCGGTATCGATGCTCATGTTGGCCGTAGCGACAGTGCTTCCCCCGCTGCGGTTGAACAGGCGGACACGGTCCAGATTGGGATCGATATTCAGTACATAACCTCCGGTTGACGCGGAGGCAGCGCGGAAGACAAGGCCCGCCGTACCAAGCGGCGTTCCGGCATCGACGGAAAGATCGCCCTCCAGAATAAAATCGGACATTCCCGCCGCTGCCACATTATAAGCGTCCGAGCTTGCGGCGCTTGTACCCTTCAAGCCGCCGAGCTGCGGGGTCCAGCTTCCGCTTGGCGCCGTCCATCCTTCCAGGTTTGTGTTCAGGGCGCTGATCATAATATTTTGAAAAACAGCCGAGCCGTTAAAGACGCCCAAACCGGTAAATCCCTGCGTGTACGAAGCATCCGTAGCCGTAAGCAGCGGGTTATAACCGCTGGAGCTTATGAAATCACTCTGCCAGTAGACCTTGATTGAGGAGCCTTGCGCCTTGATCCGGACATGATAGACTTTGCCGGTGGAGATCTGCGTAGTCGTCTGCGCCAGAGTGACGTCTCCCGCCGTCTTGTACAGCCGGATGCGGTCCAGGTTCGGATCGATTTGCAGTCCGTAAGCCTGCGATCCGTCCGCATTCGAGCGGAACAGCAGTGTGCCCAGGGCATACGGATCGTTAATCAGCACATCCGATTCATAGGTGAAATTATCCGAGCTTGTCGAAGAGATGGCCGCAATATTCTGATTGGCAGCAGCCGTCCCCTTCCAGCCTTGCGAAGTAAGATCCCATGTCCCTGAAGTGTTCCAGCCCGTCACATTCGTATTTAGCACATTCACGAACACGTTCTGGAAATACCCAGTGCCGTTATAGACATGAAAACCAGTAAGCCCCGAGCTATATTTGGAGTCGCTTACAGAAAAGGCCTGTGTACCGTCTGCGTAAACTTTTAGCGAGCTTCCATCGGCAGCCACCTTAAGATGATAGGAATTGCCCTCGCTCATCGTTTTGGAAAAAGGTGTCGCCACATCCGTTCCCGTTGCATAATCGAACAGACGGATGCGGTCCATGTTCGGGTCCAGGCTGACGACATAACCTTTGGAACCGTCCGCGCTCGCCCGGAAAACTAGCGAAGCCACGCCGTACGGTGAAGAAGCGTCCACTTTCACGTCGGCATCGTATATAAAGTTCGCGCCCACCGCCGCCGTCGACATATTAAAGGCGTTGTCCGCTCCCGGGCTGACTCCGCGCAGCCCGCCTGCATCCTGCGTCCACGTTCCCGATACAGGCAAATACCCGGGAGTGTTGCCGGCTAACCCTGCCGCATGGGCGGTCGAAGAAGCATACAGACCGGACACCCCTAATGCAAGCGCTAACAAAAATGCGGCCCATTTACCTTTGGTTCTTCTCATACATTCGCTCCTTTAACCCAAATGAACAAGACCGGGCGTTCGCCGCCGCGGTCTTGCTATATTGCAACGAGGATATGCCTTGGCAGCCCTCAGTCTTGCACATTTTTGACATCCCGTCAGCCTTTTACACCCGACATGGTAATCCCCTGAATGTAATAACGCTGGAGGAACAGGAACAGAACTAGAATGGGAACGGTTGAAATTGTGCTCGCCGCCAGAATCTTCGACCAGTCCGTACCCTCCGCAGAAGAGAATGCGGCAATGGCGACCTGGATCATCTGCTTCTTGTCGTCGTTGATGACGATCAGCGGCCACAAATAGGAGTCCCAGTTGCCGAGAAAGGTCATTAGACCCAGCGTGATCATCGGAGGCACGGCCGCGGGTAGTACAATCCGGGCAAAGGTGCGCGGCATGGTTGCGCCGTCGATTTTGGCCGCCTCCAGAATTTCATCCGGAACCTCGGCGAAGAACTGCCGGAGCAGGAAAATGCCGAACACGGACAGCATCGAAGGAATAATCAGCGATTTGTACGAATCAAGCCAGCCGAAATTGTGCATGAGCAAATAGTTGGGAACCAATGTCACTTCTCCGGGAATAATCATGGCGGACATGAACAGGGCGAATACGATCGCCTTGCCCCGGAAGCGCAGCTTGGCAAATGCGAACGCGGCCATGGAGTTGATCAGCAGCACGAGCACCGTGACAATGGAAGCGACGAACAGCGTGTTGCCGATATACGTGAGGAACGGATTCCGCTCGTTAAAGATGACATCTTTGAAGTTCTGCAGAGTCGGCTGCACCGGCACGAACAAATGGATATTGAAGCTGTTCGAGTATTTGAACAATTCTGCATATGGACGGGACGCCCCTGTGATCATCCAGATAATCGGAATGATGGACACGATGGCGATGATGATCATGATTGTATATTTAGCAAAGCTTGCAAAACGGTTCATAGCTTTCCCTCCTAGTAATCCTGATTCCGGAACAGTCTCATCTGCACAAGCGAAATGGCGAGCACGATCGCGAACAGAATAAACGCCGCCGCCGTTCCGTATCCCATTTGCATTTGCTTGAATGCCATTTGATAAATATAGAAGACTGCGGTTTCGGTCGCTCCATTGGGCCCCCCGTTGGTAAGAACGAACACCAGACCGGAAATCTTGATGGCGTCAATCGTCGTGATGATGACAACAAAAGCCGTGGTGCGGTTAAGCATAGGAAGCGTAATCCGGAAGAACTGCTGGATTTTGCTTGCGCCGTCGACTTTAGCCGCTTCGTATAAATCCTGGGGAATATTGTTCAGCCCCGCGAGAAAAATGATCATGAAAAATCCGACGGCTTTCCACATGCCGAGCATAATGACGCCGTTCATCGCCGTGTCCGGATTGGACAGGAAGTTCGTAGTCGGCAAATGCAAGAGCTCGAGGAAATTATTCAGCAGGCCATATTCCTTGTTGTAAATCAGCTTGAAGACCGTCGCGGCCACCGCCGTCGAAATGACGACCGGAATGAAGTAGAGCGTCCGGAACAGTCCGGTCGCGACCACCTTTTTCTGAATCAGCAGCGCCATACCGAGCGAAATGCATGTCTGTATCGGGATGACGATGATTGCAAAATAGAACGAATGCCCGAGGCTGGCAAGGAAAGAATGATCCGTCATCAGCGATTTGTAGTTGTCCAGTCCGACAAAGCTTTTGGTGCCGCCGACCAGATTATAATTTTGAAAGCTGATAATGAACGCCTGCAGCATCGGATAGAAGACAAAGATAAGCAGGAGAGCGAACGAAGGAAGCACAAACCACCATGCCGTCATCTCTTCGCCTCTCAAAAAGGAACCACGGTTCTTTTTCGGTAAGGTATTTGCCGCGGGTTTACCGGTTGTTGCGGTGCTTGCCATATGTTACCTCATCTCCAATCCTTCCGCCGCTCCGGGACGCAGCCCCAGGCTTGCAAGGAAGCTCCCGTGCGGCGGATATTTTTATTGACTAAAGTCATTTTCATGGGCAGGCTACGGCTTGTAAACGAACGCGCTGAGCACGGAGAAGACTTTGCCGTCCGGCGTTCGCGCCTTGATTTCCGCCTGACCCTCCTTGACTCCCTTGATGACGGCTGACGTTCCTCCGTCACTCACAACCTTTGCGACCGTCTCGTCGGACGATTCCCAGACCAGCTTCTGCGGCGCGGTATACGGGAGCACACCCGCCATCGCCTGCGCGCTGCCTCCGACCGGCACATCCAGGCTGCTCTTGTTCAGCACGACCCTCAGCGGGGTTATTCCATCCGGCGCTTCGTCCCGCCAAACGGACTTCATCGGATAGAGCGTTGCGCTTTCCAGCTTAACGCTGCCTTTGGAGAGAACCAGCTCCAGGCCGCTGCTCGTGGCGCTCGGGAAAATAATGCTGGAGATTACCGTGGTTCCATCTCCCGAGAACACTTCCAGCGTGGATTCATCCACGTAGAGGCGCAGCTTGACGGTCCCGTTCTCCGGCTTCAGCGGCGCTTCCACCTTCTCGGCAAAACCCGGCTCGAACGAACTATCGCCCGATTTGGTTCGATCGACCGTTAAGGTAGAAGATGCGGCGTTGTAAGAAATGACCGTCTCCTGGCCGCTTCCTTTTCTTACCTTAATTCTGAATTCCGCCCCGTCTCCCACATTTAAAGCCGTATCCAACTCATAGGATGTGCCCAGCAGCGAGGAGAAGGGGTTTAAGCCCGGCTTCAGCTCCTGTGCCGGTATCTCCACCGGCTTGCCGCGCAGAGCTTCCAGTTCCTTGACTGGCTGCTGCGCAAGCCTTAAGCCTTCTCCCGGAACTTCTTTGAGCGTCAGCACGCGAGGCACGGACATATTGCCCTTCCAGGGGTCCGTCGGCATATTAAAGGGATAGCGCCAATTGGACATCCAGCCTGTATAAATTCTCCGGCCGTCGCTTTCGGGAATGTCGGAATAAGAGACGGCGGCGTAAAAATCCTTTCCGTAATCGGTCCAGAGCACCTTGGAAGGATCATTTTCATTCGTGAAGGTCTTGCCGTCGAAAGATCCGACGAAATACTGTGCGGTGGAGCCTTTGGTAGCCGCATTGTTGCCGATGCTCACGGCCAGCACCCACTTCTTCTCCTTCGTGCCTTCAACCGGAAGCTGGAACAGGTCCGGACATTCCCAGACCGCGGCGTGAGAACCTTGATCCGCACCGAATTCGCTGGTCATTCCCCACTTTTTCAGATCGGGCGAGGAATAGAACCTGACTTTGTTATCCACGGAGACGACCATCGTCCACGATTTGGACGGTTCATACCAGAACACCTTGGGGTCCCTGAAATCCTTAAGTCCGGGATTTGGGATGACGGGATTCCCTTCATACTTGGTCCACGTCCGCCCTTTGTCGGCGCTGTAGGCGATACTCTGCGACTGCTGGCCGCCCTTGAAATGCGTGAATATCGCGACCAGGCCCGGCTTACCGTCAAAAAAACCGCTAGTATCGTTCCAATCCACCACCGCGCTGCCCGACCAAATCTCTCCAAGCGAATCGCGTAGCAGCGCCACCGGCAGATGCTGCCAATGAATGAGATCCGTGCTGACCGCATGCCCCCACTGTCCGCTGTTCTGATAGAACTGGTGATACTCCCCCTCGAAAAAGACCATCCCGTTCGGGTCGCTCATATTGCCCGTTTCAGGGGACAAATGATATTGCGGCCGATACAGCTCGGTGTAATAATTCGGGTCCTTGCTGAAGGTGAAAGGCGCCGGCGTCACTTCATTTGGCGTACTTTCTCCTTCCGCCTCTCCGCCCTTGGACGGACCTCCCTTGTCGCAGCCCGATACTGCCATAACCAGCGCCAGAGCCATCAGGCATAACAGCTTTTTTGTTTTTCCGCTCATGCCGTCTACTCCTATCCTTGGGTTCAAAATATAAGATTCTTCCCTTGTGATTTCATTGTAGACGACCGGCCGGCTTAAAAATTTCAATATCATCGGATATTGACTTGCAATTTCTTGACCCGCTTCAGACAGCAAAAAACCGCACCCGGCGGTTCATCCGCTTAGGGTACGGCTCTTGGTTTAAATGACGGCAGTTGATGCCGCGGCTGCTCGAATAATGCGTCACCGCGCGTTCTGCAAATACTCTTCCCTGTATTCCTTCGGGCTTTTGCCGCACGCCTTCTTGAAGACGGTGCTGAAATAACTGGAGCTGGAATAGCCGACAAGCATCGCGATATCGGTCAGCTTCAGCTCGTTCTCTTTCAGGAGCTGCTGGGCTTTTGCGATGCGCAGACCCGTGACATAATCGCTGAAGGTGACTCCCACATGCTGCTTGAACAGGCCCGACAGATACGTCTCGTTCAAGTGGAACATATCCGCCAAAGAGGATAGATTCAGCTCGTAACAGAAGTTCTCCTCCACATATTGACGGACCGCCTCCACGATATGCTGGCCGCTGGAAAAACGTGTCTTCTTGACCTCTTCCATTACAAGGCCGGCCAGCTCGTCGATCTGCCCCATTATGCCTTTCCTGGATTGATAATCCGATATGGTCATCTGGCAGTTCCATAAATGCTTTTGCAGCGAAGAGTCGCCCAATTCGAACTTCTTCGCCACCGAACTGAACAGCAGCAGCAGCCGGAGCGCCAGAAAGGTGAAGGCGAATACTGGAGTATCCCGGTCGGCGGAAAAGACGGCTTGCAGTTGTCTTCGGAACGCCGGCATATCGAGGTTCTCGATAGCCTGCACCAGCTTGCGCTCCGTCTCGGGCGTAAAAGCGTTCGTCAGCTCCAGCAGCCCGCTCTGTCCGCTGTCTTTTTGTTCATGCACGGTGCTCCGGCTCCAGGCCAGCATACAGGAGGCATAGCCGTTCTTCAAGGCATCCCAACCCTCCGCCTTCTCCCCGATTCCCGCCACACTGTCCACATTCAGATATTCGGCGATATTCCGTTTTAATTCGGCGACGAAGTTCTCCGCGCTGTTCTCCGGCACCCCGTCCCTCATCACGATTAGAAAATACATCATCGAAGAGTGGGCGATTTCCGGGAACGGATAAATGCCTTCCCGGCGCGAAGCCGTCTCCCTGCACAGCATTTGGAAGGCAAGATTCATCAGGTCCCTGCGTTCCCGGGTAACGCCCAGCCTGTCCGGCGGAATCCGCATCTCCACCGCGGCGAAGCGGGCTTTAAAGCCGTCCGCGGCCAGAGGGGCGAGCTGCAGCTGCTGCAGCCGTTCCTTCACGGCGGAAAGACTGTACCATTCGTCTTTGACAAGCTGCAATAAGTAATGCTCCTGCAGCATCTGAAGCTGCTCATTCTTCTGATGACGCTCCAGCTCCGAATCGCGAAGCCTTTCCTGCTCCGCGCGAATATCGGCGGCGATTCTGCCTAGCATTTCGGTCAGTTCGCCGCGCGCGACGGGCTTCAGCAGATAGTCTTTAACGCCCAACTGGATAGCCGCTTTCAAATATTCGAAGTCCGAATAACCCGACAGCACAGCCGTACGAAGTCCCGGATAGCGTTCCTTGCAGATCGTGATGAGCTCAATGCCGTTCATTTTCGGCATTCGGATATCGGAGATGAGAAGATGGGGCAGCGGCCCCTCTTCCAGCAGCTGCAGCGCTTCTCCGCCGCCGGATGCCTCATATGCAATCCGAAAACCGGCTTCCTCCCAGTTAATCTTGGCTTTGATGCTGTCACGGATGCCCTTTTCGTCATCGACCAGCATAATTGTATACATCGCATTCAGCTCCTTACCGGCGGCAGCTTCAGCGTAATGGAAGTACCTACATCCAATTCGGACTTCAAATTCGCTTCGAACAGATCGCCATAATATAGACGGCAGCGGGAGAGCACATTTCGCAGACCGATGCTGTTTCCTTTATCGTTCAATATGCCGACCCCGCTCCTCAGCTCCGTATCCGCAAGCACGCTGCGGATCAGTTCCTCCGACATACCGATTCCGTTATCCTTGACCGTCAGCCACAGCAAGTTGTCCCGCAGCTCGGAGGTAAGCGTAATTTCGGCGGTGTTTCCTTTTTCCAGACTGTATTTCACCGCATTCTCCACCAGCGGCTGTAAAATGAACTTCGCAATATTTAGTGACTCGGTCTGCGGATCGCAGTCGATGGAGACGGTAAGACTGTCTTGATGACGCAGCTGCAAAATGAACAAATAATCGCGGATATAGCCCATTTCCTCGCTGACCTTCACTAGATCGCTGTCCAACCTGAGCGAATATCTCATCATCTTGGCGAGCGCTTCCGTCGCGTCCATGACCAAATCCTCCCGCTTCATCGCCGCCAGTCCGCCTATAATTTCCAGCGTATTGTAATAAAAATGCGGATTAATCTGCAGCAGCAGCGCCTTGTATTCGGCATTTTTGCGCCGCAGATCCGTCTCGAATTCGGTCTCGATCAAATATTTCAGCCGGTGGGTCATCTGCTCGAATACGCTGGCGACATAATTCACTTCGCTCTGCCGTTTCCCGGCTTTGGGCATATGCTGCAGTGCAAGATCAAACCGCCCGTGCTTGACATGCCTCATCGCCCGCGCCATGGCGCTCAGCGGCCTCGTAATCCCGATAGACAGCCACAGAGCGACCGCGATAACGATCAGCAGCAGACCAAGGCTTCCCAGCAGCAGTGTCTGCTTGATATCGGTGATCTTCGCATACAGCTCGGCTTCGGGCACTTCGCCGATAATAATCCAGTTCTGCGCCGGCAGCTTGCGGTAGAACAGCAGATAATCCCTATCCTTCTGGCGCAGCGGAATGATTCCGCTGATTAGTCCGGCCGAATGCGCCTTCACATAAGCCAATCCCTCACTGACAACCTGCTTGCTGCTCCCCAGGTTCTGGTCAAGCACGCTGGTTCCTTCCTCGGTCAGCAAAAAAGCTCTTCCGCTGCTGCCGAACCTGATCTTGTCAATGTCTCCGCGCAGCAGGCTGGTCGGGTAGTTGATCTTGAGAAGTCCGATGTTGCTTAGCGACTGAAGCTGAACGAGGGGAATGACAAGGCTGTTCACTTCTCTCCCGCGCATGCTTTCATCGCTCTGATCGGGATCTTTATGGGCCCTGGTCCAGCGGACATTCAGATGCATGTACTGCTTATACCACTCGCTGTCCTTATAGCTTGTATCCTGCGTCCAGATTCCCCCGCCGTCTTCCCTGAACGCGGAAATGGAGATGATGTTGGAATTGTTGATAGCATAGGAGGAGAAAAAATTCCGCAGCTGCTGCATCGCCAAATATCGTTCCCCGGTTGAACTGCCCCTGTTTAATCGGGTTGTAATCCATTGCTGGGTGAACGTGCTGCTGAGCACCTGCTTGCCCGTGTCTTCGATCTGCAAGAGCAGCGTATCGGCATGGGCAGCGAACTGGTCGATCGTCTGAAGGGTTGAGGTCTCGATGGAAGATTGGATCTGCTTCTCGGACTCCTTACTCAGAATGAAAACGACCGCAGTAAAAGGAATAATCAGCAGTATGGAAAAAGACAGCATCAATCGGCTTCGCAGCGAGTACGGCATGTTGTTACAGCTCCTGTCTAAGGCCCGGTTTCGCGCTTTAGGGCCAGCAAACTTTAATCAGTATAGACGCTTTTTACCCAAAAAGAAATGTGCTTCATCTTCTTTCCGTTCCGAAGTCCGAAAAGAGACGGCCGGATATCCGGACGCCTCTCTTCAATCGTATTCACTGCTCTCCCGTTTATCCCGGGAAGGCGTTTATTTTTGCGGCAGATCGGCGTAAGCCTTGTCGATCTTAGTAATGGCATCGGCGACGGCGGCGTCGACGTTTCGTCCGCTGATCGTCACTTCCTCAATCATCTTGTTAACTGCTTCAGACATTTGCGGGAAGATCGGTGTAATCGGACGCGGTCTGCCGTATTTTTGGTTCTGCACGACAAAGATGTTCTTCGGATATTCGTTCAATTCCGGGAATTGCTTGGCTACCGAATAGCGGGCCGGAATGTCTTTGGTAATCGAGCAATAAGTCTTCGATCCTTCCGCTCCCGTTACATAGTTGACGAACTGCCAAGCGGCCTCGGGGTTCTTGCTCTTCGCGGAGACGGCCAGCGACCAGCTTCCGTTCGCAACGGCCTGCTGCGTTTCTTTAGGCAGCGGGGCGATGTCGTAATCGACGCCCAGCTTGAAGTTCGGGAACTTCTCGGCATAGTTGCCCAGCGACCAAGAGCCGTCGATTGTCATAGCAAGCTGATTGTTAGGGAACGGATCCGGCGGGTATTCCAGTGAGGATACCTTGGACTTGTTATACAGATCCGAGAAGAATTGCAGCGCTTTTTTCGTTTCCGGCTTATCCAGATAGCCTTTGGAGGTCGTTCCGTCCGGGCTCATGATCTCGCCGCCGAATTGCCAGATGATCGGGTATTTGAAGTAAGCCGTTCCGCCCGCGTTGCCGAAGCCTTGAGCAGGGTCGATGCCGTAGACACCGCCATCCGGATCGTTCAGCTTTTGAGCCGCTTCAAGTACTTGATCCCAGGTGATCGGCTCATCCGGATTTTTGGAAGGAAGCGGAATGCCCTTTGCTTCGAACATCTTCTTGTTATAGAACAAGGCGATCGATGATTCGGTCAGCGGCGCCATGTAAATCTCGTTCTTGTAAGTATACGTTTTGATGGTGGACTCCGGAATATCTTCCAGATTGCCATCCTTTTTAAAGTATTCCGTCAGCGGCTGCAGAGCGCCCGCCTGCGCATAGGAAGCCATGTTCGGCGCATCGATCGCCATAATATCCGGCGGGTTGCCCGAAGCGATGGACGTTCTGAGCTTTGTATCGTAATCCGCATACGGGATCGGGCTCATCTCCACTTTGATGTCAGGATGACTCTCATTAAAGGATGCCACCAATTTATCGTACGCCGAGTTCTCGGAATCGTTGCCGGAGTTTCTCCAGAAGGTAAGCGTTACCTTCTCGCTTTTTGTTCCGGAAGAATTCCCCTCCGCCGAGCTGTTGCCTCCTCCGCTATTTCCACATCCGGCCAACAGACCGGTAATGAGCATTGCGCTTATAGCCAATTTTGTTTTCTTTTTCAATACTGTCCTCCCCTTTCTGTTATTGAATGCCCTTACATTGCAATCATAGCAGACCCTCTTCCTCATAAAATTCATTATTTTCTGCTTCGTCTTTATAAAATATTCGGGAATAATGCCTGAACCTGCGAGCAATAGTTGCTCTTGTTCCTATATGGAAGAAATCATGTTGAGCTTGCCCGGCTTCTCATACCCAAATCATAACAGATTTATGCTTGATGAAACGTAAAAACCCAGCCTCTTACAGGCGTGCCGGAAGTTCAGAGCAGGATTACGCCGAATGCCAAACAATCCTTTCACATATTGAGACGGCCATCTTGAGACGGATCGCCCCTTGCAAAACGCCGTCAGGGCCGTCCCCCGATGCGCTGCTGCGCTTGGGAAACGGCCCTGACGGCCTGTCCTATATCGGCTGCCGATTGGCAGAGTGTCAGCTTTCCGACCAACTGACCGTAAATTCGTTATATCCTTTTTTCGTCTTAGACGCCGCCCCTTTAATGGTCAAAGGGCTGGTTCCTCCGAGCCGTCCCTTTATTGAAATCGAGCTCGAAGTCACGCTCTGCGTTCCTTCGCCGAGGCTCTTGATTCGAACGTACTCCGAATAGACCATTCCCATCGTATCCAACGTTTCTTTTGTATAATACGTGAGCTTCGACTGCCGTACTCCTCCAAGAACGGAATCCGAAGAAATCGTAATAACGGCATCGTGAGGAACCGGGAAATCGAGGGGCAGATACTGCGGGGCTCCTTGCTCTCGGACGAGCGGAGCCGTTCACCTCAATGCGAAGGCTGTGATTGAGATATGCCTTAATCTGCTGAAGATTGGCCCCGGCGACGGAGATCCGCGCTGTCGCATCCTTTGGCGGGAGACGAACAGCAGCGGCTGACTTCTACCCCAAACTCCCTGCGGAAACAGCGCTTGCCTTATACGCTAAATCCCCTGCGGAAACAGCGCATCCAGCGCGGGGCAAGGCTGGCGGTCCAGAAAGCGTTCCAATTCCACCGGCATCGGCTTATAAATATCTTTGAGTGAAGTTCCTTTGTAAATATTTCCGATAACGACCGGATGGCATAATTCGGAGATCAGTATATCGCCGTTGCCGTGCAGATGCAGCTGGGTCTTGCCCTCAATGCAGTGCGGAAAATAAACGCCGGGCTGCTCCCGGAACCCGAGCGCTTCCATGAACCGGTCCATGCAGGTGAAGTACAGCACGGTATCCTCTTTTTTGTGGGCGATCAGATCGTTGACTGCTTGTTTAAGCGCCTCCCGGGCCGCAATCGATTTCCAGCCGCTGTGGTCCATAACGATACTGTTCTGAATTTCGTGCGTGCGGACGCCCATGGAGTAGACATGCTCGCTGATTTCCCGCATACGATTCTCGGTCTCGCTGAACAGCAGCGTTTCCAGCACCGTGTCCACTTCCGTCTTCGCGAACAGCGAGATGTTCTCCCTGATTTTTTTGTACACGTTAGGATGGATGTTGTAATACCGCGAGAACTCCTCTGCCGAGGTGAAATTAAATGAAATATGTATGGTCGTCAGTCCCGCGAGGGCAAGCTTGTCAATTCTCGCCGCGCTCAGCAGACTGCCGTTGGAATTAAGCTGCGTCTGGATTCCTCTTGATGCGCAGTAGGCGACTACCTCCAGACAATCGTCGAACTTCAGCGTTACTTCACCGCCGGAAAGGCGGACTCTTTTTAAAGAAGGAAGCTCTTCAAGAATTCGGATAATCTCTTTCCCCTCAAGGCCCTGCCCGTCGTTCCGTTTATATGCGCAGCAGTAGTCGCAGCGGAAGTTGCAGTTCGACGTAACGCCGATTTCCAGCCCCTCCAGCTCCCAAGTTTGCGGTTTGACAAGCTCCAGTGATTTGTAAGTCATGCTCTTAGGTCCTCCCAAGAAGTATTTGTGGGCTTCGCCCGATGCTTGAACCTAAGTGATTATAGCGGTTTACGCTTCCGGAATATGTGACTTTTATCGTGATCGGACGCACTACCTCCAAATACCGGTCATGTATAGTAAAACTATGAAAGAAATATCTTGCCGCATCCTGAAACTTTCAAAATTTGATTCAAATCCTCTTTTTTGAACGGCTGCCCGTATACAATGAATTTGCTGGTCAACCAATCAACCTACAGGAGGTCATATCATATGATTGCAAATCTCAAGATTGCCGACAACACTTACTGGGTCGGAAAAATAGACGACCGTGAAGTTCCGTTCCACCGTCTCGTGCTGACAAAGGGCACCACCTACAATTCCTATTTGTTAAAAACGGGCAAGCCGACCGTCATCGATACCGTCGATATGGAGTTCGGACGGGAATATGCGGAACACCTGGCTGAAATGATCGATCCGCTCGACATTCATTACATTGTGATCAACCATACCGAACCCGACCACTCCGGCGGGCTGGCCGCGCTCGCGGGAAAAGCCGTCAATGCCGTTATCGTCTGCACGGAAATCGCCGTTCCGGAGCTGCAGGAAATGTACAAGCTTCACAACCGGAACTTCCTTGTTGTCAAAGACGGAGACACGCTGGACATCGGCGGCAAGACGCTGCTGTTTAAAGAAACGCCTTACCTTCACACCGCGGAAACGATGATCACTTACTGCGCCGAAGATAAGATCTTGTTCCCTTGCGATATTTTCAGCACGCATGTCGCGGCTAAGCGCCTTTTTGCCGACGAAGCCGGCTTTGATATAACCGAAGATTTCAAGGGCTATTACAGCGCCATTATCCATCCGCACCGCAGATATGTAAGAACGCTGATCGAAGCGGTCAAGGACCTTGAGATCGAAATGATCGCTCCCTCCCACGGATTCGTCATTCGTCAGGATGTGCGCAAATTTATCGACCTGTACGCCGAATTGAGCCGTGAAACGACTCAAGGGAAAAAGGCCGCCATCGTCTATACCACCATCAAGAACAATACACGGAAAATGGCTAAAATTCTGCAGGATTCCCTTCAGGAGAACGGAATCGAGACAGCGGTCTGGGATGCCGACAAAGCGGATGCGGCGGATATTCTGGCAAGCATCACAGCAGCCGATGCCGTCTTCGTTGGCAGCTCCACCCGATATGCGGATATGATCGGAAATCTGGAACCGATTTTGGAGCAGATGCAGACAATGAACCTTGAAGGCAAGCTGGCAGCCGCCTTTGGCTCCTACGGATGGAGCGGGGAAGCGATTGAGGTAATCCAGGATTATTTGAACGGGACCAACATGAACGTGCAGAGCACTTCGGGAGTCATCAAGACGACCGGGATGATCCATGTTGAATTTCCGGTAAGAGTCCGTTTCTCTCCCAAAGAACCCGAGAAAGAACAAAAAATCAGACATGCGGCGGAATTCGTTTCAGACCTGCTGCTGAGCTCATTTTAGGAAGGAGAATGCGTTCATGACAAAGCCATATGTCATTATTGGCGGCGGAGTAGCTGCCGTTCATGCGGCAAAGGCAATCCGGGACCGGGACGATGAAGCGGAAATCATCATTCTCGGCGCAGAGAACCATCTTCCTTACAACCGGATCAAGCTGACCAAGGGTCTGTTCACCGACCTCCACAGTGAAAAGGCGCTCATTAAAAAAGAAAAATGGTATCTCGCCAACCGGATAACCGTGCACACTTCCACACGCGTCGTATCTCTTCGTCCGGATCTCCGTCAGGTCGAAACCGAGGACGGGAGAACATGGGATTATCGCAAGCTGCTCCTATGCATGGGAGCCCGGAACCGCGCACTCCCCGTTCCCGGAGCCGAACTCCGCGGAGTTCATACGATCCGGGAGATGAAGGATGCCGATGCGCTCAAGTCCGGCCTTGCAAGCGGCAGCCGCGTCGCCGTAATCGGCGGAGGCGTTCAGGGGCTAGAAACGGCATGGGCGCTGTGTGAAGCCGGTTACGCCGTAACCGTCATCGAAGCCGGCCCACGGCTGATGGGCCGTCAGCTGGACCGCCATTCCTCGGAGCTCCTCCGGTCGCAGCTGGAACGCTCCGGCGTCACGGTCCGCCTGCATTCCGGCGTTGCCGCTATCGAGGGAACCGAGTCAGCTCAGGGAATCAGACTGGACGACGGCTCCCGGATTCCCTGCGATCATGTCGTCTATTCGATCGGCATCCTGCCGAATACGTCTATCGTCAATGATACGGCTATTCAGGTCCGGTCCGGCATCGTTGTGAACGACCGCCTGGAGACCAGCGTTCCCGGCATATTTGCCGCCGGAGACGCAGCCGAGTTGGACGGCCATGTGGAGGGGCTGTGGGGCGGAGCACTCGAACAGGGACGCACGGCGGGAAGCAATATGGCGGCCGAAGACGCTGAAGTCTACGTCAAAGCGGTGCCCGTCACTCTGTTTAACGCCTTCGGCATCTCGCTGTTCTCCATCGGAACAGTTGATGAAGGGCAGTGCGCCCTCATGCTGTCCGGCGAACAAAACGGAGTCTACACGGCAATTTTTGTGAAAGGGAACACAATGATCGGCGCCGTTTCCTGGGAAGGCGCAGCCGCCTCCCTCGTTTACAAGGAAGCCGTCGAGCGGAAAATCGGGCTTGAAGGCATCAACCTTGACGTTATGGATATAGCCTCAGTCATGGACGAAGTGAAGTCCCGGCTGAGCGGGAAGACATGCAGCGCCTAACCCAAATTACATTCAGGAGATGAGTATGATGAAAAAATACATCTGCGAGCCTTGCGGTTATATTTACGATCCGGCGGTAGGCGATCCCGACGAGGATGTCGCTCCGGGAACGGCTTTTGAAGATCTGCCCGAAGATTGGGTCTGCCCCGTCTGCGGCGAGGATAAAGATCATTTCGCGCCGGTTGAAGGCGCTCAAGCTTAAACCGGCGCCTGCATGAAGCAAAGACCGGCGCCAAGACCGTGAGAACAGGAGTGATGAGAGATGAACGAGCATTCATGCCAATACGCCGCTGAGCCCTGCACCCGGAAGGTACCGATCTTTGCTTCGCTCACCGATCAGGATTTGTCCCGCATTGGGGCCATGATCAAACACCGGAAATATGACAAGGGACAAGCACTGGTTCTGGAAGAGCAGCCTTCGGATACGCTCTTTATTATCCGCCGGGGCCATGTGAAATTGTCAAAAATGACCCCCCAGGGGAAAGAGCAAATTTTGCGCATCCTGACAGCGGGCGAGTTCTTTGGTGAGCTCAGTATTTTTGGCGGCGGGGAGCTCAGCAACTTCAGCGCCTATGCTCTGCAGGATACCGCTATCTGCAAGCTCACCCGGGCCGATATGGAGACTATTATTAACGCGAATCCGGATATTTCGCTCCGGCTGCTGAAGGCCGTTACCCAGCGTCTCGCCCATACGGAAAATTTGGCGCAGAGTCTTGCGACCAAAGATCCGGAAATCCGGATTGCCCATATGATACTGGAGCTGGGGGTCAAATACGGTAAGCAGCGGGATGGCTGCTTGGACATACAGCTTCCCCTGTCCCGTGAAGAAATGGCCAATTATGTCGGTGTAACCCGGGAGACAATCAGCCGAAAATTCGCCCGGTTCGAGGAACTGAAGCTGATCAAGCTCATCGGCAACAAGCGGTTGGTTCTGAAAGATCCGGCGGCCATGGAAAAATATTTGGATTAGCGATGAATGAGATACGGGTGTCATGCCTTTTGGCTTGACACCCGTTTTTCATGCCTATTTCCTCGTTTCATATCGGCACCCGTAAACGAAACGAGGCTGACCGAAGGTGATTTTTGATCCCTTCGGTCAGCCTCATTTGTTTTATTTGCTACATTTATTCGCTCAGTTCCACCGATTTGTTCATTTCACTCCACGCCTTCTGGCCGATCAGGCCCAGACGCCAAACGGCGATCCCCTTCAGGCCGTAACGCTTGGCAAGGCCGATCTTCGTATTGACGGAGCTTTCGTTCTCGCTTGCGAGAGAGACGCCCAGCACAAGCTTGTCCTTGGTCGTCTGCTTCAGGGCGAGCCGGATCGCCTCGTCTACTTTGGATGTCGGTTCGGGACTTTTTTGGTCCCCATAGGCATAAGCCATCACAATCAAATCATCGGCCAATGACGCGAGCGTCTTGTAATCGTAGCCGTTGTAAGAACTGTTGATCGGATGAACGGCGATGCTGAGCTTAAGCCCCTGGGCACGCGCTTTGCCGGACAGATTCTTCACAAAAGCGTTATAATCCGCCGCAGCCTTCGCCTTGTCTCCGGTCATACCGAGACCCTCCAGATCCAGCACGATGCCTTTGAAGCCCTTTTGCACGGCAAGATCCATAATATTCGCGATCGTTCTCTCCTGAAGCGCCTTATCCTCCAAATTCTTGGTCACTTCCAGGCCATCGTCTCCGGAATAGACCATAAGATATGGCGTTGTTCCTCCGGCGCCTGAGTTCTCCACAATATATTCCGGCGTAGTGTCGCCGTCTGCCGGCGGCCAGTAGTGATCCGCGCCCGTGGTAGTAAGCTCTCCGTTCTTGTCCAGCCGGCTCCAGCCGAACGCCATCGCGTCAAAATCCGGGAGCAGCGCATATTCGCTGTAAGAGGAAATCGCGTAAAAGCCGAGCGTGTACATCTCCGTCTTCGGCGAGGTGATCGACACCGTCTTCGCCTGCTGGTTCCACGCTACATTCGCGCCGAACTGCTGGCTGAAGAAGCTCAGCGGGATCATCGTCGTGCCGCGTATCGTCTGCGGGGCGACGGCCAGCTTCACAGAACCGCCGTTCACCAGCGCGGTCTTGCTGCCAAGCGTCAGAACAACCTTCTTCACCCCCGACTTATCCAATCTGAAGGCGGTAATTTTCTTCGCGCTCTGATTCCACTGAACAGTTATGCCCATCGCTTCGGAGATGGCCCGGAACGGCACCATCGTCGTGCCACTCATAACTGAGGGCTCCACCGGAAAAGGCAACGGATAGCCGTCCAGTATAATGCGGACTCCACCCGCCGCCGAGGTGGTCCCGGGCGCGATCGTCGGAGCGCTCCCCAGAAGCAACGCGCCGCACAGCAATATTTTTCCCCAATGCTTCATTAGTCCATTTCTCCTGTTCCCTATAAAAATAGCAACCCCTATCTTTAAACGCGTTGGGAGGAAAATAGTTGCCATTTTTCAGGGAATTCTTATAATGTAAAGACGCCACAGAGGCTCGCCGACCGCCGTTCGGAGCTATTCACCCTAAAATGACGCCAATGCTGGGCGTACATTGAAAAAAGGCCCTTTCGGACTGGATCCGAAAAGGCCTTGGAGTTATGCCGACTGCTGCGGGGCAATCGGCGTTGAATCAGCTCAGCGTAGCAAGATCCTCCCGCGTGAAGGGCCGCAGTTCTTCGATGCGATCGTTGCGGATCTTGGCCGCCCAAGCGGGGTCAGTCAGCAGTGCTCGACCGACGGCGACGAGGTCGAACTCTCCGTGCTCCAGACGCTCGATCAGGTTGTCAAGGCCGGCAGCCTGCCCGCCCTTGCCCTCCTCGAACAGGCTGGTGAAATCGGAGTCCAGACCGATAGAGCCTACGGTAATAGCCGGCTTGCCGGTCAGCTTGCGAGTCCAGCCCGCCAGATTGAGGTCCGAGCCCTCGAACTCCGGTTCCCAGAAGCGGCGCGTAGAGGCATGGAAAATATCGACTCCTGCCGCAGACAGCGGCGCGAGGAAACGCTCCAGCTCCTCCGGGTTAGCTGCCAGCTTGACGCCGTAATCGACCGGCTTCCACTGGGAGAAACGGAAGATAATCGGGAAGTCAGGGCCGACTGCAGCTCGCACCGCCTCGATGATCTCCACCGCGAATCGGGTGCGGCCAACCAGATCGCCGCCATACTCATCCGTACGCTTGTTGGTAAAGTCCCAGAAGAACTGGTCAATGAGGTAGCCGTGCGCACCGTGGATCTCCACCGCGTCAAAGCCAGCGCGCTTCGCGTCCGCAGCGGCCTGGGCATAGGCCTGCACGAGACCGCGAATCTCTTCAACCGTCAGCGGCTCTGATACCGGCTCGCCGGTGAGGCTGAGGCCCGACGGCCCGATCGGGTCGACATTCGAATCCGGGAATTTCTCCCGCTCGCGGGCGGTTCCGGTATGCCAAATCTGCGGAGCGATTTTGCCGCCGGCTTCATGAACTTCGCGAACGACGCGAGCCCATCCTTCCAGAGCTTCCTCCCCGTAAAAATGCGGCACGCCGTGGTCAGCAGCCGCAGCCGGATGGTTAATGACTGTTCCTTCGGTGATGATGAGACCGACGCCGTTTTCCGCCCTCCGGCGGTAATATCCGGCCACGTCGGGACCTGGAACGCCTGTTGGCGAAAAGGATCGGGTCATCGGAGCCATGACAATACGATTTTCAAGCTTCAGTCGGCCGCCTTCAAAAGGCTTGAACAGAGCCGCTGCTGTTTTGGATATAGTCATCTTATTCTCTCCTCCTGTATAGAAAAAGGTATTAATCTATAAATACAAATATATAGATTAACAAATGGAAATGCAAGCTATACGGAGAAAACTTTCGGGGCTACTTATTCTTGGCCTGCAGCCCGGCCGCAAAGCTCTCCAAAAAGGCCGCGATCGCCTCTTCATTGCGCCTGTAATAGGTCCATTGGCCATAGCGGCGGGACTCCAGCAGTCCGGTCTTCTGCATAGATGACAGGTATGAGGAGATGACCGACTGCGCCAGACCGGATTTTTCCTGAATGCTTCCCACGCAGACACCGCCCGGGAACTCTTCTTTAATGACGTTAGGGAGATTCTCATTCATTTTCTCCGGCTCCCGCAGCCAGCAAAGGATGTTAAGACGGGTCTCATTAGACAGAGCCTTCAGCACCGCAAGCATATCTTCATTTTTCATTACTCGACACTCATTCCTCTGGTTGGTTTGTTCCCAGTATACCAAAAGTTCCACCTATGAGAATAATCATTTTCCCACAAGAAAAAAGAAAAGGACAGCCATCAAGCTGCCCTTCTCCCGAACACAGATATTTAATTGCGCTTCATATTTCTTCGTCTATAATCTACGACAACCGGCCGCTGTAATCCTCATAGCCGAAGGTGCGGATCACCTTGATGCCTTCTTCTTCATTGTAGGACACGATGGAAGGCAGGTTGACGCCGTTGAACATATGATTCTTGACCATCGTGTAATGCGCCATGTCGAGGAATACGAGACGGTCGCCATTCTTCAGCGGCTGTTTGAAGGAATAATCGCCGATAATGTCCCCTGCGAGACAGGTAAGTCCACCGAGGCGGTACGTATGCTCATACTCGTTCGGCTGCCCCGCACCTATGATGTTCGGCCGGTAAGGCATGGCCAGCACATCGGGCATATGACATTCCGCCGAGGTGTCGAGAATGGCAATTTCCATGCCGTTCTTGACCACGTCCAGCACTGTCGCCACCAGATATCCGGTATTCAGGGCGATGGCTTCGCCCGGCTCCAGGTAAATCTGGACGTTGTATTTTTCCTTCATATATAGAATACAGCGCACAAGCGTCTCCACATCGTAATCGGGACGCGTAATATGATGCCCGCCGCCGAAGTTGAGCCACTTCATGCCTTTCAAATATGGACCGAATCTCTCGTCCACGACCTTAATCGTCCGCTCCAATGTATCCGAGTTCTGCTCGCACATCGTATGGAAATGCAGGCCTTCGATGCCGTCCAACTCCTCCGGCCGGAAGTTATCCAGCGTCACGCCCAGTCTGGAATTGTTGTAGCAGGGATCGTAGAGCGGAATCTCGATTTCGGAATACTCGGGATTCACGCGGATGCCGCAGCTGATATGCTTCGGAGCGCTCTGAACCTTCTCCTTGTAGCGACTCCACTGGTCGAAGGAGTTAAAAACAAGATGATCGCTGTACTTCATCAGCTCGTCAAATTCCGAGTCCACATACGCCGGAGCGTAGGCGTGGACCTCTTTGCCCATTTCCTCATAGCCGAGACGGGCTTCGAACAAGGAGCTGGAAGTGACGCCTTTCAGATATTTCCCTACCAACGGATAGAGAGCATGCATGGAAAAGCCTTTTTGGGCCAGCAGAATATGCGCGCCCGTGCGCTCCTGAACGGAGTTCAGCAGCTCAAGATTTTTGACAAGAAGCCTTTCGTCTACAACGTAACTTGGTGAAGGAACCGCGCTGAAATCGATCTCTTTCATAGGTTCTTCCTAATCCAGCAGCGTAGGCGAGAAATCTTCCTGCCACGGCAGTCCTTTAGTATTCAGCAGCTCCATAAATGGATCCGGGTCAAGCTCTTCCACATTATATACGCCCGGCTTCATCCAGGTGCCCTTGATCATCAGCATAGCGCCGATCATGGCCGGTACGCCCGTTGTGTAGGAAATGGCTTGGGAGCCTACTTCACGATAGCATTCCTGATGGTCGCATACATTGTAGACGTAGTAATTCTTCGGCTCGCCGTCTTTGGTGCCCTGAGCGATGATGCCGATGTTCGTCTTGCCCTTCGTTCTCGGTCCGAGCGAAGCCGGGTCAGGCAGAATCGCCTTCAGGAACTGCAGCGGAATGATTTCTTTGCCTTCAAAAATAATCGGCTCGATGGAGGTCATGCCGACGTTCTCCAGCACTTTCAAATGAGTCAGGTAGTTTTGGGAGAAGGTCATCCAGAAGCGGATTTTCTTGATTCCCGTAATATTTTTGGCCAGGGATTCCAGCTCTTCATGATACAGCAAGTAAATATCCTTCGGGCCGATTTCCGGCAGGTCGTATACCTTCTTCTCGGAAAGCGGCGGCGTTTCGATCCATTCGCTGTTCTCGTAGTAGCGTCCGTTCGCGGTGATTTCACGGATATTGATCTCCGGATTGAAATTGGTCGCGAAAGGATAGCCATGATCGCCCGCGTTGGCGTCCACGATATCGATCGTATGAATTTCGTCAAAATAGTGCTTGAGCGCATAGGCCGAGAATACGCCGGTTACGCCCGGGTCAAAGCCGCAGCCCAGTACAGCCATAATGCCGGCTTCTTCGAATTTCTTCTTGTACGCCCACTGCCAGCTGTATTCGAATTTCGCCGTTTCCGGCGGCTCGTAGTTCGCGGTATCCAGATAATGCACGCCCGTTGCAAGGCAGGCATCCATAATCGTCAGGTCCTGGTAAGGAAGCGCGACGTTAATAACGACGTCCGGACCAAAGCTTTTGATGAGTTGAATAACCTCGTCGGTATTGTCCGCGTCAACCTGGGCCGTCTGAATCTTAGTGCGGCCTCCGTCCAATTTATTTTTCAAAGCTTCGCATTTTTCGACCGTTCTGCTCGCAATACAGATCTCCTCAAAAACATCCGGGTTCTGGCAGCATTTATGAACAACAACGCTTGCGACGCCGCCAGCGCCGATAATTAACGCTTTTCCCAAAATGAAAGACCTCCTCAAAAAAGTTTGTGGTGAAACAGCTTCATTAAAATATGATTTCAGCACAATTCGCTTCGAAAGCGCATGCTTATGAAAAATCAACAACGCTGATTATACAAAACCTACCGCAAATAATCAATAAAAATCGACGAATACCGTGATAAATTTACACAAACGCTAATTTTCCTTAGAAATCCTCAAAAATCCATGGTAATCCTCCATTTTTCATCGCTTTAAAACGATAAAATCAACGGACGCTTACAGTTTAGCTATACCCTTTTCCGGCAGGAATAAACGGCCCTTGCGTGAATCGCCATACTTAATGGAGCAATTCATTCATTCTAACACAGTCAACTTCAGGATCACAGCGCATGACCTCGCCTTGGGACTTGCGCTTGTTTCATTTGTATGCGGACGATATCGAGATGGCTCCGCACCGCTTTGAACAGACCGGAGTCAAGCTCTTGACCGAACCTGCGATCAAAATAATCGTCGAGTTTGCCCGTATGAATGGCCGGGAAGGGGTAGCTTTCATTTTCCTGCGAATGTGCAGGTATATCAGGTAAATTGGGCGCATGAGGAAGTAATAGCTGCGATTATGCAGGTTTTAGAGCTTGCTGGCCGATTTGAGGGGAGATCGGAGGAGAATTGCCTGCACCTTTGCAGGAATGAGTTTGGGCTTGATGAATTTCACTGAAAAAGATGTATCAACGCAGGAATGCCTGCATCCCGCACGCAATTCAGCCCGTTAACTTTTTCTGCCCAGTCTGTGTCCGGTGCAGGGTGGCAGGGTTTTTCCTGCAAATATGCAGGTTGTCAGGTGAATTTGACGCAGCGCTTTGAGCGGGCTGGAGGCAAGCTCTTGTCCGGGTCGTACCCGCTAAGCTGGCGTGGAGAGCGGCCAGGGTAACCTCAGGATATGCGAGAACGCCTTGGGGTATCGCCATTGAACTGATCGCTTATTCAGGCGGAATCCAGTATCCCGAAGGCGCCCAAATCCGCCGGTATACCCCGCCGGCAGCTATGTAAGGGAAGCTGATGCATACACGGAAGAGTTGCCCGCTCCCCGACTACGGAAATAGGGACGACACAGACACAGTTATAAAACAAGTCAAGGACCCAATCCCCGGAAGCCGGAGGATGGGTCCTTTTGAATATTAGGATTGAGTAAGATCGGCTTCTACTGCCCGAATCCAACCCGCGGACGCTGCCGCTCTTTCGTCTCCACGCATACTGACCGGACGGACGTGATCGGAATGTAATGAATCTGGTAGTCGGTCACATATTTGATGAACTTCTCACCCACCTCTTCCAGAACGCCATCATTCAGGCTGGAACCGTCCAGAAAATAAACCGCCGCTTTCTCTCCTTGCAGTGAATTTAACATGTTCTCTCTCCTTCCAGTTACTACAAATGGGTAATCACTTTGTCGATAACGCCGTACTCCAGTGCTTCTTCGGCGGACATGAAGAAATCCCGGTCCATATCCTTCTCGACTTTCTCAATCGGCTGACCGGTCCGCTCCGAGGTGATGCGGACGATCCTTTCCCTCACCTGCAGGATGCGTTTGGCGCTGATCGCGATGTCGCTGGCCTGCCCCTGCGCTCCTCCGTGCGGCTGATGGATCATAATCTCGCCGTTCGGGAGACAGCAGCGTTTGCCGGTCGCTCCCGACAGTAGCAGAAAGGCGGCAAATGAAGCCGCGAAGCCCGTGCAAATTGTATTCACTTGAGGCTTGATCAATTGCATCGTATCATAAATGCCGAACCCCGCGGAAGTGGAACCTCCCGGACTGTTGATATACATATGAATCTCCTTGTCCGGGTCCTCCGCCGCCAGAAACAGCAGCTGGGCGATGACACTGTTCGCCAATTGGTCGTCAATCGCCGCACCTACGAATACAATCCGGTCTTTCAGCAGCCTGGAGTAAATATCATAGGAACGTTCACCCCGGCTCGTCTGTTCCAGCACATAAGGAATATAGCTCATTTTCGCATACCTCCACCGATTGAATTGAATGTTTTGATCTGACCCGTATACGGTTGAAGGCGCCCGAAAGATACGGTGAACGATACCCCGATAAAATAATTTCAGCCGCGTATCGTTTCCGCATCGCTATTCGTTTACACTGGAAAGAAAGAAGGAATGGGTCCAGATATCGCTTATGCTAAAGGAGGAATGCGCATGATCACTCCGAAACGCGCGGAAGAAGAGAAGCTGCCGGATGACAGCGGGATTATTCAATTACAGGCCGCTCTGAAAAGGTACTGTTTGTCGCTCACCCGCTCAAGCTGGGATGCCGAGGATTTGGTTCAGGACACCTGGGTAAAAGCGCTTAACCCCTTAAGGTCCGGGCACGGCAACCCTGAAGCCTTCCTGCTGCGGATCGCCAAAAATACATGGCTTGATGCAGCGCGGAGAAAAACCGCGCTGAGCCGAAAGCTGCCGCTGATGATCGAACCGGCGCCGGTTGCGCAGGGCAGCGGAGATTTCGTGGGGGAAATGGCCCTTCAGGCGATGATGAAGCATCTGTCCCCGCTTCGGCGGACGGTGTTTCTCTTGCGGGACGTGCTGGATTATTCGGCCGCCGAAGCGGCGGAGCTGCTGGGCACCACCGAGGGCGCCGTCAAAGCGGCGCTGCACCGGGCGCGCCGGGCCTTGCCCGCGCTGCGCGAGGAGCTGGCCCCGGACGGTCCTCCGCTGCCGGAGGAGCCCGGCTTCCGCGCGCTGGTGAAGCGGATGTCCGCCGCCTACGAGCGTGCCGACATTGCCGAGCTGATCGCGCTCGCGCGGCAGGAGGACGAACCAGCCGAGGCCGTCGGCTGGATGCGGGATGCACGGCCGTCGCAGAGCACAGGCCGGAGCGGCGGCGGCACCGTTATGCTCATGGCAGCATAAAGCCGCCCGCTTAACAAACAAGAAAGCGCCCTGCCGGCTTAAGGCAGTGGCGCTTTCTATTTGTCGCGGCAGGGGACCAGGAACGCATCAGTACCCACTCCCGAGTACCCGCTTCCCGGCCGCGCGCAGTTTACTGCGAGCCGCCCTGCGCAGCCGGCTTCTTCCCGATTCCGAAGCGCGACGTTATTTTTTTGGCAAGTCCGGGCAGGAGCGCAAACCCGTCTTTTTCAAACAGGGAATTGACTGTAAAATAAATCGGAAAGATCAGCGCAGACAGCATGATTCCCCACATTACGAACGATAAGTAGGAATGAATAGGGATACTGACGCTCTCCACGACCAGATAAATAAAGACGAATACCGCGATATTGGCCCCCCACTTCTTAAAGGTGAGCCACGGACTGCGTTCCATAAGCCTGCGGTTGGCATAAATAATCATATCCGTCGAGCGGTAGAGCAGTGCCGCAATCGTGCCCAGCAATACCCCATAGATTCCGAACAGCAGGACAAATCCGATGGAACAGACGAGATTGATGACGGATTCCAGAATCGATCTTCCCTGGGTGCTGCGGAAATGGCCGGCAATTTCGATCACATTGTCCACCGGAGCCCGGGCATTCATCAGCAGCTTGGCCGTTGCGAACAGTAGAGGCAGCAGAACATCGATGTAGTTGTTGTCTTTGATCCCGGCCGTGTACAGATGCATGAACGGCAGAATCATAATCGTAACCACACTGATCACCGCAAAGATAAAACCGGTATAGTACGTCTCGTACATATTGTACATTTTCATAAACTTCTCCCGGTTGTCGAAATAGCTTTGGCCGAGCGCAAATTTGAAGCTGCCGGTGACCATATGCACGAGATTGTCTACGAAGTTGAACACCATATTGTACAGAACGTAGATACTGACGATTTTCAGATTGGTAAAGACGGTCAGCACCAAAATATCCGTATTTCTGAATATCAGATAGGACAGTTCGTGGATAAGCGCGGAATTCTTTTGGCTGATCGCCCCATAATCGGGTTTCCGGTTAAGATCAATCCAGCTGTAATATTTACGGATATAGAAACGGTAGAACACGATTTGCAGCAGGATGACGATGAAATAAACCGCTTGCACAGCGATAATATTAAAGCCTTGAAGCAGCAGCACAATACGGACCAGACTGTTTACGATATTGGCAATTGTGCCAACCGAGGATTCGATGTAACTCTTCCCTTCGGCCAGCAGCAGCACTCTGAACTTCCCTTGAAAATAATAGTTGACCGCGCCGCCCAGTCCGCTGAGCGCCACAACCGCCATGACCGTCAGCGCGTCAAATCCGGATTCGATCACAAATGGATAAACAACCGCTATCAATACGACAGCGGCAAAATAATAAAGCCCTGTTTTTTTGTAATAAATCGAGGTTGCAGCCAAAATATCATTGATCTTGGAACGGTCATTTTGACCGATCGGCCGATAGAGGGCCTGAATCGACGCGGCGCCGACGCCAGCTTCCAGCAGGGATAAATAGGCGATGATCTGTGTGATGGAGGCGACTAGCCCATTGGCTTCCGAACCGTAATTCAGCATAATCAGCCTGGGAATAAAAAAGCTGAGCGCAATGGTAACCAGTTGGCTGAGCAACCCGATGGAGACATTGAGAAAGCTGCGTTTGGCAATCATACCGTTCCTCCTTATTTGATGGTTTAACTGCTTCGATAAGCTGCTTCGATTAACCCCGCTTATTGGACAGCTGCCCGCCGTTTCCTGTTACGCCGTCGCATGACGGAGTGTGGAGCGGATGCGGGACTTGAGTTTGATGGCCGCCTGCTGGCATCCAAGCAGCATCCGGTACAGCTCCGGCGCGATCAGAAAAGCGCGCACATGCGCTTTCGCATTGCCATTTTCTTTGGTCCAGCGCTTGATTAAATCACGCATTTCTTCATTTAAACGGGGATAATGCCTGTCGATATCCCGCATCAGCGTCCGGATTGAAACCTTATCGGAGCTTCCCAAGCAAGTCTTTAAATTGTAAAAATAGTTCTCGATCATATGGCGGTACAGCAGCGTATCCTGAACCTCCTTAAGCTCCGGACGTCCGTCCATAAACGAGCCGGCCCGCTTGAAGGCATCGGCAAAGTCAAATTTCTTGACATTGTACACGCCGGAGATGGAGGTAGTCCGGTGGAGGTAGAAAGACAGCACCCTGTCGATAAAAACAACGTCGGCCGCCCGCGCCAAAGCTTTAAACGTATATTCCTGGTCCTCGCCGTTCACACAGCCGGGTGTGTAAAGAATCCCTTCCTCCTCCAGAAGCTGTCTTCGGTAGGCGACACTGGCCGTCCAGATCCGCATATCCTGATCGACGAGCACATGCCGCAGCGCATCCGCGCCCGACATTTGCGCCGGGAGACGGGGGGTGTCCCGATAAAAGTCGTAGAGCTGCTTCCCCTTCTCGTCGACCAGCGTCCATTTCCAGCATACGATATCGGGTTTACCGTTATCCGCCGCCTTGGCAAAGGCTTCAACAAGACCCGCATCCACATGATCGTCGCCGTCCAGAAACAGAACATAATCTCCGGTCGCTTCCTCTGTTCCCCGGTTCCTGGCGGCGCTGACTCCTCCGTTCTCCTTGGTGATCAGGCGGCAGTTCGCCAGCCGTCCGCTGGCGATAAAGTTCCGGACCGCCTGCCCCGTTCCGTCGGTGGAGCCGTCGTCAACGACAATCGTCTCAAAATCCTTGCTGCTCTGTCTGGCGAGCGATTCAAGCGTATACCCGATATACGCCTCGACATTGTAAGCCGGAATGATCACGCTTAGCTTCACGAGCTCTCCTCCTTTTGACGGCTGTTCCTTCATTTATTTCCGGTCAGAACGGCCGGTTTGAATTTTACGGCGTTGCCGCCGTCTATACTGTCGGTAAACAGCGCCTTCAGCTTGGCGCCGATGATCTCCTCGGAATATTGGGTGCGGACAATTTCCATCGCCCGATCCCCCATTTTCGAGCGAAGCTCCGGGCTTGACAGCAGCTTCCGCAGCGAGTCGGCCAGCCGGAGCGGGTCGAGATTCTCCGCGAGCAGCCCGTTCTCACCATCGCGGATCAGGCCTCTGACCCCCATAACATTGAAGGCCGCGGCGGGCAAGCCGCAGGCTCCCGCTTCCAGAAGAACCAGCGGAAGTCCTTCATAGCGCGAGGGAAGCACAAACAGCTCGCTTGCGTTGTAATAGTGCCTCAATTGATTTTTGTCGCGCACCGATCCGAGCAGGATGATTTTGTCCTCCAGGCCGGCATCCGAAATCCGCTTCCGCAGCTCCTGTTCATCCGGCCCGCTTCCGGCGATCAGCACCTTCAGCTCCGGAAAGTCCTGAAGCGACTTGACCGCCTGGACGAGCAGCGAATGCGCTTTTTGATACTCATCCAGTCTTCCGACCGTTATGATGTACCGTGAGCCGGGGTCCAGGCCCAAAGCGCGGCGCGCTTCCTCCCGGTCTTCCCGATGGAAAATGGACCGGTTGACGAAATTCGGAATAATGCGGATGCGGTCTTTCATATGGGGCAAAGACGCCTGCATGCTGCGATGCTCGTCTTCGTTAAGGGTCGTCAGATATGCGGCCTGGTTCAAGGTCCGTTTTTTAAGCGGCATCAGGAACTTCGGTATGCTTCCGCCGTGATAGGCCGCTACGATCGGTATGCTCATAGATTTGGCAACGCCCGCCAGCCGTTCGAACCGTCCGGACGCATATTCCTGCGCGTAGATGACATCGATGCCGTCATCCCGCAGAATCTGCCCAAGATCGGGCTGAACTGTGGAGGCATACTGGGAAATGTATTTCAGGACGGGGGTACGGCTCGAGAACGGAATCCGGTCATACATCCGGTACAGCGAGCCGACCGGTATGAACTTTACCGTACAATCAACCACTTTATGATGATAGGTCCGGGCTTCGCCGCCGGTTTTTGTGAAATTGTAGATGGTAGTTTCGATCCCGTGCTCACGGAGCAGACGGGCATAATCAAACGAAAAGTCATTGTGGTAGGACTCGACATACTCCCGTTCGTTGATGCCGAGGCCCTTCACGAAGAAATCCTCGAAGTAATTGGTGTGCATGAAAATGCCGATATGCATCATACGTTCCTCCCCGTAGATAAGAATTCGACCCGAACGCGGCTCTCTGCCGGGCAACCTACATCAGGCTCTGATTCTTCTCTTTGCGGAACGGAAAGATCAGGGTGCTGTACAGCAGGCTGTAAAATGCCTCGCTCGTCGACAGAATAATGGCTGCCATTTTCAGTTTCGGTCCGATCGGCTTTGCCGTCATAATTACGGACAGATTCTCGCGCAGGAACCTTTTGACCTTTTCGACATCCTTGCTTTGACCGGTTCCGTCTTTTTGCCTGAGCAGATAATTATACAGCTCCATCGCTTCATTAATTACGACGTTAGCGGCCCAGCCCCAGGTAGCCTTGTCGATTTTGTCCCGGTACTGGCTTCTTACCTTATCGTATTTCTCATAGGCTCCGTAGAACTTGTCCTGGAGCTTTTTCAGGTTTTTGCTCCCGGTGATGCTCTCTTTTCGCTTGAAATAATAGTATTTGGGTATGTTGACCAGAGAGACCTTGGAAGCCTGAAGGAACAGCTTATAGGTTGTCGGAGTATCCTCGTAATACACGCCGACGGGATAGTTTACATTGCGGAACAGCTCTCTTTTGTACAGCTTGTCCCAGGCCAGATTCTTGATCCGGACGTCCATCAGCAGCTCGCTTAGTCCTTCCACATTGCTCAGCACGCGGGGATAGCCGTCATAGTTGTTAATTTGGAACAGCTCGCCGTCAACCACCTCGTAGTGGCAGCATACGGCAATATCCGCTTCATTTTCGATCAGAGAGTGGTAGAGCAGCTCGTACATATCATCGGCAATCCAGTCGTCCGAATCGACAAAGCCGACGTACTTGCCCTCGGCGATATTCAGTCCCCAGTTTCTGGCGTCGGACAATCCACCGTTCGGTTTGTGGATGACCCGGACCCTTGGGTCCTTGGCCGCATACTGGTCGCAAATGGCGGGACAATTGTCGGGAGAGCCGTCATCGACAAGAATCAGTTCAAAGTTCTCGAAGCTCTGTGCCAGAATCGAATCCACGCATTTGTGGATATAGTTCTCCACGTTATACACAGGCACAATGATGCTGATTTCCGGTTTCATCGAAGCAGGCACCCCTTTTCATGGAAAATAAAGTTAAACTAAAGGCTCACGTTCGGCGGACTGCGGATTCGTTAATTTCGTTCAAGGCACACTTCGAAATCGACTGGAATCCGTCAGTCTGATATAGTCTTAACCTCAATATATTTATCGCCAGGAAAAAGGTCAATGGACTTTCAGAAAACACGGCAAAAATGGCTCTATCGTAGTATAAGGGGGTAACTTTGAAGAGGGGGAAATGTACGCAAAAGGAATTGCCGCTCCAGCAAAGGTCCGGTGCAAGCCGGATCACAAGGAGAAATATCAAAAAAAGGAGGCATTCCGCGCATCAGGCGAAACCCCTCCTTTCTCATCCATATATAGTTGTAAAATCCATAAGTTCACTCTCCGCGCAAACGGTCCGGCTACTCGGCAATGGCCTTCTTCAGCTCCTCGACATAAGCGAGACCCAGTTTCGAAAGCGCGGCGTCCTTATGGCAAATCCAGCCGACATTAATATTCTCGTCACAATCCAGCGGAACGGGAATGATCTCGTTGCCATTAAGATCCGCGCTGAGGACGCCGGTGGAGATCGTGTAACCGTTCAGGCCGATCAGCAGATTGAACAGCGTCGCCCTGTCGTTGACCCGGATGCTTTTGAGATGGGACAGGGTGCTCAGAATTTCTTCCGAGAAGTGAAAGGAGTTATATTCCCCCTGCTCAAAGGACAAGTACGGGTATTCCTGAAGCTGGTCGATGGTCACGATGGACTGTTTGGCCAGCGGGTTGTGAATGCTGATAAAAATATGCGGCTTCGCGATGAACAGGCTGTTGAATATCAGCCCCGCGTCCTTCAGCAGCCTGCCCATAACCTTGGAGTTGAACTCGTTCAGATACAGAATGCCGATCTCGCTGCGCAGGCTTTTGACGTCCTGAATGATTTCGTAGGTCTTTGTCTCGCGAAGAGCCACTTCATATTCATCCTGGCCGTGCTGGCGCACCAGGTTCACAAAGGCGTTGACCGCAAAAGCGTAATGCTGAGTGGACACGGAGAAATGCTGGGGCGACGGTTTGGCGCCGAGGTACCGGTTCTCCAGCAGTTCGGCCTGCTCCACCACCTGCCTGGCATAGCTCAAAAATTCAGCGCCTTCCTTCGAAAGCGATATGCCTTTGTTGGTGCGTTCAAAGATCGTAATCCCTATTTCTTCTTCCAGATCCCGAATCGCATTGGACAGGCTGGGCTGGGAGATGAAGAGCCGCTTGGCGGCTTCGTTCATCGAACCGCGGCCCGCCACCTCGATGACATATTTCAATTGTTGTAGAGTCAATGGGACTTTTCCTTTCTCACAGGCTTAAGGCTTACTTCGGATCCGGGTCCAGGTTGCTGCAGGTAAAGCCCTGTTCCCGGAGCGTGCGCTTTGCGTCCCCGTATTCCGGATTGGCGGCGAAGAACGCGGCGACCCGGGCGGTCCAGTCTTTTTCCTCTAAGCCCTGGGCTTTCAACGTCTGGCGGTTGCTTTCGTTGATCTCCTGCAGATATCCGGCCAGATCAGGATTATAACTCTCCTCATGCCACACCGCGCGCAGCGGGAGCCGCGGCTGCTTGGACACCTGCGCTTCGGGATACCCGACGCACAGACCGACTACAGGGAATACGTATTTCGGCAGGTTCAGCAGGTCGATGACGCCGCGCGTATTCCGCCGGACGCCGCCGATCGGAATGATGCCAAGGCCCAGAGATTCCGCCGCGACAATCGCAGCCTCCAGCGCAATTCCCACATCCGTCGCCCCGGTAAGCAGAACATCCACATCATTTTCCGCGTCAAATGAAATATTCTCGATCTCGCCGGCCAGCTTGGCGCGGTAAAAATCCATGCAGAACACCAGAAACACAGGCGCCTCGGCCACATGTCTCTGGTTCCCGCTGAACTCTGACAGCTTTCGTTTCCGCTCCTCGTCCCGGACGGAAATGACCGTCACATGCTGACCGTTGATCCATGAAGGAGCGGCCTGCGCCGCTTCGACTATCGTCTGCAAAACTTCCGTTTCCACAACCCGCTGCGAATACTGCCGGTAAGAGCGGTGATTTCTCAGTGTTCCAAGCACTTCGTTCAAAAGAATGTCCTCCTTAAATTTTCTGGCTAAGTCCTATTATAACGGAAATCCTCACAAAAAACGCCCGAGGCGCTCATGCGCTCAGGGCGTTCATTTCAAATCGGAACGGACGGCCTGTCCGGATAGAGATACGGCGCAGGTTTTAGCGGCGCCACACGTCGGAATACTCGGAATGGTCACGGAACTGGACGAATGCATAAGAGCAGGCAAGGTTATTACTTGAATCCGTTTCAGTGAACTCCCTCGGCTTGGTACATGCCGGATATCTCCCTGAATTTAAACTGGCATTTAAGAAATATCTGAACGATATCCGGATCGAAATGTCTGCCCGCATCCCCCGTGATAATTGCCACTGCCTGTTCATGGGACATGGCTCCCTTGTACACCCTCTCGCTTGTGAGCGCGTCATACACGTCGGCCACGGCCATCAGCCTTGCCGAGAGCGGGATGTTTTCCCCTGCAAGTCCTTCGGGATAGCCTGTGCCGTCCCATTTTTCATGATGGGAATACACGATTTCCTTGGCGAAGCGGAAAAAAGTCTCGGTCTTGTTCATCAGCTGCTCCGCCCGTAGAATCGCCTCTTTACCCAGCGTCGTATGAGTTTTCATAATCTCGAACTCTTCCCGGGTCAGCGGGCCCGGCTTCAGCAAAATATGATCCGGGATTCCGACCTTCCCGATATCATGAAGCGGAGCCGAGGCGGCAATCAGATCGACGCTCTCTTGGCATAAATATTCGCTGTATTTAGAGGTCCGACTGAGCTGGTTGGCCAGCTCTTCGATATACAGCTTCGTCCGTTGAATATGGTTTCCTGTATCAATATCCCGGATCTCGGCAAGAGCGGCCATGGACATGATGCTGACTTCCTGAATCAGGGATATTTCTTTGATCCGTCTGGAAATCTCCATTTCAAGAAAATGATTCTTGTCCTTGAGGAAATCCTTCGACTGCTTGAGCGTCAAATGAGTCTTAACCCGGGACAGCAAAATCGGCGAGCTGATCGGCTTCGTAATGTAGTCAACCGCTCCCAATTCGAACCCTTTATTCTCGTCCTCCACCTCTTCTTTGGCGGTCAGGAAAATGACCGGAATATCCTCAAGCTCCCTGTCCGCTTTCAGCCGTCGACATGTTTCGTAGCCGTCCATCACCGGCATCATGATGTCGAGCAGAATCAAATCGGGCGGCGCGGCTTTGGCTACCGCGAGCGCCTTCTCGCCGTTCGTGGCGACTTTCACTTTGTACCGCTCTTTCAGGAGGCCGCTCAGTAACGCAATGTTATCAGGCGTGTCGTCCACCACTAAAACAACGGGTCTCAGGTCAAGCATTTTTATCAACCCCTATATACAGATTCTGCTACGTACCGCCCTTTCAATCCGCCCTATAGCGTCTTCATAATCGAATATTCCGATCGAGCGTGCCGTTAAGCGCCATTCCTCCGGCTCCATCCATGCCTTTAACTGATCCTTCACCGATATAAAATAATCGACCGCCTCGCTGTCGCTGTCCTTCAGCAGAACAAGCAGTTTGTTTACGACCTGCTCCTCAGGCATGCTGCGCGGGACATGCTCTTCCGTTTCGGGCAGGGGCGCGCCCCGTAATCGGGTCCGGATTTCTTTCGAAATCCTCAGGACGACAGCTTCAAGCTTGTCCAGTATCGAATCGGTCTCGTCCCCGGCCAGCCCCGCCGCCAGCATCATGACGGCGTCGTCGGCCAAGGCCTGCGCCTCCAAGGCGCCGATATTTCCGGATACGCCTTTCAAGTTATGGGCAAGCCGATGCGCCGTCGCGAAATCCAGGCGCCTTACGGCCTCCCTGATCTGAATCACGGTATTCCCATGGTTGTCCGCATATTTCTTCAGCAGGGAGACGTATAAATTGACGTTGCTCCCTGTCCGCCTAAGGCCGTTAACCGTATCGATGGCCTCAAGCTGCGGGAAGAACGGTGCCTCGAAACCTTCTTCATCGATCTCTTCGTGGCGGCTATCGTTCAGCCGCCTGCCCTTCTGGTCGTCCGGAATCCATTTGTCCAGGATAGCAAACAAAATATCGGGGTCGATCGGCTTTGACACATGATCGTTCATGCCGGCCGTCAGGCATTTCTCCCTCTCCTCCGGCATCGTCCGGGCCGTCATGGCGATAATCGGAAGCCGCGAGTCCATCTCCCGGATGGCTAGCGCGGCTGCAAAGCCGTCCATTTCCGGCATTTGCATATCCATCAGCACCAGTTGAAAATGTCCCGCCGGCATTTCCCTGACCATGCGGACGGCCTCCGCTCCGTTTGGAGCGATCTCCGTCCCGATTCCCTGGCTTTTCAGCAGCTCGACGGCGATCTGCTGGTTGATTTCATTGTCTTCAGCCAACAGCACCCGGATTCCCGCCAGCTTATAATCCTTCTCCTTTACGCTTGGGCCAACGGATATTCCCCCGTTATGGGGAGCGAATAGATTGATAATCATATCGTAGAGCAGCGACTGATTGACCGGCTTGACCAAATAATCGTCAATATTCCCGGCATCGGCCTGCTTCAGAAAATCGTCTTTCCCGAAAGCCGTAACGAGTATAACCGCGGGAACATGCCTTAAAGACAAGTTGTTTTTAATCCTCCGGGCGAGTTCGGTTCCGAGTTCGCCCTCTATCTCCCAGTTCAGAAATACGACATCGTAAGGCTCATTCGTGTCTGCTTGTTCAAGAGCGAGCAGCGCTTCTTCACCCGATGACAAGGCGGTAGCCCTGCATTCGAAATCCTGCAAATATTCGACCAATAGCTCTCTGGCGGCCTGATTGTCGTCAACGATCAGCATCCTGAGAGACCTTAGCTCTATGGGTACCGCTCTGGCTGAGGAGGCAGTCTCCAAGGAGACGCCGAACCAAGCCGTAAAAGCAAAGATGCTTCCCTCTCCCTCCTTGCTCTCCACCCACAGGGTTCCCCCCATCATTTCGACGAGTCTTCGGCTTATGGCAAGTCCCAGCCCCGTTCCTCCGAATTTGCGTGTGGTGGAGTTGTCCGCCTGGGTAAACGCCTGAAAGAGTCTGGCTTCCGCTTCTTTGCTGAGGCCGATGCCCGTATCCCGCACACTGATTTTCAGCTTAATCCTGTTGTCCACTCGGCGGACTTGCTCGACCCGGACGACGACTTCGCCCTTCTCGGTGAATTTCACCGCGTTGCTTACCAGATTGGTTAGGATCTGCTGAAGGCGGAGAGGATCGCCGTTCAGATTCTGCGGAACATCGGCCGGTATGTAATACATCAGCTCCAGGCCTTTCTCATATGCGGACTGGCTCGAGAGGGCCACCGCATCCGTGATCACTTCCTGGAGTTCAAATCCGGTATCCTCAAGCTCCAGCTTGCCGGATTCGACTTTGGAGAAGTCCAGAATCTCGTTGACAATGCCAAGCAGCGAGGTCCCGGCATTATGGATTTTGGACAAATAATCTCTCTGCTTCGGACTGAGTTCGGTTTTGAGCGCCAGATGGGCCAAACCGATAATAGCATTCATCGGGGTTCTGATTTCATGGCTCATGTTGGCCAGAAATTGCGACTTGGCGGCTGTAGCCTCTTCCGCTACGTATAAAGCATGTTTAAGCTCTTCTTCCTTTTGTTTCATCTCGGTAATATCCTCGGAAACTCCAAGGAGAAAGAGCGGATTGCCATCGGCGTCCAGAATCGGCAGCTTTGAGGCATTGACATACCGGAGCGTGCCCTGCTCGCTGTCGTTCGGCAAAATTTCGATTTCGTTCACGGCCTGTCCGCTCTCCAGAACCTTACGGTCCGTGGTGTTCAGCTTCCGTGCCACCTCTTGCGGGAACAGATCGTGATCGCACATTCCCGGGATATCTTCCGGGGACAGGCCGAGGAAATCCGCGCAGGCCTGATTCGCTTTATAGAAGTTCAACGTTGCGGCGTCCTTGACGTAAAGCATGACAGGAATATGATTGATAATGACATCCAGGAAATTCCTGCTTTCCAGCAGCTCTTTTTCCGTGGACTTCAGATCGGTAATATCCGTCATTATGCCTAAGTACCCGCCCTCGGAGCCATCGGACAGGTGATAGGCGGACAGAGAATACAGAATGTCGTGATCATGTCCGTCGGCAAAGGGCCTTCTGAGCTGCCTTTGGGACGGCTGGCCGTTTCGGCTCACTTCTTTCCGCATGTCGTCCAGGACACGGTAGCTGTCGCGGGGCATGTACGACAAATCCCTCGCATGCATCCCGGCCAGTTTCTGGCGGCTAACGTTAAACGCCCGCTCATAAGCCGTATTGCAGCCAAGGAAATAACCCTCGACATCCAGATAAAATAACGGGTGGGGCAGTGTGTCAATAAGCTGGGAGGTGAAGTAGAACTGATCGGACAGCTCCCTTTTGATGCGTTTGTACTCAGACACATTCTCTTTGATGCCGACATAATGAGTGATGTTCTGGCTGCTATCCTTGATGGACGAAATTATGGCGGCTTCCGTGTACTTCTCTCCGCTCTTCTTCTTGTTGATGAATTCCCCCTGCCACTTGTTGCCCCGGCTGATGGTTTGCCACATTTCCCAGTACATCTCGGGCTTTGCTTCTTCCGACTTCAGAATACCAGGCGTTTTGCCGAGCAGTTCTTCCTTGGTGTAACCGGTCAGCTCCGTGAAATATGGATTGATGTACTGAATCCGGCTGTGCGAATCGGTGATCACAATGGAAAGCGGCGACTGCTCGATGACATTCAGATACAGGCGCAGCTGCTCGTTGTATTTCTTCTCTGTTTCCAGCAGCTGTTTGGCGGCTTTGAACTGCTTCACATACAGACGAACAATAAAATAAGCCATGATGAAAATCGCTAAATAAACGATGCTATGTATGGAAGCCAAGAACGGCATCCCCCTCTCAGGGTCTTCCTGTTTTATTAAAAAACTCCCTTTATCTTTTCTTCGACATTATTCAACAAAAAAATTAGATCGCGCAGCAATTGCAACCGTTTACAAAAATAATATTGATGCAGATCGCCACAAGAAATTCAAATGGCCGCCAAGCGCCCTTTTCAGGCAACCCGACGGCCATGCTTCAGAACCCTAAATGATATTATTTTACCGTTTCATTGTACTGCTTGAGCTTGTCGGTTATCTGCGCCGCTGCATCCTGCAGCGCCTTATTCGGCTGCTTCTGTCCGTTCAGTGCCTCTTCGATGGCGCCTTCAACGATCTGGCGCGCTTCCGGGAAGACACCCATTACCGCACCTGAAGTGGCATTTGAAGCGCTGGAAGCATGAAGCTGGTCGACGGCCGTCTGGAACTGCGGGTATTTGACCATGTTGTCTTTCAAAACCTGCTGATCGTATGCAGCCTTCGTGATCGGGAAGTAGCCGGTGCTAACGCTCCACTCAGCCTGTACTTCAGGTGAAGCCACATATTTGATGAATTCCCATGCGGCTTTCTGTTGTTCTTCCGACTTGTTGTTCATGATATAAAGGCTGGCTCCGCCGACAACAACGCCTCCTTCTTTGGCATCGGCCGGTCTCGGCAGGAAGCCGGTTCCTACCTGAAACTTGCCGCCAACCGCGTCCACCATCTTCCGCAGGGCGGCCGTCGAATTGAGAGTCATCGCCACTTGTCCGGCGGCAAATGCGCTGTCCGTGTCATCCGTATCGCGTCCAAGGTTGGCGACAGCTTTTTCATCCACCAGCTTTTTCCACCATTCCAGCGTCTTCACCCCGGCATCCGAAGCAAGTAGAGATTCCGTCGCAGCCGTATCCCGTCCATTGCCGCCGTTGACATACTCGGCATTCTGATTGGCGAACAGCTGCTCCATGAACCAGCCGTAGATCGCGATCGCCGCTCCCGGCTTGCCGTTCTTGCTCAGCGCTTTGGCAGCTGCTTCAAATTCTTCGAAGGTCTTGGGCGGATTCTCGGGATCGAGTCCCGCCGCTTTAAAAGCGTCTTTGTTGTAATAAAGAATCGGATTGGACGTATTGAACGGCATCGCGTTCAGTTGGCCGCCGATCGTATAATAGCGGGTGATGTTCGGTTCCAGTGAGGACAAGTCAAATTTATCCTCGTCGATAAATTTCTGCACAGGAGTAATCATCTTGGAGTCGATCATGAATTTGCTGCCGATCTCATATACCTGCATCAGATCCGGGCCGCTGTCAGAACCGAGCGAAGCTTTTAGCTTGTTAAGGCTCTCGTCATACTTGCCCTGATAGATCGCTTCAACCTGAATCTCCGGATGGCTTGCGTTAAAGTCGGTTGCAATCTTGTTGATGGCCTTCTCTCCAGCGCCCGACATGGAGTGCCACCACGTAATTTTCACCGGTGTGGCTGCGGCGCTAACCGCCTTATCACTGGCTTCTGCGTTGTTAGACGATGTTTTGTTTGCTTCCGTATTCGAGTTCGCGCCCGAATTCCCTCCGCAGCCTGCCAAAACCACCAAAAACATTGCGAGTACCAGAATCATGCCGCGTCTGAAGCGCAGCCTTCCCAAGATAAACCTCTTCATGATACGAACCTCTCCTTTTCGATTATCCATCTTTTGGTTCTATCTATCATCTGCAAGAAGCAGTTGATTTCTCCCAAAGGCCCAAGGCCTTCTAACCTTTCAACGCTCCCGCCGACATGCCGCGCACCAGCTGCTTCAAACCGAATACAAGCAGCAGCAGCGAAGGCAAAATGGCGAGCGTAATTCCGGCGAACACCAGATTCCACGACGTCGATTCCTGAAATTCCAGCATGGATATGCCGATCTGCACCGTCCGCATCATTTCACTATTCGTAATCAGCAGCGGCCACAGATAGGAGTTATACATATTCAAAAAGGAATAGACGGCCAAGGTGCCGATCGCAGGCCGGGACAGCGGCAGCACATGCAGCACAAAATAGCGGATATGTCCGCAGCCGTCCATCCTCGCCGCTTCGAAAAGCTCTTTCGGCAGCTGGAGGAAGAACTGGCGCAGCAGGAAAGTGCCGAACGCCGTCGCCAGAAAAGGAACCGTAAGGCCCTGATAGGTGTCGAGCCAGTTCAAGCTGCGGACCGTCAAATAATTCGGGATCATCGTCACTTCCCAGGGAACCATCATCGAAGCGACAAACAGGCTGAAAATGAAGCCTTTACCCTTGAAATCCATTTTGGCAAAAGCGTAAGCCGCAAGGCTTGCCGTAATGAGCTGGCCGGCCATAACGATGCCCGATACGAGAAATGTATTTCCGATAAAGGCTGCGATCGGCACGATGCCGAATACGTCGATGAAATTTGCCGGATTGAACGTATGCGGAACGATTGACGGCGGAAAGGCGCTTGCTTCCTCCGGCTTCATCACGGACAGAAAGAAGCTGTACACCACCGGATACAGCACAAATACGGCAGTCACGGTGAGGATAAGATAGACAGCGGCTTGTTCAGCGGTATGCTTTTTCATTGATAATGCACTTTCCTTTCGACCCATTTGAATTGAACCAGGGTAAGGAGCATGATGACCAGGAACAGCATTAGCGCCTGCGCACTGCCCGTTCCAAACCGGAAATTGACGAAGGCCTCCCGGTAAATGGAGTAGACAAAGACATTGGTACTGTTCATCGGACCGCCTTGGGTCAAAATATTAATCTGTCCGAATGATTGAAAGGCGCTTATGATCGATACAACCAAAACGAAGAACAGAGTCGGAGACAGAAGCGGAATCGTAATTTGGCGGAACATCGCCACCGGACCTGCACCGTCGATCTTGGCGCTCTCGTACATATCATCGGGAATGCCCTGCATGCCGCTGGAAATAATAATGTAATTAAAGCCAAGATTCATCCAGACGGTCATAAGCGAGACGGAGAGCAGCGCCCACTTCGGGCTGATCAGCCAGGGAACCGGCGCGAAACCGGCCTGCTCCAGTCCGTAGTTCAGCATGCCAAGCGACGGATGAAACAGGAACTTCCAGATGACGGCCGCGGAACCGACGGAAAGCACCATCGGAAGCGAGAATGCGAATTGGAACAGCCGTTTGCCCCTCAGAAGATTATGGGTAAAAGCCGCAAGCACGAGAGCGATCAGCATCCCTGACGGAACGGTGAGAAGCGCAAACAGCGCGGTCACGCGAATGCCATCCAGGAACAGGCCGGAGGTAAACAGTGCCTTGAAATTCTCCGTCCCGACAAATGAAGCCACTCTTCCAGCCGGGTCCGTGCTGTACAGACTAAGATAGACCGATCGCAGCAGAGGATAGAACAAAAACACCCCGAACAGCAGCAGCGAAGGCGCCAGAAAGGCATAGGCAAGCATATTTTCCCGTATTCTCAGCCTTTTCAACGAAACCGTCCGCAGGCCGGCACCGGCAGAAGCCCTTCTTGTTCCAGCGGGAAGGCTCCATTGATTATCAAGCTCGCTCATTGCGAATGCCTCCTTAAGATTAACAATCATCTCTTGTACAACCTCTGCCAGTGTAAGACTTGAATGTAAAACATAAACATTGGAAAATTCAGGCTGAGGTAAAACTTTCGTAAAACAGTTAACGGAATGAAAACATGAAGAAGCTGTCCCGTAAGTGGCTTCTCTATACTGGGGGACAGCTTCGTTCGATTTTTTCCCATGTTAAAAAGGTCGTGCAGCGGGTACACGGCTTACCCGGCTCGACCTTTCAATGAAACGGAATTCCTCCACCTTATTTTATCAATAAGGGGCTATGCCAAGATTGGAGGGGAATTCCTCCCCTTAAATCAGGCGTTTTTGCCGAAAACTAAAAAAACGCAAACAATAAGCCGGAGCTTTTCCCGCTTATTGTTTGCGATACCCCTTTTTCCCAATAATAAAAGGGAGGTTTTCCCGTCCTTGCGTGTTCCTGCTAGGGATGATGGCGCAGCCCATTCATCCTCTCAGCTCCCGTCCGCCTGAAAGGGACTGACTAATTCTGCGTCATGCTCTTGAACAGCCTTTCGGTATCCTCCCGTTTGCACAGCTCCCTCTCGGGATTCATAACGGCAGCCGCTCCGGCGGCAATTCCGAAGCGGACGGCTTCCGCTAAAGGTCCCCCCTGCTCCAACCGGTGAACGACTCCGGCTACCAGACTGTCGCCCGCGCCCACAACACTGGCAACGGGAACCTTGGGAGCGGAAATATGCTCGGTTCCTTCTTTAGAAATCATAAAAGCCCCTTTGGCTCCCAGCGAGACGATGACCGCTTCGGTCCGGCCTTCCGCGATGAGCCTCTTCGCTGCAGCCTTCAATTCATCATCGCCCGTTAGCTTCATTCCGGTCAACTCTTCAAGCTCGCGCGCATTGGGCTTTAGCAGATACACGCCCGCATCGGCTGCAAGTTGAAGAGCTTCTCCCGATGTATCCACGATTACCCGGCAATTCCAATCCTTAACGGACCTGATGATCCGGGCGTAGAAATCTGCCGGACATCCGGGGGGCAGACTGCCGCTCAAGACAAGATAATCCGGTTTGGCCGTTAGCTTATTCAATTGATCGAGACACCGCTGCCGGTCTTCCTCATTGAATGTCGGACCCGGCATATCGAACCGGAACTGCTGCCCGGTCGACTCCTCCAGTACAATTAAATTTTCCCTCGTTTGTCCTTGTATCGGAATTGCCTGATGGCTAACGCCTTCTTTCTCCAGCATTTGATGAATAAGTTGTCCGTGCAGACCTCCCGATGTATACAGAGCCAGAGCCTCTCCTCCCAATCTGTGGATGGCTCTGGAGACGTTAACCCCGCCGCCTCCGGGTTTATAAGTCGCTTCACGGCAGCGGAGCTTATGGTCGGGAACGACCTCATGGATTCCGGTGCTGGCGTCTACGCTTGGGTTAACGGTCAAAGTAACAATCATTTCCGCATCTCCTTTGTAGTGAACCTAATCGTATTTGTCTTAACGGTATACTTCACATTTACCCTTTTTATTCACCGTTCACCATGCCTTGGGCGATTCGCTGCAACGAAGCTGCCGGACCCGACTTTGATCCGCGCGGGCGAGCTAAAAGACTTGGAGAAACCAGAAAGGTCTGGTTCCCTGAAATGTTAAAAAGCCGCCGTTTCGCTTGACATCGCCTAGAACCGAAGGATCGCGCATACCCTTGGTCTGCTTGTCCGGCGCGATCCGAAGATCGGCCCCAAGCTGTAGGATGCCTTGCAAAAGGGAAAAGTAACCTGCCATCAACTATTCCTTCGTGCTTTTACAGTCGATCCCGCTGGTTCTTCAGCTCCGTTTGCGCCTCCACAACCGGTAACCTTTCCTGACCGCTTCCAGCACCGTGTCCGGAACCGGAAACACCCCGAAGGAGGCTACCGGCCGGTACAGGCGGCTGTACGCTTTTTTGAAGTCGTTCCACATGGTGCAGTCTTCCTGCTTCAGAAAATCCGAGATGTCCACAATCAGGCCGCGCCCGTCCCCCAGCATTACATTTTTAGCGTGGACATCATGGGGGTGAAGCCCCCGTGAAACTGCATATTTCAATGCCTCATCAATGTCGCGGATGGACTGATCAGTAATGGAAATCCCCCTTTTGATGCAGTCGTAAAAGGTAATTCCCCTAAGCCGCTTGAGCAGCAGAAAATTAGGTCCGGCATGATAAAGCACCGAATAAGCGGGGTGAGCGCCGAGACGCCGATAAACCTCCGCTTCTTCCGTAAGGCCCGGTCTTCCGGGCGCATACACCTTCACCGCATAATCCTCGTATTCGGGATGGAGGAGCACCGCCGCATAATTCCCCGATCCGAGCAGCACCCATGGCCCCGGAACATTTCGGACCTTGATCGGGTCTTCCGGTTGAACGCTCTCCAAGACCAAATGCTTTAACAGTTCCTCCTGTATGGCTTCCACCAGCTTCTCCATGCCTTACCCCCTGCGGTTTCATTCGACAAATTCACTGCCTTGGATCTCCACTCGGGCAGCCTTCTCATGACCCCAGTTTAAGGCATAACGCGAAAAAACACATCCAAAGACTGCAAAAATGAGTCATTAGCGGAGTTCTGAGGTTTACACAAGCAAACAGGCCGGCCAAGGTTTTATCCTTGACCGGCCTGCCAATGGACGGCTCCTGACGGAACCGGGCGGAAAGCTGTATTCGCTTTATGCCAATACGCCCAGCGCATATCCGATAATGCCTACCGCAAATAATGCAAAGATAAGGGCGATTGCGTTCACTTTCTTCTTCAGCAGCTTCATGCACAGGAAAGTCAGCAGAAGAGGCAGCAGTCCCGGCATTAATTGGTCCAGAATCATCTGGACCGTAGTAATCACTTCTTTGCCGTCCGCGCCCGTATATTTGGAGACTACCAGGGGCACGTTGATACTAGTCCATTTGGAAACCAGCGCGCCCATGACGAAGAGTCCAAGTATGGAAGCCGATTCCGTAAGCTTGCGCAGCCGGTTGCCCGACATATCGGAAACAATCTCCGTTCCCTTCTCATAACCGTACTTCAAGCCGTACCACTTGGTCGCCAGACGGCAAACGTTGAAGAGGAGGAAGAACAGGAGCGGTCCGACAATACTGCCGGTCAGGGCGATGGAAGCGCCGAGCGCCGCGAATACCGGACGCAAGGTTCCCCAGTAAATCGGATCGCCTACACCAGCGAGCGGACCCATCAGGCCGACTTTCACACCGCTTATGGTAGCGTTATCAATTTCCTGTCCGTTGGCCTTTTGCTCTTCCATTGCGGCCGTTACCCCCATAATCGGGGCTGAAATAAACGGCTGTGTGTTGAAGAACTCCAGATGTCGCTTCAAAGCTTCTTTTTGATCTTCTTTCTTGCTGTAAAGCCGTTTGATTGCCGGGATCAGCGTGACGCAGAAGCCGATCGACTGCATCCGTTCAAAGTTGAACGATCCGAGCAGAAACCAAGAGCGAACAAACATGCTGTTTAAATCTTTTTTAGTTAATTTCTTATCTTCCATTGTATAATCCCCTCTTTCTTTGGAAGCTTGCTACAGCTCATCGATTTCATCCACCGCCGCGCTCTGCGCGTTATATTTCGGATTCAATTGGATGTACAGAATGGCCAGAACCGCGCCAACAATACCGAAGCCGACCAGGTTGATGCCCGTAAAGGCGGCAACGACGAAACCGAGAAAGAAGAAAGGCATCAGGTACCGGGCGGACATCATATTGATAACCATGGCATAACCGACGACGACGATAAATCCGCCCGCAATTTGCAGACCTCTCGTTACGACCTCCGGAATAGAATCCAACAGGCTCGTAACCAGCCCCGTTTCAGCTGCAACCGCTACCAGAACAGCCGGCAGCGCGACGCGCAAACCTTGAAGCAGCAGCGCTATAAAGTGACATAGCTCAATTCCCCTGAAATTCGATGATTCCGCGTATTTATCCGCCAAATGCTGGAAGAATACGGTGATCGTTCGAACAAAAATGGTAAGAACCTGGCCTGCGGCCGCAATCGGTATGGCTACGGCAATACCGGCGCCTATCGACTGATGCCCTACGATAACAAGGATCGTCGATACCACGCTCGCGAGCGCGGCGTCGGGAGCCATGGATGCGCCGACGTTCATCCAGCCCAGCGCCATCAGTTCCAATGTGCCGCCAAGAATGATCCCTGTCTTGATATCGCCAAGGACCAGACCGATCAGCGTACATGCAATCAGCGGCCGATGCGTCTGTCCTTCGTCGAGTACGCTGCCCATGCCGCATATGGCCGCAACGAGCGCTACCATTACGATTTCAAAAGTACTCATGTTATAACCCCTCTCTTATTTCCTCGACTATAAATCATGAATCTTGGACATCAGATTCACCTTCGGATCGCTGGCGACTTTTCTGATCTCCAATTCGATTCCCTTTTCATGAAGCTTGCGGAAAGCATCGACGTCCTGCTTGTCGACAGATACCGCTCCCGTAATCTGTGTCTTGCCTTCCTTGTAGCACATGCCGCCGACATTCACCGACTTGAACGGCACCCCTCCTTCTACCACCCGCACTACGTCAGTCGGATTGGTAAAGAGGAACAAGGTCTTGAAATCGGCATACTTCGGATTGTTATATGCCTCGATCGCTTTGTCGATGGTAACGACGTAAGCCTTGATCCCCGGGGGAGACACTTGCAGCAGCAGGGTTTTCCGCAATGTATCCGCTGCCACTTCATCGCTGACCGCGATAATCTTGTTGCACTTCGTTTCTTTCACCCATACCGTTGCCACTTGGCCGTGAATCAGACGGTCATCAATCCGAACAAATGAAATTTCCATCTTACAACTCCTCCTCTGCTTGACTGTCTCTAATGCTGCGGAACGATTTCATTGAATCACAACCTGCGTTGATCGCCAGCTGAGCCAAACCTCCTAATTCCTCCGACGATCGGTTGACCAGAACGTCAACAATCATGGGCAGGTTCACTCCGGATACAATGTCTATGTTCTCATAACCGGCCGCAATCCGGCTGGCGGCATTGTACGGACTGCCACCGAACAAATCGACAAGAAAAATAGCACCGTCGCTCCAATCAAGCGTATTCAAAGCCGCTTTGAATTTATCGACAAGCCCGTTAACGCTTTCACCGGGTTCGAACGTTACTCCTGCCACATTTTCCAACTCTCCGTAAACCATGGACGTCGACCTCAGCAGTTCTTCTGAAAACTTTCCATGTGTACCTACAATAACTCCAATCATTTACTCACCCCCTTGGATAACCCTACGCCTATATTAGATATGCAAGACCCGTGCCAAACTTCTGTATAACCCCAAAAAATTTCGAAAAAACAAAAAATCCCCGACTGTATCAGGGATTTTCGCTCTTTTGAAAGTGCATGTTTTTGTTCTATTTTTAATTTGTCATACACTAATGAAAACGCTTCATACTCTTGACTTCTATAATGGAGCCGTTTTATATACATCGCCCAACATTTCGCAAATATAATATTTTTCATCGTCGGACAGGGTTAAATTAATACCTGAGGCGAATATGCCACAAGCGCGGTTCACCGCATTCATGATATGAGAATCGAGCGTCTCCGTCTCCCCGCGGTAAACCAGCCCGTCATGTATGACCATCCGCTCCAGCGCGTGGGCCGTATGGATGGCAATCTGGACTTTCATCGCATATTCGAAATCGGTCTGCAGTTCCCGTTCAAGCTCCTGAACAAATCTCATCAAGGTTCCCAATATTTTGTGCGGATTCAGATACGTCAGGAATTCCTTCAGGCTGTCTTCGCACAAATCCTTGATGACCACACTCTCATTGGTCTGTGCGACAGGAAGCTCATTGTGCAGCAGCAGTTCTCTCAGCAGCTCTTCGCCACTTGCATCAATCAGCTGTTCCAAAGGAATGAACGGAACGCCCCGGTCGCTAGGCCGCTTTACTCCAATAACGGCCAGAACGCTTTGCTTGGTCTGCAGCTCTTTGACCACTTTGTCCAGTTCCTTGATCTTCGCCGGAATTACCGTCATTTTCTTCTCCGTAAGATCGTAAACGATTTTCTCCACAAATTCCTTAACCTTGATCGCGGCGCCTTTGCCGGAGGAGCAGACCGTGACGATGACCTTGTTATCCAATATGGCGTTTACCGAAGCTTCCATATTATTGTAACCTCTGAAATCCTTCAGCGACCGGTAAATATCCTCAAGCTCCATATCGAGTATGCTGGCCTTTCGCACAGCTTCAAGGGTAAGCGGCGTGGACACCATGTCGATCGTCTTGACCTTGATTCCGGCCCGTTCCATAATGGTTGCTTCGAAACTGAGCAGGGAGCCCATATCTACCAGCATCAGGACGCCCCTGCCGCTGTCGATGCTCTTAACCTTGTCGATAATAATCTCCAAGATTTCTCTTGGGCTGACATCAAGCGGCATATCAACCGCGCAAATATTCGAACTGCCGAGCAGACTGTCGACAACGCCGACGATGCTGCTCGCCGTACTGTTGCCGTGCGCCGCGACGATTATTCCCACATTGCCCTGCCGCTCCTCCTCCACCGATTTGAGCAGGATCGCCACATACGTAATTTCGGCTCCGGGCACATCTATCCCGAACCTGGCTTCGATCATGTCCTTGATGGTCAGGGCCACTCTGTATTCTTCATCATTCTGGTTAACGGGATCATAGACGGGCTTGCCGCCGTATTTCTTCTCCCGGATTCGCTTGAGGAAAGCGCTCAGATGAAGACTGAAGGCATAGACGAACCGTTCGCTGCATTTTCGGTCCAGCTCCTCCTCGACCAGCAGCTTCACCTCTTCGGCAAATTCAAGGACTTCATTATCCACGATTTTGAGAATCCGTTCCCTGCTGCCTTTCAGGTTGTAGAACCGGTTATAGAAGCTTTTGATATGGATGTTGACGTCCGTAGTGATGAATCTGTTGATGTAGCTGTCGTCGAGGCCTTCATCCTTGAGCAGGCTTATTTTGTCTTCAATCAGCTTGTACAGGTTGAACGGCGGTTCCAGAACGTCCTCTTCTTCCGTCGCATGGCTTCCTTCGGGCGTAATATACAGCTGGGATGCAATCGCTCCGAATTCCTCAATCTCCCTGCGGTTCTTTCCAAGGTTGAACAGACCTTCGCGGATATTCCCCGGCAGCAGTTTAAAATCGAGTATAATTTCATCCCTGTTCTCGCGGATGCTGTTCAGAAACCCTTTGGCGCAAACGAGCTGGATATTCGACTTCAGTTGCCCGATATTTCCGTAGGTAACACTGCCGATTAGCGCTTTGACGACCTCCGATTCGACCTTGATCGGCTTGTTGACGCGAAGGGCCTCGCTCTCCAGCAGATGCTTCAGAATCTGCAGCTGTTCCGCAGGCGTGCGCTCCTGCAAGGGAGGAATGTTGATTGTGATCGGGATGCGCCGGATAAAGGTCTTCAGCATGGAAGAGCCCGGATCTTCCGTCGTAGCCGCAACAAGCAGCACATTCGCACTCCGGTTTCGCTCCGATTCTCCCAATTTGTTGTACGTATGCGTATCCATGAAGTAGAAAATCATTTCCTGGCCTTCCGGGGGCAGGCGGTGAATCTCGTCGAGAAACAGAATGCCTCCGTCCGCTTTTTCCACCAGTCCTTTTTTTTCCGAATCGGCTCCGGTAAACGCACCTTTGACATGACCGAAAATATGGGAAATCAGAAGCTGGGGATTATTGTAATAATCCGCGCAGTTGAATACGATAAAGGGAGAATCCTCGGAAAATCGCTTCATATGCTTGCCGTAGTTGTACATCAGTTTGGCAAACAGCGTCTTGCCCACTCCTGTCTGACCCACAATCAGCGTATGCAAGCCTCTCGGCGGATACAGAATCGCAGCCTTTCCCTGCTCCACCTGGTTGCGCATACTGTCCTTGAAGCCGATCAGGGAATGAAATGGATCAACCTGTTCCCCGGGTCGCAGGATCTCGTCCAGACTCCCCACCTCAATCTGCTTCTCTTTCAGATGAATCCGGAAGATGTCCTCGATGGTCTGCTTATGCAGAAACTTGACCGGTCTTCCCTTGATTTTGATGATATGGTCGGCGCGGAGAAGGTCGCTCAGCTCTTTGCTCACGTTGTTCCTCAGCATGTTCTGATGAGCGGCGATTTCGGCCGCGGTAATTCCTCCGTCGTACAGCAAATGTTCTTCGGCGAGCTTTCTCGTATGCTCCGCGATATATTCCAAAATTCGGTCGATTCGTTTCATTTGCACACCTCCAGCCCAAATCTTGTTTACAGTAAGCGCTTACCATTATAAAATACTTTAGAGATTCAGTATATATGAACCGGAAATGAATCTCTATGAAAAATGCACCCTAATAAAATGTGATAGATTCGATGTGCAAATGCAACAAAAAAAGTGTAACTAAAAGCTCGATATTTAGCAGGAAACCCGTATAGGATTCGCGAAATGCTCTACTTATAGATAACTGACACGGGCAAGCTGCCGCTGTTTTGTTCCCGAAGGAGTTGTGACAGATCAATGATACGATTTGGATTGAAACAAGAACAGGCATTGAAGCTGACAATGACGCCCGAATTGCGTCAGGCCATCCAAATCCTGCAGTATTCTTCTGCTGATCTGATGTCCTACTTACGCGAACAGGCGAATGAAAATCCGGTAATTGATCTGCAGGAATACGATATATCGATATCGGGCGCAAGCAGCCGGCGGGAACAAACAAGAGATGAATATTCCAAGTCAAAAAGCGCGAATCCCGTTGACACGCTGGATTGGATCGCCGAACCGCCGGATACTCTGTATGAGCATCTGAAAGCGCAGCTTGGGCTGGTGCGCGGTCTGACCGGCACCCGGCGGAAGACAGCGTTATATCTTATCGGCAATCTGGATGAAAAAGGCTATCTGGAGACGGACGCCCGGGAGGCCGCCGGGCTGTTGGGCATCCCCGTAGGTGAGGTACTGGACACCCTCACGCTGGTGCAGAGTTTCGAACCGGCGGGAATTGCCGCCCGCAGTCTGGAAGAATGCCTTCTTCTGCAGCTTCGGCGCAGCGGCGAGGAAGATCCGCTTGCCGTATCAATGGTACAGCTCCATTTGACTGATTTGTCATGCAATCGGTTGCAAAAAATGTCGGATTCGCTCGGGGCCAGCATTGCCGAGATCCAGGAAACGGCCGACCGGATACGCCGGCTGAATCCGTCTCCAGGCTCGGTGTTTGCCCATAACGAGCACCGGTACATCATTGCGGATATAACGGTTGAGAAATCGGACGACGGATACCTGGTTCGGCTGAGCGACATCGGTTCTCCGCAAGTCTCGGTTAATCCCTATTACCGGCAAATGCTGCGTGAACTCCCCAATCAGGAGGAAGCCCGCCAGTTTATCCATGACAAGTTCAATACGGCCTCCTGGCTCATCAAAAGCCTGGAACAGCGCCGGCAGACCTTGACGCGCGTCGCCGAGGCCATCGTGGAAATGCAGCGCGATTTTTTTGATGAGGGTATTCAAGGACTTAAACCGCTTACTCAAAAAGAAATCGCAGAAAAGACCGGCCTGCATGAATCCACGATCAGCCGGGCGGTCAGCAATAAATACATGCAGACGCCGCGCGGTCTGTTCGAATTGAAATATTTCTTCACCTCCGCTCTCGCCGCGGCGGACGGTGAGTCCGCTTCCTCGGAGAGCGTCAAAAGGCTCATCAAGCAGTTGATTGATGCCGAGGATAAGCGCAAGCCGCTGGCGGATCAGACCATTGCTGAACTGTTAGCAAAGGAAGGTCTGGAGATTTCCCGCAGGACCGTGGCCAAATACCGGGAAGAAATGCGGATTCTGTCTTCCGCCAAGAGAAAACGGTTTTGAAATTCAGACATGTTCTCCATTTTGTAATATTTTGCGTGCCTTCTGGACCGAATACTTTTAAAATACGGAAAACCCCCTCCATTTCCATTTATTATTCGAAAAAATGTCCAATCCCGGCCCAATCGATGTAATATTTATTGACATGTACATCTTGAAAAATTTCTCTTTATTTCTGAAAACATGATATATGTCAATTATTTTATTGGCCGTTATTGGTATATTATTAGAAAAATTTTAGGCATGTGGAGGGAATACCGATGTATTATGTACAAGAAATCGCATCCGGAATATTTTGGGTGGGCGGAACCGACAAAAGACTGGAACGCTTCGAGAATATGTTCCCGCTGCCCCAAGGCGTTGCCTATAATTCCCATTTGATTTTGGATGAAAAGACCGCGCTGATGGACACCGTGGATGCCGCGATCAGCGCCCAGTTTCTGGAAAATATTGAGCATGTGTTGAATGGCCGTTCCCTGGATTATCTGGTTGTGGGGCACATGGAGCCCGACCACTGCGCTAATATCGAAGAATTGCTGCGCCGTTATCCGGATCTGAAAATCGTCGGCAACAAAAAGACGTTCCAGTTCATGGAGCAATTTTACACGTTCAGCAAACCGGACAATTACCTCATCGTCAAAGAGGGGGACGAGCTTCCGCTCGGCAAACGCACTCTCCGCTTCTTCATGGCTCCTTTCGTTCACTGGCCGGAGGTCATGTTCTCGTATGAAGTTTCGGAGAAAATTCTGTTCTCCGCCGACGCCTTCGGCTGTTTCGGCTCGCTTTCGGGAAATATTTTTGCCGATCAGACGGATTTTGAAGGAGTATACCTCGATGAGTCCCGCCGCTATTATTCCAATATTGTCGGCAAATACGGGCCTCAGGTGCAGACGGTGCTGAAAAAGCTGGCCAAGCTGGAGATCGACATGATCTGTCCGCTGCACGGCCCGATATGGCGCGAGAACCTGTCCTATATCATTGACAAGTATCAACAGTGGAGCACCTACCAGCCGGAAAAGAAAGGCGTTGTTCTGGCCTATGCCTCCATGTACGGCAATACGGAAAATGCTATGAACCTGATCGCGGGCAAGCTCGCAGCCAAGGGAGTTCAGGATATCCGCATGTACGATGTGTCCAAAACCCATCCGTCCTATATTATCGCAGACGCCTGGAAGTTCAGCCATCTCGTATTCGGTTCTCCGACCTACAACCTCGGACTGTACCATGGTATGCAGGCCCTGCTTCATGAAATGGCGTCTTTGAACCTTCAGAACCGCAAAGTGTCCCTGGTCGGCAACTATACCTGGGCGAATGCGGCTGTCAGAGACATGACGGAAATTCTGGAGAGCATGAAGAAAATCGAGTTCATCGGCGAGCCGTTTGAAATCCATTCCGCACTTAAGCCGGAGCAGCTGCCGGAACTGGACCAATTGGTGGAGGCTATCTACGCTTCCCTGAATGCCGATTCGGCGGAATTGGTCGCTGAAGGCGCCGGAACAAGCGCAAGTTAAGAAGCGGTAATCATTCAAGCCAGCCTATGCCATTCAAATAAAGCTGCCCCCTAAGTCATGGGGACTAACTCCCGTCTAACAGGCGGGACTGTCCTATGACGTTTGGAGCAGCTTTTTTGGGCTCGGAAGATGAAATCCCTTCCATCTCATAATGTCCCGTCGATAAAGAGACTTCCAAATGGGACCGCACGCCCTTGTTCCTGTATTTTCCATCCAGTAAAATGAGCAGCATGTGCACAAATACATAATATGGAAGAAGGAATGAGGATGCGTTCAACCATCACGTATTCCCGGCTTTTGCTCTCCGGACTGATGCTCGGCGGCCTGCTTGCAGGCTGCGCGGACCGGGAACATTCGGGACCAAACACAGAAAACAAGCCGGTGCAGGGGACCGGTGCCAAGACGATTCACTGGTCCTATGAGGGCGAGACTTCTCCCGAACATTGGGGCGAGCTTGGCGAAGAGTTCAAGACCTGCGAAGCGGGGAAGAAACAGTCGCCGATCGATATTGAGGACGACGCTGTGGAGAAAGACAGCAATCTCTCACCGGTTAAAGTCAATTATTCTCCCTCGGATGTGTCTCTCGTCAATAACGGCCATACCATTCAGGTAAGCGTTAAAGGGGAGAACAACGTTATCGTTCTGGAGGGAAAGACCTACAAGCTGAAACAGTTTCACTTTCATTTGCCAAGTGAGCATGAAGTAAGCGGCAAGCACGGCGAGATGGAATTGCATTTGGTTCACCAGAGCGCAGACGGGGAATTTGCGGTGCTTGGCGCTCTGATTAACAGTGGCGCGGAGAACGCGGAGCTGAACAAGCTGTGGTCCCGGCTCCCTAAGGAAGAAAACGAAAAGGCGACGGTGATCGAGGGAAAGTTCGACCTGAATGCTTTGCTTCCCGGAGATCTTCACACTTACCGCTACCAAGGTTCACTGACAACACCGCCGTGCACCGAGGGGGTGCAGTGGATCGTCCTGAAGCAGCCGGTGGAATGGTCCGCAGACCAGATCGCCGCGTTCCGAAGCATTTTTCCGCATGATAACCGCCCGGTCCAGCCGCTTGACGGCCGCAGCCTTGAAACGGAAGGGTAACAGACGGAACCAAGCACAAGACCGTATTCCAGGGTAGGGGTACGGTCTTGTGCTATTTAAACTTCTAACCCGTTTAATCATCTGCTCAAGTCGCCCAGCCCGCTCTTTTGACTTGCGCTTATCATCGTGATCCGGCCGGACGGCTTCGGCAGCAGTCTTATTATTTTCGCTTCGGCTTGTTGTACCCCTTGTCCCCGAAGGGCTGCAGCTTCTCGATCCACAGCTCAAGTAAGGCATCCACCTCTTCCTGGTAATCTTTTAATTCGGAGATGTCGTTCACCGTTTCCTCGCGGGGCTTGATCTGATCCAGTTCCTCGAATACGAAGCTGTCCCCGCCATAGGCTTTCCAGTCCTTTTGCAATTCATGGATCGAGTTAAGGTTCGATTGCTGCATGAAAGCTAGCCGGTTTCTGGCGCCGGTCAGGTCCATGCTGCCGAGCACCAGAACTTTGCCGTTCTTCACATTCCGTATCTGGTAAACGCCCATTGGGCGAAACGAATGCGCGTACGCCGAGGCGAGTTCTTTCTTCTTTTGTTTGTCCAGTGCCATCATTCTTCCTCCCTTCTTCTTCGGACCGCTTAGTAGCCCATTTCCTTCAAAATGGTGGACAACGTCTTCAGTCGTTCTCCGATCAGTTCGCCGTCATCGCTGAGGGCCTGGCTGAACAGCTTGATATCTTCATTGATTCTGTCGTTGTCCGTGCATACGGATACGGTCATCGCATCTCCCTGAAGGCCTACACGGTCAATGACTGGATTCTCGGGGTCATACAGATTCTGATATTGGTACGCCTCACGAAAATGAACCATGCTTCTCGTTACCAGAATGGCGAGATCGAGCACCCGATGCAGCGGGAGTTCCTCCGATTGTCTGGACCACTTCTCGCCGGTGTACCGCCACACTTTGGCCGAGATATCCACTTTTCCCCGGTCGTTCCACTGGGCCAGCCCGAGCGACAATCCCTTGGCGTCCGTCTGATTGGCGTATCTTCCGTCCACATTTTCGTAATTCTCGGACACAATGACCGGTTTATGCTTAAGCGTTGTGGGAATTTTCATCTTCAATTTCACCTGTTCCTTCGATCTTTTTATTTACTAATTTACTAATTTACTAATTTACTAAATCAGTGACAAAAGTAGAATAATCCAATCCGTGCACGAAGTCAACAAAAAGACGCCCGGGTAACCCAAGCGTCAATGTCATATCGTCTTTAAACCTCTATGTTCGCTTTTTTCCTGATCCTTATAACCGCGCTCTTAGGGATTCTCGCGTCATGGTAAACGATGAATGCTTCGTTAAAATGCCGCAAATAATCCGATTCATGAGATTTCGGGGACAAAATGATCATTTTTCTCGAAAGCTCCTGCTCATACAGCGCGAACACTTTGGATTTTCTACCCTCATCAAGGGCACTGTCGAATTCATCGAGAACGATATATCCCGGTTCCGCTTGAATTGTCTTCAGCAGAGCGAGGGCGAACAGCAGCGAACTTAGCGATTCCTCGCCGCCTGATACTCCTTTTCCGACCCGTCCTCCCCGGCCCTTCATGCCGATTTCCTCCAACGGGCCCCGGTGCCCCTGCTTTCTTGCCCTGATGTTCAGATAATACTTTACATTCCCCTGCTTCATCTCCTGCATATCCCAGCTCACTTCGCCGTCAAACGAGAACAGGTCCATATAACGGACAAACCGGCTGCTTACCCGGTTGATTTCATAATTGGTCGTGCTGACCAGCTTCTCTTCCAGCTCGGCCAGACTTTCCTCCAGCTGGCGAAGGAGCGTGCGGGCATCCTGTACCTCCTGCTCGCCGCGCTCAAACTCCAGCTTTACCTTTTCGTAATTCTCCACCGCATTCTCGTCGACGATTTCGTTCAGGGCATGGTTTAACTGCACGAAAGCATCTTCCTTATGCGACTTCGCCTGCGCCGGATTCCAGTCCGGGATCACAGGAAATTCCGGAGATTCCTCAAGAAACCCGGCGTATACGGCAGACAGACGAACGGTCCAATCGCTGTAAAACTGCCGCTCCGCGGCGCGTTTCTCCTGGATAACTTCCAGACTCTCAAGCACTTCCCGTTTTTCACGGTCAAGCGCCTCCAGCGTCTTGTTCACTTCCTCAATGTACTGAAGCTTCTCCCTGATCCTTCTCTTTGTCGATTCCAGCGAACGATCCAGCCGGTCGCTTTCTTCCAGTCGGTCCTGGAGCTCTCTGTCCATTCTTTGGACCCGCTCTCCGGAGGCCTCCAGCTCTTTGCCGAGCTGTCTGAACCGCTCGATTTTCACGCTTTCAAGATCGGCGCGGTCATAGATTTGCCGGTAGCCCTCAAATGTATCGAGCCGAACTTTAAGTTCCGCCGCCGCCAGATTCAGTCTCTGGCGCTCATCATCGGAGCTGTTTCGGATTTCCGTCCATTTCTTCTGCTCTCCGGTCTTACGGTCCAGTTCTCGCTTTCTCAAATCCCGTTCGGCAACGGCGCCCACAACCGCTTCCGCTTCCTTAATGAGCTGAAGCACCGAACGGACGAGACTCAGGCGTTCTTCGCATTGCGTCAAATCACGGCGGGCGGCTTCAAGCTGAAGCTCCAGCTTCTCCAGTTCTTCGCCGGCGCGCTTCACCCGCAGCTTGATTCCGCGCGGATTAAGTATCCACCGTCTATCCTCCTGCGGGCCTCTCCGGCCCAGGGAATCGACAAGCTGACCGTTCTTCAGCCTAGGGTTTGAAGAGACGGAGCCCGAACTGGAAATCAGCGTTCCGACCCACCATAACGCTTTTTGAGCCGCGGCGTATGTCTGGTCGTCAAGTTCTTTTCTCACCCGGAGTCCGAGGGACGGCAGCTCGTTCGCCGTTCTTTCCGGCACAACCGTCGGCAGCTCCACATGATAAATATCCGTCGAAGCCGCAAAACCCTTCGCATCCACAAACAGCGTATATTTGACAGCTTCGAGCTGTTCCTCCCGCTCCAGCGGAATTTGCTCATCCATTTCCAGCAGATCCCGCAGGGTAAAGACAGTCATCCCTTTGCCCCGCAGGCGGCGGATGGACGTCTCCTGTCTCACGCTATTCATTCCGTTTCCAGTGGTTAACGTCTCCAGTTCATCCTTCAGCGTCCGGATGCTCCGCTCCAGATCGCGCTCGCTGTCGCGCAAGGAAGAGCGCCGGCTTTCCAGATTTTCGGTCTCACGTTCAAGCGCGGCGCTGCCCCCGTACTGGGCAAGCATCTTCTTGGCGTCGCCAAGCTTCCGGAAGTCCTCTTCAATCGCATAATTCAACTTTCCAATCTCTTCAGCAAGCCAATCCAGGTGCGTCTGCGCCTCACGGTAAGCCTCGTCCGTCTCCCGGCTTCTCGCTTCCTTCTCCCGCAGCTCCGTCCGATCCTGCGCCAGTCTCGCTTCAACCTCGGCTTTGGAGTAGGGAATCGCCCTTACCTCTTGGTCCAGCTCCTTGAGAATATCTTCAAGCTGCCGGTACTCCGCGTTCAATTCCTCGCGCGCGGCGCGTTCTTCAGCCGCTTCGCTTTCCAGTTCCTCAAGCAGCCGGTTCAGCTCATTCATGCGCCAAGTCTTTTCCTCAAGCTCCTTCCGATACTCCCCATGCTCCTCTTCCAGCTTCATCCGCCGGTCCCGCTCGGCCTCATGTCGCTCGTCGCGCTCGTCCATCTGCTCCTTCAGGAGATCCTGCTCTTTGACGTACAGCCTCTCGAGCGCGGCCGAGGCCGTCAGCACGTTCCATAGCCCCAGCCTGCGCCGCTCGTTCCGGCTGAGCAGCCGGTCCCGTTCCTGCTGCCAGTTGCCCAGGTTCAGCTTGTGCGAATGCTGGTTGCTTTCCGCCGTCTGGAGCGCGGAGAGCGCATCTTTTCTTTCCTCCTTAACCTTCTCCCAGTGATGCTGCATCCGCTGAATCCCGGTCATCTCGCTGAAAATGCGGAAGCGCTCCTCCGGCCGCATCACCGCAAACTGGTTCACATCCTGCTGGTACCAGATCAGGTAAAAGGCGTCAGGGTCCACTTTATATTTATGCTGAAGCTGATGCCGGTACTCATGAAGGTGGTTGGTTCCTCCTCCCGGCGTATAACGGGTTTCTTTGTCCCATTCCCACGGCGCCTCTCCCTCGCAAATGAAATATTCCTTCCGCAGCGGATCGCCGGGCTTTTGCTCCAGGTTCAGCCGGAAACCGATGTAAGCCGCGGCGTCGACGGGGAAGGCTCCGCTATTGGCAAATACAAGCTGAATCGTCGCTCTCCAAACGGTATCCTGCGGCAAATTACGTGAACGAAGTCCTTCCAGATCGACTTTTGACGAAGCAAGCACCGCTCCCATACAGAACGTAATCGTCGATTTCCCCGAACCGTTCGGCCCCCCGATCAGCACATGGTCTTCCGGACCGCCCCATTCCAGCCGGGTATCGGAGAAATCGCGGATACCGCTGAATTCCAGCCCCCAAGGGTTCAAACTCCCTCACCTGCCTCCAAATTGTAGCGTTTAAAGAACTTCAGCACATCCTCCATATTCAATTGCTGGGAATGGCTGAATTCCGCGAACCGCTTCAAATAGGAATCCGAGAAGAGGCGTGCCCCGATCGCAGTCAGTCCATAAGCTTCTTCATTGGATGGATTCTCATATCTGGACACGGCGCCCAGCTTAATGAGCGTATCCAGGTTCGCAAGTATTTTCCTCCTTACATCAAGCGATTCATGACCGAACGTTTCCAGCAGTTGGGTGAACAGGGTGAACTCGTTCTGAAGCACTTCCTGGTGATAAAAAATAAACATCAGCAGTGCCAGACTTTCGGAGGATAACAGTTCTCTGGCCTGCCTTGCCGGCACATGAATAAGCACGACCGCACGGTCTCTCCGCTCATCATAGACAAGTCTGTAGTAGCGAGCGACCGATTGATTTACTCTTTTGACAAAAGAGGCAAAACCCTGATCATCATCAGGTTTAAGCTTTAAAATCTTCATGACCTCGCGCCGGGACAAGCCGAAGCTGTCACTGCGCACCGCGGCTGATGACGAGAACATAATTTGCACGAAGGCATATTCCTCATCGGGACTTAGAACCGCCGACAGCCGTTCCATCGCTCCCAGCTGCAGGCTGCTGTATGTGCTCTCCGGTTCTTGTAACGACATGATTTTCTCCTTTCTTGTTCATAAGCTGCCATTCGGTCTTCTCATCCGTCACTTCTGGCTCCCGGGCCGGGTCTTCCTCGCTATCGATGGCCGCCCGCTGCCCGCCCACCAGAGCGGAGACCGCCAGCAGCGCATTCAAGGCATCGCTCCAGCGCTCCGAACCCGCCTCCAGTACTAGCTGCTCTAGCCCGACGCTTTCCCTTTCATGCAGAATCCGCTCCGCTTCATCCGTCCGAATCCTCTCTTTGGTCAACTGCCATTCGATCTGCGCCAAATGATGTCCTATTTCCTCTTCGGTCCATTCCTCCGCCTCCGCATATTCGGGCTCCAGATGTTCCCGGATCGGCTCCGTGGAAGGCACATAGGATTCAAGATAGCTTACTGTATCCGCTAGTTGAATATTGGACACAGGTGAAGCGAACTGAACAGGAACCCACATTCCGTCCATCCGTTCTCCGGGAACGCGGTCCTGCTCCAGAAAGCTCAATATTTCATGACCGTTCGGCAGTTCGGAATCAGCTGTTTTATAGAAGGAGTTGACAATAAACTGACGAATGGCTTGCGGGGAAATGTCGGACCTGATCTCGGTTTGCTGCAAATGTGCAAAACCCAGAAATTTATTCAATGTGCCCATCGATACATGGGTTCCCTCAAGCATGATTTCCGTTCCTTTTTTGAGCAGAGGCGAAAAAGAAATTCCTTCCTCAAAAGTTGAAAATTTATTCAGCCTCTCATTCATCCGCGTGTTCAGTTCCTGCATCAAATCTACGATAATCCGGATCTGCGGAAGGGCGTTCCTGTCAGCGAGAAGCTCGAGCTGCCGCTCTTTCAGCTTGTCCACAGCATCCGTGGCATTGCGGATCATGCTGGCAAGCCGGTTGCCTCCCGAAATCCCTTTATCGTCGTAAGCCTCGCTTAGATCCGCGTCCCTTTTCGCCTGGAACAGGGCCCGGGCTACGTCATCCTGCATATAGTAAGCCAGCGAATCGTTGGCGAGACGGATCAGCATATCCATCATACGTTTGCCGACATCCATCATCGTAAGCCTGCGCTTGCCGCGAATAATCCAGTTATATTTCTGCAACACATTCAGCAAGCGGTCCATGGGAATTTCCGGCTCATATCCATAGCGGTTTCTAAAGCGGTAAAAAAGCGCATCCGCATCCTCAAGCGGCTCATCAATCCCCAACGCTTCCTGCTGAATCAGATTCAACATTTTTAAAATTTCCAGCACCTTCAGCGGTTCTTCGAAGTATTCCCGCAGTTCGGTCAGCACGCCCGCAAGCTTGATGAGATCGCGCAGCGATTCCTTGCGAAGGTGATCGGGCGTCCCATCACCGAAAATAGAGATCAGATTTCCATCCATAGGTTCCAACTATCCGTATCCCCCATTTCCGCTTCCTGTTCACCGGCCAGTCTTCGGTCAAGTCTGGCAAGCGCCTCAGCCTCATACGCATCCCATGTGCGGAAGACACATCCTGCCGGGTTGTCCTTACGGTTCAGTGAGTCCGGTAAAATCCATTTAACGGCCACAGGAGCCGCCATTTGCAGCAGGGCTTGCACATTTCGTGAAATGGTCAGCCCGGCCCGGTCGCTGTCGCACCATACGATAATCTGCCTGATCGACTCCGATCCGGCTAATACATCCTTGATCAGTTTGCGATGTCCGCTTCTGAGCTGCCCGTCCAGCCCTATAATCAGACTGCCCGATTTTCGGAGAAAGTCCGGCTCGGCGCTCATCCGTGTAAGCACGGCCCGATTTTCGGTCAGCCATAATGTCCGGCAGACGGTTTGGAATTCAGTCCTCCAAACCGTCACATCCGTAACCACATGTAAAAAGCCTTGCGGATAAGCGAATCCGCCGCTGCCGCTCAGTTCTCCGGCAAAGAAAATCGGGGTAACCGTTCCTGCGCTGCATAACCCAAGCAGCGGGAGAGGACAGCCGATCTGCTCCTCCGCTTCCTCCAGAAATTCCACCTTATAGGGATCAAAGCGCTTCGAGCCGCCGATTTCCCGGTAATAACGCGCCCCTATCTCTTTCCAGTCAAAATGAGCGCGGGCGGCAGCGATTTCGGCCAGTGCGATAATAAAATCAACATAGAACTCCAGCTTCCTGCCCTGCCATGGCTGCTCTTTGTTCCAAATTACCTCAGAAACCTCTTTGACAACGGTGCAGTGTTCGATCTTTGCTGCTATATCCTCTATAAAATTCCACAATAGATGCCGGTTTTCCTCCCCGGCCAAGTCGATCTTGACTGTATTCCGCTCATTCAGTATGGCTCCTAGCCTCGCATTCCAGTTCGCAATGGTCTGCTTCTCCCGTTCCCGCGTCCGGCTTTTTTTCCGCTCAAGATGAAGATAAAGCGTATAACCCATAACGTATTCCGTCCGCACCACAGTTTTCCCGTCAGACCCGTACAGGTCTTTCCGCATAATCCATCCCTCTGCCAATCCGCCGGAACACAGCGATTCATCCTGAATTTCACGCAGCAGCTCCCGTTCGCCCTTCCGGACCTTTGGACTATGAAACAGCCGTTCCAGTGCTTCAGGGACATTTTTTTCATGAGAAAGACCAGTGTCCGCGTGACCGCCGGTAATTTTGCCGATGCGCCTGCGGGTTCTTGAACCTGTCCTGAAAATATCGATTTCGAAACTTCTTCCCGATTCGCTGAGAGTCCCGGGCTCAAGCTCCGTTCCTTTGGACAAATATCTGGAGCAAATGAAATTAACAATTTCCGCGTCTATCAAGCTTCCACACCCCCATGTTGATTATGATCATAAACATCAAATTACAGATATGATATGGCGAGGATCTGAACTTTTAATGCAACTCTTGTTAACTCGATAATAAGTGAGTAGAATCAGGAAAAAAATACATATTCACTGCAGGGAACTGTATATTTCTGAAATTGGAGGGCGGCGTGGCCCCGAAGTTTTTCTGGAGAAATGCGGAACAGTTTGCGGAACGGGGAATCGGTTATACGCTGATGGACGGCGGCGAAGCCGCCTCGACCGCGTTTGCGGCGTTTGTAGAGGATAGTCAGCTGGAAATCGGAATTGAAACGAACGAACAGCACCGGGGAAAGGGCTATGCCTCTCATGTCTGTGCGGCTCTGATTGATTATTGCCTGGAGAATGGTCTGGAACCCGTCTGGTCCTGCCGGAAAAAAAAAGAAGGCAGGTCGAATTCCGCCCTATGCCCGCTTCAGCGTTTCAATATCCAGCTTGTCCATTTGAAGCATCGCGTTCATGACTCTTCCCGCTTTTTCGCCATCCTTATCCTGCAAGAGTTCTCCCAAGACAGTGGGCACGATTTGCCAAGACAAACCGAACTTGTCCTTAAGCCAGCCGCATCTCTGCTTCTCTCCGCCTTCCGAAAGCTTATCCCATAGTTCGTCTATCTCCTGCTGCGTTTCGCAGTTGACGAAGAACGATACCGCCGGGGAAAAAGAAAACTGCGGACCGCCGTTGAGAGCCATAAACTCCTGTCCGTCAAGCTGGAACGTTCCGGACATTACCGTCCCTTCCGGCCAAGGTCCTCCTCCCCGGCTGCGTCTGATGTCCTTGATCCTGGAATTCTTGAAGATTGAGGTATAGAAATTCATCGCTTCTTCAGCCTTGCCGTCAAACCACAGAAAAGGGGCAATCTTTTGCATAACCATCAGCTCCTTTTCTATCCATTATAAAGATTGAATAATTCCAAGTACACCGGCAAGCTGATATCCTGCTGATCCCGCAGACATGGAAAAGACCGCCTCCCTTTCAAAGGATGCGGTCTTTTCCCCATGTAATCAAAGCCCCTGCCCTCAGCAGCGACTGCTGCAGCGGAAACCGGATTATCTGCCGTCCAGCAGATTGCCCAATCCGCCGAGGATGCTGCCCTCTTCCTTGCGACCAGTGCCGCGGGCTGCGGACAGAATGCGGTCGGCCATCCGGTTGAACGGCAGCGACTGAACCCATATCTTGCCCGGTCCGCGCAGCGTGGCGAAGAACAGGCCTTCCCCTCCGAACAGCGCCGATTTGATACCTTTGACCATCTCGATATCATAGTCCACCGAAGAGGTCATGGCGACAAGACAACCCGTGTCCAGCCGGATCACTTCTCCGGGCTGCAGTGTTCTCTCCATTACATAACCGCCGGAATGGACGAAGGCCAGGCCGTCGCCTTCCAGCTTCTGCATAATGAATCCTTCGCCGCCGAAGAATCCGGCGCCGAGCCGGCGCTGAAATTCAATCCCTACGGAAACGCCCTTCGCGGCGCAGAGAAAGGCGTCCTTTTGACAGACAATTTTCCCGCCATATTGAAGAAGGTCGAGCGGGATAATTTTCCCCGGATACGGCGCGGCGAACGTTACGGATTTCCGGCCATGGCCGCCGCCGTGCGTGAACACGGTCATGAACAGGCTTTCGCCGGTCAGCACTCTTTTGCCAGCGCCCATCAGCTTGCCCATCAGACCGCCGCCACCCTGCCCTGAGCCGCTGCCGTCACCGAAAATCGTCTCCATTCGGATTTCAGGGTCCATCATCATGAAGCTGCCCGCTTCCGCAATTACGCTCTCGCCGGGGTCAAGCTGAACCTCCACGCACTGCATTTCTTCACCCATAATGACATAATCGATTTCATGCGCTCCCATAATTCCAATTCCTCCTAAAGGTTAGTTCAAGGCCTCTTCCTCTTCCAGCCGTCTGAGCGTTAATACGTCCGTTGAGCCGGAGCGGTTTCACCGGAACCCGAAATAAACTCTATGCCAATCCGTATATTCTGATTCCGTTTTAAGCATCACGGAGATTGGGGGGCTATCCGCAGAAGCCAAAAACGCCCGGTTTCCCGGGCGCTCTTGATCCAGACGGATTATATTTTTTGCTCAAGCACATCATTCGCCGTTTGTATCGGCCATTCGCCGACGAATTCGGCCTCGTTATAGTCCAGAAAGGCTTGCAAAATGTCTTCTCGGTCGTCGAGGAACAGCTGGTCCGCCACGCCGGAGACGAGTCTCGGAACCGCGTTCTTCGTCCCCGAAATCGCGGAAGCCGAAAGGCCGCAGCTGGCCAACGCCGAATAGTTAAAGACAAACAGTCCGTGCAAAAGCGACTCTCCCTCTTCGTCACGGCTTGTAAGCGCAAAACCGGGGCTGAGATAAGGATGCGCGTCAAGCAGCGTATTGGCTACCTCTTCCGGAGCATCGTAGACATCGCTCCAGCGGGCAATGTGGCTCTCAATAAGCCGGAGCTCGGGACGCAAGCTTGGATCGCTGAGAAGACCGGTGCTGACAATCAGGTAATCAAAGGTGAATCTGCCTTGAGGTGTGGTCACGGCCACGCCCTCGCCGGTCGCCTCCACATCAAGCCATGGGGCGCCGAGATGCAGCTGAAATCCGGGCCACGACGCCGCGCGTTCAAACGTATCGTTGGTCGGCGGCTGATTGAATTTGAAGAAATGGGAGATCGCCGCATATTTTTCGGCATCCGACAGCACATGGAAACGTTCGATCATCCCCGAGGATTCCATCTGGCGGATCGGATTGACACTCGGCAGCTTCTCCCGGCGGACAAAGACATGAGCTTCGGCTACGCCTTGGGACAAGGCGAAATTGGCATTATCGAAGGCCGAGGCTCCGCCGCCCAGAATCCCGATTTTTTTGCCCTGGAGATTCTCAAAATCGATCATTTCCGAGGTATGGGCATACAGATGGCCCGGCAATTTATCAGCAATTATTGGAGGCACATGCCACTCGCCGCCTCCCTGAATCCCTGTGGCGAGTACGACCTTTCGCGTAAGCAAATGTTCCGAAGGCGCTCCCGCCCCTTCAATATGCAAGCGATGAATCCCGCCACCGGCGGGCTCGATCAGCTTCAGTTTAACTTCGTTGATGACCGGAAGATCCAGAACCTGCCGGTACCAGCGCAGATAGTCCATCCAGTCGCCCCGCGGAATCTTCACGACCTCCTCCCAGCCCTGTGGTCCGAACTGCGCTTCCCACCAGGAGCGGAAGGTCAGGGAGGGTATGCCAAGATCGATGGAAGTTAAATGCTTGGGCGTACGCAGCGTCACCATTCTCGCATAAGTTTCCCACGGTCCTTCCAAGCCCTCGGCGTTCTCATCAATGACCAGAATATTCGTTACCCGTTCACGCAGCAGGCCGAAAGCCGCAGCCAAGCCGCTTTGACCTCCTCCGATAATTACAACGTCATAGACTTGCCCTTCGGAATGCGCCTTCGGCTGCACCCAAGCCGCGCCTCCAAAGGCAAGGTAGGAAAGATCGGTTTTCACACGTTCATTCAAAGCTTCCAGACTCATGCTTCCTCATACCTTTCAGTGGCGTTTATTTATAGGATATAAATCGCGGCTTAAAATCAGCATATGTGCCATTAATCATATTATATCTTGTCTAATGAGCCGTTTAAATCTTGATGGCATGTTAATTGTCATATTATCTAAATTTCTCACTATTAATTGTGCATAATAACTAACCTTCTGACCATAAAGTCGGATGAATGGAAGAGAACATTACATCATGGCCAAAAAGAGCAGGGACTCCGCCCCTCAGCAAGAAGCCGGGAACTCCGCCCCACTCAGCAAAAAGCCCCCGGGATCAAATCACCCCGGGGGCTTGCCAGAAAGATGCGCCTGCCCTCTCAGTGGGCCAGGGTGATTGGAGCGGGCCGATGGTCCTCGGCGGACCGGTAAGCGGCAAGCGCGACTTCAAGCGCCCTAAGCCCGTCTTCCCCCGTTACCGAGGCGGTCTTCGCTCCTTCACGGACCGACTGGACAAAATCGCGGATCAGCTCCAGGTCCATGTTGTCTCCCCAGTAATCCCAGCTCACTCCGTTTTCATTACTGTAAACGCTCATTTTCTGATTGAAGGCGTTGATCGACAGTACGCCATATTCGCAGATCACGTCCAGCGTCACATCTCCCCAGGTCGGGAACTTCTTGTTGCGTGACCAGCTGCAGTCCAGGCTGGCAAACACGCCGTTATCGAACTCCATCGTCAGGATGCCGCAATCGTCGATTTTTCCTTCCGAGAACCGGCTGGCGGCCTCGGCGTACACATTCGTCACCTCCGCGCCCATGTACCAGCGCATGACGTCAACGACATGAACGGTATGATCCATCACCGCTCCCCCGCCCGACAACTCCCGGTCCAGGAACCAGCCGCCGGGAATGCGTCCACGGTTCGTCCCTTTCATGGCAAGAATTTTGCCGTAAGCTCCGCTGTCCAGCAGCTCCTTCCCCCGTTTGATCGAGGTTTGAAACCGGACCGGAAAAGCGGTCTGGAGAAGTACGCCGTTCTCCCGGCAGACCTCGATCATCGCCAGCGCATCCTCTACCCTTGTGGCCAGCGGCTTCTCGCAGAGAACATGCTTACCCGCTTTTGCGGCCGCCATGACACAATCGATATGCCGCACATTCTCGGAGCAGACGATGACCGCGTCAATCTCGCTGCCCGTCAGCTGCTCCAGCTCCGGATAGTATGTCGTTTGATACCGGTCGGCAATCTCTTTGCCCTTCACGGCATCCTCGTCCCAGATCCCGGCCAGCTCCACGCCGTCGATTTCCAATAAAGCGTCCATATAGCCTATGGCATGCATATGAGCAAGACTGGCTACGCCAATTTTAATCATAAGACCCTCCTGTACTTGTTTGAGTTTGAGATGAGGCGTCTTGCACCCGAACACTTAAGCAAGCGCCACGGGCATGCCGCTTCGGGACGATTCGATTGCGGCCAGCGAGATGGCCAGCGCCTGATACGCGTCCTCGGCGGTAACGATCGGCTCTTCCCCCGTCTCCATACAAGACAGAAAGTGGGCCAGTTCCCGGTAATAAGGAGCTTCCAGCAGCGGACTTTCCGGAACGGCAGCGCCCTCCGACGGCTTATCCGGCGCCTTCCTAAAGGACAGGATAGGATTGTCACTCGCGCTGTTGAAATCGATGATCCCTTCGGTTCCCGCAATTTCGAAAGATGTCGTAAATTTCTGATGGGACCAGGAGCCTTCGACATGGGCAATGACGCCGCTGCGGAAGGTCAGTGTTGTCAATGCATAGCCTCCCCCTTCCGGGGATTCCGGTGCGTAGGCTTTGGCGAATACCCGCTCCACCTCTCCGAAGCACCAGCGCAAATAATCGAAGTCATGGATGGACAGGTCCAACAGAAGGCCGCCGCTCTTGCTGGAATCCGCATACCAGTTGTTCCATGCGCGCGGGAAACCGGAGGTCCGGCTGGCCTTCACCACGGCAACATCGCCCAGACCATTCTGCTCCATTACCTGTCTGGCTTGGACATATTCCGGGAAGAACCTCACAACATGTCCTACAAACAGCTTCGTCTTCTTGTCCTTGCAGTAGTCGATCATCTCGCGCGCGTCCTTCAGGCTGCCGGCCAGCGGTTTTTCGCATATGATGTGCTTGCCGTCATCCGCCGCCTTGAGCACATACTCCCGGTGCAGATAAGTCGGCAGACAGATGTCGACCACATCGACGGCATCCAGCTCCATCATCGCTTCCTCATAGCTGCCGAATGCCCGGGTGCCGAACCGCTCGGCGGCTTTGTCCGCCGCGGCCGCATCCGAATCGACGATACCCAGCAGGAATACTTCCTTCATGGCCGTATAGGCTTCCGCGTGCTTTCTCCCCATCGTACCGGCCCCAATCAACAACACATTCTTCATTCTGGTCTCGTCTCCTTTTGGAAAGGGATGCCTTTAGTACCTTTCTGTTATCCACATCGCATAACGCTGCCCCGGAAAAAGCGCCTGAAGCGCCGCGTGGTTTCTCAGCGCCTCCCGCTTCACCGCCTGAATGCCTTGGGTCAGCATGGCGCAAAATTCGGCGGAGGTGCATTTGATTTCCTCATCATAGACCAGTCCCCAGGGAGAAGTCTGGACGGTTACCGAAGACGGCTCCAGAACAAGCACGGCCCGCTCGGATCCGCATCGAAGCAGCAGTCGTTCCGGCAGGGCGGACAGCTCTTCCCCGGTCAGAGCGGCGATCCGGTTCGTCAGTTCAGGAGCAAGCTTGGCCAGCATGGCGGGAAATCCCATAATCTTCCACATGGTCTCGCTGTTGTCGGCAGTCTGCACGGAACCGAGCTGCCTGAGGGTTTCCGGCAGGACGCCATCCTCCGGTATTGTGGCTTCCAACTGCTTGACGGATTCCCCGGCGGCCAGCATGGACAGGAGCGGCTTCACTGCTTCGCCCTCTCCATCCAGATAAGCGCAATCCAGCAGACCTAGCTTTCCGGCCTGTTCTTTCCCCCCGATGGCGTAAGCGACAATCTCGCTTCCCTTCCTGGCCACCCAGAAGCATTCCGTTATACTATCGGTCCATTTCAGCAGACCTTCCCAGTATTCGCGCGTCCGCACCCGGGTGTTGGCGTTCTTCCGGTTGTACCGCTCGCAAATCTCCATCACTTCGCCCAAATCTCCGGACTCAAACTTCGAGATGCGATAGGGCGTGCCCCTGCTGTCTTCCATGAATACCGATTCGGCGTTCAGCACGTACAGGGGGGCTTCCACCGTCTCCCAGCCCGCCTTCTCGTAAAAGGGATGAATGCCGGTAAACAATAGAGACAGATCATAGCCGCGACTTCGCATCCACAAACTCATTTCCGCCAAAATCGCCTGTACGGCTCCAAGTCCCCGGTAAGCCGGGTCCGCCGCCACACTCCCGATGCCGCCGACAAGCAGTTCCGCGGCTCCAATATGAATCCGGTAAGGAAACAGCTGCACCGAAGCGGCCAATTCCCCGTCCGCCAAGGCGATCCAGGTCGTTTCGGGATCATACGCGGCATCGTAATCCAGCCTTTGTTGAAAAAACGAACGGTCTTCCGGAAATACTTTTCCCAGCAAATCAAATATCCTGTCGATTTCTTCGCGGTTTTGTACCTGCCTGACTTCTAATCTCGGCAATAGCGCACCTCTTTTCCATAGTTAGCCCTTCACGGCGCCCGCAGTCATCCCGTCCACCAGATAGCGCTGGAAGAACAGGGTCAGAAGCACCGGTGGAAGCAGGCCGATGATTCCAGACGATGCCATCAAGCCGTAATCAACGGAGAACCGTCCGAGAAACTCGTTGATTACGACCGGCATCGTCTTCGATTGCGAGGAGCCTGTCAGCACGAGGGCCGTATTAAATTCATTCCAGGTATTCAAATAGGCGAATACGCCTATAGCAAACAGGCCCGGAGCCGAGATCGGCAGAATGATTCGGAGCAGAGCGCCGAACCGCCCCAAACCGTCCACAAAGGCCGATTCCTCCAGCTCTTTGGGAATGGATTCGAAGAATGCCCGCATCATCCAAATGATAAAAGGAAGAGTGAAAGACAGATTGGCCAGTACGAGAGCCGATTTGGTGTCCAGCAGCCCGATCCGGTTAAAAATCAAATACATCGGCAGCGCAATCGCGATGCTGGGCACCATTTGCGTAATCAGAAAGATGACCGCCAGGCGGTCTTTCATGTGGAAACGAAGTCTGGCAAAGGCGTAGGCTCCCAAGGAGCCGAAGATCAGCGAGAAGAACGTCGTGACGGTGGCCACAATGAAACTGTTAAGCAGCGAGTTTTTGAACGATGCTGCATTGTCGGACAAGCTCAGCACCTGCTTGTAGTTCATTAGGGTGAAGCTATCCGGAAGCCAATGCCGGGCAAGCGACGCCAGTTCTTTTCCGGGCGAAATACTGATGATAGAAGCCCAGATCAGAGGGGCTAAAGTAAAGATCATGACAAGCACGACGCCAATAAATAACAAAACCTTTTTTACGGACTTGCTCACAGCCGCTCCTCCTTTCTCAAACCCCATCCTTCTGGCGGAGTATCCGCATATACAGCAGCACGAACACCAGGATAAATCCCGTCAGGATATAGCTTCCGGCAGAGCCCAGCCCGAAATCGCTGAACATGAAGCCCTGCTTGTACAGATACAGGCCGGATAGCTGTGTGGAATTGGCCGGACCGCCCTTGGTCATGGCAAAGACCAGATCGAATACCCGGAAGGAGTCGATGGTGCGCAGAACGAGCAGAACCAGTGTAACGGGCACCAGCAATTTTACGACGATATCTTTAAAAATACGTATGCTGCCCGCCCCGTCAATTTTGGCGGCTTCAATCAATTCCCCTGAAATCGACTGAAGAGCGGCCAGATACATCAAGGCGACAAAAGGAAACGATGTCCATACCTGCGCCATAATGACGGATGCCAGCGCCAGCTTCGGATCGGACAGCCATCCGACCGGACTTTCGATCAGGCCCGTCTTCAGCAGTACACCGTTCAGCAGACCGTAGTTCGGGTGCAGCATCGTCTGCCAGATCATGGCGTTAACGACACCTGGCATCGCCCACGGAATCAGGAGCAGCGATCTGCCGAGTCCCCGCAAGCGGAACTTGACATTAAAGAGAAGGGCCGCGGCAAGCCCCAGAATCATACTCGCCGCAACACTGAATACCGCAAAATAAAGAGTCGTCTCCATGCTGAGCCAGAATTCGCCATCCTGAAGCACCGCGCTGAAGTTATCCAGTCCGATGAACTTGGCACCGACCCATGGTTTCGTCAAATTCAGATCGACAAAACACAGGTAGATGGAGTACAGGAATGGATAAAGCAGCAGGCCAAGCAGGATAACGATAGTGGGAAGCAGTAAAAGGAGCGCAAATTTCGACTCGGAAATCATTTTTTTCGAGTTCGAACCGGACCGGGCCGCCTGTCGAAGCATCGCTTGACCCCGCATAGAAAGTCCTTCTTTCTGAATCGCGACCGAGTCACTATGTTTGCTCTTATCCATAGCAATTCTCCTTACTTGTTGCTCTCCTGGATTTTCTGCGTTTCAGCGAACGCGTCTGCCAACGCCTGAGCCGGTGTTTTCTTTTGAGTCAATGCATTCTGGAGTTCAACCTGGAACTTGGAAGACCATTCATTGTACCAAGGAATTTGCGGACGGTTGACGGCAACTTCCGCCTGCTCCAGAATCTTGTCAAGTCCGGGAACGCCCGCTTTCACTTCCGGATCTTCATATACGCTCTTCCAGCCCGGGAACATTCCGATTTCAATCGCCTGCCGTTTGCTGCCCTCTGTATCGTTCAGGAATTTGATATACTCCCATGCCGCTTCCTTATTCTTCGAACCCGAGGAGATCGCATAGGACATCGGTCCGGCAATCGTTGCGCTGGATACGGTATATGGAAGCGGAGCGACATCAGCCTGGTTCACGATTTTGGACTTGGATTCATCATTAAGCGGCGTGAGCGGCAGTCCCCAGTTCAATTCAAAGGCGATATCGCCCGCGGACATTGCGTCAAGCACATTGGTTTCATTGTATTGAATCGAAGCGGGGTCAACGACTTTATATTTATAGATCATATCGACCATCAGCTGCAGCGCTGCGGTGTTCTCCGGGCTGTTGAAGACAGGGTTTCCGTCCTCATCAAACAGCTTGCCTCCCATACTGGAAGCAATCGCGATGAAATCGCAGACGAGGCCTTCGGTTTGGCTCCAGGCCCAGGCCGATCCGTATTTTACGATTCCTTTTTCCTGCAAAGCCTGACTGTATTTAATGAAATCATCCCATGTTTTCGGCGGACCCGAGAAACCGGCTTTTTCCACCATCGTCTTGTTATATACAAAGGACTTGTACTCGGAAGCGAAAGGAAGACCGTAATACTTGCCCTGATACTGTAAAGCCTGTTTTGCAAAAGGCAGCATTTCGTTCTTCATGTCGTCGGTCAGCCATTGATCGACCGGTTCAACCCATCCCGATACGACAAACCGGGGCAAGTCGATGACATCCATTACAAAAATATCGTACGTAGATCCGCCGGACATGAAGGAATTCATCAATTTTGGTGTAACATCGGCATTACCGACCGTATCGGTCTGTACTTCAATACCCGTCTTTTCCTGAAACTCTTTATTCACCTTGGCGAAGTATTCCTGATTGGACGGATTAGAGATGGTGCGCAGGACGACTCCGGCATATGGCTTATCGCTACTGGCCGCGTTAGTCTTTGTATTGCCTTCGGCCGCCGAATTCGAATTATTTCCGCATCCGGACAACGCCGCTACTGCCAATACAATCAGAAGCAATACCATAATTGATGATTTCCGTTTCATAAGAACCCCCCAGTAAAATTAGGATTTGAAGTACGACGGGCACGCCATCGCCAGCGATTTAGCCGGGTTAATGATTACCAGAAATTTAATGAAGCCCTCCCTTCCTGCCAACTTTCTCCAATGGATGTACAATGATGTTATATTCCCTATCAAAAAATGAAAGAAAATGATGTTTACATGTCCGATTACATACCATTGAAGCTATTATAGTCACAAAAAAATAATATTTTCAATACATTGCGTTAATTTTTATCACATACTATTATAGATTTATTGCACCTCACCTCCAATCTTATTCTATTAGGTGTATTAAGTTCTCGTAGTTAAGACTAGATACTTTTTTCAAAATATAAGAACTAATAAGTTTCACGCTTATAAATGGTCTTATATTTCTACGAGAAACGTACTTGCGTCCTTCAAGGATGCCGTCAGGCGCTTCTTCTTGTTGGACGAATAAAGCAGCCGTGATAAAGTAGATTTTATATTGTTCCTAAAGCGAGGTTGAACGAAGTGAACAAGATAAGAACTGGAGATCTGAAACTGGTACAGGAACTGAACCGATCGATTATTTTAAATGTGATCCGGGATAAAGGCCCCGTCTCCCGAAGCGAAATTGCGAAGCACTACGGCATCAGCGCAACAACGGTGGCTTCCGCCATTCAGGAGCTAATACGGGACGGTTATGTGTGCGAAATGGGCGAGGGGGTTTCCAACGGAGGAAGAAAACCGATTATGTTGAAGCTGGCTTCCGACCGCCTTTATCTGATCGGGGTTTCCGTTTCCAATTCTTCCATCGATATTGCCCAGATGGACCTGGAGGCAAAGATCAGCCGTAAACAATCAAGACCGATTCGAGCGTTATACGGGGAGGAGCTTATTGCTGCAATCATTTCAGAGCTTGAAGTTTTTTTGGAGAACTGCCCCAGTACCGGGAAATGCCTCGGAATCTCGATTATTGTTCCCGGCGTTATCGACAAGGATTTAGGCATTGTATACTTTAACTCCAAGCTCCGGCTGGAGCATATCAATCTGAAAGCCATTGTTGAAAGCCGTTTCAATATTAAAACATGGCTGGAAAACGACCTGAACGCCACAGTGCTTGCCCAAAAGAAATTCGGTCCATACGGGAAGGTCCAAAATTTGATCTACGTCTCGATCTCGGACGGTGTGGGGGCGGGGATTTTTTTTCACGACATTCTGCTTAGAGGCAGCAACGGCGGGGCCGGAGAGCTTGGGCATATCATCGTTGACCGCAACGGTGTCCGCTGCGAATGCGGAAGCTCGGGCTGTCTGGAGAACTATATCAGCTGGCCCGCGGTTTATTCACGGATTATCGCCTCTGCGACGCGCGGCAGAAAGACGGCCATCATGGACTTGGCGGAGGGCGACATTGCCCGCGTCACACCCGAGATGTTCAATCAGGCCGTGAAGATGCAGGATTCACTCGCGATCGATATAACCGATGAGATATCCGGATATTTGGGTCTTGGCCTGGTCAATCTCATCAATTTGTTCAATCCGGAAATTTTGATCCTGGGCGGGCAGATCGGCTCGAACAACCCCCGGTTGCTGGAAAATGTTGAAAAGTATGTATCGTCTTACGCTCTTCCGATTTTGCGCGACCTTAAAATTTGCCCGTCAACATTGGGCGAAGAGGCGAACTTATTGGCAGCCGCCTCCATTATTCTCGAAGATATATTCCACTTCTCGCTCGCCAATTGACAAGAGAACCTCATTTCGCGGCATGCCGATGCCGCTCCGTCAATAGACCGCCTTGCCGATGGCTGCGGTCTATTACTTGTTTATTCACACCATTCGCTTCCAAGCCGAGCATATTAAAAAGTATCATGCCAAAGCGGTTTTCCATCCTTGTCGCATTTAAAATAGACCGTCTGCAGGGAGTGGCCTTCTCTACGGAAGTTCAGCCGTAAGACACACGGCCCAAAAAGCAGAATCCGATGAACGCCTCAGCGCTTCTTCTCTCGATTCATCCTCCGTAAACACGCCATAGGGTTCATACTTCTGAAAAAAACGAACGGTCATTCAGCATAGCCGAATTTCATTCCCGTTTGCTTTAATCCATGGATGAAGCGGATAAACCGGATGTCCTGATCGTCGTATCGCCGGCGTCCGTTCTCCTTCCCATCCTTCCGGGAGGGGTTCGGCAGTACGCCTATTTTTTCATAGAACCGGAGGGTAAAAGCCGTGATCCCCGTTAATTTGGATACTTCGCTGATCGAGTACATGCGGGCCGCCCTCATTTCCTTTGTTAATTCAGCATTTACAAAATGCTCAGTTAATCAGCACCACTTTGCCAACGGCCAAAGACTGTTCAAGGAGTTCCTGCGCCCGGGCGGCTTCTTGAAGCGGAATGCGATGCGATACCAGCGGATTTATTTTTCCTTCCGCCAACAGAGACAGGACGGCTTTTGCGTCTTCTTGGAACCAGTCCGGCCGTTCTTTCTTCAGAAGCGTGATGCTGTATAGAAGGATAGGGTGACCTTGCTCCGATGTTTGGCTTGCCGCCAGATGGCCCCATTCCTTCGGCTAATTTCCGGAGTCTTCCTCATTCAGAACCGAAGTGTAGCCGTAGCTGACGAACCGGCCGTTCCGGCTTAAAGTCCGCAGCGAGCGCACGTAGTTCTCGCCTCCGATCGCATCAAACACGGCGTCCATTCCTTCGGGGGCATGAAGCTGAAGAAAATCGACGAAATCTTCATTCCCGTAATCGATCGGTATGGCGCCGTACCCGGAAACGGTGGAGTGCTTCGCAAGCGAAGCCGTGCCGTACATCTTCAGCTTCGCCAATCTGCCCAGTTCAAGAAGGGCGGTGCCGGCTCCGCCGCTTGCGCCATGAATAAGAATGCTCTCCCCCTCCGATACCTTGGCGATCCGGTGAAGCATTTGATAGGCGGTCACATAGTTTAATATTGCGGCAACGGCGAGTGATGAATCGACCTGCGGGGGAACGGCCACCAGTTCGTCTTGCTTTGCATACACATAAGCCGCATAGCCGCCCGTTCCGTTATAAAAGACGGCCACTTTGTCCCCTTTGCTAAATTGCCGCACATCCTCTCCCAGCTCATCAACAATGCCAACCGCATCGTAACCCGGCGTAAACGGCGGTGTTGGCGGATTGAGAAACTTCCCCTCTCTTCTCATGATATCCGCCAGCGCAACACCGGCACTTTGAACTTTAACGCGAATCTCGTCTTTTTGAGGCATCCTCAGGGGTTCCTGAACCACTTTCAGAACTTCCGGCCCGCCGTACTCGGCAACGATTACTCTTGAGTTTAACATTAGGCATCTCTCCTCCAAATTGGATTATTGATGCCCGTATTATATTTCTTAGAGTTTACTCGAAGTCAAGCGGCCCCGGCGAATTATCTTAAATAACCGCCGTTGTTAATGTCAAAGGTTGCTCCCGTATAGTGCTTGGATTTATCGGATAACAAAAACACGACCGTTTCAGCCACATCCTCAGGCAATACCGGGGTCTGGATCAATTGGTGACTGAGATACTCCTTCTTTCTCCATTCGGGAATGGTCTCCATCATCGAGGTGTCGACCATTGTGGGCGCGACAGCATTAACACGTATGTATGGGGAAAAATTCATGGCGCAGCTTTTGGTTAACCCCAGCAAGGCTGCTTTGGTCAATCCGTAAATCGCATCCGAGCTTCCCTCCAAACCGGATACGGATGACATATTGACGATCGTTCCCGTTTGCTGATTGCGAAGCATTCGCCGTCCGAACAGCTGCGAGAAATAGACGGCTCCCTTGATGTTAATATCCATGACCTTGTCGATCTCGTTCTCTTGATAATCCAGAATGCTTTTTGCCAAGTAAATCCCCGCATTATTAACCAGGTTGTCCGAATCCGGGTGTTCCCTTTCAACATAGGCAAAAAAATCGCAAACTTGCTTATAATCGCTTACATCCACTTGATAGGTGTGCAGTTCATAGCAAGCATCCGTTGACTGCTTCAGCTCTTCCAGCAACCGGCCGTTTATATCGCAGGCTATCACCGAAGCGCCTTCGCGCAAGCTTAACTTTACGATCTCTTTTCCGATCCCGGAAGCCGCGCCTGTAATAATTATCTTTTTATTTTCCAGCATTCTAATCGACCACCCTAAAATTTAAATTTAATGGCTATTTTACCTTTCGGCAGTTTGGGATTTGCATATGAATAATATAGTTAAACAAAAGTGGTTCAATTCAACGGCAAAGGATTTGATTAGGTTGAGGATAGCCTTCTTCACGGATTCGTTTTACCCGCAAATCAATGGTGTGTCCAATACGTTGATGTATTTGAGCCAATATTTGACCCGCAGCGGGATTGAACATATGTTCTTCGCCCCCGATTATGAGACCGATGAGCCTGAAGCGAGCGGAGTCCCTGTCGTACGGTTCAAAGGATTTACACCTCATATCTACCCGGATTGCCGCCTTTCTTTCCCTCCTTATCCCAAGATCCTCGAACAGCTCTCTCACTTCAAGCCCGATGTGGTCCATATTGTTACGGAGCTCGGCATCGGCTGGAGCGGCTTGCGGGCCGCGAAAGCGCTAAATATACCGATCGTCATGTCGTACCACACAAGCTTCGACAAGTACCTTCAATTTTACCATATGCCATATTTAAGCAAAGCCTTGTGGACGTACATGCGCTGGTTCCACAGCTTCGCGCTGGTCAACCTCGCCCCTTCCCGAAGTACGATGCAGGAATTGACACGGCGCGGCATTCAAAATTTGGACCTTTGGCCCCGGGGAATTGATCTTGAGCGATTTCATCCCGGGCATTACTCCCCTAAACTTAGGGAGGAGATGGGCGTATCGGAAGAAATCGTATTTCTGTATGTAGGCCGCATCGCGGTGGAGAAAGGGCTGCGGACGCTGGCCGACAGCATCGCGGTTGTTAATCAACGTTACGAGAAGCAAGTAAAATGGGTCTTCACCGGAGAAGGGCCTTATTTGCCGGAGCTGATCGCCCAAAAGATACCGAACGCCATTTTTACGGGGAACCGCCGGGGCGATGAACTGGCCGCAATTTATGCGAGCGCAGATGTCTTCATCTTTCCTTCCGGCACCGAGACGTTTGGGAATGTACTGCTTGAGGCCATGGCGAGCGGGCTTCCGGTCATCTGCACCGATTCCGGTGGAGTGACCGATTTCACGGAGGACCATCAAAATGCTCTAGTATGCAAGTACGGCAGCGTGTCGGAATTAACCAGGGCGATCATTAAAATGCTCAATCCGCATAATCGGACGATTCTGGGAGCGAGAGCGCTTGAAACGGCAAAATCCCGAGATTGGGACGCCGTGTTTGATCGTCTTATGCTGCAATACATTTACGCCGCGGACCCGGAAATTCACTCCGGGCAAACGGTCATCGGGTGACGCTGCGCGGGCAGCTTGTTTAATGCGCAACCCACCAACTAACCTTCCACACCTATCCACCGCCCCCACTAACCAACTAACCAACCGCCAACTCACTCCCCCCTTCACCGCCTTCCACTAACTAATTAATTCCTTCTATTCAGTCTGTGTCCGGAGTACGGTGGCTGGGCATCTTCCTGCAAATCTGCAGGTTTATCCGGTGAAATTTGTGCAGGAAGAAGAAAAAGCGCAATTGTGCATCTTTTAGAGCCTACGCGCTGCCAAATGGAAGAATAGGAATAGATTTCCTGCACTTTTGCAGAAACTGGGTTTGGGAGGGACAGGGGGCAATGAAAAAGATGTATAAACGCAGGAATTTCCGCAGCCCGCCTATCCACCACTAACCTTCCCCACTCTCGAACACCTTGCTCGAGTGTTTGTCTGACCCTACGTCTTCTAGCTGGAGCAGCCGAGGGTTTTATTTAACTTGTGCCAACCTCCAAGTTTCATAGATTGGCACCCATAGACGGAATGGTGCATACAATGCACTGCGAGGTGAGCATGAACTATGAACGGACAGATTTGGCCGCAGCAGCATGCCGCGAAGCTTCATCGGCCTTTGAGGCAAAAAATTCAACAGTTGTCTAAATCCGGCGGCGCCAAGACAGCCGCCATTCCGGTCATTATTCAACTGAAACACAAAATAACCCCGGCCCGGCTCCATTCCCTGAAACGGCATGCAGGTTCGCATGCCTTGCCGGTCCTTCACCGGCTTCCGCTGCTTCATTCGGTATCATCCAGGATTTCGGTAGACTGCCTGAAGCGGATGTGCGGCTGCGGCGGAGTTAAGAAAATATATCTGGACGGAATCAAAAAAACGTCGCTCAATATAGCGACGCCTTCCATCGGTTCCACTGCTGTTCAAAGAAAAAAGGGGCTTACCGGAAAAGGGATAAATATCGCCGTGCTGGACACCGGAGTCTACCCACATCCGGACCTGACCCGGCCCGCAAACCGGATAATAGCCTTTAAGGACTTCGTCAATCATAGGCGAAGCCCGTACGACGATAACGGCCACGGGACTCACACCGCCGGGGATGCGGCTGGAAACGGCTGGTCGAGCAAGGGGAAATACAAGGGTCCCGCGCCGGAAGCGGGCATAGTGGGAGTCAAAGTATTGGATCGGGACGGCAGCGGATTCGATTCCACGATTATTAAAGGAATAGAGTGGTGCATCGCTAACCGGAAACGGCTGAAACTGCGTATTCTTTCTATGTCCTTCGGCGGTCCGGTCAATTCCCCCTGTTCGGACGATCCCATGTGCCAGGCCGTGGAACAAGCGGTCAAGGCCGGGCTCAGCGTTGTTATCGCGGCGGGAAACGGCGGTCCGGGGTACGGGACGATTGAATCCCCCGGGAACAGCCCTTCGGCCATTACGGTCGGAGCGGTTGACGACCGCCGCACTCTCCCGCAAGCGGACGACCGCATAACCTGGTTCTCCAGCCGCGGGCCGGTACGGGGCGGCGGAAACAAGCCGGATCTGGTCGCGCCGGGAGAGTCGATCATCTCGCTGCGGGCCCCTCGTTCTACGCTGGACCGCGAGGATCCTTCCCTGCGGGTCGGCAAAAAATACTTTTCGCTCTCCGGCACCAGCATGTCTACGCCCATCGTCTCCGGAGCGGCCGCACAACTTCTCCAGCGTAAGCCTTGTCTCTCGCCCTTGCAGGTTAAAACGATGCTCAAAAGGAATGCCTTCCGCCTCAAACTGAACGCCAATACAGCCGGAAGCGGCGAGGTCAATGTCAGATTTCTTCTGCAATGCCGGAAGAGTTCCCGTCCATTGCTTACCGTGAAGTCAAGACGCCAATGAGTTCATCCGTCGTAAGGATCTCATGGGCGAAGGTCGGGCCGTTGATGTCATGCGCCGCATGCATCGCCTCCCGGCTAAAGGCCGCTGTCGCATCCTTGACAAGGGTGACGTGGTAGCCGAGCTCCATCCTGAACCTTGCGGTCGATTCAATGCACGTATTCGCGAGCATTCCAATAATTATGATTTTGCTGATGCCGTGCATTTTCAACTGGTGATCGAGGTCCGTGTTTGCAAATCCGCTTTGAGACCAATGCTCCTTGATGATAATGTCGCCATCCTGCGGCTGGAAATCGGGATGAAACTCGCCGCCCCAGGTGCCTTTGGCAAAGGGTTGGGCTTTGGCTGATGCGGCACAAAAAACACCTGAATGCCTACCCCACGGACCGCATCTACGATTTCTTTCAGATGCTCCAGCATGTTTATGATTTTGATGTGATTAACCCGCGATCTCGTTGTGCATATTTGTGGAGCAAGTACAGGGAAATAAGGGGCAGCACGCAAAGGCCAAGATAAATGTGTTGAAACACACTTGCCGTCCCTATTCCTTTTTGTAAAACAATCAGCATCCCCGTAATGCCTACCCCGAACGCACCTCCGAAGAAGCCGCCCAGTTGATTCATGCCCATACCTGCTCCCATGTGTTCTGTCGATAGATACTGTGATATTTCATTGGAATTGCTTGCTGTCAAACTGGAAAATCCAAGACTCATAAAAAAGTAACTGATGAGAACTCCGTAGATCGAAACACTAGCCACAGTTGCAAACAGGACGACGGAAAGCAATAGAAACCCTGCCCCCCACCTGGAGACGATGCCATTTCCAAACCGGTCGATGATTTTCCCTATTTTTCTTGAAGCAAACGCAGTAACCATCGCACCCGGGAAGATAATCAAGCCGATTTCCATCGGACTCCGGTGAAAGATTTGAGCCAGGATGATTGGCATAGCGAACAGCGTGGCGAAATTGATGAAATACGCGGTGAAGCTGATCGAAAGCAGCTGTGTGAACCCTTTCTGGCGAAGCAGCTCCGGATGGATAAACGGCGAACGGATTCGATTGATATGCCACCACAACAGCCCCATAGTAACTAGGCTAACGAGAAGCGGCCAAAGAGCGAAAGTCGTAACAAACAGTAACAAACCCGTAATCGAAGCCGCCACCAGGACGCTTCCGACGATATCAAAATGGACGGATTTTTTCTCTTCCATAGGCACGTGTCTGTTAAAAATCGGAGTGATAAACAAAACGGCGGCTGTCATAACAAAGAGGAAATTCCATCCGAGATACTGGGTCAAGGCGCCCCCGATCACCGGTCCCAATCCGAACCCAAGCGAAGTGCCTGAAGCAATGAAGGACATGGCGCTGCCTCTACGTTCTTGCGGGATATACCGGGAAAACAATACATAGCCCAGCCCGGGGAAAGCCGCAGCCCCTATCGCCTGAAAAATCCGGGCGGTCATTAATAGAATAAAGGAATGGGCGAAAAAGCCGAGCAATGAGGACAGGACCAATAAAAAGGCGCCGAACAGAACCATTTTACGAATCGGCAAAAAATCGGACAGGCGGCTGTAAGTAATGGTTGCTATCCCAAAAACGATGGAATAGGCGGTTACAATCCATGATGCCACCGTTGGAGTTAACGAAAATTCATGGGCTACTCTGGGGAGAGCCACGTTAAACATCGTCGTATTCATGACCACGAACATCGCCGCCAAGCTCCAGAAGGGGACGATCAATTTCTCATTAAACGATTTTTCTCTTGTTTTGAGTATCTCTATATCAGATATGGCTTCCATAAAAATATCTCCTCATTTCTCAGGTTGCTAGGCTACCAGGTGGACAAAGTTAAATTCCCTTTTATTTGAGAATGATCATTCTCAAATAATCAAAAAAAAAATTAATTCAATACAGCCAGCGTCATCTCGATAATATTTTCCAGCTTCTGTTTGTCTTTTGTTGTCTTTACCAAAACTCTCAAACCCGTCAACGCATTGAACAGATATTGAGAAAGCTGCGCCGCGTCGCGCTTTTTGGAAATTTCTCCTGCGGCCTGACCTTGCTCAATCAGCTCGCGCAGCAGTTCTTCAGTCTTGGCAAAATAATTGTTGACCTTGGCGGCTGCTTCCGGGTCGAGCAAGGACAACTCGCACGCCGTATTGACGATCATACATCCTTCGGGCCGGACATCCCCCGCGTGAATTGTCATGTCGAAAATGGCCCGGATCGCCTGCTTCGGGCAAGCCGCATCTTGAATGCGGGCTTTGACGGTAGCTCCCACCGTCTCATGGTACCGCTCCATTGCTTGCATAAACAAAGCATGTTTGTCTCCAAACGTATCATACATGCTTCGTTTATGAACGCCCATCGTCTCCACGAGGTCTTTCATCGAAGTCTTCTCATAGCCTTGACTCCAGAACAACCGCATCGCTTTCAGTAACACCGTATCCACGTCAAACTCTTTGCTTCTAGCCATATTTCTTCACCCCAGCCTCCTTGCAAAACCATCTTAGCATATTGAGAACGATCGGTAAAGAATTTGAAGAAAAAAATTTCTGCCCCCTGCCCTCCGCTCGAATAAGCCATTTATACGTGTGAAACTATTACAATCTTCTATTTCATGTGTGAGGCGGGATAGTCAGGAGATAAATGGACTCGTTCGCCTGAATAATCAGGTCCGTGTCCACCTGATCTATGAGCTGCTGCTCTGCAAAAACCGCCCAGATAGTTAGGCGGCTTTATTTATTTCATTATTATTTTCTTCTCTCCCGCTAATGTACTAAAAATAAGCTCCTTTTCGTTAATCCACTTTGGATAGTCCAGTCCTAGAACCTCTTCAGGTGTTTTATATTCTCTGATCATATCTCCATACTCCTGCCCCTCAAGTTTTCTCATCAGTAAGCCAAAGTGTTTGTTGATAAAATTCATAGGAATAAGTGCTTTCTCCTAAGGTGGCTACCCTATATTTTACAACCAGTGTTTCTTTATGCCCTGGAGATTGTAGGTATGCGTATTTCCATTCCATGAATGAAAAAAGAAAAAGACCCATACCTAATATAATCAACAAAAATGGACTTGTAACCGCAGTGAGAATCACTTTTTTTAGCAAAAGCAGAATAACAACAATAAGAATTACATGATAAAGAAGAATATAGAATCCAGGTGGGCTAAGATACGGCATGAGATAATATCCAAGCCTTTGTAATAAGTACAACACGATATCCGAAATGAGAAGAAATCCAAATAAATACAAGGCTTTTCTTTTATGAACAGGCATTCTGGTTAACATCTGCTCCTCCTTCATCGTTTGGGTCAAACTAATGATAACGATGTAAATAAGGAAAATAAAGAGAAACAATCATACAACTTTTTCCTGTTTTATACATTAACCTAGATGCCTAATCTTTATGCTGCGCTATCATCACGATGAAGTAATACCGGCTCAATGCCTGTAGCTTCCTTATACCGCTTCTTGAAAGCGTCGCAGAAAACCGGATCGAGCTCCATGGTCCGGCAAACACGACCGATCTGGTCACAAGTCATAAGCGTTGAGCCGCTGCCGCCGAATAGGTCGACTCCCAGCCAAAGGTGGCCGCGTTCTTGACCCAGATGCACTGCGTCCGAACCTCAATGCCGGCGGCGTTCATAGCGTTCGAGAGGCCTGACTGCCCACCGCTCATGACCGCCGCTGACTAAACAGCTTCAGAATCGGCTGAGTCGGCAAGACCGTTTAACAGCAAATGATCCGGCAGTTCATCAATTGTAGCAAGGACAAGCGCCGCTGCGCTTTCAGCCACCGTATTTATCGTGCGTGCCAGTTCATTTCCAGCCTCTTCCTCGGGTGTATGAATGGCTATGGCGGACACAATGCGCTCCAGCTTTTCGGGGCTTAACGACTGTTCATGGGCGTCGTCGGAAATGGAACGGACCACAAGGAACGGCACCTTATTTGTCCAAGCGACCTGAGCGAAAGCCGCCCCTTCCGTCTCGACGGCCAGGGCTTCGAACTGGTCCCTGATCTGCTGCCGCTTCTCGGATGAGAAGACGACCTGATCCCCCGTCGCGATGACTCCCTCTTTGAATTTACGGTCAGGTGCCGATGACGTAAGCTTTATCGCCGCTTGACGGGCCGCCCGCAGCAGCCGTCTGTCGCTGTCGAAGCGGTTGACCCTGCCCCATAGAGCCGCATGCTCCGAAGCTTCGTCCACGATTCTCGGGCCAAACGGATGAAACGCCAGCGGGCTTCCGTACAGAACTCCCGCGTCGTGATGCACGACCGACGAAGCCAGCACTACGTCGTTTAACGAAAGCTCCGGGTCAAGCGACCCGGCGACGCCGGTAAAGAACAGAACATCTGGGCTGTAGCCGGTGATAAGAGCCTGAAGCGCAGCCGCCGTATTCGTCTTCTGCGTGCCTGCCACGCCCAGGAACAGCTCATGTTCTCCATACGAGGCTTGATAGAGCAGCCCGACCGGCGTAGGTATGCGGCGAACGTGCTGCACCCAGCCGAGCAGCGGTTCGATTTCCGATACAAGCGCACTGAGTACGCCAATTCTTAACGGGGATTCACCTGTTTTCTGCTTCGCCATATACTGGCCTCCGTTTCATTAATATCGATTATACTGCGATGACTTCGACGGCGCCCGCTCCGCTTCCCTTGGAGAAATCCAGCACCTTCAGTTCCCGGGCATTCACCTTATAGAATACCGTATCCTGCAGCAGGCCTTTCTCCGCTCTTTCTTTAAACCGCGGATTGCGGCTGCCCAGCTGCTGAATCGCCCGGTCGATCTCAGCCTGATCGGCAATCGCCTCGGCTGTCCCGTGTACGGAAATATTAACAAAGCTTGATAGTTCCTGATTCTCATGCTGGAAGAAGAGGACGATCTTCGGATTCTCCTGAATCTGCTCCACCTTCTTGCTGTTCTTATGAGTTGAGAAATAAATCGTGTACCCGTCGGCGACAAAGGAACCCAAACTTCTCAAAACAGGCGATTGATCGTTGTTGACCGTCGCCAAAACAACAAAACGGGTATCGTTCAAATATTTCACAATCTGGTTTCTTGCTTCTTCACTCATTCTCATACACTCCTTGTCATATTCTTGATTTTCCGAACCGAAACGCAAAAAAGGAGGCCTGATTGGGTAATCAAGCCTCCAGCAGTCTGGTCAGCGAAATAATATCAACTATTCCACTCGGGATTTATGATATTTCACATATTAGTTATGCGCCGGCCAATTGTCAATATTTTAATTTTGAATAGGCTCGGCATTATTGCCCTCTTCTTCTATACAGATCGATTGACTTATAACCCTGAGCCAAAATATCTTTCATCTCGCCCAATCGTTTCTCCTGCGTCTCGCTTCTTTTCGCGCTGTACACATAACGGGCCCAGTCCTTCTGGTAGCCGAAGGTTAATTGATTGAAAACGGCCAATACTTCTTCATCGCTCTCCAAATATTGCTTGATATCCGAAATGTTATCGATATAATCGTCAACGCATTGGCTGCTCTTGGCGCTCGCGGCTTTCTTCGTTTTGGGCGCTTGCGATTTCAGGCCGACAACGGTGAATACCTCATCCAGACTGACCATCCTTGAAAATTTCAAACGGCTGTTCTGTACATACCCATCCTCGTCAACAGGGAGATGAGCCATGATGCTGTCCCGCTCAATGAACTCTTTGTACTTCGGATTATTTTTCTTGGGATAAGCGAAGTACAAATATCCGTTGTCATACAAGGCTTGGTTTTCGATGACGTTCTGCAAGTGGCGGCCCAATTGCTCGAGATTAAGAACAAAGATAAAAATCAAATCGTATTGCTCTCTTATGAAGGCGGAATCAAAGTCCAATTCATTAAAATCATCAATATCTTCCGGTTTATTCAGGATCAATTTAGAAGGGTATTTATTCAGATTTAATTTTGTAATTACGCTGTTCTTCGAATTCATGAATGAGCCTCCATACACTCTTTTTACGGTCGTACTAAGAAATATTATAGCCGAATCCGTATAAAAAGAGTAACTACCGCTAAGAGATTCATTCCGCCTTACATATCAAAGTTTCATATGGCTTCAGTATGCCGTTGTTATGCTCTTTCAGATTGGACAGTATAATTGAGCCTGCAACCGGTTCGGCTAATGTAATGCTCCGGTCCGTAAAATTGCATAGTACCGTCCACTCCTCGTTACCCAAGGCCCGAACATATCCGGCAAGCTCCTCGGAATCCGTATAAATCTCCCGATAGCCGCCGTAAATCAGCGCTTTATTCTCGCGGCGCAGCCTGATCAGCTTCCGGTAGAAATGCAGAATCGAATTGTCATCACGCAGCGACTGCTCCACATTGATCGACGAATAATTTGGATTCATAGGCAGCCACGGCTCCCCCGTCGTAAATCCGGCCATCGGCTCCGGACTCCACTGCATCGGCATGCGCCCCTGGTCCCGGCTTCTTTTCGCCAGATGTTCCATAATGTCGGCCTCGGGTCTGCCAAGGACCGTTTCGTAAGAGTGAAAATTGATGCTTTCAATATCCCTGTACTCCTCTATCGAAGCAAAGTAATGATTGGTCATGCCAATCTCCTGCCCTTGATAGATAAAAGGAGTTCCCCGCATCAGAAAATAGTAGGCGGCCAGCATTTTGGCCGATTCCTCGCGGAATGGCCCATCGCAGCCGAATTTCGAAACTGAACGGACGTGGTCATGATTCTCCATGAACAGCGCCATCCATCCCTTATTGGCCGTTTCCCTCTGCCATTTGGACAGGGCATGCTTGAAGTCAGTCAGCTTCCAGGGATGATAGATTCCTCTGGCCATCGGCTTGACGTCCAGATCCACATGATCAAACTGAAAAATCATATTAAAAACGCCGCTCTGCTCGTCCACATAATCATGAATCTGCTCAATCGGAACTCCCGGAGCCTCCGCGACGCTCATCACATTGCGCGGTTCAAGCACCTCCCGTTTCATTTCGTGCAGAAAATCCAAGATGCCGGGTTGATTCAGGCTTGCCTCGGCAAGAGGAGCATAGCGGCGGCTATCTTCCGTCTTCAGCTGCGGAAATTGCTGATTCTTCTTAATAAAGGTGATCGCGTCGATGCGAAAACCAGCAATTCCTTTGTCGATCCACCATTCCATCATGGAGAAAATATTCCGGCGAACTTCGGGATTCTCCCAGTTCAGGTCCGGCTGCTTTCTGGAAAAACAGTGCAGATAATATTCCTGCGTGGTCTCGTCATACTCCCAGGCGGAACCCCCGAAATTCGACTCCCAATTGGTCGGCTCTTCTCCGCCCGAACCCGGCTTCCATATATACCAGTCGCGTTTCGGATTGTCTTTGGAGCTGCGGGATTCTACGAACCAGGCATGTTCATCCGAGGTGTGGTTCGCCACCAGGTCCATAATAATGCGGATACCGCGGGCTTCCGCTTTGGCTATCAGTTCCAGCATATCTTCCATTGTTCCATATTCGGCCTGCATTTTATAGAAATCCCGAATGTCGTACCCGTTATCGTCGTTCGGCGAGTCGTAAACCGGGCATACCCAAATGACGTCAATGCCCAAATCGCTGAGGTATCCGAGCCGGTTGATGATACCGCGCAGATCCCCTATTCCGTCTCCACCCGAATCCTGAAAGCTTCGGGGATAAATTTGATAAACGACACTTTCCTTCCACCAGTTGCGGTCTCTATTCTCCATAGCTCCACACTTCCTCCAGGTCTCACATATTTTTATCTGTGCTTTACTTAATTGCTCCCTGGCTGACGCCCCGGATAATATAGCGCTGTCCGAACAGATAGGCGACAAGAACAGGCAGAATGGTCAGCAGCAGCGCGGGAATCAGTAGCTCCCAGTTGTTCATATACGTACCGTTGAAGACTTTCATTTTGATCGGCATGGTGAAATCCTGCTCTTTCGTTAGCACTAAAGACGGCAGCAGGTAGTCGTTCCAGATCCACAGCACATTCAGAATAGCAATCGTGACGGAGGTCGGAGCCAGCATGGGCAGCACAATCTTGAAAAAAGTCTGCGGCCGTGTGCATCCGTCCAGCAATGAAGCTTCTTCCAGCTCATACGGAATCGATTTTACAAATCCGTGATACATGAAGATGGAGAGCGCGCTCCCGAATCCAATATACAAGATGACCAGCAGCGGAATCGGCGCGGCATCGATCCAGTGAAGCTTGGCTCCGTAAATATAGATCAGCGGAATCATGATGGATTGAAAAGGAATTATCATCGAAGCGACCATCAGGGCAAAGAGACCGTTATTGAATTTGGTCGGACGTCTTACCATGTAATAAGCGGTCATTGCCGCGAAAATGCCGATGAACAGAACACTTAGAAAAGTAATGACGACCGTATTTCTGAACGAGACAAAGAAATTCATTTTATCAATGACTTCGGCAAAACGCCCGAAATCCAGGCTGTGCGGCAGAGAAAACGGGCTTTCGAGTATTTCCCCGTTGTTCTTGAAGGAGTTGACAAGCATAAGGAAGAACGGAAAGACAAACAGGACAAAGGATACGGCCAGCAATAGATAAGTCAGGAATGAGGCGGCTTTTTTTCTGGCTTCCATTAGGCAGCAACCTCCATTTTCTTACTAAAGTAGACTTGCAGTCCCGTAATGACCGCCACAATGACGAACAGCATGATCGCTTCGGCTTGACCGACGCCGTAGATATTTTCCGTAAAGGCTTTTTGAACGACATGCATGGATACCATTGTCGTACTGCCGTATGGCCCGCCTGCGGTCAGGGAGTAGTTCACATCATAAACCATAAAGGCATTTTTCAAGGTTAAAAAAACCGTCACGACAAAGGATGGAACCATCAGCGGCAAAGTAACATTTCTCAAGCGCTGCCAAGCGTTCGCCCCGTCAATGGTGGACGCCTCCATCACATCTTTCGGCACATTGATTAATCCGGCGACGAAAATAATCATCATATATCCCGCCGATTGCCAGATCGTCACAATAACGATGGACCAGAAAGCCAGATGCTCGTCTCCCAGCCAGCCCAGCCGCAGCCACTCGATTCCGAGCTTGTCGCCAATGGACGGAAGCGTCTGAACGAAAATAAACTGCCAGATATAGCCGAGAATCAATCCGCCGATCAGATTGGGAGTAAACAGCGACGTCCGAAAGAAATTTTGCATCCTTACTCCGGAGGTGACCAGGAAAGCCAGAATAAAGCCCAGGATATTAATGATCAGGACCGTCGCGACAACGAACTCTACCGTCAGCCACATGGATTCCCAGAATGCGGTATCCATAAATGCTGTTTTATAGTTGCCGAAGCCTGAGAACTTGATTGGATTAATAGGAGAAGTCATATCCGTCAGCGTAAGGTATAGGCCATAGGCGAAAGGAATCAGTACCGCCAAGGCAAAGAAAATGATCGTTGGACCGGTAAAAAACAACTGGTTGCCCAGCGACTTCAGCCGGCTTTTTTCCGTTATCATAGATTTCACCCCTAAAGCTTAAAGTTGTGGAAAAGAACGGGGAACACCCCGCCTTTTCCAGATTTATTGCCAACACTCGCTTGGTTCCGTCAGTTGTCTTATTTCTGGGTTTTGAAATAATTTTCAATTACTTTGGCAAGATCGGTGCGGGATTCCTTCTTCGCAATATATTTTTGAATATCCGGCGCAAGGATGTTGCCCCAATCCTCAACCTTTACATAGTTGGAGCTGAACGGCAGCGTTTTTCCTGCTTGCACGGCTTCCGCGATCGCGGCCCCGAGCGGGTTGGTCACTTTATTCGGGTTGTTCTTGAAAGCGGAAACAATTTGAGCTTGATTGACCAGGAAATCCTGCCCTTTCTGATCGTATACAATCCAGTTCAGGAACTTCTTCGCCGCATCCTGCTCAGCGGGCGTCGCCGCTTTGTTAATAACCAGGATATTAGTCGGACCGGCAGCGATTTTGTTGTTAAGCGGATTGTCGGGATTGTTATCAACCGGAACCGGAATAAATCCGAAGGATTCTCCTGAAACCGCCTTCAGGGAATCGAATGCCCAGTTCCCGTTAAACAAAATCGCTGACTCGCCTTTGCCTACGCTAACATGCGCATCGTCATAATATTTGCCCAGAGGACGTTCGCCGTATTTGTTGTATTCCGGGGATGCCAGCAGATCCATCGTATCATAGTAGCCGTTCCATACGGGGTTGCTCGCCAGATCGAAGGTGCCGGCTTTCAGCTGCTCTACAATCGCGCTTGGGTCCTCAGCCTGATTCAGGAACTGCGTGCTGTAATGGTTGGCAACCGACCAGTTCTCCGTTTGGTAAGCGACCGGATACTTCACGCCCGAAGCCTGAATTTTGTCAAATAGCGCTTTCAATTTGTCGCGGGTATTGATGGAATAAGGATCGAACGCGCCTCCTGCCGCTTTTTCCACGACACTTTTGTTGTATACCAGTCCGAACCCTTCAATGGAGAACGGGAAACCGGCGACTTTGCCGCTCGCGTCTTTAACGCCGTAGACCGTATCCGCATTCCATTTCTCACCGGAAAGATCTATGCCGAAGTCCTTGTATTTGTTCACGATCGCATCGGGGGCCATCATCGCGACCGTTACCGTTTTACCGGATGCGGTGAGCTTATCCAGCAGATTGACCGTTTCGCCCACGGCTCCCGAGATGGCTTCTACCTCGATATCCGGATTGGCCGCCATAAAATCTTTGGCCGCCTGCTCCCACTGGGTCGCAATCTCGCCTTTTCCGTTCGTAATGATGATGCTGACTTTCCCGTCTTTGGAGCCCGCTTCCGGACTGCCAGACGATGAACCCGATTCATTGGAACCGCCGCATGCCGCCAAGGAAACAGCCATTAAAAGAACGAGGAATAAAGCCAATGTCTTTTTCAAAAGAAACCCCTCCATAAATGTAATTAACTTTAATGGTACAATCCCCGCAGAATCATTGGTAACGTTACCAATTTCTTAGACCAAATCCCGCTTACCAATCGTCTGAAGTGATTATGGATATACTGTATCATCTTTTGGTAACGGTTTCAAGATATTTTTTCTAAGTTTCGACTAGTATAATTTTCAATATCGCTGATACAAGGCTGTTATAGAGTGTTTTATCAAGAATAACGGATCCAAACCGTTGGTAACGTTCCCAAATATTAAAAAGACAATCCGCATGATCCACTCTTTAATGTCAAGTGGATTGTCGGACGATCAATTCTACGGGAAGTTCATACACCGCCGAATCGGGGCCGGACTGGTTCAGGATGTTCAGAAGAACCTCCCCCGCTTTCTTCCCCATTTGTTCAATAGGCTGCCGAATGGTTGTGAGTCCCGGATCAAGTACTTCCGCTATGGGTTGATCATCGAAACCGATGATGGCTAAATCTTGAGGAACGGACAAGCCGGCTTTTTTCGCGGCCATCATCAGCCCTCCGGCAATTTCATCGCTCCCGGTAAATACGGCCGTCGGACGGTCCTTCATATCGAGAAGCAGCTGCATCGCTTGTTTTCCGTCTTCAATCGTATGCTTATCAACCAGAATCCAGCTCGGATTCACTTGGATGCCGGCTTCTTCCAGCGCTTTTTGATAACCCAAGTTCCGATCCTTGTCTTTTCCAAATGCCGTGAACAATCCGCCGGTGCAGTAAGCTATCTTCCGATGCCCTCTTTCGATCAGATGCTTGACGCCGATGTAGGTTCCTTGATATTGGTCTACCCTGATCATGGGGACATCCGGCCTGTTGATGTATTCGTTGCACAGCACAATGGGACCGTATTCCGTATAAGGCTTAATGTCCTCCCAATCATTCTCAATGGATGCCATAATGATTCCATCCGCCTGCTTCGTCTTCAGCAGATTTAAATAGGATAGCTCTTTCTCTTTATCCTCGTTCGTCTGGCAGATCAGGGTCTGGTAGCCATTCCGGTAACCTACCTGTTCGATGGCGTCCACCAAATAGGAAAAGAACGGATTCACAATCTTCGGGACTACCACCGCGATGGTTGTGGCAAGCTGGCCTCTTAATCTTCTTGCGGAAGGATTTGGCGTAAATCCTAGCTGCTCCATTGCCTTGAGCACCTGCTCTTTTTTGTCCTGGGAAATATGGGGATAGTTGTTGATCACCCGGGAAACGGTTGTCTTGGACACTCCGGCCAGGCGGGCCACATCGATAATGGTTGTCATCGGCTTGTTCACCTCTCTTCAACAAATATTGAAACCAGTTTCAATCATTCTACCTTAAATCTGGATTATGCGAAAGGCGCAAAATAAAGCCGCCGGACACCCGAAAGTGTCCATAGCGGCTTCATCATACCGAGTCAGTTATAAAAATTGCGAACCCAGCGGTGCGCCTTCAGCTTAGCCAGCTGGTCCGCTGGAAGCCCCAAACCGTCTCCGATCTTCATATTGCGTTCCACATTGGTAACGGAGCGCATGCCCGGAATAACCGTCGAAACGGCCGGGCTGCTGAGCACATAACGCAGCGCCGTCTCGGCGATGCCGTCCACGGGGATATTGAGGTCGGCGGCAATGCTCTGCACCCGTTCATACACCTCGCGCTTGCGGTCACCCCTGAAATAATGATTGCGGAAATCACCTTGCTCGAAGGTCGTTTCCGGCGTGATTTTTCCGGTTAACCCGCCTTCATCCAGCGCAACCCGGACGATCACCCCGATTTCATGCTTCTCGCACGCCGGCAGCAGCTCGTCCTCCGGACTTTGTTCAAAAATATTATAGATAACCTGCACGGTATCAACGAGACCGCTTTCAATCAGCTTGATCGCATTGCTTGGCTGATAGTCATTGATGGAAACTCCAAAGAACCGGATCTTCCCCTGTTCCTTCAGCTTCTGCACACCTTCCAGCCAATCTCCTGTTCCGACCCACTCATCCGACCAGACATGGAACTGCTGAACATCAATCGTTTCTAGACCGAGGTTGCGCAAGCTTTGCTCCGTGCAGGAAATCACATGCTCCGCCGTGAATGTCTCTTGGGCCGGCACACCGCTGCGGGCGGGCCACTGTCTGTTCTTCGGCGGGATTTTGGTCGCTACATAAATGTTCCCCGCATGTTCCCGGACGACTTGTCCGACCAACTTCTCGCTGTGCCCTTCCCCATATCCAAGCGCAGTATCAATAAAATTCAAACCGAGCTCGATCGACCGGTTCAGCGCTTTGATCGATTCTTGATCATCCGCGCCGATCCATGACGTCTTGCCGATTCCCCAGGCTCCAAAACCGACTTCAGATACTTTTAATCCCGTTCTTCCAAGTGTTCTGTAGTTCATGAGTTCCCTCGCCTTCTTTTATCATAAATTTTCCATTGCAATCCCCAGTATACCATAGGGAAACCTTCAAAGCGTAAAGCCGCCGAACACGCGGAATTCCTTGTGTTTGGCGGCAGCCCGCACCCTTTATTTCTTTCTTCCGATTACCTGTTCGATGGCCAGCTTCATCATCCTGCCCGACCGGTCCCAGGAAAGTCCGAGCGCATCCCTACGCCCCTGCTGGCCTTTTCTCTTGCAAAGAAGAGGATTCTGATAGGCGGTTCTCATCTGCTGTTTGAGGCTTTGAAGCCGAGGCTCCGCCCATAGCTGCCCCTGCTGCGCGAACAGTTCATGAAATTTGCGGGATATGGCGTGACTGCTCCTCATGCTGACAGCCGGGTTCTGGAGCACGTAATCCACCAGAAATGAATTTTGGCTGTTCAAAAAATCCATTTGGCCTCCCCATCTCGTTGCTATAACCGGAATACCACTGGCCATTGCTTCAAGAAACGGCATGCCTACGCCTTCTCCTCTGGTTGGAAGAACAAAAGCATCCCCCAGCGTAAAAATCCCTTTCAGCTGTCCGGGAGTGATCTGCCTGCCGATGATCTTAACGGGAGCGGCGCTTTTGCCATAACCCAGCTTATTCTTGTAGCTGGCAATTCGCTGCTTGATCCAGGCTTCATTCTCACGGGAACTGTAGCCGTTGGTCTTGATCACGAGCAGCACGGAATCGCGGGCGGAGAACTCCTCCCAATAGGCCCGAAGCAGCCCTTCCGGATTCTTGCGATGCTGGAAGCCAAAGACGGATACAAATACGAATTTCCCTTTGCTCTCCGGTATTCTCAGCTTGGGAATGCCCGGACGGTATTCCTTCGCGTTCACGCCATGAGGCACGATGAAGACGGGAACCTTTACACCGCTCTTTCGGAGGGCTTCTTTGTTATGAAGCGTGGGCACAAATACCGCATCAAATTTATTCATGTGGGGCTTCCAGCGGTTCGGTATCCGCGTCGTCTCCCAAACGGTGTTCAGGATCACATAGTCATAATGCTTCCTCTCCTCTTTGACATGAACATGGTTCGGCGGAACATGGCAGATCAGCACTTTCTTGACAGCCGAACGCCGGGTTCCCAGGCGCTTTAACGCTCCGGCGCCAACCTGCACATGCACACCTTGCCGCCGCAAGCCCTGCACATAGGCCCGGCTGGCGATACCCAGCCCGCTCATTCTATTGACAGGACCTCTCCATTCACACCGGTAGCTGTTCATCATTCCCCTCTTTTCTCTGCCGCTCTCCTGTTGGCCTTCCTCTTGCACCCTGACGGCAATGCCATTTGGATTAGGATATGCGCGGAATCCATCAGAAGGTGCGAAGCCGAGAATGTTATAATTTTTTTCCCGAAAAATTTGAAAGCCGAAAGCGACCGATTTGCAATAAAATAATGAAATGCATTCAGACGGGATAATCATCCATTTCGCAAGGAGAGTGGTGCTGTGGGGAAATATGCCGCCTATACGATAACCACGCTGAAAAACACGCAGGTATACAAATTTGATTTGCTGCTGCGCGTAATGAACTCGTTTATTTTGGTAATCGCTTTCCGCGAAGCGTGGAAGGCCATTTACGAGAGCGGACAGGGCCTTGCCCTATCCACGGGAGTGTCTTCGCAGGGAATGCAGACCTACGCTATGCTTTCCGTCATCCTGTTTGCCATCATCCCCCCTTCCATTTCTTATGAAATCAGCGACAAAGTCAGAGACGGCTCCATCGTGTTCGATATGCAGAAGCCGTGGGATTATGAATGGATGCATTTCTCCAAAGCGGTCGGCGTCTTCATGTTTAGTATGATTTATGCCGTTATTCCGCAGTTGATTGCGATCCTTTTGTTTTTCCCCGTTGATTATCCGACCGGTCTGCAGGCCGCCGCTTTCGCGGCAAGCGTCCTGTTCGCCTTTTTGCTGTCCTTTTTGATCAATTTTATCGTTGGCATGTCGGCCGTCTTGTTTACGGAAACATGGGGGATCGAGATGTTCAAGACCGTCATCACCGACATTTGCTCCGGCGCAATGGTTCCGCTCTGGTTCTTCCCGGAGGCGGTGGCCCGATTCCTCTCATGGCTTCCTTTCCAGGGGATTTTCAATATTCCTTTATCCTTGTTTATTGGAAAAATAACGGGAACCGCCATCTGGGAGCAGCTTGCCTTTCAGGCTGCGTGGTGTCTGGCCCTGCTGCTGCTGAGCAGGCTGGTACTCAGACGGATCGAACGCAGGCTGGTTATTTCGGGAGGATAATAACAAGTGAGGAGCGGGTCCCATTGATCGGCAGACATATCAAGCTGTATATCGCAATGCAATCGGCAAATTTGCGCTCGCACATGGCGTATCCGCTGAATTTCGCCATCGGTGTGTTGAGCATCACGTTTCTCGGGTTGTCCTTTATCCTGGTGTCCTGGGTCATCACACAGAAGGTTCCCGTTATTAACGGTTGGGGAACCTACGAACTTATCTTCATGACTTCGCTCTGGCGGACGACGCACGGCATCTTTATCGCCTTTTTTGTGCAAAGCTGGTTTCTCGACTCGCTGATCCGGAACGGCGAATTTGACCGCTTCCTGGTCAGGCCGCTCAATCCGATGTTTTCTTTTGCCGCCTTCAACATTCAAATCTACGGATTCGGCGATATGCTGGCAGGCCTTATCGGGCTCGCCGTATCCATGGCCCACATTCCGGACTGGACGTTCTTGAAGATCGCCTATCTGCTCGTCATCGTTCTATGCGGCGCGGCCATCGAATGGTCGCTTCAAATGCTGATCGGCTGCATGGTGTTCTGGACACTGCAGGGCGGAGCTATGCGCCATATTCTGGATCAGCTGCTCGCGCAGTTCACCCGCTACCCGCTGTCCATCTATAACCGCGTCCTCCAGGTTCTGCTGACTTTCGTTCTGCCTGTCGCGTTCATCAGCTATTATCCTTCTTCCTTTTTACTGGGCAACCGGACGGACGGCGGATTCTCTCCTCTGTTGATATACTTCACGCCGCTGGTGGCGCTGCTCTTGGTCTCGGTCACTTATTTCGTGTGGACAAAAGGAATAAATGCTTACAAAGGAGCGGGAACATAATTTGGACATTATCATAGCGGACAATTTGGTCAGACAATTCCATTCCCCCAAAAAGCCGGCAGGCTCATTCAAGCTGCTGAAATCCGTCTTTTCCATGCAAAAAGAGACAAAAAATGTAGTGGACCATGTGACGTTTACTGTACGGAAAGGGGATTTCGTCGGCTATATCGGCCCGAACGGGGCCGGAAAGTCAACCACCATCAAGATGCTGTCCGGTGTGCTTGTTCCCACTTCGGGAAACGTTCTGGTCAAGGGATTGGAGCCGCATAAGAACCGCAAGCAGCATGCGAGGAATATCGGGGTAGTATTCGGACAGCGCACCCAGCTCTGGTGGGATTTGCCGCTCATCGAATCCTTCAAGCTTCTCGGCAAAATATACGATGTTCCGAAAGGCCGCTTCCAGCGCAATCTGGAGATGTTCACCGATATTCTTGAAATGTCTTCTTTCCTTTCAACGCCGGTGCGTAAGCTCAGCCTGGGCCAACGAATGCGCGGAGACATTGCCGCGTCCCTGCTCCACGAGCCGGAAATTCTCTTTCTCGATGAACCGACCATCGGGCTTGACATCATAGCGAAGGAAAAAATCCAATCCTTTCTTCAGCAGATCAACAAAGAACAAGAAATCACGATCATCTTAACGACGCACAACATGGACGATATCGAAAAATTATGCCGCAGGGTCATCTTCATCGACAAAGGGCAAATTCTGTTTGACGGCAGCACGGAAGTAATGACCGCTGAGTTTGGAGGCTTCCGTTACCTTGTCGTGGATGCGCCGAATTGGGACGAAGCCGCCTGGAACGGACCTTCCGTCGAACGGCGGGAGGACAGCCAACTGTTCTTCCGGATCGAAGACGACAAGCAGGTGGCCCCAATGATCAAGCAGCTCACCGACCTTCTGGATATCCACAATTTGACTGTTCAGGAGCCGAGGATCGAAGATGTAATTAAACAGCTGTACGGAAGGATCGATCACTAGATTCGCATGAATTTGATACAAAAAGCCGCCGAATACCCGAAAGGGTTCGTGCGGCTTTGCTGTAGTTGATAGCTAGGTAATTAATTGGGCTGTATTAGCTGCCTGTCCAACTCTCTTTTCAAGGGCAGTCGGCAAATGCAAAAAGAAAGAGTTATCCTCCAAGCATTTTCTGGAGAATAACTCTAACGAATGTTAGTTAATCAATTCAGACTTTTGTAGAAGTCTCTGAATAATAGCGGCAACTTCGGCTCTGGTGATGTTATCCTTTGGTGACAGTTGGCTGCTGGTTCTGCCGGAAATGATGCCTGCTTGTAAGCAGTCAGCAGCACTATTTTTCGCCCACCCGGAAATCTTATTCGCATCCCCAAATGAACTCAGAACTTCTCCTGCTGCTTTAGAAGGCAGCTTTGCTTTCAGGTCAGTGATCGTCATTGCTTTCGCGATGATTGTCATCGCCTGTTCCCTCGTAATCTTGTCGTTCGGACGGAAGGTGCCGTCTTCAAAACCGCTGATCAGATTGTAGGCATAGGATGTTTGAATAATATCGTTATACCAATCCGATTGCTGTACATCCGAGAATGGAGCAGCCGCACTCTCCAGCTTCAGTCCCAGTCCCCGAACGATGATTGCTGCAAATTCCGCACGAGTAATATCTTGATCAGGGTTGAACATATTATTGCCGCTGCCGGTGACGATCATTCGTGAACCCATGTCGTTCACCGCATCTTTTGCCCAATGCTTGGCGACATCCTTGAACTCAAGAGGGTGCCAGACAACCGAGTACGTACTGTTCGTCAAACTGCTCACTTTTGCGTAATATTTACCGTCAATGTTAATGATCTGCGTTGGCACATGGCGGACGGCTCCATCCGGTTCAATCACAACTCCAGTAGTGATTTTATTGGGGTCTATACCATCCGGAATGGCAAGCGTCCGTTCCACATAAGCATTGAACTTGGATACTTCAATCTTGGTATCCCCGTAAACTCCTCTGACGGTAAAGTTAAGCGGAGGAACGACAATCGTGAACTGGCCTGTGGCCGCCGAGTTCTCTACGGTCTTTGCCGTATCTGCAGTTGGCGCGGCAATTTCAATCTGCACCTTGATATCCTGAAGCGCTATCTGTTTACCAAGCTGATCCGAAATATTATTAATATTGATCTGTTGGGCAGGTAATGTGTAGGTGGCGTTCTCGGTTTTGATTTCCAGGACCGCCTGTTTTTGCTCCATGTTTTTGATAATCTGGCCGTTCAGTTCGCCAATCACGACATCCGCTTTCGTATTCACCGGTATCGTAATCACCGCATTCTGACCTTCTGCTGCAAGGATGTCGTCAAGCTTCTTCGGATCAATCACTACGGTTGTGACCGCTTGATCATTCACTTTGCTTGTTGTTCCTGTGCCCACAGTCTGCACGTTTCCATTGACAAGTGCATCGACTCCTGTGTTCGTTGGCTCCGGTGCGCTTGGAGCAGTCGGCACAGCAGGAGTACTGCCGCCATCGCCACTGGACGGTGCAAGCGGTGTGACGGCATTGGAGACAGCGGATGCCACACTGCTGCCAGCACTATTGATTGCTTTTACTGTAAACGTGTAAGTCGTTCCATTCTGCAGTCCTGTTATTGTAATGGGACTGGTTGTTCCTGTCGCGATAATGTTGCCTGGCGAAGAAGTGACCTCGTAACCAGTAATTGCACTTCCTCCGTTATCCGCAGGAGCCGTAAAGGTAATGGTTGCTTGTCCGTTTCCTGTAGTTGCGGCGATGTCTGCGGGCGCTACCGGAACAGTCTTCGGCGTTGCGCTCACTTGGTTGGAAGCGGCGCTGTCTCCTCCAGGATTTGTCGCTTTGACCACAAAATAATACGTCTTTCCGTTGGTCAATCCCGTTACGTTGTAGGAATATACAGATCCCTGAACCGTAGCCACTTCTGCTCCATAGGTGTCAGAAGTTACACTTTGATAAATTTTATAACCCGTTGAATCATTTACTGGACTCCAGTTGAGAGTTACCTTTTCATTACCAGCTATAGCCGATTTCAGCTTAGGGACTCCTGGTGAGACAGGCGTCGTGTCGCTCACTGTAATCGCGAGCGTCTTCGGCGCTCCCGCGCTGAAGGCGAACGTCAAGCTCGTCGTACCTTCCGGTTGATCCGCCAAGTATTCCTTCTTGATCTTCACTGTGCTGCCGCTTACTGTGTAGTCCGTGTTCTCGGTCAGCGGTGTGCCGCCATTTTCGATGCTGCTCAGCGTGTTGCCGTTCAGCGTCAGCGTGGTTTCCACATCCGCATACCCGGCCGATGCCGCGTACTTATCGAAGCTCGCGCTCGTCGGCGTAATCAGGCTGTTCTCCGGCGTCGTGTCGCTTACCGCAATCGCGAGCGTCTGCGGCGCTCCCGCACTGAAGGTGAACGTCAAATTCGTTGTACCTTCCGGCTGCGCCGCCAGGTACTCTTTCTTTATCGTTACCGCGCTACCGCTCACCGTATAGTCCGTGTTCTCGGTCAGCGGCGTGCCGCCGTTATCAATACTGCTCAGCGTATTGCCGTTCAGCGTCAACGTTGTTTCCACATCCGCATAGCCTGCCGATGCCGCGTACTTATCAAAGCTCGCGCTCGTCGGGGTAACTAGGCTGTTCTGCGGCGTAGTGATCGTATAGCTTTCACTCATTACGGCACTATCGCTCAGCCCTGCTTTCACCGCAATCGCCTTGATCGTCATCGCAGCGTTTACGGGAATCGGTGTACTATACACCTGACTGCTGCTCGTTGGAGTGCTGCCGTCTGTTGTATAGTGGATTGTCGCCCCGTCGGTGCTTGTAGCCAGCGCTACCGTTGTGCCTGCTGCCACCTCGCCTCCAGTAGGATTCGCAGTCGGTGTTGCAGCTTCAGTAACGACCCCTCCTTCCGTAGAATTGCCCGGGATAAGATTTGAGACAAAAATACCTGATGCGGCAATATCATCATCTGTATTGGCAACAGCGATCCGAAGAGTATGTACCATACGATTGGGATCAAGCAGACCTACCAGTGTTTGGGGAGGCGACCATGAACTCCAATCCGATAATACGGGGGGAGTATAGTTTTCAAGCTTTGCCGCTTGATTGACACGCAAGATCGAACCGTTTGGCATAAACGCATAGTTGACATCATCAACGAAGACAGCAGCGATATCATAATCGGAAGTATAGCTTTCCTGACTCGCAAAAATAAAATCCAACGCAATCGATGTCTTCCCCTCAGGTACGGTGAATTGAAACTGAAGCGCCGATGCATTGGTAACTTCACTATAATTATTTGCACCTGTCAGCACAGCTTGGAGCTGTTCATCGCCATAAGCGGCTCCTGATCCGTCAGTAGAATTAATAAAGATACCTTGATTAAGAGTCAGGCGAGTGCTATCCGATAAAGTTTCTGCATCCAATTTAGAATACGTTGAAGTATTACTTAACGATCCTTTTAACGTCTCCGAGTTCGGAACCACACTGATTGGCGAGCCTTGAGTAAGATGGTTAACCAATTGCTGGGCGCTTGTCCCTGGCGTGAAATCATTCACCGGATCTGCGGCATAAACTTTGCTGTTCAATGGGAGCCAGGAACTAACAAGCAATAATAATGCCCCGAATAAAGAAAAGCTTTTTCTGAATCTGTTCATTTTCATCCCAAACCCCCTGTCATATTTGGTATTGAATCTACGCTCATATTCCTGCCTTCTATTTTGTCAATCTCCTTTCGTCCTATTTCTATTTCTACTTATTTCTACATTTTTCACAAAACCGATTATAGCAAAGGCTTCTAAACCGATTCTAAAACGAAAAAAGCCCCAGACCTCATAAAAGAAGGGCCAAAGGGCTTATCATTAAACGTACTGATTATAGATACTTGTCGTTTCCTGACTGGGTTCAATTCCAAGGTCTGTATCCAAGAGTTTAACAAAGGCTTCGTAATGACGGTTCAATGAAGCGTAATCGCCAAGCTGAGCATAATTGGTAAGCACTAGACGACATATTTCTTCCGAGTAGGGGGCTTTTTGCTGAACTAAATGCAACCGCTCAAGTGCTTTTCGTTGATAACCATGTTCCATTTCATAGATTGCAATCCTCATCACATGATTCAGATAACGTTCCAGCAAATTGCTCCTTAGCGTCTCCGCCCAAGGATAATCATATCCTTCCAAGTAATCGCCGCGGTAGAGTGCAATGATATTTTCATAAAAAAACCGGTTCTGTTCGGTAATGGCAGACTCTTTATCAGTTGCCTGCTCAAACTCCGATACATCCCACAAGATTCCATCCATGACGAGACGGTAGCTGTCCAGAGCGTACTCAACGGATATTTGGCCCTGCCACTCTTTGACCAGCTTTCGAATCTGGGACACGGTGGTATGTAAGTAGGTCAATGCCTTGTCCTTGGGATAATCGGGCCAAAGTGTCTCCAGCAGGATATCCTTGGAAATCCACCGCTCCCGGTGATGGAGCAAATAAGCAAACAACTCTTGGGCTTTCACCGTCTTCCACTTCAACTGCCTCTCATTACCCGCACCGTCATCAAAAGATATATGACCGAAGCAGCGTACTCTCCAATTGCCGAAGCTTTTCACTTCCCTGACCGGGATGCTCCGTTCGATATAATGAAGTGTTTTAGCCAAACGATCCGGGTCAATCGGCTTTAATATGTAGTCCAGCGCATGAATTTCGAAGGCTTCAATCGCATAATCCGAATATGCTGTCACATAGACGATGCGGATGTCATTGTTCAATTGCTGAATGTGCTCCCCCGCTTCCAGACCGTTCATTTCGGGCATTTCCACATCGAGAAAAACAACATCCACTCTGGACCCTGCCAGATGCTCTAGCCCTGCTTTGGCAGATGTATATTTCCCTTCAATTTGAAAACGTCCATCGGTGAGCAGCATCATTTCCAGATACATCAGGGCAGGCTTTTCGTCATCAATCAGTATGCATGTTAGGATAAAGCTTCCTCCTCTCCATGTCGGTAACCGCCGGCTGTTTCTTTAGGTATCTCAAAGTAAACCTCAGTTCCCTGATGCGGCCGGGTCTCCACTTGCAGGCCCTTTCCATACAGCGACAGAAGTCTCCGGTCAATATTCATTAGCCCCACACCCGAGCCTGATTCCCCCGACAAAATCATATCCAGCCGCTCCTTCGGCATCCCTACCCCATCGTCCGTTACCGTCACCTTGATCGTCCGATCGGTTTCCTGAACGACCAGTTGAATGGTGCCTCCTGCCGCTTTTTTCATAATGCCGTGCCTGACCGCATTCTCTACGATCGGTTGAATGGTAAGAGGCGGAAGGAGGGTATTCATCGATGCATGAATGTCATACGTTACCTTCAGGCGTTCCTCGAAACGTGCGCTTTCCAATGATAAGAATGCCTTGACCAGCTCTAATTCTTTATGAAGCGGAATAAGCTTGTCGCGGTTCTGAAAGTCGAAGCTTCCCCGTAAATATTTGCTTAAATCCAGAAGCAGCTGGGTTGCCTTGGATGATTCCACTTTGGACATATAGGTGATTGTGTTAAGAGCATTATACAAAAAATGCGGTTTAATCTGCGCCTGCAAAAATGCCATCTCTGTGCGCACTGCGTTCTGAACGGACCTACGAAGCGTAATTAAGGTGCGTACTCGCGCTCTTAGCTCTATTGCATCAACGGGTTTGCTCAGAAAATCATTTATTCCGGACTGAAAGGCAAGCTCAATATCATCCGCGCGGCTTCGCGCCGTCAGCATCAGAACCGGCAGTCTGGAAAGTGGAAATGTCAGTCGAATCTCCCTGCATAGTTCTAGACCTGACATCCCCGGCATCATCCAGTCGGTAATGACCAGATCGATATTTCGGTTCAGAGACAGCTCTTCCAATGCAGCGGTCCCTTTATCGACGGCAACTACGCGGTAGTTGTTAACGGAAAGGATATCCGTTAATACCTGCAGATTTACAGGGTCATCGTCCACAATTAATAAAGTACCCTCCACAAGCTTCATATCCGATACGGCAGCCACCTCTATCTGGGCAGTTGGACCGTGGCCAATGAAGGTGACTTGTGTTAATCCGGTCTTCGATTCGGGAGAACGGGCGATGTCCGCCACAGGAACCGTAAAGTAAAATACCGATCCTTTATCCGGCTCGGATTCCACCCATATCCGGCCGCCTCCAAGTTCAACGAGTTTCTTCGTAATACTTAATCCAAGCCCCATTCCAAGCAAAGCAGGGTCTACCGGCTTTCCAATCTCCCCGAATGGCAGGAATATCTGATCATGCCGTTCAGCGGCAATGCCAATCCCGGTGTCCGCTATTGCAATCTTCACTTCCCGGCCATAATCTTCGGCAGAAACCGTTATAGTTCCTTCAGCCGTAAATTTAATGGCATTTCCCAATAAATTATACAAAATTTGCTGGAAGCGATTTTCATCGGCATTCAGAAGCGGCAGATTTTCAGGCCACTCCTGCACGAACTGCAGTCTTTTGCCGCTGCCGGTTGTAAAGGTAAGGATATCGAGAACCACAGAAACAACAGGCCGAAGATCTACCGGACGCTGCGCAAGGATAATGTCGCCATTTTTGAGCCTGGCCCAGTCCAGAATATCATTAACGAGTAAGGATAACCGCTTTCCTGTCGCTGCAATCATGGAAAGATGATGCTGCTGCTTCGGATTCAGTTCACCCGCCACCCCTTCCAGCAGAGAAGACGACATATTTACAATTCCGTGGAGCGGTGTCCGCAGTTCATGAGACGTGCTGGCCATGAATTCGTCCTTCAGCCCGTCAAGCGTCAGAAGCCTTTGCGACAGCTGCTCTACTTCATGGAATGAATTCGCAGACCGAAAAGCGGACTGCAACGCTTGTGCGATAAGAAAGAGCAGTATACCGTATGAGCTTAGCAATTGACTCTCCAGCTTGCCATATACATTTAGCAGACTGACAATAATGACGATAAGCAGACTTATCATGTTTACAAGCATGAAGAACCTGTCCACGGTACGCAAACGCAAGTTTTTGATCATCAAATAAATGATATAACCGACAAAGAACACAGACCATACGAGCCATACCCCATCCCACCTGGAGAACAGGAGAGTAGGAACACATACTGCTATAATCAGGTCGATCCCGGAAATCCATCTGCACAGCAGCATCACAAGTCTGTGAACGGCCGCCTGTGAGTGCACCGCAACATAATGAACGACGCAAAAGTACACTCCCACAGAAGCTATCATCTGCAGTCTTAAAACCACATCATAAGGAAGAGCGGGAAATAGGTCTCCTATGATCTTCTCGCCATGAGTCAGCACATATATGCAGGCAAATAATGAAATCCCTCCCAAATACAAAAGGGAAGTCTCCTGTCTTCGCAATCGGTACAGCAGCATAAAGTAAATGGTTGAAACCAGAAAGCCGAATGCGATCAGCGAATCGCCAAAAAATTCTGTTTTTTCAATATTCATTATCGTTTTATAGTCACCAAGCGAGATAGGGTATACCATCCCTCCCGATGAATAGCTGTAGTTGGCGATTTGCACAAGAATTTCAATTTCGCCTCCATTAATAGAAGCAAACCCGGCATAGGGTATATTGCGCTGCACACCATCTCTGCTTGACGTAGCGGGGTCACCGCTCGCTCCGATCTCTGTCCCGTTAATAAATAACCGGTTCGCAGACCGAATATTATCCGTTTTGATACCGTAAATTTTATTTTCGTGCTCCGGGACAAGAACGTGCAGGCGAAACGTCGCGTAACCAGTAGCCCTGGGATTGCCGGTACTGCCTATATAGCTATTCCAGATGCCTGGTACATGAACTAGACCAGTATACTCCGGTGTCTTCCCAGGAGACGAGTGAGCCGTTTGAAAGCTTTCCGGGGTCAGCAGTTGATCGCGGTAAAATTCCCATTCCCCTTGAAGCGGAACAGCCCCATTCGCCTGAAAGTCCCATTTCCGCAAATCCAGCACCCCTCCTTGCGACGAAGCATGCTGAGAGGCTGTATGCATATAATTAAATATCCATAATATGGGAATTATAATAAGAAATATCACAGTTAATAACACAGTCGGCCACTGTTTACGCATCAATTCTCTCCAAAATAATAGATTTTACTTTCCGGTGAAACGAAGTGCAGTCGCATTATACCTTATAATCGGTTGCCTTTGAAGAATCTTTAAGCTCCACACAGCAAAAAGACATCACCATGAAGTATGATGACGCCTTAGCTGAGGGAGCCTAAGTTCTCGAATATTTGGTGGGACTTACTCCGACAAGGAGTACCGGATAATCGTGTTTGAAAGCTGGCTGATCACCATCGAAGCTCCTCCATAGGCAACTGTCAGAACGACCGAAATGAACCTCAGCCATAGCTCCGGCATAAGGCGCGGGATTAATATAAAACGGAATATCCGGAATGCGCTTTGCACATGAAATTGGGTCAATTACTTAGGAGAAATGCCCTTATCACTCGTTCGTGACAAACGTATAATGTGGTACATTCGTACAATAACATTATGAGAGGATAAATCAGATGATCGAACTAGTCTTGGCTTTTCAGGATAAGGATGGGCAATATGCTGAGCATGCCGGGGTCGTTCTAGCGTCAGTTTTCCATAATACGAGTTCCCCCGTTAATGTTCATATTTTGCATGATGAGACTTTAAACGAAGAGAACCAGGGAAAACTCATTGAATTAACCACCGGTTATAACCAGACGATTAATTTCTATTCCATGACTCTACCCCATGATATGCTTCAGGTAATGGCTGGAATTGGCTCAATTAACGCCTGGACGCAGGCCTGCATGTATCGATTGCTTCTTCCCGCATTAATTCCGGTAGACAAAATCATTTATCTGGACTGCGATGTTTTGGTGAACATAGACATTGCGGAGCTGTGGCAAGTAGACTTGGGTGAAGGTTATTTGGCCGCAATCAAGGACCAGGGCATTATGGAAGTGGCGCATACTATCAGCTCCAAGGGGTTAAATCCAGAGCTTTATTTTAATTCCGGAGTTATTTTATTTTCCTTGAGTAATATCCGCAAAAATGTTGGCTGGTACGAAGAAATGCTTAACTTTTTTCGGAATTCCCCCGATACCAGCATGCCTGATCAGGATGCATTAAATGTAGTTTACGGAAGAAATTACGTCCCGTTGGATTTGCGTTTTAATTTATTTAGCATGAGCGTTACCGATCATGACTTTAATAATAAAATTGTCCATTTTGCGGGAACCGATAAGTGCTGGGACAATAATTCTTCAGGCGCGGAACTGTACCAGAATTACCTCAACCTGACACCGTGGAGGCAACAGGCACCTGAAAATACGGCGGAAGCAGGTCCCCCTAAAGTGCATCCGGCTGAAGTGCCTCCAGTTGAAGTGCAACCATTTGAAGCGCGTCCAGTTGAAGTGCATCCTCCTGTTCAAGTACATCCTGCTCATATACATCCTGCTGATACGAAGAAAATAATCAGGAAACGCAAGACGATAAGCGCGAAGAGATACCGGAAACGTATGAATAACACAACTTCCTATAACAACTTGAAACGAAGAGGAAGAAGAGTTTCTCAAGAAAAGCTTCTGTATAAAAGAAGCGATAGAATGAAAGGCAGACGAGCGAAGACCATCCTGGTTTCATTAGCCAGTTTGAAATTGATCAGACAGAGCGGAAGACCTATGGATAATCAGAGCACAGAGACAAGTTCGACGCCATTTCTGACGTTAAGTAAGTTTATTTAACTCAAAGAAGCCGCGTTCTTGGACGCGGCCTTTCATTTGTCTTTAGCGGAGCCTCGGGGCTAACCAACGCTTTCTTTTCACTATTACATCGAACCAAGGTTGAACTGCCATACCACACCGAACTTGTCCGACAGACTTCCGTAACATTTGCTCCAAAAAGTTTCTTGAAGCTCCATGCCTACTTTTCCACCTTCTTTGAGTTTCCCGAAAGCAGATTGCAAGACTTCAATGTCTTCGGTCACTAGAGCAAGGCTAATATTATTGCCTACCACAAATGGCATGCCGGGGAACACATCGGAAAACATAACATTGCTGCCAAAGATGTCAAGCCGGGTATGCATGATCAAGTTTTTCGCTTCCTCCGGAAGCGGATAATCCGGGTTGGGAGGCGCTTCCCCAAAGGTCATCAGATTAGGCTCTTCCGTCCCAAAAACTTTCGCGTAAAACTCCACGGCCTCGCGACAATTGCCATTAAAATTCAGATAAGCGTCAACAGCCATTTGGCAAGCTCCTTTATTTTAAATTTGTTATTTCAATAATACATCATGTCATAAATAGCAATCAAACATACCCTTTAGCCATCTTAGTTTCCCTTCGATTTTTTCCATTCTTCATGGTTTTTCAGTACCTTCTTCCATAAATCATCCCGTTCTTGGTTGGAATAGTTAACCAGGTGTTCCCCAAAAATATCCCCCAGTACTTCAAGCCATTTCGATTTGTTACGTATCTCTACTTTCTCGTTACTTCTTGGTCCCCGTTTGCTCCAGATACAACCTCTAAGTTCATTGCTTCCTAAAGCATGCCTATGTTGAATAAGGAACAGATCCATCCAAGGTGAATTCGCTGACCGGCTGTAATAATCATGTTTTGGCTCGAATTCCTCCATATTAAGCACAGCCTCGGGAGCAAAATCCACTCCAATGAACGGAGCGGGAAGATCATGCTCCAATCTCCAACCGTTCTTGACTACACCAGACTCCTTGACCCCATAAGTAAAAGGACCCTGCTCATAGGCTCCCGCCTGCAGCGGCAGTGGCTCATAGGGCATATCCCCCAGGCCAACATCAACGATCCATCTCTCTTCCTCTTGCTCTTTGTCCAAGCTTACGGTTAATCCAAGGTGAAAAGAGTCTATCCGAGGCTCTTCTCCCACGGGCTGGACGCCGCCCCTATGCCAAGAAACCTGATAACCCAAGGAACGAAGGAGTGCGCTAAACGCACCATTGAGGTGAAAACAATAACCGCTTCTGCGGTTTATCATAAGCTGTACAGATTCTCTAATATCGATAGAAACCGGCCTTCCGGCAAAAATATCGACGGTTTCCCATGGAATATTTTGCACATGAGCTCTATGAAGTTCAATTAAAAAAGATTGGGTAGGCGGCTGAATTTCATTAATCCCTAATCTTTTTAAATAAGCCTTTATTTCTTCTTTCGTTAACATTGATTCTTGTTGCCCCTTTTATAGTCAGGTTACAGTTATTTTGAGATTTTCTTATTAAATAAAACTAATAATAGCTTCTCTTAGAAAAATATTGAAGCATAATAATCACATCAGTTCGACCAAAAGGAAAAGAACCCGAACCATTTCCGCTCTCACGGTGGCTCGGGTTCCTTCCTTATTTTAATCCGGCAATCCGGTATATCTTGTCTACATCGAGATGCGCTCTGATATGGTCGGCCAATCGGTCGAATGCGGCTGTTTTACGGCTCTGGAAATGGATGTCCGTTTGCAGAGGGGCAAGCCCTTTTTCCTGCCGGATCAGATTAAGCCATTTACGCCGGAATTCATCGTTTTCGAATATCCCGTGCAGATAAGTACCCCATATCCTCCCGTCAGCCGACAGCATGCCGTCTTCATGACTGCTGATCTGAAACAGATCTTCCACGGGTTCCAGCTTCTCCGTTTTGCCCATATGAATTTCGTAACCCTCCACGGAAAAGCCTTGCAGCTCCACCCATTTCGGATGGTTGCAGACTACTACACCCCGGACTCTCTCCGTTCGTTTATCGGGATAAAAGACCGTCTCCGCCGGCAAATATCCAAGCCCAGCCGCTTCGCCTTCCTCCGACTCCACTTGATGCGGGTCACTCAGCCTCACCCCCAGCATCTGGTATCCGCCGCAAATGCCCACAAGACGGGTTCCGGACTCAACCTTTTTGCTTACAGCTTCCGACAGTCCCGATTCCCGTAAAAATCCCAGGTCGGCCAGTGTATTCTTCGTTCCAGGCAGCAAAATGACATCGGGATTGCCAAGCTCCTCGGGACTCTGTACATAACGCACCTGTACATCCGGTTCAGCCCCGAGTGGGTCCGTATCCGTAAAGTTGGAAATCCGGGGCAACCGGATGACAGCTACGTCGATGTCGGCATCCGGATTGAGGTTATCCGCCTGGTGATCCAGGGCCACCGAATCCTCGGCCTCGATATCGATCCCGTTCAGGTGGGGAACCACGCCAAGGACGGGTTTTCCTGTACGCTGCTCCAGCCAGTCGAGCCCGGGTTGCAGGATCGTAACATCCCCCCGGAATTTATTGATAATGAAGCCTTTTACCCGGTTTCGCTCATGCTCTTCAAGCAGCTCCAGCGTTCCGACGATAGAGGCAAACACACCGCCTCGGTCAATATCCGCGACCAGAACAACCGGAGCATCCGCCCACGCAGCCAGACGCATATTGACAATATCCCGGTCCTTCAAATTGATTTCCGCCGGGCTTCCCGCCCCTTCGATGACGATCACATCATACTCAGACTTCAAGCGGTCAAGAGCGTCCCGGACAATCGTCCCCGCTATGGGCAAGTACTCCTCACGGTAGCGCCGGGCGCTCATTTCCGCATGCGGCCTGCCGTGTACGACAACCTGGGCAGTCATATCCCTTGTCGGTTTGATAAGAATGGGGTTCATGTCCGTTGTAGCCGTAATCCCGCAGGCTTCCGCCTGAACGCCCTGCGCCCGGCCGATCTCTTTGCCGCACAAGGTAACGTAGGAGTTCAGCGCCATATTTTGCGATTTATAAGGCGCCGTCTTGAACCCGTCCTGAACCAAAATCCGGCACAACGCCGTGGTGATGATGCTTTTGCCTACGTCAGATGCTGTCCCCTGGAACATGATCGTTTTCGCTTTACTCAGTTTCCCTCACCTCTTGACCATCGCATTCAATCCACTCCCCATGCTTAAGGGGATTCTCCCAGAATGGCTTCTTCCCGATATGCGCAAGCCATGAATTAATGACTCCGCCATGGGTAACAATCAGAATCCTACTGTAATTCTGCCCGCTCACTTCCTTCATAAAATGGCACACACGGCTCCGGATGCCGGACAGTGATTCTTTCCCGCCGGGCGGGGTCTGCGTCTCCATCTGTTCGTACCACCGGGTCATTTCTTCAGGAAAGCGAGCCATCGCTTCTTCATAAGTCAATCCTTCAATCCAGCCAAAATCCGTTTCTCTCAGCCTCGCATCCGCGATCAGCAGAGGCTGGCTTCGGCCTGCACCGCATACCGCCCGCTGCACTTCACAGGCTGTCTCGCGGGCTCTCCGCAGATCGCTGCAATAAATGGCATCCAAACGGAAATGCGCCAAGGCGCTGCCGAGTTCCTTTGCCTGCTTCCTGCCCAGCTCATTCAGCGGCTGATCCGTATGGCCGATGTAGCGCCGCTGCGCATTCCACTCAGTAGCTCCATGCCTGGCTAAAATAATCTTGGTTATCGGGACGTCCAATCTGTCCCCTCCGCTTCCTGCCGATTACAGAGAGCGCCGCGCAGGGCGGCAATCAAGCGTTCATTCTCCATGCATGTTCTAACCGCAATCCGAAAGTATCGGGTATCCAATCCGGCAAAGCCTGCGCACCCGCGAATCAGAATACCTTGCTGCCCCAGTATAAGCTGGAGCTCTGAGGCATCCGGCCCGGACGCGCTGGTGCGGACCAGAATAAAATTAGCTTTTCCTGGATACGGCAGGCAGCCGATTCGCTTTAATTCCTCTTCAAGCCAAGCCCGCTCCACGGCTACGAGCTGCCTTGTGCGCGTTTCGTATTCGCTCTGGTTTAATGCGTACACCCCGGCTTTTTGCGCCAAATGATTTACACTCCAAGGCACCTGAAGCTTCCGAATGAACGAGATATTGTCCGGATGGGAGGCGGCATAACCAAGGCGCAATCCGGGAATGCCGTAAAATTTGGTCATGGACCGAATAACAATAACATGCCTCGAATATGCCGCCTCGCGTATGTAAGAGAGCTCTTTCTCGTCCTCGAAAAAGTCAATGAACGCCTCGTCAAGCACTAGGATGGTATTATGCGTTACGGCCGTGTCCGCAAGACGAACCACGGCTTCCCTGCTCAGCCACTGTCCCGTAGGATTGTTGGGCTGGCCAATAAACAGCAGGTCGACTTCTTCGCAAGCGGTGAGCAGCGCTTTCTCGGGAATGGCGAAGCCATCGTCCGCAGAGGCGGGAACGGATAGAACTTCGGCGCCGGCTTTTAACGCGGCTTCGGCATATTCCATAAACGCCGGATCGACCACCGCTACTTTACCCGGCTTAAACCCTCGAACGATCAAATCAATGACTTCGGCGGCTCCGTTGCCAACCAGAATGGACGCAGGATCAATATTGTATTTTTGCGAAATGGCTGTTCGCAGTTCCCGGGATTCAGGGTCAGGATAGTGAACCAGCCCGGCCCATTCCTCATGAAGGACATCCTTTAACCCCGGCGGCGGTCCCAAGGGATTAATATTCGCGCTGTAATCAAGCAATTCCTCGGCCGGTACACCGTACAGTTCCTCCGCTGTGGCCAAGTCTCCTCCATGACCGTTTCGTTCCAGCATGCTTTTTCCTCCTATTCTAGAACGAGATATATACCGCAGCCAGGAGACCCGCAGTCTCTACCAGCTCGTTTAAAGCTCCATACGTATCCCCGGTTAAACCTCCAAGCCGCCGGACAAAATGACGGACCAACAGCCAGGCGGCTGCGGCCTGAATGCCGAAAAGCAAGATCCATCCGAAGGAAGGCCAGAGAATAACCGGGAACAGAAGCAGCAGCAAGGCTCCTGCAAGATAACCGGCACGGGCTTCCTGGAACAGCCCTCCCATGCCTTGCTCCCCTCCAATATATGGACGCCGGACAATCGCAGCCACCATAGCCCCCCGGCTCACGGCCGGAATGGTCAGCAGCAAGCAGAGCAGCATGCTCCCGGATATCGAGCCCTGTCGCAGTCTGTCAAGCAGAGTCCAAAGAGAAGCCCACTTCACTAACAGCACGAAGAACGCCGCCAAAACGCCCATGGCGCCGACACGGCTGTCCTTCATGATCGCCAGCATCTGCTCACGCGGCCGATGGCTTCCGAGACCGTCTGCCGCATCCATCAATCCGTCCAGATGCAATCCGCCGGTCAGAAGAGTCCAAATGAGCAGCAGTACAGCCGCATCGAGAGGAGCCGAGCCGGATGACAGCACCACCAAAGCCAGATAAAGAATAAAGCCGATGACAAACCCTACAACCGGATAAAACAGCACGCTTCGGCTGACATAGCGCTTGGTATATTCCACTTGAACGGGAATCGGAAGCCGGGTAAGAAACTGGAACGCCACGATCAAAGAAATCAGCCATTGTCTCATCTTATCTCTCCAATAAAAAGGCTTCCCGCCGCGATTAGCAATAAGATCATGATGAGTGCCGCGGTCAGCCTTAGAATCTTTATCGTCTGCCGGATATCTTCAGCTGCCAACTCCCGGGCGGCGGTTCCCATTCTGGCTCTCTCCGATACAATGCCGCCATAGCTGTTGAGTCCGCCGAGCTGAATCCCCAGCGCTCCGGCAACAGCAGCCTCAGGGATGCCGCTGTTCGGGCTCGGATGCTTCGCGGCATCGCAACGCATGGCCTGCCAGGCCCTTCCGGCATTCAGCCCTTTTGTCATAAGCGCCCCAGCCCAGAGCAGCAGCCCTGTTATTCTGGCAGGGATATAGTTCAGCACATCGTCAAGCCGGGCGGAAGCCCAGCCGAAATACCGGTATTTATCGTTCTTATAGCCGACCATCGAATCCAGCGTATTCACCGCACGGTACAGTAAAGCCAGGGGAGCCCCGCCGATCAGCGCGTAGAATAAGGGAGCAACCACTGCATCGACAATATTCTCGGCAACCGTCTCCACGGTGGCTCTCGTGACTTCCCGTTCCGATAAAGAGTGCGTTTCCCTGCCCACAATGTAGCCGACATAGGTTCTGGCGCTGTCCAAATCCCCCTTGACCAAAGGGCGGAATACCTGTATGGCCGCGTCACCCAAACCTTTGATGGCAATCGTGGTTGAAATCAGCCAGACCGCAGCCAATGACTGGATAATCGGGTGAATGAGTCCGGCGAGCCATAGAATCAGCACAGCAGCGGCGTACACGGCGGACAGCACGATTAGGACAAGGAGTACGCCAAGCGTTCTCTCCACCGCCCGCCCTGTTCCCCATTTCCGCAGGGCCGATTCCGTGCCGGATATGATCTTCCCGATCCCGATTACCGGATGCGGGAAGCCGCGCGGGTCGCCGACCAGCAGATCAATGAAAATAGCTGTAATTACAAACATAATTCCCTGCAAAGGTTACTGCCCCTTTCCGCCGAACCGCCAGGCCGCTTCCCGTAAATTCAAAGGAATTCCGCAAACGACCAGAAAGACTTCATCCGCCTGTTCCGCAAGCGCCTGATTCACCTGCCCGGCAAGGTCGCGGTAAACTCTGCCCAAGGGATACTCTGGAACGAGAGAGTCGCCTACTTCATTGGTGACCAGAACCGATGAGAAAGGCGCCTGTTTCAGCAGGCGGGCAAGCTCCTTGATCCGCCCAAGAATAGCTTCGCTATGCTCCGGCTTCATCCAGCGCTCTTGTCCCGCTTCGTCCGGCTGTAACAGCAGGTTCGAAATCCATAAGGTAATGCAATCGATCAGGACAACGGATACCGGTTCTTCCGACAGCCGCCGGATGACGGATTCAAGATCATACGGCTCTTCGACCGTCCGCCATTCCGCGGGCCGCCGGTCCCGGTGTAATGCCGCCCGCCTTTTCATCTCGTCATCGTAAAGTTGGGATGTGGCGATATATACGACTTCCTGCCCCTGGTTCATTCCCAGTTCCCCGGCATACCGTTCGGCAAATCGGCTCTTGCCGCTTCGCGCCCCGCCGGTGGCAAGAATCAGCTTTTTTTCATAGGACTCCGCTTCAACCATCATTTCCTCCCTGCTGCGCCCAAGGTCAATATTCAATCCCGAGAACCGCGGGCACTCCATCATTGTAATAGTGCTTAACCGCCTGAACCTCGGACACCAGGTCCGCCAGTTCCAGGATTTCCGGTTTCGCCTGACGCCCGGTCAGAACCAGATGCAAATGCTTCGGCCTTTGTCTGATTAAATCCAGCACTTCGCCAAGGGGAAGAACATCTTCAATCGGGAATTTCTCGATCGCGAGCGCATTGTTAATTTCGTCCAGCACCACTACATCCCAATCGCCGCCATGCACTTCTTCCCTGGCAGAGGACCATGCCTCCCGCAGAGCGGAGCGGTGCTCCTCCGGCGTCTTCGTCCAAGTGAATCCCACGCCAAGCTGCCGGATCTCCACACCTAATTTGCGAAGAGCGATATGTTCGCCGTATGTCCTCTGGGGCGATTTGATAAATTGCAGAATCAGCACTTTGTAACCGCGTCCCGAAGCCCGCACTGCGAGTCCCAGCGCAGCTGTCGTTTTGCCTTTGCCGTCGCCTGTATAGACAAGGGTATAGCCCTTGCGATTCGCTCTGCGGTCAGGCTGTTCCACTGGCCTCGCCTCTTTTCCGGCTGTAATGTAAGCAGCGTTCGATGAAGCGCTCTGCGACTTTCGGATTGGACGCAAAATGAAGATGCGTGTAGCCTGCCATCACATTTTCCGAATGGTATCCTTCTAGTCCCGTTCCGCGCAGACCTTTTGTTTCATAAACAAAAGGGTAATTCTCCCGGTCCGTCGTCAGTTTGGAATAATGGAACTCATGGCCTCGGATGACCTCTCCCTCTTCCATAAGCAGACAGTCCCGGAGCGCTGTGGCCTCACGGTAGCCTAAAGCAGCGAGCTTATCCTGCATAGCAACATCCGCAGCGATAAGTCCGACCATGGCATGGGTAATTCCCGCGCGGTCGGTAATCGAACGGGTCAGGTACATGTACCCTCCGCATTCGGCGAAGACCGGCAGCCCTTCCTGTACGCGGGCTTTCAAATCCCGCTTCATCCGCTCATCCGCCGCCAGCTCGGCGGCAAACTCCTCGGGGAATCCGCCGCCGAGATATACACCGTCCGCGACGCCCGGCACGGTATCGCCCGCCAGGGGGCTGAAATACACCAGTCTGGCGCCATATTGCTCAAGCAGTTCCAGGTTCTCACGGTAGTAGAAATTGAACGCCGCGTCTCGGGCAACGGCAATCGTCGGCCCAGAGTCCGGGCGAGGCCCGTCGCTGAACAGCCGTTCCTTCGGCCATGCAAGCGCAGGGGCTGTACCCGCCAGGGATAGCACCAACTCAATATCCACTCCGCCTTCGACCAGATCAGCCGCCCGGTAAAACAAACCGTCCAACTCTCCCCGTTCAATGGCCGGAACGAGACCGAGATGGCGCTCGGGAATGCCCAGCCCGTCGTCCCGCCCCAGCCAGCCGACAACAGGAATGCCGCATTCCTGTTCAATCGCGGATTTGACGAGCTGGTAATGCCCCCGGCTTCCGCATTTGTTCACGATTACGCCGGCGATGCGGACATTCTCGTCCAGCTTCTGGTACCCCAGCACGACAGCAGCCGCACTGCGGGCCATGCTCTGCGCGTTCACAACGAGAATGACCGGACTCTCCAACAAGAGCGAAATTTCCGCCGTGGAACCGGTATTGGACAACGGGTCCTTCCCGTCGTACAGCCCCATGACTCCCTCAATGACGGACAGATCCGCTCCTTCGGAAGCTCTGAGAAAAATTTCACGCATGATATCATGAGACAGCATCCAGGTATCCAGGTTGCGCGACGGCCTGCCTGTTACGGCGGTATGGTAGGTCGGATCGATGTAATCCGGGCCGCACTTGAAGCCCTGCACTTGAAGTCCGCGGCGCTTCAAGGCAGCCATTAAGCCGATCGTCACGGTTGTTTTACCGGCGCCGCTGCCCGTTCCCGCAATGACTATCCGGTTTCGGTTCCCGCTCATATCCCCACCTGCCCGCCTGATGGGAAAGGAACGCGGGAGATGGAAAGGGTGACGTTGCCGCTCTTTCTTTTCTCCAGCAGCCAATCCGCCGCTCCCGATGAGCGGAGCGCCGCAGGCTCGCTAACCCCGTATGCGCCCGTATATTTAAACACCGTTTCGGACGGATTTCGAAGAGGAACCTCATTCAGCTCGCCCGGCGTATACAGATCAAGCTCCCACTTATACTTCCGGCATACTTCGAGGAGTCCCTCTTCATCCTGTTTCAGCACGATGGTTGCCGCATTTCGTACACTCTTGACGGACAGCCGAAGCTCGGACAGTGTACTTATGATCGTATGCTCGATCTCCTCCGCCGTTGTCCCCCGGTTGCAGCCGATGCCGAGGACAAGCGTCTTGGGCCTGTACAGCACCCCATTCTTAAGCAGCGCCGCTTCTTCCCCGGGTTCCAGCAGCCGGTCCGTAATGACCAGCGCCGCATCAAACTCCGCCTGCACCGCTTCTGCGGCGTGACCGTAAACGGCAATATGCGGCGGCAGCGGCTTATCATACGTCCACCACTGCGTCTCGCCCGCTTCCTGCACAACGGCGATCCGCTCCTCATTGACCACCGAAGCGCTGACGGGCGTCGCCTTGTCGAAGCTTTCGATTTCCCAGCCGAAGCCGCGTCCGAACAAATCCACCGGAATCGTCCCCTGCACATCTGACGCCGTCGTGATTACAGGACTCGCTCCGAGCGCTTTCGCTACCTCCAGCGTCAGCGCATTGGCGCCGCCCAGATGGCCCGAAAGCACGCTGATCACATGCTGGCAGCGATCATCGATCACGATGACTGCGGGGTCCTTTTTCTTATCTTCCAGAATCGGGGCGATCATGCGGACTACGGCACCCAGAGAAATGAAAATAATAAGTCCTTTATAAGCTTTAAACAAGTCCGGCAGGATCAATTTTACGGACCCCTCGAATTGCCTGTACCCGAGCTCTGTCTCATCTCCACGGGCAAATTTGCTCATGTAATAAAGGTCGGTTCCAGGGAAATCCGCAGCCAAGGTCCGGGCCATCTCCACCCCATGCTTGGTGATTGCGACGGCGGCATAAGGCTTAGTCATTGGCGGCCTGCCCTTTCCGGTAACCGTGGGTAAACTGCTTGTCATATAGCTTGGAGCGGTGTTCATCACGTTCGACCATTCCCGGGTCAAGCGCCCAGCCTGCCAAAATCATGGCATGCATGCGAATTCCCGCTTGCCGCAAATCGCTGTCGAGATGCCGGAGCGTCGTGCGCACGATTTTCTGATCCGGCCATGTGGCACGCTGAACGACGGCTACCGGCGTATCCTCCGACCAGCCCGCCTCCACAAACTCCTTGACCACCTTCTTCGCAAGCGTGGCGCTTAAAAACAGGGCGATCGTACAATGATGGGAGGCGAGGTCGCGGAGCTTCTCCCGTTCCGGTACAGGCGTCCGTCCTTCGGCCCGGGTCAGGATGACCGTCTGGGTCAAGTCCGGCACCGTCAATTCGGCACCCAGCACGGCAGCCGCAGCGAAGACGGAGCTGACGCCCGGCACGATCTCGTAGGCGATATCGCGCTGCTTCAGCAGAACCATCTGCTCCAGGATAGCGCCGTATACGGCCGGGTCGCCCGTATGCACCCGGGCCACGCTTTTTCCGCTCAGGACAGCCTCCGCCATCACATCGACCATTTGCTCCAGATCCATCCCGGAGCTCTGCAATACTTTGGCATGACTGCCCACACGGGAGACGAGCTGTTCGTTGACGAGCGAATCGGTATACAGGACAAGATCGGCATTCATCAGGATGTTCAGACCTTTCACCGTAATGAGATCCGGATCTCCCGGACCGGCGCCGACAATATACACTCTCGGTTCGAGCTTCACTATTTTTTCACCGCCATTAACGTTAAGTATTCAAGCTCCTGCCCCTTTAATTCCCGCACATTTCGCCAGATCAGCTCGTCGGAAGAAGTTACTTTCATAACAACCGAAGCTTTGCCCACAAGCTCCATCTCCTCCAATAGATCAATGATCAAATCCAGCACTTTAGCCACCTTGATGAACACAACTGCGTCATGGTCTTCTAGGGCTTTTTTCATTGCCGCCCGGTCATTCCTTGCCGGCACAATCGCCACCTGTTCGTCACCGTCGGCCAGCGGGAGCCCCAGACGGGCGGCAGCCCCCAGGACGGAGGAAATACCCGGAACGGAAATAACAGGGACTTCCGGATGGAGGTCCTGCACCAGGCGGGCCATATGAATAAAGGTGCTGTACAGATTGGGATCGCCTTCCGTCACAAAAGCGATATCGCGCCCTTCCTTCAGATGCTCCCAGCACTGGGCAACCGTCCGGCTCCACTCCCTGTCCAGCGTGTCTTGATCTTTTGTCATGGGAAACACTAGCCCCAGCATGTCTTTTTCCGCTGTATTAATATATAATTCCACGATTTCAAGCGCGTAAGATTTGCCTCCCATCCGCTTCTTGGGATAGGCGATAACCGGACATTCTTTCATCAGGCGGAACGCCTTGACCGTGATTAACTCCGGGTCTCCCGGGCCTACGCCGATCCCGTATAAGGTTCCTGTTTTTACTGCTGTCGTTGTCATGGTTGTTCGGTTCCCCCTCTTTCACTTCCGGGCTTCGCAAAGCCGGTGATCACATAAATGGGATTGAGTCCCTCAAAGCGGGTCATATTCAGAATCGGCTTGCTGCGCGAAATCTGCACCAGCGTAATCCGGGAATCGAAGCCGTGATCGGCAAGCGCCTGCTGGGATTCGTATAACGTCTCGATCGTAGCCGCGTTCACGACAATACGCCCTCCCGCTTTCAGTCTGGAGCAGCAGATCCGGATCAGCTCCTGCAGTTCCCCTCCGCTGCCGCCGATAAATACCGCATCCGGATCGGGAAGCTGATCAAGGCCACTAGGGGCTTTGTCATGAATCACCGTAAAATCCGCACAGAATTTCTTCCGGTTCAGCTCAATATTCTCTATATCCCCGGCGTTTTTCTCGATGGCAAACACCTGCCCGCAGGGCGCCGACAACGTACACTCGACAGCGACCGATCCGGAGCCGGCTCCAATGTCCCAAACAACACTGTCTTTCCTGAGCATAAGTTCAGCCAAGCTGAGTACCCGGACTTCCTTTTTGGTAATCAATCCTTTTTCAGGCTTGCGCTGATAGAATTCCTCGTCCTCAATGCCAAACCCGAACTGCGGTGCCGCAAACCCAGGCATTCGGCGAAGAATGACGACATTCAAGGGTGAAAACTCCGTCCGGGCCATCTCGTCCAGCGTCCAGAATCCGCTTCTCTCATGCTCGCCGCCCAGATTTTCCGCAACAAAAGCTTCATATTCATTCATCCCAAAATCGGTCAGATAACGGGCAATCGCAGACGGACTGTTCTCGTGATCGGTCAGCAGGGCAATCTTGTCCTTGCCGCTCACTTTCTGTGCCAGCCCTTTCATCGTTCGGCCGTGGACGCTTTCCATTGCGGCATCCTGCCAGCTTTCGCCCATTCTAGCAAAGGCCAACTGCACTGAGCTTACATGAGGATGGATTTCTACCGCATGCGGACCCAGCTTTTTCACCATAAAACTCGCGATACCATAAAACAACGGATCACCGGAAGCCAGCACGACGACTTCTTTGTCCGCCCTTAGTTCAGCCAGTTGTTCGACAGTGCTTCCCAGCCCGCCCTTCAATATAAAGGTTTCTCCACCGTGACCGGGAAAAAAGGAGAGATGTCTCTCACCGCCGGCAAGTACATCCGCCCGATGAATCCGTTCGAGGGAAGCCGCGGACAGCCCCGCAGGGCCTTCGTCTCCGATACCGATAATCTTGATGCGCCTATCCACTCCGTTTCTCCCTCCCCAATATCTCGCCTTTCATCGTGACCAGCACGACTTCCACCGTTACTCCTCCCCTGATATGCTCAAGACAGTGAAGGCAGGCGTATTCGCATAATTTATCAAAAAAACCGGGCAGACCCGCTTCGATAACAAGGTCAGCGGCTTGAGTCGCCGTGTTGCACTCCAGAATCGCCTCCTGCAGTTCGGGCGAGGCGCCCGTCTCTGCGGCAGCTTTAGCCAGAAAACCGAAATCGACGGCGGCGCTCTTGGAGTGAACCATCATCACGCCCTGAGCTACTTTCGAGAATTTGCCGATCATGCCGACAAAGCTGACGGTGCTCATTCCGAGGCGTTTGGCATGCTGCAGGGAGAAGCCGACGAAATCGCCCATCTGGATAAAAGACTCTTCACTCAGCTCATGGTTAAGCTTCATCGCATATTTCTCGCTGCTGCCTCCTGTGGTCAGGACAACCTGAGTGCAGCCGGAAGCTCTGGCCACCTGCATGGCTTGAATAATACTCGCCTTATACGCCGACGTGGAAAATGGCACCACTGTCCCCCGCGTACCCAAAATCGATATCCCGCCGATAATGCCCAGACGGCCGTTCAACGTCTTCTTGGCGATTTCTTCTCCGCCGGGCACGGAAATCACTACTTTAACGCCGCGGTCAATGCCATACTCTTCAAGGACTTCCTGAACTTCCTTCCGGATCATCCGGCGGGGAACCGGATTGATGGCCGCCTCGCCCACGGGAACTGGAAGCCCCGGCTTGGTAACACGCCCCACCCCGGCGCCGCCGTCAAGTTCGATGCCGCTGCCGTCTGTCCATGCCGCCATGGCAACAATTTTCGCCTTATGCGTGGCGTCCGGATCATCGCCCGCGTTCTTGATCGTGGCGCACGTCGCCGTATCCGCACTGAATTCACCATCTATGATAGTAAACGTATGGAAAAATCCGGCGGGCAGCCAGATGGTCGATTCATTAACCCGGGATTGGGTGGCCAGCATCATGACTGCGGCTTTCGCCGCAGCCGCCGCGCAGGTGCCCGTTGTAAATCCGTGCCGCATCTCTTTAGGATTATTCTCTGGTTCCACAAAATCGCTCATGAGATCCCTTCCCTGATTTACGCTTTTTTCTCCGCCATAACGGCAAGGGCATTAACAGCCGCCACTACAACCGTACTGCCGCCCTTCCGCCCAAGGTTCGTAATAAACGGAATATCGAGCTTGCTGAGCTCATCCTTCGATTCCGCAGCGGATACAAAGCCTACCGGCATGCCGATAATTAGATCCGGCTTTGCTTCCCCTTCCTTAACCATACGGATCAATTCAAGAAGCGCGGTAGGGGCGTTGCCGATGGCGTAAATTCCGCCCTCCGCTTCACGAGCCGCTTTACGCATGGAAATGATGGCGCGTGTTGTATTTAACCGTTTCGCTTCCTCCATCACATCGGGGTCCGAAATGTAGACGTTGACGCTTCCGCCAAACTTTTGAATGCGCGGCTTGCTGATGCCTACCTGGACCATCTGCACATCGGCAACGATTTTCTTTCCGCCAAGGATGGCCGCTATTCCCGCTTCAATCGCTCCCGGGTGAAACACTATATTCCTGCCAAGCTCGAAGTCCGCCGAGGCATGGATGATTCGCTGGACGACCGGATACTGCTCGGGTGTAAAGTGATGTTCCCCCAGTTCTTCCGTGATGATCTCGAAGCTTTTGCTCTCAATCTCCTGAGGCTGTACCGTCAGCGGTTTAAATTCCGTCTTAAAATCCATAACATTTCTCCCCTGTACTCGATTAGCGGGCAACTTCGTTCAACTGCTCAATGACGTCCTGGAAATCCGTAAATACAGCGCCAAAATCAATTTCGGGCCGGGAAATTAATATTACCTGTATGCCCAACTTCAGCGCGGCTTCGATCTTCTCGTCGACGGCTCCGGTTTTGCCGCTCTCTTTCGTGACCATCACGGTCGTGCCGTACTGCCGGTAAAGAGCTTCATTCAGCTCCCGGGAAAAAGGCCCTTGCAGGGCAATGATGTTCTTTTGCTCAACTCCGAGTTCTTCGCATTTCTCAATGTTATCTCGCCGGGGCAGCATTCGGGCTACCAGACGGATTTCCGGATCTCCCAGCAGATGCTTGGTAAAAATATGCAGTGTCTTGCCGCCGGTGGTCAGCATCACGGAGCCCTTAAGCTTCTTGGCTTCCAACGCCGCTTCTTCATATGAAGAAACAACCGTAAGCTTCGGATCATCACCGTAGACTAAGTTCGCCCGTTCAAAACGAATATAGGGAATACCTGCCTCTTTCGCGGCTTCCATCGCATTCCTGTGCGCTTCTTCGGCGAACGGATGGCTCGCGTCAACAATGGCCTTGACCTCTTCCCGGCGTATCAGCGTCACAATCTCATGCTTGGCCAGACGTCCGACGCGCACGGGCAGATTGGCTTCCTGCAAGCTTTTCGCCGCATTATCGGTAACAACCGATGTCAATATTTCAAATCCGTTCTGTTGTATCAAGGCAGCGAGTTCACTCGCATCACTTGTACCGCACAGGGCAAAAATCATATCGCTTCCTCCTCTAGATGTTCCTGATGCCCTTTTGCGCAGCTATGTTCCCACATGATGGTGATCGTGGTCGTGATGATGATGGTCGTCATGATCGTGCCCATGGTCGTGATGGCGTTCGTGATCATGGTGCCCATGATCGTGATGGTGGTCATGATCGTGATCGTGCCCGTGATTGTGATGATGGTGATCGTGGTCGTGATGATGATGGTCGTCATGATCATGCCCATGGTCGTGATGGCGTTCGTGATCATGGTGCTCGTGGTCGTGATGGTGGTGATGATGCTCGTGCTCGGCCGCAGCCGCCAACCGGTACTGACACATATCACAGTTCATAACAGCCTGCCCTTCCACCGCTTCGGCAACCCGATCGAGCAGTGCTTCAACCAGTTTCGGATGAAATCCGAAATACCCTGCAAGTTCAACCGTGATACCCGGGTGCAGTGCGGCAAACTCCGCTGTCATTTCCTCAATGCGCTTAATCAAAATTCCCGTAAACAGGAAGTAAGGAAGGACGAAGACTTTTTTCGCACCAAGACGTAAGACTCTTTCCAGGCCATCCTCAAAGGTAGGCTCCGTAACCCCAATAAAGCAGTTCTCCACCCATTTGACCGGAAGCTGCTCCCACAGAAGGCGGGTCATCTTAAAAAAATCGCCGTTGGCATCGCCGTCGCTGCTCCCCCTGCCGATCAGAAGAACGGCCGTTTCCGGTTCGCGCAGTCCTTGTTCTATCGGACGCTCCAAGCTGCCGGTCTTAAAGCCGGCTGACGCCATACGGGATGTCAGAATATCCATCACCTTTTGATGCACGCCAATCGGACGCCCGTAGACGAATTCCACGGCAGGATAAAGCTTTTTGGATCTATCAATCTCAAAAGGGATATGAATTTTGGCATGACCCGCCGCAAACAGCATGATTGGAATAACGATAACCCGGTCGGCTCCCTGTTCGACGCAGCGGGCTATTCCCCGGGCAATATCAGGCTGCACAAACTCCAAAAAGCAAGTCTCTATCTTATATTGGGGCGCTGCCTGGCGCACCATATCGGCAAACTGCAGCAGCTCCTCGTTCCCTTCGGGGTCCCGGCTTCCATGCCCAACTAACAATATCGCGTCCATCTTCTTCCTCCTCATGATCGTTAATCGCCGCAGACCGCATCCGCCACAGCAACGATAGCCTGCTCCTGATGTCTGAACCCGGCAACCTTCCCCGCACGTTTAAAAAACTTATGAAACCTTTCACCTGGAAAAGCCTTATCGGTATATTCCAGGAAAATCCGTTCCACCGTATCTACAATTTGATCCGCCTCAATCCCTTCGGCTACAGGCTGCGCCGGATGCGCACCCCGTCCGATTGTCTTTCCTCCCAGGAACAGGTCATACGCCCCTTTGCGATACACAATGCCGATATCCTCCAGCACAGCCCCGTAACAGGCCATACCGCAGCCGTTAAAGCCGATTTTCAATTCCTTGGGAGTCTTCAATCCGCTGATGACGCGGTTCAGCTCTTCCGCAACGGGGATGGACCCGTCTTTCTCCAAATTACAGAAATCGCAGGCTTTAATCTGCGCAACATCGCCTACCGGGAAGACCAGCAGCTTCTCCGCTTTCAGTTCCGCGACAACCCGCTTGGGATCGCCCCCAGGGATGCGCAGAATGACTTGGTGATGCGGGGTATACTCCATTTCCCCCTGTTCACCTGCGATTTCCGCAAGCGACGCCATTTGACGCGCGGTGAACTTCTTATTCGCGATGCCCGGTGCCACTCCCACTTCAAAAAGGACGAACGGATTTGCGGCGGCAGCGCGTGCCGATTTGGAACCAGCGTAGTCCCCGGAGACGATGCCTTTGGCCTCGAGAATCTGCAGCGCCTCCATCGCCGCTTCCAGCGGGCCGGACGATTTCGCGCTGCTGTAAGAGGCGGAAGCCGGGAAATCAAGTTGAACGGACTTAGCTTCCCCTCTCTCTCCAGCCTCTTCCTTCGCACTCAGTGACCACGGCTCCGCCGCCACTTGAAGACGCTCGCTAGGTCTTAGTCTCTGCTCTTCCGAGTCCAGTGTATATTTCCGCTGGTAGCCTCTCGGCGTAATCATTAAGCCGTCATAGACCACCGTCGACGAGTTGCCGATAATAACCGTGGTAAGCATCCCTATTTCATGCTCCAGCATGTCCGCCAAGGTGGTAAGGACAACCTGCTGCCGGTCCCGGTAAGCGCTCTTCACCAGACCTACCGGCGTGTCCGCGGAACGGTGCTCCAGCAAAATCCGCTGAGTCTCAGCGATCTGCCGGGTACGCCTTCCGCTTCTCGGATTATAAAGAGCGATCACAAAATCCGCTGCAGCCGCCGCTTCCACGCGTTTGGCAATGGTGTCCCAAGGGGTTAAATGATCACTTAGACTGATCGTACAGGCATCATGCATAATTGGCGCCCCAAGGAGCGCGGCACAGGAGTTGATCGAGGAGATTCCGGGAATAACCTCTACTTCCACTCCCTCCTCGGCATTCCATTTCTTTTCGATCAATACTTCATAGATTAGTCCGGCCATTCCGTATACACCGGCGTCGCCGCTGGAAATAACCGCAACTGTTCTTCCCATATACGCCTGCCGTACAGCCTCCTGAGCGCGGCTCACTTCTTCCGTCATGCTGGTTCTTACAATTTCCTGAGTGGTTAGAAGGCCCCGGATCAAATCCACATAGGTGTTGTAACCTATGATGACTTCGCTTTCCTCGATTGCCCTGCGGGCACGATCCGTAATATGTTCAAAAGCGCCCGGGCCAAACCCGATCACAAGCAGTTTGCCTCTCTTCTGTTCCATCGTGCAGCCTCCTCTATTTAAACCATGATCACTCTACCGCAAGGCCGAATTCATCTTCTTCAGGGGCCGGACTCGGGATACCGAGATCTTCAAATGTGGCCATCTTCGAAACCAGATGTACAGCCGATTCGATGACAGGAAGAGCCAGCGCGGCCCCTGTCCCTTCTCCAAGGCGCATGTCCAGATACAGCAAAGGCTTCAGCCCAAGCTCATCAAGAACGATACGGTGCGCCGGTTCAACGGACAAATGGGAAGCGAATAAATAATCCCGGCAGCGGGGTTCGATCCGGCAGGCAGCGAGCGCCGCAGCCCCTGTAATCACCCCGTCAATAACCACCGGAACTCTGCGGGCAGCCGCTCCCAATATCACACCTGCCAGCCCGGCGATTTCGAGTCCTCCTACTTTAGCGAGCACGTCGACAGCATCACCCGGATTAGGCCGGTTGACCTGTATCGCCCGTTCGATCACCTTTGTTTTGGCGGCTAACGCTTCGTCGCCGATACCGGTTCCCCTTCCGGTGATCCGTTCCGCCGGATGGTCAGTGAACACCGCCGTAATAGCGCTGCTTGGAGTCGTGTTGCCGATGCCCATTTCCCCTAAACCGATCACTTCGATTCCTTTATCAGCAAGCTCGTAAGCCATATCTATCCCGACATGCATCGCGGCAACCGCTTCTTCCTTGGTCATCGCCGGCCCTTTTGCCATATTGGCCGTTCCCGGGCGGACTTTCCGCTGAACTACACCTTCCGGCAGGTCTGTCAGCAAAGTCCCGACATCGATAACGTGAACCTCCGCCCCCGCTTGCTGTGCGAGCACATTAACAGCGGCGCTTTGGCGAATAAAATTCGCCATCATAAGCCCTGTAACTTCCTGTGGATAGGCGCTGACGCCTTCCTGAACGACACCGTGATCGCCGCACATCACGATAATCGCTTTATTGTCCACACGGGGCTGCACGCTGCCTGTTATACCGGCAAGCCTTACAGCAATCTCCTCCAGGCAGCCAAGACTCCCCAAAGGTTTGGTCAGGTTGTTGACGCGTTTTCTCATTTGATGCATCGATACAATATTCAGCCGTTCAATCCGATTGATCACTTGCAATAATTTTTCCAAGAAAATCACAATCCCTTCTACCATTCTAGAGACATATGTAACAAAATTTGAGAAACAAAAAAAGCACTCCCTACACAAAAAGAGCGTAGAAGTGCCGTTAATCGCCGTAATACAAGCGTGCTCCCCCTTCCTATCCTCGTAGGTCAGTCGTGCTGTTGAAAAAAGGCAGGTCTCCTGACTTGTGGATCAGACGCAAAAACCAAAATCATAATGACTCGGTTGCTTAAGCCTTCCCATTTGACACAGTGGCTTAAAGCTTGCTCTCCATTTACAGTGGCGGGACCGCGACGGACTTTCACCGTTCTTCCCTTTTAAGAAACGCCTTAGCGTTTCACCTTTTTCTCCATATGCTGTTGTAGACAAGATATGCTTACAGTACGCCTATTATAACTTGAGATTTAAAAAGAAGTCTATGAGTCTGCTCTCCAGTTTATCCGTGAATTCGATTATAGTACCATTGTCCACGATTTCTTCTTGTCCGGTATTCATCCGAATGATGCTGCCATGCGTCACAAGCAGTACATTTCTGTCCGCCGAGGGCTCCAGACAAACTAAAGTACGTTAGCGTTATTTAGACTTCCCAAGCCCTTCGTAAACCGCCTCGCAAAGGTCTATCGTAAACTGGCCCGACATGCCTTCCAGCGCGGTGTTGGTAAACGCGACGACGCTTATTTGTTTGACGGGATCAACAAACCAGGAATGACCATAAGTTCCGCCCATACGCCAAGTTCCCGGCGACTCGGAAGTTTGAGCGGCCGCCGGATCTTTCAGCACGGTAAAACCCAGCCCGAATCCACGCCCTGGCCAGTATGCCATAGGAAGATTGCCGATCTGATTGGTGGTCATTTCTTGAACCAGACTCTCCGGCAATAGAGGTGCTCCACCTTTTCGTAAGGTTTCCAACAGCCGCATAAAATCACCCGCACTGCCAACCATGCCGGCGCCACCTGACGGATACGCCGTATCATCAAGCGCCCGGCCGGGAGCAAGCCGGAAACCCGAAGTACCTTCTATAAATGGAATGTGGTCAAAATCAAGCAAACGGCGCGGCTCAGGAAGATCGTTCGCATAGGCCGCTGAAAGCCTTAGGGCATCGACCGCAATAAATCCGGTATCATTCATGCCAAGCGGTCCGGTCACAAGAGAACGTATCGCTTCGCCTAGCGGGGTATCGGCAGACCTGGCAATAACTGCACCCAGTACATCTGTTGCAATGGAATACTTCCACTGGGTACCTGGCACATAGAGGAGCGGTACGGAAGCAATACGGCGCAGATTTTCTTCCAATGAAATGCCGGCCTGATCCATACCGTCCGATACTCCGGCGTTCTCATATGAATCATGTTCCTTCTGAAAGAAACGGTAGGTCAATCCTGCCGTGTGAGTCAACAAATGCCGAATGGTCACGGCTGCAAATTCACCATTCTGCAAACGGGGGCGAAACTCGGGCAGCCATCTGTCCACGCGATCATCCAACCCCAGACGGCCTTGCGATACAAGCACCAGGGCAGCCGTGGAAACGATCGGTTTAGATACGGAAGCAAGCCGGAATAACGTATGATCTTGCATGAACCGGTTTTGTTCGCGGTCTGCATATCCGGCAGCGCGGTTATAACATTGCGTTCCGTTAAGCGTAACTTGGACAACAGCACCAACCAGCCTTTTTTCGGCAAGGGTACGATCAATGACTTCATCAATACGTGCCTGCAGCGCTTCTGTATCTCTCTTATTTAGATCGTATTTGCTCAATGTTATCCACCCTCTCTAACTTTCATGTATTAAATTAAATTGCTCATTTTACATATCGAAATCAATCCATTATGATGATTATACAAAGTAATAAAAGAAATTTTCTTTTAAATACCTTAATTTTTAAGGAGGACTTTCATAGTGGATCATGTGGACAAACAAATCCTCTTCCATCTTCAAAATCAGGCAAGAATTTCAATGACAGAGCTGGGTAAAAGCGTCGGTTTGTCCCAACCTGCTGTAACGGAACGGGTCAGACGAATGGAAGAGAAAGGAGTTATCGAGGAGTATCGTACCGTCATCTCTCCCGAAAAAATTGGAAAGCATGCGGCAGCCTATATGTTGTTTCGGACTAGAGACTGCTATGCCTTTCTTGATTTTGTCCAGGCTTCTCCCCATGTTGCCGAGTGCCACCGTATAAGCGGAGAACATAATTATTTATTAAAAGTACTGACCGACTCCACACATGCTCTTGAAGAGTTTGGCAATCAATGCGATAAGTATGGAACCTATACGATTCTGATTGTCATGTCTTCACCGGTCGATCATAAATTTCTCATCCATTCTCTTGAAGAAGCACAGGGAAATCCATGATCTTTAGCCCGCCACACAACAAGCAGTGCAAGGAGCAGCAGCATAAGCAAGGCCCAAGGGAAGGAACGAACGCCTAGGGTTTCGAGTAAAACAGCGCCCATTAAGCCTCCGCCGCCAATGGCCAGATTCCATGCCGTCACCAGCATCGATTGAGCCACATCCGCATTCTCGCCAGCGGCTACAGCTATTGCCGTCTGCAGCAGTGTCGCCGCTCCGCCGAACGTAAGTCCCCAGACGGCAATCGCTGCATAGACCACAACGGGCTGACTGCTGCCTATGCCAAGCAGAAGAGATGCCAATCCGAAAGCTGCAAGGCTTATCAATACCAATAGGCGCTGCATACGGTCAATCAACAGTCCAATTATCCAGATCCCCACGACCGATGTAACTCCGAAAATAAGCAATACCATATCAACACGCCGGGTAAGTCCGGTCCGGGCAAGGTAAGGCGCAATATAAGTGTACAAAATGTTATGAGACAACACCCAGGCCATAACAACAATCAATACGGGCCGCACCCCCGGCAAAATGAAAACTTTGTGGAGGGGGAGTCTTTGGGTCGCGGCCTGTCCGGGAAAATCCGGCATTTTCCAGAGCATCCAAACAACGAGCAGCACTGCCAGCAATGACATGATTACAAAAACAGAGCGCCAGCCAACAAGCACGCCGAGGAATGTTCCGGCAGGGACACCAAGTGCCAGAGCAAGAGGAGTTCCGGACATTGCCACCGCCACGGCACGGCCTTTAAGGACATCCGGCACCATACTCCGGGCATAGCCTGCTGTTATCCCCCATAAGACACCTGCAGATACACCAGCCAAGAAACGGGCAACCAGCGTCAGCGTGAAGTTAGAGGATATTGCAGTAACGCTGTTGAACAAGAGAAAACCAATAATGCACAGCAACAGCAGTGGTTTCCTCCTCCATTCTCGCGTTGCAGTTGTTAAAGGAATTGCAGCGAGCAGGGAGCCAATGGCATACAACGTGACGAGTTGGCCTGCTATAGCCTCCGAAACTCCAAGCCCCTCGCCGATCTGGGGAAGCAAACCGGCTGGCAGCGTCTCCGTGAGGATACAAATAAATCCCGCCATCGCAAGGGCTAACAACCCGGCCCATGGAAGGCGATCAGTAGAAGCAGCACTCGCGACACTTTGCGCGGCTGAAGTCAGATTTGGACTCAATATCAATCACCTCCTGGTTTCTATTTGAGTGGACTAATGATCCCACTACCAAGCGAGCAATCGCTCAATAGAGTTCAGTTTACAATATTAATTCGTTATTTTACATACATCAATCAAGGTATATGAACACCTTTAGCCACAGTATTAAATTCAAAAATCAGTGTTAACCTTTAATTTAAAATCTGTCTAGACAACGGGGGTAACCCCCTCGATTTTCGCTTCTTCGCGTGCTTAAACAAAAAGAGAAACCCAGGGTCTTTGAGAAAGACCGGGTTTCTCGACAAACTGGAGATACAGTTTGCATCTTAATTCATTTTTTCAATCCAACTGAACATCGGTTCTTCTGACGGATTCCAACCCAGCAAGTTTCTTGCATGTACAGCACGCACCCGGCTGTTGGAAGCAATTGCAAAACGTGCCCAATCTCCAAGCTCTGCAATAGCATCATCTACTGGCCAACTCACTGTTCTTCCTTCAAACCCGAGTGCCTCGCTGACCGATTTTGCAATATCTTCGAACGACTCCTCCCCATTCTCAGCAAAGAAATAAGAAGAAGACGGAGCTTTTTCAAGAGCCAACAGATATAAGCGGGCCAAGTCCCTGATATGAACATTGGACCAGCGGTTAACACCCTTTCCTACATGAACGCCTGCTCCTATTTCCTTCGATTTACGAATAATCTGAGGCAATTGATCGCTTTCTGTCGGTAATCCAAGCGCATCACCGTAAATCATTGAAGGAACTATGACAACGCTTCTCACCCAATCATCAATTCCGGCTTTGCGCACAAGATTGTTGATCGCAACACGATCTGCTCTGATATCCATGGGAACAAAAGGCGTTTCCTCGTTATAAATGTTCTCACTCTTAGAATCGCCACGCGCATCATCACCTACCACGCTCGAACCGGAGGTATGCAAGAATGGTTTTCCACTGCCGCGCAAGGCGGCAATAAACGTCTCTATGGCTGTCCGATGATCCGAGTCTGCCGTATGAATAACCGCATCGCTTAATTGAGCGTATCGAGTTAGCACTTCCGTATCTTCCAGTGTTCCAAGCACGGGTTCAATGCCTATTTGCTTAAGGGGTTCCACCTTGTTTGGATCGCGTACCAAACCGTAAACAACATGTCCTGCTTCAAGCAGCACCTTAGCTACCGATCCTCCAATATAGCCTGTAGCACCTGTAACAAATACTTTCATGCTTACCAACTCTTTTCCGTTTATTCGGATTAGCCCAGTTGTGCAATAACGGCTTTGGTTACAGCCAGCGTTGACTGCGGATTCTGGCCTGTAATCAGGTTGCCGTCTACCTCATAATGAGAAGTCCAGTTCGGGGCGGCCACATAGATTGCACCCAAATCGCGAAGTTTGCTTTCGAGCAGGAAAGGAAGATGTTTATCCAGCGTCGTTTGCGCCTCTTCCCGATCTGTAAAGGCATTAACACGTTTGCCGGCTACAAGCGGTTGACCGTTCGACAATGTAGCACCAACTAGCCCGGCCGGTCCGTGGCACACGGCAGCTACAATCTTGTTCCCTTCATAAAAATCACGCAGCAGTTTCTGAAGTTTTTGATTGTCGGGAAGATCGTACATCGTTCCGTGACCGCCCGGCAGGAAAATAGCATCGAAGCCTTCATCGGATACTTCATCGAGCTTTATCGTGTTTTCCAGATATTTTTGCGTATCCAAAATTTCTTGCGGGGTGCTGGCATCTACGCTGCCCGGATCGACAGGAGCTTTTCCTCCAAGCGGGCTTGCAACCGTAAGCTCATAGCCTTGTTTTGTAAATTCAATATAGGCTTCGCCAAATTCAGACAGCCAAATCCCGGTCGATTTGCCTTCATGAACTTCCGTATGATTTGTTACAACGATCAACACTTTTTTTGCCATTTTGTATTGCCTCCAATATTAATATTTTGCTACCCCCTTATTCTAGTTGCGATCTTGATATAAGACAAATTATGAAATTTCAGATTATCCATAAATATATTTATATATCTCTTGGAAGAAACAAAAAAGATCAACCAGATTAAACTGGCCGATCTCTATACATCGTCACGTATTAGCGTCATCATCTCATGGATTTGAGGCAGATGTTTATGTTTCAGCTTATAGGCGAAATACAACTCATTTTTCACTTTTAAATCCTCAAAAATAACTTTTGTTCGTTCATTTACCGAATTTCTTAATAGATATGTAGTGATAACGCTTAGACCCACACCATTTTCGATTGCCTTTAGAATGATATGTAAATTAGGAATAATATGGATAGGTCTGATTAGAGGGCGTTTTTTAAAGTGTTCTCTCCAAATTCTCCTTATAATCGGCAACTCCAGCCCATAGCTCATCCAATTTTGCGAAGACAGCCATTGTTCCTTTAACTCAAGATCGTCTGTGTCCAGTACTTCAAAATCCTTGGGGGCAACTATAACAAATTCTTCATCCATTAATTTCAAATATTCAATGCCTGGAGTTTGATACCTTTTCGATGTAATGATGAGATCTACTTTATCCTCCTTCAGCAGTTCCAACAATTGATCGGCAGTTCCAAAATTTGAAATGGTGCGGATATTGTATTTATGCAGCCGAGGGAGTATTTTTTCAGTATAGAACTCGTGTGCAGTTCCTATCTTTATGACTGTAAACGTAGGTAAAGAAGCCGATTTGAAATTCATCGTGGTCTCCTCCAAAGACTCGATAAGCGGAGCCAACTGTGAATACAACTCCTTCCCCCGTTCAGTCGGAAACATTTTCCTCGAAGTTCTGATGAATAAATCTTCACCAACCTCGGCTTCCAAGGCAGCTAAGTGTTGGCTCATTGCCGGTTGTGTCATCATCCGCGCCTTGGCGGCTTCGGACACAGAGTTGTGCTTATAGATAGTACAAAAACTTCTGTACCACTCAAAATCGACCATATCCAAAGCCTCCTTTGCTTTGACGCAGACACCTAAAATCCTGATAATAATCGATTATTATCTGCCCGCTTTGTTACTCGCTGCAGTTCTCGTCGTTCTGCCGTTTCCTCTAGCCGTTTCCCTCGCCTTGGCGTTTGCCTTAGTGTTGGCCTTCCCGTTTGTCTTGCCGTTTGCCTTCCCATGAATCGGATTACCTTGCTTAAATCCTTCGGATTTGGGCTTGCGGTCGCGGTTCGCCGTGGACTTGGCAGGCGGGAACGATTTGGCCGGATTTGACGATTTGGACGGCTTGGACGATTTTGCAGGTTTGGCGACTGCCGGTTTCGATAACCGGTCCCTCTTAAGGGACTCCGGAGTACGCTCCATCCGATAAGGATGATCCTTTACTTCGGGAATCCTTTTGCCGATTAATTTCTCAATATCCTTAAGGAAGGGAAGTTCTTCGGTTTCGCAAAAAGAAATCGCCGTTCCGCTCAGTCCCGCCCTGCCGGTACGGCCGATCCGGTGAACATAAGTCTCCGGTATCTGGGGCAGATTGTAGTTGATCACATGCGACAGCTCGTCAATATCAATTCCCCGGGCGGCGATGTCCGTCGCTACCAGCACGCGGGTCGTCCCGTTTTTAAAGTTTCGGAGGGAATTCTGACGGTCCGTTTGCGACTTGTTGCCATGAATGGCCTGTGCGGTAATGCCCACTTTGGTCAATTCCCGGGTGACACGGTCCGCGCCGCGTTTCGTCCGTGTAAACACCAAGGCGGAAACAATCGTCTGATCCTGCAGCAGCCGGTTCAACAGTTTCTGCTTGGTGCCCTTTTCGAGCAGATAGAGCGACTGCTTGATACGGTCAACCGTAGACGATACCGGAGTAATTTCGACCTTCACCGGATTCACCAGAAGCGATTTGACCATGTTGGCGATTTCCGGAGGCATCGTTGCCGAGAAGAAGAGCGTCTGTTTTTTGACGGGCATCTTGGAAATAATCCGCTTCACATCGTTGATAAAGCCCATATCCAGCATTCTATCGGCTTCATCCAGCACCAGAATTTGCACATATTGCAGATCCACCCGCTTCTGATTGATCAGATCGATCAGTCTTCCCGGTGTGGCAATCAGGATATCCGTTCCGAGACCCAGTGCCCTTTCTTGGACTCTTTGAGATACACCGCCAACGATCGCTGTGCAGCGTAAAGAGGTAAACTTACTGTAGGCCCCAATATTGTCCGCGATTTGCAGCGCCAGCTCCCTCGTCGGGGTGAGAATTAATGAGCGGATATGTCTTGCTGAACCCGTTCGGCTTGGCTGCTCTTGGAGCAGCTGGATAATCGGCAAAGAAAAAGCCGCGGTTTTCCCCGTTCCGGTCTGCGCACAGCCAAACAAATCTCTGCCTGCTAAAACGGACGGAATGGACTGCTCCTGTATGGGTGTCGGTGTTGAATAATTTTCTTTGTCCAAAGCTTTCAAAATGGGAGGAATCAGATTCAAATCTTTAAAATTCATGTCGTCTCCTTAATATTAAATACATATATTTTAATTACTTGTACTTACCCTGAGGTTTATCAAATCACTGTCACTGAACTCAAAAAGGAATAAACCGCCCTCGTCCAAAGGATGCGGTCTATTCCTGCCCGTAATACCTTTAAGCCGCCGTACTAAAAGCGGCTATTGCATCAAGAGCCGCTTTTAGTACGGTTCCTTTTGCATTGTACGCCATTATTACCCTCACTATACCACGAGCGCCTTCAAATAAAAAGCCGCTGAACAAAGAATTTGTTCAGCGGCTTTATCGAAATATCAGAAAGTATAAGCTTCGCGCTTATCCTTAACCTGATATTTTTACGAGAAACGGATACCTTCCTCTTCCAGAGGACGGCGAAGCCGTTTCTTCTTATAAGGAGACGTAGGGACCGAACTGGAATTAAGTTCGTGTTCCTCTAGGCCGGATTTCGGCTAGGTTGATGTTGAATTTTCGGATTTATATCATAAAATATGACAAATGAATGTTATCATATATATTAACCGGACAAGTTTCAAAGGGTACATAATAGAATTCCCACAAAATAGGAGGACCAATAATGGATTTGAAATTGACCGACAAAGTAGCTGTAGTATCTGGAGCAAGCAAAGGAATAGGACTGGCCATTGTCAAAAAATTCACCCAGGAAGGCGCAAAAGTAGTCGCCATCAGCCGTTCTCTCACGGAAGAGCTGGAGCAGCTCGTCCAGAATCATCCGGTTAAGCATTTAGCCATTGATGTTAATACCGCGCGCGATACGGATGAACTCTCACAGAAGCTGGTTGAGGCATTCGGCAAGATTGACATTTTGATTAACAATGTTGGAGCGATTGATGAGACGAGAGGCAAAGGTTTTCTGGCAACACCCAGCGAAGAATGGGAGCAGCTCTATAACTTGAACTTATTCAGTGTCGTTCGGCTTACACAAGCTGCCCTGCCTCATATTCTTGAGCAAAATTCCGGTTCCATTGTCAACATCTCTTCGATTAACGCCCAAATGCCCGAATTGCTTCTGCCTATATACGGCACAACCAAAGCAGCTCTGAACAATCTAACCAAAGTGCTGGCCGGGGAATTTGGTCCGCGCCAAATTAGAGTGAATTCCATCTCGCCAGGCCCAGTGGTAACACCGCTGTGGAATCATTCGGAAAGCGGACTTGCGAAATCGGTTGGTGCAGCAGCAGGCATGACTTCAGAAGACATCATGGAAAAGCTTCCCGCTATGGCTGGCATCACTTTAGGACGCTTTGCCCAACCGGAAGATATTGCGAACCTGACTGTTTTCCTTGCATCCGAGCAGGCTTCCATGATTACCGGATCGGATTATGTCATTGACGGTAATTTGCTTAAAACAATCTAAGGCAATTTAGAATGAACCCGTCAAGAAGACAGTAAAAAAACAAAGAATTCCAAGCGGCGATTCTGCTGCCGGTACTGCGCCGGCGACGGGTCGCCGAGTTTTTTCTCTTCTTCATTTCTTCAACAGAGCATTCAAAAATAATGAATACATTTCTCCTGCAAACTCCGGATTGTTGTCAAATATTGCGGTGGAGTCAGGATTGTGAATAAAATAATACCGGATAATATCGAAGTAAGCGGCCATTGCATTTGTTGTAATGGACTCGATGAACACGCCCTCTCTTTTTCCATCCTCAATTAGGTTAAGAATTGCATGATGATAATCTTGATCGACCGAAAGCTCTTCGGTAATAATCCCCATTCCCGATGATTCCAGCGGAAAATGCACGGAAAAGTTTTTGAATAAAGTAATTTTGGACATCAGCAATTTTTCAAGCTTAAGCTGGACAGGATCGCGGCTCGCCGAAATGTTCATCGTCCTCGCACAATCTTCATACAACAACTTCCTCATCAATTCCAGCTTCAGATTGTCTTTATTGTTGAAAAAGTTATAAATCGAGGACTCCGCAACGGAGGCTGATTTTGCAATCTCAGCGATGCTGACCTTGTGATATCCATGTTGTTTAAACAATTCCAGCGCGGCGTTTAATATGGAATCCCTTTTTTGTTGACGTCTTTTTTCAAAACCGTTCATCGTAACCCTCTTCTTTAGTTATGGAGTATATATATAATTATACTCTATAACTATTGATTTTCAATCGCTTGGAAGATAAAATCAATTCATGGAGTAAATTAGTTAATTTACTGCATAAATTGAAAGGGGCTGGAAGGGATGGCGACAAACAAACGGATTGTGGTCAACCGATTTGGGGGACCTGAAGTACTGGAACTGATCGAAGAACCGGTGCCCAAACCGAAAAAAAATGAAGTATTGATCAAGAACTTAGTGACTGGAGTCGCTTTCGGAGATATTATCCTTCGGAAAGGAGAGGCTCCGTTTCAAAAGCCACCACTTACACCCGGCACCGAAATTGTTGGCATCGTAAAGGAAGCAGGGCCGAATGTAACCACGGTAAAAGTCGGACAGCTTGTTGCTGCACTCCCCTTCTTTGGAGGATATACCGAACATATTTGTCTGCATCAGAAGGAGCTTATCCCGATCCCCGATGGGATTGATCCGAAAGAAGCGGCATCTCTTGTGCTCAATTATTTGATGGCGTATCAGTTGCTCCATCGGTATGCCCATGTGCAGCAAGGAGAGAAAGTTCTCAAGGTTGAAATGTTCGGTACAGCCTCACAAACTAAGCATGCTTATGTATCGAGTTTAGGCGCCACCCCAATCGACTACAAAAATACAGATTTTGTTCGCGAGATTAACAAATACCATCCTGACGGAATGGATGTTGTGTTTGACTGTATGGGCGGTATAAACTTCAAAAAATCATATCAAATCTTGCGAAAGAAAGACCGGGTAATCGGTTATGGCTCCGGGCATCTTTTACCTACACTAATGACAATCATGTCTCGGAAATTTATGCCCGATGGAAGGCGAGCTTCGCTCTATTTTCTAATCTTATCTAAAAAAACAAAACCGCATTGGTTTAAAGAAGATCTGATTACGTTATTTGAAATGCTTCGCAATCGAGCTTTCCAACCTGTTATCAATCAAACCTTCCCCCTATCGGAAGCTAAAGCTGCACATGAAATGTTGGAGAACGGTGTGACAGGAAAAGTCCTCTTGACGATGAACCCTTAGCAAAAATCATGCGTTACATAAACACAAAGCAGCCGTCCAGAATATGGAAATCATGTTCCGGACGGCTTTATTTTTACAAACATGACAGGATAGATCGAGAATAAAATCCCTATTGGAGGCTTGATGAGATCGGGGAGGCCAATATGACTGCCGCGATAAATAGGATTTGCAGCAAAGTCCGGACAAGCAGCTTGGGTACAGGCTTACCGTCAATCGTCAATTTGTTTCGAGCCGCATATATATTTGCAGGGAACATCGCTATCAGTAAAAGTGTCAAGCCAACCGATGCAGCAAGGGAAGTTCGGGGGAGCATAATACCGATAGCCCCGGCTATTTCCAGGAATCCCGTAGCCGTTACGATCCATTCGCTCCTCGGAAAGGAAGGAGGAACCATCCGGATCAGGTCGAGACGCCTTTTTCCCCAGTGAGCAGAAGCAGTGAGCAGAAACATGACAGCCACCGCCCCTTGCAGTGATGTGTGCCAATCATCGAAAAAAGACAGTCCTAAGTACCCGATCACCCGGAACAATAAAAAAGATGCAACAAGCGCAATAAGTGGTGCCATATTGATCCCTCCATTTTAAATCTATTGGTCTTTCAAAATACTGACCATGTATGCTGATAGATCTTGAGCAGTAGCAGAAGTGTTCTTGATAGGAAAGGAAGAACGGACGCGCAGACCCATCGATAACAGAACGAACATTTCTGCCGTCTTGTCCGGATCAACCGATTCTAGAATAACCCCGTGCTGCTGGCCGCTTACGATCCATTGCTTAGCTAAATATACAGACCGCTCATAATAATTCTTTAGCACTTCCGCGACAACAGGCTCATCTTCCTTGCCTAACAAGTACATCAGAACTTTGTTTGTCACATCATATGCATCTTCCAATGCCGCGAGATTACGCGAGATCACTTGCATCGGTCCATCAAAGGTTATTGGGGCCTGTATCACTTCGTTCATGAAATGTTTGTTGGTTTCTTCAAGCCGTTCTTGCAGCACCCAGGCAAAAATTTCGTCTTTACTTTTCACATAATGGAAGATCGCCCCCTTAGATAATTCTGATTTTTCCATGATATCCTTCATTGTGATCCCGTGGCAGCCTCTATCCCGCAATAGCTCCTTAGTTGCATTCAGCAGTTGCCCTATTGTTTGTTCTCGGCGTTGCTCTTGTTTCAAAGTGACTCCTCCATAATCGTTCAACAAATTTTTTCCGTTATTAATCTCATTATATAAACCGACCGACGGTTTGTAAATAGCTTTATTTTCGAGAATCATTATCATTAGTGGCTCATAATGTCGCTTCGGATAACGCCGTAATAAATTTTATCATCGTACTCGCCCATATCGCTGTAAAAGTAGCTTTTTCTTAAAATTCCTTCATATTTCATTTGGGCTTTTTGTAACACCCTTCCGGAAGACACATTTCTTCCCCGATGAAAGGCCTGAAGTCTATTTAGCTTGGTATGCCCAAATACAAATTGGATGACCGAAGTCAGCGCTTCAGTGGCATATCCCTGACCTTGGTACGATCTTCCAATACAATATTCGATATCCGCAACATGATGAACGCTATCCACATGACAAAAGGCAATTTGCCCAATACACTCTTTCCTGTCTTTAAGTACTAGGGCCCACCTGTAAAATTCACTCTGTGCATAAGAACTCATCCATTTTTGCAGTAATTCATGAACGGATTCGATAGTTTCGTACACGGGCTCACCGTAGTTTGCCTGTACTTCTTCATCGCCAATCCAGTTTCTTAACATGCTCTCAGCATCTTGTATAACAAATGGCCTTAGCATGAGTCTTTCGGTCTGAATAACTTGAGTCCCGGTATGCAAAACGTCCCCCCCTACAACCAGCCTACCGCCATTAAATCTAACTCATGCCTTGTTCTGTCTTTTGATCAAACCGAAAGCCCGCTTGCCTTCGAGGATTCCCTGCGCTGTTCTCTTAACAGAAAGCCTCCCATTAAGCCCAGTATGGAGAACAGAACCGGAATGATAAAACCGTAGAAATACCCGATACCGCTTGAAACTGGCTGAAAATGATCCAACACCTTCCCGTAGATGCTCGGCAAAAGAATAGCGCTGATAAAGCCCCCGGTATTCGCAAAGCCCGAGACGACGCCAACCTCCCGCATCGTAAATGATTGACGAACGGCCGCAAACGTTAAAGCACTCGCTCCATTTCCATAGCCGATGATGAAGAACAGAATAATAAGCATAAAGTAGGGAGGTTTTCCGCTAAATAGTAGAAACACTGCCCAGCTGACAAAAACGACGAGATGAACGACCAAATAGGGCCGTTTTATCGATTCCAGACGATTGGCAATCCAGGTAGTCAGTGAAGCGCCAACGATCGCCCCGACAAGTCCGATCATCATGAGCTGACTTACTTCCGAGCGCGTCATTCCGTACATCTGCATTCCATAAGGAACCGCCCACGAGCCTATAAACCCGACATACGTACCGACCAGCCCAAAATGACAGAAGAAGGTGGCCCATGCTTGCCGATCTGAAAATATCCGTTTTAACATCGCAAGAGTTTTTTCACGCTTTTGTTCCGTCTGAACCGTTACAAGATTGTCTTCCTTGAATCGTTTGTTTGGCTGCTTAACGAGTACGACATAAAGAAGAATTCCGCAAAGAACGAGTAAAACGCCGACTGTAAAAAATGGAGTTCTCCAGCCTGAATGGGCAATCCAAGCCGAAAAAGGAAACGTTGCCAGTAAGAAGCCCAGACTGCCGGCCATTCCCGCGAGACCAAGTAGCCCGACAAACTCTTTTACTCTAAACCATTGACTTAAGATTAAGACCAGATTGACCCAGATTGTAGCGTCCCCCATGCCTACCAAGGATCTGGAAACAAGCAGCACGAATTCATTTGGCGCAAAACTGTAAATTAAAGTGCCCAGACCATTCAGCAGTGCGCCTGCGATAAGGAACAAATTGGGGCCATAACGATCGGATAAAATCCCAATCGGAATTTGCAAGCTGGCGTACGCCAAAAATTGGATGCTAGTCAGCAATCCGATGGTCGATGCCGAGACATTGAAATCTTTCATCAATTGATCGGTAATCAACCCCGGCGCCGTCCTTTGACTTACGACCAGGAAATAGGTAAACAATACCGCGGTAAAAACAATCCACCGATACTTGCTATTTTGTTTGTCCAAGTGTCTCTGCTCCCGTTGACTCAGTATACTTGTATTTTACTCTTAATTTATCTTTATTGAATTTACTTTTTTCACATGACGCTATTTCAAATATTGAAGAAACAAAAAAAACCGGGATTCCCGTGGAACCTCCGGTTTTGCACAATTATTCGTTGGTAAGGATGGCGTATATTTTCCAGCTGTTATCCGACATTTTCTTCAGCAGGTATTGGCCGTCCGTCTTGATCGTGTCTTCATAGGTATTAGCGCCATTCGAAATTTTCATTTTGATTTCTCCGTATACCGAATCCAACACCGCCAGACGATCAGAACGTTCGGTAACGAGGAAAGTCGGGGCTTTCACGACTTCAATATCTATCGTTCCGCCCACGGCCGCCATTTGATTGATCTCGGCCAAAGAAGACATGTTGTAAGCAAACTGGTAGCCTGTGTAATATTTAAGGAAAATCCGCTCGAGGTCAGCATACTTCTTGTCGACCATCAGCTGTGTTTCTTCTTTGTCGGCTTTGGCAGCAACATTAATCAAATCCTGATCTGTCGGCAGGTTCCCCTGCTGCAGCTTCAGGGAGCGTTCGAGCATTACAACTGCCTGAGCGCGGGTTGCGCGGTTGAACGGCTTGAATTCGGTCTGGGTCATCCCGGTCACGATGCCGGCCTGGCTGGCTTTTTGAATGGCAGGCTTCGCGTAATATTGCGGAACATCCGTAAAGGCTTTGGGTTGTCCGTCGAACTGTACGGATGATGAAAAAGCATTCACGACCATAACGGCGATCTCACCACGAGTGATCGGCCGGTCAGGACCGAATTCCGTATTGGTGATGCCGCCGACGATGCCGAGCGAACTGGCAATCCGGATCGGATCAGCGTACCATTTTCCAGCCTTGACGTCCGTGAAGGTTTTACCTGACTGGCTGCTGGTCAAGCCCGCCGCATTGACAAGAATCGTTACGAATTCGGCGCGGGTAATGTCATTATTCGGCTTAATACTGATCGTACCATCCACATCGGCATAGCCACTTAACAAGTTGGCACTGACGAAATTATCAATCGCCTCATATGCCCAATGCCCATCAATGTCGGAAGGATAGTATTTGTCCAACAGATCGGTTTCTGCTGCACGGGCCGATACGGGAAAGCTCTGGGCAATCAAGAAAAAGGGTAAAAACAGAAAAAGAATAATGCGTTGTAACTGTGGTCTCATCTGGGATGTCCTCCTACTATTTCAAATTCCGTCCTTTAGAATAGCAGAATCATAAAAATATCTCTAACGGTAAAATATACAAGCTGGGCTTTATGCATAAATCCTATCATCTAATGTGACACTAATCATTGTTATCCGAAATATGGAGGAGGGTAAAGCATGAATACACAAAGAGCTCAAGAGATTGCCGCTTCGCCGATTATGGAAAATGTGACCTATGAAGGGACGCAAATCTATATCCAGCATGTGGATGAAAACACCGATATGGCCAGAATCTATCCATTGAATCAGCCGGAAAAAGAGCAAACGGTCCCCGTCAGGAACCTGATCGAACAGTAATAACTTGCTCACCTATGTTTTAAACTTTACCCACAAGAAGGGCATTTGAAAAGTTGACCTTCTTGCGGGTAAAGAAACTATGCAGTAAGCAACCCCTTTCCGGATGGTTGACCACTACATTACCCGAGTAATTTGCCTCCCTGCGGCTGGTTTCCCTTGTCTCAAAGGTTTCCCTAACAGAATAAACCCGGCAGAGGTAAGGCCGGAGCCCGCAATAACGAAAATAGAGGCCGCGCCACTCGTGTAACCCGCAGCAGCAAATACAATCGTTCCAAGGATCAGCAATATACCGGCCTGCTTGGTGCGAGTTCCCGATTTTATTAGCTGGACGCCGAGAATCAGTATACCGAAGACAAACAGAAGCGGACCAGAAGTTACAATCCACTGTATTTCGGAAGCCTTCTGTATCGCCGCTGCGCTTGTGTTTGAAACGCCTGCGATCTCAACGAGTACAATCGCCGATACGAACATCGTGCCAAAAGTTGAGAACAGCAGACCGAGCATGCCGAGTCGTCTTGTTCTGGTATGGGTTTCGTAAACAGATATCAAAGCAAATACCATAGTCAAATGAGCAACCAATACGAGGTTCTTGGCAAATACAATTAAGATATCGCTTGATGAAATCTCTTCGGTTAAATGCGCGGCAAACAGCAACAGTCCCGATAAGATTGAAGCAAAGCTTCCAAATTGACGAATGGTTACGTTCATGAATATTCCTCCTTTAAGTAAAAGCAATCAATTAAACTAAAATAATCACAAAAACTAATTATATTAGTTTTTACATGTGCGAAAATCGTTGCTCCTGTCGCGTCGGCAGCATTTTGCTGCCGATTGCGACAAGGTACAGATTATATATAAACCGCTTATTTATGCGATTCCTGCTTCATCTGTGCATGAATGCCGGCCAGAAACGTATCGATCATCATTCTGAACGTTACATCAAGATCCAGCGGCAGTCCGAACCCGCCCACACTTTCAATGGATGCAAAGCCGTGGAGAATGCTCCGCAAACCGCGTACGGTATGCAGCACTTTATCATCCTGCATATTATAAAAGCTTAAGATTTTCACGACCAAATCAACGATTTGATTCTGGGCCAGATGAAGCTCGGGATCTTTCGGATCCGGGGCTCGCAGCGCCGCATCGTATAAACCCGGGTTGACTCTTACAAACTGCACATATGCCTCGCTCAAGGCATAAACGGCTTCATCGCCGGTACGGCCCACCGCGGCCTGCAGCATTCGCTCATACAGCCGGTTCAGGCTGTAAATCGCGAGTTTCTGCTTCAAGGCTGCCAGGCTGTCTATATGGTTATAAAGCGAAGGCGTTCGAATGTTTAGCTGCTTGGCGAGTTCGCCGAGCGAAATCCCGTCGAGTCCTTTCTCATTCACAAACTCGGCCGCTCTCAGCAGAATCACCGAAATATCCAACCCCATTCTAGGCATATCTCTTCACCTCCTTTCTTGTTGGTGTCCCAACCCATCCCACAAATACTAACTATATTATCATATTAACTAATATCATTAGCTTTTACAACACTTTTATACTCCATTTTTTTTCATTCCTAAGTTTCTTTTATATACTGGACCCCGACGGCTTCGAGGTACAGAAATACCTCAAAAAGAAATAGACCGCCCTCGTCCACGTCCAAAGGAATCGGTCTATTCCTGCCAGTAATACCTTAAAAGCCCGCCCTTATAAGCGGCTATTCATTAAGGAGTCGTGCCCGACGCACGGCTCTCTCTGCAATGTGCTTCATTTCTACCCAAAATACACCACGATTTTACTTTGCCATATGGGATTGTACCATAGTATTGCACCGATTGATAAAATCCAAGATGATGGATAATTCTTCATCCGAATATTTGCATAAAATTTGAATTGTATCGCCCAAGGCCGATTCAAATTTGGCGTCAATATGTTGTAATTTTGATGGAACTTTGTGAACAAGGACTTTTCTTTTATCCTCCGGGTCCTTCTCCCGCCTCACATATCCAGCCTTCTCCAGCCGATTGATTATTCCGGTCACAGCACCAGTTGTCAACCCAGTATACTCTGTAATTTGTCCTGCCGTGAGAGGGCCGTTTCGGATAATGTGATCCAAACATTTATGATCTGTAGCGTTAAGACCGTACGATTCCGCAATGGATGTGTGAAACAGTATGGTATTTGTGCTGTTTTGGCGTAAAGCTGCAAGAAGCTCCATTTGAATTGGGGTTAGGGCAGAAAGTTTGCTTGACATAAATACCAGCTCCGAATATGATTTATTTATCTTAGTTTAATAAGATAAGATATATGATACGATTATAATACATCAAATCCAATAGAAAATCCAAACGCAAGAGAGTGTTGGTACACGCAATGAATATCTGGTAAATGAGCTTCCTCAGGGATATTCACCTATCAAGTTTATATTATTGCTCCTGACGTTTCCAGATTGTCAATTTCAATTTGCAAAAGGAGGCATGCAGCAAAAAAAGCGAATGCTCTTTTCAGCACCTAATGTCCGCTTCAGGGTTGCCGATATTTACTTCAAATAATGGAGATGTGACCAGATGTCTACCGTGTGGAAAAAAAGATTGTTGAAGTTAGGCATTATCGTCCCGATTTCCCTGAATGGTGTTGCTACCGTTGACGCATTAACGAGATCAGAATTTAATCCAATACGCCATTGGATCAGCCATCAGAGTCTGGGCGAGCGAGGCTGGCTTGGGACATGGAATTTGCTTCTCTCCGGAACGTTGATTCTAGTTTTTTCCATCGTGCTAAAACTAACTCTTGAGTCAGGCAAAAGCGCGGTGTGGGGCTCCATTTTTATGGGTACGTTCGGATTAGGATTGCTTATAGCTGCCTTGTTCCCCATAGATCCTGGGCTGAATTGGCCTCCCGGTTTACCCGCTAGCCGCAGCGTATCAGGCCAGATTCACGATATTGGAGGAGCACTGGTATTTGGTTCATTAATTGCCGTTTGCCTTGTCCTGTCAAGTAAATTCAAGGAAAGCTCTGATTGGATAAGATGGAGAGTTTATTCCATTCTCTCGGCACTCGTCGTTTTCGCTTCTTTTGTCCTATGCAGCATTTTTGTTGCCTTGGACTTCTCCAATGTGATGCCCAGTGCGCCAAGCGGTCTCTTTGAACGGATTTCTATGGCTGTAGGGTGCCTCTGGATCGTGCTCCTAACACTTCGTCTACTAGGTAACAAGGAATCGACAAACTAATTCATGCTTAAAGATCTGAGCAACAACGTATCCATGAAAGTCCTTGCACCGACTTTAAAACGTACTTTACTCGCTAAATCAAATTTCAATGAAAGAGGAGATTCTATGAACCAAGAAGTCACCGACTTTATTAACAATGTAAATCAACCGTGGCAAGCGATTGTTGGCAACCAGCTTCGACAGATTGTACACGATTCGATTCCCGATGTAGAGGAGCGGATCCAATACCGCAAACCTCATTTTTTGAATAACGGCAAGTATGCAGCTGTGATCTCGACGGCAAAGGAAACAGTAAGTTTTACGATCTTTAACGCCGCAAATCTCAAATTGCCAGAAGGTTTGTTTGAAGGCCCTTCCGAAAGAAAGACAATCAAAATCCGTGATGGCCAGACGGTTGATTTCGAACTGTTGACAAAGCTTTTAAAGCAAGCATCCAGTACCTTGTAAACCATTCTTTTTTTCGAAATAAGGGGGTTTATACATGCAAACTGTTACAACTAAGCCTGTAACGCCGATCTCACAAACCGCTGCGCGTTTTTCATGGGCGGCATCCGTCTTGTTCCTGATATTACTTGTCGCTCTGCACGTCATCAAACCGGAGTTTGATCCTTCGTGGCGTATGGTTAGCGAGTATGCGATTGGGAGTAATGGCTGGGTCATGAGTATCGCGTTTCTTTCCTTATCGATTAGCTGTGCCGCCCTATTCATCGCGATCCGGTCGCAAATAAGGACTACCGGCGGTTATATCGGTCTGACTTTACTGTTGATTAGTGCCGCCGCTATTGCCTGTGCAGCATTCTTTACCATTGATCCCATAACGGCAAGCAAAGATGCCTTGACAACACATGGCAATCTTCATGGTTTAGCGTCTATGGTCGGCAACCCCGGCCTTACAATTGCTGCTATACTTATTAGCCGGAGTTTGATTCGCGAGCAATCTTGGTCCCCGGCACGGCGATCGCTTCTATGGATGTCCAACCTAATTTGGATATGCTTACTGTTGATGCTATTGACTTTAGCCGTTACGCTTCTGCAAAGCGGAGGTAAATTCGGTCCGAACGTGTTAATCGGATGGCCCAATCGGCTTCTAATGGCAGCATATTGTGCATGGCTGATGTCGGTGGCTTGGCACGCGTTAAAGTTGCAGCAAAGATCCTAACTGAATAGAAAAATTGAAACCAAAATAAAAGAACGGCATCGCTGCCGTTCTTTCTTGTATGGACTCTCAGGGACTCGAACCCTGGACCAATTGATTAAGAGTCAACTGCTCTTCCAACTGAGCTAAGAGTCCATATTATGGTGGAGCCTAGGGGGTCGAACCCCTGACCTCATCGCATTCATTTTATCTTCTTTGGCGACGCGCAAAAGACATGGCGTCAGGTTCTCCTACCAAAAAAGCGATAGCAATGTTGGTATCAATTAAATAACCTCTCATCAATTCCACTCATCCTCACGCATTCTCCGAACCTCATCGTACAGTTCTTTTGCTTCATCAGGAGTCAATATACTGGCGGATTCAAGAATATCATCAATTGAATAGTCATCTTCAACTTCGATTGTATCGTTATCAAGGCCGATTTTGACTTTACTTTGGGTGATATTCATTTTTTCAAAAATCGAACGTAGTTCACGAGCTGTTTGTTTATCCATTCTTTTAGGTACAGACATGACTTTATTTAGCCTCCTATGAGGAATTTAAGGATAATATAACATGTAAACATTAAATAAAAAAAAGATTGGTTGTGATGAATCGCCCAGAATCAACGTATGTAAGCATCAGGAAAAACATGTTCTTTAGTTACTTTTATCCCCATTGGAAAATAATCCTCAATTAGATGAAGCTCGTTCAACACCTCAATGTCTGGTACCTCATGTGTAAAAATTTTCGATGCTAGAGTGTCGCTTCCCATTGAAAGCATGATATCCACATGACGGTAAAAACCGTATAACGAAACATGAGAATAAGTATAATCGCCCCCATTAAAAGTTATATACGGAAATTTAGGCGGAATCCACAATCCTGTAATATCACAAAAATTATCTTTTTTTCATTGACCGTGTGATCCTTGGGTATTGTATATACTCATTAAAAACTCCTAATCTTCGAGCATAAATTTCCACAGCTTGTTTAAGCTCACCGTATGTCAGACCAAAACATGCACGGGACATTGCTTCGTTCTCTTCAAAATAGGATGAATGCTCAGAATTAATCCTCCGCACGATACCATAATCACAAGAACTCGCTACCGGCAAACTTACAATATAGTTTTTTACCCGTTTGAACTTTGTCTTACTATAAAATTCATGATCCAAGAAATTGGTCATTAATATACAACCTGCTTGCAATCTATAAAAACCTTTTATCAGTTTTTTACTTTTTTCTGCTAACTTACCACGGAGGTAATATGGCCACCCATCTACAGAAGTTCCATTCCCTTCCCTACTAATTATTCCCATGTAACAAAACAAAGCACCTCTTTCAGAGAGGTACAATGCTGGGCCATGATCCGGAATTAAAATGTTTGCCCCCAACTCTTCAGGAGAATCAAGGGTTTTATAGAATTCAGCTAACATACTGCTGCTGCCTCCTTTTTAAAATGAATCGGAAAGCTGTTGCACAAGTCCGGCTATCGAATTTATCCATTCCTCTTTCAAATCAGCTACAGTAGATTCCTGATACACCTTAATCCCCGCCTCGGCCATTGCCTGAGCTAATTGATCTCCACGCATCTTGCGAAGAAGCTTTCTATCTTGAAAAGACATGGGCAAGCTATCAGGATCTAAGAATCTCCTGTACGTTGCTACATCCATAAAATGCTGAACAACTTTTTTTTGAACTAGTTCTTCCATTTTATGCAACATCTGAATACCATGAAGATCAAAATCACCAGAGTAATAGATTTTGCAATCAGGATTAACCTCTAGACATTTTCTAATAAAGAACTTGGTCGCACTTCGTGCCTGCCCAGATGTACAAATAAGAGGAGGAAAGACATTAGAGAAATGATTATATGAAAAGCCATTCTTCTTAAAAAATTGAATTGTTTCTAACACCAAGTAAGAAAATACTGCTGGATTTTCAAAAAGATATATTTCAGTATATTCGGGCCAATAATTCCTTGTCTCAATTTCGTGCAGATTTAATGTTCTCGGGGAAGCACCATCAACAAATCCTGAAGCAAACACATGTGAAATGGAGCTGAGACTATCATCCATAAGCCCAAAGTGCCTGTAGATTTGCCGATCTTTCATAAAATCCATATTGATCAAGTTTTCGTTGATGGCAACTTCTCCAGATTCAACTTTGATATTGTACATGTCACATAATGCAGCTAAAAACAGTCTTCCACTTGGAAATTTCACATCAAAGAAATGAGGATTTTTGGTGATCTTATCAGCGAATATTGGAATGAAAATATACTCCGCATCAGTATTCAACTCATTCTTTAATTTATTTTTCTCAACGAGTAACCTCCACAAAGCCTTTGCACAGTAGAAAAGATCATTTTCAGCATCTCCACCATTACGGATCACAGTTTTTGCTATTTGGTATCCCAGCGCCTTACCCTCTCTTAATCGGCCGAACCAATCATATGTCACCGCACTAAATTGTCCGTTAAATAAATCAAGTTGGGTTTCCTGAGTAAATCGTGTTGCTATACGCTCAAACAAATCTATCCATTGACGTTCTTTAAGCTGTTTATCCTCTTTTTTAGTCAAAAGAGGGATATCGTATAATAATTCATACAAGTCTGGGATGGTAAGCTGATGCCCACGCATAATATCTTCTGTAAACAAAGATAGTGGTACTTCAAGGATAGTATTAGGCCGGATTATTCTCTCTACTTTACTGCCGAAAAACCTTTGTAAGCGGCTAGCCTCTGCAAATGAACCCACTACCATTTTGGCATTCCCGCGCACCCCACCTTGCCCCTGATATTTTTTGAAAACAGCAGCAAGGAGTTTCTCAAGATGCGGATCGCTGTAATACTGCTTGGCTGTTTTACGAAATCCAATCTCCATATGCAATACCTCGTCTATTTACTCAACGAAAGTTCTGGTTCAACTAGAACCTTACTTTTACCGTTCCAGCGATAATGAAATAATGTCACTACACGAATATCCTTGGGACGATATATTTCATAAATAGCCAATCGTGGTACTGTGTCATAGCAGCCCCACAATACTTGAGACGTCATAATATAATCAAAGCCCATCTCTGTTAACAACTGAAACATATCGCGCATGTTTGCATCATCTACACCGGCAAAAGCTTCGTCTAATGATATAATTTTGGGAGCCTCATCACGAGCATCACTATATCTGGAAAATGTGGCGGCGAACAGTGGAATATACATAGCCATAGCTTTCTCCCCTCCGCTTAACACATTAAACTTAGAATCCGTAAGCTCCTTATAGCCGGTTTGTTCTCCTTTACGGAAGTATAATCTGAATTCGAACCAAGAACGGTAGTCCAGTATTTCATTCAGATAATATCTTAACATCCCTTGCTCTTCCTCAGCATTGACTTTTGCTTTTAATATACGAGTGCGGAAATGCTCTACAACCTGATCAATCTCGTCATCATCCATTTGATGAGCATCCCTTAATAGTAATTCAACTAGAGCATCTGTAGGGATCTCCGTTTCAGTTTCTGCTTTTTTAGGCTCCCAACTGAGCGATAACTTTAAGCCACTCGAAGTATCACGGAGGTTCATTAAACTATCCATTTGAAGAACCCAATCTTTCGCACGATGAATTCTTTTTTGGATTGCTTTACCTACACTTCCAATAATTATTTCTTCATAAAGCTCCCTGTCTTTTTGTGTTAATAATATACGTTGCTCATCTCTTTGTTGAATTAACTCCTCCAACAATGCAGATGGAGGTAAGGGATTTAACCGATCTCGGTTTGAAGTAATATGTATGCGACCAGATGACAAATACTCCAGTTGCAACACATATTCGCGCAAATTACTCTCGACTACATTTAATATTTGCTGAACTTCGTTTCCTAATCTATCTTTGTTAATATTAACAAACTCATACATCTTCTTAATCTGCCTGCAAATCCTCTTGATTTCCGCCTTATCTGATCAGGTCTGTAATCCCCCCAATCCAATTCCTACATAAACACCCGCTCCCCGAAATAGCAAAAGAACGGCATCTCTGCCGTTCTTTCTGTGATGGACTCTCAGGGACTCGAACCCTGGACCAATTGGTTAAGAGTCAACTGCTCTACCAACTGAACTAAGAGTCCATATTATGGTGGAGCTAGGTGGATCGAACCCCTGACCTCATCGCTGCCAGCGATGCGCTCTGGCGAGGTAGTCAAGGGCACTGCCCTGAATCTTCACCTCGCATGACAATGATTGGTTTTCAAGCGTTTACTTTTCAAACAAGATAACCTAGCTCCACCCAATAAGTCCGTCTTCGGTTTCCTCTTGGGCCGATTCACTTTCAGGAGCCATCCGCAGAACGTTGACCTGCTTCCCGCTCTTAAGCGGAGATTTGAGCATTGCTTGATTGCAATTCGCCTTAAAAGGAAACTGGACATGGTCCTTTAAATAATACCAGCCATTGCTTTTTTTCTCAATTAATACGCATCTACGACAATTTCCATAGAAATCCGTTTCTAGCGCCCATTATCTTTCGTCCGCTGCCCATTCTTCCTCACTCTCTTCGTGCTCAAAGCCTTTATACTGATCAAGAGCTTCACCTTTAGTAACCACAATTAAAGGCAATCTCTGCACTGTATGGACCTCGGTATCTCCAAGATACTGCACAATAATACGCCATTCGTCCCCATAATCATACAGCAACAACATCTTTTGCAAATCGAAATCAAAAGGATCAATCGTTGCGACAGCCAGATCATAGAGAGGAGCATTCGCCTCGATTGCAATTTTACGGAAAGGCTGCCCTCGAACCGCTCCATACCAATTGCTGTATGTAACTTTAAATAATTTTCCTTGAACAGTCGCCATAACCTTGCCTCCGAATACACCTTATATTTGCAACAGAACTGACCATCAGAATTCAGGTTCATGAGTAAAACATACCAGTAATGAAGTTTGATTAAACACCATAGCGGCCTTGTTGATGCCCTCTCATGTTATTTTCTCTTTTTATAAATCAAAGCTCGTTTTAAGCTCCTGAAATAAGTATAATTTATTAATGGACTGACTTAAATCAAGGAGGATATCGCTGCGGTATTTTATACTTCACTAAACCTCAGGGGAGGCATACTATGTGGTTCGGCAAACGTTTTGATGCTGTGCGGGCAGATCTGCAGGATTTTCGAAGTTCTTTAGAGCGCTCGGCCGCAGAAGCGGATGGACAATTGAAGGGCATTGGCGAGCAGGGCAGCAAACTGGCCCGGCTTACTTATAAGAATGGAAAAGATACAACCGACAAGTTGGAACGCCTGAGCATTCTGCTGGAGCGGCAGGAGTCAGGATGGAAAGTCGCTTTCGAGCAGGAGCAAGAACTGCGGGAGCAGAACGCTGCAGCGCTGCAATCTGCGGCTGGAGCCATGATCGGCTGGCTTGATGATCTGGACGCCATCATAGCCGGGCGGAGCAGGCAGGAAACCGCCCATACTGATGGCTGGGAGCAGTTGACACGGCACTGGCAGGAGCAGATGCTCGGCCAATTGTCCCTGTTGGGCTACAAGGAAATTCAGGTGCTGGGCAGCATGTTCGATCCCACCTTATGTGAGGCGGTTGGCACGGTTCCCTACTCGCCGGATTCCCCTTCCATCTTTCCCTACCAGATTAAGTCCGTCTTAAGAAGAGGTTATCGGTTGGACGATGGTAGCCTGTTTCGCAAAGCGCAAGTAATTACGATATCCAAGGAGGGTATGAAATGAACCAGGAACATACCAGCCGCCCTGTCGTAGGTATCGACCTAGGGACAACCAATTCGGCCATAGGTTACATACGCGGCGGCAAGCCGAAGCTTATCGCGGCGACAAACGGACAATCTCTGCTGCCTTCTGTTGTGCTGATTGATCCGAAAGGAACAGTCATCGTGGGGCAGAATGCCAAAGACGCGCTGGTGGCCATGCCGGACCGCTCCATTGCAGCGGTCAAAAGAAAAATGGGTTCTAATGAGGAGATCGTCCTGGCGGGTCAAACGTTCACCCCAGAGGAAATATCGGCTTTTATTCTCAAGGAGATGAAACGACGGGCCGATGAGTTGTACGGAGAAGGGGAAATAGAAGCTGTCATTACCGTACCGGCCTATTTCACCGATGAGCAGCGCAGGGCAACAAAGCGGGCCGGTGAACTGGCCGGCTTTATGGTCGAGCGCATTATCAACGAGCCCACGGCCGCGGCACTCTCCTTTGGTCTGGATCATCTGCAGGAGGACGGCAATTTTCTAGTATACGATCTGGGCGGCGGTACCTTTGATGTTTCTATCGTGGAGATGTTCAGCGGCGTGCTGGAAGTAAAGGCCTCTTCAGGCGACCGCATGTTAGGCGGGGAAGACTTCGATTGGCGGCTGGTGAACTGGTTCGCGGAGCAGATCCTTGCCGAGCATGGCATTGACCCACGTCTCGATATACGGGGCAAGGCGATGTTGAAGGAAGAGGCAGAGCGGGTTAAAATTGCCCTCAGTACCGAAAATACCGTCTCTGTTTCGTTGCCTCTCGTTACCGTAAAAGACAATCATCCGGTAGGATTGGCGGTGGAAGTAACCCGTTCACAGTTCGTCGCACTGATTGAAGATCTAATTGCCCAGACGATGGAACGGATGAGCGAGGTCATCAAGGATGCGGAACTGTCCGTCAAGGATATCGACGAGGTGCTGCTGGTCGGCGGCTCGACCCGTATTCCATTGGTCAGAGACACAATTTCCGCCTTGCTCGGCATCGTCCCCCGTTCCGATGTCCATCCGGATGAAGCTGTAGCGCTAGGCGCCGCCGTGCAGGCGGGCTTGAAATCCGGCTTGCTCTCAGAAAGCGGGCTGATTGCCACCGATGTGGCTCCCTTCTCCATGGGCATTGCCGTTCTTGCCGAAAAGTCCGGGGGAAGGACGCGTCCCGGAGAATTTTCGCCAATTATTGGTAGAAATACTGTGATTCCGGTAACACGTTCACAGAAATTTTATACTTCGGCTTTGGGCCAAACCGCAGTCGCAATCGAAGTTTACCAGGGCGAGCATGAATGGGTTAAGTATAATCACAGGCTAGGCGAATTTATGATGGAGGGTATTCCGGAAAATTGGAAAGGTCAGGAAGCGGTCGAAGTCACCTTCCGCTACAATCTGAACGGAATTCTGGAGGTAACGGCGCGCAGCGTTAGCTCCGGAGAGGAGATGTCCATTACACTGCAGGATGCTCTGAACCGCAATAACCGCCGGGAGTTTGAGGAAAGCGTCCAGCGGCTGCAGGAGCTGTGGGAGAATGTTCCTCAGGCCTCGGAAGATGATGAGAACCTTGAGGATGCCTCTTTATTTGATCCGGAAGACTGGGACTTGCTGTCGGATATTCCCGGCGATCTGGACGAGTTGGATGAAAATTGGGATGTGTCCGAAGACGATGAAGCGCCAACGATGCTGCACGAGGATGGCAAACTGCTGATGCAGCAGGCGCGCAAAACGTTGGCCGGTATGGAGTCAGGACAACAAGCAAAGCTGATTGACACCATTCAAGAGCTGGAACAGGCTTTGCAGGAAGAAGATGTGGACAAGCTAAAACATGTTATGGAACGTGTAACCGATCTACTCATTGATGCGGAGTTTTAAAGGAGGCTGGAACTATGGACAAAACATCATCGGCGCAAAGAACAGGAGCCGGGCGAAGCCGCAAACAAGGTGCTCCCGCCCCCATAAATCACTACAAGGTATTGGGCGTAAGGGTTAATGCTACGCCTAAATCGATCAAGGAAGGGTATTTCGCCAAGGTGAAGGAATTCCCCCCGGAACGTTATCCGGAGGAATTCCAGAACATTCGTATGGCATATGATACTTTGCGCGATCCCGCCAGACGCGCCGAATATGATTTCACCCGCAAATACGGTGATTCGCTGGATACCATAATTAGCAACGCTGCTGACGCCTTCGCTACAGGAGACTATCGGCTGGCGGAGGAATTGTACAATAAGGCGCTGGAAATCACTCCAGGCCATTCGGGGGCAAGCATCAGTCTGTCCGCATTGTATCTTGCCGAGAACAAGCTCAGCTCTTTTAGCAAGCTATGGAAACAGCTGGAATCATCCATTACCAATCCCACGGAAAAAATTATTGCCGCCACGATTAAAAGCCGCATCCTGCTGGATTATGATAAATATGAGAAGGCTCTGAGCGTTATGCGTGCGTTGGACAAAAAACACAGAGCCTGGCGCAAAATGTATATTATCGACTACGCCGATGCACTGATTTACAACAATCTTGATACGGAAGCCTGGAAGCTTTTCGAAGAAACGGCAGAGGAAATGAATGACGGCATGAGTGAACTCATGGATACAGAACAGGTTGAGGATTCATTCTCCTTCTATATCCATTGGATCATAATTATGTTTGAACTTAATAAAATGCAGTTCTGGAATAAGGTCAAGCAGCGCTTTCGCACCTTCCTGCGTTCCCTGCCCGCCGACGAAGATAAAGAACTGGCTGTGGACAAGCTGCTGGAGCAATCCATGAACCTTTCGGAAAGCAACGCCTATAAGGAAGCTTTGATTTTTGCTGATCTTGCTTATTATGTTGATCCCAAAAATCCGGAAGTGCTGAAGCAGCGCAGCCAAGCCCAGGAAGGAAACAAACTGATTCTGGAGATCGACCGTCTGGTCAAGGATAAGAATATGTTTCCGGGCATTCAGATAAAGACTATTCAATTCTTCAGTGAAAAACTCCGTATGGCGTTTGACGAGGAGGAAGGGGAGATGGCCGATATATTCCCTCCGGATTTCATCGATCAGGCAAGCGGCCTGGAGACAACAGACGCCTTTATGAGGGAAGATATCCGTCTGTTGAAACGCAAATATCCGCATGTGTACAAGGCTTATCAGGAGCATTGGAACAAGTTGATGTAATTAAAAAAACTCCAAAACAGGCACAATGCATGAAGAACAAGAAGCTATCGTTACGGATTAGCCGCTTGTTCTTCTTTATATTTTTTCTCTTGTGAGGAACCTAATGTCTTGAACATTGCTGCAGATATCAAGAATGAAACAATACGGCTGCCAGTAATCAGGTTGCCTCCATGGCCTGAGCCGAGGGTTCGTTACTCCTCGTAGTCTGCATATTACCCTAAATACATCACTCGTCGTAATCGTTTGCAGCCTCTTTTTTTCTTGGCTATAGAAGCTTTCTTGAATACTTCTCGCCAAACAGGGATATAAGTCTGGAGCGCCTGAGTTTCAACCTGCTTTATTTTCTAGGAGCGAAGTCCTTGTTCCGCAAGTCGACCTCTGCCTTAAGAGCTTTAATTTCCGAAGTCACTTTATTCTCTAACTTCTGCTGTTTCCGTAAACCTTTTCCTCCTCACCTGAGTTTCAGCTTATTATTTGTTCGACTTGCTCTTCAAATCTACCGTCTCCAGTTGATCCAAGTAGGTATTAAACTCTTCCAGCATTACCCCTTCCAAGCGGATAGGGGAATGAATCGTTCTTCCACTACTAACAATCTTAGTCTTCCCCTTCTTACTCTCATCCACTCGAATCAAAAAGAGCCCTGGAAATAGTCCTAGAGCTGATCACTTTTTTCAGTATATGCACTATTTAATACTCGGGGAACATTTTTCCGTCTTACCATAATAAGCTATACTGGTGGACCCCCCCCAAAGCCGCCGCCCTTAAAAGCGGCTAATGCTCCGAGAGCTGTGTTAGCGCACGGCTCCCGGAGCATTGTACGTCATTTCTACCCACAACATACCACGAATGAAACCAAAATCAAAACCACCCGTTGGGCGGGTGGTTTGCTCTTGGGGTATAACCCCCTGTTGCCAAACTGCGCCTAAAGACGCTAGCCTGACCACAAATCTGTTCAGGCAGTGTAATTACGGTTGCTTCATTCAAACCCACTGTACTCACATAATATCCTTCTGCCCAAAATTTTCAATTCCCATATTTATACTTTAATTGGGCATGCTTCTCAAAGATCATTAGCGAACTTTCCCCTTTTAGATATCCCATGAATGATGACACTGATATCTTTGGCGGAATGGCTACCAGCATGTGTACGTCATCTGGCATCATATGACCTTCTAAAATTTCTACTCCCTCTTGTTGGTCAAACCCTTGATCCCTCCACCCGCATAGCGGGTGGTTTTTTGTTTCGCGCGTTTCACGCACTCAACTGGCTAAAGCCTAAATAAAAAGCCATCCAGAAGGAAGTGGCTTTGCAGGAACAACTATGGTATTTCATATCCATTTGAAGGATTCATAGGTTTAAAATAGCCTTTAATACAATTAGGATTAATCACACAGACTTGAATATGGTTTCTTTCTCTAAAACCAGCTCCGGGGTAAAGATCTTTCCCTTCGAAAAAGACACCTCTGACTGTATCGTAAGGTCTTTGATTATTTTCCTTATTGTACTCGTGAACAGCCTGAATGACCGCACAGTCAAGAAAGCGCAGAAGTAAGTCTTCACTCTCATTTCCTTGTCCAAATTTGTTTACAGGTAAAGTTGTCCCTAAATTATTCATTTTTAATTGTAAAATTTCATATCCCCGTTTTAGCACATCTAAAGAGTTTTGCTCTAATAAATTCAAACAATGTCCTAAATCCAAAATGGCCCCAATTGAAGCCGGTTCATGAATAGGATTTTTTACTCGATGTGGCTTATCCTTTAACATTTGGGCATACGCTAATGCCCGTTGTGGGTTGTTCTCCCAAAAATAAATCCCTGGACCTAGCCAATCGTAGTCGTTGTCGCTCGGCCGCATCTGGTCGTTATGCAGTAGTATTCTCTCTGCTACGGTATTATCACATCCATGAAACCCTAAAATAAAATTCGGCAAGTTAGAATACATTATTGCTCCTTATACTGTGGCATCAGTTTACCTTCCTTATCCACGATACCTGCCTCCATTAGAAATTTCAACGACTTCTCCTTAGGTTCTTCACGCAACTTTTTAATGTATTCGTCCATACCGGTAAGATATTTTTTGAACTCAGTCGCAATCATGTTCTCCACCCCACCCGCAGTTATATTTATAATTATTAATTATACCATGAAGAAAAGCTGCTTCACATAGGCAATCCTCAATCCTATAAGGTCATTCTTATTTTACACTTTATTATACACGATATCCTTTAAAGGTTGAGCAATTAAAAACAGCAAAAGAACGGCATCTCTGCCGTTCTTTCTGTATGGACTCTCAGGGGCTCGAACCCTGGACAAATAGATTAAGAGTCTACTGCTCTACCAACTGAGCTAAGAGTCCATGTATAAAATATATGGTGGAGCCTAGGGGGATCGAACCCCTGACCTCATCGCTGCCAGCGATGCGCTCTCCCAGCTGAGCTAAGGCCCCATGTATCGAATTCCGATATGTATGAATCGGCTTCTTAGTGTCTTCCGCTTAATCATGTCTCGCAGCCGACTTCTATATCATATAAAATTATCGGACGTGTGTCAACAGTTATTTTAAAATAACATTCAGTCGGAAAGTACCGGATTGTAATCCTGTGGAGTAAGGAGAATACGGAGCGGACAAACTGTAGAGCCTGGGCTTACAGTCCGTCCGTCTCCGAAGGATTTTTGGACAGGAGCGCCTTCAGTTCCTTCATAAACATATTGATGTCTTTGAACTGGCGGTACACGGACGCGAAGCGGACGTAGGCGACCTCATCCACCGGATAGAGCTGCTCCATTACAAGTTCGCCGATCTGCTGGCTATCTACCTCGGCTACAGCAATGCCGCGCAGCGATTTCTCGACCTCGGAGACGATCACTTCAAGCCGTTCGACGGATACCGGGCGTTTTTCGCAGGCGCGGATCAGGCCGCGCAGTATTTTGTCGCGGCTGAACTCTTCGCGGCTGCCGTCCTTTTTAATGACGATCAGCGGAGTCTCCTCCACCATCTCAAATGTGGTGAAGCGCCGGCTGCACCGCTCGCACTCGCGCCTGCGGCGGATCGATTTATTTTCATTGGCTGGACGTGAATCGAGCACTTTGGTGTTGGTATGATCGCAGTATGGGCATTTCATGATCTGATCACTTCCTTTGCAAAGGTTTTGGTTATTATTTTTCCAGAAAACACCTTTAATTATGAGTAATGAATGTGGCAAGTCCGGCACATAATACAGTTACCAACCGATAGGAGGTGAACAGAAATGGCCCAATCAAGCAATGGTAGCTCCAGCTCCAATAACCTTATCGTACCAAGAGCCAATGCTGCATTGGAGCAACTGAAATATGAAGTTGCCCAAGAACTTGGTATCACTCTTTCTCCTGATGGATATCAAGGCAATAAAACTTCTTACGAAAACGGTTCGATCGGAGGTTACATCACGAAACGTCTTGTAACTCTGGCTGAACAACAACTGGCAGGTCAATTCCAATAATCTGCCCACATTAAGCTTGCCGAAGAAGTGCTGAACGGTCCGAAGCGGCCTGTCGGCACTTCTTTTCTCGTGCACGGCAGCCGCTAAAAAACGTCCCCGTAGATCTCCGTGTACTGATTGTAATAATAAATGACACGCTGTACATAGTGGCGGGTTTCACCAAACGGAATATTTTTGATATCGTCTTCGCTTCCGTTCCATGAGCCTTCCTTAAGCCAGCGCTGCACCTTGCCGGGTCCGGCATTATAGGCCGCAATGACCGCCGTACGGTTCCCGTCAAACTCCCCAGACAAGGTATGCAGGTACCAGGCCCCCAGCTCGATATTAGCGGAAGGCTCATTCTTGAGCCGTTTCATCGAGACGTCAGGGAGCTTGGCCTGTTCCAGAGCCCATTTGGCCGTATCCGGCATCAGCTGCATGAGTCCTATTGCTCCCTTTCTCGACTCGCGTCCGGTCTTGTAGTTCGTCTCCACCCGAATGATTGCCGCAATAAGATAAGGGTCAACCGTATACGTGGAGCTGTGCTTGCGGATTTCTTCCTTATAATAAATCGGATAGAACCAGGACATCCAGTTGGTGCTAAGGAACAGAATGGCGGTGAAGCCGAGAAATAGCAGCAGCAGAACTCTTTTTTTACGAAGCCATTTCAGCATGGCAGACCCAGCCTGTCCCACAAAACGGCGATCTGCCGCTCGGTGTCGGCCACATCCCCGCTGTTATTGATGATATAATCGGCTTTGGTGCGCTTCAGCTCAATATCCATTTGGGAGTCAAGCCGGGCTTCTGCTTGCTCCCGTGTCATTCCGTTTCGTTTCATCAGACGCTCAAGCTGTATTTCACGCGGCGCATAGACGACCAAAATTCGCTCAAACATATCCTCCTGCCCCGATTCGAAGAGCAGGGGGATATCAGCTATAACCAGGCGTTCGGGCGCTTCCTTCTCCAGTGCCTGCATCCGTTCCCGGGTGATCCGGCGGATTGCCGGATGGGTCAGTTCATTCAGAGCCTTCAAGGCCTCAGGATCGCGGAATACAATGTCTCCCAGCTTGGAGCGGTTGAGCGTCTCGTCGGGGAGCAGTATCCCCTCGCCAAAATGCTTCGCAACGGCGGCCAGCACCTCGTGTCCGGGGAGCATGACCTCCCGTGCAATGGCGTCGGCGTCAACGACCTTTGCCCCTTTCTCAGCGAGAATGGCGGACACGGTGCTTTTTCCGGAGGCAATTCCTCCGGTCAAGCCCATAATCATGTTTTCACCTCATAACAGCTTCAATATTCCTATGGCAATCAAGAGCAGAGCAGGCAGCACCGAGGCGCGCTTCATCCAGACGCTTCCGGCATATCGCAGTCCTGTGTTGAGTCCAAGAACCAGGATACTGCCGCTGAACAGGGCGATCACAAGCGACGTCCAGAGCGGATTAAATCCAAGGAGCGCGGCCCCAAGGCCCGCTCCGAAAGCGTCAAGGGAAAGAGCAATGCCCAACAAGAACGCTTCTATTGATGAGATACTGCCCGATTTATCCATATCAGCCGAAGACGGAGTTCGCAAAATTTGAACGACAATCCCCAGCCTGCGAAACTCAAGGGAAAATACCGCCGATTTCTCCGGCTCCGCTTCCGGTTGTTCATCCGTCAATGCCGGGTATCTTTCACTCTCTTCTGCGCCAGGTCCCGAACCGGCCTCCTCGAACGGCGTCTCTTCATCCTTCTGCATCACCAACTGTACCAATGACCAGCAGCCCATCAGAAGTATGATGACCGCCCCGAACAGGGAAGCGATATGAGGCGAAACGACTTTGGCCAGCAGCGCGCCAACCTGCATCGAGACACACATCACAACACCGGAACAGATTGAGATAATGAGAACGGAAAGCAGGGGTATTTTCAGTTTGCGCAATCCGTATGTAATACCAACACCGAAACCGTCCAGACTCAGGGCAAAAGCCAGCAGCAGCAATGAAAAAATGGGGCTGATCACCCACAATCCCTCCCGTTGAAGAACCCACGCTTCCGTAACCAATGGAAACCGTCGTTCGCAATGTAGCATTCTTCACCCAGTATATGGGCGGGATGGGCTCAGGGTGTCAACCTTCATGAAAAATTGTGAAACTTGAAGAAAAACGGCGCAAATCAAATCTGCGATAAAAAAGCTGGCTTTAGTTTAAAAGAGACGGCTGGCAGCTTGGGCAAAAATGCGTGCCGCGTCCCCCCACTACGCTCTTCTCCACCTTCGTACCGCAGGTGTAGCAGGTCTCGTCTTTGCGGCCGTATATCCGCAGCCGGTGCTGATACGAACCGCTCTCACCCTGGCCGTTCACGTACGATTTGACGGAGGAACCTCCGGCATTCACCGCTTCCGATAGCGTGGCGACAATCGCCTGATGAAGACGGTCCAGCTCATCTCCGGTGAGTGATTTGGCGTTTCTCTCCGGATGAATGCCAGCTTGATGCAGGGACTCATCCACATAAATATTGCCGATGCCGACCACATATGCCTGATTGAGGAGCAAAGGCTTGATTTTTGTATTTTTCCCGGCAACCAGATCCTTAAACGCTTCGGGCGTAAATCCCTTGCTCAGCGGTTCCAGTCCCAGCTTGTTCAGCGGGGGTAGATTGAGATCTTCTCCGGGCAGAAAAAGATCCATAGTGCCAAACTGCCTTACATCCGTGTAGCGCAGTTCGCTCCCATCGTCAAAATGAAAAATAACATGCGTATGCTTATCTAAAGGCTCTCCTGCCGCATGCAATCCGTACCGTCCTTCCATCCGCAGATGGGAGACAAGCACCAGACCGTCGAGCAGGAAGCGCAAAAATTTGCCGCGGCGCTCCACACGCTCAATCGTATGGCCTTCCAGCATGGTTTCAAATATTCGAATATCGTCCGGACGCCGGATAATGCGCGGCAGACGAACGGTGACTTTTTGTATCTTTTTCCCTTGTACCAAGGTGTTCAGTGTTCTCTTGACGGTCTCTACTTCCGGTAATTCCGGCATGATGTCTTCACCTCTACTCCATTATACCGGATAAGCAAGGCACGCGGGACCTTTATTTCGCTTCATACCAGTTGCTTCCGTAACTTACCTCAGCCTTGAGCGGAACAGACAGCTTCAGCGCGCCTTCCATGACTTCGGGCACGAGCTTTTTCATCGTCTCCAGCTCATCCTCCGGCACCTCGAATACCAATTCGTCATGCACCTGAAGCAGCATGCGGCTCTTCAGCTTCCGTTCGAACAGGGCCCGGTCCATATGGATCATCGCCAACTTGATAATGTCGGCCGCGGTTCCCTGAATCGGCGTATTCATCGCTGTCCGTTCCGCGAAGGAACGCAGATTGAAGTTGCTCGCATTGATCTCCGGCAGATAACGGCGGCGTTCAAGCAGCGTGGTGACATAACCCGCTTTGCGCGCTTCCCGGACAATTTCATCCATATAGCGGCGTACGCCCTGGAACACCTCGAAATACTGCTCGATGAACCTTCCGGCTTCCTTCCGCGTAATATTCAGGTTCTGGGAAAGGCCGTAATCGCTGATGCCGTATACAATACCGAAATTAACCGCTTTGGCGGAGCGCCGCATGTTGCCGTCGACCGCTTCGGCAGGCACGCCGAATACGTCCATGGCTGTCTTGGTATGAATATCCATATCATGCAAAAAGGCTTCCTTCAGCCTCGTGTCGTTCGAAATATGCGCGAGCACCCGCAGCTCGATCTGCGAGTAGTCGGCTGCCAGGATCGACCAGCCCGGCTCGGAGGGCACGAATACTTTGCGGATTTTGCGGCCCTCCTCCAGCCGGATCGGAATATTCTGCAGATTCGGGAACTGGCTGCTCAGCCGTCCGGTCGCCGCGATCGTCTGACGGTAGAAGGTGTGCACTTTGCCCGTAGACGGGGCAATTTCCTTCAGAAGCCCTTCCACGTAGGTGGACTGCAGCTTTGCGAGCGTGCGGTACTGCAAAATATTTTGCACAATTTCATGGTAAGGTTCCAGCTTCTCCAGCACCTCGGCATCGGTGGAATAGCCGGTCTTTGTCTTCTTGATGACTGGCAGGCCCAGCTTATCGAACAAAATCTCCCCTAGCTGCTTCGTGGAGTTCAGATTGAACTCCGTGCCCGCGATTTCGTAGATCTGTTCTACCAGACCTGAGATCGTGCTTTCGAATTCCCGGCCCAGTTCCCTGAGGCCATCCGTATTTACGCAGATGCCCTGCTTCTCCATATCGGCCAAAATGCGCGAAAGCGGCATTTCCAGATCATGAAACAGCCCAGACATCGCTGTATCGCTCAAATCCCGCTCCTGCTTCGGCACCAGATCAAGCACGGCTGCGCTCTTGGCAGCGACATGCGCACCCAGAATATCCAACTCCGGCACTTTGTATTTGGCCCCCTTGCCAAATACCTCTTCGTCCGGTGCAAGGCGCGGCAGGCCGTATTTGGCGACAAGGTCGCTGAGGTTCTGGTTGGCCTCGGTCGGGTCGAGCAGGTAAGCGGCCAGCTGCACATCATGCGCTGCTCCGGCGAATGAGATGCCCTGCCAGTGCAGCGCCAAATCGGCGCGGTGCAGGTCGTAGCCGTTCTTCGGAGCATGCTCGTCGGCCAGCCAGCCGCGCAAGCCCTCCGCGCCGCCGCTCTTCAGCAGCTCAAAGGGCACGAAATAATGCCGCGCCGGCGTGGAGAGAGCAAGGCCGATCACCTCGGTGCGGTGCGGGTTCTCGCCGTTCGTCTCGACATGCAGCGCTTTAACCTCAGGAAGCGCGGCTGCAACCTCTTCAAGGTCCGCTTCGCCTGCAATGACGATGTCAAGGTCCACCGCTTCAGAGGAGGACTCTTCGCTCACAGGAGCGCTTCCGCTTAAGGACAGCCGCTCCAGCAGCGACTTGAACTCCAGCTTCGCCAGCGCAGGGCCGGCCGTGTCGCTCTTCAGGCCGTGAAAAGCCATGTCCTCCCACGAATGAGTCAGCGGAACCTCGCGGTAAATGGTTGCCAGCTTCTTGCTCATGACGGCGTCGTTGGCATGCGCCTCCAGCTTTTCCTTCATTTTGCCCTTCAGCTCGCCCGTTCCCGCAATCACGCTTTCCACCGATCCGAACTGGTGCAGCAGCTTGAGCGCGGTCTTCTCGCCGACACCCGGTACGCCGGGAATGTTGTCACTCGCATCGCCCATCAGTCCCTTGAGGTCAATAATCTGCTGCGGCGTCAAATCGTATTTTTCACGAATTTGCTCCGGTCCGTACAACTCGATATCGGTGACGCCCTTGCGGATCAGCGCAATGGTCGTATGCTCGGACGCCAGCTGCAGCATGTCCTTGTCCCCCGATACGATCATCACCTGACGCCCCGCCTCGTCCGCCTGACGGGAGATGCTGCCAATGATGTCGTCCGCTTCATAGTTCTCGATCTCAAACTGCGGCACGCCGAGATCCCGCAGCAGGTCTTTCAGCAGAGGGAACTGCTCCGAAAGCTCGGGCGGGGTCTTCTGCCGTCCGCCTTTGTACTCCTGGTATCCCTCATGCCTGAAGGTAATCTTCCCCGCGTCGAACGCGACGATCAGATGACTCGGCTTGTGCTCCTCGATGAGACGCAGCAGCATCGTAGTGAAGCCGTATACGGCGTTCGTCTGCTGCCCCGCCGTATTGGTCAGCGGAGGCATGGCGAAGAATGCGCGGTAAATGACATTATTTCCATCTATAAGAATCAGCTTGTCCATTATGCACCTCGTCTTCAATTGCTTATCCTTTACATCTTACCACATGGCAATAGTCCCACAAAGTGCAGCATCCGCTTCAAAGAGATACAAGAAGAAACGCCTGACGGCGCCTTTATAAGACGCAAGTACGTTTCTCGTAGAAATATCAGGTTAAGGCATAAGCGCGAAGCTTATACTTTCTGATATTTTAAAAAGAAGAAAGCGCCCCCGCCGTCTGACGGCAGTAGTGCGCTTTCTTGTAAGATATAGTTCAGTGCCTTCCTGGGCTGCTTACATTCCGCTTCCTACCGGTTCAAATCAGGACGCTTGCCCGTCACCAGATAGACTACGCTTTCACCAATATTGGTCGCATGGTCGGCGATCCGCTCAATGTACCGGCCCACAAGCGTCAACAGCATCGCCTGAGAGACCGCGTCAGGCTTCTTAATCATGTAGGAGTACAGCTCGTTGATCATAGCGCTATACAAATGATCGACCTGATCGTCATCCAGCGCCATTTTATGCGCCAGATCCGTGTTCTCGTCCAGATAGGCGGTAATCGCTTCTGTTGTCATGAGCTTTACGATTTCCGCCATCCGCGGAATGTCCACCAGCGGCTTGATCAGCTCCTGACCCTGAATTCGCAGAGTCACCTTCGCCACGTCCAGCGCCAGATCTCCCATCCGCTCAAGATCGCTCGATATTTTGAATGCGACGATTATTCTGCGCAAATCCTTGGCTACCGGCTGCTGTGTAATGATGAGACGCGAGCCGATGTCCATAATCTTTTCTTCCATTGCATTGAGGTGGACGTCAGCCGCTACGATTTCCTGCGCCCGGGTCGTATCGTGCTGCTGCAGAGAAAGCACGGCGCCTTCCAGCGCGCCGATTACATGCTCGCCCATTTCACGCAGCAAGCTGCGCAGTTCTTCAAGGTTTTTGTCAAATTCCAGTCTTCGAATCATAAGTAATGGGTTCCTCCTCGAATCTATAGGTCCTCCGCATAGACTAACAACCGTATCCCTTGAGGGAAGCAGCCTGTTAGCCGAATCTGCCGGAAATATAATCTTCGGTGCGCGAATCTTTCGGATTCGAGAATAACTGTTCCGTGTCCTCCGACTCGACAATTACGCCGTTCAGGAAGAACACCGTCAAGTTCGATACTCTCGCCGCCTGGTGCATATTGTGCGTCACCATGACGATCGTATACCGGTCCCGCAGTTCTTGGACAAGCTCTTCGATCTTCTGCGTTGAAACAGGGTCAAGCGCGGAAGTCGCTTCATCCATCAGCAGGATGTCGGGTTGTACGGCAAGCGCTCTGGCAATGCAGAGCCGCTGCTGCTGTCCGCCGGACAGGCTCAGCGCGGATTTCTTGAGGAAGTCCTTGACTTCGTCCCACAAAGCCGACTGCCGCAGACTTTGCTCCACCAGTTCATCGAGTTCCGCTTTTGGAGGGCTGCCGTGCAGACGGGGGCCGTAAGCTACATTATCGTAAATTGATTTTGGAAAAGGATTCGGCTGCTGAAAAACCATTCCTACCCGCTTGCGCAGGCTTTCCACCTCGATGCCGCCTCCGTAGATATCCGTGCCGCCAATCAGGACCTTGCCTTCGATCCGGGTTCCGGGAATCATATCGTTCATACGGTTCAAGGTGCGCAGCAGCGTTGATTTCCCACAGCCGGATGGCCCGATGAACGCGGTAACCGCCTTCTCCGGGATCTGCAAATCCATGCTTTTGAGCGCATGAAAGGATTCGTAGTAGAGATCCAGCTTTTCTATGTCAATGATGGTCTTCTTTTCTATGTCAACGGTGGACTTCATTATATGTGTTTGTCTCCTTCTCATCACTCTTCGGTACAATCATAAGCTCTGATTGTAAATGCCGGTCCAGAGAAATGTTAACGCTCTGTAAAATCACTCATCGCTTTCAGTCTGCTCTTGACCTCCAAGGCCCGGTCCACACTCTGCTTCGCCAACCGGCAGGCTGTCTCATCTGCCTGCTCCACGGTGGAAACCGCGGATTGAAGGCTTGAGAAGAGTTTCTTAGCAGCCGCTACTTCCTCCGCACTGCCGCTAATATCGCCGGTAGCGGCTCCGGTCAGCTCCGCCGTGCGGGCGGCCAAATCGCCGATTCTTCCAAGCAGCGAAGAAATGCTTGCCGTCAGGCGACGGGTATGATGGGCCAGCGAGCGGACCTCGCCCGCGACGACTTGAAACCCCTGTCCGTGTACACCGGCATGCGCGGCTTCAATGGAGGCGTTCAGCGCAAGCAGCTCGCTGGTCCCGGCAATCCCGCCGATCTCTTCCGTAAGGGAAGCGATCCCTGATACATTTTGGAGCAGCTCCTCAACCTGGCTCCGCTGCTCAGCCATCCGATCTTCCACCCGCAGATACGAGTTATGTACATGTTCCAGTTTTCCTGAGCCAGCAGTGATCCACTGCTCCATCCGGCTGCATTCTGCGCGGGCCGTTTCGGCAGCGGATGCCGCTTCCTGCAGCACCGATTCCATTTCGCCAACATGAACACAGCTTCCTTCCACGGCAAGCCGGCGCTCCTGCTCCGCCCGATCCTGAAGACGGCCGGAAAGCACCATTAGATCCCTTACGGTCAGAACCCCTTTGAGTCTTCCATCCTCCGTTACGATAACGCAATCGTAGAATCGCTCTTCCGTTCGCCGCAAAGCCCGTCCGATCAGTTCAGAAGGCGAGGCTTTGCAGTCCACCATAAGAGCTTCCTTATCCGCAAAACGGGATGCCGGATGAGCATAAAACAATTCGGCCGCGAACCTGCCCGATAATTGGCGGTGAAAAGCGTCACGCATCAGAAGGCCGGCAGGACTTCCCTCCCCGTCCTTGACGACAAGACATGGAGCAGTCGGGTTATCGCGAAATACCGCAAGCGCCTCAAAGCAGCCGAGTTGCTGTTCAATTTCCGGAACGGAGAGGCAGTAATCCGTAAGCGATATGACCGAGGATTGGCCTGACGGTACATCCTTTTCGCTGAATGACACGGTTTCCGTCTGTGCCACCTCTCTTTTTTTCCGCGACACTTGATCATTTTGCCCGATTTCCTTTTGTCTTAGCAAAATGTTGTCTTTTGCCGCCTGACCGGTTTCTCCATCTGCTTCCGAACCGCCGATCCTGTCCAAGTTCTCCTCAACCGAAATGAGTAACTGCACGCACATTCCTCCCGCATTACCTTAATGCTCATAGCGTATCAACCGATTGTCATGAGAATATTTGCTTGCCGTGAAGGAAATGTGAATGTAGGTCGCCGGAACTATAGTTAAGGCAAAAAAAAAGAACCCCGGGTCCTGGTTAAGCGACCGGAGTTCTCTGTTTGTTGACGACCAACTTGTAGCCGACACCACGGATGGAGTCGATATGGACCGATTCGGGGTCCAGTTCCAGCTTCTTGCGCAGCGAACTGACATGCACATCGACCGTACGCTGTCCGCCGATGTAATCGAATCCCCACACGGCGTTCATCAAATCGTCTCTTGTCAGCACGACGCCAGGCTTGCGGGCCAAATATAGCAGCACTTCGAATTCTTTGGGACGCAGATTGATACTCTGGCCCCCCAAGGTAACCTCGTATCGTTCAGGGTAAATTTCAAGCTGCCCCAAAATAATGGTGGAACCTGCCGTCCCCGTGCTAACCGGGGCTTCTTCCGTTGCACCGGAGACCCGCCGGAGCACGGCGCTGACTCTGGCGAGCAGTTCGGATACACCGAAAGGCTTCGTCATGTAATCATCGGCTCCAGATTTCAGACCGCGGACCACATCTTCTTCTGTGTTCTTGGCCGTCAGGACGATGATGGGCGTCCGTATACCCTGGCCGCGCAGTTTGTCCAATATGTCTATTCCGTTCATTCCCGGCAGCATGAGATCCAACACAATCAGGTCAAACTGCTCCTTGACCGCCCGGTCATATCCCGCCGTTCCATGATCCTCATGCGCCACCTCGTAGCCTTCCTGCGCCAGATTGTACGACAGCAGCCGGGCTAGTGTCGGTTCGTCTTCGATGACAAGCAATCGTTGTGCCATATGTTCCCCCGTACTCGTAGTTTTTGACAAGCCTATCGTATCACCAGAATGTTAACCCAGTGTAAAATATTTACGTAAAGCTCTCAAATTCACTTCTGGCTTACCTTCACGCTTCGCAAAACAAGGCGAATAATCTCATTTTAAATCAAATTGTATTGTCCTGCAAAAGCGGCAGCTCCAGAATAAACGTGCTTCCGATGCCAAGATCACTTTCCACAGAAATGGCGCCGCGGTGCAGCTCCACCAGATGCTTGACGATCGACAGCCCGAGACCGGTGCCGCCCGAGCTTCGCGATCTCGCCTTGTCCACCCGGTAAAACCGTTCGAATATGCGCGGCAAATCCTTGCGCGGAATGCCCATGCCGGTATCGGTAACGGTGAATATGACCGTTTCCTCTCCGTCTTTTTCCTGCCGGTTCACAGCCCTTACCTTTACATTGCCGCCTTCATGCGTATAATTGATCGCATTGGAGAGCAGATTGAGGAAAATTTGCCGAAGCTTGTCTTCGTCACCTTCTATAAAGAGCTCCTCCGGCACATCTGCACTCAAGCTGATGCTCTTTTTCTCGGCCACCTTGCTCAGCGTTTCCAGCAGCGAATCGAAGAAGGAGGACAAATGAACCGGTGAGCATTCGAGCTGAACCCGTTTGGACTCGATTTTGGACAACTCCAGAATGTCGCCGATCAGGCGGTTCAGCCGCTCGTTCTCATCATATATGATTTGTAAAAAAGAGTTCGCCGTCTTCTCGTCCTTCACTCCGCCTCCAAGCAAGGTTTCCGCGAACCCCTTGACCGCCGCGACCGGCGTCTTGAGTTCATGCGAGACATTGGCGACGAATTCACTGCGCATTCTTTCCAGCCTCCGGATTTCCGTCACTTCCTGAAGCAGGAACAGCATTCCCTGGTAGGTTCCATCTTGCGTCATCGGAACGCCGTCGAGTCGCACAATACGTTCACCGGAGTTGTAGAAGTTCCGTTCTTCATGAACAGGCTCCCTGCGGGACAATCCTTCCTCCAGAATCCGCGTCAGCTCGTAGTGGCGCTTCAGTTCCCGGAAGGAACGGCCGACCATATCGTCCGCCCTTACATCCAGCATCTTCTCCGCCGCCTTGTTGAGCAGGGCGATTCTCCCTTCCGCATCCACCAGCAAAATGCCGCCAGTTATGTTGTCCAGCACGCTCTGCAGCAGGTTCTCATTATCGCGTATCGTTCTAAGCTGGGTCTGGAGGCTGTCGGCCATTAAGTTGATCGCATTCGCCAGTTGCCCGATTTCATCCTTTCTCTTCAGTGGAACCCGAGCGTCGTAATCGAGATCCGTAATCCTGCGGGCGACTCGGGTAATCTGTTCCAGCGGAGAAGTCAGACTGAAAGCGACGCGATAGCTGACAAAAGCGGCCGCGATGAACAGCAGCACAAGTCCGCCGGCCATAATGATCCAGGCACGGTTCAGTCCTTCTTCAACCGCGTCGAGGCCCATGGACAGACGGATATATCCGTCGAATCCGCCGTTCCCGGACAATACCTTCTTGGCAACATACAGCATATTCCTGTCAAGCGTATCGCTGTAGCGGACCGCCCGGCCGATGCCGTTCTTAGCCGCCATAATTTCTTCCTCGCGCCCCAGATGGTTGTCCATCAGCTGCGGATTTTTCTCCGAATCACCGATGACTTTGCCGTCTTTTGTAATAAAAGTTATCCTGGAATTCGTAAGCTTTGCGATACTGTGAGCCTGCCCGGTGTAGTATTTATACGCGTCGCTGCCGTTCATATCGCGGAATTCCATCGTGCCCGTCAGAAGATTTATTTCCCGGGACATGTTATCCTCAAGCGCGGCGATATGGGATCCCTTGAACAGATGCGCCATTGTAAAGCCCGCTCCGATCATGGAAATGCCGATTAAAGCCATTAGTATAAACGTTAGACGGACTCGAAACGGTCTCATACGGCATTTTCCTCTTTCTTCATTGAATTGGATAGATATCTTCTTATCGTAGCCCGATTCTATTAAAAATACCAGCGCATGAATGTAAAGGGAATGTAAAAAAAGAAGCGCAAGACGGTATACGTCTGCACTCCGTAATAGCATTATAGGGATGAAACCGATTTTTGGGGCTGAATGAGCAACGTTACTGACTCATTTAAATACCGCCTCGCGGAACTGAGCAAGCTTCCCGGCGGATTCCTTCTCAACATCGGCATGCAGGCTGTTGCCGTGTGAATCCATCGTCACAATCGCCGCAAAGCCGTCCACCGTCAGATGCCACATCGCCTCGGGAATGCCAAACTCCATAAAGTCGACGCCGTTCACTTTCTTGATGCATTCCGCGTAATACTGGGCCGCTCCGCCAATGGCATTCAGATAGACGCCGCCGTGTTCATGAAGCGCCTGAAGCGTCTTCGCTCCCATTCCGCCCTTGCCAATGACGGCCCGGATGCCGAATTTCTTGATGATGTCGCCTTGGTACGGCTCCTCGCGAATGCTCGTCGTCGGGCCGGCCGCCTTCACATGCCAGCCTTCCTCGTCCTTTAGCATAACGGGACCGCAGTGGTAAATGACCGCCCCGTTCAGATCGACCGGAGACTCATGGTCGATTAGATACTTATGGAGGGCGTCGCGCCCGGTGTGCATTTCGCCCGACAAGATAACCACATCGCCGACACGCAAGGCCCGGATGTCCTCCTCGCTGATCGGCACCGTCAGCCGGATTTCGCGCGGCCCGCTCTCGGGTGCCGCTTCTTCGTCAGCCAAAGTTCCAGCCGCCGCGCCGGAGCCGCCAACGTGGTCCACATTCGCAGCTGCGGGAGCATCGGCTTCATCCTCTCCTACGGAAATGCCGGAGCCCCGCTCATACAACCATTCCCGGATCGCGCCGCTGCCAGCGTCGATCAGCACGCCTTGGCGGCGGAACGCCCAGCAGTTATAGGCCACCGAGACGAAAAAGCTTGCCGGAAGCCGGTTCATCACACCGACCTTGCAGCCGAGCAGGGTCACTTCTCCCCCGAAGCCCATGGTGCCGATTCCGAGCTTATTGGCATTCTCCATAGTATAATCTTCCAATTCCCGCAGTTCCTCGATTGGATTAATGTCATCCACCTTGCGGAAAAGCTGTTTCTTGGCAAGCTCGTATCCGGATGCCCGGTCGCCGCCGATCCCCACCCCGATAAAGCCCGCGCTGCATCCCTGCCCCTGAGCCTGATAGACGGCATGAAGAATGCACTTGCGGATGCCGTCAAGGTCGCGCCCCGCTTTGCCCAACCCTTCAAGCTCGGCGGGAAGACTGTACTGGATGTTCTTGTTCTCGCAGCCGCCTCCTTTAAGAATGAGCCGCACCTCGACATGTTCTTCTTCCCATTGCTCGAAATGAATCACCGGCGTACCTTCGCCGAGATTGTTGCCGCTATTCCCTCCGGTCAGCGAATCGACGGAATTTGGCCGCAGCTTGCCGCCCCGGGTCGCCCTTGCAATGGCCCCGAAGATATCCCGCTTGATTTGGAGCTGGTTCACGCCTACTGGCGTATGTATGAAAAACGTCGGCATGCCCGTATCCTGGCAGATAGGTGAAATCTGCCGCTCGGCCATGCCGATATTGTGCGCGATCGTCGTCAGCGCCAGCCCCGAGCGGGTAGCCTTGTCTTCGAGGCTCCGCCCCGCGGCGACCGCCCGCCGGACGTCGCCCGGCAAATTGGTGGAAGTTTCCACAATCAGATCATAGATGCTGTCCTCAAAGCGCTGCATCTTCATCAAGCCCCTTCCCGTTCCGGTGTTCTCCTGGTTACTTTCATTCGTTACCTATCATATCATATCGGAGCCCACCTGAAAGGGATTACTTTAAATTCAAAGCTTTATCCGGTCAGATCCCCTGGGCAATCCGCTTGGCACGCCCGGCGGCTTCATGCAGCAGCCGTTCCTCGTCAATCGTAAGCAGGCAGCGATTCCGCATTAAAATTTTTCCGTTTACGATAGTCGTATCTACGTCTGCGCCGACTGCGCCGTATGCAAGAAGAGAAGCCGGTTGATGGAGGGGCTGCAAATGCGGCTTGCCCAAATCAATGAGAATCAGGTCGGCTTTGGCACCGGTCTTCAGAATTCCCGTCTTCCCCTGCAGGTTCAGCAGCTTCGCGCTCTCCTCCGTCGCCATCCGAAGCGCTTCTATCGCAGGCAGGAGAGCCGGATCCCCGTAATCCGCCTTTTGCAGCCAAGCCGCCGCCCTGATCTCCTGAAACATATCAAGCGTCGTCGCACTGCCCGCTCCGTCCGTGCCAAGCCCGACTGTGATGCCCGCCTCTCTCATCTCCGTCACTGGCGCAATGCCGCAGCCGAGCTTCAGATTGCTCACCGGGTTGTGGGAGACGCCGCCGCGCATGCCTCGCAGAAGCCCCACGTCCCTGCGGTTCAGATGAACGGCGTGAGCCAGCAGAACATGACATTTTTCAAACAGGCCGTTATGGTAAAGGTACTGCGCGGGAGTCATCCCGTATCTCTCCCGGATCATCGCCACCTCTTCCTTCGTTTCGGCCAAGTGGATATGCACCGGAATATCTTCTGCTTCCGCAAGGGCGATAATTTCCCTGAGCGGCTCCGGCGGACACAAATACGGAGAATGCGGGCCGAGCATCGCCGTAATTCTGCCGTCGGCCGCACCGTCCCACCGCCGGATCAAATCCAGCGCCTCGTTCATCCTTTTTCCTCCATCGTCTTCGTTAAACACCAGTCCCCGGGTCAAAGCGGCCCGCATCCCCGTCTCCTGCACCGCCCGCGCAATCTCGTCCATATGAATGTACATATCAGCAAAAGCCGTCGTCCCCGAGCGGATCATTTCGGCCATGGACAGCTGCGCGCCCCAGTAGATATCTTCCGGCGTCATCCGCGCCTCGGCGGGCAGCATTTTCCGCTCCAGCCAGTCCATCAGCTTCAAATCGTCCGAGAAGCCTCTGAGCAGGCTCATCGGCGTATGCTGGTGCGCATTAATCAGGCCGGGCATCGCCAGCATGCCGCCTCCCTCTATTTTCTCACCGTGTTCTGCGGTCAGTTCTGTCCCGATTGCAGCGATATTCTCCCCTTCGATCAAAATATCCCCTCTATCCGGCTCTTCCTGCACCATGTCCATAATCCATACATTTTTGATCAAAATACTCATTTCCCTGCGCCTCCCTCTTCGTATGAATGACTCACGACCGAAGGATAAACCTTTCCGCAAGGAGAAGGTCAAGAGCGGCTGTTCTTTTTTTGATATGATAAAGAAAGTTCAGTTGACGAAAGGATAACCTATGAAGATCAAAGAAGTTGCGGAGAGGCTGGGTCTGTCGGCCAGAGCCATTCGCTTTTATGAAGAAAAAGGGCTGATCGCTCCCTCGAAAGGAGACAATCAATACCGCGAGTTCAGCGAGCAGGAGGTGTGGCGGCTCCAGACCGTAATCGCTTTACGAGAGGCGGGCATGAGTGTCGAGGATATCCGCAGGGCGCTGCAGGAGTGGGAAGGTCGGGATCACGAGCGGCTTCAGTACTACCTGGAGCTTCAAAGGTCCGCGCTGTTCGCCAAATGGCTGGAAATCAAGAGCATGATCGAGACGGCCGATTCAATGATTGAAATGGTTAAAAAAGAGCGCTCGCTTCAGCTGGACGATCTGTACGCGCTGGCCGAAGCTTCACGCAAACTGCGGGGGAGCCGCAATTGGGAAGATAAATGGAACTATGACCGCAGGGCCGTCCTCCATGACCGGAATGTCCGCAGCGCCGCCGAGTATGAAGGCTATGAAGAGGCTCTGGAACTGGCTGTGGAGTGGCTGGCGCCGGCACCCGGGGAAAAAGGACTCGATATCGGCACGGGAACCGGCAATCTGGCCGGAAAATTGATGGAGCGCAGCGCAGACATGACGGGAGTCGACCAGTCGAAGGAAATGCTGAAGCAGTGCGGGCTGAAATATCCGCAGCTGAAGACTAAGCTCGGCAATTTTCTGGCACTGCCGTTTATCGATGAGAAATTCGACTTTGCCGTATCCAGCTTCGCCTTTCATCATCTTGCCGGGGAGCAGCAGACACTTGCCGTCAAGGAAATGCGCCGGGTGCTGAAGCCGCACGGACGAATCTGCATTGCCGACCTGATGCTCGCCGAAGGGGACCATGCCCCGATGCCGGAAGAAGACGGCTATCCGTCTCTTTCCGGCCTGCTGGCCTGGTTCGAAGACAACGGCTATATTACGAAACATCGGCGCATCAAAGGGCGGCTGCATCTCGTATTTGCGGTGCCGATCCGCTGAAGCTCTTCAAAAAAACAAGCGGGCTCTGTCTCCGGTATCCGAAGGCGAGCCCGTGTTTCTTGCGGGGGAATCCCGCTTTAAATTGCAGCTAGAATTGAAGCAAGCCAACCTTGCCCTAAGGAGAAGGTTGACTTGAAATCGCGGATTCCGACCGTCAACGAATGGAGCTTTCGGCAAGGATGTCCCAATCCTTGAATACCGGCTGAAGCCCGCTTCGGTATAGCATGTCCCTAATTTCCGGCACGCTGCGGCTGTCCGAAATTTCAAACTGCGGCGTTCCGCCGTCTCCCGTGTGCCCGCCTACCTCGGTAGAAACGCCTGCCGACATTTTGGTGACCCCCAAATGGACAAGACGGTCGCGGAACTCGGCGGGTTCTCTTGTGGACAAGGTAATGCCGGAACGGGGCAGGAACAGCCGATACGCCAGGATGATTTGCACCAGCGCCCGGTCGGTTACGTCCGATTCGGGGTTGAAGCTGCCCAGATAAGGGCGGAACCTCGGGGGAGACAGGCTGATTTCGCAGCTGGGATAACGGTCCTGAAGATACCGCGCATGCATCGCGGCCATGAAGGCTTCCTGCCGCCAGTCGTGCAAGCCGAGCAGGGCGCCAATGTTGACTGAGCGGAAGCCCGCCTGGCAGCCGCGCTCCGGAGCGTCAAGACGGGCGCGGAAGTTCCGCTTCGGTCCTTTGACGTGAAGCTTGGCGTATGTCTCCCGGTCGTATACCTCCTGGAACAGGGTCAATCCGTCCACACCCGCATGGGCCAGCTCTTGGTATTCCTCCGCGGATAGCGGATTGACCTCGATGCTAATGGAGGAGAAATACTTGCGGAGAACCTTCACGCAATCTTTAACGTAACCGACCGGCGAATCCCGGCGCGATTCTCCCGTCAGCAGCAGGATATGGCGAAGACCGGTAGAGGCAATCGCCGCCGCTTCCTTTTCGACTTCTTCGAGCGTCAGTTTTTTGCGCGGAAAGTCGTAGATGGAGCTGAAGCTGCAGTACGTACAGTGATTGACGCAATAATCGGCTACATACATCGGCGTAAACAGCTGCACGACATGGCCGAAATGAGAACGGGTGATACGCTGCGCCTTCTGAGCCATTTCCTCCAAATGCGGTCCAGCGGCAGGTGACAGCAGGGCAAGCAGATCTTCCTCGTCCAGCTTCTCCTTGGCCAGCGCCCGCCTTACATCCTCCGCCCCATACCCCTTCCACAACTCCTTAAAGGGTAAACGCTCCAGGGTCATCAGCGATTCATAGAAACTCATTGATCTGTCCCCTTTCTATACGCTCAAAAAACCGGTCAAAGGCGAAGAGGCCTCCGCCTCCTGCCGAACCGCTCCCAGCCCGGCCAGATAGGCCTGCCGTCCGGCGGCAACCGCCCCGCGGAAGGCTTCTGCCATGCCCAGCGGATCGCGGGCGGTGGCAATCGCCGTATTCAGCAGCACGGCTGCCGCGCCCATCTCCATCGCTTCTGCCGCCTCCGACGGCCGCCCGATCCCGGCATCCACAATAATCGGCAAGCCGGTCTCTTCAATCAGGATGCCGATCAGTTCTTTCGTCCGGAGGCCCCGGTTGCTTCCGATGGGCGCTCCCAGCGGCATCACCGCCGCCGCCCCTGCGTCTCTCAGACGGAGCGCAGCAGACAGGTCCGGGCTCATGTAGGGAAGGACGACAAAGCCTTCGGCAGCCAGAATTTCCGTGGCGCGGATCGTCTCCAGGTTGTCCGGAAGCAAATACCGCTGATCGTTAATGACTTCAATCTTGACCCAGTTCCCCATTCCCGCCGCTCTGGCCAGCCGGGCGATGCGCACGGCTTCTTCCGCGGTCCGCGCGCCGGAAGTATTGGGCAGCAGAGTCATGTGCGGCGGAATATGATTCAGAACATTCTCCTCCCGCGACGAGGGATCGACTCTCCGAAGAGCTACCGTGATTACTTCGGAGCCGGAAGCTTCGACCACCTCCGGAATAAGCGTATTGCGGCTGTATTTGCCGGTTCCGATGAACAGCCGGCTGGACAGGGCCTTGCCCCCGATATGTAAAGCATCCTTCATAATCTTTAATCCTCCCTATTCATAATATTGAGCGGTCAGCCAAAATAACGGTGATAGAGCGAACGGGCTTCGGCGGGATCTCCCGTTCCGTGAATGAGCACCCGTCCATCGGGAAAGACCGCCAGGCGGTGCTTCTCCAGCGTCAAAGACAGCATATAGGGATTACGCTCCGCCCGGCCGTGAGCGGAAAGCCGCCGCTCCCACTCCTCCAAGTCCAGTCTTGCCGGACTTGCCGGGCGAATCTGCACCGTATCCCGCCCGCAGAGCACTGTCGTTCTGGAATGGCTCCCCGGCGATAAATACGGATAGGTGCGGTTGGAGCCGCAGGATGGACAATCCGCGCGCTTCAGCCTGGACGTATCCATCGACGAGTGGCGGTTGGTCCACAGATCGAAGGAGACCAGCGTTCCGCGCAGCGCGCTCACGTTCCCCGACAGCCATTTCAGCGCCTCGGCTGTCTGATAGGCGGCTGTCATTTGTACGGCGGGACCGATAATGCCCGTCGTATCGCAGGTATCCCCTCCAGTTGGAAGCCCATCCAGCAGACAGTGAAGGCAGGCGCTCTGTCCGGGCACAATCGTCATTGAAATCCCGTAGCTACCGGTACAGGCTCCATAGATCCAGGGAATGCCATTCCTCACGGCAATATCGTTCACAATCATCCTTACCTCGAAATTGTCCGCCGCATCCAGAATAAGGTCTACGTCCCGGGTATAGAGGCCGATTTCATCGGCTGTAATATCCGCAACGATCCCTTCCACCTCTACAGAAGAGTTGACGCTGCGAAGCCTGCGCGCAGCCGCTACCGCCTTGGGCATCCTCTCGGCCGCATCCTGCTCACTGTAGAGATTTTGACGCTGCAGGTTGCTCCATTCCACATAATCCCGGTCGATAAGGGTCACCCTGCCGACGCCCGACCGCACCATCGTCTCCGCGCATGCGGAGCCAAGCGCGCCTGCGCCTATGATCAGCACCTTCGCTTCCGCAAGCTTCTTCTGGCCTTCGGATCCGATTCCATAAAATCGCTCCTGCCTGCTGTATCTGTCCTGCCCGGCGGAATTCATCTTTCGCCTCAGCCTCCTCCCACAAAATGCACAAGCTCGACACGGTCCCCTTCGGCAAGCGTGACATGCCCGTAATCTTCCTTGCCCACGATCACGCCGTTCAGTTCAACGATCATCCGCCGTTCCTTCCATTCGGGGCGGCTCAGCAGATCCGCAAGCGTACCGCAAGCTTCATCAAGCCTGGTCTCGTTTCCGTTGATATACAGATTCATTGCCTTCACCTCCTTTCAAGCCGGGCCGCTCGGACCGCGGAGCGGTAAGCCATTGCCGCAGCCACCGGATCGGCTGCGCCGCAGATGCCCGACAACACGGCAATACCTGCAGCGCCGCTGCGGATGACCTGCCCCGCGTTTCCCGGCTCAATGCCGCCGATCGCGATGACCGGAACCGGGCAAGCCCGGACGGTATCAGCGAGTCCGCTTAGGCCCCGGCCGGGCAGACCCGGTTTGCTGGCCGAGGCGTACACATGCCCATAGAGGCAGTAGTCCGCCCCTTCATCCGCGGCTGCGGCCGCTTCCGCCGCGGAATGGACGGAGCGGCCAATGCGCAGCTCCGGGGCGATTGGCCGGGCGATGGCGGGAGGAAGGCTGTGCCCCGCAAGCTGGACGCCGCCGGCGCCGGAAGCCAGCGCGACATCCAGACGGTCGTTCACGACTATTTTGCCAAGCGGTACACCACGGCGGGACATCTCCTTCACTGTTTCGAACAGCTCATTCGCGGTACACGATTTCTCGCGCAAATGGATATAATTCACCAATGAATGGACAGCCTCGGCGATGGTCACAAAGTTGTCTAACAGCGTCCCGCCGCCGGAAATGAGATGTATCTCGGGATCGGTTTCCCTGACGTCCACAGCTGTGGACCACCGTGAAACGGAATCTTTTGTTGGGTGAATTGCCATGCTCTCCTCCTGTGTTTCTTTGATCACACCAAAAAAGCCGCCCTCTCGAAGGAAGGCGGCCGGAAACTGCAGATAGGATCGAACCTTGATGAGGTCCGGATGCAGATATTCACTCTCCACTTCCCTACGCTGGTACAAACCAGATCAGGTTCAAAGGGTCCGAACAATCACGTTCGTCTCAGCCTTGCGGCACCCCTAGTGTCAATCTCTATGCGGTTATGAATCTTCTACAGCATAGCATATTCTTCCTTCTCATCATACCCCTTGCGTGAAAAAAAGCCCCCGGTCGCACTAGCGAACCGGAGGCTTTGTACTATACCGCTGACGCGGTTGATTTCAAGGCGTAAACGGTTAACCGTTCACGATTTCGCCGCCATTGACATGCATAACCTGGCCGGTCACATACGTCGAATCGTCGGAAGCCAGATAGACATAAGCCGGAGCCAGCTCTTCCGGTTGGCCCGGTCGCTTCATCGGCTGGGTGGCTCCGAACTCACTGACCTTTTTCTCGTCAAAGGTGGACGGAATGAGTGGCGTCCAGATCGGACCCGGCGCGACCGCGTTGACGCGAATGCCTTGTTCGGCCAGATTCATGGCCAGCGAACGGGTGAAGGCGAGAATAGCCCCTTTGGTGGACGAATAGTCCAGCAGCTGAGGGTTTCCTCTGTACGCCGTAATCGAAGTCGTATTGACGATGGTAGAGCCTTTTTTCAAATGAGGCATTGCCGCTTTCGTCAAATAAAACATAGAGAAAATATTCGTGCGGAACGTCCGCTCAAGCTGCTCGGAAGTGATATTCTCGATCTTCTCCTGCGGATGCTGCTCCGCCGCATTGTTGATCAGGATGTCCAGCTTGCCCAGACCCTCCACCGATTTGTTGATGAGGTCCTGGCAGAAGACTTCAACACCAATATCGCCGGAGACGAGAACGCATTTGCGTCCTTCCTGCTCGACCTGGCGCTTCGTTTCCTCCGCGTCGGTGTGCTCGTTCAGATAGGAAATGACCACATCGGCCCCTTCCTTGGCAAAAGCCACCGCAACCGCGCGGCCGATACCGCTGTCTCCGCCTGTAATCAAGGCCGCTTTGCCAAGCAGCTTGCCTGCCGCTTTGTATGTCGCCGGTTCATATTTAGGCCGCGGTGTCATTTCCGATTCCAATCCGGGTTGACGATCCTGATGCTGCGGTGGCAATGTCTTCTGGGTTTGTTGACTGCTATCGCTCATCTTTCATTCTCCTCTCGAAAGTTTGTAAAAGCTCAGACTTTCCTTAGGATGTCTTAGGGATGTGCAATTATTCGTTCCCTCTTACGATATTTAAATTAACCAATTGCCGGAAGCTCAAACAGGAGCAAGGATAGCAAAGAGCGGTCAGCTTTTTGCTCAGATGTTCTGCGGAGAACCCCGATGCTGAATGCCGCAAGCAAGAAGAAACGCCTGACGGCGTCTTTATAAGACGCAAGTACGTTTCTCGTAGAAATATATGTCAAAATGTTAAGCCCCCGGCTTATACATGCTTATATTTACAAAAAACCCGCCTCCGGCGGAGGCGGTTGAAGATGGGACAGCCGTGTGTACGGCTTAAATAATCTCATTAAATACCATAAAGAATAGTGTAGCCAGCAAGCATACTGCCAGCAGCGCGCTCAGTGTGCGGATTTTGCCGATTTCACTGGAGACGTCGCGGCTCTGCTTCATGCCTGCTGCCGCCAAACGCAGCGGCTTGCTCATAATGCCGCCCAAGGCAAACATCGCGAGCAGCAGCAGCGCAACGATAATCATCCACGGCACCGAATATTCGTCTTTAGTCATCATGTAACCGCCGGTGAGCAGTTGGATCACAAGTCCATACTGGGCGAAACGGTTAAATCCGCTGATTGCGCTCAGCGTTCCCTCCTTGGCTGCGGGAGAAAGCTTCTCCATCCGACCGAGAATGAAAGGCAGCACCAGATAGAACCCCAATGCCAGCATGCCGATCATATGTAAAAACATCAAAACATGCCAATCCATAGCGCATTCCTCCCGATAAATCTATGATATAAGTTACATTCGTAAATATTATAACCAATTGCCGCCGCTTCTCAAAAGAAAATCCCCATTTTATCGAAAATAAAATGGGGATACCGTTCATACTTTTGTCAATTAATCACACATTCACTACCGCCGTTACATTTCTTACAGACTCCGCCGATTTATCCAGAGCCGCTTTTTCCTCGCTTGTCAGGTCCAGTTCAAACACTTTCTCAATTCCCCCGGCGCCGAGCAGCGTCGGAACACCCATGAACACATTGCTGTAGCCGTATTCGCCTTCCAAATAGGCAATGACGGGCAGAATCCGTTTCTTGTCCTTCAGAATAGCTTCGGTCATCTGAACCAGAGAAGCCGCCGGCGCATAATAAGCGCTGCCGTTTCCAAGGAGTTCAACAATCTCTCCGCCGCCGTGGCGGGTACGCTCCACAATCGCTTTGATTCGGTCCGCCGGAATCAACGTTTCAATCGGAATCCCGCCGACGCTGGAATAACGTACGAGCGGAACCATGTCGTCGCCGTGTCCTCCGAGTACGACGCCGCGCACATCTTCAAACGAGACATTGAGTTCCTGGGCGATGAAGGTGCAGTACCTTGCCGTATCCAGCACGCCGGATTGGCCGATTACGCGGTTCTTCGGAAAGCCAAGCGCATGGTAGGCCACATAAGTCATGGCGTCAACCGGATTGCTGAGGATGATGACGATGGACTCCGGAGCAACGCGTTTGATATTTTCGCATACCGATTTGATGATGCCGGCATTGGTATTGACTAGATCGTCACGGCTCATGCCCGGCTTGCGGGCCACACCGGCCGTAATAATGACGATATCCGAATCTGCGGCGTCATCATAATTCGCTGTGCCGAGAATCTGACTGTCAAATCTGATGACCGGACCCGCTTCCAGCATATCAAGCGCCTTGCCTTTGGTCGGATTTTCAAGCTGGGGAATATCAAGCAGAACCACATTACCCAATTCATTCTGAGCAAGCATTAGCGCCGTGTTGGCGCCGGTCATGCCGGCGCCCACGACTGTAATCTTGTAACGTTTGATGGCCAATGTGATTGTCCTCCCTACATGTGTTTGATCACTTCATCAGCGAACTCAGAACACTTCAGTTCGGTTGCTCCTTCCATCAGACGAGCGAAATCGTAAGTAACGGTTTTGTTGTTGATTGCGGTACTCATGCCCTTATAGATCAGATCGGCGGCTTCTTGCCAGCCCAAATGCTCGAGCATCATTACCCCGGACAGAACGACGGAACCCGGATTCACAACATCCTTGTCCGCGTATTTCGGCGCCGTACCATGCGTCGCTTCAAAAATGGCATGTCCGGTCACGTAGTTGATGTTCGCTCCCGGAGCGATGCCGATGCCGCCGATTTGCGCAGCCAGGGCGTCGGACAGATAGTCGCCGTTCAGGTTCAGCGTGGCAATAACGTCAAAGTCTGTCGGACGCGTCAGCACCTGCTGCAGCGCGATGTCAGCAATGGCGTCCTTTATAATGATCTTGCCTTCCTGCTCAGCCTTCTTCTGGGCCGCGTTTGCCGCATCGGCGCCTTCGGCCTCCTTGATGGCGTCGTACTGGCTCCAGGTGAACACTTTATCGCCGAATTCCTGCTCAGCGACTTCATATCCCCAGTTCTTGAACGCGCCCTCGGTGAATTTCATGATGTTGCCTTTATGCACAAGCGTAACGCTCTTGCGGCCATGCTTTACTGCGTATTCCACAGCAGCGCGAACAAGACGCTTCGAGCCTTCGGACGATACCGGCTTGATGCCGATGCCCGACGTTTCCGGGAAGCGGATTTTGCTTACTCCCATCTCTTTTTGCAGGAACTCAATCACTTTCTTGACCTGCTCCGAGCCCTCTTGATATTCAATGCCGGCGTAAATATCTTCCGTGTTCTCCCGGAAAATGACCATATCGACCAGCTCCGGCCGCTTTACCGGGGAAGGCACGCCGTCAAAATACCGCACCGGACGCAAACATACGTACAGATCCAGCTCCTGACGCAGCGCTACGTTAAGTGAACGGATGCCTCCGCCGATCGGAGTCGTGAGCGGTCCTTTGATCGCCACGATGTATTCGCGGATCGCTTCGAGCGTATCGTTCGGAAGCCACTCCCCATATGTATTGAATGCTTTCTCTCCGGCAAACACCTCGTACCAGGCAATGCGCTTGGAACCGCCGTAAGCCTTGTCTACCGCCGCGTCCAACACCCGTTTGGAGGCTTTCCAAATGTCGCGTCCTGTTCCGTCACCTTCGATAAAAGGGATAATCGGATGATCCGGGACCTGCAGCTTTCCGTTGTCAATTGTAATTTGTTCGCCCTCTGTCGGCAGATCATACTTTTCGAGTTTCAGCATTAGTGTGTAATTCCTCCTTAAAAGTTGGTGTGCGGCATACGCTTCCGCCAGTCTGCTGCTGCGAACCGGCTTTAAGAAGCGTACGCCTTTCAGTGGTTAATCTTTTGCTGACGACGCCCTTCTTCCCGCATACAGGCGCGCCAAAAAGACTGCTTATCTTTCGGTAACCGGAACGTATTTTTGCTCCACAAGACCCGTGTATTCCGCGCGCGGACGGATAATGCGGTTGTCTTCATACTGCTCAAGAATGTGAGCGGTCCATCCCGATACCCGGCTGATGGCGAAGATCGGCGTAAACAGCTCGCGGTCTATGCCTAATTGAGTATACACGGAGGCGGAGTAAAAATCGACATTCGGCTTGAGTCCTTTCTGTCCGGTGATCAGTTCTTCGATCTTCACGGACATGTCGTACAGCTTCGTATCGCCCTTCATCGCGCCAAGCTCGCGCGACATTTTCATCAGATGCTTCGCGCGCGGATCGCCGTTCTTGTACACGCGGTGCCCGAAGCCCATAATCTTCTCCCTGCGCGCCAGCTTGCCGCGGATATAAGGCTCAACATTCTCGAAGCTGCCGATTTCCTCCAGCATTCTCATCACGGCTTCATTCGCCCCGCCATGCAGCGGGCCTTTAAGCGCGCCAATCGCCGAGGTGACGCCGGAGTAAATGTCGGACAGGGTTGCAACCGTTACCCTTCCGGCAAAGGTCGAAGCGTTAAGCTCATGGTCGGCATGCAGCACGAGCCCCGTGTCCAGCGCCTTGACCGAAACCATATCGGGTTGCTCGCCCCGGAGCATGTATAAAAAGTTCTCGGCGATGGAGAAGCCCGGCTTTGGAGCGATCGGCTCAAGCCCTTGGCGGATGCGCGCCAGTGCCGCCACAATCGTCGGAATCTGCGCCTGCAGCTTCACCGCTTTGATCTCGTTGGCGCTGCGGCTCATATCGTCGGCAGCCTCGTCGTACAGCGCCAGACCCGATACGGCGGATCTCAGGGCCGCCATTGTATTGGCATCCTTCGGATACAGCTTCATCTGCGCGATCAGCGGCTCCGGAATCGCGGCGAAATCGCTCAGATCGCGCTTGAGCTTCTCCAGTTCAGCCGTGGTCGGCAAATTGCCGAACCAGAGCAAAAAGGCAGTCTCTTCGAAGCTGGCATGTTCCGCAAGATCGTCGATATCATAGCCGCGATAGGTGAGCACGCCGTCCACAATCGAACTGATCGAGGAAGTGGTCGCAACGATGCCTTCCAGTCCTTTGATAACTGTCATATATAATCTCTCCTTTTGCCAACAGGGTTTTTAGAAGTGGGTTCCGTGAAAACATTTACAATTTGAAGTATTCAAAAAATGAATAATTATGCATCCCACCGATTACTGTATCCGGTGAAGATTTTAGGAACGCAAAGGTGAACCTCTATTTATCATACCGGAAATTGTCGGTTACGTGAACTAAGTGAAAGCTTTACAGCGCATCAAATGATTTTATCGGAGATATAGAAAAATACTTCTTTGCCGGGCGTTTCATCATTACGTTTTCCGTTTAGGGGGATGAAAAATGGGATGTTTTCTCTGTTAGAGGAATATACATTAGTGCAGGATTAGACGAGCAATGCAGGATTAGACGAGCATTGCAACATCAGACGAGCTCTCCGCCGAGACGCCCCTTTTGCATAATGCCTAAATAAAAAAAGTATATTCTGCTGGAAACTTGTGTAGAAAGGAGAATCGGCATGGACCGGCTGATGTTAAAAAGAGTGCTGCGGGGCCTGTGGGTCGTTCTGGCTGTCTTTCTTGTTCTGTTCTGTCTCTATGTACTGGTTCCGCTGCTTTACCCATTGTGCCTCGCTTGGCTGCTCGCTTACAGCATACGTCCGGTCGTAGAGCTTCTGAAGGGATTTCGGCTGCCGTCATGGCTTGCGGTAATTCTCTCGCTTGTGCTTTATATCGGCTCCGCCGGCCTTGTGCTTACCGCTCTCGTTACCCGGCTGGTCAAAGAACTTGCCGTTCTTGCCCAAGCCTTCAACCTTCACTCAGCCCAGTGGCATGAATTGCTCTTGTCCTGGAGCCGCAATGACAGGCTTCAATATATAATTAACCAAATCAATCAATTTTACAACAGCAATCCGGATTATCATTCCACAATCGACAGCCATATCAGCAAAACGACAGAAACGATCGGGCTGGCCGTAACCCAACTCGTTACCGGCGTCTTCAACCTGATTCTGAAAATGATCGCTTCTCTGCCTTCGCTCGGTACGGTGCTGATTGTCGTCGTTCTTGCCGCCTTTTTTCTTGCTACCGGATGGGAGAAGCGGGGGCGTATGCTGTCGGATTGGCTGCCGGGCGGAATCCGCAGTGCCGCGGCGGAGATCTGGAGCGATTTGCGGAGGGCGCTCTTCGGTTATCTGCTTGCGCAGCTTGTCCTGATCTCGATTACGGGGGCTATCGTCATCCTCGGCCTGCTTGTTCTGGGGGTCAAGTCGGCGTTCGTTCTAGGTTTGATGATCGGCCTTGTCGATCTGCTGCCCTATCTCGGCGTCGGCATTGTGATGATTCCCTGGGCGCTGTATTCCTACATGACGGGTGATATGTCCCTCGGCATCGGCCTGTCCGTGCTGTATGCGGTCATTCTCATAACCCGCCAGGTGCTGGAGCCAAAGGTGCTGGCCAGCAGCATCGGCCTCGACCCTCTCGCCATGCTGATCGGCATGTTCGCCGGCCTGAAGCTGCTCGGCGCGGCCGGCCTCATTCTCGGCCCGGTCGCTCTCGTCGTGTTCAGCGCCTTTTGGCGGGCGGGCGTCTTCCGCAGCCTGCAGTCTTATATCCTCAGCGGCAGGCTGCATTAAGATAACGGGCGGAGACAACGGTAAAAAGAGCGACGGCCGCGTGATAATCACACGGCTGTCGCTCTTTTTAGCCAGAGGCTTGATAACCGGACAATTACCTCTTGTAATAGGTAAACGTGCCGTTCTTCATCTTTTTCTCGATCCACTTCAGCAGAACTCCCCGGTACAGCGGCCGGGTTAAGGGAAAAACAAGGGTGAAGCCGATAATGTCCGTGATAAAGCCCGGAATAATCAGCATCAGTCCTCCAAAAAAAATGCATAATCCGTCCAGCATCGTCCGGCCGGGAATCCGGCCTTCCTGCATCTGCCGCCTGCTGTCCTGCAGCACCTTTCCGCCCTCGAACCGCATCATCAAAAAGCCAATAAGCGAAGTCGAGATCAGCAGCAGCAGCGTCTTGGACACTCCGAACCAGGACGACACCAGAATAAAGCCGAACAGTTCTATGGCAGGAATAATAAATAACGCGGCCCACAGCCCATTTCTTTTAATCATATCGTCCCCCTATCTTCCTTCAGAGCGTTCAATATTCCGCCGTAAATTTCAGGCAGCGCCCTGTCCAGCCGCACGGGTTTAAACTCCCGGTTTACCCAGGCATGTCCGGTGAAGCCGGATACCAGCAATTCACCGTCTGCAGAGGATTTGAAGCCTTGGGGGAAGGAGTCCGATTCTGGTCCGTTTAAGCCGCTTCCGGCTGCCCCCGGCCCTGCCACACGGCGCACCTCGTATTCAAAAACCAACCGAAGCGGAGTAAACGACGTCATGCGGGTATAGACGGCAACGGTATCGTCGTACTTCGCGGATCGTTTGAACTTCAGCTCCGCCGAAAGAACGGGAAGCAGCAGCCCGCTGTTCTCCAGGTCAAGATAAGTGAAGCCGAGTCCGCGCAGCATTTCGGTCCGTCCGATTTCAAACCAGATCAAATAATTGGAATGGTATACCACGCCCATCTGGTCGCTCTCCTGATAGCGGACCCGAAACGATGCGGCATGCCAGTGTCCTGACAGAAAATCTTGAGTTTCCATGCGTGATCCCCCCTTAAATAAGCATGGCCTATGCAGTCTTATATTTCCGTTTGAGCACTTAAGCCTTCAGCCGCCGCAGACAGCTGCCTGCGGGAGCTTCTGGCCACATAAATCAGCAGCACCGCTCCGGCGGCGGAACTGAGCATACAGGAGACGTTCATGAGCTGTACGCCCCCCTGGCTTAGCAGAATACCGTTAAGCAAATTTCCGACAATGCCGGAAAGGCCGGAAAACACCATGTTAAACACACTTTGTCCGGTTGCCTGCATATCCGACGAAGTCGTCTGAGAGACGTATTCCACCGCCGCGACCAAAAAGAACCCGAAGGACAACCCGTGCAGCGCCTGAACGCTGATCATGGCCGCAGGATACGGAAAGATGACCTGGATCGCCCAGCGAAACACATAAATCAGAGCGGCCAGCAGCAGCGTCCTCTCTCTCCCGATTTTGCCAATAACCCGCGAAGCCACCAGCATGGAGGGCACATTGGTGATGGAAGCGAGCATCAGCGCGATTCCGGCATACTGTGTCGAGCCTCCCACCGACTGGAACGCCAGCACAAAGTAAGTGCCAAACGCCGTCATCGTCTGGTTTACGAGAAAGCTACCTCCCAAAAAAGCGAGGAAAATGCGGTTCCCAAGCAGTTGTCTCATCCCTTGAGCGAAAGACTGGGCCATGATAGCATTCCCTTCCGCTTCCTTCGGCAGTGTAACCGCGACGAGTACAGCAAGCAGGTTGAATAATAGGAAGGGCACCCAAATAGTCGAAACGGAAAAGGAAGACACATACACCCCGCCGATGTAGCCTCCGGCAGCCGCGCCAAAGCTGAGCATCAGCCGGATGCTGCCATAGGTGGAGCCCGCTCTTTTCGCCGCGGCGATCGCGTAGGAATCGGCTATGGGAGCCTGAGTGGAGGAAAAAACGGTGGATACCATATAGACCGCAAACAGGACGATAAAATACTCCGACCGGTAAAAAACGGCGAGCCCCGCCGGAACGGCGACGCTCAGGATAAGCACCAGACGGGTCTGGTGATACCGGTCGGAAACAATGCCCCATACCGGCTGAAAAAGGATGGCGACAAGCGTTCCTGTTGCCATCAGCGCCCCCACCTGCCCGCTGTTCAAACCGTTGTCAACGAGCAGCAAAGTGAGATAAGGCGTAAACAAGCCCCCGCCAAGGCCCAAAAACAAATAAAAGACACGCAGCTTCAGCAATTTTTCCATGTTGTTCTTATGTCCTCTCCATCCATTAACGATATGCCAATTCCCTGCCGCCTCCGCCGCATATTATATATCTTACAAAAAAAAAGAGGCCGATCACAAATCCAGCACCTGTATTATTTCCACGCAAAAAGCAATGGCGAAAATGCCATTGCTTTTATTTCAAACCTTATAGCGTGATCTTAAAAAACCGTTATCGCAAATTAGTCTGCGATTTGTTCCACTTTTACCAGGTTCGTAGAACCGGAATGTCCAAGCGGAATACCAGCCGTAATTACAACGAGATCGCCGGCTTTTACAAGACCAGAATCTTTGCCGCTCTTAACAGCCGTTTCCAGAAGCTCATCCGTGGAAGAAGCCGGGGAGCCGTGTACCGGAGTTATGCCCCATACAAGCGCCAGTTGACGCATCGTTCTTTCTTGGGTCGTTACTGCGATAATTGGAGACTTCGGACGATACTTCGAAACCACGCGTGCGGTATGACCGCTGACCGTGGAGGAAATGATCGCTTTGGCATTCAGATCCAGCGCCGAAATGGACACGGATTGGCTGATTGCTTCCGTTACTGTCGTTTCTTGGGCAATTTGCTGTTTCAGGAAGATCTCACGGTAATTCAGTGCGGATTCCGCTTTTTCTGCAATGCGGGACATCGTCAGTACCGATTCAACCGGATATTTCCCTGCAGCCGTTTCGCCGGACAGCATGATCGCGTCGGTTCCGTCAAAAATCGCGTTGGCCACGTCACTCGCTTCGGCGCGGGTAGGACGCGGGTTGCGCTGCATGGAATCCAGCATTTGAGTAGCTGTGATAACCGGCTTGCCTGCAATGTTGCATTTTTGAATCATCAGTTTTTGCGCCAACGGCACATCTTCAGCCGGAATTTCCACGCCAAGGTCGCCGCGGGCAACCATCAGGCCGTCGGATACCGCCAGAATTTCATCAAGGTTGTCGACACCTTGCTGGTTTTCAATTTTGGAGATGATTTGGATATGGCTTGCACCATGTTTCTCGAGCAAATCGCGAATTTCCAGAACGTCGCTGGCTTTGCGGACGAAGGAAGCGGCGATAAAATCGATGTCCTGTTCGATCCCGAAAATGATGTCGTTGGTGTCCTTTTCGGTAATGCCCGGCAGGGAAATGGCAACTCCAGGGACGTTAACGCCCTTCTTGCTCTTGATCGTGCCGCCGTTGACAATGCGAGTCTTGATTTCTGTGCCTTGAATGTCGACAACTGTAAGTCCGATGAGGCCGTCGTCAATCAGAATGGTGGAGCCTACTTGAACGTCTTTCGGAAGGTCAGAGTAAGTGACGGAAATGCGATTTTTGTCGCCAAGAATCTCTTCCGTAGTCAGGGTCAGGTACTCGTCCTGCACCAGTTCAATCGGTTCTACTTCCAGCTTGCCGGTACGAATCTCAGGTCCTTTCGTATCGAGCAGGATGGCAACGGTCTTGTTCAGTTCCTTCGATGCCACACGGATGTTCTTAATCCGTGCTCCATGCTCTTCAAAGTCACCGTGGGAGAAGTTCAGGCGTGCCACATTCATTCCGGCCAGAATCAATTTCTTGAGGTTCTCCAACGATTCACTTGCAGGACCAATCGTACATACAATTTTACTTTTCCGCATTAGTTTTCCTCCGTTTTTTCGTTTCTCTGTCTACTCTTTTTCCAACTACAAAATCTACTACAAAGTTGTCCATTTGGATAGGAACTATGTCATATGCAGTATGAACTGCGCCCTTATGAATATTACTTCAACTGGATTACAAAATCAATGTTTTCACGGCTTTTTTCATATAAATCAGCATAACCGGAGTTCCATAAAAATAACCCCGAAGCCGGTTCGGGGTTACGGATTGCCAGTTATTTAGAGTCTTATCATGTCAAAACGGGACATTTCCGCCTACTCCGGACTGAGCGCGGGTTCTTCGGAAAAAACTTCTTCCGCTGCCTGCGATTCCGCGAACTCCCCGATCTTCCGGAACTTTCGGTAACGGTCTTCCTTAAGCTCATCGGCGTCCAGACCGGCCAGATCATGCAGATGCCGGACGATGGCGTCCTTGATGGCCGAAGCCGCGCTCTCGTAATCCCGGTGCGCGCCGCCTTTGGGCTCGGGGATTACTTCCTCGATAACTTCCATGGCCAGCAAATCGTCCGCAGTGATCTTCATCGCTTCCGCCGCCTGATCGGCCTTCGAGGCGTCCTTCCACAGGATCGAAGCGGCGCCGTTCGGTGAAATGACGGAGTAAATGGCGTGCTCCAGCATCAGCACGCGGTTCCCCACGGCCATTGCCAGCGCCCCGCCGCTTCCGCCTTCACCGATGACGACGCAGACGACGGGCACGCCAAGTCCGGACATTTCACGGAGATTGCGGGCAATCGCCTCCGATTGGCCCCTTTCCTCCGCGGTGTTGCCCGGATAGGCGCCCTTCGTATCGATAAACGTAATGATCGGACGGCGGAACTTGTCCGCCTGCTGCATAAGCCGAAGCGCCTTGCGGAAGCCTTCGGGATGCGGACTGCCAAAAAATCTGGCGATGTTGTCTTTGGTATCTTTGCCCCGCTGATGGCCGATCACGGTGACCGGTATTCCCTCCAGCTTGCCGATGCCGCCGACGACCGCAAGATCGTCGCCGAACAGCCGGTCGCCGTGCAGTTCGATAAAATCGGTGAAGATGAGCCCGATCAGGTCGAGCGAGGTCGGCCGGCCATGGTGGCGCGCCAGATGCATTTTCTGCGATGGGGAAATATTGGAATAGATTTCCTCCTCCAGCAGCCGGTAACGCTCCTCAAGCCGGGCGATTTCGTCGCTGAAGTCAATATCCTTTTCCACCCCGAATTGCTTCAGTTCCGCAATTTTTTTGCGCATTTCAACGAGAGGTTTTTCAAAAGGCAAGTCCCCCGCCATTCTAAAATCCCCCTTTCACGTTATGCAGCTCCAGAATTTTGCTTAGTGTGGAGCGCATTTCCTTGCGGTGCACCACCAGGTCGAGCTGGCCGTGCTGCAAATTGAACTCCGCCGTCTGGAAATCATCCGGCAGCTTCTGCCGGATCGTCTGCTCGATGACGATGCGTCCGGCAAAGCCGAATACGGCTCCGGGCTCGGCGATATTAATATCGCCCAGCGTCGCGAAGCTTGCGGACACACCGCCCGTCGTCGGGTCCGTTATCAGGGATATGTACAATCCGCCGGACTCGCCGAAACGGGCCAGCGCCGCGCTGGTCTTCGCCATTTGCATCAAACTCAGGATGCTTTCCTGCATCCGGGCTCCGCCGGAAGTCGAAAAAATGATCAGCGGCAGCTTTCTTTCGGTTGCCTCCTCGATGGCGCGGGTGATTTTCTCCCCCACCACCGAGCCCATGCTGCCCGTGAAAAATTCAAAATTCATGACCGCCGCAATCATCGGATGGCCGCCGATGCTCCCCTGCCCCGTAATGACGGCGTCAAGCTGCCCCGACTTCAATTGTTGCTGCTCCAGCTTCGTGCTGTAGCCCGGAAATCCGAGCGGGTCCACCGACTTCATTCCGGCGTCGAACTCGATAAAGCTTCCCGGGTCCAGTGTGACGGCGATCCTCTCCGGAGCGTTCAGACGCAGATGATGGCCGCATTCCGAACAGACCTTGAGATTCTTCTCCAGTTCCTTGCTGTACTGGATCGAACCGCATTTCGGACACTTGCTCATGAGACCTTCGGGAATCTCCCGTTTGGGCCGCTCCCCTTCCGCCGGTTCCTTGGTCTGCTCCAGACGCTGGGAAGGAACTGTCGCGTATTTCCTTTTTTTCTGAAACAAATCTTTAAACAAGATCCGCACCTCTTCAGCCGTTTATTTGCATTATGCAGCATTCTCGCTGTCATGTTTGCTTTCAATGATGTCGTTCTAGGGATGCAGAATCAGGTTAAGCACTTCCTGCACTTCATCCAGTTCGCCGGAAGGAACCAGAATCTCAAACTGCTGCTTGGACATATTGACGGGACGGCATTTTACCAGAAATCCCTCTTCCGTCAACTTGCTCTTAATCATATCCGCCACTTTGGCGGTAGGCGCAATATAAATGACCGTCCACATGTCCTGACGAGGCCTCCCCATCTCGATTCCTAAGCCGTATCCCGTATTATGGGACCATGATAACACAGTTTTCTTTTTCCCTGCAACAAAAGAGGGAGGGAGGCAACGCGGGAGAGACCGCGCCGGATTCATGGTTCCAGGCCGGATTTACGCTAGGGGATACACCCTCGCTCCATCGTGGCGGTGCGCAATTCTGGCCGAAGCCGCGGCGGCTATGCCGGCGACCAGGTCGTCGAGAAAGACGTTAATTGCGTCCTTCCTGTCGTTCAGTTCACCGATGACGCCCAGCTTGATTTTGTCCAGATAGCCGAAGCCGGTCAGACCGATCATTCCATAAACGCCGGTAATCCCCAAAGCCAAAGTCTCGTCCGCCCCATAAAGCGATTCATCAGCCTCCATGATGGCCTGAAACGGCTGCGGCAGCAGCTTCTTCTCCGCCAGCTCATCCAGGGCGATGCCCGTCATCAGCGTGTATTGCACCTCTCTTTTGCCTAAAACGGCCTTGACGCTCGCGATGCACTCCTCCCCGCTTAAATCCGGATAATAAGCCGATTGCAGCGTGTATACAATCTCGGCGATCGAATCGACGGAAACGCCTCTGCGTTCCAATAAATTCACCGCCAGTTGATAGGACATAAATCTTCCCCTTTCCGCAAGTGAAGCCAGTGGTTCCCTAATGTATGCGAAAAGGCGGCGAAACGTTCTTATTTTATTCTTATTGTTCCAGGACCCAGCAGCGTTTCGACAAGCCCGAACAGTTCCGGTGACGGTTTGACCCGAAAACTGTCGCTGAGCGCGATGAGCTTCTGCTCCCGCTCGTAGAACAGCAGCGTCGGGACGGCCCCGGGATGGCTCTGCAGCAGCTCCTTCAGCTGCGGCAGCAGGCCGCCGTCCTCCGAGGCGGCCGTGATTTTGATGTAGGCGCGCTGGCCGGCGGAGCCATTCGCCGGCTGTGCAGCCGTTGCCTGCCGCGGAGCCCGCGCGGCAGCCTGCAGGCCGCCCGGCGGCCCGGTGGGGCCGCTGCCGCCGGCGGCAGGTCTTGCGGCCGCAGCAGGCGCAGCGGCCGCTCTCGGCGCGCCGGAGCCTGCCGGCGCGGTCCGGCGCTGCGGGCGCGCAGCCGCGGCCGCGCGGCGCTGCAGCAGGCCGCGCAGCGTGTCCGGCGACAGCTGCGCGACCTCGTCGGCCAGCAGCTTGAAGCCTTCGTCCTGCTGCTGCACCTTGGCACGCAGGGCAAGCAGCGCGCCCTTGGCGACAAGCGCGCGGCTTCGCTTCCACACCTCGGGGAACAGCACAACCTCGCAGCGCTCAATCTGGTCCTCCCATTCGACAAAGGCCATCGCTTTGCCGGATTTTGTCATAATTTCCTTGACGGATACGACCATCCCTGCCGTAACCGCCGCGCTTTCATCGGGCGCCTCGCCAAGATCCATCAGGCGCTGCACGCCGGATTCTTCCAGCAGCTCCGCGTAGTCGTCCAGCGGATGGCCCGATAAATACAGGCCGAGCAGCTCGCGCTCCAGCTCCAGCTGCTGGCCCGCCGTAAATTTCGGAATATCGGGATACCGGATATCCCAGTTCGGCATTTCGACGAGGTCGTCAAAGAGCTGGATTTGCAGCTCCTCGCGTTCCTTGCGCCATTTGGCCGCCGCGTCCGTCGTCTCGTCCAGCATGGCCAGCAGCTGCGCCCGGTGTCCCGGCAGGCTGTCAAAGGCCCCTGCCTGGATCAGCGATTCCACGACGCGCTTGTTGCAGACCCGCAGATCGACGCGGCGGCAGAAATCGAGCAGGCTGTCGAAGGGCCGCTCCTTACGAGCTTCCAGTATGCTCTCGACGGCCAGCGTGCCGACGTTCTTGATCGCCGCCAGCCCGAAACGGATATGTCCGCCCGCGCCGCTTAATCCGTCCACCGGAGTGAACAGAACGCCGCTCTCGTTCACATCCGGAGGCAGCACGCCGATCTCCATGCGCCGGCATTCCAGCACATACTCCGCCACCTTGCGGTGGACGCCCATCACTGCCGTCAGCATGGAGGCCATGAACGGCACAGGGAAATGCGCCTTGAGGTATGCCGTCTGGAAGGCCAGCACGCCGTAAGCCGCGGCATGGGCGCGCGGGAAGCCGTAATCGGCAAAGCGCACGATCATGTCGTAGACCGCGTTGGCGTCGGCTTCCACATAGCCCTGCTTCAGGCTACCTTTTACGAAATGGCCGCGCTCCCGGTCCAGCGTCTCGCGCTTCTTCTTGGATACGGCTCTGCGCAGCAGATCCGCTTCGCCAAGCGAGAAGCCTGCCATCGCCGATGCGATCTGCATGATCTGTTCCTGATAGACGATGATGCCATAGGTATCGGACAGAATCGGAATGAGATCGGAATGGGGGTATTCCACTTCGGCAAGCCCGTGCTTGCCCTGAATATATTTCGGTATGAATTCCATCGGACCCGGGCGGTACAGCGCCAGGACCGAGATAATATCCTCAAATACGGTAGGCTTCAGTTCCTTGAGCACTCGGCGCATTCCTGCGGACTCCAGCTGGAATACGCCCGTCGTCTCGCCGTGGCCCAGCATCGCGTACGTCGATTCGTCGCTGTCGGGTATCTTCCGGAAATCCGGCTGGCTCCCGGTCATTTGTCCGATCCAGTTCATGCACCGCTCGATGATCGACAGCGTCCGCAGACCCAGAAAGTCCATCTTCAGCAGTCCGACGCTCTCCAAATGCTCCATCGAATACTGGGTTAAAGCGGTGCCTTCATTTCCCTCCTGCAGCGGTACCGCGTCCGTGAGCGGCCCCCGGGAAATGACGACCCCGGCGGCATGCGTCGAGGCATGCCTCGGCATGCCCTCCACCTTCATCGCCATGTCGAGCAAATCCCGGGTCTTCGGGCTGTCCTGGTACAGCGCTTTAAGATCCGGGCTGCTCTCCAGCGCCCGCGAGATGCTGATGCCGAGCGTCCCCGGGATCAGCTTCGCTGCCTTGTCCACTTCGCCGTAGGGAAGGTTCAGCGCCCTTCCCACATCGCGGACCGCCGCCCGTGCCGCCAGGGTGCCGAACGTAATGATCTGCGCGACATGCTCTTCGCCGTACTTGCCGGCGACATACGATATGACCTCGTCCCGCCGCTCGTCGCTGAAATCGATGTCGATATCGGGCATCGTAATCCGCTCCGGGTTCAGGAAGCGTTCAAACAGCAGATTGTACTTCAGCGGATCGACATCGGTAATGCGCAGGCAGTAGGCGGTGAGGCTTCCGGCGGACGAGCCCCTCCCCGGTCCTGTCGCGATGCCCTGCTTGTGGCAGAAAGCGATAAAATCCCAGACGATCAGAAAATAATCGGAAAAGCCCATCGTCTCGATGACGCCCAGCTCATAGGACAGCCGCTCTTCGGCAAGCTTCCGGCCCTCCTCCGATTCCCAGCGGGGAGTGTCTTTATAGCGCTCCTCCAGGCCGGCTTCGCACAGCCGGCGCAAATAGGCAGCAGAATCCAGTCCTTCAGGCAGCGGAGAGTAGGCGGGTAAGATGTGCTTGCCAAATTCCAGTTCCAGATTGCATTGCTCGGCGATGTCGGCCGTGTTGATGATCGCCTGGGGAACATGCGGAAACAGCGCGGCCATTTCCTCGCCGCTTTTTAAATAAAGCTGGTCCGTTCCAATTTTGAGCCGCTCCTCGTCATCGACCGTTTTGCCCGTGCCGATGCAGATCAGCACATCCTGAACCTCGGAATCTTCTCGGGACAGATAATGCACATCGTTGGTGGCAACCAGGGGGATGCCGGTCTCTTCGGCCAGAGCGATCAGCTTTGGATTCACTCTTTTTTGCTCGGACATTCCGTGATCCTGAAGCTCCAGGTAGAAGTCGCCGCCAAAAATCTCCTTGTACCGCAGCGCCGCCTTCTTCGCCTCCCCGTCCCGTCCGTGGAGCAAATGCTGGGGCACCTCTCCCCCGAGGCAGGCGCTTAAACAAATAAGGCCCTCCGCGTGCGCGGCAAGGGCTTCCAAGTCGATTCTCGGCTTATAGTGATGACCTTCCAGATGGCCAATGGAGACGAGCCTCATCAGATTGCGGTAGCCTTCTTCGTTCTTGGCGAGCAGGATAAGGTGGTAGATCGGTTGGTCCTTGCGACTGCCCCGCTCGCGGCGCGACCCCGCCGTCAGGTACGTCTCGCAGCCGATGATCGGCTTGATGCCCCTTTCCTTGCACGCTTTATAAAAAGGGATCGCCCCGTACATCACTCCGTGATCGGTCAGCGCCAGCGACTTCATGCCGTGTTCGCCGGCCCGGCGCACCAGATCGGCAATGCGCGCCGCCCCGTCCAATAAACTGTATTCGCTGTGCACATGCAGATGCACGAAAGGGCTCATGATCCCACTTCCTTCCGGTTTTTCGGTATACCGCTTATTTTATCATATTGCAGGGGGATTGGCCCATAGAATGAAGGGAGAGCACAAGGACAGGCAAAGCGCTTGACAGAAGCCGCGTCCGGACAAGGGGGACTTTATGAACGTTTTTTTAGGCAAAGCCGTCCTCGATTTCTTTATTGCCTTCGGCATCGTGCTGGGGGGCGCCATGCTCGGGGGCATCGGAGCCGTCCTGTCGCTCCAGCAGCCGACACAGACGATGCTGGATGTCGCAGGCCGGATCAAAATCTGGGCGCTGGCCGCCGCCGTAGGCGGGACGATCGACCCGATGCGGGTCATTGAAAGCAATATGCTGGGCGGCAATCTGTCCCCGGCCATCAAGCAGATACTATATCTGGTCTTTGCTTTTCTGGGGGCGCATATGGGCAGCGAGCTCGTCAAATGGGTATGCAGCAGGGGGTAACGCCATGAGGGTTCCGCCCTTTCAGCAGTTTCGCCGGTTCTCCAAGGTGTCGGCCATTTTTGTGCTGGGGATGATCGTCGGCAGCGCGGTGTACAACGCGATTTTCCATATGGGCTTCAGCGCGCTCTGGCTGGATAATCAGGGCCTGCGCGTGCAGGTGGAGCAGTATGAAAAGGATATTCTGACCCTGAAAAAATACAAAAACAGCTCGACGGTCATCAAGGAAATCAAAATCCGGTCCGAAAGCGGCGGATCAAGGGAAACCACAAACGGGCTGGATCCGGCAACCGTAAAGGAGATTATCCTCAAAATGAGCGGCGACCTCGCGCCGATGCGCGGCCGCAGCGTCTTCGACATCGACGAGGACAGCAAGATGGCCCGTCTTCTGCTGAGCGGCAAGGTATACATTGTGCGCGACATGGAATATGCGGTCCGCATTCGAACGATGCTTGTCATGGAGGGCGTCCTGCAAATATGGGTGGAGATCACGCCGAACAATCGCGGGTAAAAAGGCATGATTCCGTGGGCAGACCCGAAAAAACATGCTACAATACGGGAAGAAAACGCTTTAGTTCGCCGTCGGCCGGGCAAGAGCTTTGAGGCGGCAGACGAAGCCTAAAGGGGTGCGCCCATGATCCTGTTTATCAAATATCTCCTGTTTCTCCTGCTGACGCTCTCCGTCCTCGGCGCCGCCTTTTACAGCGCCTCCTTCCGCCGCGCCGCAACTCCCGGCGAGCGGGGGCTGAAACGGGCGGTCATGAATATTTTGCTCGGATCGATGCTCGTTCTGCTGGCTCTAATGTCGATGTTTCTGTTCCGGGGCTCCACGATCAGCATCGTGGTGGAAGCGGTATTTCTCGTACTGGGCGCCTTCAACGTGTTCTCCGGGCTGCGCAGCTACGGCTATTACAGCCGTCTGGGGAAGTCCCGGCCTCAGAAGTAAGCAATCCGCAAGCGGCGTACGGGATTTATAACCGGCTCAAACAGCCTTCTTCCCTTTCGGGACAAGAAGGCTGTTTGTTGTTCTCCTGCCGGTCAGCGTCCAATCAGCTTTCGGATCAAGGGAACCTGGAGAATCTGCTTTTTGATCAACCGCACCCTGAATTCCTGCTTCACCTTCCCGTATATATCCGGGCAGTTGCTGCGCGTCCATTGATACATGTATGTGTAATCTTCCTTCGATTTGGCCGAGTTCCGAAGATAATAGACGATCGTATCGTAAGCGGTGTTGTTGAACCAGCCGGTCATTTCCTTCTTCTTGTAGTTGTACCGCTCGACGGCCAGGTTGCGGATGCTGCGCTTCTCTTCCAGATTCCGCACCAGAAAATCCCGGGAAAGATTAAAGGTAATGTTATTCCCGTGAATCCGGTATACGCCGGCCACCGCATCGATGAACCCGGCGTCGCCGACCAGCAGGGAACGCAGATAGATGGACGCGTCGTTCACCATATTCATATGAAGAATATCCATGTCGATCAGAGCTTCCCGCCTGAACAGGGTAGTCAGCGTGGAAGCCGGCTTCCCGTAGCCGGGACGCTCGAAATTCAGAAAATAGGCGCGCCGGTCGGTCACCTCGGAAAGCCCGATCTCCTGAAGCTGCAGCCGCTGCGACGCGGAATATTCAAGAAAGACGTTGGCGGCCACGAAGGAAAGACCGGGACGGCTCTGATGAAAAGCCGCAGCCCTGCTGAAATATCCGCTGTCGATCAAATAATCGTCGTCATCGAGGAAAAGAATGTATTCCCCATCTCCGTGAGCGGTAAAAGCCGCAAGCCGGTTCGCGCCAGGTCCCTTGTTGGTCTCATTCCGCATGTAAATGACGCGCGGCTCGTCTCCGAAGCACTCCTCCATCATAACCTCAGTGCCATCCGTTGAGGCGTCGTCGATTACGACAATTTCTTTATTCGGATAATTCTGGGCCAGGATGCTTTCCACTGCCTGGCGCAGGAACGGTTTGCGGTTATACGTAGTAATAATGACGCTGATTTTGGGCACGCCGCCGGATTCGGCGCCGACCACGGCACCCTCCGCCGAAGCAGACCCGGCGCTGCTATGCAGCGCCCCGAGCTTTTCCTCCAGCAGGCCGGCCTCTTCCGAATCGCTTAACCCGAACTGGCTGTCCAGGTAGAAGCGGAGAACCTCCGCGGCATCCTTGCCCGCAGCCTGGCGGGCGATAATCCGCGACAGCGCCGTCAGCGCTTCCCGCGACTCCGGCTGCTCCCGCTCCGCGAGCGTCCGGCATTTTCCGAACACCTCTTCTTCCGTTGCCGGACCACCGCCGATTTCCCGGCTCACGCTGTCCATAAACCTGCGGCAGACTTGCCGCATATCCTCTTGTTGAACCATTCCCATTCCTCCAGTCGCGATCTTTAATGCAGCGATACTCTATTTTTCGATGTCAACCGCTGACCTTGACCTTGCCGGGAACGAACTTGGCCCTCATCTTTACGCCCAGGCCCCTGAACAGTCCGAGACTGTACATAAATACCTCGCGTTCAAGCAGCGAAGCCACGGCAATATAGAGCGGCAAAATGATGATACCAAGGACGAATGCCCCCAAAATAATTGAAAGGTAGGAATCGAATGAATAGTTTACCAGGTTGTTCAGATACACAATACCCGCTAATACGGCAATATTCGTGAGCCATCTCCGGAACGTGATCCATGGACTGCGATTCATCAATTTCCGGTTGGCATAAAAGATGATATCCGTGGAACGGTACACCAGCGCGGCCACCGTGCCAAGAAGCACGCCGTAGATGCCCATAAAGTTCACCAGAATCAGTGAAGCGCCGAGATTGATGCCCGATTCCAGCAGCGAACGGCTCAGCGTGTTTTTGAAATGGCCGGCGATATTGATGACATTGTTGGCGGAAGAACGCGCGTTGATCAGCAGCTTTTGGGCCACGAACAGGATCGGAATCCAGTACAGCACATAATTGACGTCATTGACGCCGGATGTGTACAGCGTGATGAACGGCAGGATCAGAATATAGGCAATGGTCAGCAGCGAGAAGACAAAAGCCATGAAGTACAGCTCGTAAGCGTCGTATAGCTTGATGAATCGGCTTCGTCCTTCATGATAGCTCTGCCCCAAAGCGAATCTGACACTTGTATTTACCGTATTAACGATGTTGTCGATAATGGTAAAGATCATGTTGTACATCACGTAGACGCTGACGATTTTCAGATTGGTGAAAAAGGTCAGCACCAGCACGTCCGTGTTCCGAAAAATCATATAGGACAGCTCGTGGACCAGCACGAAATTTTTCTGGTTGATGGCCGCAAGATCCGGCTCTTTGTTGAAATCCAGCCATTTATAATGCCGTTTCTTGTAGATATGGAAAGCGACCATCTGAAGCATCGTCACGGCAAAATAGGAAGCCTGCACAAGCACGATATCCACGCTCTGCATCAGCAGGACGATCCGCACCAGGTTGTTGATAATATTGCCGACGGTGACGACCGAGGTATCGACATAGCTTTTTCCTTCGGCGAGCAGGTACACCCTGAATTTGCCCTGATAGTAGTAATTGATGGCCCCGCCCAGGCCGTTGAACAGAACAATGCCCATAACCTGCCACATGCCAAGCTCCGATTTGACCGCGAACGGGTAAACCACCGCAATGGCGATAACTGAGAGCAGATAGTAAAAGCCCGTTTTTTTGTAATACATGGCGGTAGCCGAAAGGATGGAGTTAATGCCTTCACGGTCATTTTTAGAGATCGGCTTGTACAACGCCTGCAGCGAAGCCGCGCCAACGCCCGCTTCCAGCAGAGCCAGGTATGCGATGATTTGGACAACGGAAGACACAAGCCCGTTTGCCTCCGACCCGTAATGGACCATGATCAGCCGGGGAATGAAAATGCTGAGAACGATCGTAATCAGCTGGCTGCCCAAACCGAAGACGAGGTTAAGAATGCTCCGTTTAGCTTTCATGGCCCCTCCTTGCAAAGACGCCGGGATTTATGGCTGCCGAAGCTTCTTTGGCATTTTTGTTTTTCCCCAAATAATTGTCCAGCTTTTCGAAATGCCGCTCGGCCTGTCTAGCCAGAACGGAGACGTTCAGCCGGTTTGTGTCCAAGCTCCGGACAACCGCTTCCGGTTCCAAGGACTCCATCGTTTTGAGATCGGCATAGGCACCCGTAAAACCGGCGTCGTTCATGACGTTGGTCGTCTTCTCGCTGTAGGCGATGGGAAACACGGGCTTGCCGAACACCCAGCCGAGAATCATGGCGTGGAACCGCGTTGCGACGATCATGCCGGAAGAGGCCAAAAGTCCGACGGCTTCCTCCAGGTTGGTCCGGTAAAAATAGGGTTCCACACGGTCGGCGTACACCTGAGGAATTAAAGAATGGATGGCTTTGACCGCTTCCTCGTCCCCTTCATACTCACAGAAAGACATCAGCTTCACCCCGTACCCTTCTTCGACGAAAGCGACGGCGATCTCTTTTATTTTGTTGTAATACATCGCATCGAGGTCTTTAAGGCTTTCGCGGTCCGAGGGCTTGATGACGGAAATGACTACATATTTCCCGTTCCTCAGGTTATCCGGCTTGGCGTGCTGGAAAATAATGTCCGGCGCCAGCCTCACGTTGCCCAGATCCTTGAACAGGTCGTAGGAGTACCGGTCCCGAAAACAGATATCGGTGTACGTGGAGAACAGCTCTCTATGCTTGACGTAAAACGCTTCGTCCTTGTACGGTCCAAAGTTGGCGCCGAGGACAAAGAACGGTTTTCTGCTGTCGAAAACGTCCAGCTTCCAAGCGTAATCCTCCTTCCATCTAGCCCCCTGCATAAATACCGAACCCCCGATCTGGACGACGCCGTCGCAGCGCCGGGCCAGTCTCTTCAGCAGGATATTCTGAAACTCGGTGCCATTAAATTTCTTGAGAAGCTTTCGGATTCCACGAGCCCAAATCGATTCGATCGGATATAGTGTAAGGTTGGACAGGGATGCGAAGCACTGCTTGTACTCGCTCCGGGCGGGGAGAACAAAGTGGGTTTCCGGATACCTCTCGCATAGCAGCTTGACGAAGAGATCGTCGCCCAGATTGAATTTGGTGTACGCGTGAATCATGATTCTTTTCATTTCTTCATCCCTTCCCGCTGGTAAATGTGGGCCGTTCCATATCTTGCTTTAACGGATAGCCGAAACCGGCAACGAACAGGCTTTTCTACGTGTAGAAGGAAAAGCTGATGGGAAATTTTCTGAAAACCGCTCTTACTTTGTTCCAATTCTAAATAATCGGTTTTCCGTTTGCAATAAAGATGCAAGAAATGTCAACTTTTGGCCCAAGGGCATCCTCCAAGGAGATACCGTCACCCTAATCCTTTAGAGGGTTGAAGAAATAAAAAGGACTTCGTCATAAAGGACGAAGCCCTTTAAAATGACGAAGTCCTATTCACCTTTCCGGCCCAGCGGAGTCCCGGCGGAGCAATCTCTAAGTCTGGCCTTATCTGTGATCGATCGATTGCAGCATCAATACGGATTTGGCGACCAGGCTGTCGTGATGGCTGATCTCGATTTCCAGCTTGCAGGTCCGTCGGCTGCTTTCCAGCAGCCTCGGCGTAACGATAACGGAGTCCTCGATCTGGACCGGCCGTACAAAATAGGTGGACATATTGTCCAGCACATGATCGTTTCCCGTTATATCCTTGGCCGCCTTGAAAGCGGCATGCATCATCAGCGTCGAAATAACCCCTTCGGAGATGGTGCCCAGATCCGTCGCCATCTGCGGGGTAATAAAGCCGTGAAAAAACAGCTTGCCCTCCTCGTCCCGCTCCTCGGCAAACCCGTTCCAGATAAGATGGTCGAAGGTCTCCCCAAGCTGCGGCTGATTGCGCACGTCCCTTAAGCTCTGCAGAACCTCCTTGCGGGTAAGCGATCCTACCAGCTTGCGGTTGCGGTCGATAATGGGCAGGAAGTCGATGCCTTCCCACATCATGATCTGGGCCGCCGAGGCAAGCGACGTCTGCAGACCGGCCGTGACCGGACCGCGGATCATCATCTTCTCGATCGTTTGGTCCTCCGGCAGATCCTCAACATCGCGGCGGCCGACGATGCCGATAACGCGGTTCCATTCATCGGTAACGGGAAAGCGCTGCTCTCCGCTCTCCTTGGACAAACGGAGCAGCTCACCGATCGTGCTGGATATTTTCAGCGTATTGATCCGCGGTTTACGGTCGACAATATCCTCGACAAGCATAATCTTTTTCTTGATTAACCGGTCAAAAATCGCGCGGTTGATCATGTAGGCTACGGTGAAGGTATCGTGGCGCGATGAGATGACCGGAAGATCAAGCTTGTCCGCCAGCTCCTTGACCTCGCGGCTGGTCCCGAAGCCACCGGTCACAAGCACGCCCGCGCCCTGCTCCAGCGCCAGCGAATGCACGTCGTCGCGGTTGCCGACGATCAGCAGGCTGTCCGCATCGATATAGCGGATCATGGCATCGATCTTCATGGCGCCGATTATATATTTATGCAAAGGCTTGTCCAGTCCGTTCGCCCCTCCAAGCACATGTCCCTCAACAATGTCAACCACATCGCCGAACGTAAGCTGCTCTGAGATACCCCTGGGCTTCTTTTCCACCCGGACAGTTCCAATACGCTCCTTGGTAATAACAATCCCCAAGTTCTCCGCTTCCTTGACCGCCCGGTAAGCCGTTCCATCGCTGACAGCCATTTCCTTCGCCAGCTTCCGGACCGATATTTTAACGCCCACCTTTAAGTTTTCAATATGCTGCAGCAGCTGTTCGTGCTTTGTGACTGCATCGCCTTGATTGTCCAACTGTTACACCTCCGAACCCAAAACTGTACTACACTGTATCTGTATTGTAGTCGCAATCGGGTACGATCGTCAAATGATTACTTGGTCTTTGATGGCATAGGCACCCCGAATCAACAAAAACGGCCTGCCCGGATCAATGCCGGACAGACCGTATGCCAAAAGGGCTATAATCTTTGGGTAGCCCGTCCTTCTTCGTTCCATTTTCCCTGCCACATTTCCAGCTTCGCCTTCCGCACCACTTCCAGCCGTTTCTTCTTCTCCTCGTCCACCCCGATAATAAAATGCAGGTGAGCGGCAATTACGAGCAGCGCAAAGGCCACCCACACCGCTCCGAACACGAACACCGGAGTTGGGCCGTCAGGCGACAATTTCGGCAGCGCATACAGGAGCATAGCCAGCGCCAGCGCCAGGTAAACCACATGCTTGAACTTGTTTCTTTTTCTCATCTCTTCAGACAGCTCCTTCACTAACGAATCTATACTCTACTCTATGAGCAGGCCGTCCAAATTATGAGACAAGATGTACAAAATGCCGGGAAGAGCGGACAAGGGCAGGCCAGTTGTTCGTTTGCGTGCCGGAGGTCCTATGTGTAAAGTTATGGAAATGAGAAGACGGATATGAGAAGATGGCACTACGATTTTCAGTGGAGGCGATTAAAGAAATGAATGAAGCATTCAACCATAGTGAATATACGATCCGCAAAAAAGTGCTGTCCATCCTGGGAGCGAAGGTCCATATCTATGACAGCGCGGAAAGGCTTGTCCTCTATTCGCAGCTCAAGGCGTTCAAGCTGAAGGAGGATATTTCGATCTATACCGACGAGAGCATGAGCACAGAGCTGCTCCGCATCAAAGCCCGCCATATGATCGACCTGTCCGCCACTTACGATGTCACGGATTCGGAGACGGGCGAGCTTGTCGGTGCTTTGCGCCGCAGAGGACTCAAATCGATCCTGAAGGACGAGTGGATTATTCTCGGCCCAGGCGACTCGGAAATCGGGGTGATCAAGGAGGAGAACACCTTCCTGGCGCTGCTCAGGCGGCTGATTCCTTTTATTCCGCAGACTTATCTTCTTGAAGCGGATGAAAGGGAATGCGGGCGGTTCCACCGGAACTTTAATCCGTTCGTCACCAAAATTCTGGCCGATTTTTCGGATGATGCCCGGGGGCGGCTGGACCGGAGGCTCGGCATGGCCGCCGGCATTCTGCTATGCATTATCGAAGGCAAGCAGGAGACCGCTGGGTAAAAAACTATCGCAGCAAGAAGAAACGGCTGACGGCGTCTTTATAAGACGCAAGTACGTTTCTCGTAGAAATATAAGACAAAATGATAAGCGCACAGCTTATTCATTCTAATATTTGAATAAAAGAGGGTGCTTGCCGCCGAGTCTACCGGCTGCAAGCACCCTCTTTGGTATTAATTTTGGAAAAATGAATGCCTGAGTGCCTTTAAACGTCCGTTCCGTACAGATGTTCCAAGCTGCCGGTAATAATCTTGTTCACGTCTTCAATAATGACGCTTAGGCGCCGTTCCGCTTCGAACAGGCGGCGGATGCTGAGGTTCATATTCAGCACTTCAAACAGCTTCTCCATCTTCTCCATCTCTTCCTGTGCCGGCATTTCCCCCGACATCATCCGTTCCTGAAGCTCCTGCTGGCTGCTGCGAAAATTGTCCAGCATCTCCTTGCTGCTCGGATCAGCCTCCACCAGCTTAAGCGCGGCGGAAATATCCGCCACCTCGCTGCTTTCCTTGATTGCGCGGGCCAATTCATGCGCCTTGTCGTAGATGTTCATGTTAAGTTCCTCCTAAAAGTTTTGTTAGCATAAGCTGCTAGGGATTCTTCGCGAAACTTGCTTCGGAAGCGTTCACTTAGTTTTGTTAGCATAGCCTCATTGAGTAATCGTCGGCAAAACTTGCTTCGGAAGCGTTCACTTAGTTTTGTTAGCCCAGTGCCTTCCTTGTGAATAAGGGGCCTTTCGGGAGATGGGTCAATCACCAAGGGGCGTATGACTCCATATGATGAATGATATGTAGACCTCAGCTGTCAAACAGCCGGCATCACGCTGCTACCGGAAGGAGATCCACGATGTCAAAGCTAAAGATCCCGGTCCATACGGTGCACTCGGGCATCCTGCAGGAGAACGCCGTCATGCTTGGCGACCGGCTCATCAAAAAACTCAAAATCCCGGCGCACGGACCAATCCTGCTTGCCTTCGGTTCTTTCCGTCAGGAGGTCACCGTCATTCCGGTCCCCAGATCCGAGAACCTGCGCGTCAGCGAGGGGCTGGCGAGAAAGACCGGATGGAAGGCGCGGAATGTTCTGAACGCCTCCTACATTCCCGGAAGCCGGACGCTCCGGCTCGGACCGCTGATCGGAGTACTCGTCAGCCGGGAGCATCCCGAGCGTCCTGAAAGGCTGTTCGGTCCGATCACCCTGTTCTGCCGTGAATTGACGAATGCCTGCCATACACAAGGTGCCTTTGTCTATTTCTTTACGCCGGAAGCACTGGAGACCACCAGCTCCACCATTTCTGGCTGGGTGTATGACGAGGGCTGGAAAAAATCGAAGCTGCCCATTGCCGATGTCATCAATAACAGGCTCACGACGCGCAAGGCGGAGAATAAACCTAGCGTACAGCATTTTTTGGCCGAAGTAAAATCAAGGTACGGCACTCATTTTTTCAATGAAAAATTCCTTGACAAGACCGAGGTGTTCGACGCGCTGCGACGGGACCCCGCCCTCCAGCGTTACTTGCCGGAGTCCCACCCGCTCAGCGGATTTGCGATTCTCAAGAGAATGTGCGGCCATTATCCGGTTGTGTTTCTGAAGCCTGTCCGGGGCAGTCTCGGCAAAGGCATTCTGCGGATTTCCCGAGAAGAAGGCGGCTACCGGCTGCAGTCCACGACACCGCTGGGCACCCGCAAGCAGAGTTACCCAACCCTCGCCAAATTGTTTCAGACGATCGCGCCAAAGATGAAGACCACCCGCTACCAGATTCAGCAAGGTCTGCCGCTGATGGAGATCGGACGAAGGCCTGTCGATTTCCGCGCGCTTGTGCAAAAGAACGGCAAAGGGATATGGGGGGTCACCTCCATTGTCGCCCGCACCGCGGGGAACAACCATTTCGTCTCGAATCTGGCGCGGGGCGGCAGTCTCAGCACCGTTCGCGAAGCGGTCGGCAAAAGCTCCATTCCACCCGGCGCCAAGGAAAGCGCGAATCTCCAACTGCCCCGGGCGGCGCTTGCCATAGCCAAAGGCGTAGAGGCCAATATTCCAGCCCATTTCGGCGAACTGGGCATCGACCTCGGAATGGATCAATCCGGCCGAACGTGGCTATTGGAAGTGAATTCGAAACCGTCCAAGAACGACAACACTCCGCTGAACGACACCAAAATCAGACCGTCCGTCAAGCAGATGATCCAATACTGCCGATACCTGGCCGGTTTGTAAGGAGGACGCCATGCCTGTGACCGAAATAGGCTGTCTCGGTATTCTGACCTGCCGAGGCGTCAAAGGTTCCCCGGTGGCCGAACCCGCCTTCTGCAGCGCACTGTGCCGGGACGCTCCATCCTACGGTCTGCGCGTCATCATCTTCACTCCCGATGGCGTATCGGACGACGGCCGGACGGTGAGCGGATTTGTCCGAACCGGCGAAGAATGGCGAGCAGCGACAGCCGAAGCACCCGATATTGTGTATAACCGGATGTTCTGCAGGAATCCGGAGGAAAGACGGAACGCCTCCCGGGCACTGCATGCGCTGGCGCGCAGCCTGGAATGGTCGAGAGGGCTGCCGGACAAGTGGAAGGTCCATCAAATCCTGCGGCGAAGCCGCAGAGCGTCTTCTCTACTGCCCGAGACCAAACGGTATGCAGGCCGGCGCAGCCTGGAGCGAATGCTCGCGGAACGGGAAGACGGGGTCTTTCTGAAGCCCCGGGCAGGCACACACGGAAAGCGTACCCTGCATGCTGCACTCTGGGGAACGTCATCCGGAGGACTGTTTGTAAGGGGCCGGGATGGAGAAAACCGGGAGATCGTCCGCGGCTTTGATGACCGCCGCGACGGACTGGAATGGATCGACCGCTTTATCGGCAAGCAGGGCTTTATCATGCAGCCGTTCCTGCGGCTGACCGGCGGTGGACAGCCGTTCGATGTCCGCGTGCTTATGCAGAAGGACGGCGGCGGCGGCTGGACGCTCGCCGGAATGGCTGCCCGCCTTGGCCCGTACGGTTCGCTTACCTCGAACCTTCACGGCGGAGGAACCGCGGTGCATCCCGCTTCCTTTTTGCGGAAGCAATACGGCGGGGCCGCGGAAGATATTCTGCGTGAGGTGGAACTTAGCGCCGCCTTTCTTCCGCCGCTGCTGGAGGCAGCCTTCGGGCGTCTCGGCGAGCTCGGGCTCGATTTCGGCATCGATCCCGGAGGCCGGATCTGGCTGCTGGAGGCGAACTCCAAGCCGGGCCGCTCGGCATTCACGCTGACGGGCGACAGAGACGCCGCGCGGCGCTCGGCGGAAAACCCTCTCTCTTACGCCCGATACCTGCTGCTGACGCGGCGCCGTTCTCCCCGCAGCGCCGAAAGCTTACGCGGATTATCCGGAAGATTGATATCAATGGTGCCTAAGGAGGATTCATAAATGGGTCTCACATTTTGCAATGTCCATTTCACCAAGCAGCCCCAAAGAGTTGTATATATATCGGGGGCGCTGATGAAAAGCTTGAAGCTGTCCGGGAAGAGGAACATCCGGCTGAGGCTCGGCAAAGACGCCATTCCGGCGGTGATTAAGCCGATCAAGCGCGCCGGAAAGCATCTTTTTCTGGCTTCGGGCGTCCAAAACGCCATCAAGGTGCCTAAAACGGGCAACGTCTACTTGCGCAACCTGCAGAACGACGAGGTTCAGCTAGGTCCGCTTGTGGGCGTCCTGTCCGACGGTCCGGCTGCTTCGGCCCAGCCGTTCGGTTCCCGAACGGGATTTATCAAGCAATTGCTTCGCGAAGGCGGCAACATGTGCTATATCTTCGCGTTCATGCCCCGGGACATTAACTGGCAGCAGGAACGCGTAAACGGCTACTTTCTGACGGAAAACGGCAAGTTCGAGCGCAAGATGGTGCCTCTGCCCGACGTCATCTATAACCGGCTGCCCAGCAGGCGGGCGGAAACCTCGCCGGCGATCAACCAGCTGCGGGAACGGTTCATCCGTAAGAAAATCCCATTTTTCAACTGGAGCTTCTTTAACAAATCGGATATTTACCGTCTGCTTGAAAACGACAGCTTCGCCAACCAGCATGTGCCCGAAACGCACAGCAGCCCGGACCCCGATCTCATTAAAGATATGCTGGAACGCCATCATTTCGTCTATTACAAGCCATCCGCCGGAAGCCTCGGCCACGGCATTTACCGGCTGACCTATCTGCCCAAACGCGGATATTTCGCCCGTTACCGCCGGGGCGGCAAGAACGTGCTGCTGCGCTTCGGAACCTTTGACAGCCTGATGCGGCTGCTGCAGTCCCGCCACGGACGCACCCTGCAGAGCTATGTCGTTCAGCAGGGCATCCGGCTGATCGAAATCGACGGCTGCCCGATCGACTTCCGGTTCCATATGCACAAGAACGGCAGCAACCAGTGGGTCGTGGTTGGCATCGGAGCGAAAAAGGCCGGACGGGGCAGCGTAACGACCCATCTTAAAAATGGAGGCTCCCTCCTTACGCCGCAGCAGGCACTCGGACGCGTATTCGGAGCCAATGCCGACGAGGTGCTGCAGCGGGCGAAGCAAACGGCCATCCGGCTGGCGGAATCGTTGGAAACCCAGCACCGCCATCTGCTCGGAGAGATCGGCTTCGATCTTGGCATCGACCAGGATGAAGAGATCTGGATGTTCGAGGCAAACGCCAAGCCCGGGCGGTCCATTTTCCGCCACCCTTCCCTGCGGGCTGAAGGCAAAGCCTCCATCGAGCATATACTGGAGCACTGCCTATACCTCAGCAAGTTCCGCAGGAGGGATGATATGTGAACATCAGGTACGAAGACGGCCGACCCGTCATCGCCATATTGACGACCAGAGACAAGAACAGGCAGTTCCGTGGCAATCATAAAAACTTTCGCGATATCATTCGTACAGGAAAGGAACTTGGCTATCTCGCTTATGTGATTACCGTGCGCGAGTTGAAGCTGGAGAGTCCCTATGTTGCCGGGTATGTACCGGGTCCGGGCAAGTCTTGGATCTCCGTCCAGCTTCCGCCGCCGCAAGTCGTATACAACCGCATTTCAACCCGCGAGGAAGAAGCCAAACCCGCGGTAGCCCGCAAAATCGCCGAATGTCTGGAGCATCCGGGCATTCGGCTGTACAATCCTTACTTTTTCAATAAATGGAGCCTATTCGAATGGCTGAAAGGCTCGCATGCCACTTCCCGGCATGTGCCGGCAACACGGCGGCTGAGAAGCTCGCGAACGCTGTCGTCGATGCTGAAAACCCACAGCAGCCTGTATCTCAAGCCTGAGAGCGGCAAGGCGGGAAAAGGTATCATGCGGATCAAATATCACACCGAAGGAGACCTTCCGTACCGGCTGCAAATCCAAAGCGGCAAAAAGAACGTCACGTATAAGGCGGCGTCGATGGAACGTCTCTGGTCCCGCATCGGGAAGGAACGAGGCGACTCTCGATATATCGTTCAGCAGGCGATTGAGCTTGCGACATGCAAGGGAAGACCTTTCGACCTGCGTGTGCTCCTGCAGAAAAACGGCAAGGGCGGATGGGGGGTTACAGGCATCGGCGCAAGACTGGCCGGCTCCCGCAGCATTACGACCCATGTTCCGCGCGGCGGCAGCGTCGAAGAGCCTTCAAGCATGCTTGAAGCCATGTTCGGACCCGAACGGTCCGTATCCATCCTGAAAAGCGTGTCCTCAACCGCCCTGCTGATCGCCCGGCAAATCGAGCGGGCTTCCGGCTATATGCTGGGCGAAATGTCCATGGACCTTGGCGTCGATGAAAGGGGCGGTCTCTGGTTCTTCGAGGCCAATTCCCGGCCCATGAAATTCGACGAACCGGACATCCGGAGGCTCTCGCTCGAACGGATCTTTCAATACAGCCAGCACTTGTCCCGCCAAACCGCAATCTCTCCGCAAAGGATGTGATCAGCCAATATGCGGATATCTTCCATTTACGCCGCCGGCCCCGCGCAGTGGAGCCGGCAGCGCGACGCGCTCCTTGCCTTTCTCCGCCGCCATGCCGACAAACGGATTACCCCGGAAGGCTGGATGACACTGGCAGATCTGACGCCTGAGCGCCTGTCTGCTCCCGGTTCGTCGCTGCTTACGGCAACCATCCGCGATCAGCTCGGCAGCCAGCTCGCAGCCTTAAGCTTTGTGACGGATTACGGCAAAGAAACTTGCGTGATCGCCGTTCACACCCTGTACCGGGGCAAAGGCATAGGCGCCTCGCTGTTGCGGGCGCAGCTCGAACGTCTCGGAAAGCTCGAATGCCGTGTCGCTTCGGACAATGCGGCCAGCCTGAAGATGTGCTTCAATGCCGGCCTCGCCGCTGTGGGGCTAACTCGGAGCCCCTCCGGCGCGGCCGTCCTGCACCTGCGTTCCTTCCCGCCCGCGTTCTCGCGGGCAGAAGCGGCCGGGAAGGCGGCAGAACTGAGACGGGCAGCCATTTCATTGCAAGAAGGTGAATCCCTGTGACTCAACCCGTCTTAGGCATTCTAACCCTGTATCTGAACAACGCCCGGCAGCTTGAAGAAAAACAGGTGTATCGCAAAATGATCACGGAAGGCAAGCGAATCGGACTGGACGTCTTCGTGTTCACGCCGATGGATGTCGACAGTGGAAAGCAGCGCATTCATGCGATGGTATTTGATCCGGCAACGGGAGAATGGAGCCGAAAATGGCGGACCTTTCCCGATATGATTTACGACCGGTGCCGCATACAGCGCAGTGTGCGCTTCCAGCAGCTGCTTCAATTCCGCTCGCGTTACAATCACCTCACCTTCCTGAACCGGCCGCTGCGTAACAAATGGACGATTCACCAGACGTTCTCGCAAAAAAGCCGCTTCCGGCAACATATGCCGGATACTCTGCTGTATCACTCATCAGCAGACCTGCACAAGATACTCAAGGTCAGTCCGGTGGTATATATCAAGCCAATCAACGGCACGGGCGGAAGAGGAATTCTGCGCATCGAGCGGCTGAAAGATCCACGGGGGATGTTCGATATCCAGGGCCGGCGCCAAAACCGCCGGATTATTCAGCCCCGCCGGGTTTCCCTGGCCCGGCTGGAGTCGATCGTGCGCCAGTGGTGCATCAGCGGCCGTTTTCTCGTTCAGCAGGGTATTCCGCTGCGTCTTCCCGGCGGCCGGTTCCACGATTACCGGATGCTCGTTCAGAAGAACAGCCAAGGCAATTGGGCACTGACCGGCATAGCCGGCCGGGTAGGAGCAGCCAAGAGCGTGACCTCCAATCTGCACGGCGGCGGTCATGCGGTTAAAGCGGAAACGCTGTTGAAGGAGTGGCTGGGCAGCAGCGAGAAAGCGGCGAAAGCGATACAATCGGCCGAGAAGCTCGGTCTGGACGCCGCCGCTTTTCTGGAAGACAGCTTCGGCACCTTATGCGAACTGGCGCTCGATCTGGCCATTGACCGGGAAGGAAGGATCTATGTGCTTGAGGTTAATCCCAAACCGGCCCGGGAAGTGTTCTCCAGGGCCGGCGAGAGAGAAACCTACCGCAAAGCGCTAAAGCAGCCGCTGGAATACGCGCTATGGATATACCGGACCAAGCTGGCGCCTTCATCCTCGAAGAAAATCGAGGAGTAAAGAGGCGCAGCCATGTTCCGGCAGCAAATAACCCCAACAAGCGAATCGCCTCCACCCGCCTTGCGTGTGGACAGGATTGCTTCGTTGGGGTTTTATTTGCGCTCCTGCGCTCTTCTTTTACTGCGCACCGTTATACAGCTCCAGAAGCTGGTCAAAGGAACGGATAATCTCATCCGAGCCTTTAAGCTCGTCATTGCGGCCAAATCCGGCATAAGCACAGCCGATTACGGTCTGTCCATTCTCCTTGCCCGCCTGGACATCGGAAGAACGGTCTCCTACCATCCAGGCGCTGCCGATGCCGTAATTGTCCAGAAGAAGCTTCAGCAGATCAACCTTGGTGGAGGTACCCTGACCGCCCGCGCTGTACAAGCCTTCGAACACATCATCCAGCTTATGTACGACGACAATACTATGAATGTACTCCTCCAGGCCATTGCTGCATACAAACAGCCGGACGCCCCGCTCCTTCAGCTTCCGAAGCGTCTCGGGAACCTTGGGATACAGCAAGGAGCCGCCCGCCTCGAGGCCTTCGATCTCCAGCCTTAGCAGCAGTTCGTCGGCGCGCCGGTGAACCTTTTCGCCCGCTTCCGGCATGACGTTCTTCCAAATATCCGACAGCAGCATGCCGAGGCAGCCCAATATCCGCTCCTCCGGCGGCGTCGGCCCCGAATAAAGACCCTCTTCGCGCAGAATATCAAACATTTTATGGTAGGCGGGCAGCAGCAGACTTTCCGTCTGAAACAGTGTGCCGTCCATATCGAACACCATCGCCTCGGGCTTTTGTAGCGTCGGCTTCGTTTCTTGTCGTTCCGTTCCCAGCTCTTCTCTGCTCATGGATGACTCTTCCCTTCCCGTGGATTATCCGGAAATGCCTTTCATCTCCCGGCAAGTATCATTTACACGCCCTATAATAATGGAAAACAAAAGACATTGTCCAGGTTCATCCGAAAGCTGGAGGATGTTCTCGAGCTGCCGCAATAAAGCTTATAAATATCCCCGCAATCAAAAACGGCAGGTTGGCTGTTCCCATGGAACTTCCCATCCTGCCGTTTCGCTATTATATTCAGCCTCCCGCTCTCACGGGGCGCCGTCTTAAAAAAAGCGCTGACCTGTGCGGTCAGGCTCAATCTTTTCGTTTCCGCTAATTTGAATTTATACCTGATTAAAGCTCTCGAGCAGTTCGTCGAGAATGTCCTTGCTGACCATCTTGCCCTTGAAGTTAATCAGATTCTCCGAGCTCCCGGAAAAAATGCAGGTTGGTTCATATTTTCTGAGAATAATCTTCTCTCCGTCGACGAAAATTTCAAGCGGGTCCTTAATATCGATTCCCATTGTGCGGCGAAGCTCGATCGGAATGACGATACGTCCCAGCTCATCCACTTTTCTTACGATTCCTGTTGCCTTCATTCAATGAATCCTCCCTTGAAATAACACTTTATATAATGATTTACATAGAAAAGCGAAAGTTCCATTAACGGATAGAAATGATTACGCTCTAACTTGAATTGTAAAGTGTCACAACTTTCCTGTCAATTCATATTTCTACATCTTCCGATAACAATCGACAAATTCAACACACAAACCTTCCCGAATTCGACAAAAATCAAGTCTATTTACTACTAATTTAAACTAAAATCAGAGCGATTGGCAAGTTTATTCCAAAAGAACGCCACTAAGCGAGGCCTATGTTTTTTTCAAGCACCTTTGCAAGAGACTCCGGGAAAACCAAGAAGAAACGCCTGACGGCGTCTTTATAAGACGCAAGTACGCTTCTCGTAGAAATATAAGTCAAAATGTTAAGCCCCCGGCTTAAACATTCTTATATTTTAAAAAGAGCGGCCACACGGCCGCCCTTCTCCTTCTGTCATTTTGCGCCTGCACTTCTCTCGGATACCTTTCCCTTCGAATCGACGACGGCATTGAATGACAGTTTGTTCAACAACTGTATGATCTTCTTGTTGTAGTTCACATCCATGAACACCGGCTGGCCGTGCAAGATTTTGACCGGCGTTATGCTGGCCGACAGCTTGTTTCCGGCAATCTGGAAATTCGCGAGCACCGAATCCAGCGTCTTCTCTCCGCCTCGGGTAGAGCGGTTAAATACAAAATTACCGAGAGAATAGTAGATTGGCTTGTGCTTGTAATATTCGATCCCCATCAAGCAGTGGCTGTGCGCTCCGATAATCAAATCGGCACCGCTGTCGATCATCTGTTTGGCAAGAGTGCGGGCGTACTTCTCAGGGTAATCCTTGAATTCCTGATTCCAATGGATATAAACAACCGTAAAATCATTGTTTTGGGCCGACTGTTTAATCTTGCCCAGCAGCGGTTCCGGAGTATAAGCCGAGGCCGCTCCCGGTTTGTTCTTGCCCGCATACCACGAAGAATCCGACAGAACACGGCTTACGCCCAGGATAGCGATTTTCCTGCCATTTACGGTCTTTGTATAAGGCCTGAATGCTTCCTCCGTATTTCTGCCCGCTCCCGTACGGCCTATACCGTACTTGTCGAGATAGGACAATGTGTCCAGCATCCCCGCTTGACCGTAATCCAGGATATGATTATTGGCAACGGTTACTCCGTCAATCCCGGCATATTGCAAACCGGCCAGCGTGCCCGGCTTCGACCGGAAAACGAATGTTTTATTCGCCGCCTCGCCTTTTGTCGAAACGGGCGTCTCCAGATTTGCAAAGGCCACATCCGCCTTCTTGAGTACGGGCGCCACCTTAACGAAGGGATAGTTCACTCCGTATTTTGCAATCTGGTCCCCGACGTAGCCATCCAGCAAAACGTCGCCGGCAAATACCAGCCTTATATCGGAAGAAGCCCCTGCTTTATTGGAAACGGCAGCCGCCGTTCCCGTCCCGGCCGGAATGGATAGAGCCAGCAGGATCATGATGATGACTAACGGGAGTCTGCGCAACCTAAATCCCCCTCTCTTTTAACGCTTTACCTGCCAGTTTTTCCAGCATCCCTCCTATTCTACTCTATTGATCCATTCTATTAAAGTGCAAAAAGAAAGAGCGGGCCGCATTACGGAAACCTCGTATAATCGGAGCCCGTTCAAGGAAGCCTAGCTCTATGTGCAACAATTAAGTGTTTTTTAAAAGCGCCGAGAGGAGAATGAGAAATTGCGAGTCTATCGACTGTCCATTTGCTTGCTGCTGTCCACAGCTCTTGCCGGAGGGAGCGCGAACGCCGCTTCGGAGGCGGGTCCAAAAAGCAGGGAATATTACGAGGAACACGGAGAAATTGTCTGGGAGGTACCCACTGCGGATAAGCTCGTCGCCCTTACGTTCGACGACGGACCCGACCGGAAGCTCACCCCGGAAATTCTTAGTCTGCTCAAACAATACGGGGCGAAGGCTACCTTTTTCGTCGTCGGCGACAAGGCGATGCGTCATCCCGAAATTTTGCGTACCGAACTTGAAGAAGGTCATGAAATCGGCAATCATACTTTCCACCACCCCTCTTTCCAGGGAGCATCCTCCATCCGGATTCTGAAAGAAATCAGCAGCACTCAGGATGCAGTTATGCAGGCGACTCAGCAAAAGCCCATCCTGTTCCGCCCTCCCGGCGGCTGGTATAACGAGGCGGTCGTCGATATTATCAAACAGAACCACATGCAGCTAGTGCTGTGGTCCTGGCATCAGGATACTTGGGACTGGGCCAAACCGGGAGTCGGCCGCATAGTTAACAGAGTGTTGAACAATGTGCGCAGCGGTGATATCATCCTGATGCATGATTATGTATACAACAGTACCCAGACGGTCGAGGCGCTCAAAATCATCCTTCCCGAGCTGCGCAAACGGCATTATGCCGTCGTAACGGTATCCGAGCTTTTGAAGCACCGATCGGACCGCAGGGCCGCCGACTCGAACCGGATTCCCGATCCGTTAAAGGAATCGTATGAGGCCGCGCATACGTCAAAATAAATACCCCGCCGACTTAGCGGGGCATTTATTTCCAGCGGATGCCCTCCTCAAAGAGGATGGCTCATCCATTCTTGTTATTTTGTCAGAACACCCTCTTGTACTCCCCGTCTTCCTTGAGAATCTCAACGGCTTCCCTGAAGCGCTGAGAATGCACAATCTCCCGCTCTCTCAGGAATTTGAGGCTGTCCTGCAAATCCACGTCGTCGGTCATATTGATCAGCCACTGATATGTAGCCCGCGCTTTTTCCTCTGCGGCAATGTCCTCATACAGATCGGCAATCGGGTCCCCTTTTGCCTGAATATAAGCTGCCGTCCACGGCACACCTCCGGCATTCTCATAATAAAGTGCGGAGTCATGGTTGACATAATGGGCGCCAAGACCCGCCTCCTCCAACTGCTGCACAGTCGCGTCTTTGGTCAGCTTGTAGACCATTGTGGCTATCATTTCCAGATGAGCCAGCTCTTCCGTTGAAATGTCGTTAAGCACCCCGATGACCTTACCCGGGATGGTATATCTTTGATTCATATAGCGAAGGGCGGCGGCAAGCTCTCCATCCGCTCCTCCGTACTGTTCGATCAGATATTTCGCCATCCGGACGTCGCACTTGCTCACCCGGACCGGGTATTGCAGCTTTTTTTCGTAAACCCACATGCGCTTAACCTCCTTTTTCGCCTCTGCGTTTGTTTATACCTGCCAAGGCCAGGGACTTTCGCTCCACTCCCAGGGACATTTCGAATACGCGCGCCCGAAATTTTGCAGCGGACCATACAGCTCCTGGAACTGCTTTGCCAGCCGGGTCCGTTCCTGGATAAGCTGGTTGAACTGCTGGATGCTTTGCAGATCGGTCGGGTGAGTGTCCAGGTAAAGATTCAGCTCAACCAGCGCAAAATCAAGCGTCTGAAGCTGCTCCAGCAATTCATAATAGCGGGGATCGCAGGGGGTTGCTTCCATTTGCTAATTCCCTCCTCTGATATGAGGTGTATACGTGCTGTACAGCGCGGGCCAGAGCGTGCCGATCTTCAAGGCTTCCGGAAGGTTAAACTGCGGCAGATTCGGGGGTTGGAAGCCCAAAAACAAATGAGGGGGCACGACATACGTCTTGCAGGGCACCGGCGGACAGGGATCGAACGGCCCTACGTAAACCGAATATACGCGTTCTTGGGAGTTTGGCGCTTGTGAAGTCAACGGCTATTCCTCCTTCGCTTTCCCCGGCTTTGCGTAAATCTTGCTCTCCCGAGGATTATCTTCGTAATTAATTTATGTAGTCCGCCCGGTATGTAGACGATGTTCAGAAAAAAAATCATAACCACCCGTCCAACGGGTGGTTTGCTCTTGGGGTATAACCCCCTGTTGCCAAACTGCGCCTAAAGACGCTAGCCTGACCACAAATCTGTTCAGGCTCAGTGTAATTTGTCACTTCCACTTACCAGTTAAACTGGTCTATTTCTTTTTGCCCCTATTGTCGCTAAACGGATCTTCATATTCTTTTACACTCAGTTTATCTATTGCCTGGTCGTGTGCTTCTTGTTCACGAATGTAATTAGCTACGGTTGCTTCATTCAAACCCACTGTACTCACATAATATCCTTCTGCCCAAAATTTCCGATTCCCATATTTATACTTTAATTGGGCATGCTTCTCAAAGATCATTAGCGAATTTTTCCCTTTTATATATCCCATGAATGATGACACTGATATCTTTGGCGGAATTGCTACCAGCATGTGTACGTGATCTGGCATCATGTGACCTTCTAAAATTTCTACTCCCTCTTGTTGGTCAAACCCTTGATCCCTCCACCCGCATAGCGGGTGGTTTTTTGTTTCGCGCGTTTCACGCACTCAACTGGCTAAAGCCTAAATAAAAACTCGCCCCGTTAGAGCGCCGTAAGGCGCGGGGCGAGTCTTTTGAGATTATAAATGTGCGGGGCTGTCATTATCATTAATCGTTTCGATCCCGGACTTCCTCTTCTTCTTCTTTGGAAGCGCCCGGCTCCCGGTGGATGTTGATCCGGGTAATGCGGAGCCGAGTGGATTCCTCGACCTCGAATATCACATGATCGACGACTCTGCGTTTGCCCTTGGCGGGATTGCCCTCAAGTTCCTTGAACAGCCAGCCGCCAATGGAGTCGACTTCGTCGTCCTCGATCTCAATGCCCGTCAAATCATTGATATCCTCGATCAGCAGCCGGCCGGAGACCGAGATGTAGCCGCCTTCCTTGTGCTCCACTTCCGGCCGCTCATCCTCGAATTCGTCATGCAGGTCGCCGACAATTTCTTCGAGTATTTCTTCCGCCGTAAGCAGGCCGGCCGTGCCGCCGTATTCGTCCACAACCAGCGTCAGCTGGGAATGATGCTTCTGCATCAGCCGCAGCGCGTGGCTGATTTCGATCGATTCCGGCACATTCAGAATCGGACGGACAAGGCTGGCCAAATTGCTCTGCTGCTCCCGAGGAGCAAGCAAAAAATCGGTAATATGGACGAAGCCGATAATCCGGTCCTTGTCTTCCAGCGCAACGGGATAACGGGAATGCTTGGTCTCCGTCACAATCCGCAAATTCTCCTCCACGGAAAGATTCGTATACAGGCAATCCATATCCGTCCGGGGAAGCATAACCTCGCGGGCCAAAAGATCGGAGAACTCGAAGATATTGTCCATCAGCTTCATCTCGTCCTTGTCGATGACACCGCTCTTCGCGCTCTGATTCATCAGAATGCGAATTTCCTCCTCGGAGTGGGCAGCCTCCGCCTCGCTCGCCGGCTCCACGCCGATGAGACGCAGCAGCCCGTTTGCCGACGCGTTCAGAACCCAGATGAACGGCAAGAACACCTTGTAAAAGAACATCAATGGAGCCGACAGCAGAAGCGCTGTGCCATCCGTCTTCTGGATCGCCAGGGATTTGGGCGCAAGCTCACCAAGCACAATATGTAGGAAGGTGATGATGGAGAAGCCGATAACGACCGATACGGTGGAAATCAGGGAATGGTCGGTAACCCCCAGTTTGAACATCAACGGCTCCACGAGCAGCTCCGAAATCGCCGGTTCCCCCACCCAGCCGAGACCGAGCGAAGCCAGCGTTATGCCGAACTGGGTGGCGGACAGATAAGAGTCCAGCCGATGGTTGACCTTGAGTGCATAACCGGCCAGTTTATTGCCTTCGCTTTGAAGTTGGGTCAGCCGGGACTGGCGGACCTTCACAAGTGAGAATTCCGCGGCCACAAAGACACCGTTTAAAAAGACGAGCAACAGAACAAGCAGAAGGTTAAGCACTAAACTTCCGATCTCAAATTCCGTATGCACGATAACAACGCCCCATTTCTACAGAGTGATCGCTTTTCTCGATTTAAAGTCAATATCCGGGTAGTACATATCTTTTACCAAGAGATTGGGGCCGCAGCAGCCGGCGTCGGCGCAGTGGCAGTTCACCTTTTGATTGAGCGGGTGCTCGCTCAGCCATTCCGCAAAAATATCGTCCAGCTTCCGCTCGGCGATATTTCCAAAGGCGGGGATATCGGCAAAGTCCGTAACGAATACATCGCCGGTGAACAGATTGACATTGACACGGTTTCGGCCGTCGGGGTCGTTACGCACCGTAACGTTCTTCTCGGACTTCAGACGGCGCAGCAGCTCGCGGTCCTCCTCCAGAAAGCTGCAAGCAAAAAAGGGCAGCGTTCCGAACAGCATCCACAAATCAGGATTCCGCTGGTCCAGAAGGGCCTGAATGGCGGCAGCCGTCTCCTTCAGCGACAGGACCGGAAGCGAAGACGCGAAATTGGAAGCGTACATCGGATGAACTTCGTGTCTACGGCAGCCCATTTCCCCGATTAACCGGTGAATTTCCGGCAGCTTGCCGTGTGTCCGGTAGTTGATCATCGATTCCGCGGAAATGAACATGCCCTCCCGGCTGAGCCGCTGCGCATTCTCCAGCATCGTGTCATACAGCCGGTAAGCCGTCTCTTTCGCCACGGCATGGCCGCTGCCCGCAAAACCAACCTCATGAAAATCGTCCCCGTTCACATAGTTGAACGAGATATGCATAACGTCAAGATAAGGGAGCAGCTTCTCATACCGGGAATAGGGCATCGTCAGATTCGAATTAATCTGCGAGCGCAATCCGCGCTCCCTCGCATATTTAAGCAAGGGCACAATCATGTTGTCCACGGTATCCGCGCGGAACATCGGTTCTCCGCCGGTAATGCTGATCGTCTCCAGATGCTCCGCTTCCTCCAGCCGGTTCAGCATATTCTCAAGCGGCAGCAATTCTCCTTCCCGTGTCGTCAGACTGTCGCCGACCGCACAGTGCTCGCAGCGCATATTGCACAGATTGGTGACTGTCATTTCCACACTGGTAAGCATATGCTTTCCGTATCGGCTCAGAGAGGAGATAGGGTCCCACGGATCGTAGCTTGGCGACAGCTCCTTTGGTATTGAGGTTGGTGATTGAATCCTGTTCATGTGGCAATAACTCCTTCAATAGCAAATGCTTATTCTCTTTATTAACCAAAAAAACCGCGAAAAACGTCTGCCTTACCCTATATCATACCATGAACTTTTAAAAAAACGCATTGTTCCGCAAACGTTAAGGCCGCTTCTGCGGCGGCAGGAGGGCAAAAAGCAAGATGCAACAAAAAAGGGCGAAGACATCCTCCGGCTGGAGGCGCCTTCGTCCCCGTTCCCGCTGCATGGGGGCCGGTTCCATACGGAACCCTTAAAGATTCTTTTGCAGATACCCGCTGCTAAACCGTCATATCGGAGATCACCACCGACAGGATTTTGCGCAGATCGAGTTCATAGGGAGCCACCTTCTCGCCTTCCGGACCCTCATTTATCCGAACTACGGGCCTGTGGGGCATGCTTGGATCGATTTTGACGATAACACCGGTCTCTCCCGTGCTCAGTTTGACGTTCAAGCCGATCGGGTAAATCGCCACACGATCCCGGAAGATCTCCAGCTGCTGCTGCTCGTAGAGCGTACCAGAACCGACGTACAGCGCCTCCACCGCCTGGTGCGGCAGCATGGCCTTTTTATACACACGGTTAGAGGTCATAGCATCATAGGAATCCGCCACGCCGATCCATTTCGCATATTCGTGAATCTGCGGACCGAGAATACCGCGGGGGTACCCGGACCCGTTCACTCGTTCGTGATGCTGATAGGCGCAATGGGCGGCCAGGAGAGGAATGTTCGGCTCCTCTTTCAGAATCTTATAACCGATCTCGGTATGGGCGCGCATGTGCCGGAATTCCTCATCGCTTAGCATGCCCGGCTTTTGGACGATTTTGACGGGAATTTGCGTCTTGCCGATATCGTGGAGCAGCGAGCCAAGCCCGAGTACTCTCAAGTCGGCGCTGTTGTAGCCGTGAGCGATTCCGAGCACCAAAGTATAAAGACAAACATTCAGTGAATGGACATACAGGTAATTGTCGGTCGTATGCATATCATGAAGCATAATCATCGGATCTTCCTGCGAAGACATGTCGTCGAGAATGGAGTCCATGACATTGGAAAATTTTTTGTTGAGATGATAAAAGCCTTTCTTAATGTCCGATGAGTTCGACATATCCTGGAACTGGGTACGTATCGTCTTGAGCGCCTGATTGCGGGTCTCATCATGAAGCATCGTCGGAATTTCCACATCTTCCGTCAGCGCATCGTGTATGTATACATAACCGATATCCATTCTGGCCAAGCGGTTGATCAGCGGACCGGTAAGCTCCACACCATCCGCGAGCAGCACTAATCCTTCATCGTTATATATTTTTTTACCCAGCTTCATCCCCTCTTGAAGCCGATTGATAGGTACCAAACGCAACTTGGGCTCACTCCTGCCTTAACGGTAATTGGGTGCCATACAAAATATTCATGATTGCTCGGGTAGTTATACCGTTACATCCAGTAAGCGAGTCGATAAAGGTGACGCCTCCGCGAAAAACGGATCTTAGCGCATAACGAACAGCCAGAAGAAAGCGGCAAGTAAAAAGCGGTAAATGGCAAAATGGGTGAGCCGGATTTTTTGAATCAGCCGCATGAACATAATAACAACGAGATATGCTACAACAAACGAAACCAGGAATCCGATGGCAAAAATTCCGATCGTGTCGCCGGTGATATCCTTGTAGGAATCGAGCAGTTCGTAACCGGACGCCGCGCACATAATCGGGATAGCGATCAAAAAGGAGAAATCCGCAGAAGCCTTGTAACTGACCCCGCTCAGCATGCCGCCCGAAATTGTCGACCCGGAGCGCGAGAAGCCGGGCCACAGCACGGAAATAATCTGATACAATCCGATCGCCAGAGCTTGTCCGTAGGACAGGTCATCCAATTCTTGCGCGGTGATCCGCACTTTGCGCTTGTTGACCCATTCGGCGACGATCATCAGAATCCCCCCTGCGACCAGAGCCCACAGCACCGTGCTCGCTCCGAACAGGCTCTTGATAAAATCGCGGGCGACAAAAGCGACGGCAAGCGCAGGCACGATACCAAGAAGAACGTGAATGAGGTTGAGCCGCGAACGGGGCATGACGCCTCCCCTTTCGGTCTTGCGGCCGATTCCGAGCAGATTAAGGATCCGGCGGCGGTAAACGAGAGCAATCGCGAGAATCGCCCCAAGTTGGATAAAGATTTCAAACGTCTTCATCAAATTATCCTGTTCGTCAAATCCAAGGAGCACGGTCGTCAGGATCATGTGACCGGTGGAGGATACGGGAATGAATTCGGTGATCCCCTCAACGATAGCGAGAATAATAGCTGTGATTGTGTCCATATTTGGCCTCCTAAACAGTTCTGCAATTTGGGTGATAAGACAGCCCCGTAATGCGGGGATTCAGCTCCGATGCTTGCTCGTACACTGTGCGGGAACCCCGGAAATTTGAAATTCCGAGAGAAATGAACGGGTGCTCCCGCTAGTGGTTTCTCAGCTCCCAGCGGGTCTTCGCGCACTCGTCCAGACTTCCCGGACGCTGCAGCTCCAGCCGCAGCAAATCCCGGAGGAAATGAGGCAGCAGGAACCGAACGTCATCGCCGTTGCCAATCGACTCATATCCCATGTGAAAAGTGAACATGTCGAGCGTCCCGACCGTATACTCCCGGCGGTCCTCAAGCGGCTGTCCGTCGACAAAAACTGCAATATTTGTATCATACGGCATCGCATGAGGATCGTACAAGATTTTTAATCCGTCCACTGCCAGTCCGCCGAGCCGTTCTCCCCGGAAGCCGTATCCGTAAATGACCTTCTGACGGAACTCCGCCGTCAGACTCTGCTGAAGCGCTGTGCGGATATCCTGGCCGGACAGCCGCATAATGCAGGCATTAATCGGGGATGGACACAGCGCATGCAGCATGCCGGTCGTGATCTCTCCGTCCGGAAGGGGGCCGAGAAGTTGACCGGCATTGACCAGCGAAAGAGGAGTCCCTGTGAATCTTCTTACCGACTGCGCCAGCAGATTGGCAAAAGGGGACTCTCCCCCGAGATCCAGAGCCAGCGGCCGGTCGGTAATGGCAACCGTCTCGCTCAGCACTTCTCTTCCGCGTTCCAAATGCTGGATGGCAGCCGAGGAGACCGAGGGTTCCGAGAATGTCGGATCGACGGGTACGCACTCTCCTGTTACATAACGGAAATGTCCCGAACCCTCGTCACGTTCAAAATCGAGGCGCCCCAGATAGCGTCCGAATTTGCCGGCGCCGCACACCGCCGTCCCGCCAATAATCAGCGGCTGTTCCAGTACATGATGCGTATGGCCGCCCAGAATGGCATGAACCCCGTCCAGACGCTCAGCTAGCCGCCGGTCTGCGGGCAGGCCCAAATGCGAAAGGATAATCACAATATCCACCTGCGGCGCGAGCAGCCGGCATTGTTCCCGAAGGCATTCTTCCGGCTCAAGCGCATCCCATCCGAGCAGCGAATAGAACGAGGCGAAGGGCGCGGTTGCTCCCGTTACTCCGATCCGCACGCCTTCTTTCTCCAGAATCGCGTGGCGCTGCATCCAATGCGGCGGCTCACCCGTTGCAATCTCCACCATGTTGCAGCAGACGACCGGGCACTGGATGCCGGTAAAGACGGATGACAGCATCTCCTTAGAAAAGGTCAGGCCTTCATTATTTCCGATCGTAACGGCGTCATAGCCCGTAAGGTTGATCATATCGATATTCGCCTGCCCCAAGGTGCCTTCGGTTTCCGCGGCGGCCCGATCCATATGATCACCGATATCGAACAGCAGTACGGGACTGCTCCAGGCCTCTTTTTTCTGCCTTGCAATAGCGGCGGCAAGCGGGCTCATCATCTCGAAGTGGCTGTGAATGTCATTGGTATGAAGAATTGTAAGACGCCCTGTTTCAGGCCTCATCGTCCAAGCTCCTTCCGGCTGTGAAGCCGCGCCCATAAGGGGCGGCAGGCAGTTTGTCTATAGTGCCTAGCATAACATTTTCAAAGACATTATGGTATATTGTAGTCATTATGATCATTAGCGAGGTGAACAGAGCATGCAACTTTCCATTCGTCTTTTCGCGGGGCTGGCTGAAGTCATCGGCTCCCAGACCCTGAATTTCCACGTAGCCGAGCCTCCGGTAACCGCCGGTAAGCTCAAGGAGCTCCTGTCCGCTTCCTATCCGGAAGCCGCCGGTCAGATCGCCGTTTCCATGGTGGCCGTCGATCGCGAATACGCTCCCGAAGACACTGTAATTACCGAATCCTCTGAAGTGGCGCTTATTCCTCCGGTTTCCGGAGGAGAGCCCTCCCCGGAGGAGAACAGCACTCAGGATGGACTCTATACCGTAACGGAGCAGCCGCTCCGTACGGAAGACATCCTGAACAAAGTGCTGGACAAGGATCACGGTGCTTCCCTAGTCTTTGTCGGGACGACACGGGAGATGACCGGCAGCGAGCGGACTTCGGCCCTGCACTACGAGGCCTATGTTCCGATGGCCCTCTCCAAGTTTGAGAAAATCGGCAGGGAAGTCATGGAACGATGGCAGGCGCGCTGCGCCATTTCCCACCGCATCGGACATGTAGGCGTACAAGAGGCCAGCGTCGTAATCGCCGTATCTTCCCCGCATCGTGCCGCCTGTTACGAGGCCAGCCGCTATGCGATCGAAGAGCTGAAACGCATGGTGCCAATATGGAAGAAAGACATAGGCGAATCATCCGAAACATGGAAGGGTGCGGACCCCGCTTCCAGCAACAATCGGCCTATTCCCCCCCGCTGATTTTCATTGAAAATTTTACCTGTTCTTGTTATTCTTTAAGTAAATAACTGGAAGAGGTGACATTAGTTTTGAGAGTGCACGTCACGGATTTAAAGCCCGGCGATTGTCTGAAGGACGATACCTTCAGCAAGAGGGGCATTTATGTGCTTTCCAAAGGAGCCCAGCTCCGGGAGGATGACATTTCCAGACTGATGCAGCATGATGTGGACTATGTTGACATTGAGGACGCTCCTCAATCGAGCGCTTCGGTTCCGCGTGTCTTTCAGACGGTCAATACGGAATTTAACCAAAGTATTGAAGGTTTTAAATCCCTCTATCTGGAAGCGTTAACCACAGGAAGCTTTAACCGGTCCATGGTTGACGATATCCTGAACCCCCTGCTTAATTCGCTCGACCAGCATAAAGATATTGTTACTCTGCTCCTTCTGCTGGATCGTGAGGATGAATATACCTACAACCATTCCCTTCAGGTCGGCATGCTAACCTATTATATTGCTTCCTGGCTCGGTTATACCAAGCAGGAATGCTACGAAATTTCCCGGGCAGGATATTTGCTCGACATCGGCAAATGCCGAATCCCGACAGCCTTACTGAACAAGCCCGGCAAACTGACTCCGGAGGAATTTCAGGAGGTCAAGCGGCACACTACATACGGCTATGAAATCATCCGCAACTCCATGAGCGACCAGAACACGGCGCTCGTGGCTCTTCAGCATCATGAGCGCGAGGACGGTTCGGGTTATCCCGCCCGTCTGGTATCAAGCGAGATTCATCCTTACGCCCAAATCGCCGCAATCGCGGACGTGTACAGTGCAATGACAACAGCCCGCGTGTTTCAGTCAAAGCAGGAATTTATCAGTGTTTTGCGGGAATTGCACAATCTCGGCTTCGGCAAGCTGAACGGCAAATTCGTACAAGCCTTTATCCAGCATCTGATTCCGAACTTTATCGGAAAAAGAGTGCTGCTCAGCACCGGCGAAATGGGCATCATCATTATGAATAATCCAATCGACGTATTTCGGCCTCTCGTACAGAGCGAAGGCCGCTTCATCGACCTGGCCCGGGAACGGCAGATCGCAATCGTAGAAATTTATATGGAATAATGGACACAGCACAGCTGCTCCTTTTATTTCATTTCAGCACGGCAAACATGCCCGTCATATCGGGCGAATGATCTTTAAATCCGAAGCGCTCGTAGAAGACCTCCTTTCCGGTAGCCGCAAAAAGCCCTACAAAAGCGATGCCGCCGGAAATCCGGCGCTTTTCGATATCAGCCAGCAGACGCTCAACGATTAATTGGCCTACTCCTTTATGCTGATGTTCGGGCAGAACCGCCACGTCCTGGATATAAAAATACATCGATCCGTCGCCGACGGTTCTCCCCATACCGATAACCTCCTCACCGCAAACCGCGACAACGCCATGCACGGAGCCTGCGATGGAGCATTCCGTCATTTCCGGATCGACCTCTCCCCAACCGACGGATTTCCATAGAGCGTTATGCTCCATCACCGTTGGAAGACGCTCCAAAATCTCATACTGCCGATTTGTCATCATTAACCCCTCCTCTACTGCACTCTCTCAAAATACAAAAAGCCCCCTTGTCCGGTAATCGGATAGGAGGCGCATGCTGTGTACAAAGATACCATCCTTCTTAATGAAGGCCGGTTTACTTGCTGCAGCTATAAAAAAGCGCATACTGCTCCTATCCCGGAAAACTCGGATCAACCGATTTTCTTATGGCGGATAGGTTAACAGTCCATGGCTTGTGATCATTCCTTTTCAATCTGATGCCCTGAATGTATCATACCTCATCCTATTTCCATATAGTTCTATATACCTAGTAAAATTCGGGTGCTATAATTGGAAGAAAATAGTTCACAAGGAGATGCAACACGTGATTAAGCAAGCGGTAAAGGTGAGTCTTTTGTTCATGCTGGCCTTTATCCTCTCGGCCCAGCCGCTTTTAGCGGCAGGAAAGGCAGCGAAGTTTAAAGTAACCTACGTAAGCGCGGAACTGGTTGAGAACGAGCATGTGGGCAATGAGTGGTGGTGGGGCGGTTATGTCAACGGCAAGGAGCTTGAGGAAGGGTCTTCAGTGACCGTAAGCGCAACGGGTTCGATCAAGCTTCGAGCGGAAGCACAGGAGCAGGACAAATATCCCGAAGACGGATTCGACACTGTCACGGTCAAATTGTCTTCTCTTAAATCCTCGATCAATAAAACCTTAAATGTCACCGTTACCGAGAATCGCGGACGGTATTCCGGAAATACGGCCACATGGCGCTTTGTATTCAAGATTGAGAAGCTGTAACTCGCTACATATTCTTACAAAAATGCCCCGGCGGCGCCTATCAAATCAAGGCGCCGCAGGGGCATTTGTCACAGAAACCGGAACTGCGCTTCGATCAGACCGTTGTAAATGCCTTCCCGTTCCGTTAATTCGCGGTGCGTTCCCATTTCCTTAATTTCTCCATGATCGAGAACGACGATTTTGTCCGCATGGCGGATCGTGGACAGCCGGTGGGCGACGATAAACGACGTCCGGCCTTTAAGCAGCACCTTCAACGCCTCTTGTATTTTCAACTCCGTCTCGGTATCGATGCTCGCCGTCGCTTCATCCAGGATCAGAATGCGCGGATCGGCCAGCAGCGCCCTGGCAAAAGACAACAGCTGACGCTGCCCCATGGACAGCGCGCTGCCGCGCTCCTCCACCTCGGTATCGTAGCCGCCCGGAAGCTTCTTGATAAAATCATGGGCATCCACCGCTTTGGCCGCTTCTTCCACATCCGTGTCTGAGGCACCCAGCCGACCGAAGCGGATATTATCCCGGATGGTGCCGGAGAATATAAACGTGTCCTGCAGCACGATGCCAATCTGGCTTCGGAGACTGCTCAAATTGACCTCCCGGATGTCCTGGCCGTCTATTGTAATCCTGCCGCCCGTTATGTCATAGAATCGCCCGATCAGATTAATGATGGTGCTCTTGCCCGAACCGGTATGGCCGACAAGCGCGATCGACTGCCCCGCTTTTACATCAAGGTCGATTCCTTTTAGCGCGGCGCGGCCTTTTTCATATTCGAAATAGACTTTCTGGAAGTTGATATCGCCGCGGATCGTCGGCAGCGGTTTAGCGCCAGGACTATCTTTGACAAGCGGCTCTTCATCGAGATACTCGAAAATACGCTCCGAAGAGGCCATGGCTACAAGTAGCTGGTTATAGGTCTGCCCCAGCCGGTTGATCGGGTCCCAAAAGTTGCTCACATAGGTGCTGAATGCCACGAGCACGCCGACCGTCAGATTGCCGGTCTGGATCAGGTGCGCCCCGAGCCAGAACAGAATCAGTGTTCCGATACCGCCCGTTATCTCGATAATCGGTCCGAAAGTCTGGTTCATTGCCGACGCCTTGTCCCAGGATTTCTTGCTGTCTCTGTTCATGGCGTCAAAATAGTTCATATTTTCGAGTTCCTGGGTATAGGCCTGGGTTACCCGAATGCCTTGAATCGACTCGTTCAAATGCGAATTGATCCGTGAGTTCTTGATCCGGACCTCCTGCCAGGCGATGCGGATCGTCTTGCGGAGCTTGGTCGAGACGAAGAACATGATCGGCACCGTCACCATGACCGCAAGGCCCAGCTTCCAGTTCAGAGCCAGCAAAATAACGATAATTCCGGCAAGCTGTACGCAGTCGATAATCGAGTTGACGACCCCGTTCGTGAACAGATCCTGGAGAGAGTTAATATCATTGGTCACCCTCACCAGCACCGATCCTGCCGGACGCTTGTCGAAGAAGTTGAACGACAGCTTCTGGATATGCTTGAACAGATCGGCGCGAAGATCGTATATGACTCTTTGGCCGATCACATTGGTGTATTTGATCCGGTAGACACCGGCAATCCACTGAACGATGTATAGTACGATAACGCCTGCCGTCAGAAAATATAGCAGTGTTAGATTCGGGCTTCCTTCTTTCGGCGCGATGGCCTTATCGATCGCCTGACTGGTGAGGAACGGCACCGCAAGCTTTGTGATCGTGCCTAATACCATCATCAGCAGGACAAGCGGCAGCATTTGTCTTGCGTACGGCTTCATGTAGCCAAATAGCCGGCTAAACTGCTTCCAGTCGAAGGCTTTGTCGATGACGTCGTCATCCTTGTAGACAAATCTCTCCTGCGCCGACACGTCCGTTTCGGTCTCCAAAGAGCCGGGCACTCCATTTTTACTCTTCACCGTTACATGGCTCATTGGTCTTCACCTCCGGCGGCTCTCGCCAAATAATCGGCGTATTGAATCCGGTACACATCGCGGTAAGCTCCTGGAACCTGAATCAACTGTTCATGGGTGCCGCGCTGCACGATTTCCCCTTCATCCAGAACAAGGATCTGATCGGCATGCCGGAGAGAAGAAATGCGGTGCGCGATAATCAGCGTCGTCCGCCCGCGCATGACCTCCTGAAACCCTGCCTGTATTTCATGCTCCGTTTCCATATCAACGGCGCTTGTGGCATCGTCAAGGATCAGAATCCGCGGGTTCTTCAATAGAGCTCTCGCGATGGCTACCCGCTGCTTCTGGCCTCCCGAGAGCCCCATGCCGCGCTCCCCGACAACAGTGTCGTACCCTTCCGGCATCTCCATTATAAAATCATGCGCCTGTGCCAGCTTGGCTGCGCGGATGACCTCCTCCATCGTTACATCCTTCAGCCCGTAAGCGATATTGTTCCGGATAGAGGAAGAGAACAGAAAAGTCTCTTGGAACACGGTGGCGATCTGCGACCTTAAACTTCGGACTCCCAGCTCCCTGATATCGGTGCCGTCCAGTCTGATGCTGCCCTCATTGACATCATAAGCCCGCATGAGCAGCTGGATTATCGTCGATTTGCCCGAGCCGGTCCCGCCAAGAAAGCCGATAACCGAGCCCGCTTTTGCTTCAAAGTCAATATCCGTAACGGCCGCCAGCTTATTTCCATAAGCAAAAGTAACATGATCAAACTCGATATGACCCTTTACTTCAGCCGCATCCACCTCCAGCGCATCCGGTTGGTCCTTGACGTCGATCCAATGATTCAACACTTCCAGCACTCTTTCTCCGGAAGCCTTCGACTGGGTATAATTGTTGATATGAAAGCCCAAACCCCATACGGGAGCGATAATATACCAGATCAGACTGAAAAAAGCGACCAGTTCGCCGAGCGTCATTCTTTCGTTAATGACCAGCGTCCCGCCCACTCCAAGCAGAATAGCCACACAGGCGCAAGCCAGAAACTCCATGATCGGAAAGAACTTGCTCCACAGGCCGGCTGCAAAAATCTGATTATTCTTATAACGCTCATTGCGTCCGGAGAATTTCTCTACCTCGTAAGGCTCTCTGGCAAAAGATTTGACCGTCCTCACGCCGGTTACGTTCTCCTGAACCGCTGTTGTCAGCGCGCTGAGCGCAAGTCTCATCTCCTGAAAAGCCGGATGAATGCGGGATTCGAATTTAAAAGCTACTGCAGCCAGTAACGGCATCGTTACGAGCGTCACTAGCGTAAGCTGCCAATTGAGCGAGAACATCATGATTGATCCGAAGAGCACCATGAAGAAGACATTCAGCAGCTGTGCAAATCCGAAGCCGATAAACAGCCGGATCGCCTCCAGATCGCCGGTCAGCCGGGACATGAGATCTCCGGTCTTCGCGGTGTCGTAATAACGGAATGACAAAAACTGCAGCTTCTCGTAGCAGGCGTTGCGGAGACGATAGGCCAGATAATTCCCAACCCTTCCTCCGAAAAATCCGTGTGCGAACTGTAAACCTGCCTTCACGCACACCACAGCCAGTACCGTCAGAGCAAGCAGAGGAACTTCATCGAATTTCATGGGCAAGATAACATCGTCAATCAGCTTCCTCAGCAGGTTTGGTGTAATCAGCCCCACTGCCGTTGCGGCGGCTAAACAAACAATCGAAAGAATCAGAAAATGCAGCCTCTCCCGGTAAAAGCCCCGCAGTTGCCTAAGAACATCCATGTCTCTCCTCCTTTATTTCACACATTTCCATAATTTAACGCTTTCAATTTTTAGCGACTTTAAGCAGTTTATCACTCCTAATTTAATGGAGCAAAGCGGAAAAATGGCCGGATTCTGTGCTAAATCCTGGAATTCCCCGATTAGCCTATCTAAACAGGTACCCGTGTTCATAGAATGCTTCTGTTTTCTCACAAATGCTGCTCTTCCTGGGAAAAGATCGATAACAAATAAAAAAGCGTCTCCACTGCGGAAACGCTCGTCGTTAACCCTGTTATTCTTAGATGTCGGACATAGAGGCCTCGGATGGCATCAGGATGGTTCGGGCGCTTCCATCTCCGTCGTAACTTGCCATGTTACCCCATACTTGTCCTCAAGCTGGCCGAAGTGCGCTCCCCAAAATTGCTTCTTCAACCCGTCGATTACTTTGCCGCCTTAGCAAGCTTATCAAAAGCTGCATAAGCCTCTTCTTCGGCAGAGAATTCCAGCGTAAGAGCCAACCCGTTTCCCCGCTCGATCGGCTTAAAAGAATCGCTCATATAGAACAAAATACCGGCAGCCGTAAAGCTGAGATGCATAACCTTGTCCTTGTACTCCGTATTCGGCCCTGGACCATCTGCGAAAGTCATAACGCCCAAAATTTCCCCGCCAAGCGCCTCAGTGTAAAACGAAGCTTGTGATCTAGCATCCTCCGAAAAAATGTAAGGGGTCAGTTTAGCCATGCCTTCAACATCCTTTCATTCCTGGGTTTGAATTTCTACTGCCATATTATCACAGAACAAGTGTTCGCGTCTACTAATATTTATTCTGTCTCAGCTTTCACACCTTATTTTTTGATGACCATTCTCGAAGTCTTCTTATTAACCGAAGTATCATGGTCGGCAACATAATCATTCAGCAGTTTTTGCGCGGAAATACACTCGGTAGGCGTATTAACCCCCGTTGTCCGAAGCAGCTCGATCATTTTCCCCTTAACATTAAGGTCATTGAGGAAATCTCCGCTGCGCAGAAAACAGAATTTAATATCTTCTCCTTCCGGGAAGTACTTCTCACTTTTGTTCGTTTTTGAATCAATCGTATAGAACTCAATATGGCCTTCGAGGTTTATTCCTCCAAAAGCAATCATTACTTTTACATCCCTTTGATTTGGATCTTCAGCATTAAAAAAATCGATCAAAGCATTATTAATTGCGGAAAAGTCCGTTTTTTCATCAAAGTATGGAAGCATCTGAACCGAAAGCTCTTCACAAGCCCCTTGACTGCCTGCGAAAGCAATAAAAGCGCTGTTTCCGATATTAATAAATTTCTGATAGTCTTCCTGCAAAATCTCATTGTTCTCGCCGAGCAGCTTTCCATCGCTCATTACACACAAAAATTTCTCCCGGCCCAAAACAGACACGAAACTCATGGTACTCCCCCTAATTTTTCAACACAATTTAAAATATGTATTCCTAAATAAAATACGTGTCCGAGCGTCTTGGGCATAAGAGCGTCAAGTTCACTGGCGGACACGTATCTGGATGATATTGAATTAACCGGTAAAACTCTGGCCGAAAGCCGGAAAACCTTAAATTATCAAGGTTAACCGATACTTCCCTCCATCTCGAACTTGATGAGACGGTTCATCTCGACGGCGTATTCCATCGGCAGTTCCTTGGTGAACGGCTCGATGAAGCCCATGACGATCATTTGGGTCGCTTCGGCTTCCGTAAGACCGCGGCTCATCAGGTAGAAGAGCTGCTCCTCGGATACCTTCGAGACCGTCGCTTCGTGCTCGAGTGTAATGTTATCGTTCATAATCTCATTATAAGGAATCGTATCCGAAGTGGACTCGTTGTCCATAATGAGTGTATCGCATTTGATATTCGATTTCGCGCCTTCCGCCTGACGGCCGAAGGAAGCGAGCCCACGGTAAGTAACCTTGCCGCCGTGCTTGCTGATCGATTTGGAAATGATGGTGGACGTCGTGTCCGGTGCCAAATGGATCATTTTGGCCCCCGCATCCTGGTGCTGGCCTTTGCCGGCCACCGCAATGGAGAGTACGGAGCCTTTGGCGCCGCGTCCTTTCAGAACAACCGCCGGATATTTCATCGTCAGCTTGGAACCGATGTTGCCATCAACCCACTCCATCGTCGCGTTCTCTTCCGCAACGGCGCGTTTCGTAACGAGGTTGTAGATATTCGGCGCCCAGTTCTGAATGGTCGTGTAACGGACACGTGCGTTCTTTTTACAGATGATTTCAACGACAGCGCTGTGCAGTGAATTTGTGCTGTACACCGGAGCGGTACAACCTTCAACGTAATGCACGAAGCTGTCCTCATCGGCAATGATCAGCGTTCTTTCGAATTGTCCCATGTTCTCGGAGTTGATGCGGAAGTAAGCTTGCAGCGGCACTTCGCATTTAACGCCCTTCGGAACGTAGATAAAGCTTCCGCCCGACCAGACGGCGCTGTTCAGTGCGGCGAACTTATTGTCGGTAGGAGGAATGACGGTGCCGAAATATTCCTTGAAAATCTCGGGATGCTCACGCAGAGCCGTGTCCGTATCCGTAAAGATAACGCCCTGCTCTTCAAGATCTTTCTGCATGCTGTGGTACACGACTTCGGATTCATATTGTGCGGATACGCCCGCTAGGAACTTTTGCTCCGCTTCGGGAATACCGAGCTTATCAAATGTTTCCTTGATTTCGGAAGGAACTTCTTCCCAGGTTTTGCCCTGCTTCTCGGAGGGTCTGACATAATACTGAATGTCGTTGAAGTCCAGCTCGTCAAGGTCTCCGCCCCAACGCGGCAGCGGCATTTTGTCGAATTGACCGAGCGACTTCAGACGGAAGTCCAGCATCCACTGCGGTTCATTCTTGATAGCCGAAATTTCCTTGACAATTTCCGGAGTCAGCCCTTTACCCGTTTGAAATACCGCCTTGTGCTCGTCCCGAAAACCATATTTGTACTCTTCAATTTCAGGCGCTTTTTTGGCCATGGGGGTATGCCTCCTTCATTTCATTTAGTGGTGTCGTTCTTCCTCGTCGATGCCTTTGCGCAGCGCATTCCAGGCCAATGTCGCACACTTGATCCGCGCCGGGAATTTGTTAACGCCGGAAAGGGCTTCGATATCTTCATAATCGCCGAACGTCACGTCCTCGCCTTTCATCAGTGCAGAGAATCGGCCAGCCATGTCGAGTGCCTGTTCCACTGTTTTGCCTTTAACGACCTCGGTCATCATCGATGCGGAGGACATGCTGATCGAGCAGCCTTCACCGACATACCGAGCCTCTTTAACGACTCCGTCCTCCACCTTCAGCTGCAGCGTAATACGGTCTCCACACGTAGGATTGTTCAGTTCCACCTTCATGGCGTCATCTTCGAACAAGCCACGGTTCCGGGGATTCTTATAATGATCCATGATCACACGTCTGTACAAATCATCCAATTGCATCGGCGAAATACTCCTTTGTCCGGATTAATGCCGAGGCCAGCCGTTCAATATCTTCTTCGTTGTTGTACAAGTACAGGCTGGCCCGTGCCGTTGAACTAACCTCCAACCAGCGCATCAGCGGCTGGCAGCAGTGATGCCCCGCCCGGACCGCAATTCCCTCCGCATCGAGCACGGTGGCTACGTCATGCGGGTGAACATCCCCCAGATTAAAGGTTACGACGCCCACTTGCCGGTTACGCGGTCCGTAGATGGATATACCATCGATTTCGGCAAGACGCTGCTCGGTATAGGCCGCGAGCTTGATCTCATGCCGGTGAATCTCATCCAGACCAACCTCCTGAAGGAAATCAATTGCCGCTCCGAGGCCGACAGCGCCCGCAATTATTGGCGTGCCTCCCTCGAACTTCCACGGCAGTTCCTTCCAGGTCGACTCGTAAAGACCGACGTCATCGATCATTTCCCCGCCAAATTCCACCGGCTCCATCGCTTCAAGCAGCGCTCTCTTGCCGTAAAGGGCGCCAATGCCGGTAGGCGCGCACATCTTATGGCCGGACAGTGCATAGAAGTCGCAGTCCAGATCCTGAACGTCGACTTTCATATGCGGCGTGCTCTGCGCGCCGTCCACCACCATAACCGCGCCGTGCCGGTGGGCAATCGCCGCCAGCTCCTTCACCGGACTTGTAACGCCCATTACGTTGGAAACATAGGCTACGGATACGATCTTCGTTCTGTCCGTAATCGTCTTCTCGGCGTCTTCCAGCAGAATGGTTCCGTCTTTCTGCAGCGGAATGAACTTCAGCGTCGCTCCCGTCTTCTTGGCAAGCTGCTGCCACGGAATCAGGTTGCTGTGGTGCTCCATCAGGGTAATTACGATTTCATCGCCCTCTCCGACGGCGGAAGGACCGTAAGAAGAAGCTACCAGATTAAGAGCAGTCGTCGTACCGCGGGTAAATATGATCTCCTTGGTACTGCGCGCGTTAATAAATTTAGCAACCTTCTCTCGGGCTCCTTCGTAGGCATCGGTGGCGCGGCTGCCCAGCGTATGGACGCCGCGGTGAACGTTGGAATTATCATGTTCATAATAGGCCTTGATCGCTTCAATGACCTGCCGGGGCTTCTGCGAAGTCGCAGCGCTGTCCAGGTACACGAGCGGATGGCCGTTGACGTTCTGATTCAGAATGGGGAATTGCTCCCGGATGGCCTTGTTCATTGTCCCAACTTCCTTTCCACAAGAGACTTCAGCTGTTCACGCAGTCCCTCTAGTGGAATTTGCGAAACAACCGGCGCAAGGAAGCCATAAATAACAAGTCTCTCCGCTTCGGCGCGCGAAATGCCGCGGGACATCAGATAGTAGATTTGCTCCGGATTGACCTGCCCGACGGAAGCCGCGTGTCCTGCAGTCACGTCGTCTTCGTCAATCAGCAGGATCGGATTGGCGTCGCCGCGTGCCTTCGGGCTCAGCATCAGCACTTTTTCCGTCTGCTGGCCGTCTGCGCGCGTAGCGCCTTTCTCAATTTTGGTGATTCCGTTGATAATCGACGTGGCACTTTCCCGCATAACCGCGCGGGTAATCATATTACTTGGCGTATTTTTGCCAAAATGCTGCGCCTGCGTCGTGTAGTTGAGCTTTTGCGAACCCGAGCCTACCGCAATGACTTTCGCGTCGGAGCTTGCCCCGTTGCCCTTGAGCACCGACTTCGTATCGCTGGCTGTATTGCCGTCGTTCAACTCGCCGACAATCCACTCGACCGTTCCGTCATTCTCAACGATGGCACGGCGGTACGTAACATCCGTAGTATCCGCTCCGAATTGATGCACCGTGGCGAAGCGAACTTTCGCTCCGGCTCCGACGAACACTTCCACGGCGCCGTTATGAAGTCCGGCTTCATTCTTGCCCGACACGTAGTTGTCGACATAAGTCACCGAGCTGTTGCTGTCGGCCACGATCAGGACATGAGGGGCAAACGCAGCCTCCGCGTCGTCCGTCAGGAATACGGCCTGCACCGGTGTCTCGACCACTACATTCTTCGGAATGTACAGGAACACGCCTCCGTTCCACAGCGCCGCGTGCAGCGCCGCGACCGAATGCTCCTCCGGTTTGACTGCAGTGTGCAGATAGCGCTGCACGAGCTCTCCGTGTTCCTTCACCGCCGTCTGCAGATCCGTAAAGATTACTCCCTGCTCCGCAAGTTCTGGGGCAAGACGAGTATAGACCGCTCCGGAATTCCGTTGAATGATAAGGCTGCCTTCCTCCGCGCTGCCTACAATTGCGGCAATGGAGGAGGGTGCTTCGTTCAATGCGGCAATCGCCGCGCTTTCTTTATAACTCCCGTATTGGTGTATATTCCAGCGCTCAATCCGTGTCTTCTCCAGCTTCGGCAGTTCCAGTTCCGCGGCAAGCTCCAGCGCCTTCAGGCGGCTTTCCTTCAGCCATTCCGGCTCTCCGCTTCTTAGCGACAGTTCACTCAATCGGCCGGCGTCCACCGGAAGAATGGTTTGGGTCATCATTATGGTCTCCTCCTTCCAGGTGTTCTTAAGCTTCCTGTCCTACGGTCTCATCTTCGATTCCGAGTTCTTCCTTCACCCATTCGTAGCCTTCGGCTTCCAGACGTTCCGCCAGCTCCGGACCGCCGGATTTGACGATTCTTCCCTGCATCATTATATGAACAAAGTCAGGCTTGATATAGTTGAGCAAACGTTGGTAGTGGGTAATAACCAGGAATCCGCGGTCTTCGCTTCGCATAGCGTTTACCCCTTGGGCTACAACTCTCAAAGCGTCGATATCCAGACCGGAGTCAATTTCGTCCAGAATGACGATTTTCGGTTCCAGCAACATCATTTGCAGGATTTCGTTGCGTTTCTTCTCGCCACCGGAGAAGCCTTCGTTCAAATAGCGGTGCATGAACTCGGGGTTCATTTCCAGTTCCTTCATTTTTCCTTCCATTTGGCGGATAAACTTGATCAGCGAAATTTCACTTCCCTCTTCACGGCGCGCGTTGATCGCGCTGCGGAGAAAGTCGGAGTTCGTTACACCGGCGATTTCACTGGGATACTGCATAGCAAGGAACAATCCGGCGCGAGCGCGCTCGTCAACGGCCATTTCCAGCACATCTTCGCCCTCAAGGGTTACGGTTCCTTCCGTCACTTCGTATTTCGGATGGCCCATGAGCGAAGAAGCAAGCGTACTTTTACCGGTGCCGTTCGGCCCCATGATGGCATGAACCTCGCCGCCCTTCATTTGAAGGTTGAACCCCTTTAAAATCTCTTTCCCCTCAATCGTCGCTTTCAAACCCTCAATGACAAATTCTGCTGCCATAACGTTCATTCCCTCCATTGATCGATTTGCGAAATCAGATGTGTATTTAAACAGGTTAGCCCTGATCCCAGCATTATGTTTTAGAGTGCTTATCAAATTAAAATAATTATAATTTGATTCTCACTGATTATCAATGATTTTCACTAATTTTATTATAATGGATCTGTCTTTACAAACTGAATTTTCATTTTTTCAAAATGTTTCAACGAATTTTCACCATTATTGTCATATTATTGCCCTAATATGGACTTAATTCTCCTGCGCTGTTCTTCAAAGGACTCTTCACTCAAAACCGGACTTAATCCGGCGCCATCCGGGAGCGACGGAAGCTCGATCCAAGAGCGGCAGCCGCCATATTCCGGAAGCGCCTTGATCTGAGCCGGCTCCTCCAGCTTGTATACCCTGAGCAGCAATACATGCAAAGGCTCCTTCGCCTTCCATCTCAACCGCTCCTCGGCCAAATTCCCGGTCCACATATGATAGGGATAGAGCAGCTCAAGCTGTTCATGATCTCGCACTTCAAGATCATCGACGGCCTCGGCATAGGCGGTAAGCTTCACAAGTTCGGCCCCCGCATCATATTCCGCAAGTGAACGTTCCACGAATGATTGATAGGGATCCTTGACGAGATGGGTCCGCTGATGCTCATAGGTAGGAAACAAGTAAAAGGAGCGGCTCTTTAGCTCAAACCGCCTCGTTTCTTCCTCGATGCCGCCTTTTCGCATAACCAGGATCTGATCTCCCTCGGCAAGAACATCAATGACAGAAGCCCATTCTTTCAGAGCGACAGGGTTGAGTTTCATTGCTTATCCCTCCTTCCATCCCAATATTTCGGCTGATTATGTTTCTATTATAACGGTATTCGGTCTATTTCGACAGGCCGATGTTAAAAAAGCTTCCGCGAGCGGTCGTCCAAACCCTATGTCCGGAGTCTGAATAGAGCTAAAAAAGCACGCCATGTATACATTTCCTTCCTTAGCCGCGGCATACCTCTGAAATATTTTCCAAAACAGCCGTTCCAGAAGCTAGAGCGATTTGTCTGATAATGCAAAAAGCCTCCCGAAGGAGGCTTGTCCGCAAAAGAATACCTGTGAATGATATCGCCTAACCCCTGCCCTCAGCCGAGGTAAGAACGCAGCATCCAAGCATGCTTTTCGAAGTCGCTGCGGATTTTGATGAACAGGTCCGCCGTCGGGTGGTCGCTGCCTTCCTCCGCCAGCTCAATGCCTTCCGTCAGCTCTTCGGCCACGGTCGTAAAATCCTCGATCAGCGATTGTACCATCGCGCGAGTGTCCTCTTTGCCGGTTGCTTCCTGAATGGTCGCAATCTCAAGATATTCCTTCAAAGTAGCCGCCGGCGTTCCCTTGATGCTCAGCAAACGCTCAGCTACCTCGTCCATTTTCACCGTAACCTCATCGTACAATTCTTCGAATTTGACATGAAGCGAAAAGAACTGCTCGCCTTTTACATACCAGTGAAAATTGTGTATTTTGACATACAGTACATTCAGATTGGCAACCTGCCGGTTCAATACTTGCTCGATTGAGGTAGAATCTACTTTGTTCGTTGCTTTAGCCATTATTAATCCCTTCCTTATTCCAAAATGTAGCCGGCATATCATGCGTGATCCGGCCCCTGCTGCTGTCTAATGACCAATTACCCCTATGTGCGCCCAGACGAAACAATATGACCGGATATCCATAAATTTGTCAAAATACAGGATTGATCGACTTCCGTAGGATGCTCAAAGGAATTCCCGCTTATGCCTGCCCGCCCTACCAGCGGTTTTTCACAAACGCGTAACCCATTTTTATATATGTAAAATCCGGCGGAACGCTGATCATCAAGAAGAAACGGCTTCGCCGTCCTTTTAGCAGCTTAAGCTTCCGAAGTGGCGATACGAGTATCGCTTTTAGGTACCGTTTCTCGTAGAAATATAAGTCAAAATGTTAAGCGCACAGCTTATACAGTCTGCTATGAACAAATCTGTCAAGCACACAGTTACACACAGGGGCTAAATGGCTCGGCACGGGACAAAAATGCAGTCGTCGGCTTGCACACTGCTATTCGTGGGTTGGATACCACAGGGTAAGCCTTCGTATGGAGAGCTTCCGCAAACTTAGAACGCACGTCCTGGGATGAATCCCGGGTGCAAGAATGTATCGCGGATTCTCTCCAACCTTTTCTTTTGTCCCGGGCCCAGCCTTCCAGCCCGGACGTTCTGCTTCTGCCTGTTGCAGAGGGAGATGACTCTAGTGGGCCGCAGCGCTCTCCACTTCGCAGGCCACCGCCCACACAAACCCGCATAATTCACGCGCCACTGCGGCCACCGCCAGATTCTTCGCCTTACCTCGTTGTACCAGCTTCCGGTATTTCGTATGCAACCGTTCCTGGGCCTTCCATGAAATCAGCTGAATCTGCGGGTTTAATTCTTCCTGTCGCTTGGCGATTTCGCCCCGCACCGCCGGCTTGTGCCGGTAGCTCCACGCCGCTTCCACCAGCAAACGCCGCGCATGCCGGTTCCCCGTCTTTGTCAGTTTCCCCCGCCGCACACTCTGCCCTGACGAATACTCCCTCGGCACCAGCCCCAGGTACGCCATCAGTTGCATCGGGCTGCGAAAACGCCGGAAACTGCCGATTTCGGCCACCAGCGACACCGCCGTCACGAATGCCACCCCTCGCAACCCTTGCAGCGCCTTGACCAACGCTCCGTTCGCGCCCTGGGCGGCCTGCTCCAAAAGTCCCGTTTCGATCCTCTTCAGCCGCTCTTCTCCTTCTTTCACGGCGTGCAAATATTCCCGAAACGTTATCGCTTGCGCTTCCTGCTCCAGCTTCAGCCCTTCCAGCCACAGCCGGTAGCGTTTCGTCCATCTACGTTTAATTCCCGCCGGCGGTGTGATTGAGTACCGCAACAGAAACTTCAGCAGCCGCTGCTTCGCCCGGTGCAGATCTTCCCGGGCGTCTTCCCGCGCCCGCACCAGGTCCCGCAGCGCTTCGTCTTCCGCGCTTGGCACGTAGACCCCGCTCAGTTCGCCGGCCCGAAGCAGCTCCGAAAGGCGCAAAGCATCCCGTCGGTCCGTCTTGACCTGATCTCCACGCCGTACCGGGATGAGCGATGGCGCCACCACCATGCAACGCACACCCAGGCTCGTCAGCAAACGGTGCAGTCCGTAGCCTGTCGGTCCAGCCTCGTAGCAAATCTCCAGATCTCCCTTTTTTCCCAGTTGTTTCAGCAGTTTGCGGATCGCTCCAGCTTCGTGCTTGATCGCTCCCACATAGCGGGCGGCGTCTCTGCCGCTTTCCGCTACCGCCACCGCTATTGTTTCTTTCGATACATCCAATCCTACATATTTTGTGGTATAATTCATTCCAACCAGCTCCTTTGCTTGTAGCTCTGAAATGGGGGTTCTCGCTTCCATTTTAACCTACGTCCTGCAAACGTGAGCTGGCCTTTTTGTTCATCTTAACTTATATTTTGAAAAAGGGGCCCTTTGGCCCCATTCCACTGTGTGTTTCTCTACAGCATCTTAAGCAAAGCTTCGGATCCGGTCATGCCCGGAACGATTCCAAGCTTCTCCGCTTCGAACGTAACGGATTCCAGCGGAGCGGCGAGCAGCTGCTCCAAGGTGCGCACTCCCACCGCTCTGCCGGCAATGATTCCCCGATCCGCAAGACGTTCGTTAAGCAATCCGACATCAAGCGCGCCGCACATAATATAACCTTTATCGGTGCTGATCGTCAGCAGCGTCGTTTTGGGCAGCTTTACTTCGACGCCAAGCATGATATAATCGCCAACCGCAACAGGCTCCAAAGTCACCATCAACAGGCACCTCCCATATTATTTCCCCGCTCTATGTGTATTCCTGCATTGAAGACGGCGTGTGGACGTTGGTCCCGATTTCTCGGGATAATTAGGAGACAAAAGGCCCATTCACTTAAAATTATACTATATAATTATTTCGCATTTAATGTTATAGTTTGTTTACAAAGAACCATTCCTAAGGATAAAAGCTGGGGGATTTATGGACAAAAAAACACTAAGCGCAGACGATCATTATCTGTTTAACATCGACATCTTGATTAATGCCCGTACCAACCCGCTTGCTTTACAATATTTGCTTGAACTGATGAACGGCAGCGATGTTGTAGCTGATTTCAAAATCAAATCGGAACTTCCCTTGGGAAAAAAGATCGACAGCCTGCTGAATCCGCCCAAAACGTTGTCCAAGTATGAAAGTGCTCTACTAAAGAAGCTATCGGGCTATAAGTCTTCCATTCCGGCTTCGTCTTCGAAAGCTGCGTCTCCCCCGCCGGCGACCATAGAAAGCCCCGCAGACGCCTTCGGACAGATTCGCGCGTTTATCCGGGATAACCGGCTGGTCCGGTTAAGGGCCAACCGTCAGGGCAAGCAGATGTCGCTCCCGTGCCGCATTCTAAATTTTGACGAAGAGACAAGCACTATTAATGTCTATCATGTAGACGAGAAGCAGGTATACACGTTCAGGCTGAATGAAATCGACGAGTTTTTGTAAAAACAAACGAGGGTGCCTTTAGACCATGAGCTGGTCTAAAGGCACCCTCGTTGCTTAAGCGCATATGATCGGCTCAGTGAGGTTCAGGCGCGCTCTTTTGGCGGAACGTCCGTCCTTCCATCAGCTTGCCTTTCTCCGAGACCAGCCCTCCAGAGCAAACAGCAGCCAACCGGCAATGAAACATACTCCGCCCAGGGGCGTTATAGCCCCCAGAACCTTGATTCCGGAAATACTCAGCGCATAGAGGCTGCCCGAGAACAGGACGATGCCGGCAAGCAGCAATCCGCCGGACCAGCGGAGCCGGCCGCTTTCGCCCCATTGTCCAGCGGCAAGGCCGACAATCAGCAGACCCAGCGCATGCATCATGTGATACTGGACGCCCGTTTCATAAACCGCCAACGCCCTTTCATCGAGCGAGGCTCTCAGGATATGGGCTCCGAAAGCGCCGACGGCTACCGCCAGCATGGCGAGCAGGGCCCCCCAAGTCATAAATGTCCGCTGCAAAGACTGACAACTCCTTATCATGTGCCGTGAATAACGAGGCTTTTGCGGCACGCGTATCGAATACTTCTATCATAACGGATGCAATGCCTTCAAATCCAGTGTTCACCTTTTTACAAAGGACCTTGCATTTCTGGCCGCGTTGTGAAAAATAGGTAATAGCATATACATAATGAACCTCCCCTGCTTACACTTTGCTTAGAAGCAGGAGTTTCTTACCAGCCCCTACCGTTACTTTCGATAAGCACATAGGTTGGCTATCTGCTTTCGCTGAATGCGGAAATCTAACGGCAGGGTTCAGTAAGCAACACTTGTACAAGTGGGTGGGAACTCACCTTCTACTACTTCTCGCACTCACGCGATCCGTAGATACTTGATTTCTTTCGTTTCGCCCAAATAACGGATATCTCCATGCAGATACTTGGATAATATCCCTTTGCTCCCATGCACATCCCGGTGTTCAGTATAGCCACAGGAACAGTTGTAATTTCGGGTGGACGTCTTTTTTCTTCGACCGCAACAAGGACATTGTTGGCTGGTGTAGCTTTCATTTATCTTTTTTATGGCGATTCCCTTGGCTTCCAGTTTGTAGCCAAGCTGCTTCTGAATCTTGCCAAAGCTCCAGTTGGATAGCTTTTGATTTAATGTCTTTCTCTTCTTCTTTTTCGTGTTCCGCTGCACGCCGTCCACTTGGCCGACAATCGTCTCTTTGACCTCGTTTTCCGTGCACCATTCTACGAATTGCCTTGTGGTTTTGTGGATGGCATCATTCAGTTGGCGCTCGCTTTTGCTGAGTATGTATTTTTTAGTCCGGTTGTATTTTTTCCATTGCCGGCTGCCTTTTTGGCATTTGCTCATGAGCTTTTGGATCTCGGCCAGCTTCTTGTTTCTCAGCCTGTGAATGCTTCTTACTTTTCTTCCGGTGATGATGATCGACTTGTTTTCGGTGGTCGTTGCCGTGATGGAATGGATTTCCCCCAGGTCAACGCCTACGGTCTGGCTGCCTGGATTCTCTGCTGCCGCTTGTCCGTCATCATAACTCATGGAAATCATCAGTTTCCGGTCATACACCAGCTCGATTTCCTTGATGTCCGCTTCCGGCATACGCGGGACGGTGATTTTAATCGGCTGCTGGCGCTTGCCGCTTTGGATACCCAGACTTAAGTAGATCGTGTTGCCCTCGATTTTGAATGCTTGATCCACCCACTTGCTGTTGAAGTGCTTCTTCTTTTTGTAAGGGTATTTGGTGCGCAGGCCCTGCTTTCTGGCTTGTTTTGCACTATCTCTGGCAAAGAGATATTTATGGCAAACCGCCTGTAGCGACTGGGAATGCAGAGGAAACTGATTTTTGAGCGCCGCTTGAAGTTCCGTTTTCCCGATCCACTTTCCATCGTGCTGTAGGGCATAGTCCTTAGCGATGACCAGACACTGGTTCCAAACTTCCGCTGAAATCCGGTTACACGCAAACAAACGTTCCAGATCCGTTTTGGAGGTGTGGAATGGTGTTTTGACACATCGGATCATTTGGTTTTCGCCTTCTTTCCCTGATTTTCAATATAGGTTTTCAATACGTCCAAGGGAGCGCCGCCCACAGTAGTTAGGCAGAAGCTTTGCGACCAAAAGTACTCTTTCCACAGCTTCGTTTTGGCTTCGGGAAAATCTTTTTTGATGAGGCGAGAACTGGCACTTTTATAGGCATTGATAAATTTGGATAGTTCGGTGTTGGGATGCGCCTTGAAAAGTACATGAATGTGATCGTTATCGTGATTCCACTAGCTCAGCGTAATATGATAGTTTTCTCCAATCCGTTCAAAAATGGCCTTAGCATACTCGGAGATCTCGTCGGAAAGCACTTTTTCGCGGTATTTAATGCTGAGGATGAGATGGTAGTTTAAGGAGAATACCGAGTGATTATTTGAATCTAATTTCATTGATACACCAGCCTTATATCTAACTAAGACTGATTATATCAAATGATCGCGACGCAGAGCAATAATTTTCCATTCAGAGCTGACCGAAATTCATCCCCTCCCTGTAGAGGAAGGGGACTTCTCTCGGAATGCAGTTAAATCATTCGTAAAGGAGCAGACTTAAGCCTATGGATGAACATGAATTCCCGAAAAAAGACACGCCGCAAATCGAACCCTATCCCGGCGCCTCCGCCTTCGCTCCATACCCCGAGGAACAGCGAAAGCTCAAGCATTCCGGTCCGGGCATCGCCTCCTTTGTCATCGGGGTGGTGACACTTGCGGGATACATCGTTACCTTCATCGTCGCCGGAGCCATGGTCGGACCCGCGATGAATGAAACAAGCATGCTGAATGGCCAATCGGGCGGGGCTTTCCTGTTTCTAGGCATGGCAGTGCTTGCGCTAGCGGCGCTTAATTTCATCGGCGTAGTGGTAGGGATCATCGGTCTTGCCCTGCGCGGAAGGCGCAAAGTATTCGGGGTCATCGGAACGATTATCAACGGAATTATACTGCTTGTGTTCCTGCTGCTCATTGCGGTCGTCCTGATGAGTGCTGGCGCCCTGCAGTAGAATCGGAAGCTATTGCCTTCCTCCAAAAATGCAGCTTCGAACGCAGAACGGCCCCTCTGCTTGTCTCCGGAAGCTTCGGAAGACAAGGCCTGAGGGGCCGTTTTGTCCTTCAAGCGTGTGCGCTCTTTCCTTCGTTTAGCGGTTCACCAGCGAATTCAATGAAGCGAAGGCATGCGGCGGAAATCCTTCCGTGGCATCGCCGTACGGGATATTCATTTTAATAATATAGCCCTGCCCGCCGGATTCTTTGACGATATACTTTTTTATCCCGTTATTGCCGGTCGCAGTCAGAAACAGCCGGGTGCCTTGCATAGCCTGTTCTCTCTCTTCTCCTTTAAGCTCCTTGACCTCTCCGGTCTTGGACAGCTCTTCACGCCCTTCTAGGAGCAGATAGTCGAGGTTGAAGTCGGCTGGAAGCTTCTCGATATCGGCGTAATAGTCGGAATCCACCTTCAGATAAAGCCTGCCCTTCGCCGGATCGAAGCTGAGAATGTCGAACACATACAGCGCATAACCGTCGCCCGAAGCGAGCGTAGCGGTCTTCTCTTCCCGGTTGCCTTCAAGCGTAAGCGCCAACTGCTTCGTGCGCGGCAATTCGGACGAGTTATCCGCGCTTCCTTTCGAAGCGCTCAGCTTGGTGAGCACCCGCTGCTTGATCGAAGTGTCGCCTGCTACCTCTTTTTCCACGTATTCAAAGGCGACCTTGTCCTCTTCATTCAGCATTTCCGGCATATTCTCCATTCCGGCACCGAGTTCAAAGGCAAGCGGACCTTCTTCCGTCTGGATTTCTATTGAATGGTTATCGATTTGTCCATTGTATATGCCCGTTCCTTTAATAACCTGCGTCTCTCCGTCCGCCGGCTGGCTCGGCAAGAGGGACGGTTCGGGCGCCGTGGTCGGTTCGGGACTGGCCGTGGCTGCGGTGGTCGGCGAAGCCGTGACGGGCGCATCCGTGGGGTCTGCGGCTGGCTTATCTCCCGTGCAAGCCGTAAGGGCAAGCAAAAATACGGCAAAAGCAGCCGCGGCCGAAATGGAACGTTGTGGTTTCATGTAGTTCTGCCTCCTTAAGGTTCTCGTGCGATGCACACTTACCCTTTTAACGTCCCACCCCGCGCTAAGGTTGCAAATGGTTTTCACCGATGATGAAGAATTACTGGTAAAAAGAAAACGAGACGGACTTGGCGGTGTAAGCTCCGTTCTGCAAAGTGTACGTTACAACGGCTTCACCGAGATAGTTCTCTATGCCCTCCGCGCCTGCGAGTATGGCGACAAGCTTGCCGCCGCGCACTTCGTATTTAATGATGGAACCGAAGGTTAGACCGCCTGGCGATTCCCCGTCGCTCTCCTGCTTGTCCAAATGCCGTTCCCAGACCGTTCCGTCCGCCGTTACACGGATCACGGTATCTTTGCCTGCGCGTTCCACGGTGGAAACCAGCCTTTGTCGGGCGGCTTCAAGCGGATCCTGTATCCGGATTTCTTTAAACGTTCGGCTGTCGACAACATGCGGTTCTTCAAGATAAACACCCGTTCCGCTTCCCGCATTAAGCAGAATAATCGCTTCCGGCCTCCCGTCGCCGCTAATATCTTGGGCCAGCAGCTGCGGAGGCGATCCCACAGTGTAGGGATTGCGCCATAAAGGAAAGGATTTCAGCATTCCGTTCCACTCCAAAGTGATGCCCATGTACTCCCCTTTATCCTCCGACATGGCAAAAAGACGGTTTCGGGTTCCGGGTACGGATGCAACGGCCATCCGCTTCTGTATGACCGACACTTTGTTGTTCGTTTGATCCCATGAGATGTCGGCTCCGGCCATTTCGGCGATAAACCGCAGCGGCAGCATCACCTCTCCATCCTTAACAGCGATTACCGCTCCCAGCGGATAACGCTTGTCCATATCGTCGGCATAGCCGGTCCCCGGCTTGAAATTGAAGACGCCTCCGCGGTCCACCCAGAGTCTGGCTAACCCTTCGTCCGGGAGCCAGCTTGCGGATAATCCATTCAGCTTCGAGATCAAATCGATGGATACGAAGGTAACCCCGTTCTCAATATAGGAAGGCACGGTTGTGCGGACGGATTCGCCGTTCCAGTCTATTGCAACACCGCCCGTCCCGGAAGCCGATGCCGCAGAGGGGGAAAAGGGTATAAGCAGGGCGGAGAGCAGTAGCGCGGCAGCTTTAAGTTTCATTGAAGAAGCTCCTTTTAGCAGGGATTTCTTTTATTATAATGAAAACCGCTTACCCAAGAGTTACCAAACGTTTACAAGTTTGAACACTGAGTGATTAAGCTGCACAAAAAACGGACCCGCTCCGGGGTCTGTCTCCTGCAATCTCTAATGGGAAGCGCTGTATGCGATTCTGCCGTTAACTATCGTCATTCGGGCTTTGGCGACAGTATTTCTTCCGGTTCTGCCAAAATATCGCGGTCCATTACAGTGAAGTCGGATCGGGTCCTTCATCCTGCCATCTCCGCTACTTTAAGCGCACATATCCCTCGCCCCTGTGAATATACTTTAGTTACAACTAACGGCTTACCTCGCCTCGGCTCTCAGCCGAACTCTATCCCATATGCCGGTTCGCGCCTAAGCCGCGATTGAATTTCGTTTTTCCATATTCCATGGGAGGTGGTCCTCTTTGTCGCAATCATCACAGCCCTTTTCGTTCGTCGTCTCGAAAGAAGACTGGTCCCTGCACCGTAAAGGCCATCAGGATCAGGAACGTCACCAGCAGAAGGTCAAGGAAGCGATCAAAAGCAATCTGCCCGATCTCGTTACGGAAGAAAATATTATCATGTCCGATGGAAAGCAAATTGTAAAAGTGCCGATCCGCAGTCTGGATGAGTACCGGATCATTTATAATTACCGCAAGCAAAAGCATGTCGGCCAAGGCGACGGAGACAGCCAAATCGGAGATGTTCTGGGACGGGAACCATCCCAAGCAGGTCCGGGCAAAGGAGATAAAGCGGGCGATCAGCCGGGTCAGGACCTGGTAGAGGCGGAAGTCGATCTGGAGGATTTGGAGGATATTCTGTTTCAGGAATTCGAGCTGCCGCATCTGAAGCCGAAGGACAAGGAAGAGATCGAAGTGCAATCCATCGTCTTTAACGATATCCGCAAAAAAGGCATGATGTCCAACATCGACAAAAAACGCACCTTGCTTGAAAACCTGCGGCGCAACGGCAGAAGAGGCAAGCCGGGAATCCACGGCATCAGCCCCGACGACCTGCGCTACAAGACTTGGGACGAAACGACCATTCCGCATTCCAATGCGGTCATCATCGCCATGATGGATACCTCGGGCAGTATGGGAACCTTTGAAAAATACTGCGCCCGCAGCTTCTTTTTCTGGATGACCCGCTTCCTGCGCCGCCAGTACGAGAAGGTCGAGATCGTCTTTCTGGCCCATCATACGGAAGCAAAAGAGGTCACTGAGCATGATTTCTTCACCCGGGGCGAGAGCGGCGGCACGATCTGTTCGTCGGCGTATCAAAAAGCGCTGGATATCATCGACAAGCGCTATCCGCCTTCCAAGTACAACATATACCCTTTCCATTTCTCCGACGGCGACAACTTAAGCTCCGATAACGAGCGCTGCGTCAAGCTGATCGGGGAGCTCCTGAAGCGCAGCAACATCTTCGGCTACGGCGAGGTTAATCAGTATAACCGGAGCAGCACGCTGATGTCCGCATACAAGCATATTAAGCAGCCGCAGTTCATGCACTATGTCATCAAGGACAAGAAAGAAGTGTATCAGGCGCTGAAGACCTTTTTTGGCAAAAAAGAGCCCGCCGGGCGGTAATACATTTTCCCTGGACGCCATGGGAACAGGCCGATTCTTTGACTCTCTCCATCAAGCCTGCGGAGCATACAAAACGGAAAACGAAGTTTATTACCTAAAAAAGCCTCCCTGCTATAAAAGCGGGAAGCTTTTTACTATTTTCTTCGAGATAACAACTATTTCCCTTTACTACGGTCTTACCCTTTGCTGGCTCCCGCTGTCAATCCGTCTACCAGCAAGCGCTGGAGGAAGGCGAACAATATCATAATCGGAACAGCAATCAGTACGGCTCCGGCCGAGAACAGGGTGAAGTTGGAGTTCTGGATGGTATTGACCATGTCCCACATCCCAACCGCGACAGTCCAGTTTTCCTTCGTCCGCAGAATCAGCCGTGCGAAAATGAAGTCAACCCACGGTCCGACAAACTGGGTCAGTGCCATATAAGTAATCATTGGACGTGATAATGGCAGAATAATTCTTGTGAAGATGCCGAAGTTGCTTGCCCCGTCAATCCGCGCGGCCTCGTCAAGTGAACGGGGAATCGTATCGAGAAAGCCTTTGGCGATGAACGTTCCCGTGAGAGGAGCGCCGGCCGCGTAGACGATAATTAGCGCCAGATGAGTATCCAGAAGATGAAACTCCTTCAGCAGCAAATAAATGGCGATCATACTCATAAAGCCGGGGAACATGCCGAGAATCAGCAGCGTGGACAACGCTGTCTGACGTCCCTTAAAACGAAATCTCGATACCGCATAGCTTGTCAGCAGAATCAACAATACGCCGATCACCATAGAACAAAGAGCGATCTTCAACGTATTCATGTACCATGTGCCGAACAAATAGACCTGAGAGGTAAAGAGCTCTTTATAATGGACAAGCGTTAGCTGATCCGGAATAAAACGCTTGCTGTACAGCGACTTTCCGGGCCGAAGCGATCCGAGAACAATCCATATCGCCGGATACAAAGCGGATATCGCCAGCACAATCAGGATGATATAACTCACAGCCAGACGAATGATATTGGCCAATTTACGTCCGATCATTGGATCATGTCCTCCTGTTTGAAAGAATTGGTCCGGCGGTAGTTGTATATGGAAAAGGAAGCGATGATGATAAAGATAATAATCCCAACGGCGGCCGCCATGTTGTTTTTGTTCTGGTCAAGCGTTAATTTATACAACCATGTTACGAGCAAATCCGTTGAACCTGCATACTGATAGTTCCCGTTTACCGGATTTCCGCCCGTAAGCAGAAAAATCGCGTTAAAGTTGTTAATATTGCCCGCAAACTGCGTAATGAGCGTAGGAGCGGTGGTGAACAGAACCATTGGCAGAGTGACAATGCGGAATTTTTGAAAATTGGAAGCTCCGTCTACCTCAGCCGCTTCGTACATATCCCGCGGAATCGTGGTAAGAACGCCCATAATCAGCAGCATGGACACCGGTATGCCAACCCACATATTCACAATGATTACAGTTACCTTGGCCCAAAATGGATCGGTTAGCCACGGCAGCCCGCCAAGTCCGAAATATCTCAGGTATTGATTGATCGGGCCGAATTGCCCATTGAACAGATTACGCATGAGCAGCAGGGAGATCAGCTGCGGAACAGCATACGGAATAATCAGAATCGCTCTCCAGAAACCCTTGAATCTTATACCCTGCTGGCTGATCAGCAATGCTACCAGCAGACCTCCGAAATAGGTTGTAACCGTCGATAAAATTGCCCATATGATTGTCCAGGTCAGGACCCCGTAAAAAGTATGGCTCCATGTCTTCAGTGCGAGTAAATTGCGGAATGTTTCGAAGCCGACCCAATCCACAAGCTTCGCCGGCGGAACGTGCGAGGGGGCGGAATAGTTCGTAAAGGCAATCAGGATCATGAAGATAATCGGCATAATGGTGAAGAACAGGATACCGACCGCGGGAAGAATCAGAAAGGTTTCCGCAAATTTATAATCCTTTACATAGCGGAATGATTGTTTGAAATTGTTAACCGCAATTCCGGCTTCCCGCTTCTTGGCGGTTTGGAATGCATCCCTGATGTTCATAAACCAGGCGATCAGAAACAAAATTAGAATAAACAAGGTAATCAAGCTCTGAATCAAAATATAAATGGAATGGTCTCCGGGCACCATTTTCGTGATACCGTTCACTTTTGCCAAATGGTTGGGCGTATCTCCCAAAGTGACGATCCCCCACAAGGCTCTTCCCAAATTTCCGACAAAATAATAGATACAAGCCGATTCAATCATTAATAAAATGATACCTTTAACGAATTGGCGGTTGTATATTTGTCCGAGTCCCATAAAAATCGTCGACAGTATCGTGGCTGTTGCGCGTTGTCGCCGCATCCTTCTCCGCTCTCCTCTCCCGGGGAATTTATATCGCCCGCCAGGCTTGGCGCGGCGGGCGATAGTGATTCCTTTTATCCACAGATTATTGAGCTGCGGCTCCATTGTTTAAATCCTTGATTTGCTGAACCGCTTTGTCCATTGCCGCCTTCGGATCGGCATTTTTATCCCAAATTTCCGGCAGCGCCGCGTTGGCCGGGCTCCACACATTGCTCATCTCCGGTATGGACGGCATAGGCTGGGAATTCTTCGCTTGTTCGGCAAAGGCCGACACATAAGGATCATCCTTAACTTGCGGGTCCTCTAAAGCTTCCTTGTTCGTCGGGATGGAGCCGATAAGCTTATTCAGCAGAAGCTGGGCATCTTTGCCGGTAGCGAACTCAGCATACAATTTGGCTGCATTCGGATACTGCGAATAGGCATTAACTCCGTAGATTTTGATGCCGGAGAATGAAACCGCCGTTTTACCGTCAACCGTAGGCAGTGGAGCTATACCCAACTTGTCTCCAAGTGCTTGTTTATAACCGGCCAGTTCCCACGGACCGTTAATATCCATGGCTACGTCTCCGGAATTGAACAGGCTGCGCTTAATATCCGGGTTGATATCCCCGCTCTTAATCGGCAGAGCCTCTTTTATTTTGACAAAGGCTTTCAAGCCTTCAATGGCTTGATCGGAGTTCAGGCCAATATCGTCCTTGTTTGTGCCGTTATCGCCGTAGACATAACCGCCCGTCGAAGCGATAAACATATAGTTAAAATACAGGTTGCCGACTTCCCACATAATCCCGTATTTATTCTTCGATTTGTCCGTGAACGTCTTGCTGAAAGCAAGTACATCGTCAAAAGACTTCGGGGCTTCCTTCACCAGTGATTTGTTGTAATACAGGGCGTAGGTCTCGGCGGAGCGCGGGTAGCCGTACAGTTCTCCCTCGAAGCTGGCTCCTGTAATCGCGGCCTCGGTGTTGTTCTTTTTGGTTTCCTCGGCAAACACATCGTTTGGAAGGATAAGACTCGCGGCTACCGCTTTGCCGAGATTGTCATGCGGAATAACGATAACATCCGCCCCCAATCCCGAAGGACCGTCCTGAGACAACTTCGTTACTTGATCGGCTGGAGACACTTCTTCGATTTTGACCGGTACATTATATTTTTGGGTAAATTCCTTGGCGATTTGCTCGGTGAACGCCCTTTCTTCTTTACTTTCCCATACCGTCAAAGCAGCTCCGTCTTCGGGTGCGATTTGAGAAGACACTGATCCTGTGTTCGTACCCCCAGAATCGGAAGCGCTTTCTGTAGGCGCACTCGTTTGGGTGGAATTCGCTTCGTTATTGCCGGACCCGCAGGCCGTAATGGAAAGAACCATTGTGAACGCAGCGGCGAGAGTGACAAACTTTTTCATCTTCAATTTCTTTAGCCCCTTTCGTGTTCAATTCCCTTAATTTTTGAGTTGAAGCGATCAAGTTCGGCAGTTTGTGCAAACGATTGCAAAAAAGCTGCCACAGGACCGTAATTCTTATCTTATTTCGTCGAATTAGACAATCCCATAACTTGGAAGCGCTTCATTTCGAACCAATCATACAATAGCATATCTTGTTTGTAAAAACGCTTTCATATAGGATTTCACCTCATTTAGGCTGATTTAACTAGGTAAATCACCTATTACCTTCCCAAGTCAAACGATATCTCCTGTTTTCGTTTCTTTGTTTGAAACATTTATTACTGAACAGCAATATTTATGCATGTTCAGGTTTAACAAGAAAGTCATTTTAAGCAGAGCAAGGCTGCAATAAATCTCTATTCTTCCATGAGCCAGTTCAAAGCAAAAACAAATTTGTGCAAAGGTTTGAATTAACTATTGCCTGAAATCTTGGCCTCATGCTATAATCCTAATCATTCCGGAAGTAATCGCTTTCCCGGATACCAATTTAAAGGCAATGCTACTTGTTACAGGTACATCCTCGGTCGTTTCCCGGCTTTGGATGTGCCTTTTTGTTATGGTTTCCAACCCGTAATCTCCTTGTGCCCTGACAGGGATGGCTTGAATAACGAGGCGTCTTGGAACAAGCAGAGCCCCGTCAATAAATATTTTTGGGAGGTTGTTGTTCATGTTACTGGAAGCTGTCTATCATCGCCCTCGGGTCAACTGGTCCTATGCTTACGATGAGAACACGATTCATCTGCGGCTACGCGCCAAAAAAGGCGATTTAACCGAAGTATTCGCCTGGGTAGGGGACAAATACGCCTGGGATCAAACCAAAGAACTGATTCAAATGACTGTTTTTGCCTCAGACGAGATGTTCGATTATTGGGAATGCGAGTCCGTTCCGCCTTTCCGCCGGCTGAAATACGGCTTTCTGCTGCAAAAGGGCAAAGAGCGGATCTGGATGACGGAAAGCGAATTTCAAGCCGAGCGTCCCTTGAGTCCGTATCGGCTGTTTGAATTCCCTTATATCAACCGCGGCGACGTCTTCGCTCCTCCGGCCTGGGTCAGGGATTCGATCTTTTATCAAATTTTCCCGGAGCGTTTCGCTAACGGTGACCCCGGCCTTGATCCGGAAAACGTTGAGCCTTGGGGCGGCGTTCCGAAACAGGACAACTTTTTCGGAGGCGACCTGCAGGGTGTGATCGATCATCTGGACCACCTGACCGAACTCGGCATTACCGGTATTTACTTTACGCCTGTTTTCGCCGCTGCCTCGAATCACAAATACGACACCGAAGACTACATGAGAGTCGATCCGCATTTCGGCGACACCGAGACGTTAAAACGGCTTGTTGACGCCTGTCACGAAAGAGGAATTCGCGTTCTGCTCGACGCCGTGTTCAATCATTCGGGCAGTACCTTTGCCCCGTTTGTCGACGTCGCCGAGAACGGGGAGAACTCTGTTTATAAGGACTGGTTTCATATCCGCAAGTTTCCGGTTCATTCGGAGAATGGAATTCTTACGTACGATGCCTTTGGCTTTGTGAGAGAAATGCCGAAGCTGAATACAGAACATCCGGACGTCAAGCGTTATCTCCTGGGCGTTGCCGAATACTGGATCAAGGAAGTAGGCATTGACGGCTGGCGTCTGGACGTGGCTAACGAAGTCGATCACGGTTTCTGGCGCGATTTCCGGAAGGTCGTCAAGCAGGCCAACCCCGAAGCGTATATTTTGGGCGAAATTTGGCATGAATCCTCCCCGTGGCTGGAGGGAGACAAATTTGACGCCGTCATGAACTATCCATTTACCGAGGCGGTACTCGATTTCTTCATACGCGGCTCATTGGACTCGGAAGGCTTTGCCCATGCGATCGGCAAGCAGTTATCCCGTTACCCGCTTCAAGCCAGCGAAGTCGCCTTCAATCTTCTGGGCAGCCACGATACCGCCCGCTTGCTGACGCTCGCCGGAAGCGACAAGCGTAAAATGAAACTGGCCGCGCTGTTCCAATTCACATTTATGGGTGCTCCCTGTATCTATTACGGCGATGAGATCGGCCTTGACGGCGGTGAAGATCCAGGCTGCCGAAAATGTATGGAGTGGGACCCGAACAAGCAGGATCACGAGCTGTTCGGCTTCTACCGCAAGCTGATCACCATTCGGAAGAGTCACCCTTCGCTCCGGACAGGTACAATGGCTTTTCTTGAAGCCAAATGCCACGGCAGCAAGCTGGCCTATGAACGCCGGCTGGGAGATGAATCGGTGATTGTGCTTCTTAACAATGAGGATACGGCGCAATCTTTCCGTCTTAATGTAGAGAAGGAACGTTGGAAAGACCTGTTCACCGGAGAAACGCTACGGATAAGCCGGGGCGTATTGTCCGCCAAGCTGCCTGCTTACGGCTTTGCAGTCCTGGGCGCAGCAAATTTATAACTTTTACTTAGCTTTTATGTTCCTCGGCTTACAAGCTCAACTATTTACAATTGGTTGGACTTCGATTAAGATATGCTTAAGCAAACGTTTCCATAAGGAGGCTTCTATGACGGTTACCATCAAGGATGTGGCCAGGAGAGCGGGCGTATCCCCTTCCACGGTCTCCCGGGTTTTGTCGGGCCATCCGAGAATCAGCGCGGAAACCTCCCGCAAGGTCAAGAGCATTATGGAAGAAATGGGCTATCATCCGAACATCATGGCCAAGAGTCTCGTATCGAAGACGACGAACAGTATTTGCATCATCCTCCCGAAGCCGGCTGAAGAATTGTTCTCCAATCTGTTCTTTATGGAATTGATTCGCGGCATTGTCACACAGGCAAGCCGTTCAGGCTACGATGTCCTGATCAGCTCCGGCGCGACGGAAAAAGAAGAACTGGAAGCGGTCTCACGGCTTCTGAAAGGCCGGCGCGTCGACGGCGCGATCCTGCTCTACTCGCGCAAAGACGACGCCGTGATCGATTTTCTCAAGGAAGGCGGCTACCCCTTCGTCCTGGTGGGGCGCAGCGACAAGTATGACGATATCCTGTCGGTAGATACCGATAATATGATGGCGGCTTATGATGCCACGAGTCACCTTATCTCCATGGGACATGAGCGAATTGGCTTCGTCAGCGGACCTCCGAATCTGATCGTTTCCCGAGACCGGCTGGAGGGCTACCGGAAAGCTATGGAGCAGAACGGCCTGGAACTGAAATCCGAATGGATTGTGGAAGGGGAGTTTCTGCAGGACAGCGGCTACCGCGCTATGTCATTCTTCATGAATCTCCCGAGCCGTCCGACGGCGCTTGTTGTGGTGGACGATATCGTTTCCTTCGGCGTACTCCGCGGACTGAACGAACTGAATTACACGGTTCCTGCAGATCTCGCGCTCGTCAGCTTTAACAATATTCCGCTGTCCGAGCTGTCCACTCCGCCGATCAGCAGCATCGATATCGGAATTTACCATCTGGGCTATACCGCTTCCCAAATATTGATTCAAGCGATTCAGAAGCAGAATACCGAACCTGGCTACACGAACCGCTTTATCATTCCCCATCGTTTGATTGTCCGCGAATCCTCCATGTATTCACCCGGCAAGAAATGATGCCGGGAACATGTAAATAAATGAAGCTCTGCATGCTTCATTTGTTTTTTTAAGCTTTGCACAAACGTTTGCACTAACTCCAATAATGGCAATACAAATGTTGAGGAGGATAAAAATGAAAGAAGTCAAAGCTTGCCTGTTCGATCTCGACGGTGTGCTAGTCGATACAGCCAAGTACCATTACATCGCCTGGAAGGAGCTTGCGGATCAGCTCGGTTTCGAGTTCACAGAGAAGGACAACGAGCGGCTGAAAGGCGTGAGCCGCACTGCTTCGCTTAACATCCTGCTGGAAATCGGCGGACTGACTCTGGACGAGGCCGAAAAAGCCAAGCTGGCCGAGAGTAAAAATAACCGCTATGTAGAGTATATTACGAAGATGGACAGCTCGGAGATTCTGCCCGGGGCGCTGGACTTCCTGAAGGAATGCCGCAGCCAGGGAATATTGATCGCACTAGGGTCTGCCAGCAAGAACGCGATGACGATTCTGAACAATACCGGGCTCACCCCATATTTTGACGCGATTATCGACGGAACCAAAACGTCCGCTGCCAAGCCCGATCCGGAAGTGTTCCTGCTGGGAGCCGAAGCGCTCGGGGTCTCTTCCGCCGAATGCGTCGTCTTCGAAGACGCCGAAGCCGGAATCGAGGCCGCGATCCGCGGGGGCATGGCGAGCATAGGCATCGGTTCGCCGGAGACGCTCGGAGCTGCGAACATTGTCGTCCCTTCTCTGCAGGAGATGAGCGTCGCCCGGCTCAAGGAAGCTTTTGCCTCCGTTTAAATTCAGGCATACTAACGATTCATTTTAGATTAAATGTAAATAAAAGGAGACGGTCCGCAATGAAAGCGTATTTAAAAATCGATGAATGGTCCATTATTGAAGACTCGTTCGATCCCCAAACCCAAGAGATTTCCGAAAGCGTATTCAGTTTGGGCAACGGCTATATGGGCGGACGCGCCAATTTTGAAGAGCGGTACAGCGGGCCCAGCCTTCAAGGCAGCTATATGGCCGGTGTGTACTATCCCGACAAGACCCGGGTCGGCTGGTGGAAGAACGGCTATCCCGAGTATTTTGCCAAAGTATTGAACAGCACCAACTGGATTGGCATCGACATCGATATTGATGGCGCTCCGCTGGATCTCGCCGCATGCATTGTATCGGAATTCCGGCGGGTGCTGAACATGAAGGAAGGCACGCTGTCCCGCAGCTTCACCGCTGCCCTCGCGGACGGTAAGGAAGTCAAAGTGGAGAGCATCCGCATCGTCAGCATGACCCGGCGGGAGATCGGAGCCATCCGCTATTCGGTTACACCGCTCAATTTTGCGGGAACGATCACCGTAACCCCTTATTTGGACGGGGACATCAAGAACAAGGATTCCAACTATGACGAGAAGTTCTGGAATGAGGTCGAGAAGAGCAGTTTCCCAGGGGGCGGCTATCTGACCCTGAAGACGAAAAAGCTCGATTTTCATATAACCACGGCCATGGCGTATGATATTGTCGTTGCCGGAGTTAAACTGGAAGCCGACGCCGAACCGGTTCAGCGAGACAAATATGTGGCTAACAACGTCCAGGTTCCGGTGCATCAGGGGGAGCAGGTCGTTATCTACAAATACGCCGCAAGCGTGACTTCCCGCAACTACGGTCTGGGACAGCTCGCCCAGGCGGCACAAAGCGCTCTCCAGTCGGCAAGGGAAGCCGGTTTTGTGGCTCTGCTGACCGAGCAGACGAATGCCTGGAAGGATAAATGGAAAGAAAGCGATATCATTATTGAAGGCGACCCTTCCGCCCAGCAGGCGATCCGCTTCAATATTTTTCAGCTGAACCAGACCTATACTGGAGAGGATGACCGGCTGAATATCGGACCCAAGGGCTTCACCGGTGAAAAATACGGCGGCAGCACCTACTGGGACACGGAAGCCTACTGCGTTCCTTTCTATCTTAGCACCGCGGATTCTTCCATTGCCCGGAACCTGCTGATTTACCGCTACAAACATCTGGAGAAGGCCAAGGAGAATGCCAGCAAGCTCGGCTTCACCAAAGGCGCGCTGTATCCGATGGTGACGATGAACGGCGAGGAATGCCATAACGAATGGGAGATCACTTTTGAGGAAATCCACCGCAACGGGGCTATCGCCTATGCCATCTACAACTATGTAAACTACACCGGCGACAAGTCGTATCTCGGGCAATACGGCCTTGAGGTGCTGGCGGAAATCTCCCGTTTCTGGGAAGAGCGCGTGCACTACGTACCGCATAAAGACAAATACGTCATGCTCGGCGTTACCGGACCGAACGAGTACGAGAACAATGTCAATAACAACTGGTACACGAACCGGATCGCAGCCTGGACGATGGAGTATACGCTGGAAGCGCTCGCCTATTTGCAACAGAATGAAGAATCGCGCTATGGCGAACTGGTTGACAAGCTTGGACTTTTGGAAAGCGAGACGGAGAAATGGCGGGAGATTATCGACAAAATGTACTATCCGGCCGACGAGGAAAAAGGCATCTTCCTGCAGCAGGACGGCTTCCTCGATAAAGTGATTCTCCCGGTCAAGGAACTGGCGCCCGAGCATCTGCCGCTGAACCAGAAATGGTCATGGGACCGCATTCTGCGCTCTTGCTATATCAAGCAGGCCGACGTACTTCAGGGACTCTACTTCCTGAACGACCGCTACGACCTGGAGACGAAAAAACGGAACTTCGACTTCTATGAGCCGATCACCGTCCACGAGTCCTCCCTCTCTCCATGCATCCATTCGATACTCGCCTGCGAGCTCGGATACAAGGAGAAGGCATACGAGATGTACTTGCGCACTTCCAGACTCGATCTGGACAACTACAACAACGATACCGAGGACGGCTGCCATACGACCAGCATGGCCGGCACCTGGATGTCCATTGTACACGGCTTCGGCGGACTGCGTGTTCAAGGCGACCGTCTGATCCTGAAACCGTTCAACCCTGGCCATTGGAAATCATATTCGTTCAAAATCATGTTCCGCGGTTCCCGGCTCAAGGTATCCGTTACCGACCAAGGCGTTACGGTTTCCAACGAAACCGAAACTCCGGCTTCCATCTTGATCTACGATAAAGAGTACACGGTGAACGGACTTGGCGAAGTAACTGCGCAAGGCATCCCTGTAATCATTTAAACGCTGCTGCCGCCCGGCTATTGGCCGGGCGGTTTTATTGTGCGATGCCGCAACGAGAGCAAAGGATCGAGCGCAGCTTCCACATGTGGGTTATACTGGTGTGGATGATCGAGGGATACTGTCCCAAGGGAGCACGGAAGAACAGGACCGGGGCAGCGCTGCATGATAGGATAAATGCAAAGGAGATGGCGAGCGATGGAATGGCTGAACCGCATGAGGGACGCTTTGGATTATATGGAACGCCATATGACGGAACCGGTGAATATGGATGAAATCGCCAAAGCGGCCTGCTCTTCGCCATTCCACTTTCAGCGGATGTTCAATCTGCTAACCGGCGTAACCGTAGCCGAATACATCCGCAAGCGCCGGCTGACGCTGGCCGCGCAGGAGCTGGCGATGACGCCGGTCCGGGTGCTGGACGTTGCGCTCAAATACGGTTACGACTCGCCGGAGGCATTCGCCAAGGCGTTCCGCAAGGCGCACGGGATTACGCCCTCGGCGGCGCGCGAGCCGGGGACCGTTCTGAAAGCTTTTCCCCGCCTCTCCTTCCACTTGTCCTTGAAGGGAGATAAAGAAATGGATTATCGTATCGTACACAAAGAAGTGTTCAAGGTAGTTGGCAAAAAGATGGAGACTTCCTGCCGTGATGGAGAGAACCTGCGGGAGATTCCGCGTTTCTGGCTAAAATGCAACGAGGACGGCACGTATGACAAACTGCTTGAGCTGGGAGAGGGCATCCACGATTTGCTCGGGATATGCGCCGAAATGAATCACGAGCAGGAGACGCTGACTTATTGGATTGCCGTGGAGAACGGTGAACCCGCCCCGGAAGGCTATTCCTCTACCGTCATTCCGGCCGCAACCTGGGCCGTCTTCACTTCGGTCGGCCCCATGCCCAGTGCAATTCAGAGTGTATGGGCACGGATCTTCCAGGAATGGTTCCCGGGCACCGGCTACGAGCATTCGGGCGGACCCGAATTCGAGCTGTATCCGCCCGGGGACCCGTCCTCGGAAGATTACCGCTGCGAGGTATGGGTTCCGGTTATGAAGAAGTCATAAACTGACCAAGCGTATTGAGCAATATAAGAACCGGCCGGGCACACGCAATCTATGTGTCCGGCCGATTTTGATTACATAGGGCATGCAATCTTGAACAGGCTGGAACGGACCATCGCCAGCAGGAGCATAGGGATGTTATAATAAACGTATACGCGATACTTGCTCAGACTCAAGGAGATCCGATCATCGGTGAAGGAGAATTTCATGCCTAACGTTAAAATTTTTACCGACAGCACCTCCGATATGCCGCAAGGCTGGAAAGAAACCTATGATATCGGCGTTATCCCGCTGTATGTTGTGTTTGATGACGCCACTTACAGAGACGGCGTGGATATTACACCGGATCAGGTGTACCGGAAGGTGAGCGCAACCTCCGCGCTGCCCAAGACGGCAGCCCCTTCGCCTGCCGATTTCATGAATGCCTTTGCACCTGCGATTGAGAACGGCGACGACATTGTCTATCTCAGCCTCTCCTCCTCCCTGTCCTCCACCTATCAGAACGCGCGGCTTGCCGCAGAGGAATTTCCTTCCGAACGCGTGAAGGTAGTGGATTCCGGCACATTGTGCGGCGGAATTGCCCTGCTGGCTGTTAAGGCGGCCCAGGCCGCGCTCCATGGCGGCAGCTCCGACGAGATTGTCTCGATGCTGGAGCAGGAACGGAACCGGCTCAGTACGGAATTCGTCATTGATACGCTTGATTATTTACATATGGGCGGCCGCTGTTCCGGCATGCAGAATTTTATCGGCAGCCTGCTCAAGATTCGTCCGGTGCTTCGAATGGTCGACGGCACCATCGTTCCCGTGAGCAAGGTCCGCGGCAAAAAAGAAAAAGCGGTGGAGCAGATGCTCTCCCACGCGCTTTCAGACATCGACCGGATGGACAGGGAACTGCTGATCGTCGCGCATACGCAGGCCGAGGAAGACGCCAAGTATTTGCGTGACGCTCTGGAAGCTGCAGGCGTGAAGGAAATCGTTGTTATTGAAGCGGGCTGCGTTATCGGCAGCCACTGCGGACCGCATACTGTGGGGCTGATGTATCTTAAGAACGAGGATCGCGATCGGCACTGATTTCGCAGCGCCTTGAACCAAAGATTTGAGAAGGTTGGTTTGAATTTATACTTGAACTTCCGCCTCTTCTTTGACAAAGGGCAGCATGAACCTGAAGATGGAACCGCGCCCTTCCTCGCTCTCCACAAAGATCGTGCCGCCCATAAGCTCCACCAGCTGCTTGCAGATGGCCAGCCCCAGCCCGGTGCCGCCGTATTTGCGGTTAATCATCGGATGAAGCTGGGAGAACGACTGAAACAGCAAGCCAAGCTTGTCCTCGGCAATGCCGACCCCAGTATCCCTTACGGAGAATTCCAGCAGATAGTTCGGCGATTCCGGCAGCAGAATGTTCTTGACGGACAGCGTCACGCTTCCCTTCTCGGTGAATTTCAGCGCATTGCCAACCAGGTTGACGATGATCTGCCGGAGACGGCTCGGATCGGCCTTGATGGTCTCCGGGACGCTCGTATCCGCCCACCAGCGAAGGGCCAATCCCTTCTCCTCCGCCTTCGGAGTGAACAGATCGATGATGACGCTAAGCATCTCTCTCAGGCCGAACTGTTCGGGCTCCAGCGGCATTTTGCCGGCTTCGATTTTGCTGAAATCTAGAATGTCGTTCAAAATATTAAGCAGACTGTAGCTGCTGCTGCGCAGGATATCCGCATACGTCCGCTGCTCTTCCCCCAGCTCGCTGTCCAGCAGCAGGTCGGCCATTCCGATCATGCCGTTCATCGGTGTCCGGATCTCGTGGCTGATCATAGCCAGAAACTCCGACTTTGCCCGCGAAGCCTGTTCGGCGGACTCCTTCGCCCTTCTAACTTCCCGCTCGTTCGTAATATCGCTGAAGGCGACGACCGCACCATCAATCTGGCCGCGTTCCATGATGGGAGACACTCTGTAGTTCACCCAGAAGCTGGTGCCGTCCTTGCGCCAGAAAATCTCCTCAATCATGGTCCTTGAAGTCCCGTCCTCGACCGTCATAAGAATCGGGCATTCCTTCGGGCAGTAACGGGAGCCGTCAGGCCGGGTATGATGGATATGCGAGAGGCTGTGTACACCGATGATCTCCTCGCTGGAGTATCCCAGCATGAACATCGCGGTTTTGTTGATGAAGATAATTTTCCCTTCCCTGTCGAGTCCGAAGATGCCTTCCGTTACCGAATCCAGGATCAGGCTCTGCGGGTCTTTAAGCAACGCGTCCAGCTCCGGATAGACGGCCCCGGGCGCGCGCCCTTCATTCTCCGCCACAATCTCGGCAGTGATATTCCGGACAATGGCGAATACGCCAACCACTTCTTCCTTATTCTTAATCGGAATAAATGTCACCTCGGCGGACGCGACGATGCCGGATCTTTGAATGAACTTTAAATGAAACGAAGTCGTATTGCCCGCGGAGGCCAGCACAAAATGACGCCCGGCTTCGGTCCGGCTTCCGAACAAAAGCGCCTTGCTCCAGATACCCCTTATTTCCTCGGGTGCAGCCAGTTGTTCAGCGGAGCGGTTCGCACCGATGGAGCGCCCCCCAAGATCGAGAACGTAGACGCAGTCCGGATGGTGCTCATACAGTGCTCTATATATGCCTTCTTCGGCAATTAGCCGCTTTAAAATGGCTATTTTATCCCTATGCACAGTCTACTTCCTCTCTAAACTAACTAAATGCCTCCGTAAAAAGGCATTGCGACGGGCACTTTGCCATGTAACCGCTTTGCATTGTTGCGATTGTAATCAAATAAAAAGCACCGCCAGCCGATCCGGTAGGCGAAAATAGTCTGCTGGTGTAGATTCGAGTAGAAGTTAAGATTATTATAGCAAAAATTTTGAAAGGTTTAACAGGATATTTTGTTAACTTTCATGGTAAGGCATACTCATAATTAAAGGCTTCTCTCCATATGCGCTTCTCCCAGTCGAACCGGAATATGGTGGAAAGCATGTCGGCCACGGCAGACCGGATCGGCGAGTATGCGATCAAGTACGGGATGGATACCGTCGAAAGTTTCATCGACGCCGTTCTGGCCATCCTGGAGCACATCGACCCGAGTCTGATCCGGCAGGACCAGCCGGGCAACAGCCGTTTTGTTGAGGGGCGGCCGAAGTAGCGCCGGGAATCGGTGCAGGATATCCTGGATGCCAACCCTTATGAGGAACTTTGGCGGCTCGATAAGTGCTTACGCAAAGCAGCTCTCCACGAACGATATGCATCGTTATAGAGAGCTTTTTAATTGCCCATTATCTGATACAATAAAAGGACAAACCGAACTGGAGGTGCCAGCCGTGCAATGGGAAGAAGTTCGTAAGATATATCCCGATCAATACGTCAAGCTGCAAATCCTTGCATCCCATATTGAAGGAAACACCAAGTTTGTAGATGAAGTCGCACTGATTCGTGCCATTCAGGACCCGAAGGAAGCAACCAAAGAACTGCTTAAATCGAAGGACGGCGTGATCGTGTCCCACACTGCAAATGATGAACTGAAGGTCGAGATCCGCACGCTTCGAGGCTTGCGGGGTGTAGTGCAACATGAAAATTGAATACGTCGATGGTTTGCTGCAAACGTCCCTTATCTTGAATTACAAAGGACAAGCTCTGACTATAGACAAACTAGTTATTGATACAGGGGCTTCTCATACCTTGCTATCTGCTGATACTGTAGCAGACATTGGCGTTTACTTTGAGACTGGAGATGAGATCGTTACTGCATTCGGCATTGGTGGTGAAGAAAGTTGCTTTCGCAAAACTATTGATTCGATTCAATTAGGTAGTTTTCAAATCAACGATTACAAGTTGGATATTGGATCGCTTCACGAGAAACTTAAGATCAATGGGTTACTTGGATTGGATGTATTGATGGAAGCTAATATTGTGCTCGATTTGGCAGAGCTTGTTATGTATTCGACGACAAAATAAAAAGATTAGGTTTGGAGATACCTAATCTTCAGGCTGTCGAGAAAGTCTCGATACTGCTCAAGTTGAGCCCCCTTAATTTGTCTCATCAATCCGTCTAAGCCACGCATCGAAATAACTTCTGCTAAGCTCCTCCACCCAATGATTGCATAACAAATAATCTGTTCCATTAATCTTATATGGATCGGCGTAGAATCTGGGATGACCGTTCACATTCCGCTGTTCCGTCATGGATATAGTAGAATCGACCTTTTTTAAAACAGGATAAGTGATATTAAATGTTCTCTTGGCGTAGTCCAGCCGCTGCAACCGCTCAATCTCTTGCTCAGTTAATACATCATTTGCAATCAGACGCTCAAAACTAGAACTAACCAAAGCACCAATCTTAATAACCTCAGACCCTTTAAAAACAGCAGGTAATTTCTTCGTCTTAGTTGCGGTTTTCGGCAAGCTCATAGCCTGCTTATCATCCACGAAGAGATTGTACATTTGTATGCTTCGCATAAATAACTCCGAAGTGTCGGACACAGAATTTGATAAGGTTGTAACCACATTGAAAATCTTCTCCTTGAAGTCCGCATTGCACAGGAGCTCAAAGCGAAAATTCAACCCTTTTCCGTGAAACAGCTCTTGGAGTTCACTTATGTAGAGTTGCAGAGGTTCACGTATCGCAGCAGATATTTTAGGAGCTGCAAATATGATATTTCCAGTATTCAAATTAAAATATCCATGAATTGCCATCGCTGTGCGAATCATTTTCTTCAGTACTCTGGATATCGTCTCTTCCTTTTTCGAACCATAATTCAAGCCATTTTCATGGAAAGCCACATCAATGCCGTATATGTTTTGAACAACGTTCGCCCCTCCTACCTCCATGCCCAAAGCATCAATCTCGGCTTGTTGGAGCAACTGCGAGTAAGAACTGTTTTGCTTAAACAAGTCAAGGCTGTATTTCCCTTTAAAGTATTGGTCTGAATCCTTCATCATACTTTCGACGACAGCATCATTATAAGATTCCCATGACTTCACCGATGGCTTCCAGTTCAATTGGACAAGTTGGCAGTTCTTTGCATGTCTCAGCCATGAGAGCATCAAGGATTCTCCGATTTCAATTTTCAACAGAGCTACACCTCGCTTATTTTTCTAAATACTATCTCCACTCCAAGCGTAACCGAATACACTCCTAACCTGCGAGCAGCCACGACTTGGCATATGAATGTGTCTTAGCTCACCATGGGTGATGCTTACTTGCAGAAGGAGGCAGGGCGAAACCTAATACCACTTCAATTTGACCTATAGTCATAGTCGCTTGTTCCCCTTGGGTGTTCAGTAAAAATCGATAGAGTGAAGTGTATTTTTCAACGTTATTCTCCATACCGTTTTTCGGCTGATCCTTGTTTTTTTCAAAGCATACGGTGTTGTAGCTTTAGAAGCTCTTCAGCAATCGTCTCCTTTTGTTCCAGCGCTCGGGTCAGTTTTTGCAGAACGGCCCTTATAGTCAAAAAAACTTAACGTTGCTTAAGTGTTAATTAGTGTAATCTTATCATAAGAAAACTATCTCGCTTATGTTATTATAACGAAAAGGAAGGTAATCCGAATGTCCATTTCCAAAGAACAATTAGAGCAAAGCTTTAAGGACAAAACTTATGTTGAGCTTAAAGATCTAGTGCAGCTGATTGAAGAAAACTTCGGATTTAATGTTACTCTGCAATGGAAAGATAAACAGCCTACATTTACAGAGGAACAGAAGAAAAGAATGACTTCGTTAATATTTAACGATGACGGTGTTCTATCCCAAATTCACCAAGCACAAAATGATCGTAAGAATGGTATTTCCACATACAGTGACAGCGATGAAGAGTTCGAGAAATTGCTGAATGAGGTTGGAAATGAGACATGACCGCTACAAAGTTCTCTGGACCACTACGCTCGTGTAGCGCTTGCGCGAATGAAGGAGTTTAAAGTTGATCCCTATGAATATATTCAAGCGCTCAAAATCCGTTTTATCTGATGAACCAATGTATAAAGCAGATGGAATTTCCGAATTTCCCGAATTTTAATTTAACGGATATTATTGGACTTTGATTGGCAATGGGGTTAAAAATATTTTTCAATTTCAACAAGCCATTAACGGATTCTCGCCTGCTCTTAGGGAGCATAAAAACATTCCTCCAGCCATATACATCTTGTGAACGGCTCTGCCGCTAACAGTATTCACAGGTGGAAAGGAGATGGGTACATGCCCAGCGACGAGATACAGGCGCTTGAGAAGGCTATAGCCGAGATTACGGAAATCGCCTCCGGCTTTGGCCTGGATTTCTATCCCATGCGCTACGAGATTTGCCCTGCCGATATTATTTATACATTCGGAGCTTACGGAATGCCGACGCGTTTCGGCCACTGGAGCTTCGGCAAGACGTTTCACAAGATGAAATCTCAATATGATTTCGGTCTGAGCAAAATATACGAATTGGTCATTAACTCCAATCCGTGCTACGCCTTTCTTCTCGACGGCAACTCGCTGGTCCAGAACAAGCTGATCGTCGCCCACGTGCTCGCGCACTGCGACTTCTTCAAGAACAATATGCGCTTCTCCCAGTCGAACCGGAATATGGTGGAAAGCATGTCGGCCACGGCAGACCGGATCGGCGAGTATGCGATCAAGTACGGGATGGACACGGTTGAGAGATTCATCGACGCCGTTCTGGCCATCCAGGAGCACATCGACCCGAGTCTGATCCAGCAGGGCAAGGCGGGCAATAGCCGTTTTGTTGAGGGGCGGCTGAAGGAGCGCCGGGAATCGGCGCAGGATATCCTGGATGCCAACCCTTACGAGGAACTTTGGCGGCTCGATAAGGACGCCGAAGCCACCGCACAGAATCCGGCGGCCGGATATAAGCCCTTCCCTGCGGAGCCGGAGAAGGATGTCGTCTGGTTCATTCAGCAGTACTCCGCCAGCCTGGAGGACTGGCAGCGCGATATTATGACAATGTTGCATGACGAGATGCTCTACTTCTGGCCGCAGATGGAGACGAAGATCATGAACGAAGGCTGGGCTTCGTACTGGCATCAGCGTATCATGCGGGAGCTGGACCTGACGCCGGAGGAGACGGTCGAGTACGCCAAGCTGAATTCTTCGGTCGTGCAGCCCTCCCGCCAGAGCCTGAATCCGTATTATTTGGGCCTGAAGATTCTCGAAGATATTGAGCGCCGCTGGGACCGGGACAAAATCTTCGAGGTACGGGAGCTCGACTCCGATATCTCCTTCATCCGCAGCTATCTGACCAAAGAATTGGTCGAGGATCTCGATCTGTACGTCTTCGAGAAGAAAGGGCCGGAATGGAAGATCACCGACAAGGCCTGGGAAAATGTCAGGGATCAGCTGGTGCAGGCCCGCATCAACGGCGGTTCGCCTTATCTGGTCGTACAGGACGGCAACTTTGAGCGCAACGGCGAGCTGTACATCGTCCACTGCTATGAGGGCATCGAGCTTGATCTGAAGTATCTGGAACGGACGCTGCCTCATATTTACACACTGTGGGGCAAGACCGTCCATCTGGAGACCGTCATCGAAGACAAGAAAGCGTGTTTCTCCTACGACGGCAAAAAGGTGCTGCGGAAGTTCGTCTGAGCCGCTGCCTTGAACGCCGAAGAATACGCAAAGACGGCAGGATGCGCCGTCCAATCGAAAAGCCCGTGGACAATGTCCGCGGGCCTTTCCTTTTTTGACACCATTTCTTTTGACGCCATTTCTTTCGCCTACTCGTTCCCTGCATCCATGTCGACGACCTCCACATGCTCCGGCCCGGAGCTGGCAGCCGGCGACGGACCAGCCGATATTCCGGGACTTGCAGCCGGTGACGGGCTGGCAGCCGGAACGGTCTTTGAAAATTCCACAGTGATCCTATTGATTTGGATTGCCTTTTCGGCACCCGAATAATCATTGGAATGAAGCGCGGTCTTCAAATTGAAGGCGTATCCGTAGCCCACCTTCTCATTGTAGAACCGGAACGTTATTTTGCCGCTGCCCGTCTGCTTGTCGATCATTCGTACGCTTTTGTGGCCGCTGTAATCTTCAAATTTCAGAACAAGCCAATCGGCGGCGGCCATCGAAGAAGCATCATAGTCCACCTGAATGTCGACATACGATTCCGCAGGGAGCGTGATGAACTGTCCGTCGGTAACGACGGCTTCCCCTCCACCCGCAAAAGGGATTTCTTTGTCTTTGGTGATCACGATTTTTTGATCCCCCGCCGAGGACTTGTCGATGTAATTTTTATAGGTAAGTATTTTCTTTTTCAGTGTGCTGTCCGACAGGGAAGTTCTCTCGTACTTGCTGCTGAACAGCTCCCCGTTCTCAGAGGTCAGGCTGTACAGCTGGCCGCTGTTATCCACCTGATACACGGTCCCCTTCCCGGTCGAGTAGAAAATATCGCCGTTATAGTGGGAAGCGAACAGGATCGGCGAATCTTCGGTATATTTTCGGAACACGCTTCGGCCTGTGGTGTAAGCATCCAGATCAGGGTCGGCATAATCCAGGAGCGAAAGAAGAATATCCTTCTGCCCGTATACGCCGTCGTTGACAATCTGGCCGTCAATATCGGGTGAATATGCCGCAAAAATCCCCCAGTTCGAACCGTAAGGCTGGTCATTGACCCCATGCGATTCGTCGGACACGAACAGTACCAGAGTGTCTTTGGCAAAGCTTGAATGATCAATATAGTCGATGAACCCGGACAGCGCCTCATTCAGATAAGCTACAGCCGCCGCCTTGCGGCTCGGATACTGCTTCGCATAATCGTCCGACACAGCGTAGGGATGATGGGTTCCGACCGTCAGCATGGCGGCAAACCACGGCTTGCCCTTGCCGTTCAGTTCGTCGATATATTTTTGCGATTGCTCGAAAAAGGCTTTATCATCAGGTCCCCATCCGAAGGGAACGTAAGGATTCCTGAAACTCTCCCCGCCGATTACCGTATCGAAGCCCGCCGCCGTCATAAAATCGCCCTTGGACATATACTCCAGCTCCGCCGCCTGGATAAACGCCGTGTTATAGCCGCGGTTCTTCAGCAGCTTCGGCAGAAGCTCTTCGCGGTAGCTGGGGTCTTTTTGCAAATATTCGTACGCCTTCGGCGTGGACGCGTCCATCTTCGGATAGTCTCCGCTGACGAGCGAGTACATCCCTCTGATCGTCTGGTTGTTATGGGTTATGTAGTTGGGAAGAATGAGGCTGTGATCTTTGATTTTACCCAGACTCGTCATCTTGATATCGTTCGGGATATTCAGAAACTCCTGGTTGGCGGGCGAATAGGCGCCGGGAATGCCTTCCATGACGACCATCAGAATATTTTTCTTGCCCGTATGATTGTTAAGCAAATATTCACCGTCTTTAAGCTGCTGCGAAGTGTTGATCTGCCGCTCGATATCCGGAGGATAATCCGTCAGCGCTTCCTCATTGAAAGTCAGCAATGCGACCGAATTGCGGATCGAAGCCGAGACGAAATTGCCGTTCTTCCAATCCCCGCTAGATTGAATGGCGATGACCAGATAGAGAATCAGCAGCCCGGCGAATGCGAGCAGATTATACCGTTTGGTCTTTAGCGGGAACAACGGCAGTTTGCGGAGAAAAAAGATCGACGCCATTAGAGACGCCATCAGCAGGATGGAATAGATCGGGAAGCTGACGTGAAACAACGTGCCTGCAATAAATTCCTTGTCCGACGCCATGGTGATATCTTTCAGGTTGACCACGTGATCCAGCGCGTAAATATATTCGACATTCGCCAAATGGAAAACGCCCAGTACCAGCGCCAAAACAAACGAAGCGATAAGATTCACCTTTGAAAGCGTATAAAAAACGAACAAAATCAAAATGCCGATCCCGATATCCTTCAAGGTTGGAGCATAGAGTGCGGTAAATCCCACGCGGATATCCTTCTGCCGGTATAAGAGGATACGCCCATAAGAAAAGAAGAACAAAAAAAGAATGGAGGGTAAAATGTAAAATCGTTTTTTCATGTTCTCGCCCCTGTCAATAGTACATTGAAATCTATTATATATGATATTGCGCCCCCCGAGTCTGAATTTTTTCTGAGAAAAAAGAGCAACCCGGCATGAATCGCAGGTGCGGCTCCTTGGATGATGATCACTATTGATTTACTATTGATGATTTTTCATATAGTGAAATAATTATATGCCATATGGAAAAAGGACCGCTGCCGCCAGCGGTCCTTTTTAAAGATTTATTGCATACTTGCCTATATATTCGACAAATGCTTACCGGTTCAGCAGGCTTCCCACATACCGCAGCAGCTCATTGGCGCAGATCGGGCAGTAGTTATGCTCATCGATCAGCCGGCGGGAAACCTCGTTGATCCGCTTCAGCTGGCTTTCATCCGGGGTTTTGGACGAAGTCGTGATCTTGACGATATCCTTGAGATCCGTGAACAGCTTCTTCTCGATCGCCTCACGGAGACGGTCGTGGTTGCTGTACTCGAACTTTTTACCCTTGCGGGAATACGCGGAGATCCGGATCAGAATCTCTTCACGAAAAGCCTTCTTGGCATTCTCCGAGATGCCGATCTGCTCCTCGATGGAACGCATCAGCCGCTCATCCGGCTCCATCTCCTCGTCGGTCAGCGGATCGCGGATTTTGGTCCAGTTGCAGAACGCCTCGATATTGTCGAGATAGTTCTCGAACAGCGTCTTGGCCGACTCCTCGAAAGAGTAGACGAACGCCTTCTGCACTTCGTTCTTGGCCAGCGTGTCGTATTCTTTCCGGGCGATTGAAATGAAGTTCAAATACCGCTCCCGCTCCTCCTTCGTAATCGAAGGATGCTGGTCCAGGCCGTCCTTGATCGCCCGCAGCACATCAAGCGCGTTCATGCATTCCAGATCGCCCTTGATCAGCGCGCTGGAGATGCGATTGATAACATAGCGAGGGTCGATCCCGGACATGCCTTCGTCCAGATATTCGTTCTGCATCTCCTTCAGGTCGGCTTCCTTATAGCCTTCAACCTCTTCGCCGTCGTACATCCGCAGCTTTTTGATGAGGTCCATGCCCTGCTTCTTGCTTTCTCTAAGCCTTGTCAAGACCGAGAAAATCGCGGCGGCACGCAGCGCGTGAGGCGCTATATGCACATGCTTCATGTCGCTCTGGGCGATCAGCTTGGCGTAAATCTTCTCCTCTTCCGAGACCTTCAGATTGTAAGGCACCGGCATAACGATCATCCGCGACTGAAGCGCCTCGTTCTTCTTATTCGAAATAAACGCCTTGTACTCCGTTTCGTTCGTGTGAGCGACAATAAGCTCGTCGGCGCTGATCAGCGCAAACCGTCCGGCCTTGAAATTGCCCTCCTGCGTCAGCGACAGCAGGTTCCACAGGAACTTCTCATCGCATTTCAGCATTTCCTGGAACTCCATCAGTCCGCGGTTGGCCTTGTTCAGCTCGCCGTCGAACCGGTAAGCCCGGGGATCGGATTCCGAACCGAATTCGGTTATGGTCGAAAAGTCGATGCTGCCTGTCAAGTCGGCTATATCCTGCGATTTCGGGTCGGACGGACTGAATGTTCCGATGCCGATACGCTCTTCTTCCGACAGAAGCACCCGCACTACCTTCACTTTCTCAATGTCGCCGCTGAACTCATTTTTCAGCCGCATCTGGCAGGAAGGGCATAAGTTGCCCTCGATGCGCACGCCCAGCTCCTTCTCGATCTCCGGACGAAGCTCATTCGGAATCAAATGCAGCGGCTCCTCGTGCATCGGGCATCCTTCGATCGCGTATACCGCCCCTTGTATCGTACGGGAATACTGTTCCAGCCCGCGCTTCAGCAGCGTAACCAGCGTCGATTTGCCGCCGCTCACCGGACCCATCAGCAGCAGTATCCGTTTGCGAACGTCCAGCCGCCGCGCGGCCGAATGGAAGTACTCCTCCACCAGCTTCTCGACGGCGCGGTCCAGCCCGAAAATTTCCTGCTCGAAAAATTTGTAGCGTTTGCGGCCGTTGATTTCCTCCACACCATGCGATTTGATCATGTCATACACACGGGCATGGGCTGTTTTGGCGGGAGTGGGATCTTTTTTTAGCAGTTCTATATATTCCTTGAAGGTTCCGCTCCACGCCATACGTTCGTTCTCTGCCCGGTACGATGCTATACGTTCAAAAATGTCCATTGCTCGCTGCCTCCTCACCTTGCGCTCTTGTGACCCTCGCGTGATGTCCTTCGGGCTTCGCCCGGTTACCCTCGCCAAATATCCGCCTGCCTGCCGCCGTCCCTTCCGACGCTTCCGCCGCCCAGCGGGGTCTGCATTCGAAAAGTGTAATACATACCTATGCGGAAAACCCGAAATATTGACCTCTTTTTTGATGTGCTATAATAGAGAATCGGCTGTAAATGTGACAAAGGAGACAAACTATGGCGGTGAAGCGCGAAACAGAACTGTATGCTCCTTTAAAATTTTTTTTTGAACGACAAGGCTATGTGATCAAGGGCGAGGTGCGCTCCTGCGACTTGGTCGGCGTCCGGGAAGACGGAGAACCGCCGCTGATTGTGGAGATGAAGAAGACCTTCAACCTCTCCCTGCTGCTGCAGGGGATCGAGCGGCTGAAGCTGAGTCCGGTTGTCTATTTGGCGGTCGAGAGATGCCGGGAGAAAAAAGGGGCCGCGAGCCAGCGCTGGGGCGAACTGAGCAGCCTGTGCCGCCGCCTGGGACTCGGGCTCGTCACTGTCGTCTTCTACAAGACGAAGGCCCCGCTAGTGGAGGTGCTGGCGGAGCCTGAGGCGCCAGCGGGCCCGGTCCGGAGCGGCGGGCGGCGGCGGGAGCGCCTGCTCCATGAGTTCCGCGAGCGCAGCGGTGACTACAACACGGGCGGCAGCGCGCGCGTGAAGCTCGTCACCGCCTACCGCGAGAAGGCGCTGCGCGTAGCCGCCGCGCTGGAGGCCGCGGAGCGCGAGGCCGCGGAGCGCGAGGCCGCCCTGGCCGCCGCCGTGGGCGAGCCGCGCTCTGCCGCGGGGACCGGCGGCGGCACGGCGGCGGCGAAGCCCGTCGCCGTGGCCGGGGGCGCGGCGACGAGGAGCGCGCCGCCGAGGGGCGTGACGCCGGCGGAGCTACGCCGGCGCAGCGGGGTGCCCGCGGCGGCGGCCATCCTACAGAACAACTACTACGGCTGGTTCAAGCGGGTCGCCCGCGGCCGGTATACGCTTGAGGCGGCGGGAAGCGCTGCGCTGCTGGAATATGCCGCCGTGTCGGTCTCCCAGTCGCTGGCGGACCGCATAAACGCCGGCGAAGATTAACATCAACTTCCTTGCGCAGCGGCGCGGAAAAAGAGCCTATTCTCCTAGGACGGTCTGGAGAATGGGCTCTTTGGTTATGCCTGCGGAAGCAACTCCGCCGCGTATATTCTCATTAACTGCGGGCCGTAAATTCCGTTACGGCTTCACTCATCAAATTCATCCCAAGCAGCAGCTCGTCGCGGCCGGGATGGCTAAAATTAAGACGGATATAACGGCTCCCGCTGTCGTCGGCCGTACAGAGCGGCCCCGGCAGGAAGACGACGCCCTTGCGGAGGGCGTTCTTCAGCAAAATTCCGGCATCCAGTCCTTCCGGCAGCGAAACCCACAGGAACATGCCGCCGGAAGGAAGATCGTAAGTGCTGTCCTTCCAGGCGGCGCGCTTGAGCAGCTCTGCCATCAGCTTCAGCCTTGTGCCGTATTCGCGGTTCAGCAGCGCAATATGCTCGCGCAGATCGAACGCGGACACATGCAGCAGATGGTACAGTAAACGCTGGTTCAGCGAACTGGACTGCCAATCCGCCATTCCCTTTGCGGCCGCCATTACATTGATCAGCTCACGGCTGCCCGCCGCCCAGCCCGTCCGAAGCGCTGGCGCCACCGTCTTGCTGAAAGAACCGATGTACAGCACATGTCCGCTCTCACCCGCGTCTTCCAGGGCATATAGAGAAGGATATTTACGACCGCTCCGATCCTGGTTCTTGAAATGCAGATCTCCATAAGAATCATCTTCCAAAATGAGCACATTATGCGAAATGCACAGCTCAAGCACTTCTTTGCGGCGCTTCAGACTCCAGAGGATGCCGCTCGGATTCGTAAAACTCGGTGCGGCAAACAGCAATTTGGGACGGTTCTTAATAATCTTCTCCCGCAAATCCTCCGGCAGCAGTCCCTCGCGGTCGCCATTGACCGGAATAATGACCGCTCCCTGCATCCGCAGCGCCTGTAGGAAACCGGGAGAAGTGGGATTTTCCACAAGCACGCAGTCGCCCGGATCAATGTATACCCGGGACAGAAGATCTACCGCCTGCTGGCTGCCCGTTGTCAGCAGAACGCCGTCCCGGGAAATATGTACTCCTTTGCTGTTCAGCCAATCCTCTGCTAGCCATTCTCTTAGCGGCCCATATCCTTCGGGATCTCCGTATTGAAGCGCCTGTGCATCGGCCGAAATAACGGTAGACGCCGCTTCGGCCAGCAATGGCAGCGGGAACAGTTCTTCCGCCGGCAGCTCTTCGGCCAGAGAAATCACAGAACCTCTGCGGGTCTGTGTCCGGATGCTCAGCAGCGGCGAAGACATCAGCGTATGCGCCCGGGCGGAAAAATCGTATTTCATGCGGCGTCCCTCCCTTCATGCTCTCATGAATGAATATTCCGGAAGAAGCCGCGTTATGACGCCCCGCCGGATGCTATGCGTACACGTGTCGGACCTGACGCGAATACAGCGCATACTTCTCAATTGCCTGCGCCCGCGTGGAAACTTCGAGTTTAACATAAATCTTGCGCAGATAATTGTCAATGGATCGGCGGCTCACTTCAATCTCCGTCGCTATTTTATCGTAGGTGATTCCCTGAACGATCCGCTCCATAATAAATCTCTCGGTCGGGGTAAGCTTCAGCAGGATGTCTCCTTCTTCGGACGGACTGATTGGCCAGATCCCCATCTCCAGCCAGTCGAGCGGCATGGATAGAAAGCCTTCCCTCAGTCCTTCGATCATCTGCAGCAGCTGGCTGGGCGACGCTCCTTTCGATATAATGCCGCTCGCGCCCAATTTTAACAGCGGCAATAGCAGTTCCCTGCCTTCTCTGTCGGTCATAACGACAAAATGGGACGCCGAAGTCTCTTTTTTCATCCCGGGCAGTATTGTCTCGATCATGTCATCCGGCATACAGTAGTCCAGAAGCACCAGCTCCGGCTGCTCCTCCTTCACCATGGCGGCTCCTTCCTCCCAATTGGAGTAGGTTCCGAGTACAATCAGATTTCCCGCCTCTTCCAGTATCAATTTCGTTCCCAGCATACTCGTGGGATGACAGCCCATAATCACTACCTGCCAAACCTTCCTCATTAAAGCCCAAACCTCCTGCTACTATGTAATTTACCCGACAAAGGCATGCATTTCGCGTTTCCCGGATGATGCAAATAAGAAGAAACGGCTGAGGTCCCCTACGAAAGAGAAGACATCCGTTTCTCGCAAAAAGATCAGAACAAGGATAAGAGCACAGCTTGTGCGTTCTGATCTTTCAAGATTGACGCAATGATATTCCGCCTTTTTTCCTATGCCTTGGATACATTTATGCATTGAATAATCTAGTGAAATTGTAACGCACTGCTTTCAAAGGATGCAATCACTTTTTTCCTGAATCTTCCTCTATTCTTTTTGCGAAACAGGCGCAATTCTGGTAGAATAGGGTCTCACAAATAGGTTCGAGGTGATTAATTTATGCAGCCGTCAATGAAATCGCCGGACGTCTATCCTTCACGCGCCGCGACGAGAAACGGCTCCTCCGTCAAATGGTTCCTGTTGTTCTGGTTAATCGTGATCGCCGCCGGCGGCTATGCCGTGTACGGCTATACGAATCATTTGAAGGATCAGATGCTTAAGCAACTTGCCGCGCAGAGCCAGCAGCAGTTGGCCGCGGTGCAAACGGATTACGAGGAGAAACTGTCGGTTCTTTCACAGGAAGTAAGCGATTTGCAGGATAAAGTGCAGTCGTTCAATGAGCTTCTTACTTTTACCAAAGATAACGCAAGTACAAAGACGGACAACAGCAACAAGCTTTACACCCAGTTAAGCGAAGTCCGCAAGCAGCTGGACGCGTTGCAGAAAGAGATGGATTTGCTGAAATGATAACGCCGGTCAAAAGAGTGAACCGTTTCTTTATGCTCGTTACCGCCCCGTTCATCGGCCTGCTGCTGTGCCTGACGTTGTATCAGCCGTCATTTACGCTGAAGCTGGAAACGCAGCGGTTTGCGCCTTCTGCGGGTCCTGTGCAGCTGACGTCCGGAATCAAGGATCAGCTGGACAAAGCCCAGGACACTGCCACTTACACTATCCACGCCGTAAGCTCCAGCGCGAAGCGGTACATGGAAACGACCGCCGCTATGAATGCGATTGTGGATAAGGCCAAGACACAGGCGGGCCGCCCGGAGTCGATATACAACCGGCGAATTACGGCCAAGCTTGGCTTTCCGTACGATACCATTAACAGCAGCCGGATTTCGATAGAGTTGTACCGGGTCAATCCCGGTAGTTATACAGGCTACGCGTTGAAGATCAAGCTCAAGGATAAGACAGCGATGACCATGAGTCTCGGAGAGGGAGGTCCCGGCAGCTCGGAAACAACGCTCCAGGCGGCCAACCGGTACGGAGCCGTCGCCGGCATCAACGCCGGAGGCTTTGCCGATCAGGACGGCAAAAGATACCCGCTCAGCACCACGATCGTGGGCGGTCAATATTTAACGGGCTTTGAACCCAGCTACAAGGATTTAAGCTTCGTTGGGCTGAACAAGGAGGGGCGGCTGATCGGCGGGAAGTTTCACAGCCGAGAGCAGCTCGACGAGTTGAAGCCGGCGTTTGGTGCCTCCTTTGTGCCGGTGCTGCTGCAGGACGGTTACAAGACGGAAATACCCGCGAAATGGGAGATATCCCCGAGACGTGCGCCGCGCACAGCAATCGGCAAATACAAAGACAATCAGCTGCTTATTATCGTAGCCGAGGGCTACAATGAGAACGGCAGCTCGGGAGCTACGCTGGAGGAAATTCAAGACAAGCTGTACCGGATGGGCGTAAGCGATGCCTATAATCTGGATGGCGGGGGTTCCACCTCGCTAGTATTTAACGGGCGAGTCGTGAACAAGCCGTCGGACGGCGCTCTGCGGCCGGTACCGACAAGCTTTTTGTTTTTCAAATAACAATTCAGTCAATAATGTCTATGCGGCATATCACAATAACATTTGTTTTTATTTACGTCCCGGTTATAATGATAGTGATGATAACATTTCCTTTTGGAGGTGCCCGAATGTCGTTCTCATTGACCTTTTGGATTGTCTTCCTTGTATTCCTGCTGTTTCTGACCGGAATTCTTACCGCCTCTTATAATGATGATAAGACCAAGGGCCTATAAAGGCTGCGCTTCCTCCGGAATCAAGGAGGGGGCTTTTTTTTCAGGGAATTGTAGAGAAAGATAGGAAGGATATTCTTATTGGGGCAGGAGAGAGAGATTCACATCCTGTAAAAGAGAAAGCGCCGCATGAATGCAGCGCTCTGCTTCCGGCGAATACGCTTACGGCTTGAAGCGTTTCGGGAAGATTCTATTTTGCTTAAGCGTGTCTTTGCAGTTGGGTCATTTCACCCAGGCATTGGCCGCAAATGTAACGATCCTTATATTCGCTAACCTCTTCCATCGAACCGCAAAATACGCATTTTGGACGATAACGTTCCAAAATGATATGGTCCCCCTGAACCAAAATTTCAACAGGGTCCCCCTCATTCATTTGATACCTTTTACGCAGGGATTTGGGCAGAACAATTCTGCCGAGCTGATCCACCTTGCGCACTACACCAGCAGGCTTCATCTAACGCACACCTTTCCTATTCAACTGATTAATAGATATGATTAAATTTCCATATACGTTGAATAATTCGATGCCGAAATGTCGAATCCTGCTGATAAAAAATAAATTTCTGTAACTTCTTTAGGTCAACCCCGGAAAGTTCAGCTGCCGGAGTGCCTCGTATACGATAATTGCTGCCGAATTGGACAAATTCAGCGATCTTACATCTCCGGTCATCGGCATACGCATCGTTGTTTCCCGTCCCGCATTCAGGATGCTCTCCGGCAATCCTTTCGTTTCTTTGCCGAATACAAAAAAGTCGCCGTCCTGAAAAGAATAATCGGTGTACCGCTTGTCAGCCTTGGTCGTTGCATAAAAGAAACGTCCATCCGGATACATCTCAAGGACTTCTCCGAAAGAATCGTGATATTCAATGTGAACGGCGTGCCAATAATCCAGTCCGGCCCGCTTTAGTGTAGCATCGTCGGTACGGAAACCGAGCGGACGCACCAAATGCAGATGGGTGCCGGTTGCCGCGCAGGTGCGGGAAATGTTCCCCGTGTTGGCCGGAATCTCCGGCTCTACCAGTACAATGTGAAGTGCCATGCAAGTCTCTCCTTACGGTTCCAAGATTTCCAGCGCAGGTAATAACCTCTCAAAGCGGAGCTTGCGATCGAAGCCATGCCTCTGTTACTTTGCGGGGATTTTGAAAAAAGTATCCATTCGTTTAGAAGACCTTCCGCCAGCGGCGGAAGGTCTTCTAATTTCTTCTGAATAGTTGATTAGCCTTGAGTCTTCTGGAAGTGACTCATGAAATCGGTCAGCGCCTTGATGCTCTCATAAGGAACGGCGTTATAAATGGAAGCGCGAAGTCCTCCTACACTGCGGTGTCCTTTAAGACCGACGAAGCCTTCCTGCTCCGAAGCCTTGATAAATTTCTTCTCCAGCTCTTCGGACTGCATCCGGAACGTAACGTTCATGATGGAGCGGCTGCCCAGCTCCGCTACGCCACGGTAGAACCCGCCGCTGCCGTCGATGGTGTTATACAGCAATCCGGCCTTGTCGCGGTTCTTCGCTTCGACGCCGGCCAAGCCGCCCTGCTCTTCGATCCATTTCAGGACTTGGTTAACCATGTAGATCGAATAGGATGGCGGCGTATTGTAGAGAGAGTTATTTTTGTAATGGGTGCTGTAACGCAAGATTGTCGGAATGTTGGAAGGAGATTCAGCAATGAGCTCTTCTTTCGCGATCACAACGGTCACACCCGAAGGTCCGAGATTTTTTTGCGCGCCGGCATAAATCAGTCCGAACTTGTTAACGTCAAACGCGCGGCTCAAGATATCGCTCGACATATCCGCAATCAGCGGAAGAGAACCGGTATCCGGGAACTCGCTATACTGGGTGCCTTCAATCGTTTCGTTGGAAGTAATGTGCAGGTAGGCTGCGTTGTCCGCAGGCTTGATCGAACCGAGATCCGGGATGGCAAGGAATTTCTTGTCTTCGGATGTAGCCGCAACATGAGCTCCACCCGCGATTTTGGCTTCCTTGAACGCTTTATCGGCCCAGCTTCCCGTCATTACGTAGCTGCCCACTTTGCCTTCGGAGAGGAAATTCAGCGGAATCATGGCGAACTGTGTCGTGGCGCCGCCTTGAATGAATAATACTTTATAGCCCTGCGGATTGCCCAAAAGCGAAAGCAGACGTTCCTGCGCTTCGTTGTGAACGGATTCGTATACGGCTCCGCGGTGCGACATTTCCATAATCGACATTCCAGTCTCCCGGAAATCGACGAATTCCGCCTGTGCGCGCTCCAGCACCTCAAGAGGTAAAGCCGCCGGACCGGCGTTGAAATTATAAGCTCTCTTGCTCAAAATATTCCCACCCTTTCTCTTCTTTCAATATCGTAATGATAGCAATAATCTAACATGGCAGCAAGTATAATTATTCACATGAAAAATGGGAAATAGGAGATATATGTATGTTTTTGGAGGTTTGCGCCCGCATTTGCGCAAAAGTACTGAATACTCTTAATGCATAAGCCGACTGTTTATACAATTTATTATCCGGGCGGAATTGATCCAAGAAGGCGGTATAGTGCAGGATAACTGAACTGACCGATGGATTCGGCGTGAATACCCATTTGGCCGAAGTCGCAGATACTTACGTAACGCTGTAAGTAAAGACTCCCGCAATGGCGGGACGTGTAGTTACGGTCAGCGCGGAGCTTGCCGCCGATACATTGCCCGCCGCATCCTTCGCCTTGATCGTGAAGCTGTAAGCGGTGTTAGCCGTCAAGCCCGTATCCGTATACGTCGTTGCGCCGGTTGTCGATCCAACCATAGCGCCGTCCCTGTAAATATCGTACCCCGTTACACCTATGTTATCCGCCGAAACCGTTAGTGATATACGTAAAAGAAATAATCGATCGTTGCTCCGGTTGGAACCGTCATCGTATATTCCCATGTCAAACCGCCGGCATTTACAACGACATCAGGCTTTCACCGCGCCGGCAAGAGCGCCGTCCACAATATATTTTTGAATAAAGGTATACAGCACGATCAGCGGCGTGGAGACGATCATAATGCCGCAGGCCAGCATCGGCCAGTTATTTCCGTATTGCCCGCGGAATTCCTTGAGCCCGAATGTAATCGGATAATTCGCCGGACTTGGCAGATACATCACCGGGCCGACAAAATCATTCCAAATGCCGATTGCGGTCAAAATGACGCCCGTGGCAATCACCGGCTTCATCAGCGGCAGCACGATCTGGAATAAATACCGGCTGTAGCCGCAACCGTCCATTCCGGCAGCCTCATCCAGTTCCCGGCTGATCGATTTAATGTAACCGGTAAACATCATGAACACGATGCCGGTGCCGCTTGTTTTCAGCAAAATATATCCCAGCTTCGTATCATAGCCCACAAAGCCGAATTCCTGTTTCATGGCGAGCATCAGCTTGAACTGGGCCACCATCGGATTGGGCAAAAACTGCGACAGCAAAAAGAAAAGATAGATCAGCCCGCTCCATCTCACATAGTTCCTGGCTACCGGAAAAGCTCCGAACAACGAGACGATCAGCGTCAATACCGTCGCTACACCCGTGTACAGCAGACTGTTCAGAAAATAATTGGAGAAATTCCCCTGCGTCCACGCGTCTTTATAGTTGTTCCACTGAATATCGGACACGAGACCGATAGGGTTAAGAAGATATTCCGTAAAGGATTTAAAAGAGACGTTAAATACAAGCAGCAGCGGCACGATATAAAGCACAAGCAGAAGAGTCACGACCGCATAAGAGAGAACTTTGGCGGATTTCGATTGCTTCATCAGTACTCCACCTCTCTCTTGCGCATTTGTTTGACGGCAACGATGACAAAGACAAGTATAATCAGAAACTGCACAACGGAAAGAGCGGAGGGCAAGCCCATTTCCAAACTGCCGCGGAAGGTCTCCTTATAGACGTCATAGGCCATCGTTCGGGTATTGAAGCGTCCGTCGGTTGTCGCCAATATAATATCGAAGGTGGACATCGCCCCGATAATCGAGAGAAGCATGTTGACCGTAAAAGAGGGAGCAATCAGCGAAAAGGTAATATGCCTAAAGGATTGCCATTTGGTTGTTCCGTCGATATAGCCCGCTTCATACAATTCTTTCGGCACCGATTGCAGACCGGCCAGAAAGATCAGCATCGAGTACCCCATATACATCCAGATTTGCACAAATATAATGTAGCGAAAGGCGTGGGTAAAGCTTCCGAAGAACATGTCCTTGTAACCGAACAGCGCATTATACAGCTGATTGACCGGACCGCTGAGCGGATCGAACATCATGCTCCAGACCAGAGCCACAACCGCTACCCCGAGAACAACCGGAAGAAAAAATACGGACCGGAAAAAATAGTCGCCCTTGAGCTTCTGGTTAATGATGACGGCCACAAGCAGCGCGACACCGTTCTGCACAACCGTTACGATGAACATGAAATAAAGCGTCCGAATGATTGAATCCACCCGCTCGCCTGAATTTCCGGAGAAAAAGACATCATGATAATTATCAAGACCTATAAATTTCATCCCGTTTCCGGGCACATTCGTTATATTTGTAAAAGAGTAAATAACCGTCATCACCGAAGGTCCAAAATAGAACATAACATACAGTGCCAAAGGGATTAGCAGCAGCAGAAACGGCACAAACCGCGATATGCCCTTCCCGAATGGATACATCTCTCTCACCCGCCCAACTCTTTTATAAAAGATTAGGGCCTGCTATGGGCAGACCCTAATTCCGTCCATTAGACTTTTTTATTTGGGAGCAGCGGCTTCCCATTCTTTTTGCTGAACATCAGCCAATTCTTTTGCCGTTTTAAATTCTCCGCCAGGGGCAAGGTATTCGGTATGAACGCCTTCGGCAGCCAGATGCTCGCCGACATTATCGCGGTTAATCATCAAAATCTCATAGGCAAGCTCGAAACCGCCGGTCAGATAAGGAGAAAGTTCTTTATCGATAAATTCACTGTTCGTTTGAATATTGTCTTGAGTCGGCAGGAAGCCTGCCGCTTGAACATACGCAGAGTAATTTTCCGGTTCTGAGAAGAATTCCAGCCACTTTATCGCTCCTTCTTTGTTCGGGCCCTTTTCAGCCGCATACCAGGTTACATCGTATTTGCCGACAAGCGACTTGTTCTTGGCCGCATCTTCCGTAGCCGGAATCGGGAAGAAACCAAACTTCAAATCCGGATTGGCCGTCGCGATCGTCGGAGCATCCCAGGTTCCGTCTGCTATCATCGCCGCTTTGCCGGTCGCGAAGATGGAAGGCGCTGTCGCATAGTCAATACCCATGAATCCCTCGATGATATACTTATCTTGAAGCGTTTTCATTTTGTCGAGCACTTCCACAGCTTCCTTGTCGTTGTACTTCGTTTCGCCCTTCCATACGCCCTCAATCCATTTTTCCTGATCGCCGCCGCCCAGAATTTTCGCCTGCAGGCCGAATACCGGCAGTTTTAGAGGCCATACATCTTTACCGGCCACTACAATCGGAATAATATTCTTGGATTTTATTGTATCGAGTGCTTTGATAAATTCAGTCCATGTCGTTGGGACAGCTAGGCCGTTCTGTTCGAAAATTTCTTTGTTGTAAAAAAATCCGGACATTGCGACTTTGCCGGTCGGCAGCGCGTAAACTTTGCCGTTGTAAGTCCCTGCTTTTGAAATATCGTTCGCATTGTAATTTTTGACGAATGGCTGGTCCGAGAGATCGGCGATAAGACCGGAGTCAATCCATTGCTGCCAGTCCGGAACCTTGGCTCCCGGGGTCCATTCCTTCGGCGACAATCTCATGCCTGACAGATCGGCTAGGATATCCACATCGCCAGCGGTAATTCTTGCTCTTTGCGCTTGTTTGTACTCATCGTCTGGACCTGTTGTCGTGTATTCCACCTTATATTCGGGGTATTTCTCTTCAAATTTCTTGTTGATTTCCTCAATCGCTTTGTTGATATTTTCCTGCTTCCAATGCAAAATCTTAATCACTTTTTTCTCCACAGATGCCGGTTTTGCGGTTGGGTCGCCGGCGGCTGCAGTGCTCGAAGCATTGGTCCCGTTCGCCGCACCGTTATTGCCGCTTCCACATGCCGTTAGGGTGAACAGGAGCATACTGCTCAACATAACCACAGAAAGCTTCTTGAACATTTGGTTACCCCCCAAATTAAAATTAGATGAAATATAACGAAACTTTTTTCCGTTTTCGTAAATTTCATTTGCTCATGTCATCCTTGTTCGGAAAGCGGTTTCGTCGATTTCATTATTGCACTGTTGGGAAGGTTTGTAAACTGTTTTTTATTTTGATTTCGCCTCCTAAATATTAGGGGTGCTTTTATAAGAAATCATTGATGTATCAGCATTTTTGTGTTCAATCATCATTTCATTATTGACTGAACGGAGCAACTTCTATAGAATTATCTGCGAAACCATTTTCGTAAACTATCTTTTTAATTTGAAAGTTTTAATAGTGCTTTCTGCGTCCTAAGCATCAGACATTTTTACAAAAGGAGACGTTACGATGTCCTTGAATATTAAAGATATTGCGAAAATTGCTGGTGTTTCTGTCTCTACAGTTTCTAAAATTATTAATAATTACAGCGAAATTTCGGAAGAAACCCGAAGCAAAGTGCTGCAGATTATGCAGGAGACAGGCTATGTTCCTTCGAACTCCGCGAAGACATTGGCCACGAAAACCTCAAATCTCATTGGCGTTATTTTTGCGGGCAAGCTTAACGTCGATTTCACTCATCCTTTTTTTGTCGAGGTTCTAAATTCATTTAAAAAACAGATGGGCCTTCTCGGCTACGATCTTGTCTTCTTCTCCAATGAAAAATTTCAGAGCGGCGGCAACAACGATTATCTGGCCCGCTGCCGTCATTACCATGTAGATGGCTGTGTGGTTATCTCCGGACAGGAATTGGAACCTTCCATAAGCCAATTGGACAACAGCGACATTCCGTGTATAGGCGTGGATATGAAACTATCCGGGCGCAGCTCCGGCTACATTATGTCCGACAATTATAAAATCTCCTCCAAAGTTGTCGAGCATTTCTATCTGCTTGGATATCGGGAGTTGGGCTACATCGGCAGCACGCAGGAATCGGACATTTCTAATATGCGTGAGAGCGGCTACCGAAATACGATTGAAAGCTTCGGTCTGCCTGTGAACGAAAAGTGGTTTGTTAACGGGGGGAACTTCTTCGAAGCGAGCGGCTACGAGGCCATGCAGCGTATGATTGCGTCAGGAAGCTTACCAAGGGCCATATTCGCCGCCTCAGACCAGCTGGCCATAGGAGCCATGCGGGCGCTCAAGGAATGCTCGCTGTCGGTCCCTGAGACTGTAGCCGTGATTGGGTGCGACGATATTGAGGCTTCCCGCTTCACGACACCCCAGCTAAGCACCATTCGGCAGAACAAAGAGAAAATCGGAAGGCTGGCGGCGCTTATGCTGTACGATCTCATCAATAACCAGTCCGAGACGAGCTCCTTTGTGGTCGAGCCGGAACTCATCATAAGGGAGTCCTGCGGTAGCAAGCTGAAAGACCCACCCTATTATTAATTCTACCGGCGTCCCGGATATGGAGGCATCCTTGCCCGGATTCACACCAGGGGCTTCTTACCCACTCATACTACACAAAAATAAAAGGGTGCCCCAGAAGCCATTTGCATGGCTTGTGGGACACCCTTTCTTGAATTATTAATTCTTATACATCGAAGTACAGGGAGTATTCATGCGGATGAACACGAATGGCAACCGCTTGAGCCTCGCCGCGTTTCAGTTCGATGTAGTTGTCGATGAAGTCTTTAGTGAAGACGCCGCCTTCTGTCAGGAACTCATAGTCAGCTTCCAGAGCGTCGAGCGCTTCGTTCAGGCTGCCCGGTACGCTGCGGATTTTCGCTTTTTCTTCATTTGGCAGTTCGTAAATGTTCTTGTCGAGCGGGCCATAGCCAAGCTCAACTGGGTTGATCTTCTTCTTGATGCCGTCCAGACCAGCCAGCAGCATTGCGGAGAAGGCCAGGTAAGGGTTAGCCGTGGTATCCGGAGTACGGAACTCGATGCGGCAACCTTTAGGTGTTACGGCAGCTACCGGGATACGAACTGCTGCGGAACGGTTACCTTTAGAGAATACCAGGTTAACCGGAGCTTCGTAGCCAGGAACCAGACGTTTGAAGGAGTTCGTGCTCGGGTTGGTCAGAGCGATCAGTGCCGGAGCATGATACAGGATACCGCCGATGTAGTTCAGAGCCATCTCGCTCAGATTAGCATATCCGCCTTTTTCATAGAACAGCGGGCTGTCGCCGTTAAAGATCGATTGGTGAACGTGCATGCCGCTACCATTGTCGCCAAAGATCGGTTTTGGCATGAAAGTTGCCACTTTGCCGTATTGACGGGCAGTGTTTTGCACGATGTATTTGTAAGTCAACAGGTTGTCGGCAGTTTTCTTCAGTGTATCGAAGCGGAAGTTGATCTCAGCTTGTCCAGCTGTAGCAACTTCATGGTGATGACGCTCGATAACCAGTCCGGCTTCAGCCAGCAGTCGACACATTTCACTGCGGATGTCTTGTTGAGTATCAACCGGAGCAACCGGTACATAACCGCCTTTGACGCCTACTTTAAAGCCGAGGTTGCCGCCTTCTTCCTTACGGTTCGAGTTCCAGACCGCTTCTTCGGAATCAACGAAGTAGGAAGAGCTGTTCATTCCGCTCTCGTAACGAACGTCGTCAAAAATGAAGAACTCGGATTCAGGTGCGAAGAATGCTGCGGTACCTACGCCGCTCTTTTGCAAGTATTCTTCCGCTTTAACTGCGATACCGCGCGGGTCACGCTCATAACGCTCTCCGTCAGGAGTAAAAATGTCACACATAATGTTGAGCGTAGGATGAGCAGTGAAAGGATCAACATATGTAGTAGTTGTATCCGGCATCATTACCATGTCAGACTCTTCAATTCCGCGGAACCCGGCGATGGAAGAACCGTCAAAAGCTACGCCATTTACAAAGGTCTCCTCGTCAACAGCAGCAGCCGGCAAAGCAATATGATGGGCCCGTCCACCCAAATCAACAAAGCGGAAATCTACCCATTCAATGTTGTTCTCTTTAATCGTTTGCAACACTTTTTCAACCGACATGAAATTTTTTCCTCCTCAAGTTTGAACATTAAGCCGTACCCACTATGCAAATGTTCTTGTATTAATTTTAACTGTCGTCATTATAAAACTCAAACCTGACATCGTCAATGCTTATGTGAGGTATTTTTTAAGCCAATGTGAGATATTCTTACGCTTTAGTGAATTATTTCGCAGATGGCATTTGGAGATGGAAAAACGCGGCAAACAGCCCTTTCGCTTCCTCATATTTTGAGGAGAAAAGGCTGTCTGCTTTTCTAACATCAAACCCGTTTTTAACAATTGTACTAAATATTAGATATTCAGCTTGCGCCCTGTTTCACAGAGCACAGGCCGGGTCATACATTTCCCTTAAACAACCGGTACGGCCACTTGGCTGGAGAATTTCTTGCCGACCAGCGGAGCCAGTTTCTCCAGATCGCGCAGCAGGTTGTCGAATTGGTCCGGGAACAGGGATTGGACTCCGTCTCCCGTCATGGAGTTGTCTGGATCGGTATGCATTTCGATAATCAGACCGTTGGCGCCTGCGGCTACGGACGCTTTGGCCATAGGCTCCACCAGCTCGCGGCGGCCCGTTCCGTGGCTCGGGTCGGAAATAACTGGCAGATGGCTCAGTCCTTGAAGGACAGGAATTGCCGAGAGATCCAGCGTATTGCGGGTGTAGGTCTCGAAGGTGCGGATACCGCGCTCGCAGAGCATAACGTCCCGGTTGCCGCCGGCCAAAATGTACTCGGCCGCATTCAGCAGCTCGTCGTATGTCGCGCTGAAACCGCGTTTCAGCAGTACTGGACGGCCGCAGGTGCCAAGCGCGCGCAGCAGATCAAAGTTCTGCATATTCCGCGTGCCCACTTGAAGAATATCTGCGTATTCCGCGCACACGTCAACATACTCTGGCGTCATAACCTCTGTGATGGTCAGCAGGCCGTGGCGTTCACCAGCGTCCGCCATCATCTTCAGCCCTTCCACGCCGACTCCTTGGAAGCTGTAAGGTCCGGTGCGGGGCTTGAACGCTCCGCCGCGAAGCACCTGTGCTCCGGCCGCTTTTACGAGCTTTGCAATTTCGTCAATCTGCTCCGGTGATTCCACGGCGCACGGGCCGCCCATGATAGCCAGATGCTCTCCGCCGATCTTAACTCCTTTAACCTCGATGACCGTATCATCCGGATGAAAGTCTCTGCTCGCAAGCTTATAGGATTTGGAGATTTTGACTACATTCTCTACGCCCTTCATTTGGCGAAGATGCTCCGCAAGCTTCGGGGTTACACTGCCTACCAGACCGATGACCGTACGGTCCGCTCCTTTGGAAAGGTGCGCCTGAAGGCCCTCCTTCTCAATTACTGCGATAATGTCGTTGATTTGTTCCTCCGGTGTTTGATTGGATGTAATAACGATCATCTGATTCCTTCCTTTCCGAACCTGTATAATTTAATGGTGGATTATCAATACTATTATGCTACGACGCTTTTAAGCTTTTATGCTTTTAATCACTAAAGTAATTCTATGATAGAATGCCAAATCCGTCAACCCTTTATTCAAAAAAATTAATATTCGAGCCGCTTTTGAGTTGAACGCAGCAGGCTTTCGTGAAATCGGCGCCAACCGGCTGACGGAAAATACGGTGAAAATCAAATAAAGAGGATGTGGATGGCAGAGAAAAAGCGCCCTGTGTCGCTGAGGAAGCAGAGCGCTGAAACCCGCGCACCGTATGAATCGGTTGTCAGGAGGACTGCCCGGCTTTGGCCTTGACCGGCGGTAGCAGCTTTGCCATGTTGACCGTCCGTTTTAGTTCCCATGTATCGGGATCTCCCGGGTCGTACTGCTCCAGAAAGGCAATGACTTCCTTAGTGATCGGCGTCGGCGTAGACGCCCCTGAAGTGACGGCCACTTTCGATACGCCCTTCAGCCACTCAAGCTCCAGCTCCGATACGTCGGCGATCCGGTGAGCCGGAACGCCGGCGATCTCCTCGGACACCTGGGCAAGCCGGTTGGAGTTGTTGCTGCGCGGGTCGCCCACAACGATGACGAGGTCAGCCTGTCCGGCCTGCTCCGCCACGGCTTCCTGCCGAACCTGTGTGGCCATGCAAATCTCGTTATGCACCTCGGCGCCGGGGAAGGTCTCCAGCAGCTTCTTCATAATATGCTTGATATCCCATTGGCTCATCGTCGTCTGGTTCGTAATGACAATTCGGGAGCCTGCCGGAAGGGAAAGCGAGGAAATCTCCTCTTCCTTTTCGATCAGATGCACATGTTCCGGAGCGATACCCACGGCGCCTTCCGGCTCGGGATGGCCCTTCTTGCCGATATAGATGATTTCACAGCCTTCCGCAACCTTCTCTTGAATGAGATCATGCGTCTTCGTTACATCGGGGCAAGTTGCGTCGACTGTCGTCAACCCCTTGGCCCGCGCTTTCTTGCGAACCTCGGGCGAAACACCGTGCGCGGTGAAAATGACGGTGCCGCTGTCGATCTTGTCCAGAATGTCCAGACGATTGCTTCCGTCCAGTGTAATGATGCCCTCGTCCTCAAAAGAATGGGTAACATGACTGTTATGAACAATCATGCCTAGTATATAAATCGGCCGGGGAAGATCGAGATTTTTCGCGGCCTGACGCGCCATGACCATCGCATCGACCACGCCGTAGCAGTATCCCCGGGGAGAAATTTTCATCACTTCCATTGCTTCACCAGCTTTCTGCCGTCATTGAGTGTAATAGAATCAAGCCCGTTCATTATACCCTATTCCAGAGGGGCGGCAAAGAGAAGGGGCAGCCAGATTACGAACGTTGTGCCTTCGCCCTGCCGGGTAACCACCTCGACCGAGCCGCCGTGCTCGTCAATGATCCATTTTGCAATGGACAGCCCGAGTCCGATGCCTTCGGTAATGCCTCGGGATTCATCCGCCCTGTAGAACCGGTCGAATATATACGGCACCTCGTCTTTCTCCATACCGATGCCGGTATCCTTAACCCGCAAGCCGACCTGGGATTGATAAACTACGGCGTCAAAGCTCACCTCTCCAGACGGCGTGTATTTGAACGCATTGTCAATGAAAATGAACAGCATCTGCTGCAAATAATCTTTGTTGCCCAGCACATATTTGCCGTTGAGCACCGACAAGTCGCCCGCCACCCACTCCGCTTCACGCGGAAGGAAGGCGGCGCGGCGGGCCACCTCGACCATCATCGGCTCCAGCGCCACCGGCTCCTTCTCGAAGGTCCGGCCCGTATCGGCTCTGGCCAAAGACAGCATGTCGCCGACAAGCCGGCTCATGCGCTTCGCCTCGTCCGCGATATCGCGCACCGATTCCATCGACATTTGCCGGATGGCCGCCTCATCCATCACCAGATTTTCTCCCGGCTCCAGTTCCCACACCTTCTGGAGCAGCTCGATGTTCCCGCGGATCGTTGTCAGCGGGGTGCGAAGCTCATGCGAGGCGTCCGACACGAAGCGGCGCTGGGCCGCGTACGATTCCTCCAGATTTTTGTAAAACCCTTCCATCCGTCCAATCATGCTGTTCACCGTCCGGATCAGCCTTCCGATTTCGTCAGGCGGTCCGTCGTATTCGATCCGCACACTGAGGTCATTGCCGGTCTGGATACCCTCGGCAGCTTCGATCACCTTGCCGATCGGACTCATCGCCTTGCGGGCAAGGAACAGGCCGAAGGTAAAGGCGGCGATCAGCGTGGCGAAGGAGCCGGCGATCAGAATGGTCTTCAGCCGTTCGAGCAGCTTATCCTGTTCGCCGGTATATGCCGCCATCTGCAGAATAGCCGCCGGATTGTGATCGTAGCCTTGGACATTGACCGCTTTTTGGTAAATCAAAAAATGATAACCCTTGTAATAGGCATCTTTAAACCCATCACCCTTGAGGTTCTTCCGCGGAGGAATATCGAACCGCAGATCAATATTCGTCAAATTCAAGCTCTGGATAAGCTTGCCGCTGTCGTAAAAGTACATTTGCCCGTACAAATTCTGGGCATCCAGTCGGTTATCAAAGACAACGTCCAGCGATTCGCCTTTCGCCTGATCCCGGAGCCGGTCTTTCAAATCTCCGTAAGTATTAATATAGAAAAAACCGTAAATGGCGGCTGAAAAGGCCAGCAGCATGACGGCCAATATTCCCGAATACCACGCGGTCAGCCGCAGCTTGATCGACATCTTAGTTGTCACCTCTTAGGATATAGCCAGCTCCCCGGATCGTCTGAATCAGGCGTTTGCCTCCGTGCTCCTCCGTCTTCTGGCGAAGCATGGCGATATAAACCTCCAGCACGTTGGATTCTCCGCTGTAATCGTAGCCCCAGATTTTATCCATAATCAGATCCCGGGACAATACCCGTTTCGGATTTTGCATAAAAAGATGTAGCAGCTCAAATTCCTTCGCTGTCAGCTCCAGCCGCTTGCCCTCGCGTGTTACTTCCCGCGAGTCGACGTCCAGCATAAGATCCTCATAGACGACGGCCTGCTCGCCGCCTCCACTCTGTTCGCTCTTGCGGCGAAGCAGGGCTCTCACCCGCGCCAGCAGCTCTTCGAGCGCGAACGGCTTGACAAGATAATCGTCCGCTCCAAGATCAAGCCCCTTCACCCGGTGCTCCACCTCATCCTTGGCCGTAAGCATCAATACGGGAACGGTGCTGCCGCCCTCTCTGAGCCTGCGGCACACCTCAAAGCCGTCCACCTGCGGCATCATGACATCGAGAACAACGACATCCGGATCACCGTTTAATACGGCCCGCAGGCCGTCCGCCCCGTTAGAAGCCGTCTTGACGTCATACCCCTCGAAAGCGAGTCCTCTCCGCAGCATAGAAATGATTTTTTCATCATCGTCAATAATTAAAATATTCGGTCGCATAAGCCGCCCCTTTGTTCGATTCCTTTTTTTCTCTATTGTAGCAGTGAACGCATTCGCGCGCACTTATACCGCAAAAGCGGAAGGGCTGCCCCTCCCGCTTCCTTGTTGACCCGATTACTGCTGTCCGGTCTGTGTGGTGTTAAAGTCGTTCTTGTTGCCAATCGTTACGGACAGATCCAGATTCTTGCCGTCTCTGACGACGTTCAGCGTAATTTTATCGCCGACCTTCTTGGTCTTGATAAAGTCGATCAGTTCCTGGCTGGTCGCGTACTTTGTTCCATCAATGCCGGTAATGATATCGTACGGACGCAGGTCGGCAACGTAGGCCGGAGATTTGTAAATGATTTCCGCCACGACGGAGCCTTCCTTGATGTCGGTACCCATTTGCTTCGCCACTTCATCGGTAATCGTCATTAGCGAAGCGCCAATAAACGGAACCGGATCTTTCGGGATAGCCTGATTGGCTTCCAGCTTGTCGACGACTTCCTTGATTTTATTCACCGGAATCGCGAAGCCGATACCTTGTGAGTCCGTGCTGACGGCAACGTTCATGCCGATAACCTGGCCTTCGGCGTTAAGAAGCGGCCCGCCGGAATTGCCGGGGTTAATGGAAGCATCCGTTTGAAGCAGATCGGAATAATTGCGGGTGCCGCTTCCGTCCTCTTCATTAATATCGATGCTGCGCCCTTTCGCGCTGAGCACTCCTGCGGTAACCGTATGATCGAATCCCTGCGGGTTGCCGATCGCCACAACCTCAGAGCCGACTTTGATGGTGTTCGAATCTCCAAGCGGCACAGTCGAAAAATTATTGTCGCCTTCGATCTTCAGCACCGCGAGGTCCAAATCCTTGCTGGAGCCGAGCAGCTTCGCTTCGTACGGCTTCGTGTTGCCGTCGACGGTCACCTGAATGACGTCGGCATTCTCGACAACGTGCTGATTGGTCAGAATGTAACCGGCTTTATCATAAATAAATCCGGTGCCGATACCGTATGGCGTCAGCTGCGAATTTAAACCGGAACCGTTGCCGCCATTGTTTTGCTGCGAACCTCCCGAAGAATTGCCGCCGAACTGGTCTCCGAAAAAGAATTGATAGAATGGATCGTTGGCGTTCGGATTGCTCTGGCTGCCTCTGGAGCTCGTCTTGACCAGCGTCTCAATCTTGACGACTGCCGGTCCCGCTTCATCGACGACACTGGACACGCCGTCAGAACCGGTCACAAGCTTTGTCGTTGTCGTCGCCGGCGCTACGCTTGCGCTCTCGTCAGCCGCCTGGCCCTGTGAGCTCAAGGCCGTTGCCGACGTTGCCTGATCCCCTGTAAACCAGTTCCCCCTATCGGCCATGAACATGGAGCCGGAGAGCACGAGCATGCCGGCAATGAAGGACAGGACTGCGGTTTTCACGGGTTTCTTCGGCTTGCGGTTATACTGCCAGCCATTTCCGCCATCCGAACCGTTGCCGCCTCCATAGCCGCCTCCGTAACCCGAAGGGCGCGACAGCTGGTAAGGGACAGGCTTGATCGGCTGGGGAGGGGTAATTTCTACCCGTTCCGGCTCCCGCCGGTTATAATGCTCTACGCCTTCACTGTTTCTCTCATTATTATTAAGAGATTTAAAAGGGCCGTATGAATAATAATAAGAAGAGTTCGATTCTGGAGATTGTCCGTCGCCGTTCTGTTCCCGATCCGGAGATTGTCTTTCGAAGCGGCCATCGCCTTCACCGTTATATCTGTTTTTGTTGTCGTCCATTGTTTTTGCCCTCCCGCACTCTGTCCTCAAGGACAAGAATTCATTTTGCTTTCTTGGTTTTATTTTGTACTTCAAACCTTAAACTGACATTAAAAACAATTTAAACGAAGATAAAACATTCGGCAGATAGTAAAAAAGCCCTGCGCTTTTTCCGTACAGCGCCGGACTTCATTGGACAAGTTTGCTTTTTGTATAACACAAGATCCGAATAATAGAGTTTAAGATTGCGTCCGTTCATCCTGGAAAGCGCACCGGATGCCTAGCCCTGTGTAACCCATCCTTTGCGGTGCGCATAGATGGCGAGCTGCGTGCGATCCTCCAATTCGCATTTCATCAGCAGATTGCTGACATGCGTCTTGACTGTCTTGATGCTGATATGCAGCTCCTCGCCGATATCCTTGTTGCTCTTGCCTTCCGCAATCAGCAGCAAAACCTCCCTCTCCCGTTCGGTCAGCCCGGATGTATCGTCCTGCACCGTGCGCTGGCGGATGCCGCGCGTCAAGGCCTGGGATACGTCGCCGGTCATCACCGGCATGCCGCGGTATGCACCTTGAAGCGCATAAATCAGCTCCTCCGCCGACACCGTCTTCAGCACGTAGCTGACCGCTCCCGCCTCGATGGCGTCCACTACGAGATCATCTTCGAGGAAGCTAGTCAATATAACAATCTTCATCCCCGGAAACTCGGACAGCACCGCCCGGGTCGTCTCCACACCGTTCATCACTGGCATCATCAGATCCATCAGAACCAGATCGGGAAGCCCTTCCTCGCCGCCGGAACGCAGCAGTTCCAGCGCCTCCCGTCCGTTCGAGGCCTCGGCGACCACATCGAACATCGGCTCCAGCATCAGATACGTTTTAAGTCCCATCCGGACCATGTCATGGTCATCCACCAGCAGTATTTTGATCGCGTTCATTCGCCGCTTGCCTCCTCTTCCCCGTCTTCATTACTTGCCTTTTCGGCTCCTCCGGCAGGCATCCGGCCGCCGTTCCCCTGAACAAACTTGGGGATATGTACGCGGATCGTCGTCCCCGCTCCCTTGCGGCTGATGATTTCAACCTGGCCGCCGAGCTTCTCCGCGCGTTCCCGCATCGTTGTCAACCCGTACGATCCCTGCTTGCTGTGCGCAAGCTCAAACCCCTGCCCGTCATCGCTGATGCTGAGCGCAACCAGCCGCGGTCCCTCGCGCAGAGACAGACTGACCAGCCGCGCCCCCGAATGCTTCACGATATTGGCCATCGCTTCCTGTATAATCAGGAATAGCTGATGCTCAATCGCCTCGGACAGCTCGCCCTGAAGTTCAAGCTCCTTCATGCCCTTAAGCCCGTTCTGACGGCAGTAATCCGGGAACCATTTCTCCAGCGCCTCGAACAGGTTCCGGCCTTCAAGCTCCACCGGCCGAAGCTGGGCGATCAGCGCCCGCATCTGCTTCTGCGCCATTTGCGACATGGTGATCAGCTGGTCCATCACCGTCCGCCCCTGCGCTTCATTCCGTTCAAGCACCTTCGGAAGCGAAGAGGCTGACATATGGATGGCGAACAGCTGCTGGCTCACCGTGTCGTGCAAATCGCGGGCCATCCTCCGCCGCTCCTCGAGCACGGCGCTCTCCGCCGCCTTTTCCTTCTCGATGACCTCCTGCTCGCCCAGACGCTGAAGCAGCTTCATTTTTTTCTCAACCGTATCCATCATTGTATTGAACTCATGATACACTCTTGCAAAAGAAGGATCGTCGCTATCCGGCATCCTCACGGAAAGATTGCCCTTGGCGACCTGAAGCATATTAAGATCCAGATGATCGATCCGCCTCTGGATCCGCTGCACGGCCATATATCCGATAACGGCAGTGAACAGCACAATGCCCAGGCACAGATACACCCACATCCGGTAATCCTCAACTTCAATATAGCCCAAACAGCTTCCGGCGTACATCAGCACGGCCGTTACACTTCCGCATAGCAGAAAATAGAGCAGCAGCACCCATTTCGTATTTTTAATAATCGTTCCCATCGGTCAACCCACCGTCTTAACCTTGATATCTCCGATAAAAGCGCTGACATTGATACGGATTTTTTTGCCGGCTTCTTTATAATAAGGCGTCTTGCACTGCATGCTGCTCATAAACCCGCTGCGCGACTGCTCCAGCACTTCCATATCGCCAATGAACGAGCTGCTGTTAACGGAAATGCCGAGATCCATATCGTCCGGAACGTAGACTTTGAGATCGCCGATAAATGCGGAAAGATTGATCTTTGTCTCGCCGTACGGAATTTGCGCGTTGGTCAGATCGAGCACCGTATCGCCGATAAACTGGGAAATATTCGTATTTTTGAGCTGAAAATGCTCACGCCCCATATGGATATCGCCGATAAAAGTGGATCGGTTCGTCGTTTCCTTGTCGCCGCTATGGCTCCATTCATGCCCGTCATAATGTCCATGCTTGCGTTCATGACGTTCCCAGCGCTCTTGGTTCCTGCGTTCGTGGCGTTCCTCCCGCTCCTGGCGTCTGCGTTGGTGGCGATCACGGTTCTCCTGCCAGCCTTTCTCACCTGTCCGGTCCATATCTTCATCTTTGCGCAGATAACGATCCCAATCGGTCACTCCTGCTTTGCCTGACGAACTGCCGATGGAGCCGTTTTCCTCGTTGGTTCTGCCGAATTTCCGTTCAAATTCTTCGTCAAATGTCGATTCCAGCGGCCGGGGAGGCGCGTCGTTCGCCGGCTTGTCCTCAGGATAGAATCTCGGCGGTGCAGGCGGCGGTACAGGCGGTCCAGAACGGTGCGGTCTGAAGATAACCATGAGCCCGCCGCCAATCAGCGCGACCGGAATGATCATGGTGAAGAAATCCCCTGCGGAAAGGTCGAACCATTCTAGATTCCGCCCCAGAAAATAAACGCCCAAGGCCACAATGAACAGCGCTCCGATAGAAGAAAAGCCTCTGCCGCCGTCACGGCCTCCCGCCAGCAGCCGCTTACTTCCTATTATGATCAGCACAACCGGCCAGAAATTGGAGAACAGGTAACCGATATCAAATTTCGCATATCCCATCTGCCGGAGCAGAAACAGCACGCCGATTCCGATCAGAATCAAACCGCCGAATACTTGGCTGGCTATTCGTCTTCTCATCTGTCATTTCCCCTTTAGCTTAGAGTAGCTCTTTTGCCTTATGGACTAAGTTTACAACAGGCTTTGTCTTGATAACAGCGGCGGGGGAATGAAAACCTTCTCGGTCTTCGGACGGAGGGGTTGGAAGTTTTTACACCGAGGAAAAAAACTTACGTCTTGCCGCAGTACGTTTCTCATAGAAAGTCAGGGCTATTTACAAGCGTGAACATTATATATTTGGACAAACAAAAATGCCCCGCCTCTCACGAGAACGGGACATCGTTTCGGCCAAGAGCCGACGGTTATTTCTTATGGCATGGTTAGGCTTGCGGTTTTTGGACCGGTTTGGCGATGCCACCTTGCTTCGTTGCCGCATCATTCTCGACAGCGAACTCGGCGTTGAACTTTTCGTTCGGTGTCTTGTAGTTTTCTTGAACCTTCGGTTTTTTAGCCACGTTGGTCACCTCCCTTTGCTTCCTCACGCGATGCCGTGTTAACGCCGCACAGAGGACGGATCAGAGGCTAACTGCTGTGCCCCAGTCCGTATTATGGCTAGGCAGGCGGCCGATTATACAATTGTCATGTGAAATAAAGTTCATGGCTTGCCCTTTAAATAATTTCCTCAAGCATTTCCTGAGGTACAGTGTCGTAAGCGCGGATCGCTCTGCCGATATTTTTCAGCATGGCTTCCGTGCATTTGCCGCTGCCGCGTTTGATCAGTTGGACCTCGACCATTCTTTTGCCCCATTCTTTGTACACCTGCCTGGTAGTCGAAAAGTACAGATCTACTTTATGCCCCTTGATCGCCGAACCGGTGTCCGCGACCACCGCATAACCATATCCCGGCACATACAATATGCTTCCCAGCGGCAGCACCTTCGGATCGGCGGCAATGGTTGAAACGGCATTCTTGTCTCTCCGCACTTTGACGCCGGAGTAGGTAATTCCGTATTCCGGATGATTCGGACGCTTGCCGGTCGATTCGAAGCCCGCGGTATAACCGGTGGCCGTCACTTTGAAGGTACGGATGATTTGTTCCGGCGCCGGTGCGGCAACGGGAATGGAAGATTTATTTCCGGGTGCCGGTATTTTGGCCCGGTGTTTTAATGCCTCGGAGCGTTCGGACGCAGTGACGAACTCCGGTGATTGATGCGGAAATATCGTAGCGCGGAGCAGCTTAATTCTCGGCCGGCCCCCGCCGCTGTCAAAAGCCTGTGCCGCAGAACCGGCATGGAAGATCGGCGCGGACGCAGCCTCAGCCTGGACCGGCGGAAACCGGTACTCCCGGTCCGCTTCGCGACCCGCCTTCGTATATATGAAGGATAGTGCAACCAATAATGCAAAAGTAACCAATATACACCAAGACCTCTGCCAAACACCCATTTTGTTCATCATGAAACCCTCCCCCTTATTAGCGAAGGTTTCCCGTTTCCCAAAATTTTATACATGAGGCGGATTAACCGCCTCACGGAGTGTTGGCAGAGGTCTTACGTGACCAATAATTTGTTTATTTTAGAAGATGGACTTGGTTGAAACTTCGGCAGCGAGGCTTTCGATCACCTCATCCAGCGGCTTCGCCCCGATATCGCCTTCGCCGCGTTTGCGGACGGAGACGCTGCTGCTGTTCTTCTCATTCTCGCCGACGATGAACATATACGGCAGCTTCTCCAACTGGGCTTCGCGGATCTTGTAGCCCAGCTTCTCGTTCCGAAGGTCGGCTTCGGCTCTCAGACCGCGGCGACGCAGCTTGTCGACCACCTCACCCGCATAGTCGTCAAAAGCGCTCGATACCGGGATGACCTTCACCTGCTGCGGAGACAGCCAGAGCGGCAGCGCGCCAGCAAAGTTCTCCAGCAAGAAGGCGACGAAACGCTCCATGGTGCTCAGGACGCCTCGGTGAAGCACGACCGGACGGTGCTTCTGCCCGTCGTCGCCGACATATTCCAGCTCAAAGCGTTCCGGCAGCAGGAAGTCGATCTGAACGGTCGATAGCGTCTCTTCTTTACCGAGCGCAGTTTTGATCTGCACGTCCAGCTTCGGACCGTAGAACGCGGCTTCTCCCTCCGCTTCGTAGAACGGCAGGCCCGCATCCTCGACTACCTCGCGCAGCATGCGCTGAGCGGTCTCCCACATATTATCGTCTTGGAAGTACTTCTCGGTATCGGCCGGATCACGGTAGGACAGCCGGAAACGGTAATCATCAATGCCGAAGTCGCTGTACACCTGTTTCACCAGCTCCAGCACGCGGCTGAATTCGCTCTTAATCTGATCCAGACGGCAGAAGATATGCGAGTCGTTCAAAGTCATGGAACGGACGCGGTGCAGACCGGTCAGCGCGCCGGACATTTCGTAACGGTGCATGGTTCCAAGTTCGGCGATCCGAATCGGCAGGTCGCGGTAGCTGTGCATGCTGCTCTTGTACACCATCATATGATGCGGACAGTTCATCGGACGCAGCACAAATTCCTCGGTGTCGATGGTCATCTTCGGGAACATGTCTTCCTGATAATGCTCCCAGTGTCCGGAAGTCTTGTACAGATCGACGTTGCCCAGAACCGGAGTATAGACATGCTGATATCCGAGGCTGGCTTCCAGATCAACGATATAGCGTTCCAGAATACTGCGCAGCTTGGCGCCCTTAGGCAGCCAGATCGGCAGTCCCTGGCCGACCAGCTGATTGAATGTGAAAATTTCCAGTTCCTTGCCCAGCTTGCGGTGATCGCGCTTCTTCGCTTCTTCCAGCAGGCGGAGATACTCGTCAAGCTGTGCTTTCTTGATCCAGGCGGTGCCGTATACACGCTGCAGCATTTTGTTCTTGGCGTCGCCGCGCCAGTACGCTCCGGCCACGTTCATCAGCTTAAACACTTTGATTTTGCCGGTCGAAGGGAGATGCGGCCCGCGGCACAGGTCGAAAAATTCGCCCTGCTCGTATATCGTGATCACGCTGTCCTCCGAAAGCGCCTGAATAAGCTCGATTTTGTACGGATCGCCAAGCTCCCCGAACCGGTCCAGCGCTTCTTTGCGGCTCACTTCCTTACGGACAATCAGCAGGTTCTCCGATACGATGCGCTCCATTTCTTTCTCAATCTTCTGCAGGTCCTCCGGATTCAGCGGATACTCCAGATCCATGTCATAGTAGAACCCGTCCTCAATCGTCGGTCCGACTCCGAGCTTGACCTCTTTGGCGCCGAACAGCCGTTTGACCGCCTGGGCCATCAGGTGGGCGGTGCTGTGCCGCATAACCTCCAGTCCTTCTGGGGAGTCCAGCGTTACGATCTCCACAAGATCTCCCTCGCTCAGTTTGGCGGACAAATCGACGATTACCCCGTTCAGCTTGCCGGCGGCGGCGTTCTTGCGCAGCCCGCTGCTGATGGAAGACGCTACATCGTCGATGCTGCTGCCTTCCGCGTACTCCCGGACCGAGCCGTCCGGTAACTTGATGCTTACTGCCATTGTCATTTCCTCCTCGAAGTAGTGGTCAACTTATCACAGCGGCGGTCAGCCGCGTAAAGGCCTTGCGGAACGGACATATCCACGCATACAAAAAACACCCGTCCCGCGCAGGGACGAGTGTTGCACCCGTGGTTCCACCCAAATTCAATTCTGCGTCATGTCCCCAGACTCAAGAAACGGTCAGGCAACGGCAGAATCCTTGTTCAGCATGGAGATAACGGCCATGAACCGGCGGTTCTTACTGTTTCCGGGGCATAACGGATCAACCGATGCGCCTTGCACGGAAAGTTCATAACCGCAGCTACAAAGGGGTAAACCGAAAACCGGATTCCGGAGGAAATTGCAGCGCTAACGTTTCCTCTCTCTGTACGGGCCTGGAAGTCGATTCATGTCTTTGTCAATGCTGTTTGCGTGAATAATGTGTAATTATAATTCCGGCGGCTGCTTTCGTCAAGCCGTGAATTCAAAAAGAATCGACAGGTTCCGTTCAGGACCGTTCTTCGCCTGTCTTTCGATCCGGCAAGCGGCCAGCGCGTTTCAGGCTCTCCCGCAGCAAAAACTCGATGTGTCCGTTCACACTGCGGAACTCCTCCCCCGCCCAACGCTCCAGCGCTTCGTACAGCCCGGGATCGATGCGCAGCGGAAAGTTCTTCTTGGCCGCCATGATAGACCGCCTTAATACAACGAGCCGGCGTTGATGACCGGGCTCGCTCCGCGCTCGGATACGATAGCCACCATCAGATTGTTGATCATGGCCGCCTTCCGTTCTTCGTCCAGTTCCACTACGCCGCTCTCCTTAAGCTGCTTGATCGCCATATCCACCATGCCGACCGCGCCTTCCACGATGATCTGCCGCGCGGACAAAATGGCCGACGCCTGCTGGCGTTGAAGCATCGTGCTTGCGATTTCGGTGGAATACGCCAGATGCGTCAGCCGCGCCTCCAGCACTTCAACCCCTGACAGAGACAGACGGTCCTGGAGCTCGCCGGCCAATTCCTTGGCAATTTCATCGGCGTTAGCGCGCAGGGACATGCCGGTTCCGCTGAAACCATCATACGGATATTTGCTGGCTACGTGGCGCAGCGCCGTCTCACTCTGGATTTCGACAAATTCCATGTACTTGTCGACATCGAACAGCGCTTTTGCCGAGTTAATGACTTTGAACACGACGACGGCTGCGATTTCGATCGGATTGCCCTCAACATCGTTGACCTTCAGCTTGACGCTGTTGAAATTGCGGACCCGCAGGGAAACCGTCTTGCGCACACTGAACGGAATAACGGCCCACAGGCCGCTTGCCGATATGGTCCCGACGTACTGGCCGAAGAAAGTGACCACGACCGACTTGTTGGGCTGCACCACCGTAATGCTTGTCATCAGAACCGCAGCCGCCAAGAACAAAATGACCGGAACGGCATCGTAGCCCCGAACCGCACCATAAACTCCGCCTCCCGCACAAACAAGGATCAAAGCGATAATCCAGAAACCGCTGACAGGCCTAAGCATTTTTTCTTTCATAAGGCACCTCCAAAAGGATATGTATTTGATATTTTTATGATATCACTTTTGGATATTGTTGTAAATCTAAATTTTCCAGGAATATTATGCTTCAGAAAAATATCACAGATGCGTAACCGGATCTTCCTATACTATGAATCTGATAGACAATTACTATTTAATCTATGGACAAGCTTTTAATTAAAGCGATTATAAACGAGGAGGTGAATGAAGCAATGAGCGTTAAGGAGCAGGTGCTGGAAACGATTAAATCGGCAGGCAAGCCTGTCAGCGCAGGCGAGGTAGAGAAGCTCTCCGGTCTGGACCGCAAGGAGATTGACAAGGCATTCAATGAGCTTAAAAAAGAAAAAGCGATTATCTCCCCGGTCCGCTGCAAATGGGAAGCCGCCGAATAGATTTTCGTTAAGATTCTGCCCTACAACGTCGCACAGGGCAGCCTTCGCCGCTTATGGCCGAAAGCTGCCCTGTCCGAATTATCCGCCGAAGCTGTCCCTTTACCCGGCACTAGCTTCAGCGCAAACAGCCCGAAGCCTCAGCGGCCTCGGGCTGTTTGCTTGCCCCTATCAGTTCTGCATCACAAAATCGCTCTGCACTTTGGCGGAGACGTCGTCGAATACTTTCAGAATATCGTATTGTGTGTTGCGCGTCGCCGGGATTTTGCCGGCCTCGCGGATGATTTGCAGGATCGACTCGATGTTGACCTTGTACGTCGCCCCCGCCGAGGACACGACATTCTCCTCGATCATCGTGCTGCCGAAATCGTTGCAGCCGTATTGCAGCGACAGCTTGCCAACCTCCGGGCCCATTGTCACCCAGGAGGATTGGAAGTTCTTGATGTTGTCAAGCACAAGCCGGCTGACCGCGACAGTCTTGAGATATTCCTCAGGCGTCTGTCTGTCCAGCTTAAGGTTCGTATTATCCGGCTGAAATGTCCAGGAGATAAATGCCAGGAACCCTTCCGAGTTGTAGTTATGCTCAATGCACTCGTCCTGGGCTTCACGCACACGGAGAAGATGCAGCGCGCGTTCCTCCATGCTCTCGCCAAGGCCGATTACCATTGTTGCCGTCGTATTCATGCCGATCCGGTGCGCTGTCCGCATCACGTCCATCCAGTCATGCCACGAGCCCTTCAGTCGGCTGATCTTGCGCCGAGTGCGGTTGTCCAGGATTTCCGCGCCGCCTCCCGGCAGCGAATCGAGACCTGCCGCATGAATCTGGCGCACCGTCTCCTCCAGGGACAGCCCCGAGATCTCCTTCATCTTCATGATCTCCGCAGGGGAGAAGGAATGCATCGTGATGCCGGGGAATCGCTCTTTGATGTTACGCAGCAGGTTCGTATAATAATCAAACGGCAAATTGGGATTCGTACCGCCCTGCATCAGGATCTCGGTTCCATCCACGGCCACGGTTTCTCTGATTTTGTCAAAAATCGTCTCATCCGGCAGAACATAGCCTTCTTCTGAACCGGGTCTGCGGTAAAACGCGCAAAACCGGCAGTACACATCGCATATATTTGTATAATTTATGTTGCGGCCAATGACGAACGTCGTTATCGGCTCGGGATGCCATCTTTTCATAATGACATCCGCCGCAGCGCCCATTTTCTCAATTTCGTTGCTCTCAAACAGTCTGACCGTATCTTCAAGCCCAAGGCGTTCACCCTGGAGCGCTTTATTCAAAATGCGATCGATTGATCCCATTGTTCGCAGCCTCCTTATACAACCATCCCTAATGAATCCATAAAATTTATATGACAAAGGAATATATTCGTTCATTCATCGTATCACAATCCGCCGTGCTTGAAAAACGTATTTTTATTCTCCTGCCCTCTTAACTGCATATAACAACTAATAAAAGTTATATTCATTCGTAGAATTGCCTGATCTTTCGGGGGGTTTTGTGAAAAAAATCCAACACAAGAAGAAACGGCTTCGCGTCCTCCGTAGAGGAGGCATCCGTTTCTCGTAGAAATATAAGGCCAATAATAAGCGTGAAACTTATAGATTTTTATATTATAAAAAAAACGGCGCCGCCAGCTTAAGGCGATGCCGTCTCACTTAATGTTGACGCCGCTTCCGTTTCACGGCCTTACAGCAAATCCGCCGCTTCTCGGACCGGCTGGCCAGCTTGGCCGTTATCCGCTTCAAGTTCGGCCCGCGCCGCCTCCAGCGCTTGATTCAAATCGGCAATCAGATCATCGATATGCTCGATGCCGACCGAGAAACGCAGCAGCCTGTCGTCCACGCCGACCGCATCGCGGATTTCTACCGGAATATCGGCATGGGTCTGCACTGCGGGATAGGTCATCAGCGACTCGACACCGCCAAGGCTTTCCGCGAACGCAACCAGCCTGATATGGCGCAATACGGGCTCCACATATCTCGCATCCTTCACCTTGAATGAAAAGATACCGGTGTTGCCGGTTGCCTGCCGCTGCTGAATTTCGAATCCGGGATGCTCCGGAAGACCCGGATGGAATACCTCCGCAATCGCCGGATGCCCTTTCAGAAACTGTGCAATCGCCAGCGAGTTGCTCTCATGGCGTTCCATGCGCAGCGCCAGCGTCTTCATGCCTCTCATTAACTGGTAGCTGTCGCTTGGACTTAGCACGGCGCCGATCGAATTATGCAGGATGGCCATCTCCTCAGACAGTTCCTTGCCCTTCGTGATAATCAGGCCTGCCAGCACGTCGTTATGCCCGCCCAAATATTTGGTCGCGCTGTGGATGATAATATCTGCGCCCAGTTCGAGCGGCCGCTGGAAATACGGTGTCAGCAGCGTATTGTCCACGATCGTAAGCATTTCGTGACGGCGGGCCCAGGTACACACGGCCTGAATATCGGTGATCATCATCAGCGGATTGGTCGGCGTTTCGATGAAGACCGCCTTCGTGTTCTCTCTGCGGGCCGATTCCAGAGCGTCCATATCATTCGTATCTACATAGGAAGCGGAGACACCAAATTTGGACATAATCCGTTCCAGCATCCGGTAAGTGCCGCCGTACAAGTCCAGCGAAACGATCAGGTGATCCCCCTGCCCGAACAGGGTGAAAATCGTCTGCAGCGCGGCCATCCCGGAGCTGCAGGCAAAGCCCGCGTCACCGGATTCCAGTTCGGCTGCCGCCCGCTCCAGCACAGAGCGTGTAGGGTTTTTGGTACGAATGTAGTCAAAGCCCGTGCTCTGTCCAAGCCGGGGGTGACGGAATGCCGTCGACTGGTATATCGGATAATTCACTGCGCCCGTCGCCGGGTCCTCCTGCGAGCCGATTTGGGCCAGCCTGCTTTCAATCCTGAGTTTGTCGTCCATGATTAACCTCCAGAAAGTTAGTGCGGGATTTGCCTCCCCCGATACTAGGAGCTTAGCGATTCCCGTTGTATCTAAAAAGCTAATGCGGGTAAAAGAACTTATATCTTCAACGTTAAGTTTGTCCAATCTGGAAAGCAATCATATCGTCGGTCCGATATCGTAGGGCGTTTCCTGGTAGACGTAATAGTTAAGCCAGTTGGAGAACAGCAGGTTCGCGTGGGCGCGCCATACAGCCGGCGGCGTCCGGGTCGGATCGTCTTTCGGGAAGTAATGCTTCGGCAGCGCTATATCCATTCCCTTCGTGGCATCGCGCTCATACTCCCATTTCAGGGAGAACGGATCGTACTCAGAGTGGCCCGTCACAAAAATCTGCCGGCCGTCTTCGGTGGCGACGAGATAAATGCCGGCCTCCTCCGACTCCGCCAATATTTGCAAATCCGGCGTATTCTCGACATCTTCGCGGGAGATGTCCGTGTGCCGGGAGTGGGGCACATAGAACAACTCGTCAAACCCCCTCAGAAGCTTCGTATTCGGCGCAGCGGTGCTGTGCGGGAACACTCCAAAGCACTTCTCGGACAGACCGACCTTACGGACCCCGTAATGATAATACAGCCCCGCTTGCGCCGCCCAGCATATGTGCATCGTCGAAGTGACGTTATCCTTGCTCCACTCAAAAATCTTTTTCATCTCATCCCAGTAATTCACATCCTCGAAATCCATCTGCTCCACCGGGGCGCCTGTCACGATAAGGCCGTCCAATCGGCGGTGGCTGATCTCGTCAAATGTCTTGTAAAAGCTCTTGAGATGCTCCGCGGACGTATTCTTCGACGTATGCGAGCTCGGATGAAGCAGCGTGACGTCGACCTGCAAAGGCGAGTTGCCGACCAGACGCAGCAGCTGCGTTTCTGTAGTTTCTTTAGTCGGCATCAAGTTTAGGATGGCAATCCGCAAAGGGCGGATATCCTGGTGAAAGGCTTGGCTTTCATCCATAACGAAAATATTTTCCCCTGACAGAACCTCCTTGGCGGGCAAACTGTCGGGAATCTTGATCGGCATTGCTACTCACTCCTTCATTAAAATGGAAACCGCTGGATGCGGTGTAATAGAAACAAATAAAAACCTTTCCCGCAGCAAACGAGAAAGGTCATATTTATGCACATATGATACTCTCTCATCTGTCAGACAACGCGCCATAACTCATTCAAATGCGTTCGCGTCTCTGCAAGAATTAGCACCGTGCGCTTTCACGCCGGTTGCCGGGTTTCATCGGGCTAGTCCCTCCACCTGCTCTTGATAAGATTTGGTCATATTCAATTTTAAATTCTTATAGATCACTATAATCATGAACCTAACTTTCGTCAAGTCCATACACTGGTTTTAGAGTCCCGATTATGACAACAATTTAGCTTGAAAGAGCCAATACCCGGCGTTATACTAGACAAGTGTTTCAGAAGATCGTCCCACAAGCGGAGCCTTGGGTGTGAAGCCTATCGCAGGTGCTTTGAGGGAACCCCCAATTATAAATTATTTAATAAAGAGGTGAGAAGAAGAATGGAAGGCGACCCGAGTACGCAGTACAGTGCTGATCAGGAACAACCGTACAGGATTAACATCAGCTTGCCGGCGGCGGGAGCCCTTCTTCTTCATGCCTTCGGAATATAAAGCGGCCCATATCGTACACAAACTCCGGCCAAGCTGATTTTTTCCCTGTGCTTTCATAAGCATATCCCCTGGGCAAGCTAGGGAGAGAAGGAGTGAATCAGATGAAAATCCGGCTGGTTAACGCAGGCATCTTTACGCCTGTCGACGATATTGAGCTGACCATTACCCCTCCGGCAGAAGGGTTCTACTGGATCGACGCCGACGTGGAGGATTTGGAGCTGCTGCAGCCTCTGTTTAATCTTCATGATTTGGCTGTGGAGGACTGTCTCAGCGACGAGGAGCAGCGTCCCAAAATTGAAATTTACGAGAGCCATTATTTTATTGTAGTTAACAGTATCCGCTTTGATGATGAGGAAATTTTCCTGCGGGCCCTTAATGTTTTTCTCGGGCGGCATTTTATTATTACCGTTACGAAGCAGAAGATTCACGAGCTGCGTGCACTGAAGCCCATTTTGTGGGAGCAGGAAGTCAGCACGCCTGACCGGTTCCTTTACCTGCTGATCGACCTTGTCGTGGACAATTATTTCGCCGTCGGCGACCGGATCGAAGTAAGGATCGAGAAGCTGGAAGAAGATATTCTGATGCATACCAAGAAGTCGCACTTAAGCGAAATTATCGGTCTGCGAAGCGAAATTCTGTGGCTGAAGAAAATGCTCGGTCCGCAGAAGGAAGTCATCAACACCCTCAACAAAAGAGATCTTCGGCTGATCGACGACCAGCTGCAGAAATATTTCAGCGACATCTACGAAAACGCAGTCAAAATTTCCGAGACATTTGAGACGTACCGCGATCTGATGGGCAACTTGCGAGAAGCTTATCAATCCAGTATCGCCAACCGCGCCAATGAAATCATGCGGGTGTTTACGGCGATTACGACGATATTTATGCCACTGACCGTGATTACAGGCATATACGGGATGAACTTTGACAATATTCCCGAAATTCATACGAAATACGGCTACTATGGCGTCATCGGCGTTATGGTAACGCTGGGATGCGGGATGTTGTATGTGTTCCGTAAAAAGGAATGGCTCTGACAGCCGGTCCCACGATTCCGTTAATCAGAAGGTCTCCTTAAGCGCTGGCCGGCGCCGGGAGACCTTCTTTTGGCTTAACCGGGTTTACACTTGCTCCTGCGGGTGAGTGACCACTCCTTGCGTTCCCTCGCTCTCCCTGCGAAAGCGGATCCGGATCAGCCGCAGTCGTTCGTAATGCAGATCCAGGCTACCCGCGGACGCGATATCTTCACCGTAGACTTTGTGCAGCACCGGCTTTAAGAGCATATCCCCCATCTCTCTGTAAGCGCTCCAAACCGCCTCCTGCTCCACGGAAGGCATACTTTCCAGTTCCCGGTCGATCAGCGAATCGACAATATAACCCTCCTTCTCCAGTTCCTCCACGGCCTCCAGGATCTCCCTGCGCGAAGAGGCGCTTCGCTCTTTAAGCTCCTCTATTCCGCAGCCGTCCGCGATGCCCTGAAGAAGCAGCCGCCGCAAGCGCAAACGCTCCAACTGCTTCTTGTATTTGATCTCCTTCTGCTTGTAAAGCCAGGAGGTAAAGGAGTCCTCATCGACCTCCCCGCCGACCCAGCTTAAGGGGAAGGAATGGCTGCGCTCCGCCGCGGAAGTAATGGCCAATATCTCCGGACCGTACTGCGAAGCCTTGGCTTCTCCCACACCCGGAATTTGCAGGAGTTCTTCCTCCGAATGAGGCAGGAAAGAGCTAAGCAGGCGCAGCAGGCGGTTGCTCGCCAGCAAATACGGCGCTTTGCGCTCAGAAGAAGCTTTCTTCCGTCTCCATGCGCACAATTCTTCATATATGGACTCATTTACGTTCTGCTCGCTGTAATACTGGAGCTTCAGCTGCTCCTGATTCCGTCCCGTCAGGGCCTCCTCTTCATGGAAGACACCGTCAATAAGCGGCCGGTAGCCCTCCCCCATTTTGACCGCCAGCTCATGCCTGTATACGCCCAACATTTCGTTCCAGGAGCTGCCCTCATACCATAAGGAATCAACGCTTTCCGGATTTTCGCCGAAATCACGCCAGCCCAGACGCCATTCCCCCTCTTCCTCGCCAATCCACAGCTGGGCGAATCCTCCCGCGGAATCGCCTGAATTTTTGGACAACCGGTTCATAAATACGATTTGCATGTTGCTTCCCTGCCTTTACTTTTTTTAATGTTCAGTATGCGGCGGGCAAAGGACCGTTCACCATGAATCCCGCGCCCGCAGGCACGCCGTCTTTAGCTTCCAAGCTGAAGCATCCGTTAGGTTTAACGCAAAAAAAGCGCCTCTCTCACGGCAATCGTGAAAGAGGCGCTTCCTCTGCTTAACGGCTATACTGTTAATTCATACAATACCATATATTTCCGAACAGTCAATCCCTTTTGCCCAAAAGACGTCCTAAAGACGAATAAGCAGTCTACTACTCCTGGGCGAGGGCCATGCCGGCCAACCCGATCGCACCGGCCAGTCCGGCATTGTCCCCGAGCTGAGGCGGCACGATATAGCTGTCGATATCGGCGGTCAGCGAAGCATGCTGCACGTAGCCCTTCAGCAGTTCCTGGAGCTTGGCGCGGATCAGCGGAAAGAGATGGCTCTGCTTCATGACGCCGCCGCCCATGACAATTTTCTGCGGAGACAGAATCAGTACATAGCTCATCAGAGCATGAGCCAGATAATGGGCCTCCATCTCCCAGGCGGGATGATCCGGGCCCAGTTCCGCACCCGGCACCTGCCAGCGTTGTCCAAGCGCGGGACCTGCGGCCAGGCCTTCCAGGCAATCTCCATGATAAGGGCATGTGCCCGCAAAAGCGTCATCCGGATGGCGGCGGACATAAATATGCCCCATTTCCGGATGGGACAGCCCATGGATCAATCTGCCGCCTACAACGGCTCCCGCCCCGATGCCGGTTCCTACCGTAATGTAGAGGCAGCTGTCTAATCCCCGCGCCGCGCCCCATGTATATTCACCTAGCGCTGCGCCGTTGACATCGGTATCGAAGCCGATCGGCACGTCAATTTTTTCGCGGACTGCGCCGACCAGATTATATTGGCCCCAATACGGCTTCGGCGTCGTCGTAACATAGCCGTATGTCGGGCTGCCCGGAACCGGATCGATCGGCCCAAACGAGCCTATGCCGATCGCTTCGACTTTTTTACCCTCGAAATAGCGGTACACCTGCGCCATCGTCTCTTCCGGATGGGTAGTCGGAAAGCTTACCCGGTCGATAATGCTTCCGTCCTCATGTCCAATACCGCATACAAACTTTGTTCCTCCCGCTTCAATCGCGCCCAATACTCTCACTTGCCCGTCTCCCCTCTGTTCTTGCATACGCTTTCACTCAGCAGCGCATATCCGTTATTTATTATACTTTGCGTACCAAAAGAATGACAAGCGCATAGCATAATCTGGATGCCCGGAATCTTGCCCTAACGTTGAGACTGTAGACAGGCATGAAGCTTTAGACGACTCGTGCATATGATCCGCCGGGCCCATACATCCGAAGAAATAACGGGAGGCCGCCGCGTTCGACCCTCATTAAAAAGACTGTTCACAGAGCGCCTGCCGCGCGATCTGGAACAGTCTTTTGCTTGCGTATACGATACCCGTTTAGGCAAACGGGTCGTTCTTTATGGAACCGGCTCCGATTGAGCGGCTCTGCCAGTCCGGAAGCTCAATTTCAACGATTCCGTCTTCCTTCAGCTCTTCCTCCGCCGCCGCAATCAGATACATCAGGCTGCCGAATTCAAGCTCTTTGAACTTGCGCGCTGCCGATTCCCGCTGCACTTCCCACAGACACTCGGTCAGCGTGCAGACGAGCGGAACGTCGCAGCGGATCTCCGCCAGTTCCCGGGACAGATGAAGCATGTCCAGATCCGCTTCGATCTTGCTCCGCACCCCCTTGGGCAGCAGATGCAGATTTTCGATTACGCCCTCCACCGTTCGATATTCAGCCAGCAGCTTAAGCGCCGTCTTTTCGCCGATTCCCCGGACGCCGGGGTAATTGTCGCTCGTGTCGCCCATGAATCCCTTCAGGTCGACGACCTGAGAAGGGGACAGTCCTTTTTCTTCCAGCAGGGTCGCCGGATCATACACCTTGTAGTTGGACCGGCCCTTTTTCATAATAACGACACGGACCCGGTCATTAACCAGCTGAAGCATGTCATGATCTCCGGTCAAAATGTATACCTCGGACTCCCCGCTGAAGCAGGAAGCCAGTGTGCCAATGCAGTCGTCCGCCTCAAATCCGGGGATGCCCACGTTCGGAACACCAAGCTCGGCGACCACTTCTTTGACCAGATCGAACTGCGGAATCAGCTCCAGCGGAGGCTCTGCACGGTTCGATTTGTAGCTGCCAAATTTTTCGGTGCGGAACGTACTCTTGCCCAAATCCCAGCAGCAAACGACGTGAGAGGGCTCAAAAGTTGACACGGCGTCGAAAAAATACTGCAAAAAGCCGTACACGGCATTGGTCGGCAAACCGGCGCTTGTCTTGCGTATATAGCCTCCGTAGGCGGTGGCGTAATAGGCCCGGAACAGCAGCGCCATGCCGTCCACGATCATTACGCGGCCTCTTCCTTCTCCACTCATGGCCGTTCTCCTCCTTTACTCATTTCCCCAGGCTTTGCGGTATTCTTCTTCCTTGAAACCTACCGTAACCTTGCTACCTGAGACGACAATGGGGCGTTTGATCAGCATTCCGTTCCCGGCCAGCAGCTCCAGCTGTTCGCGCTCGCCTAGGCCCGGCAGCTTCTCCTTCAGATTTTCCCGCTTGTAGACCTCGCCGCTTGTGTTGAAAAATTTTTTGAGCTCAAGGCCGCTTGCTGCGGCCAACCCGGCCAGTTCATCGACTCCCGGCGTCTGCTCTACGATATGGCGAAGCTCCAGCTCATGTCCCTGCTCTTTCAGCCACTTTACCGCCGCCCGGCAGGTGCCGCACTTCGGATAATGATATACGGTCAATTGACTCATTTGCACGATTCTCCTTATTCCAAATCAGTTTCATTTAGTTCTGCGTCGTCTCTTGTCCCTGTCTCAGCCGCGCTTCCAGTTCCTCCATGTCCGGAGGAAGCGGCGCTTCAAACGTCATGTCGCGGCGGAAAATCGGATGCGTGAAGGACAGCCTCGCCGCGTGCAGCGCTTGACGGCCGATTGCAGCGTCCAGCGCCGCCACTCGGGTCAGCTCCGCAGCAAGCGCAGACGCCGAGCTGGAATCGGCCGCTTCGTATACCGGATGCCGATACATCCCATCTCCGATCAGCGGATTGCCGATGGAGGTCATATGCACCCGGATTTGATGTGTGCGCCCGGTGAGCAGCTTGAGCTCGACCTTTGAAGCGTATGGATACCGCTCCTTCACCTCGTAGCGGGTCAACGACGGATAACCGTCCGGCGTCACAATCCGCCGATGAGGCTCGCCAGGATCGCGGTCGATCGGGCCGTCGATGTCTCCCCTCTCCGGCGCAGGCACCCCGTGAACTAGCGCAATATAGCGTTTGTCCACGGTACCGGCCAGCATCTGCTCCGATATGTGCTGGTGGCTGTACGGATTCTTTGCGATGGCGAGCACCCCGGACGTCTCCTGATCCAGCCGATGAACGGGACGAAAGCGATAGCGCTCGTTTTTTTGCGCCCAATAATGCACAACTCCATTGGCCAGCGTATCGGTATAATGGCCGTGGGTGGGATGCACAATCATCCCCGCGGGCTTGCTGACGACCAGCAGATGCTCGTCTTCGTAAAGGATAGGGAAAGGGATCGGCTGCGGCAAAATATCCTCCGATGTCTCCGTCTCCATCCGGATCTCCACGAGATCACCGGCGCGGACATGCACGCTGATATAAACTCTCTCCCCGTTCAGGGTAATTCCCCGCTCGGTCAGTTTAAGACGGGACAGCAGCTTGCGCGAGACGTCCATCCGCTTTTGCAGAATGGTCTTGAGCAGCATGCCGTCCTCTTCGGCAGAAACGGTGTAGGCGATGGGCGGATAGTACGTTGTCATCTCAGTCCCGAAACACCTTGGCGCCGCGGATATATTCAACGTCCGTTACCCCGAGCCGCGTATTGGCCGTCCGTGCAAGCGCAAAGAAATAATCTGACAGCCTGTTCAGATAAGCCACTGTCTCGCCGTTAATCTCCTTGCTGTGCCCGAGCGTAACGGTCCGGCGTTCGGCGCGGCGGCATACGGTCCGGCATACATGCAAGACAGAAGCGAGCCCGCTTCCTCCCGGCAAAATAAACCGTTCAATCGGTGGATTCTCCGCCTGAAGACGGTCGATCCATTGCTCCAGCCGCTCCGCCATGTTGCGGGTTACTTTGTATTTTCCTTCGTCCAGGCTCACATACGCCAGATCGGAGCCGCAGTCGAACAGCTCATGCTGAATTTCCAGCAGCTGCTGCCGAACATCGGCGAATATTTCGTCATCCATCATGCTGCGCGCCTGCCCGACAAAACCGTTCAGCTCGTCGATCGCTCCATAAGCTTCGACCCGGATATCATCCTTGGAGACTCGGCCTCCAATGACCGAAGTCTCGCCCTGGTCACCCGTTCGCGTATAAATCGCCATTGTCCATCCCTCCCGCTTCATTTCATCATTCCCTAATGACAAACCGCCGTCCTCCCGGCATATCATCCGCATATTATTACTTTACCATATTAACTTCCCCTTGTGAGGCCATCTGTTCTTTCCAGCCGGTTTGTTGAAGCCGTAGCACAAACAAAAAGAGGGCCCAAGGGGACCCTCGCTGTCCATTCCCGTTATTTCTTGCGGGAACGCCTCTTCATATATTCGTTGATCTTCAAATCCAGCTTACTGCTGATTTCCACCACATTATCCGAGGTGAATGATTTCTCCTGCAAAAATAACTGCTCCATTCGATTGCGGAGTATGCGGATCTCCTCTTCCAGGGAGTGGCTGCGCGAGGTCACATCATCCCTCGCGGAAGCTTTCCCGCTTTCCGGGAAACGGTTCCCGCCAAAGGACCACAGGTAGTAATCGCTACAAAGCAACATCATCCCCCCTTAAAACTGTACGGAGCGTAACCTCTATAGTATTGCTTGCTCCGAAACAAAGTTTATTTTATAAGGAGCCTTCCTCCCTAAAAACAGCAAAGCAATGTTTGAGCAGGAGGTGTCCAGATTATCAATGTATAACTTCATAATAAATAATCTGTATTCAGAGTAAAATTATACCATATGACAGGGTTATTTGCTATACCTTTTTCAACTTTAGCGTCAATATCTGTGATTATTATCAGTTTTTTGCCGAATTAAGCCTTATTTTCTCTCTCTTTCTTCAAAAGAGCAACGAACGCGCCAATCCGTTCCAGCGCTTCATTCAATTGGCTTACCGAAGTGGCGTAGGAGCAGCGCAAATAGCCTTCGCCGCCAAGCCCGAACACGCTGCCCGGAACGGCCGCCACCCGGAATTCGCGCAGCAGACGTTGGGCGAATTCATCCGAGGTCAGTCCGGTTCCGGCAATGCTCGGGAATGCGTAAAACGCCCCCTGGGGCTCGTGGCATTCCAATCCGGCTTCGCGCAGCCCCTTGACGATCAGACGCCGACGCTGGTTATAAGAATCCACCATCCGGTCCTTCTCCTCCATGCCGTTCGTCAGTGCTTCTAGCGCCGCCACCTGGCCCATGGAAGGCGCGCACATTACGGTGTATTGGTGAATTTTGAGCATAGCCGAGATCAGATCGGGATGTCCGCAGGCATATCCCAGCCGCCAGCCCGTCATCGCAAACGCTTTGGAAAAGCCGCTGACGAGAATCGTCCGGTCCATCATTCCCGGCAGAGAGGCAAAGCTGGTATGATTGCCGCCGTAGGTAAGCTCCGCATAAATTTCGTCGGAAATGACGATCAGGTCATGCTTCTCCACCACCTTGGCGATGGGCTCCCAGTCTTCCCGGCTCATGATCGCTCCCGTCGGATTGCTGGGGTAGCACAAGATCAGAATTTTCGACCGCGGCGTAATTTTGGCTTCCAGCCCCTCGGCTGTCAGCTTGAACCGGTCCTTGCCGAATGTCTCGATGCCGACAGGAACCCCGCCGCCGATCGAGGTGATCGGTGAATAAGAAATATAGCACGGCTCCGGAATCAGAATCTCATCGCCTGGCGATATCAGCGCCCGAAGCGCCAAGTCGATCGCTTCACTGCCGCCTACGGTTGCGATAATCTGGTTCGCAGGATCGTAGTCAAGGTCAAAGCGGGTATGAAGATAGCTAGCAATCCCCTCGCGAAGCTCCGGCATCCCCGCGTTGGAGGTATATCCGGTAAATCCCCGTTCCAGCGAATAGACGCAGGCTTCCCTGACATGCCACGGCGTCTTGAAATCCGGCTCTCCAACCCCCAGAGAGATGATGTCCTTGCTTCCAGCGGCCAGATCAAAAAATCTGCGGATGCCCGAGGGCTGAATTTGCTGAACCAACGGGGCCAGATAGGATGTCATTGATTTGTTCTGTTCTCCGGCAATCTGCGTTTTATTTGTAATCATATAGGTTCATCTCTTCCTTTACGGGGAGATCATCAGACGGTTATCTTCTTCATGATCTTCAAAAATAATCCCGTCCTGCTTATATTTTTTAAGCGTGAAATTCGTTTTGGTCGACAGTACGGCATCGATGGGGGACAGCTTCTCGGAAACGAAGTTTGCGACCTCGCGCAAATTCCGGCCTTCCACTTCCACCAGCAAATCATAGGCGCCGGACATCAGATAAACCGACTTCACCTGCGGATACAGATAAATCCGTTCCGCAATGCCTTCAAATCCGCGTCCGCGCTCGGGCGTAATCTGAACCTCGATCAGCGCCGTGACACGCTCGTCGTCCACTTTATCCCAATTGACCACGGTCGCGTATTTCACGATAACGTGCTCCTGCTCCATCTGTGCGATCGCCGTCTTCACTTCTTCTTCATCCGCTCCAAGCAGCGTTGCCATAAGCGCCGGGGTTCTTCTCGCATCTTCTTTCAGCAATTCCAGCACTTTTCTCTTCAACTCATCCATTTGTTCCATGACTTCCCTCCGGAATCTTCGCATGGGACGTATCGCCGCTGCCGGCGCCTCCCGCGAAAGAATTTGTTACATAAGAGTTTAATAATAATATGACATGAAAAGGTTGTATCTGCAAACAAAAATGGCCCGCCCAACCGGGAAATACATCATGACTAGTCCCGAAATTGAAGCGGACTGCATGGAGAAGCGTCAGCTCCCTCATATCAGGAACGGGGAATAATCCTCTTGAAACTCCGAAAAGCGTCCGCTCGTTCACGGATAACCGCGAAGAACAGACGCTTCTTATGGTGCCGCCGGGAAGGCCAAAAAGGCCGCCGGCGCTGCTTCACCCGTACAAGACAGGGTTACATATAGTAAGGGTTATTCACGTTAGATTGATGCTGTGATACGTTCGGCGCCTGGGCATACATTCCTTGACCGCCGATTTTTTGCTGAACGAACTGCTGGCATTTTTGCTGAGTCTGATGTGCGCTTTGAATTTGTTTGTCCAGCTCCTGGCGCAGTGCCTTGGAAGGAGCCTGGTACATATTCAATTGCGACATCTGCGTGTATAGATCGCCCTGAATGCGGAGCGTATTCATGGTCAGATCATTGAAGGTGCGGCGAACGGACGGACAATTGGACTCGGTTGCGGCTGTCGTGTATTCGCGAACCGTCCGTTTCAAATCCGCCAAAATCGTGTTGAGCAAGTCCTCGTCTTGCATAAATGCATTTCCGTTTTGTGCGTACACGTAAATTGACCTCCTAAAAGTTTTGTGATGAACAGCTTCCTGAGTCGACTTCAACAAAACTGGCTTCGGAAGCATTCACTTAAGTTTTGTGATGAACAGCTTCCTGAGTTGACTTCAACAAAACTGGCTTCGGAAGCACCGGCGTCAATCGATCCGGATCGGCTCTTTTATTGCGGCTGAGTCGGAGCGTACTGCTGATGCTGCTGAAGCAGCTGGATCAGTATTCCCATATGATGGTTGTGGTTTTGAATTTGCTGCTCGCAAATTTGGCGGACCGTTTGGTTTTGCGTCGTTCCAGCCGTGGCGGCATACTGCTTGATAAGCAGATCTTCGTTGGAAATGGAGTCGGAAATGTATTCCAGTTCTTTACCGCTAAGCGGCTGCATTTGGGTGGATTGCATTGTATTCATTCCTTTCTTGGGATGGTTCAACCACTCTTAGTATGCCGCTGCTTCCGCCGTTTATGTGCTTAATTTCGCAAGCGGAGCGACTGTTTTATCCTTTGTGCCATATGTATAAATCGTGACGTTCTCACTGGCGGGGAAATCCCGTCCGGAGCTGGAGCTGTTCTCGCTGACGCTGCCGACCAAGCCGTCTCCCGATAATCACAGTGACCGATAACACTTTTTTCGTATTGCAGCATTTGTTCCTATTTGTGATAATGAATAGGGTATTAAACCGGGAAGGATGGATTCGGTATAATGTGGAAAGATTTCAAAAGCTTCGCGCTAAAAGGAAATGTGCTTGATCTCGCGTTCGCTGTCGTCATCGGGGCCGCCTTCGGCAAAATCGTATCCTCGCTGGTCGACGACATAGTCATGCCCGTGGTCGGACTGCTGATTGGCGGAATTGATCTGAAAGGTCTGCAATATACGTACGGTGACGCCGTCCTAAAATACGGTGTCTTTCTGCAGAGCGTGCTCGACTTCTTTATTATTGCCTTCTCCCTGTTTCTGCTGGTCAGACTTGCCGGAAGGTTTAAACGGAAACGGGAGGAAGCGGCCAAAGCCGATCCCGTACCGACGCGCGAAGAATTGCTGCTGACGGAAATCCGCGACCTGCTGAAGAACAAATAGAACTTATGTGTCCTTAACAAAGGAATGCCAAAAGCCGTCTCTCCTGCCGCATGAGCAAGGGAGGCGGCTTTTTGACTGTACGTATGGGACGGCGGACCGGTTTGCCTTTATGCATGTAAACGTTCCGATTACCGCTCAGGCACTATATTTTTGCGCAGCATCCGGCGCAGACAAAGCCAGCTGCCCAGCGGCGCGGCTCCAAGGCCCAGCAGCAGCAGAGTAACGGTTCGCGGGGCGGCGCTGGCCGACAGGACACCGATAAAAATAAGCGTCCCCGCCAGACGGCCGGTCATCAGGCACAACTCGCGCAGCACGATCAACTCGACTCGCATGCCCGCGCTCTCCTTGCTCTCGCCCATCAGATCAAAGCTGCTCGAAACCATGGGCAGCATATACAGCGGAATAAATAACGACGTTCCGATACCCATAATCAGCAGGGTGCCGTAGTTAACCGTCCACAGCATGGGCACTATGACCGCCACCAGCAGCAGTGCGCCCCAGAACATCCCCGCCGACCGGTATTTGGGTTTTAACCATTTGCCGGCCGCCCAGTAACAGACAAGCGATACCGCCGAGGTAATAAGCGTAAACTGCCCCAGCTTGCTTTCCTCTTGAGCCGCTATGTATACGAGCAGGCCGATCAAAAAGGAAAACACGCCTTCCCGAAGCCCCTGAAACACAAGTCCCGCTCCCATTACACGCCAGTCTCCGTCTCCGGAATGAAGCTCATGCCACGGCTCCAGCCATTGATACTCGCCGGCCGTTTTACGCTTTTTCAGAAAAAAACTCAGCACGGTCGCCACACCGTAAATGCAGAGCGAAATGATGAACACAATCCGGTACCCCCGGTTCCCGTGCAGCGCGGAAATCAGCCACCCGGACAGCCAGGGACCGACGATGCCGGCCAACGATCCGAGCAGTCCAACCCAGCCGTTAAAAGAGTTCCGGTTCCCGGGGCCCGTAGTCTCAAAAAAAACGATGTTGAAGGCAAGCCAGAACAGGCCCAAGGCAATGCCCAGCAGAGCTCCGATCGGCCAGACGTAATAAACCACCCGGTTCTCCAGCCACAGCACCAGAAGATAAAAAAGGCCCGAAACGGCGATGCCGAGCCGCAGGGCATTCATTTTATTATACTCCTTCACCCATTTGCCGCCCAGCCAAAAGCTGAGACCCAGAGCGATTTGCTGAGCAACCGTAAACCAGCCAATCATAATGTAATCCTGGCGGCTCTTCCATAAGTATACATTTAAAAAGGTTCCCGCAAGCGCGCCTGACAGCACGAATAACCCGTTAACTGCCAGCAGCAGCCGCGGTTGTCCCCGCAGCGATTCATTCATGGTGCTCCCCCTTAGCCTTTGAGACATGCCTTTGATAGCATGCCCCAAAAGAAGGGATCTTAGCGGCGAGATTTTATTTCCGGAGGCCGCCGATATTTCGCACCCACTGCTCACGGTCTTCTTCGGCCAGGCTGTGCTGAACCTGGAAGCATGACGGACACACATACATATTCAGTGAAAACGGCGCTTTAAGCAGCGGCGCGCCGACTGCGGCGGGCACGGCAGATTTGAAATCCTGCGCCTGAACTGTACCGGTCAGCAGCATATATTCATGACACTGCGGACATTCCGGTACTTCGGACTGTTCATCCAGAACGGCCGCCACGGCGCTGTCATAGCGTTCGAGATCGTAAGTGTCACGATAGCTGTCAAGCACGTTGAAGACGGGAACGATGCCTTCCTGTGCGTCTTCCCCCCATAAATCCTCTTCGCCATGTTCATGCTCATGCTCGTCGTCGTCTTCCTCGTCTTCCAGATCTTCATCCAGATCTTCCCTGCCGATGTTTACCGTACGGTAAGCGCTCAGTTCGTTGCCGCAATGCGGGCAGGCTTCCTCCGGTCCGAGTTCTTCATCCCACACGATTTCCGTATGGCACCAAGGGCAAACGGTTGTATCCATCTCTCTAGTCTCCTTTGTCAGTTCAGCATTAAATAAATAATTCCGGCCGCCAAAAATAAGACCGCCGAAACAAACAGCACGCGCACCAGAATTTTCATACCGCTCTCAAATCTCCTTTTGCGCCGATCGTTCCTTACAGTATCGATGCTCCGATTACATAAGACAACGACACGGAAATCAACATCGCCGTCAAACCGACCGCCCGGTTATCCGCCGCAATCTCCTTGTCGATTGAAAAGACGGGCGTCAGAAATTCAAACATGAAGTAGGCGATCAGCAGCAGAATGAAACCGATAGCCGACCATTTCATCGTTTCGTAAATCGAGGCCTCCGCCTGGATGCTGAAGCGAAGCACGTTGCAGATGCCGAATATTTTGCCGCCCGTCGCCATCGAAGCCGCCACGTTGCCCTTTCGGATTTCTTCCCAGCAGTTGTATTTGGTCACCATTTCGAATATGGACAAAAAGACAACCAGCTCAAGAATCGCAACCGCGAAGTAGCCGAGCAAGCTTCCCAGCGGATGACTCAGCAAAGCATCGATTGTGTGTTCCATGGGTTCCTCCCTCTTTCCGCCGGAAACACCCGTTATTCCAGCTCCGCCACCGTTACGCCTGCGCCGCCTTCGTTGTAGTTACCGAGACGGTAGCTCTTGACATGCTTGTGTTTGCGCAAGTAGTCCTGGATTCCCGAGCGCAGGACACCCGTACCTTTGCCGTGGATGATATAAATCTGACCGAGATTGCCTAGAAATGCTTCATCGATAAAACGGTCCGTCTCCATCAGCGCCTCTTCCAGATTCGCTCCCCGCAAATCCAGCTCGCTGCGGGTATTCTCGTCACGGGTCCGCTTCACGGTTGTCGCCTGGCGAATCGGCTTAGGCGCTGCCGGCTTCGCGGGCGACAGCAGCTCCAGATCGTCCAGCCGCACCTTCATTTTCATGATGCCTAGCTGTACGACGGCTTCTTTGCTTCCGCTCAGCTCGACTACATGGCCTTTCTGATTCAGGCTGTGCACAGCGACTTCATCTCCGGGGCTGATTTGGCGCGCCTGCTTGTTCTTCCCGCCGCGCGCGGGCTCCTTCTTGCGGGGCGAAGGCTGCGCTTCATCGAGCCGCCGCCGGGCTTCGATCAGCTTATGCTCCTTGACCGACGCTCCTTCTTCCAGAGCCAGGCGCCGCAAATCGCCGATAATCTGTTCGGCTTCCTTGCGGGCCTTGTCGACAATCGCTGCAGCTTCCTTCTCCGCCTTGTCCAGCCACTTGTCCCGCTGGTTCTCCAGTTTCTCCAGTTCCTGGCGCTGCTTGCCGCGCAGTTCTTCTGCTTCGCGCCGCAGATTCTCCGCTCGCTCACGTTCGTTCTCCGCGCCGAGCCGGTTCTCTTCCAGCGAAGCGATCATATGCTCGACGCGCAGGTCCTCTTCCTTGACTTCGCCCCGCGCATGCTCCAGAATGGCCACCGGAAGTCCCAGACGCTCGGCAATCGCGAAGGCGTTGCTTCGACCGGGAACGCCGATCAGCAGACGATACGTCGGCCGGAGGCTCTGCACATCAAATTCCATGCTGGCATTGATGACGCCTTTGCGTTCGTAGGCGTAAGCTTTAAGCTCGCTGTAATGCGTCGTCGCCACCATCCGGCAGTCCGTCCGGTGAATATGCTCCAAAATGGCGATAGCCAGCGCCGAGCCTTCCGCCGGGTCCGTCCCCGCGCCGACTTCGTCGAGCAGAACCAGGCTTTTGGGAGTCATCCGCTTCAGGATGGCTATAATATTGGTCATATGGCTGGAGAACGTACTCAGGCTCTGTTCGATGCTCTGTTCGTCTCCGATGTCGGCGTATAAAGCGTCGAACACGCACATTTGGCTTCCCTCTTCAGCCGGAATAAAGAGGCCGGACATCGACATCAGGCTGAGCAGCCCGATGGTCTTCAGCGTAACGGTCTTGCCGCCCGTATTCGGGCCGGTCACGATAATGGAGCTGTACTGGTTGCCAAGCTCCGCATCTAGCGGAACTACGGACTCCGCCGAAATGAGCGGATGTCTGCCCTTGCGCAGCTTCAAATAGCCCCGGTCGTTCATTCGCGGACGCGCGGCTTTCATCTCCCTCGCCAGACGGGCTTTGGAGAATATAAAATCAAGCTGGCCGAGAATATCGACGTCACACGCTGTCTCCTCGGCAATATCACCGACAAGCGCGGTCAGCTTCCGCAGGATGATTTCGATTTCCCGTTCTTCGCGCAGTCTCGTCTCCCGGAGCTTGTTGTTCATCGCGACAATCGATTCGGGCTCGATGAACAGCGTCGCTCCCGAGCCCGACTGATCGTGAACAATGCCGCCAAAGTGGGACCGGTATTCCGCTTTTACCGGAATAACGAACCGGTCGCCGCGTATGGTAACCAGCTGATCCTGCAGCATCTTCGCCACAGAGGAAGAACGAATCATCGAATCCAGCTTCTCGCGGATTCTCGTTTCACCGTTTCTCAGTTCCCTGCGGATGGTGGACAGCTCGGCGCTGGCGGAATCAAGCACCTCCGCATTCTCGTCGATGGCGGAGCGAATAGCATCCTCCACAGGCTTCTGCTCCGAAATCAGATCGCTTAGATCAAAGAGCATCTGGATCTTCTCTTCTTCGTGCATGGCGGCCAGAAAGCGCTTGACCCTGCGTCCGCCGCCGATAGTGTTTCCGACGGCCAGAAGCTCGTGCGTGCCCAGCGCTCCGCCGATGGCGGCCCGCTTCAGCGCCGGTTTAATATCGGCTATACCGCCGAAGGAAGGTATTCCCTTCAAGCGGTCGACCGTCGCTCCTTCGTCCGTCGCCTGCAGCAGCAGCTTAACGGCTTCAAAATCGCCGGACGGCTTGAGGGCTTCTGCCATCGCTTCTCCCATCGGGGTCTGCGTATATTGCACCAATTTATTTAAAATCTTTCGATATTCAAGCGTATGCAAAATCTTGTCGTCCAATTACGGTCACAGCTCCCTTCATATAGAAATCATTATACCGAATATGGAGCATTTCCGCTATTTGGGTGCCTGTCTCCAACATAACGGAGAATGATTCTGTGTACAATAATCATTGCACGTATCCTTAAGCTTGAAGCAAAGGAGGCTTGTACAGTGAGATTTTTAGGTCATGTTGTCCGCTTCATCGTGTCCGCGCTGGTTCTTCTCGTCGTTGGCTGGATTGTACCGAATTTCAGCGTGGGCGGATTCTGGAGCGCCCTTATGCTTGCTTTGGTGATCGCTTTGCTCGGATGGATCGCCGAAGGCATTTTCGGCCGTAAAACAACGCCATTCGGGCGCGGTATCGTAGGATTTCTGGTGAGCGCACTGGTTATCTGGCTCGCGCAGTTCATTGTCGCGGGAGTTAGCGTGTCCATAATCGGCGCGATCCTCGCGGCTCTGGTCATCGGGATTATAGACCTGTTCCTGCCTGTCTCGACGCCGTTCGAAGCTGGCAAATAACAAAGGCCCGCGCAGCTCAAAAAGAAGCCGTCCCCTACACAATAAGTGAAGGGACGGCTTTCTTTTTATGGATCAGACGAGCACAAGCTGATTTTCACCGGCAGTGGTGACCCGGTTTTTGCCGCTGCGTTTGGCCTGGTAGAGAGCTTCGTCCGTTCGGCGGAACAGCAGTTCCTTGCCGTCCCCTGCACGGTAAGGGCACAGGCCGATGCTGACGGTAATCGGCTTGCCTCCCGCGTAAGGATGCACCATTCCAGCTATGCCGGACCGGAGCACTTCCGCTAGCGCATAAGCGTCCTCCAGGCTTTTATCCGTAAATATGATTGCGAACTCCTCGCCCCCGTACCTGGCGGCAAAATCGTTGAGGCTGATCGTGCCGCCAATCTTCGCCGCGACTTCCTTCAACACAATGTCTCCGATCCAATGTCCATAGGTATCGTTTACCCGCTTGAAATTGTCTATATCGAACAGTGCAAGCTGCAGTTGCAGCCCGTTCTTCTCGCATTGCTCCAGCAGCGAATCCAGGTATTCGTGGAAGGTCTTGTGATTGTAAAGCCCGGTAAGCGCATCGATCTTCAGCAGCTTGTCGGAAACGGCCCGTTCGACCAAAAGTCCCTGCTCCGATTGGGTCAGCTGTTCCAAATATTCGTTCGTTTCGTACGCCCGACCGATAACTCCCCGCGCCATCACCACAAACACAATAAAAATGCATTCCACCATTAAAAATTCAGGCAGCGGTTTCTCCAGCAGTCTTCGCTCCAAACCGAAATAAATGCCTGCATACAGAAAGAGGTTGAGCACCCCAAGCCCGTACAGCATCCTGAGGTCAAAATAAACAAGCGAAGCCATTACCGGTATCATCAGCGCCATCTGGGCGCCATCGACATACGGTTCGGCTATAAAGTACAGCAGATAAGACACCAAAAATCCGCAGCCGATCACAACTTGCTTCTGAAATCTGAAATCTGCGCGGAGCCACACTTCCGCCACGATCATAATCAGCAGCAAAAACAAACTGCAAGGGAATATAAGATAACCCATCTGCTCCGGAACGGTGAAAGCGGGTGCTGGTTTCAAGCCGACGAGCACATAGATAACCTGCCCTATTAAAGTAATCGCTATCAGCGTCCAGTATAAATTCAATATTCTTCGGTGCCAGACTTCCGTATTCAGTAAAACAGCAGCTCCACTAATGAGAATCCCCTACTTTTAACCTTTGTATTATAATATATACGCAGTACAATGATTTTCATTATAATAAATTTGAATCGCTTTTGCATCCGTTTTTACAATTCCGGGTTGAGCTTCCGATGCCAGTTTTGCTGTAGCCTTGCCCGGAAGTTGATCATCGCAAAACTTTTAGGAGGTCAACATGAAAAAAACAGCTTTGTTTCTGTTATCCATCGCCCTTGTGCTCATTCTTTCCGCCTGCGGCGGGAAATCGGACGGCGGCGGGAACACTGCGGACAGCGGGACCGGCAGTACAGTCAGTCCGGCGGCGGCGCAGGAGGAAATCGTCATCAAGGCAACCAACTACAGCTTTGACCAAAAGGAGTACCATCTGAAAAAGGGGGTTCCCGTCAAAATTACATTTGAGAACGAGAGTGGCAACCACGGCATTCTTGTTCCCGAGCTCAATCTTCAATTAGACGGCAAACAAAACTCACAGGTGATCGTTCCCGAACAAGCGGGCACGTTCAAGATGACCTGCTCGGTATTTTGCGGCTCCGGCCACAGCCAAATGAGCGCCGATATCATCGTGGAGTAATTTCGCATAATCAACCGTTTAAAAAGGCAGCCCCCGCTGAAATCTCCGGGGGCTGCCCTTTGTCTAATTGTTGCAATTTATTCTGCGAGAAACGTACCCGCAACCTGGATGGACGCCGTCAGGCGTTTCTCCTTGTACGCCGTTATTTAACTATCCTGTTCGATAAGTTGAATCCATTCATTATATTCAATTTGCAGCTTCGCATATTCCGCCTGTAGCTTCTGATGCTCCTGCGTAACGCGGTCCAGTTCGCTTTGCCGCATGTTGAATTCGGCTTGAAGCAGCCGAAGCTGTCCCTGGACAAGCTCGTAATTTTCACCGATCTCTTCAAGCTTCCGGAGTACGTCGCTGCGCTCATGACTCAGCGAATCGCGCACCCGTTCGCCCTCCAAGGCCTCCTGCTGCCAGACATCGATTTCCTCGCGCAGCTTCGACTCCGTCTCGGCCCACACCTGCTGCGCCTGCTTCAGCTCTTCGTAATTCGCTCTCCACGATTCACCGTAGCTCTGCGATTCACTTAGCTGTTCGCGCTGCAGCTCGGCGGCAGCCGCGGCCTCTCTGCCCGCTTCGGACAATTCTTCCAGCCGAAGCGATGCTTCCTCGGCCTCTTCTTCAAGAAGGCGGCAGCGCTCCTGAAGCCGTTCTCCGTTCTGCAGCACTTCATCGTACTGCACAATCAATTCCTCATGGCGCTCACGGAGGCCAGCCAGAGTGCTCTCCGTTTCCGCGCTGCGGACACGCAGCGTCTCTCGGGCGCTTTCGGCTTCCTGCCGGAGAGCCGCTTCCCGCTCGAGCGACTTCGACAGACCCTCGGCCTCGCTCCGAAGTCTGTAAAGCTCTCCCTGCACGGCTTCGAGCTTCTCCTCGGCCTCAAGCAGGCTGACCTCCAGTTCGCCAATCTCCTCCTGCCGCTTGCCTGCCGTCGCCTTCCATTCGTCGTGCTCGGCCGTTATCCGCGCAAGCTCTTCCTCGGCGCGGCGAAGCCGTTCGGACGTCTCGCCCAGCGACTTCCGCAGCTCTTCCGCCTGGCTCTTCGACAGCTCATAGGCCTGCCGAAGCTCCGCAAGCTCCTGCTGCAGCAAGTCTCCGAGGCCGCTGGCAGCCTGCAGCTCATCACTAAGCTGCCGCTCGCGCAGAAGAGTCTCGTTATGCTGATTTTGCAGCGCAGACCGGGCTTCGCGTTCTGCCTTCAGGCCAGCCTCCTCGGCGCGCAGCTTCGACTGAAGTTGGCTTATTGTGCCACGCAGCTCGCCGATCTGCTTCTCCATCTCCTGCGCGGTTTGCTTGTGCCGGTGCTCCTGATTGCCCAAGGACTGCCGAAGCTCCTTGTTCTTCGCAAGCTCGCGCTGCAAAGATTCCCGCTCCCGGTTCAGTTCCTTGTCCAGCGCCGAGGTAGCCTCTTCCCGTTCGCGGGTCATGGCGCTCTTCGTTTCCTCAAGCTCCCTGCCGAGCGCAGCCTTCGTCTCCGCAAGCTCCCGCTCCAGACGGTCCTTGATCTCCGTCAGCTCCGACATATGCGAAGCCCGGAGTTCCTCCAGCTCCGCCCGGTGCCCGGCGCTCAACGCTTCCACTTGCTTCAGGCGCAGCGCCTCGGCCTGCTCAAGCTCCAGACGGTAGCTCTCACTGCTCTCTTCCCGTTCGCGTTGATGCGTTTCGCGCTGCTCCTGCTGCTCCAGGTCCCGCCGCTTCAGCTCTTCCTCAAGTCCCTGCCGAACCGCCGCGGCTGTCTCCTCCGCCTTCCGCAGAAGCTCAGCATGCGTTTTGCGCTCCTGCTCTCCAGCCTCCAGATGCCGCTTGAGTTCCTCCTCGGCCTCGACAATCAGCCGTTTCTTCTCCTCCTCGGCCTCGGCAATCAGCAGACGCTTCTCCTCCTCGGCCTCGGCGGCAAGCCGTTCCTGCTCCTCCTGCTGTTCCCCCTGGGCCTCCAGCAGACGGGCGACCTCGGCGCGCAGCAAGCTGCGCTCTCCGGTCAGCATATTCAATTCATTCTTGAGATCCTGCGCTTGTATCGCCTGTTCCGCCATGTGCACGGCGGCAAGAACCGCTATGCGCGGAGTATCCAGCCGACTATGGGATTTGGAAATCGCTCGCATATGCTCGTCTACATAATGGGCGATCTGTTTCATATATTCAGTACTGCTTCCAACTAGTTTATAGGAAGTACCGTAAATTTCCACGGCGACACGAGTCCGGTCCATTGCCACAGTTGTGCCCTCCTTTATGTGTATGCGGATTCTAAGCTGGTTTATCGTCTCTATTGTACTATTGTAACTTTATCCACAAGCATTTGGCAAAAAAGCTCTATTTCCTTTTTCCGCCGTGAAATCCACCGCCAATAAAAGGGAAAAGCCGCAGCGAATCCGGGGTTCTAATTGGATTCGCTGCGGCTTTGCACAATTCCTGCTACTTTCTTAAGTTTGCGCCAAAACTTTGCTGAAGCGCGTCAAGCACCTTGGAGTGAACCTCCGAGACTTCCTCGTCGGTCAACGTATGCTCCGTATGGCGGTACAGCAGGGAAATGGCTATGCTCTTCTTGCCGCTTTCCATTTTCCCGCCCGTGTAGACGTCAAATACCTGCGCCGATTGCAGTAGGCTGCCTCCCTGTTCGCGGATGACATCCAGCAGCCGGCTCGCCGGAATTTCAGAATCGACGACGATAGCAATATCCCGTTCCATGCCCGGGAAACGCGGAAGCTCGCTGTACTGCAGCGATGTCCGCGCCGCTTCATAGAGCGGCGCAAGCAAAATCTCGGCCGTATACGTATCCTCCAGATCCTGCTTGCGCTGCAGATCGGGATGGACCTGTCCCATGGTGCCGAGCTTCACCCGTTCGCCCTCTACGTTCAGGTAGAGCGAAGCGGAGCGACCGGGATGATAACCCTGCGGTGAATCGCCTTCGAAAACAACGGCGTTGTCCAAACCAAGGTAAGCGAACACCGATTCCAGCGCCCCCTTCAGATCGAAGAAGTCGACGGACTCTGGGGCCACATTCCATTGCTTCGCAGCCCGGCTTCCCGTCAGGAGCAGAGCCAGCGTCTGAAACTCCCGAGGCTGCCGGGTCAGCTGTTCCTCATCGGTAATAAAGACGCTGCCGATCTCGAACAGTGCCAGATCGCTCTGGCGGCGGTTCACGTTGTACTGCGCGATATCAAGCAACTGCGGCAAAAGACTGGTCCGCAGCACGCTGCGGTCCTCACTCATCGGCATGGCCAGCTTGACCGCCAGCCCACCCTCGGTCAGTGCAGGGAACAGCGCGGTCCGCTCGGGCTGAATGAAGGAGTAACCGAGCACCTCCTGATAGCCGCCGTCCGCCAGCAGTCTTCGCAATGTGCGGCGCAGCGTCTGCGGTCCGGTCAATCCTCCCGGCGTAGTCGGCCCTTCAATAAGCGTAGTCGGAATGTTGTCATAACCGTACAGACGGGCAATCTCCTCGAAGAGATCCACATCCAGGCTGATATCGCCGCGTCTTGTGGGCACGCTGACTTCAATCGTACCCTCTTCCGCATCTCCGAATGAAAAATGCAGCCGTGCAAACAGCGTCTTCACTTCCAGCAGCGAGAGGTCCATGCCGAGACGGCGGTTTACCTTATCAAGCGACAGCTTGATTACTCTCTCCTCAACTTCGTCGGTTCCGGCCTGAACGATCCCTCCGTGCACGGAGCCGCCGGCGTAGCGGCTAAGCAACGAAGCCGCGCGGTTCAGCGCAGGGATAACGGAGCGCGGGTCAACTTCCTTCTCGAACCGCAAGGAAGCCTCCGAGCGGAGACCGAGCTGGCGGGATGTCTTGCGGACCGTTCCACCATCGAATCTGGCCGATTCCAGTACGATATTTACCGTCTGATCGGTTACTTCCGAATTCAGGCCGCCCATCACTCCTGCCAGCGCCACCGCTTTTGCGGCATCCGCGATCACCAGCATATGCGGCTCCAGCTTGCGCTCCTGTCCGTCCAGAGTGGTCAGGATCTCGCCTTCACGGGCAAGACGGACGCCAATCGCGCCTCCCTCAAGCCGGTCGGCATCGAAAGCATGCAGCGGCTGTCCGTATTCCAGCATGACGTAATTCGTGATGTCCACAATATTGTTGATCGGACGGACTCCCGCCGCCATCAGACGGTTCTGCATCCACAGCGGCGAGGGAGCTGGCTTCACGCCGGAGATATAACGGACCGCATAATGCTTGCAATGCTCCTCATTCTCAACAGTAACGGCTATTTTGTCAGATGCAGGCGAGATGATCTCAATGACATCCCGGCCGGGATCCGGTAGAGACAGCTCGCGTCCGAGAATGGCGCTGGTTTCATAAGCCGCGCCAATCATGCTGAGACAATCCGACCGGTTCGGAGTCAGATCGAATTCAAGAATCTCGTCGTTCAGGCCGAGCACTGTCATAATGTCTTGTCCGATTTCCGTGTCTTCAGGCAGTACAAGAATACCTTCCTGAAGCTCTTTCGGCAGCAGCTTGTCATTCATACCCAGCTCTTTGGCGGAACAAATCATGCCCTGGGATACGACGCCGCGAAGCTTGGCCTTTTTGATCTCAAGACCCGGAAGCTTCGCGCCGACCAGCGCCACGGGAACCTTTTGGCCCGCCGCCACGTTCTTCGCCCCGCAGACGATCTGCAGGTCCTCGTCCTGGCCGGCGTCGACAATGCATACATTCAGCTTGTCGGCGTCGGGATGCTTTTCCTTGGATTTGACAAATCCGGTGACAATCCCGGACAGTCCTTTATTGCGGCACTCCACGCTGTCGATTTCAATGCCCGCGTCCGTAATTTTATCTGCCAGTTCCTCGGCAGTTACGCCATCCAGCGATATATAATCAGCCAGCCAGCCGGTTGATACTTTCATGTCCGCTCACTTCCTTATATTATGTTGATTTTCATACTTGCGGGGTATTTTCACACGCCTCTGAACTGCTTGACAAAGCCCATATCGTTGAAATAGAAATTGCGAATGTCGTCAATCCCGTATTTCAGCATCGCGATCCGCTCCGCGCCCATGCCAAAGGCGAATCCGCTGTATTTTTCAGGGTCGTAACCGCCCATTTCCAGCACCTTCGGATGCACCATGCCAGCGCCCAGGATTTCCAGCCAGCCTGTTTGCTTGCACAATCTGCAGCCATGTCCGCCGCATTTAAAGCAGCTTACATCGACTTCCACGCTCGGTTCGGTGAAAGGGAAGAAGCTCGGACGAAGGCGAATGCCCGTGTTCGCTCCGAACATTTCTTTGACGAACTGCTGAAGCGTCCCTTTCAGGTCGCTCATGCGGATATTCGGCCCAATGACCAGCCCTTCAATTTGATGGAACTGGAAAGAGTGGGTCGCATCGTCGTCGTCGCGCCGGAACACTTTGCCCGGGCAGATGATTTTAACCGGAACTTCGCCTTGCATCGCCTGCATGGTTCGGACCTGCACCGGAGATGTCTGGGTGCGCATGAGCAATTCCTCCGTCAAATAAAAGGAATCCTGCATGTCGCGGGCCGGATGGTTCTTGGGCAGGTTCAGCGCCTCGAAATTGTAATAATCCGTCTCCACCTCGGGACCCTCAGCCACACGGTAGCCCATGCCAATGAAGATATCCTCAATTTCCTGAATCACCCGGTTCAGCGGATGAACACCTCCCTGGGGCAGACCACGTCCCGGCAGTGTAACGTCCACTTTCTCCGCTTGCAGACGGTTCAGCGTCTCCTGCTCTTGAAAAGCCTCCTGCTTCGAGACGATAATCTCCTCTATGGCACTCCGCACCGTATTCGCCACCTGTCCGATGACCGGACGCTCCTCAGCGCTCAGCGAACCCATGCCGCGCAGAACCTCCGTAAGCTCGCCCTTTTTGCCGAGATATTTTACCCGAAGGTCATTCAGCGTTTGAGGGTCCTGTACCTCCCGCAGCTTCTCCAGCGCTTCAACCTTTAATGCTTCCAGCTTTTCTTTCATGGCTTTAGCAGCCTCCTCTACTTCAATATTTGTGCACAAAAAAAGCCTTTTCTCCCGGTAAGGGACGAAAAGACCGTGGTACCACCCTTGTTAGGCAACTGCGGACATTTCCCGACGAACGGGAGACTGCCGATTAAACGCTGCCTCACTTTATGCAGAAATAACGGTCTGCGGCCGGTATCCTCTACTTAATGATCACCCATTACTGGGGGTCATGTTCAAAGAACTGCTCCGGAGCGAACTTCGACAGCCCTGGTTCCCGGACACGCTCTCAATCTCCGGCGTTTCCTCCCTGTGGGCTAGATGCTGTGTACTCTTCTCCATCGTCGCATTATTTTATTCCTTCTTACAGCATTCTTCATTATAGTGATTTCGAGCAATTTTGGCAAGCGGCAAGCATTGTGTTGGCGAATCTTCATGCCTATTTATACATCTTTCGTTTCCGATCGGCTGGTTCGCTTCTTAGTCCCGCCTGCCACGACACGCCCAAAATGCCGGACCACCGCCCCGCTTCGGCAGACGGATGCGCATTCACCGCAAAGAATGCAGTCCGGATGATCCATTGTTTCATTCTTAACCATTTCGGTTACTTTCAAGCTCATACTGCATGCTCGGGTACAGCTACCGCAGGATTCGCATTTGGCGGCATCGGCTCTAAGTCTTAGTCCGGGCAGCCCAAGAATCCGGCCGACTCGGGTTCCGATCGTATTCAAAATGGACATCGGGCATATATATAGACAAGTGGCCCTTTTTCCCAAAAGAAGAGGAGCAATAGACAGCAGCAGCACGATCACCGCCATGAAAACCGCTTTGCCCAGTTGTCAACAGAAATATAATTTTCGGTCAGATAGAACAGCTGAACCTCGGGCCATTTTGCATTGGCCACAAGCGGATAAACAATAAACCCAAGCCAGATTAGTCCAAGAACGTATCGAACGGGCTTTAGGTGGGTAATAAGTCTCAAGGGTTTTTTCCGCCATTCGTTTAACGCTGTCTGCAAGCCCCCGTAAGGGCATATATACCCGCAAGCAGCCCTGCCCGCAAATAATCCGCTAAGCAGAAAAGCAAGCCATACGAAAAAAGCGCCGGCCATTACGCCGTGAAATAATCCGTCAATAACCAAATACGGCGAAAAACAATTCAGCGTTACAGGAAGCAGCAAAAAAGAAGCTATGGAAACCGTCTTCTGAATATTTAGGCGCCGTGCGCGCCGCTTGGAGGTGCTGTTCACTCTGAATGCCCCTTTTACACGCAGTATTCAATACATATTGAATAACGGCCGGCTATTACGAAGTCATCCTGATATACTACGGACCGAAACAGTATTGTACATAACCCATAATTCCGTGACGCAGAAACCCGCTCCATTTGTTCAGAGGACATTTACATCAGCTTCATAGGCTTGACTGGATCAATTCCGTCATCGCCGCTGCTACCGCCATTGTCTCCAGAGGCCAAGATGGATTTCAGGATTTTCTGCCGCTTTCGCTCCTTTCTTTTTGATTCAGCTGCCTGGATAGTCATACATGGATGACTTAATCTCAGCCGGTCCCGGGGCATGCGTATCGTCTGATTTTATTATGTCTTTGCGAGGAGAGGAAGACAGTGGCTGGGTTCACCGAAGTTAAAACAACCCGTAAATTAATCATTATGTTCGCTTCTATAACTGTTCTTTTAATTGTTGTCAGCATCGGCTCCTTGCTGTATCTGAACCACACCATCAGCCGTTTCACGGATACCCTTTATGAGGATATCAACCGGAATACGAATCTCATTCAGGAAGCCGAGAGCGATTTGTATCAATCTTCACAGGCTCTCCAGATGGTTCTCAGCCCTTCCCTGCCTGAAGCACAGCGATCTGAATACCGGCAGGAATTCGAAGATAATCTGGCCCGGACCGAGCGGAATGTTGAAGCCATTGGACAGAAGCTGGCCTCCATGGAGCCCTACCAGAACCACAAAGAGAGCGAAGCGCTGCTGGATGAAATCCGGTATCAGCTTGCCGGTTTTGAAGGCCCTTTCGGGAAATGGCGGTTGAGCGCGAGATCACTGCTCTTAACCGGCACGCCGGAGGACGGGGGAGACCCGGAGAACCTCACTCCCGCGCCGGACAGCGTACAGTTGAAGGAAGCGCTCCGGTATCTTGACCGGTCGGAAGAATTGCTCGGCAGTTATGCGAAGCAGGTTATTGATGATTTTCGCAACCAGAAAAGCTCGGTGTTCGCTCTCTATTCCCTTCTGCTGTTCATGCTTGTTCTCGTTATTATTTATCTGGGCCGCAGAATTCTCTCGCTCCAAATCGAGATGCGGGAGGAACAGGCACTGTATCAGCTTATCGGGGAGACGATGTCCGATTTTATCCTGCTTACGGATTCGAACGGCCTTATTTTGTATGCGTCTCCGTCGCACTTCTCAGCTTTCGGTTATATCCCCCAAAAAGGCGATCCGCTCTCCCTCTACATCAGGGAGCCGGAAATTGCCTGGGCCAAATTGAAGAGTGTTGTTCAGGCAACGCCGAAAATGGCGGAACTGCGAATGAGAAGCTCCGAAGGACACTGGATCTGGCTGGAAACGAAAGTGTCTCCCGTAAAAAGCAGCCTGTCCATCCCGGCGAAATTCATGCTTGTTTCCCGGGAAATAACGCAGCGCAAGCAATACGAGGAACGGCTGCACAAGCTGGCATTCTATGATCACCTGACGGCGATCCCCAATCGGGCGCACTTTAAAATGTACATGGAAAACCTGATTTCCCACCCCGATGACCGCAGGCAAAAGCTTGCGCTCGCTCTGCTGGATTGTGACAGGTTCAAGCAGCTTAATGACACTTTGGGCCATCTGGCCGGAGATGAATTTTTGCAGCTGTTATCCAGCGAGCTTCAGCAAGCCGTAAAAGGCTTGGGGCAGGCATTCCGGATCGGAGGCGATGAATTCGCCGTCGTGCTTCACCTCGGCTCCGCTCCTGAAATGATGAATGAGATACTGGACCGTCTGCTCCAACTGTTCAACAAGTCGTGGTCGGTGAATAATGGATCAAGTTTCCACACTTCGGCAAGCATCGGCGTCGCGCTGTACCCCCAGCATGGAAAAACGATTAACGAACTGCTGCGGGCAGCCGATCTGGCTATGTACCGTTCCAAAAGCCATGGCGGCAATGAAGCTAATCTATATGCCGAAGGAATGGACAAGGAGTACCCGGAACAAGAAAACACCAGACATTGAGATCGCTTCAAGAAGAAACGCTTGACGGCGTCTTTATAAGACGCAAGTACGTTTCTCGTAGAAATATAAGTCAAAATGTTAAGCCCCCGGCTTATACATGCTTATATTTTAAAAAAGGCTGCTACAGCGCCGGGAATAACGGCGGATTGTAGCAGCCTTTTGTATCCATCTATCTGTATCGTTCAACTGGTCATAGGAAGCTTCGTGTCAACGGAATTGCTGTTGTCGCTGATCAGCACCTTGATTTCCTGGTCGCTCTTCGAGCAATCTATGAACCGGTCTGTGCTTCCGTCCCTGGCCTCCCAATCGTTTACCCGCAAAATATAACCGATGGAACGCGTCTCCGGCAGCACCTCGATCACGGCGACAGCCCGACCGTCCTCCATATACCGGAAATCACATTGGCCGTCCTGTATTCCGGTGCCCCATACCCATAAATTCCAGCCCCGGTAATCGCCGTCGGAACGCTCATAATGAACCTCAACTCTTTTGGCGCGCGGGCGCGGTTCACCGCACTCGTCATAGAGTACCATCATCGATAGCCCCTCGATTTGAACTTCCGTACCTTCCACCTTCCGGAAAGATTCCAGTTCCGCGCGGGTATGATCGACAACCACATTCCATTGTTCCGAGCAGGAAGGCAGGACTGTCGTTACCTCCCAGGGATTGGCGTTAAATAGTACGACGATATTTTTCCAGACGTCGCCGCCGGCGTGATTTTTCAGGATGTAGGATACGACGCCCCCATCGCAGCGGAAAAACTCCAGCGAACGTTCAATTTCCTGACGTCCGCGCAGCCGAAAGGCCGGGTGATTTCTGCGCAGCGCGATTAGACCCTTATAGTATTCGAACACCGGCAAGAATCTGGCCTTGTTGCTCCAACGAATCGCGTTGATGGCGTCGCCGCTCCGGTAGCTGTTATGGTCGCCGAATTTGCTGCGAAGCAGCTCGTCTCCAGCATGCAGGAATGGTATGCCCTGGGAGGTCAGTACAATCCCTCCGGCCAGCAAAGAACGGCGCACCGTCTCATTGTCCAGGAGGTTCTCTTCCGTAATGCCGATATACGGGTCGGCGTTTGCCACCGCCTCTTCCAGACTGCCTCCATTCTTGAGCCTGCCGTTATCCAAATCGGGGAACCGGCAATCCTGGCGCATCCCCTGCGCCGCGAGCATCTTATCCCACAGATTTAAGTTGTCATGCGCAGTCGTATAGTTGACCGTCTCTGCCGGTGAGTCCGCAAAGTCATGAACGGCGCCGATAATTCCGGCCGCGATCGCTCCCTCCTTGCCCATCTCTCCCGTAACATAGCCTCTTCCCCAACCGTCGCTGTCGCCCTTAAGCGCCGACCGGAAGTTATCGTTAAAGACGGCATAGCCCTTTCCGCGCTGCGCGCCTTTAAGCGTTTTGGAAGTCAGAGGAGAATCGCCGCCGGTCCAGGGTTCCCCGTAAACAATCAGGTTCGGATTGACCTCCAGACGCAGTTCCTCAATGATTTCACGCATAGTTGCCGTGTCGATAAGACCCATGAGGTCAAACCGGAACCCGTCGATATGATATTCCTCAGCCCAGTGGCGGAGAGAATCTTTGATGAACTTGCGCACCATCGGCCGCTCGGTGGCCAGTTCATTGCCGACACCCGATCCGTTGGATAGACGGCCGGCATAGTCATGCCGATAGAAGTAACCTGGGGCGAATGCTTCGAAAGGTCCTTTTTCCACTGAATAGGTATGATTGTAAACCACGTCCATTACGACAGAGATCCCCTGCCGGTGCAGCGCCTGTACCATCTCTTTAAACTCATGGACGCGTACGGCGGGGTCGGAAGGATTCGTACTGTAAGAGCCCTCCGGCGAATTATAATGCTGCGGATCGTATCCCCAGTTATAATTGTTTTCTCCGGGAGCCGCGTCTCTCTGCTGCAGTTCATCCACCGTCTGAAAATCGAACACGGGAAGCAAATGAACATGCGTGATCCCAAGCTCGCTTAAATGATCAATTCCAAGCGTATTGCCTTTCGAATCGCTAAGACTTGTCTCTGTGAACGCTTTATACTTACCTTTTACGCTAATACCGGAGCTTTCATGAATCGAGAAATCGCGAACGTGAAGCTCGTAGAGTACCGCATCCACCGGATGCTCCATGGAGCGGGGAACATCAAGCTCCCAGCCTTCGGGATCGGTTTCCCTTATATCGATAATGGCCGAACGAAGTCCGTTCGCCGAAACGGCATTTGAATAGGGGTCGGCCGCCTCCCGGATCGTTCCATCCGCATAAACGACGCGGTACATGTAAAATTTGCCCTTCAGATCACCTGCAATCCTTACCTGCCACACCCCGCTGTCCCGGCGAAGCATATAAGTTAAACGGGCGTCCTCCGACCACTCCGCATTTCCGCTTTCTTCCCCCCCGGAGTTGTACAGCACAAGCGACACGGCCGAAGCCGTTGGCGCCCATACCTTAAAAATACTGCCGTCCGGAGTGTAGCTTAAGCCCAAATCCCTGCCTTCATATATTTCAGCTGCGGATTCCGCATTCATATAATTGCTTTTCATTGCATCCACCATCCTATCGCTCCCGTGCATAAAAGCCGCCGGAAGTTTTTAAATCCATATATGCCCCAATCCCGGATGCCTTATACATGGCAAATGATGAAGAATAAAGGAATAAAGCTCATTGCCAATATATAATATGTAACAGTATGTTCACAGGTTTGGGTTTTTCGCTGCATCATGAAACCACTTACTTTTATTATCGGTTGAAATAACTACTTCCTGTATATTAATAACCAAATTACCTTCAATTTTTAATGATTATAACCTGCGCAAAAACGCAATTCACTAGAAAATATATGCAAATACCTAAAAAATATGGCATATTTTCGAACATCTTCGCCATTTTGCATGAACATCTCGCCGAAAACGAAAGAAAGTCCGCTTTCCGGGAGTTTCCTTCTCACATAAAAAGGCCGGCCCAAATGGACCGGCTGGAATCATAGTTGGAAAAGTGATTAATTGTAAACCCGAAGGATTGGTCCCGGGTAAGCGGGATTAGTTGCCGATGCCGCGCACCAGAGCAACTACCTCCTCCGCCGTGCCAAGATCCAGAGCTTTAGCTGCCAGTACCTTCATTTCGTCGACCGACAGCTTCGAAATTTGGCTGCGTGCCGGCAAAATGGAAGTTGCGCTCATACTGAACTCGTCCAGCCCAAGACCAAGCAGCACCGGAATAGCGGTTGCGTCTCCGGCCATCTCGCCGCACATACCCGTCCATTTGCCCTGGGCATGAGCCGCGTCGATGACGTTCTTGATCAGGCGCAGGATTGCCGGATTGTACGGTTGATACAGGTAGGATACCCGTTCGTTCATACGGTCGGCAGCCATTGTATATTGAATAAGGTCGTTCGTACCGATACTGAAGAAATCGACTTCTTTGGCGAACTGATCCGCGAGCACCGCAGTGGACGGAATCTCCACCATAATGCCGAGCTGGATACTGTCCGAAACTTCCTGGCCTTCCGCCTGCAGCTTGGCTTTTTCTTCAAGCAGCAGATCGCGGGCGGCGCGGAATTCCGTAAGCGTCGCGATCATCGGGAACATAATGCGCAGGTTGCCGTGAACGCTTGCTCTGAGCAGAGCGCGGAGCTGCGTGCGGAAAATATCCTGGCGTTCCAAACACAGACGAACCGCACGGAAGCCCAGGAACGGGTTCATTTCCTTCGGCAGGTCCAGATAAGGCAGCTCTTTGTCCCCGCCGATATCCAGCGTGCGAACGACAACCGGTTTGCCGTTCATATTTTCCAGAACGGTCCGGTAGGCATTGTACTGAATTTCCTCGGAAGGCAGCTTGTCTCGGCCCATATACAGGAATTCGGTACGGTACAGGCCTACGGCCTCGCCGCCGTTCTCAATCACTCCCGTCACATCATTAGGTGTACCAATGTTGGCCGCCAGTTCCACATGCTTGCCGTCGGCGGATACCGTCGGCTCGTCGCGAAGTTTTTTCCACTCCGCAATTTGCAGTGCATAGGCCTCCTGTTTCGCGCTGTATTCAGCCACCTCGGCGTCGCTCGGGTTAATAAGCACATCGCCGCTCAGACCGTCGACAATGATGAGATCACCCGATTTCACTTGGGATAGCACGTTCTTGGTGCCGACAACCGCCGGAATTTCCAGGGAACGGGCCATAATTGCCGAGTGGGAGGTACGTCCGCCAATATTGGTTGTAAAACCTTTGACATATTGACGGTTCAGCTGAGCCGTGTCGGACGGCGTAAGGTCTTCCGCGATAACGACAACCTCTTCGCTGATTTCTGCAGGGCTTACATAATGAATACCCAGCAGATGGTTCATTACGCGTTTGGTCACGTCGCGCATATCGGCAGCACGTTCCTGAAGGTACGCGCTTTTCATGTTCTCGAACATGGCGATGAATTGAGCAGCCACTTCGTTCAATGCATAGTCTGCATTTACGGATTCCTCGCGGATCTTATCCTTCACAGGGCTAATCAGCTCAGGGTCATCCAGAATAAGCAGATGGGATTCGAAAATCTCCGCTTTCTTCTCGCCAAGCTCCGCCAAAGTACGCTCTTTAATCCGCTGGAGCTCCGCTCTCGATATTTCAAGCGCTTTGTCCAGCTTGGCAACTTCCGCCTCTACATCCGTTACTACGGTCTTCTTGATGGTATAGTCGGGGTGTTCCAGGATAAAGGCTCTAGCTACCGCAATACCTGCCGAAGCCGCGATTCCTGAAATTTTAGTCATTCAGCTCTCCCAGCCCTTCTTTAATCATCACTTCCTGAAGCGCGCTCAGAGCTTCGGTTTCTTCACTGCCTTCGGTGATCAGCGTCAGGCTGTCGCCGGCTTCCAGTCCCAGGGACAGTACGCCGAGGATCGATTTCAAGGTTACTTTTTTGCCTTTGGCTTCCGCAAATGCCTCAGTGCCTTTGAACTTTGTTGCAGTGTTTACCAGGGCAGTAGCCGGGCGTGCGTGAATTCCGTCTTCATCGATGATTCTGAATGTTTTTTGCATAATTATCCAACTCGCTTTCTCTAATTTTTAGTGTATAAGGTAATGGCTTGCGCTTCCATTATTATAAAGGAAGCGCAGCCGGTTTGCACATTTACTGGATGGTGATGATGTCTTTGTCGCCGATCGACACTTTGCCTGGCTTCTTCAGCGTAACCGAGGAGCCTTCCGGCAGATTCGAGAAAATGACCGGCGAAATGACCGAAGGCGCATGTGCCTTCACATATTCCAGGTCGACTTCCATGATCGGCTGGCCTGCTGCGACAAGTTCGCCTTCTTCCACCAGTACGGTAAAGCCTTGGCCTTTCAGCTTCACTGTGTTGACGCCGATATGGACGAGCACTTCTTTGCCGCCGTCTGACATAATGCCGACCGCATGCTTGCTTGGGAATACGTTGAACACTTTACCGTAGACCGGGGAAGCTATCTTGCCGTCGGAGGACAGAAACGCGAATCCGTCGCCCGTCATCTTCTGCGAGAACACGGCGTCCGGAACCTCCGTGATATCCAGCAGTTCACCGTTTACCGGCGAAACGATATCTTCAGGAATAATCGCCTGACCCTCTTCGCCCGCCTGCTTCTCGGCTTCAGGCTCAGGAGGGGCAACTGCAGGAGCGGCCGCCGGAGTTCTGCCTGCGATGACGTCCTGAATTTGCGACTTGATTGTATCGGAACGGGTGCCGAAAATGGCCTGTACGTTGTTGCCCACTTCAAGGACACCCGAAGCGCCCAGCTTCTTCAACCGGTTCTTGTCAACATTCGATTTCTCTTTAACTTCGACCCGCAGCCGGGTAATGCAGGCATCCAAGTGAACAATGTTCTGCTGGCCGCCGAGAGCGGAAAGAATGTTGCGGGGCAAATCGTCGCCCGCGGTGGAAACCGCCGCCGAGTTCGAAGATGCGCCGTCGGCATCATCGTCTACAACATCTTCCCGGCCCGGCGTCTTCAGATTGAACTTGCGGATAACGAAACGGAATCCGAAGTAGTAAATGACGGCGAGTACGAGACCGACCGGAATTACGAGCCACCACTCGGTGCGGTTCGGAATGATGCCGAACAGCGTGTAGTCAATGAACCCGCCGGAGAAGGTCATCCCGATTTTAACGCCCAAAATCTGCATGGTCATGAAGGACAGACCTGCGAAAACGACATGAACGGCGAACAGCAACGGAGCGACGAACAGGAACGAGAATTCCAGCGGCTCGGTAATCCCCGTAAGGAATGAGGTCAAGGCCGCAGATACCATCAAGCTCCCTACCACTTTTTTATTCTCGGGTTTCGACTCGTGGTAAATCGCCAGAGCAGCAGCCGGAAGTCCGAACATCATGAACGGATATTTACCGGTTGTAAACGTACCGGCTGTAAACGGAACGCCGTCACGCAGCTGCTGCATAAAGATTCGCTGGTCGCCCCGGACCAGATCGCCCGCCTTGTCGACATAACTGCCGAACTCGTACCAGAACGGTGAATAAAAGATATGATGCAGCCCGAACGGAATCAGCGAGCGTTCAATCAGGCCGAAGATGAACGCCGACAGCGTCAGGTTCGTATTAATCATATTCTCGGATAAGTAGTTCAGTCCGTGCTGGATTGGAGGCCAGATCACAGTCAGAGCCAAGCCCAAAATCAGGGAAGTAACGGCTGTCATAATCGGCACAAAGCGTTTGCCGGCGAAGAAGCCAAGATAGGAAGGAAGCTCGATTTTGAAGTAGCGCTTGTACATGGACGATGCAAGTATACCGACGAGAATACCGCCGAACACCCCGGTTTGCAGCGTTGGAATCCCGAGCACGCTGGAGTAGGCGAAATCTCCCTTACTCAGCACGTAGCTGTTAATTCCGAGCACCGTTCCCATTGTCACATTCATGACGAGGAAACCGATGATCGCCGCCAGACCCGCAACGCCCTCGCCTCCGGCGAGCCCGATGGCTACACCTACAGCGAATAATAGCGACAGGTTGCTGAACACGATTTGACCCGAGTTCATCAATACGTTGGCGATGGCCTGAACCGTATCGTTCTCCAAAGCCGGAACGTACTGCAGGAAGTCCGGGTTGACCAGCATGTTGCCGATACCGAGCAACAAGCCTGCCGCCGGAAGAATGGCGACCGGAAGCATTAGCGCTTTACCAACTCTTTGTAAAACGCCGAAAAGCTTTTTGAACATTGAAGTGTCACTTCCTTTGACGATTATGAACTGCAAGCAAAATAGAGAACAAAAAAGGCATGAGCGCATACAGCATACCGGTTGTTCCCTAACCCTAAAGTTAGATTACCCCGACAAGGGGGAATACAACCAAATTACTGTAAATCACTCATGCCTGATCGAATCAGTTACACGTAAGTATTCTGTTTTGCAACTTATTAACTATGGTAATAGTAGCATAGATTGCGCTTTCTTGCAATACACAACTTAAAAATACCGCATTCCTTCATTGGCTCAACCGCTTGGCGCTAATTCGGCTTGTTAATGTTGGCCTCATCCTCTTTTTTCTGTGCCATACGCTGCAAATGGACCGTCAAATAACTGACTTCCGCCGGATACACAGATAAGTGCACCCGCTGCTCCATCACCTTGGTCAGCTTCCAAGCGAGCGCATACATTTCCGGATACTCGCGTTTCATCAAGCCGTCAAGCGAGGACGTTTCCCGGACTGCCTCCCCGCGGCGCAGCCGTTCCAGCACGAACCTAAGGTGGGTCACCAATCTCGAGTAATCCAAAGAATCCCTGGGAATATGATATTCGAGACTGTTCTCGACAAGGCTTACCAAATCTCCGATCAGCATGGAGTGCTGCTTGAGCTCCGAAATATGTCTGTTGCTGAGCGCGCTGTGAATGTGCAAGGCGACAAAGCCAACCTCGTCGACGGGCATCGTCACGTTCATTGCCTTGTTTATTTTGTCGATGGCGTATTCGGCCATGGCATATTCCTCGGGGTAAATCTCTTTGGTCTCGTACAAAAAAGGATTATGAAAGGCAACATTTTGCTCATACCGCCGGATGGCGAAGGACAAGTGATCGGTCAGCGCAATATGGATATGTTCATTGACCGGCTTGTGGCTGTGCTGCATGATATACAGGACGATTTCCTGAATCGTTTCGATCAGCTTCTCTTCGACCTGTGGCACAAGCTGCTTATATTGTTCCTGCTCCTGCTGGTTGCGGAGAATGAACATTTTCTCTACGGCGGACAGGTTGATCTGATCGCGGCTTTTGCGATTGAAACCGATTCCTTTTCCAATCACGACAACTTCCGCGTACTGGGGATGATCTGCAATGATAACATTGTTATTCAACACCTTGGCCACAGTAATGCTGCTCACACGTACACCTCTTTTATTTCCGAATACCTTATCTTTTGGCAGCAGCTTAATTGGAAGCGGCACGGTTAAATTATACTATTGGCAGGCTCGGAACATCAAGGAATCTGTAAAAAAGAGAGCCGTTTTTCAAGCAAATGTGTCCAGAAATATTACCTCCGCCGTAGCGGGGTTATAAAGACTTTGCTTGCGAAACGGCTCTGAACATCAAATACGCCGGACAAGTTCTTTATTCAGCTAGAGAAGTTTGCGCCGGAACAGCCGTCGGCGCCTCATCCTTGTTCCGGACGCCGGTCTTAGTCAGTCCCTTGATCAATCCTTCCACATCAATACCCGAGACACTCTTCAGCATTTCCGGCGCGGTCGCCATCAGTCCTGTGACATAATTGCTCACCCGGGCGGCTCCCTCTCCACTGCCTGTATCAACCACTGTCAGTTTATCGATAGAGGACAGCGGCTCAGCGATACGTCCGGCCAGCTCGGGCAGCATTTTCACGATGATGTCCAGCACCGCGGCCTCGCCGAACTTCTGGAACGCCTCGGCCAGCTTCTCTTTCGCTTCCGCTTCGGCCAGGCCGCGCAGACGGATAACTTCGGCATCCGCCGTACCTTTGGCGCGCTCGGCGTCAGCGACGGCCTGCCCCTCCAGCCGCTTCTGCTCAGCAGTCGCTCTTGCCTGCGTCTCTATGCTGTATTGCAGCGCGTCGGCCTCCCTCATCTTCCGGGCCTTGTCGGCTTCTGCCGCCTGCTCCACCGCGTAGCGGTCCGCTTCGGCCTTCTTCTTCACTTCCGCATCATACTGCTTCTCGCGGATTTGGATTTCCTTCTCCTGAAGGTCGATCTCCCGCATTTTGCGGACCAGCTCTACCTTCATCTGCTCCTCCACCGCAGTCTGCTTGGCGCGGGCCTCCTGGATATGGTAGGCCTGGTCGGCGTCCGCTTTGGCCGTATCCTGATCCCGCTTAAACGAAGCGATCTGCAGTTGATTGTCGCGGGATGCCTCCGCAATATTCGTGTCGCGCAGCAGCTCGGCCTTCTGGCCCTGCTCCTCCGCGTTGGCCTTCTGGATTCTTGCATCGCGCAGCGCTTCCGCTTCGGCGACCTCCGCATCCCGTTTGACGGCGGCGATCCGCGGCTTCCCGAGCGCTTCCAGATAGCCGTGCTTGTCGCGCACGTCCTTGATGGTGAAGGAAACGATCTGCAGCCCCATTTTCTTAAGGTCTCGCGCAGCCACACCCTGCACCTCCTGGGCGAACCGGTCGCGGTTGCGGTACACTTCTTCAACCGTCATCGTCCCCAGAATGGCTCGCAGATGTCCTTCCAGCACCTCCTGAGCCTCTGCCTTGAGCGATTCAATGGGCTTACCCATGAACTGCTCGGCGGCCGTAGCGACATCCTCCACCGAACTGCCCACCTTGATGATGGCCACGCCGTCTGCGATTACGGGAACACCTTGCTCGGTATAAACTTCCGGAGTGGTTACATCGAGCTTGTGGGACAGCAGCGACATAAATTCCGCCTTTTGAAACACCGGCAAAATAAACGCTCCGCCGCCGCGCACAATTTTGATTTTCCTGCCGGAGCCATCATCGGAGATATGGTTGTTGCCTAGAAAAGAACCGGTTACGATCATTGCTTTATCGGGACCCACCGTTTTGTAACGCGCCCAAAAAGCCAGGCCAAGAACAATCAAAACGGCGATAACGACTACGGGAATTAATAAATAATCAGGCAACCCAAACATTATGAATCCTCTCCTCTTCTCATTGGTAATTCTAGTTCAGACACGAGCGCCACACCTTCACTGACTTCCACAATGACCACTTTCGTCCCGGCAGGCAGCGTCCTGTGGTCAAAGCTTGCGGCGGTATGAAGCGTATTTGCAGGCCCAAATCTCACCATCACTTCGCCAAAACCCTGCGCGGGAACAGGAACGGTGATTTCGCCGATTTTGCCGGGAAGCTCGCGCATGGAGAAGCCGGTCGACATTTCGCTTTTGTTCATCGGCTTCACAAAACCGAGATACAGCAGCACGCTCAAAAAAGCGGAGATCAGCAAAGACAGGACGAGAATGGCCTCATTCGTAAGCCCGCTGTACCTTGTCAGCAAAATCCCCGCGCCTCCGAACACGGTAATTCCCCCGGCCAGAACCGAGGGGCTCAGGGCATCGAAGGACAGGAAATCAAGCATTCCCCCGAGCGCATGCCCGATCAAATCCCCTGCCAGCAAGCTGACCAAGGCAAATAACACACCCAGAAACAAGCAGCCCATATATAACGTTTGCATTGTTTCTCCTCCGATCTTGGTTCCCGACTCTATACCAATACTAACGTATACCGCATGACATAGGTTTCACAAGTTGTGAATTTTTACCTAAAAAGTTTATTGTCAGGCATCCGGCTGTTTAGGAGCGCAAAAAACCGGAAGCGGCTGCTTCCGGCAAGTACTGTTATTCAAAAAGCTAAAGAACTTACAAGGACATTTTGTAAATCTCAACCACATCTTCCCGCTGAAGCTTGCGGAAATTACCGAACGGTCCGAAACGGACCGCCTTGTCGGCCATATCATCGATATGGCTGCCGTCAATCTCGTAATCCGCCAGGCGGGCCGGAGCGCCGATGGAATTCCAGAAGCCGCGCAGGGCTTCGATGCCCTCCAGGCCGGCTTCGCGGTCGGTTTTACCGGAAGGATCTACGCCGAACACATTCACCGCAAGCTTGCGGAACCGCTCGGGGCCGGCGTCCAGGTTGTACTTCATCCACTGCGGGAACAGAATCGCAAGGCCTCCGCCATGCGGGATATCGTAAACGGCCGAGACGGAATGCTCGATATTGTGCGTCGCCCAGTCTCCGGCAAAGCCCATGCTCACCATGCCATTCAGGGCCATCGTGCCACAGTACAGAATCGTCTCGCGCAGCTCGTAGTTCTCAAGGTCATTCACCAGTTTAGAGCCGGCTTCCATCATGGTCCGCAGCAGCGCTTCACAGAAACCGTCCTGAACGGGCGTGTTGCCGTCCGTGTGGAAATAATGCTCCAGGACATGCACCATCATATCCACAACGCCGTACACGGTCTGGTCTCGCGGCAGAGAGAAGGTAAACTCGGGATCGAGAATGGAGAATGCCGGGAAAGCATGAGGGCTGCTCCAGCCTATTTTTTCCATGGTCGCTTCGTTCGTAATTACCGAGTTGCTGTTCATTTCCGAGCCTGTCGCCGCCATCGTCAGAACGGTGCCGAGCGGCAGGGCTCCCTGCGGAACCGCCTTGCGCTCCACGAAATCCCACATATCGCCTTCGTACTTCGCGCCCACGGCGATCGCCTTGGCGCAGTCCAGCACGCTGCCGCCGCCGACAGCCAGAATCAGCTCAATGCCGTTATTCCGGCATAATTCCACGCCTTTATGTACAGTGGACAGGCGGGGATTCGGCTCGACTCCGGCCAGTTCCGTTACGTTCGCGCCGATGCTTTGAAGCAGCGAGGTTACTTTGTCATATAGGCCGCTCCGTTTAATACTGCCTCCTCCATAGAGAAGGAGCACATTTTTTCCGTATTTGGGAACTTCGGCCGATAATGCATCCAGCGTGCCTTTGCCGAAAATGAGCTTCGTCGGATTATAAAATTGGAAATTACGCATAGGTAGACCTCCGCATATTAGATTAGTCCTGCATCCCTTTATTATAGCCCTCTGATTTTTGCCGTTCAAACGGGCGGAAGTTCATGTAATGGATCAAAGCAAACCGGATCAGAGCAAAAAAACCGGCTTCTCCGCAAAGAGAAACCGGCCTTACCGCTCGCAAGACTTATTCAACCGCGCCAAAGCTCTTCACGAAACGCCGGAAAGCTTCGCGGCCTTCGGATGTGCGTTTGTATACGCCTGCATGCTCCAATATCTGTGCGAACTTGATGCCGACTTCATTCCGGACCGTCCGAACGGCCTCTTCGCGGTCCATTGCCGTGCCAAAGCGTCCGGCCAGCTCCGCGATCCAATCCGCATGCTGGGCCAGAGGATGGTCCTCTCCGCTTCGCACCGCTTCCAGTTCCGCCGTATTGCCGGCCAGAATGTCGGCGATGTCGTCCAGCTCCTTCTTGAGCCTTCCCGGCAAAATTGCCAGGCCCATGACCTCGATGAGGCCGATGTTTTCCTTCTTAATATGGTGCATCTCCCGGTGCGGATGGAAAATGCCCTCGGGATGCTCTTCACTGGTCCGGTTGTTGCGAAGCACCAGATCGATCTCATAGCCGCCGCTTTCACTGCGCCGGACAATGGGAGTGACCGTGTTATGAGGCTGCCGCTCGCCCTCAAATTCGGTGAAGGCCAGAACATCGGCCTCGGGGTCGCTGTAGCTTTTCCATGCTTCGTAAAGGTCGTCTGCGCATTCCAGCAGGATGCCCGGCTCATCGCCTTGCAGGCGGATCACCGACATCGGCCAGTTAACAAGCCCCAGGCCCACTCCCGGATACTTTGGATGCTCGAAGGCTTGGTCAATCGGCGCCTTTTGGAGCGCAAAGGTATGGCGGCCTCCCTGAAAGTGGTCATGCGTCAATATGGAGCCGCCCACAATCGGAAGATCCGCATTCGATCCGATAAAATAGTGCGGGAACTCGCTCACAAATCCGAGCAGCCGCTTCAGCGTATCCTTCGTCAGTTTCATCGGAACATGATCATGATGAAATACGATGCAGTGCTCGTTGTAATACACATAAGGCGAGTATTGAAAAAACCATTTCTCGTGATTGAGCTCTATCGGAATAGCGCGCAGATTCTGGCGGGCCGGGTGGTTAAGCCGCCCGGCATATCCGATATTCTCCCGGCAGAGCAAACATTTCGGATACACCGGAGGCGGAAGCAGCCGCGCCGCGGCGATTTCCTTCGGGTTTTTTTCCGGCTTGGACAGATTGATCGTCATTTCAAGATCGCCGTAAGGCGAAGGCTGCAGCCAGTAGACATTCTTGGAAATGCGGTCCATGCGGATATAGTTGGAATCGATGCTGAGCTGATAGAAACGGTCCGTCGCGGCGGCGACGCCCTGTTCGGCGCCCAGCCGGTAAAATTCCGCGTTCACTTCCGACGGACGCGCCATTAGCAGTCCCATGATCTTAGCGTCTAGCAGATCCCGGTACGTATCGCTGTTCTCCGGAATCAGTCCAATTTCGAAGCCGTAATCAATCAGAATATCCAGCGGGCCCTGCGGTCCGTTCAACTCCGTTTCATCGACTTCGCCGGCATATGGTTCGCTGAAGCGGAACTGCTCCAGCAGAAGATTGCGGCTGTAATCGGTGTCGGCGGGTTCGAACAGGCGCCGCCTGGCGGTGAACAGCACCAGTTGTTCGATGGCATGCAGTGCCCGGCTGGCCGAGGAGGCCGATGAATTTTCGCTGGTCATGGCGTTAGACTCCTTCATTGCAGATACCGTATCAAGGGAGCTCATCAGGCTTCTCCGTACCCTTGCGGGTGGGACGAATGCCAATTCCAGGCGCTGCGGATAATTTCCTTCAGATCGGCGCGGGAAGGATTCCAGCCTAGCACGCTGCGGGCCTTGTCCGAAGAAGCCACAAGCACGGCGGGATCGCCCGCGCGGCGTTCCTGGATGGCAACCGGGATGTCAAGACCGGTCACTTCTTTGGCCGTTTCGATCACCTCTTTGACGGAGAAGCCGAGGCCGTTGCCGAGATTGAACACATTGCTTCCGCTTCCGCTTCGCAGGTAGGTCACGGCCCGGATATGGGCGTCCGCCAGATCGCTGACATGGATGTAGTCGCGGATGCAGGTGCCGTCTTCGGTCGGGTAATCGTCGCCAAATACGGCGATGTTTTCGCGCTGTTTCAGCGCGGTCTGGAGAACGAGCGGGATCAGATGGCTTTCCGGACGATGATCCTCGCCGATTTTTCCGCTTGCGTGGGCCCCGGCGGCATTGAAATAGCGCAGCGCCACGTATTTGATTCCAAGCACCTTATCGAACCACGACATCATCCGCTCCATCGTCAGCTTTGTTTCCCCGTAGACATTGGACGGCTGGGTGCGGTCCGTCTCTTCAATCGGCACCTTCTCCGGCTCTCCGTAGGTTGCAGCGGTGGAGGAAAATACAATTTTGTCCACTCCCGCCTTCTGCATGCCTTCCAGCAGGCACTGCGTGCCGTAAACGTTGTTGTCGTAATATTTTACCGGGTCTTTCATGCTCTCTCCGACGAGGGAGCTTGCGGCAAAGTGAATGACCGCTTCAATGTCGTTCTCGGCAAACAGCTTGGCGAGTATCTCCTTGTCCCGCAAATCGCCTACATACAGCTTGCCGCCCAGAAGGGATTCCCGATGCCCCGTCACAAGACTGTCCAGCACCACTACCTCTTCGCCGCGATCCAGCAGTTCCGCCACCGTATGGGAACCGATATACCCCGCTCCGCCTGTTACCAAAATTGCCATCTTACTTCACTCCTTCCAGTTGATTAACACCGTTTCCGATGCCGCATACGTAAAATTCGCCCTTAAGGCCCGTTCTTTCCTCATACGCTTTGCCAACTTCCGAAATAAAACGGTCGATGTCGTCTTCATGCACCAGCGATACGGTACAGCCGCCAAACCCCGCTCCTGTCATACGAGAGCCGAGCGTGCCGGGAATGCGCTGAGCTTCTTCGACCATAACATCCAGCTCCTTGCAGCTTACCTCATACAGATCGCGGAGCGAAGCGTGCGAGTCGTTCATAAACCGGCCGAACTGCTTCAAATCATTGTTCTTCAGCACCTGGACGGAATCCAGCACACGCTGGTTCTCTTCGACCACATGGCGCGCCCGCCGTCTTACGGTCTCATCCTGGATCTTGTCCGCATGCCGCCCGAACTCGTCCGGTTTGAGCTGCGCCAGGAATCCGAGCGAAGGAATCTCTTCGCGCAGCGCGGCGAGCGCCTCGTCGCACTGCTGGCGGCGTTCGTTGTATTTTGAATCCACCAGCCCTCTGCGCTTGTTCGTATTGCCGATAACCAGTTTATAAGCTCCGGTAATAAAAGGCACCATATCATATTCCAGCGAGTTGCACATCAGCAAAATGGCATGGTCCCGTCTGCCGACCGCGACGGCGAACTGGTCCATGATGCCGGAATTCACGCCGACGTAACGGTTCTCCGCGCGCTGGGACAGCAGCGCGATTTCCACCGTATTCACGTCACCGCCCTCAAGCGTCAGGAAGGCGTATGCCGTAACGACCTCGATGGAAGCCGATGACGACAAGCCCGCACCGTTCGGAATATCGCCGTGGAAGAACAGGTCGTACCCCCGAGACACGGGATGCCCTTGTTCCTTAAGTTCCATCATGACGCCGATTGGATAATCCACCCATTCACCGGTCTTCTCTTTGCCGACATCAGTATAGTCGATGGATAATACATATGGAAAATTAGTTGAAGCGAACGTCAGCTTTCCATCCACGCGAGGCCGTACGATCAGCGTAGTGCCGAATTCCAGCGCCGCCGGCAGCACGTATCCCCCGTTATAGTCGAGGTGCTCGCCGATCAGATTGACCCGGCCCGGAGCGTAAAACACTTTCTCCTCCAAGCCGCTTTCCCCGTATTTTTCAATAAATGCTGCTCTGAGTTCCTGCACGCTCATAAATAAGTTCCACCCTTTCGCCGCTTATCCTTCCAGACTGAATATTCAGTTCCTTTATGCTTATAGTATAATAAAAGGGTTCTATGACTGTAATGCAATCATGTGTGTAATGTATGGATAAATGTGACTTTACCCAAGCATAGAAAGAAAGGGATCAGTGGATGGAACAATCCTACTCCGTCGCTTCCAACCCCGTGTATTACGAGGAGCAGAACCTTCATGTATTGTTCGCGGGCGAAAGCCAGACACCCCCGACGCACCAGGTCGGACCAAAAATCTACGATTATTTCCTGCTGCACTGCATTGAAACGGGAGCAGGTGTGTTCCGTACGGAGCAGCGCACTTATGAGCTTGGACCGGGGGACTGCTTTCTCATTCATCCCGGCCAGCTGGTCAGCTATGTCTCCGATTCCGAGCATCCGTGGAGATACCGCTGGGCGGCCTTTTCCGGCAAGGAGGCGGACAGTACCGTCCGCGAGGCAGGCTTCTCTCCCGAGCAGCCGGTGGCGGCTTGCGGCGAAGGAAGCGTCATTCCGGGAGCGCTGGCCGGCATTATGGAAACGTTCTTCGCAGGCCGGGAGAGCGGTCATTTGACCTCGCTTGGACTGCTGTATCTGACGCTGGGCGAGGCGGCGGGAATGCTTAAGGCTGAGTCGGGACCCCAGGGTAAGGACTCGCAGGTGAAACGGACCGTCAAGCAGATGATCCACTACATGTCCTCGCAGTACGCCCATCCCGTCTCCATTGAGCAGATGTGCGCGAGTCTCGGCTACAACCGGGCTTATCTGTCGCGCATTTTTAAGGAGGAGACGGGCCTGTCGCCCGTTACCTATCTGCTCAAGCTGCGGATCGACAAGTCGCGCCAGCTGCTGCGCGAACGGCCGGAGCTGTCTGTGGAGCAGGTGGCGGCCTCGGTCGGCCTGACCGACGCCCTGTATTTCTCGCGCCAGTTCAAGCGCTTCTGCGGACAGTCGCCGACGGCTTACCGAATATTCACGGCACGGCAGCAGGACAACTAAGCCCCATCCTGGCGGTTAACCGCCGTTCTCCGCTCCCAGAATGACCTCGATCCTTTCCAGCTCCTCCTGCGAGAATTCCAGATTGGACAGAGCAGCGACATTCTCTTCGATTTGGCTGACCCGGCTCGCGCCGATCAGCGCGGAGGAGACTCTGCCGCTGCGCAGCACCCAGGCCAACGCGAACTGCGCCAGGCTCTGGCCGCGCGCCGAGGCCATCTGATTCAGCAGCCGCACTTTGCGCAGCGCCTCCGGCGTAATCTGGCTTTCGTTCAGCGCGGTCGAAGGCTTGGCCGCCCTGGAATCGCCGGGAATACCGTTCAAGTATTTATTCGTCAGCATTCCCTGCGCCAGAGGCGTAAAGGCGATGCTGCCGACGCCATTGTGTTCCAGCACATCCTGCAGCCCGTTCTCGATCCAGCGGTCCAGGAGGGAATATCTGGGCTGGTGGATCAGCAGCGGAGTGCCAAGATCCCTCAGGATGGCGATAGCGGCTTCCGTCTGGTCGGCGGAATAATTGGACAATCCGACATATAAGGCCTTGCCGGAGCGGACGGCCTGGTCCAGCGCGCCCATTGTTTCTTCCAGCGGAGTCTCCGGATCGGGACGATGGGAATAAAAAATATCCACATAATCCAGCCCGAGCCGCTTCAGGCTTTGGTCCAGGCTCGACAGCACATATTTACGGGAGCCCCACTCTCCGTATGGTCCCGGCCACATATAGAAGCCGGCTTTGGTTGAGATCACCATTTCGTCGCGGTAAGGCGCCAGATCTCTGACGAGTACCCTGCCGAACAGTTCCTCCGCGGAACCCGGGGGAGGACCGTAATTGTTCGCTAAATCGAAATGGGTGATGCCCAGATCGAAAGCCCGGGTAATCATGTCCCTGCCGTTCTCATAAGCATCGATTCCGCCGAAATTATGCCACAGTCCAAGCGAGATGGCCGGTAGCTTGAGTCCGGATTTACCGCAGCGGTTGTACCTCATTGCCTCATAGCGCTCGTCGCTTGCCACATATACCATGCGTATCCCTGCCTCTCGGTCTAGTGTCTACCCTGTTCTTAAACTGCCGCAGGCCATCATAATCTCCGTTGCCGGAGAGCAGCACGAACGGTCAGGACAACAGCTCTCCTATTCTGTCCATCGCCTGGCCGATTCGATCGGTAATAATCAGATCTGCGCGGGAGTCGTAAGGCGTCGATTCTCCGTTGAGCAGCACCGTATGCTTGCCATGAAAATATTGGATCAGACTTGCGGCAGGCTGAACCGTCAGCGAAGTCCCGCCGATGAGAAGCAGATCTGCGTTTGCAATCGCCTGGACGGAATCATTCAGCACCTGATCGTCCAACTGTTCCTCATAAAGCACAACATCCGGCTTAATGATGCCGCCGCAGGCCGGACAGCGGGGGACGGTTTCGGCGCTGCTTGTAATGGCATCCAATCCGTAATAGCGGGAGCAGCTCATGCAGTGGTTGCGGTGCACGGACCCGTGAAGCTCCAGCACGCGCCGGCTGCCCGCCTTCTGGTGAAGCCCGTCGATATTCTGCGTCACGACCGCGCTCAGCCGACCTTCGCTTTCCAGCCGGGCCAGCAGGCGGTGGGAGCCATTGGGTTCCGCGTCGGGATGGAGCATCTTGGTACGGTAAAAATCAAAAAAGACATCAGGCTTGGACATGAAAAAGCTGTGGCTGAGCATTTGCTCGGGCGGATACGGCGAATGCTTCTCCGTCAGGTACAGCCCCGCCGCGGAACGAAAATCGGGAATGCCGCTTTCCGTGGACGTTCCCGCCCCTCCGAAGAAGACGATGCTGCCGCTTTCCTGTATCCAGGAAGCCAAGGTCTGCAAAGAATCCATAGCTTGCTACCATCCTTTCTGTTCTTATAGAGTTATAGCGAAACGGATAACTGGGTAAAATCGCGGACGACGATATCGGCGTCCGTCAAATGCTCCGCCGTCCCCGCCGCCGATGATATGCCGATAGCCAGGCGAAGTCCGGCTCCCCTGCCCATCTGCATGTCGGCGTTGCTGTCGCCGATGACGACCGTCTCCTCGGGCAGGGCGCCCAGCTCCCGGCAGGCGGTTTCAGCCATTTCCGGGGCTGGCTTTCCCTTACGCACTCTGTCCCTCGTCACCACCGAGCCGAAATAGCCGGAAATTCCGAGCCACTCTAGATGCTCGGCCGTCGTCTGCGATTCATCCGACGTGACCACGCCCATCCGCAGTGAAACCTCTTGACATTGCCTTAGAAAAGGAAGCAGCCCGGGCAGAGGCCTTGCGGAGCGGCGCTCGCGCAGCCCGTTCATCGCATCCTTGGCGATGCCCATTACCCGCGTTACCGCATCATTCCAGGGAACGCCCGCGGCATAGAACTGCCAGGCCAGAATCCCGTAGGTCTGCTCCACCGTCGCCATCGGGAGAGGCCCGCCGGGATCGTAGCCGGTGATCCGGCCTTTAGCATCCTGAACGGTGCCGAGCAGCAGGCTTTTGTCGCCCGTAAAGCCCGAACCGGCCAGGGCCAGATGAGTTTCCATATCGCGAAGCACCGATTCGGCCCATGTCCCCCACATCTCCATCAGATCCAGCAGCGTGCCGTCCTTGTCGAACAGGATGGCTTTGCAGGGCACCGAAATGCCGTTTACGTGCAATAGAGGCACTTTCGTTTCTCCCTTCGTCCGTATGTACTGCGGCCCCGCATCCCGGATGCCGCAGCCGAAGCTGACGGTAAATCCGGGATTACCGTAAATTGCTCATCCAATCAAGCAGTGCCTGAACCGTCTGCCCCTGCTGTTCACTCTCGGAAATCGTCGCCTCTCCGTCTCCTTTTTGAGGGCCGTAGCTGCCGAACTGGGCGTGGTTGCCGCCTTCCAGCGAGTAGTACACGGTGCTGTCCGGCAGGTAGGCCCTGCCCTCACGGTACTTTTTCCGGTCCAGCACCTTGTCCTCCGTGCCAAGCACCGACAGCACAGCCAGCGTCGTCGACTTCAGGCTCCCTTTTTCGTCGGGATAGGAAGCCAGAAGGAACACACCGGCCAATTCGTCCGGATGCTTGGCGGCAAACCGCGCAGCCATAACGCCACCCAGCGAATGTCCGCCCAGCACAAAAGACAGCTTGGGATGCACGCGGATAATGTCCTCCGCCGCATCGCTTCGGGTCAACGCGAGATTGAGCGGCATGCGGGCGATGTAGACCGGATGTCCGGCTGCGGCCAATCCTCTGGCAAGCGGCGCATAAGCTTCGGCCTTCACCAGACCGCCGGGATAGAAAATGACGCCTGTACCGCTCGCGGCTGAAGGTTCAAGGGAAATCCAGTTGTCGTTCAGCTCCACAGTGATTCCCTTCCCGGAGACGAGAGCCGTTTCGGCCTGGCCTATCGGGGCGTAAGGCTTCAAATAGACCCAGAGAGCCAACGCCACAGCCGCAATGAACGCCAATACCAATAGTGCAAAACCGCGCTTCGTACGAGTTTCAATCAATTTGTCCACTCCCGGATATACCGCATACGACGCTTTTATTCTTAAGGAAAATTATAGAGGAATCGCCACAAGCAAACAACCTTCAACAATTTGCCACAATCGGACTTGCCGATAGCTTCACAATAGTAAACAAAGTCACAACCGTTTGAGGAGAAAATACGTATTTTAAAATTAAAATAATGGAATGAGAGCCGGTGGAAGTATGAAGGGCCAATCGTTGGAGGATCGGGGAGAAACCTTTTTTCTGAATCTTCGGTTTATGCTGATTGTCACCGTTTTTGTCGGCAACGCCATAGAGCCAATAACCCCTGAAATGGGTGGTCTGCACAGCCTGTATTTGTGGATTTTCAGCTTCCATATGCCGTTGTTCGTACTGGTTACCGGATATTTTGCCAAAAACAGCCTGACAGGCGCTGCGGGACGAAAGTTGCTGCTGCAGATCAGCATGCAATACCTTATTTTTCAGAGCCTTTACTCCCTGCTTGATGCAACCGTTTTCCGTGTGGGCGGCATTCACCATTCCTTCTTTGCGCCCTATCTTCTGCTCTGGTTTCTGGCGAGCCACGCCATGTGGCGGCTGCTGCTTCTCGGTATGCGCAGATGGAAGGCGCCCTGCCAGTTGGCCTTCGCCGCCGCAGCGGGCATAGCCGTCGGTTATTTGCCGGTGGACGGCATTTGGTTCAGCATCAGCCGCACCTTTGTATATCTCCCTTTCTTTATTATAGGCTATCACCTTTCGTTCGCCGCCGTCGCCCGTCTGTTTGTACCCGGAGTAAAAATCGCCGCCGCCCTGTTCTCCGCTGTGCTGCTGGCTATCCTGTCGACTGGCGCTGCCGGGAATATACCTGCCGGATGGCTGTACGGCAGCATGACTTACACCCAGCTTGGGGCCGAGCATTGGTACGCCGGACTGTACCGGCTTGCGCTCTACGGCCTCCAGCTCGCGTCCTCCCTCGCTTTTCTCGGTCTGGTGCCGCTTAGGGAGGGCCGGATGACCAGCCTGGGGCGGCGCACGCTGTACGTCTTCCTGCTGCACGGACTGATCGTCCGCTTCGCTGCGGCATCCGGCATCTATTCTTATCTGAGCAACCCTGCCGGTGCTGTTCTCGTTCCGGCCGCCGCCGTCCTGCTTACCCTGCTGCTCGCCCAACCCTTCGTCAAGAGTGCGCTGCATCCCCTTGTGGAGCCTGGAATCGAGCCGGTTCTTTCCCTTCACCGCATGCTTCACCGTCCTCTTCACCGCCTGCTTCGCCGTCCGGCCTCCAAACCGGCAGCGAACGATCAATGATCCTAAAGGTCCTTGGCCCGCATTGCGGGCTTTTTTGATATTTCCAGAAGGATCAGCTGCGTTCCTATCCTTGAAAGCCAATGCTCCGCAATGAGTGGCAAATTTTTACGCAGCCGTTTGCGGTAAACTTAACATCGCCCGGTAGAAAAAAACGGCCCTATGTGATAGACTCAACTAATAAATAAGCAAAGCCTGTCCTTCAGGCTGACTGCAGCCTTTATATTTTTATAGAAACAGCGTCGACCACCCTCTTCTATAGAGTTGGACCCTGTTCTTTCTATAAACCGCGGATTCGCGGCTCTTCAGAGAGCAGCGCGTTAATGCGGCAAAATACGGAATTACAATTGATTAAAAGGGGGAACTGTTTAAAATGGCAGCCAAGAAAATGCGTTCAGACATGATTACGAAGGGCTTCGACCGGGCTCCGCACCGCAGTCTGCTGCGGGCGGCCGGCGTGAAAGAAGAGGATTTCGGCAAACCGTTTATCGCGGTCTGCAACTCCTATATCGACATCGTGCCGGGTCATGTGCATCTCCAGGAATTTGGCAAAATCGTCAAGGAAGCGATCCGCGAAGCGGGCGGCGTTCCTTTTGAATTCAATACGATCGGCGTTGACGACGGTATCGCCATGGGACATATCGGCATGCGCTACTCGCTGCCCAGCCGCGAGATTATCGCCGACTCTCTGGAAACGGTCGTGTCCGCGCACTGGTTCGACGGCATGGTCTGCATCCCGAACTGCGACAAGATTACACCGGGCATGATGATGGGAGCCCTGCGGGTCAACATCCCGACCATCTTTGTCAGCGGCGGACCTATGAAGGCCGGCGTTGACAGCAAGGGCCGCAAGCTTTCGCTGACCTCCGTATTCGAAGGCGTCGGCGCGTACCAGGTCGGCAAGATCAACGAAGCGGAACTGACGGAGCTGGAACAATACGGTTGTCCGACATGCGGCTCCTGTTCGGGCATGTTCACCGCCAATTCCATGAACTGTCTTGCCGAAGCACTGGGTCTCGCGCTGCCGGGCAACGGAACGATTCTTGCCGTGGCGGAAGAACGCAAGGATTTTGTACGGAAGTCCGCCAAACAGCTGATGGAGCTGATCAAACTGGACCTGAAGCCGCGCGATATCGTGACCAGAGAATCGATCGACAACGCATTTGCCATGGACATGGCAATGGGCGGCTCCACCAACACGGTGCTGCATACCCTCGCGCTGGCGCAGGAAGCCGACATCGAATACCCGCTGGAGCGGATCAACGAAGTTGCCAACCGCACGCCGTACCTGGCCAAGCTGGCTCCTGCTTCGGACATCTTTATCGAGGACGTGGATCGTGCGGGCGGCGTCAGCGCCGTACTGAACGAACTGCTCAAGAAGCCGGGCACGCTGTTCGGCGACTGCATGACCGTTACCGGAAAGACGCTGGCCGAGAATGTCACCGGACATGAAATCCAGGATACAAGCGTTATCCATCCGCTTGACAACCCGTACTCCCAGGTCGGCGGATTGTCCGTGCTGTACGGCAACCTCGCTCCGGAGGGCTCCATCATCAAGGTCGGAGCGGTAGACCCGTCCGTGGGTGGCTACCACAAAGGTCCGGCCATCTGCTTTGACTCCCAGGAGGAAGCGCTGGAAGGCATCGCGGGCGGCAAGGTCAAAGAAGGCCACGTCGTCGTTATCCGCTACGAAGGTCCGAAAGGCGGACCGGGTATGCCCGAAATGCTTGCCCCGACCTCGCAGATCGTCGGCATGGGACTCGGCGCCAAGGTCGGTCTGATTACGGACGGCCGCTTCTCGGGCGCTTCCCGCGGCATCAGTATCGGCCATATCTCGCCGGAGGCGGCGGAAGGCGGACCGATCGCATTTGTACGGAACGGCGACATCATCGAGCTGGATCTGAACAACCGCAAAATCGAGCTGCTCGTCAGCGATGAGGAACTGGCGGTACGCCGTGAAGACTGGAAAGAGTTCGAGCCGAAGGTGAAGACGGGCTATCTCGCCCGGTACTCCAAGCTTGTTACCAACGCCAGCAAAGGCGGCGTACTGAAAATTTAATTCCCGCGCAGCCAGCGGTACAGACTGCCACAATTCAAGCAGCAATAAGCCCGGAAGGCGTTCGTCGATTGACGATGCCTTCCGGGCTTATTTTTTTGCCGATTCCCTTATGCCGGCAGCCTCCGCTCACACTTCGCGGTCGATTCGATCCATGAAATGCGCCTTTCAGCCTTAAACCTCGCCGGTTGTGATTACATCCTGATACCAATAAAAGCTGTCCTTGGGCGTACGGGCAAGCGTATCGTAATCCACATGAACCAGACCGAACCGCATGCTGTATCCGTAAGACCATTCGAAATTATCGAGCAGCGACCAGGCAAAATAACCTTTGACCGGAATGCCGTTTGCGATACTGCGGTGAAGCTGAAGCAGATGCTTGTACAGATAATCGATCCGCTTCTGATCCGCCACGATCCCCTTGTCCGGTCCGTCGTTGTAGCAGGCCCCATTCTCGGTAATGTAGATCGGTATATCGCCGTAACGGCCGTTAATATAGCTCAGTACCTTGTAAAAGCCTTCCGGATAAATCGGCCAGCCGATATCCGTCCGGTCGTAGCCCATGTCCACCGGTTCGCATGCCATAAGACCCGCGCTTTCTCCGTATTTCGCCACGGATCCGGTGTAATAATTGATGCCCAGGATATCGATTTTCTCATGGATAATTTCCATATCGCCTTCCAGTACAGGAACCTTCGCACCCTTCTCCCGGAACCATTTGACCAGGAAAGACGGATACTCGCCTTTAAACACCGGGTCCATGAACCATTCCACAAACCAGCCATTCTCCCGTTTACAGGCTTCCACATCCTTTTTCCGGCCGCTGTATGGCTCCATCCATGTTACGTTCGGTGCATAGCCGATCTCTCCGGGGATTCCCAATTCCCGAAATGTTCGAACGGCGCGTCCGTGGGCCAGCAGCAGATGATGGGAGACGGTAACAGCTAACTGCAAATCCTTATTGCCGGGCGCTTGTTGTCCAAGGTAATTGGACAGAAACGACACGCACCATGGCTCGTTCACCGTTAACCATTTCTTGATCTTGCCTCCAAGGCTGCGGAACAGCGTTTCGGCGTAAGCGGCAAACGCATCGACCGTGTCCCGGTTCTCCCATCCCCCCGCATCCTGAAGCGATTGCGGCAGGTCCCAGTGGTACAGCGTGCATACAGGCTCAATTCCGTTCTCTAGCAGAGCGTCAACCAAAGTCTCATAGAACGCGAGCCCCTTCGGGTTGAGCTCTCCCGCGCCTTCCGGAAAAATCCGCGGCCAGGCAATGGAGAACCGGTAAGCTTTAAGACCGAGGTCCTTCATCAAGGCGATATCCTCGCGGAACCGGTGATAGCTGTCGCAGGCGACATCTCCGTTGTCCATGTTCGCGACTTTGCCGGGAATGCGGACGAACGTATCCCAAATGGACATTCCCCTGCCGTCTTCATCGTATGCGCCTTCGATCTGATACGAAGCGGTGGCTGCGCCCCAGGCAAAATCCTGTGGAAACTGTACGGGTCTCATTAGCATGAACCTCCTGTTATCGTTAGGCTGACAATAATGAATACTTTCACACTTCTATATTACCTTTTAAAAGAGTCTATGAGAATGGACTAATAAATCAAAGCGCTGCCGGCGCCTTTCCATCCGAAACTAAATAAAAACCCTTTCCGTCAGGCGCCGTTAAATCCCGCCAAAGCGGGTCTGTTCACGTCTTCAAGAAAGGGATCGGTTATTTCGCCGGATGATTGCTAAATCAATGCGCATGAGCGCCGGGGAACTCGGCTTCCGCTATATCGGCTTCAAGTTCCGTTCCGGCATCCTGCCGTCTCCGGAGCTTTGCTCCGGTATATTTTTGTCCGTTGGCATCCAGCAGCTGCGATACCGGCATCAGGATGATCTTGGGAACAAGCGCTTCGCTGCGTTCCTTGAGCCGCGCTCCGCCCGCCGGGTGAATAACGCTCATAAGAATGCTGAGATAGAATTTCGTAAGGCTCGCAAACAGCCCTTTCGGCAGATCCTTAACGGTAAAGCCGAATTTCTCCGGCCCCCGGTTGATCATGGTGACTCCGTACAGCGCCTTGGCTTCCGAAAGAGATTCGTCTTCGGCGATGATTTCCGCTAGAAACGGCATTTCCTTATCCATCCGGCGAATCATCCGAATTGCGAGCTGGGCCGCCGACCGTGACCGCATGCCGAGCTCGAACAGCTGCCGGTTGTCGATATGAAGCTCGATGATTGGGTCGCCCTTGTTTAGCGTCGTTCCGTCATCCAGCGAAACCGTATGCCCCTGGTAGGGGCGCAGGCGGTAATGCAGGAAAGGCAGATCCGGCGTAACGGTCCGCAGGCGGAACAGGAAGTGAAAACACCGTTCCCAAAGGAGCCACAGTCCGACAAGCAGACGTTTGCCGAAGGACATCCGGGCCAGCGGGGATTTCTCGGCCGCCCTGATCATATCGTCGATCCGGATGCTGCTGAGCCCCCGGTCCTTGGCTTCTTCCAAGGTGCGTTCCAGCGCCGCCAGCATTTGCTCCGGCGCCTCGGGATCGGCCCCCAGCGTCAAGCCGCAGTCATGCAGCAGCATCACTTCGCCGGGATTCAGACGGGCCAGCATTTTTTCCGTCAGCCGCTCCACTCCGAGCTTCTTGCGCCAATCGCCGAACATGGCCGACCACAGCACGATTTTGACATGACGGCGCTTTGAGAAATCGAACAGATTGACGATGCCCCAAGGCGGACGGTAGTACGTGCTGCGCTCGCCGGTAATTCCGTAAATAATGTCGTCGGTGAGCTGAATCTGCTTGCGGACGGTGCCGGGGCGCATTAGCCAGTTGCTCTTGTGGACATAATTGTGAATACCGACCAGGTGGCCCTCCGTATGCATGCGGCGGATCAGTTCAGGGCAGCGCTCCGCGTGGGAGCCGACTACAAAAAAGGTAGCCTTGGCATTATACTTGTTCAGCAAATCAAGCAGCCTTGGCGTGTACTGCGGGTCAGGCCCGTCGTCGAAGGTAAGGGCAAAATCCTGCACTCCGATTCCTTTTCGAAAGACGCGGTAACCGAAGATCCGGCTGATTATGCCGGGAATAAAAGCATAAAATGATGAGATGTAGAATAACCAGAGCAGCAAAGTCTGCATTTTTCTTCCCCGCTTTTCTCTAAAGTTGACTTGAGAGCCGCTCTTTCGTCTGCTAGCTGACAGGCGGGAGACGGCCAAGTAGAGATGACTGCCGCGTAAACGGCGATATGGCAAGAAGAAGCGGCGGTGCCGTTCTTTAAAAACCGTTACTCCCCATTTTACCACAGCTGTTAAAGAAAAAGACGGTTTTTTGGTAAAATCGTGTACAATGGAAATCAGGTCTGTGAAAGAATGCCATCCCAATCGCAAAGGAGTCGTTAAATCCATGCTGCCGCTTTACAAAAAATATTGGCGTACCTTTTTCGATATCGGACTGCTCGTGCTTACCGTCTATCTAGTCATGTTCGCCTTCAGCAAGCTGTACCAAATGGCCGCTCCCGTGTTTTTGTCCTTTTTCGTATTTATGCTGATCGAACCTCTGGCGCGCTTCCTGAATCGCAGGGGGCTACCCAAGCCGTTCGCTTCCGCTATCTCCGTGCTGCTGTTCCTGATTCTGCTGCTCGGCACACTGTTCGGCGCCGGACTGCTGATTGCATCGCAGGCGCTGCAGCTTCAGGAAAATCTCCCCCATTATACATATGTGGTGCAGCAGCAATTTATGGAACTGACGACCTGGCTTCAGCAAAAAATAGCGAATCTTCCGCCCGACATCACCGACAAGCTGAACGGCTATTTCAAAACGGCTACCGATCTGCTGTCGGGTTGGCTGATTGTGTTATTTAAATATATGATCCGGCTTCTGGGCACGTTCTCCTCGTTTATGGCCAATTTCGGGGTCGCCATCATCCTCGCGTTCTTCCTGAGCATGGAGATCAAGGATTGGCGGCGGGTCGCGCATGATAAAATGCCGAAGACGTTCAAGACGGCTTATAGCTTCCTGCAGGGCAACGTCTTCAAAGCCATCGGCTACTATTTAAAAGCTCAGCTGATCCTGATTTCAATTACATTCGTCATTGTATTGGTCGGCCTGTTCATCCTTCGGACCGGAAATGAAATCACGATGGCGCTTGTCTGCGCGGTGTTCGACGTACTGCCGCTGCTGGGGGTATCGACGATTCTTATCCCCTGGATTGTCTATTTGTTCATCGTAGGCAGCACGCCGCTCGCAATCGGCCTTCTCGTCCTGCTGGCTGTCGTGCTGCTCGTCCGCCAGCTGCTGGAGCCGAAAATCACCGGCAATTCCATCGGCGTCTCTTCGGCGTTCCTGATGCTGTCCTTTGTTATCCTGTCGACTTCCGCCTTTGGCGTCGCAGGGCTGATTCTCTCGCCCATTCTACTGATTCTGCTAAAGGAGCTGCTGCAGCAGGGCTATCTCCAGAAGTGGATTTCGTTGCCGCAGGAGGAATTCATCGTTTCTCCGTTCGCATACGGAGATGGAAACGGGGATGCGCCGGGAGAGTCAGCCGCAGACAGCGATGCGGAGATCAGCTACCGGAAGGCTCCGCCAGAAGGTCCATGATCTCGCCGAACAGCCGGGTGGCGGTGTGGGGGCTCCCCGGAGCCGCGCTCTTGACCAGCACCGCCACCGCATACTGAGGCTGCTCCGCCGGACCGAAGCCAATGAACCATTGATTGTTGCGCCGGGCTCCCTTGACCAGCGTCTGCGCCGTGCCGGACTTGCCGGCAAGCGCCCAGCGCGCGCCGCGCAGCGACCGTCCGGTGCCTTCCGTCACCACCCGGCGCATCCAGGACCGCAGCTGCTTAGCGGTCCGCTCCGAGATGCGTCCTTCCGCGGCGGGAGCCAGATGCGGGGGCAGATCCATCAGTTTCTGCCCATTGGCAAAATTGACCTCGCGCAGGATTCGCGGGGCGCGAACCTCGCCGCCGTGCAGCAGCGTGACGACAAGGTTTGCCGCCTGCAGCGGGGTCACCATGGAGTCGCGCTGGCCGATGGCCGTCTGCACCCGGGCTCCCCCGTCATCGGGAGATAAGGTCCGAAAGACGGTCCCCCGTTGTTCGCCGGAGAGCGGCTGCAGCATTGGCTGGCCGAGAACCTGCTCCTGGCGCCAGCCGATGTCCCGGCCAAGGCCGAGCGCCAGCGCAGCCGACTGGAGCTGGCCTGCGGTCAGCCGCTCCGCGAGCGAAGCGAATACGTTGTTGCAGGACTGGGCAAAGCCCTGCTCCAGGGTGAGCGCTCCATGTCCGGCTTCCTTATGGCAGGACAATCCGTATCTGCCGTAGGCTCCATGGCAGTGGAACGTCTCGTCAGGCGAAGTTACTCCCGCTTCCAGCGCGGCGGCGGCGGTAACGATTTTGAAGATCGAGCCGGGTGCCGCCGCCTGGAGCGCGCGGTTATTCCACTCGCCTCCCTCTGGCGACACGTTGCCGGGATCGTAGAACGGCAGCGATACCATCGCCGTCACATCGCCCGTCCCGGCTTCCAGCACGACGACCGCTCCTTCCTTCACGCCGTTTCCGGCGGCCAGCCTTTCAATCTTGTCCTGAAGCTTCAGATCGACGGTTGTGTGCAGCGACAGCGGATAATAGGGATTGGACGGCGTCCGCACCGTCAATTCGCTGCCCGGCAGACGTTTCCCATCCGCGTCGACTCTGGCATAGACTTCGGTATGTCCGACACCCCGCAGCAGCGGCTCCAGCGTCTTCTCCAGTCCTGTCGTTCCTTCCATCGTTACGCGCAGACCGGAATCGTCATTTCCGCGGGATGCCGTTCTGCCGCCCTGCCCGCGGCTCTCCTTCTTCGGCCGGGCTTCGGACAAATGGCCTAGCCACTGCCGCCCGGTAAGGCTGCCGCCCGGTCTGCTCGCGAACGGCATAACCCGGACGCCGTCAATCTGAAGGCCGCCGATCTCGGCGGCCTGATCCGGCGTAAGCGCAAGCGGACCGCCGCCGGATTTCGCGGGCCACAGGAACGGCTGGACAAGCTTCTCTCTTTTTTCCTGAAGCTGTTTAAAGGGCACGCCGAGAATCGCAGCCAGACGGCGGAGAGAACGAAGAGAATCCGCATTCCCGGAGCCATCCGCTCCGCGCTGTTCTTCCTCCTGCGGATAAAAAGCCGCCGTCCAGACCGTTTCTCCGGCCAGCGGCAGTCCATGGCGGTCGTACAGCCGTCCCCGCCCGGTATCAAGCACAACCTCCCGCTCGCTCTGAATCTTGGACATTTTGGCGAGAGGATACTGCCCTCCCGGAACCCGGCGCCCGCTGATCACGAACTGAATCCAGGCGAGCCGCAGCGCAAGCAGAGCGAAGACCGAGGCAAGAAGAAACAGGGCAATATAGATTCGCTTGTTTCGTTGATGGCGTTTACTAAGCATCGGACTGCCTCCGGAGCGTAATTTTTCCCTATTATGTCCAGCGGCCACAAAAAGAATCCCCGCAGTCGGTTGTTTTCGCTTAGGATTCAAGAAGAAACGGCTTCGCCGTCCTCTGGAAGAGGAAGGCATCCGTCTCTCGTAAAAATATCAGGTTAAGGATAAGCGCGAAGCTTATACTTTCTTGATATTTCAAAAAAAACTCCGCACGATTAGTGCGAAGGCCTGGCTATTTTTCATATCAACATTGACTGCTGCCTTATATAAATTTTTCTGCTGTTAAACCTTGAACAGCGACAGCTTTTCCTTCAAATGACCGGAAACGCTTTCCAGGTTGGCCGACAGCATGACCAGCTGATCGCTCACATTTTGCTGCTCGCTGCTGAGCGACGCCACCTCCTCCGAGGTTGCCGACGACTGCTCTGCAACAGCGCTTACATTTCCCATCGCTTCCGACAATACCGTCTGCGAAGCTTTAAGACTGTCGATTGAAGCCGTTACCGATTGCAGGCTGGCAATGAAGCCATCCATCTGTTCACGGACCGATACAAAAATTTCACTGGTGTTCTTGACCGAATTCATCTGCTCCGCAAACATAGGCGTCACCTCTGACAGCACATCCACCGTTTCGTTCATTTCTGTCATGATCTTGTCGGTTATGTCCGCAACCAGCGCGATTGAGTTCTTCGATTGATCGGCAAGCGCCCGTATTTCGCCCGCCACCACCATAAAGCCCCGGCCGGCCGCGCCTGCGCGCGCCGCTTCGATCGTCGCATTCAGCGAGAGAATGTTCGTCTGCTGGGTAATATTTTTCATCACGTCAAGCACTTTCAGGACGGACAGAGCCGTCTGCTTCAGGTTGTCCACTTTATCGACGAGTGCCTTGGTCATCTGGCCCGTACGCCCCGTCTGCTTCAGCAGCTCCTCGAGCTGCTTCATCCCTTTGCCGCTGGATTCACCGACAATATGCGCCCTGTCATCCATTTCACGGTTGGAGAGAATGACCGCCTCCATTTGGACCGACAAGGCGTCGGTCAATGCATTTCCTTTCTCCGCTTCAAGCGCAAGACTGCCCGCTCCCTCGGCGATCTCTTCGGTTGCGGTCGCAATGTCCTTGGCGGAAACCGCCGTCTTCCGGGAAGCTTCCCCGAGCTCGCCTGCCGTCTCCAGCACATCACGGGCCGTTTCCGTCGTTTGGGAGACTAGCTCTGTAATACGTTCCATCATCAGATTAAAGGAAGCCGACAGCTGGCCGATCTCATCCGAGGATGTATACGGCGTGCGAACCGTCAAATCTCCCTTGGCGCCTTCGCCCATCAGATCCTTAAGCCGCGCGAGCGGACGGGCAATCATGCGCACCATCCATATTCCTACCAAGAGCGCAAGCAGGGCTGCCGCACCGGCGGCGATATATGTGGTGAAGAGGATCGGCTTCGCGTCCTTCACGAGCGCATCGGTCGGAACGATGCCCGTAAGCTTCCAGTCGGCTTTTGCGAGCGGGCTGAACACGGCCAGCAGGTCACGGCCCTTCGCGTCCCGGGTTTCGATGCTGCTATTATTGGCTTTGCTGTCTTTGATAAAAGCATGGGCCGACGCTTGTCCGTCCTCCTCTTTGACCGAGGAAGCGATTACGGTGCCTCCCGGAGAAACAAGCTGAATATGCGAGCCGTCCCCCAAATTTACGCTGCGGAAGGCGCTTTCAAGTACATCTTGTTTAATTTCAATCACAACGATGTAACCCGACGTGTCCCCCATATTCTGGAGCTTTCGCACAACGGCAATATTCGTGCTTTCCTTCACAACATCACTCACCGGAAACCAGTAAAACTTCGAACTGAAGGAGTCGCCGGCATACGTTGGTTTATAGGCTTCGGTATTGGCGACAATCTGCTTGTACCAGTCCTTGTCACGCATATCCTCCGCAATCAGCTTGGAGTTACCGCTTGTCATGACTTGCTCTTTAGTATTGTCCGGGATCAGCGAAAAGCTGATGATATTGGAATCCGCGGTCGTCTGATTGGTCAGCTTGTCGCCGATGTTATCCATCGCCACAAATTGATCATAGAATGATTTGGCGTTCTTCAGAGTGGAGATTTGCGCCTGAACCTCCGGATCAAAGAACAGCTGCAAAGCCAGTGTCTCGTACTGGTTCAAAATAATATCGAGCTTCTCGGCATTTTGAATAATCGTCTGGTGGTTTGCTTCGGACACATTATCCTTGATCGTATTCTTGGCTTTCGTATAAGACATTAATCCCAGGAACATAACCACGACGATTATGGACGATAAAAAAATAAGGAACAGCTTTACGCCGACCGACTTGGCGGGATTGACCATTCTGAATTGCCCTGCAGATTGGGGTAGAAACCGCTTCCATATCTGGCGTGACGTTGTTCCCGTAAACCTGCCGCTGGGCTTCTCTCTTGTCGTCAGGTTCTTGCCTGGCCGGCTTTCATCCCGCTGACCTTTCGCTAACCTTTCTTTGCGTTGAACTCGTTTTCTCTCTCTTTCAGCTTCTCCCATTCCTGATCACCTGCCTGATGAATTTGCATTACATTATGTAAGCGTTATCTTATATATCGGCAGACTGGTAGATATTTCTTATACCTTTCTACATTTTTTTTATGTCTATAGACCTACTCAACTTCCAAATTGTAATATTTAAGAAGAAACGGCTTCGCCGTCCTCTGGAAGAGGAAGGCATCCGTTTCTCGTAAAAATATCAGGTTAAGGATAAGCGCGAAGCTTATACTTTCTGATATTCTCAAAAAAAGAGCGAGTTCCCGCATTCCGGAAACCCGCCCGTTCTAAGCCTAAGCTTTCTTTGTTATTTCTTCTTCCGCATCATATCAAAATAAGCCACCGGCTGCTCGACCTTCATCCGGATGCGCTGCAAAGGATGACGCGCGGCGTCCAGTACAGTGCCTTCCTCATCCCGCAGCTCGCCCACAATCTGCTTAAAAGGGCTGCGGTCCGGTCCGAAGAATTCGACTTCCTGGCCCGGTTTGAAATGATTGCGCTGCTGAATCAGTGCTGTCCCCGTCTCCGCGTCATAGTCCAGCACAAGGCCGGCAAAATCAAACGGAGCGGCCTTTTCTTCCGGCTCGTATATATGATCCTCATGATCAGGCGTATCGTAGAAAAATCCCGTGTTCAGCGGACGGTTGGCGGCTTTGTTCAGCTCATCCATCCATTCCGGCTTCAGCTCGTAATGCTCGGGATCGGCCATATACGCGTCGATTGCCTTCCGGTAGGCATTGACCACGGTAGCTACATAGTGGATCGACTTCATCCGCCCTTCGATTTTGAAGCTGTCGATCCCCGCCTCGATCAGATCGGGAATGCTACCCAGCATACACAGATCCTTGGCGCCCATCGTAAACGGATTGTCCTCCGGCTGATGCAGCGGAAGCTGCGTTACGCCCGGAACAAGGCGCTGCGGCGGCTGTCCAGCGCTTTGTTCTTCGGAGACCCAGACTTCACCTTCGCGCGCATCCTCGAACAAATCGTACTTCCATCGGCAGGACTGGCAGCAGCCCCCCCGGTTCGAGTCGCGGTCCGTAAAATGGTTGGACAGCACGCAGCGGCCGGAATACGAGGAGCACATCGCTCCATGAATAAAAGCCTCAATTTCGATGTCGACATGCTTCTTGATCTCCGCGATCTCCTCAAGGCTCGTTTCGCGGCCCAGTACGACGCGCGGCAGCCCCTCTTCCTTCCAGAAGGACACGGCCTGCCAGTTCAGCGTAGACTGCTGGGTGCTGAGGTGCACCTCCAGACCGGGGACGGTCCGCAGGGCAATGTCCACAATCGCGGGGTCCGCCACAATAATGGCGGCGATGCCGACCTCATGCAAATTGCGCAGGTACTCCTCGATCCCGGCGATATCCTCGTTATGAGCGTAAATATTCGTCGCCACAAATACTTTGGCGCCGTATTTTTTGGCGAATTCCACACCCTCGCGCATTTCCTCGAAGCTGAAGTTATCCGCATTCGAGCGCAGGCCGTATTTCTGCCCGCCAATATATACCGCATCCGCGCCGTAATGCACGGCGAATTTCAATTTTTCCAGATTGCCCGCCGGAGCCAGGAGCTCCGGTTTGTCCAAGCGGTAACGCTTGCCTTTGTATTGCGGCTTGGCCACAGTGTTCATACCTTTTCTCCTCTCCTTTTGTCCAAAAAATTAGATGTTCAATAAACCTGCTCCTTGTAAAAGAAGCCGAAGGTCAGCTCCCGCTCCGGGTCCTGAAGCGCCCGGACTTCATCCAGCCACTCCTCCCGGAAGGTATAACCCGCAGGGTCCGCCGCATAGGCGTCGATCGCCTGGCGGTAAGCATTGACTGCCGCAACGTTGTAAACCGTCGGCTTCAGCAGCCCTTCTATTTTGAAGCTGTGTACGCCGGCCTCCATCAGCACATGCAAATCTTCCATAATGCAAATATCGTCCGAGCTCATAATATGGGTGCCGTTTCCGTCCTCGTAAATCGGAAATTTCTCGTCAGGCCGTTCCGCCTCGATCAGGAACAGGCCGCGTTCCTTCCCAAGGCTTCCGCCAGTGATCGGACGTCCCTGATGAGCCATATAGCTCTCTACAAGCTTTCGCTTGGAGTGATAAATATTGGTCATGCCGTGAACCTGAACCTGGGCCTCCACCTCAAGCTTCGGCACCATTTCCGTGATCTCGTCCATATTCAGCTCCCGGGCGAGAACAACGCGGGAAGCGCCTTTGCTCCCCCAGTAATTGGCCGTCGCGAAATTCGTCGACGTCATCTCCGCGTTCCAGTGAAGCTTAAAGCCAGGCGCCTCGCGCCGGGCCGCGGCCAGCACGGCCGGATCGCCGAACTCGGCCGCATCCACGCCGATCTCCGCGATGGCCTTGATATAAGCCGGAAGCTCGTCCAGCAGCCGGTTCGGCATCAGTCCTCCGAGCCCGGCATATACTTTGCGGCCGCGCGCATGGGCCATCTCCACGGCTGCCGCCGTATCTTCCAGGCTGAAATGTCCCGCCAGCCGCATACCGAACCGATCGTCGCCGATGAGCAGCGCGTCGGCTCCGGCATCCAGCAGCGCGGCTGCTTCCGTAAGGGAAGCGGCCGTCGCCAGCAGCTCCGGTTTGCTCTTCATCGTGTACCCTCCTGTCATGCCGTCCTGGCAGTAATGCCCCCGGACAGCATCCTCTATTGTTAGCTTGCTATTCGCCTATACTCTCCATATATTCCGGCGGGAAACGATATCCTCCCTATGAGGATGTCTCCTTCGCCCCTTCTTGGCTTATTTTGATATTGGATAAATGTTCCTTGTACGTCTTGGCGAACAAATGGGCGTGAGTTCCATCCTTTTTCGTTACATAGAAATAATAATCCGAAGCCTTCGGCTCAAGGGCCGCTTTAATGGAGGCCAGTCCGGGGTTGCAGATCGGTCCCGGCGGCAGGCCCGTATTGCGATACGTATTGTATGGACTCTTGACTTCAAGGTCTTTATACAGCAATCGTTCTTTCTGGCGGCCCAGCAAATACTGGACGGTGGCGTCAATCTCCAGCTTTTGTCCCTTCTTCAGCCGATTGTATATAACGCCAGCTACAAGCGGACGCTCGCTGTCCACAACGACTTCACGCTCCACAAGCGAAGCGACGGTCAGCAATTCATGCAGAGTCATTCCGCGGTCTTTAAGCCGGGTCTGCCACTCGGGAATGCCGTCCAGCTTCTTTTGCAGCTCCTCCATCAATTTCTCGACAACTTGCTGGGGTGTGCTCTCCTTCACCAGCTCATACGTCTCCGGAAACAGATAGCCCTCCAGCCGGTGACGCAAATCCTGATCCTGCGGGACGCCTAGAATCTCCGTCTCCTTAAGGCCCTCCCCTTTGTCCATCAGCGACAAAAAGACGGAAGCTTCCTTGCCCCACGCTTGAGCCAGCCTGTCCGCAATCTGCTCCGCCGTGTACCCTTCCGGGATGGTAAAGACGACCGTTTCCTTCTTCACTACGTCTCCCCCGTTGAGCCGGACAATCAGATTGTCATACGTTGCGCCGGGCGCGGCGCTGTAGGTTCCCGCCTTGAACTGCGAGCCTTCGTTCGTCCACTTCAAATAGCCTTTAAATAAAAAAGCGCTGCGGATAATGCCGTTTTTCTCTAACAGGTCGGCGATTTCCGAGCTGCCCATTCCCTTTTGTACAGTAAAGTTTACGGCAGGGCCTGACGGCTCCACCGGCTTCATACCGTTCCATACGTACCAGACTCCTCCTCCCGCCGCAATGATCAACAGCAGCAGGACAATCAACAGATTGCGGATGGCGGATTTCAATCGTTCTCCTCGCTTTCCGACTATAAATATAAAATTGTATTCATTTAAATTCAATAGATATTTTAAAAAATAATCATGCAAAAGGAGCGCGGAATGCTCCGCCCTCCCCTGCATGTGGCTGCGGCAGCCGGCCCGAGGACCGAAAGCGGCAAGCCGTATATGCTTACACTTCGTCGTCTGGAAAAGTCAGCTCGTCGTAAAGCTCCGAGACATCTTCCCATTCGTCGTCGTCTTCAATACTTTCAAGCTCCGGCAGGCCATCCGGGGAAACGAGCACCCGCAGGATTTCCTGTTCTCCGTCCTTATCCGACTCTTTCAGCACCGCATATCCGCGGCCTTGCACTTCAAATTCGGCGATGATCTCGTATACGGAAGCTTTGCCGTTCTCGTCTTCCAGTTCAACGGTCTCTCCATAGGCGTCCTTCAGCCTGGAGGTCCATATGACCTGGCCGGCAGAAAACTCAGTCATTCTCCGCTCCCCCGTCCAGCTCGTCGACCAGAGTGTTGAAGGTCTCTTCGACAATCGCCCACTCCTCGTCATCCTCGATCATGAACAGCTGCAGATCGTCTCCGTCTTCTTCATAGCGGAATGCGTATACCTCGTCGGCTTCTTCGTCCTCGGAATCGAGCGGAACCACCATCATATATTTGGAATCGGAGCCGTCAACCTCAAACTTCATGATAACCTCGAATTCCTCTTCGTTGCCTTCGTCATCGGGAATATAAATAATTTCCGGTTCCTCATCCATGCCGATCTGCTCGTTTGCCATGTGTGCGCACCCCTCACCTTTTACTGTTAGCATCCAAATAATTTTGCAAAATCAGAACCGCGGCCATTTTATCCACAATTCCTTTGCGCTTCTTACGGCTGACATCGCCTTCAATCAGCACCCGCTCCGCGGATACCGTCGTCAGGCGCTCATCCCAAAGGTGTACGGGCAAATTCAGCGTCTCCCGCAGCACATTTGCAAATTCAATGCAAATCTCGCCGCGAGGACCCACTGTGCCGTTCATATTCTTGGGCAGGCCGACCACAACCTCGGATACTTCGTACTCCTCGATCAGGTGACGAATTCGCTCCAGTTCGCTTCCGTCCCGGCGGCGTTCGATGGTTTCCAGTCCCTGAGCGGTCCATCCAAAAGCATCGCTTACGGCTGCGCCGATCCGGCGATCCCCGTAATCCAGACCAAGCTTCCTCATTTGACCTTATCCGCCGGCTGATTGGCAAGGTAGAACCGGACCAGCTCTTCAATCAGCTCGTCACGTTCTTTCCTCCGGACCAAACTTCTCGCATTGTTGTGGCGCGGAATATAAGCCGGATCACCGGAAAGAAGATAACCTACAATCTGGTTGATCGGATTATAATCCTTCTCCAACAGGGCGTTGTGAACGGTAAGCAGGATCTCGCGGGGAGATGCCTCTTTTTCGTCGCCCTTCACATTGAATTTGACCGTTTTGTCCATGGAGTCCATCTGTGACACCTTCCTCCTGCGCAGCCGATTTTAAAGCGGCACTCGCAAAGTTGCTGTATTACTGATTTATATCTGTCCCCATAATAACATATTCACGGCCAAACAAGAAAATCCTGCCGTAATATAGCGTTTTTTTGGGATTTCGCCTTCAAACCCCGCAATAATAACAATGGGATGTGAGCAGAAGACATGAAAAAGCGCAAAACTTGTCCTGCGGGGCCGTGAGCCCCGTCATCCCGCAGGCCCGACGTCTCCGGCGAAAGGGCGAACCATTCGCCTGCAAGTCTCCAGGCCGCCTGTTCTGGGAACCCCGCGTGCTGCTCCGACACGGTTTAGGCACGCTCAAGTTTGTCCTTTCGCCGCTCCCTGCAGGATGCGGCGAAGGACGGTCCAGCCGCTCTCTAGCCCTGAGCGGCTACCAGTTCTTCCGCCTTTGCCAGCGCGGCGGCCAGCTTGGAGGCGTCCTTGCCGCCTGCCTGCGCCATATCCGGACGGCCGCCTCCGCCTCCGCCGCATACCGCGGCGACTTCCTTGACCAGCTTGCCGGCATGGTAGCCCTGCTTCACCAGCGACTGCGGTACCGCGACGACAAAGTTCACCTTGTCGTCCATGGCGGCGCCCAGCGCGATGACTGCCGTCGGGAGCTTTGCCTTCAGCTCGTCGGCCATCGACCGCAGCGCGTCCATGCTGCCCGCCTGCACGGCAGCCGTCAGCACCTGAACGCCGCTGCCGACTGTCTTCACGCTGCCCGTCAGTTCGGCCGCTGCCGCTGCGCTGAGCTTGGACTGCAGCGACTCATTTTCGCGCGTAAGCTCGCGAACTTGGCCGCTCAAGCCCTCGATGCGCTTCGGCACATCCGGAAGCGAGGATTTCAGCAGCGCAGCGGCCTGCTTCAGCACGTCGAGCTGGCTCTCCGTGTGCTGGTAAGCGTAACGGCCGGTCACCGCTTCGATCCGGCGCACGCCGGAGCCGATGCCGCTCTCGCTGACCAGCTTGAAAATGCCGATCTGCGACGTGTTGCCTACATGACAGCCGCCGCACAGCTCAAGGCTGTAGTCGCCGACCTGCACCACACGGACGATATCGCCGTATTTCTCGCCGAAAAGCGCCATCGCTCCCATCGCTTTGGCTTCGTCGATCGGTTTGTTCTCGATTACGACATCCAGTCCGCGCCAGATCTGCTCGTTGACCTTATGCTCGATTTCGGTCAGCTCTTCCGGCGTAATCGCGCCGAAATGCGAGAAGTCGAACCGCAGGCGCTGCCCTTCCACAAGCGAACCCGCCTGGTTAACGTGGCCGCCAAGCACTTCCTTCAGCGCTTTGTGCAGCAGGTGGGTTGCCGTGTGATTCTTCACAACATCCTCGCGTTCCGCCCGGTCCACTTCGGCGCGGACCGTATCGCCTACTCTCAGCTCACCGGATTCCACGGTCACGAGATGGACATGCTGGCCGCGCGGCGCCTTGAAGAGCCCGTTCACCTTGGCTGTAACCGCACCGCCCGTCAGCACGCCATGGTCGCTTACTTGACCGCCGCTTTCGGCGTAGAACGGAGTCGACTCCAGAATAACCTGCGCTTCCGCGCCCTCGCCGGCGGTATCCACTAACTCGTCGCCAACCAGAATTGCTGCGATTTTCGATTCGGTTACGAGGTCATTATATCCAACAAATTCACTTTTAATCGTCAGTTCGGACAGCGCACCTCCCTGTACCTTCATGCTGCCGCTGTCGTGGCGGGCCGCTCTCGCCCGGTCGCGCTGCTCCTGCATCGCCGCATCGAACCCTTCGCGGTCGACCTTCAGCCCCTGCTCGGCGGCGTAGTCTTCCGTCAGGTCGAACGGGAAGCCGTACGTGTCATACAGCTTGAACGCGTCCGCTCCGCTGATCACATCCACGCCGTTCGCTTTCGCCCGGTCGCTGATTTCACCCAGAATCGCCAGTCCGTCGGACAGCGTTTCATGGAAGCGTTCTTCTTCCGTACGGATGATTTTGGCGATATATTCACGGTTCTCAACCACAGTCGGATAATAAACGCCCATAATCTCGCCCACAACGCTTGTCAGCTCGTACATGAACGGCCGATCGAGGCCCAGCGTCTTCCCGTAGCGCACCGCGCGGCGAAGCAGGCGGCGGATAATATACCCGCGTCCTTCATTGGAAGGGAGCACGCCGTCGCCGACCGCGAAAGTCACGGTACGGATATGGTCGGCAATAACTTTCAGCGCGATATCCTGCTCCAGGTTGTCCTTGTAATTCACGCCGGCAAGCTTGGCCGTTGACTGAATAAGCGGCTGGAACAAATCGGTGTCGAAGTTCGAATCCACGTCCTGAAGGATCGAGGCGAAACGCTCCAGACCCGCGCCGGTATCGATGTTCTTGTTCGGAAGCGGCGTGTAGCTGCCGTCCTTGTTATGGTTGAACTGCGAGAACACCAGATTCCATACTTCCAGGTAGCGTTCATTCTCGCCGCCCGGGTACATTTCCGGGTCCGACATGTCACTGCCGTAGGCTTCGCCGCGGTCGTAGAAGATTTCCGTGCAGGGCCCGCACGGCCCTTCGCCGATATCCCAGAAGTTGTCCTCGAGCTTGATGATGCGCTCTGCGGGCAGTCCGATTTTTTCATTCCAGAACTTGAACGCTTCTTCATCCTCGGGATAGACGGTAACCGCCAAACGGTCCGGATCGAAGCCGATCCACTCCTTGCCCGTCAGAAACTCCCAGGCCCAGGTAATCGCTTCTTCCTTAAAGTAGTCGCCGATGGAGAAGTTGCCCAGCATTTCAAAAAATGTATGGTGCCGGCGCGTCTTGCCGACGTTCTCGATGTCGTTCGTGCGGATACACTTCTGCGAGTTGGTGAGGCGCGGATTCTCCGGCTTCACCCGGCCGTCAAAATAAGCTTTAAGCGGCGCCATCCCTGCGTTAATCCACAAAAGCGATGGGTCGTTGTGGGGAACAAGAGACGCACTGGGCTCGATTTTATGGCCTTTTCCCGCAAAAAACTCCAGCCATTTGGAACGGATTTCACTAGCTTTCATCTAAATACAGCTCCCGTCGATTGAAGTTTAAGAGGAAACATAAATATCAGGTCAAGGATAAGCATTCCGCTTGTCCTTACCGAGATTTTGAAAAGGAAAATAAAAACGCCCCTGAATAAATTCAGGGACGATTAATATCGCGGTACCACCCTGGTTATCGCCCATTAGCGTCCCGGCATCTTGTAAGATGCTTCAGACACGCTGCAGTCGAGCGATCGCCTTGTTACGGCCGTTAACGGGACCATCCGGCGGGCTTGTACCCGCACTCCGAAATCAGCTTTCCGCCGGCCCGTCTTCCGGATTCTCGCAGCCGCTTGCGTTACCCGCAAGGGAATCCGTTCTCTGGTGAAGCCTTGTTTCCGGCGTACTTCATTTCATCTGCGTATTCATAGCTATGAGGTTAACGCATTTTAACATTTCAAGTATATCCATGGCCCTCGTTCCTGTCAATCTGCATGCTTTATCCAATCCCGGTTACAGCACCGCTGAAGAGCCCCCGTCGATATTGACGGACGTTCCGGTTACATAGGATGCCGCATCGGATACCAGGAACGCGATCACATTGGCCGCTTCTACGGCTTCCCCGATTCTTCCCAGCGGAATGCCGTGGCTGGGAGCGGCCGAGAATTCCTCCCAGCTCAAATCCGGCGCGGCCTGTTTCCACTTCCGCTCGATTTGGTCGCTTCGGATAAGGCCGATGCATACCGCGTTGACGCGAATGCCTGCTCCGGCCAAATCCTTGCTCATCGCTTTGGTCAGCGCGAGCCCTGCGGCGCGGCTAACCGACGTTGGCAGGGAAGCTGCGGACGGAGCCTTGCCTTTTACCGCTGTGACATTAACGATCGCGCCGCCGCCCGCCCCGCGCATATACGGGATCGCCGCCCGCGCGCAGTGGACAGCGCCCAGCAGCTTCAGGTCAAGGTCGGCGTCCCAGGACTCGGCGTCCACTTCCTCGAACGGCTTGGCGGCAGAGGTTCCGGCATTGTTGATCAGAATATCGACGCCTCCAAAATGCGCTCCAGCCGTCTCGACCGCTCGCCGGGCGCCCTCCTCCGACGAGATATCGGCCTGAATGACCAGCGGCTCCGTTCCCGTCTCTTCATATATACGACGCGCGGCTGCCTGAAGCGGCTCCAGCGTACGGGCGACGATCGCCACCTCAGCGCCTTCGCTCGCCAGAACGATGGCCGTGGCCAGGCCGATTCCTTTGCTTCCGCCGGTCACAATTGCCTTTTTTCCTTTCAACCCCAGTTCCATGTTAACTCCCCCTTAAACGGCGGATGATACCGCCCTGTTAAAAATTCTCATATGGACATTATACAGACTGACGGCCAGTAAACCTACTGCGGAAGATGTTCATATTTTCAACTCTTTTTTTCCAAAAACACTCCTTTACAGGAATCGCAATCAGGCGTATAATCTCTAATTGTTCGGGCGCAACATCACCGATAAATCCGTTAACGAGACGTGGCTCAGCTTGGTAGAGCGCTTGCTTCGGGAGCAAGAGGTCGCAGGTTCAAATCCTGTCGTCTCGACCATCTAAAAATGACCAAACCCTTGATAGATCAAGGGCTTTTTTGTTGTCACTAAAAAGATCATAAATATCAAAATTGGTGTCCTCTATACAACTCACCTGCCTGCCGATACCCGCTTTATCCCCGCAGCCCCATCCGGTTGCCGGAACTATACCGGGCGAGCCCCCGGTGGAACGACGTCAACGCGCCTATCCCCAGCACAGTTACCGCAGCCAGCAGCCCGACCATAAAGCCCCAGTTGAACTCCCGCAATAAACCAACCGGCAGATAGCTGATGAATCCTGCTGGTAAAATGGTAAACAGCAGGATCTTCCCCCAGCTTTTGAAAATATCCGTAGGGTAGGTACTGAACGATATGAAGCCTATAAACATCTGATACCCGATTCCTTCCGCATTTCCGATATAGAAGGCAAGGGACTGGATCAGCAGGTTAAAAAAGGTGAAGATCATAGCGGCCAGCAGCACCGCAGCGACGTATTTTAACAGCCCCAGCGGGGTATGCTGCCCGAACCAGGCATAGATCACCAGCCCGAATACAAAATCCCCTACCGCCGTTAGCGACATCCGGTTGACCAGAACATTCAGAAGCACCGGCTTGGGCTGAGCCAGATACAAATCCAACTCGCCGTTCGCCACGATAAAAGCGATGCGCAGCGTATTGCCGAACAGCATATTGGATATGCCAAAGCCGGCCGTGCTGACGGCCCAGACCATCATCACATCGCTCAAGGTCCATCCGTTGATCAGGGGAAACCGCTGAAAGTACATGGCCCAGAAGAACAGGAACACCATGTTGCTTAAGGCCATCATCCCAGCCGTCATGGAAGAAGCTGAGGCGAAACTCCATGGCGCCGGCCAGATTCAGCTTCCACGCTGTAAAGACAAAGCCGTATTTTCGTTTAACCGCCGTTAACATTAAGCTTGTTCACCCCTCTCCTGAACACCAGGCTGAGCAGCAGACCGAACACCAGCCCCCAGACAACCTGGATTCCCAGCATCTGGAGCATTCTCCCGGCTTCAAATTGAACGGCCGTCTTGACCGGAAAATAGATCATGGTCTGAAAAGGCAGCCAGCGGCAGATGCTCCGGAACGGCTCTGCAAACAGTTCCAAGGGAAGCAGCATCCCTCCCACTGTAAACAGCAGCTTGTCATATACGAAAACCAAGCCTTGAATTTCCTCCACCCAAAAAGCGCACAGCGCCAGCATCATCCGGATCATAAAATTCAGCGTTACCGCCGCGGCAGCCACCGGCACAAAGCCGAGCCAACCCCATCCGAAGCCCGGGACGCCAAAAAGCGCCAGGCCCAGGGCGCCTCCCACCAACAGGTTGACGACAAGCCTTACGGCAAATTCCCCGGCAAACTCCGCGTACCGGTAGAGGATGTAGTTCACCGGTCTGCACAGCAGGTACCCGATGCCTCCCGTCTTCACCTCGTCCTCCACTGTAATATGAAGCTTCGGCATAGCCGTCACGAGAGATTCGGAAAAAATAAGATACCAGATCAGTTCCTCGAAGCGGTAGCCTCCGATAACCTTCTCCCCTGTACCGGCATAAGTGGCGGTCCACAACTGAATGAAGATATAGAGAATGATGAGCAGAAACAGCGTCCTTACCAGCAAATCCATAACATACATGAGCTGATTTTTGACCGTTATGCGGCTAACGGCCCGATATTTGCGCAGCTTGACCGATACATTCATAGGGAACCTCCTGAAGCGTTGCCGCGGTGAAAGGCGGCTGCCCGAGCAGCTTCCTTTTCCGCGCCTGCGGGATGCCCGGCGAAGGAGCCGAGCGCGCCGCCGGTGCGCTCGTATATCTTGGCGATAATCTCCTCCATAGGAGGATCTTCAATGGTTACATCCTCTACCCGATAGTGAGCGACGATGTACCCGAGAACCTCTTCGATGTTAATCACAGCGGTGTCAATGTTAAGCTTCAGCCCATTCCCTTGCTGCTTCAGGATCTGCACGCCGGGGAGCTCCATAGAGTCGGGCTTCTCCTTCAGCCGTAGGTCGATGGTCTTGTAGGTGAGGTAATCCCGCTTCATCCGGGATACCTCCTGATCGAGAATAATATCGCCATGGTTGATGACGATAGCCCTTTTGCACAACTGCTCAATATCGCCCGCGTCATGAGAGGTGAGGAACAACGTGGTTCCTTCCTCCCTGTTCATCTCTACAATCAGGTCGCGAATCTTCTGCTTGACGACAATATCCAGTCCGATGGTGGGCTCGTCGAGGAATACCACTCTTGGGCTGTGGAGCAGCGCCGCCACAATCTCACAGCGCATTCTTTCGCCAAGAGACAGCCTGCGCACGGGAGTGTTCATATAAGGTCCAATCTCAAAGCGTTCGGCCAAATCGTCTCTGCGACGCAGAAAGTCCATTTTCGGGAGCTCGTAGACGGCCCCGAGCAGCTCGAAAGAGTCCACAGGCGGAAGATGATACCAGAGCTGCGACTTCTGCCCGAAGACGGACCCGACCACGAAGCCCAGCCTGCCGCGTTCCTTCCAGGGGCACAGACCCAGCACCTCTGCATGGCCTGATGTCGGATGGAGAATACCGGTCAGCATTTTAATCGTTGTTGATTTTCCTGCACCGTTAGGTCCCATAAAGGCCAGGATCTCTCCCTCCTCGACCGCAAAATCAATTGGCCTCACCGCTACTTTCTCCTTGTATACAGGCCGGAACAAAGACTGCATACTGCCGCGAAGCCCCTGCCGCTTTTCCTTGACATTGAACACCTTACTTAGGCCCTGCACACGTATGGCCGACATTGACATTTCCTCCCCGAGTTTACTCTTTAAATAAGAAGAAACGGCTTCGCCGTCCTTTTGGCAGCTTAAAAATGATAAGCGCCCAGCTTATAAATTCTAATATTTTAAAAAAAGACCCTGGCACCGAACTTGCCTGAGGTCTTTTAACTCTATGATGGGACGCCGAGCAGTATATTCGCAGCGCCTGATCTTCGCTTGGTTCGGCAGCCTCGAACCCCGGTTCTCCAGCTGTCTTTTCCAATTATTTCTATCGATACTACCATAAGGACAGAGAAACCGGCAAGTATAATTTACATAAAGTGTAATCGTTTAACTAGTTCGGCAAATGGGGATAACAACGGAAAGGTAAAGGAAAACAAAATTCTGATGTCGAATCTCTTAGGAAAAGTAGCTGAGAGGACTGAGTATGTGGAGTCGTTAATCGGTAAAAAGGTTGTTCTGATTGGCGGAGATAACCGCCAGCTGGAAGTGATTCGAGTGCTTCTTGAGCTGAGAGCAGACGTTCGAATCATTGGCTTTGATAATCTGTTGCCACTGGACGGAACTGTTAAAACTAGTCTAAGCGTCGAATCTTTAAGCCAAGCGGACGCAGTGATTCTCCCCGTATCCGGAACCGATGAATATGGAAAAACAGAGTCTGTATTCTCGTCAGAGGAGCTGATTCTAACCGAAGATCTGTTGGCCTCGATTCCCAAACATGCCAAAGTATTTACTGGCATAGCCAATCGTTATCTTAGAGACTTATGCAAGATTCTTGGTTTAGAATTAATAGAGCTATTTGAACGCGATGACGTAGCCATCTACAATTCTATTCCTACGGCCGAAGGTGCTGTGATGTTGGCAATCCAGCATACGGATATTACGATTCACGGCTCCACCTGCATGGTATTGGGCCTGGGTAGAATCGGGATGACACTAGCAAGAACGCTCAAGGGGCTGGGAGCCGGTGTAAAAGCAGGAGTCAACAAGCCTGAAGTTTATGCAAGAGCCTGGGAAATGGGCTTCAACGCCTTCTATACAACGGATTTAAAAAGTCAGGTGAATGACGTCCATATTATCTTCAACACTATTCCTTCATTGGTTATCACTCAGGACATCATTGCCTGTATTTCAAAGGAAACTCTTATTATCGATCTGGCTTCCCGTCCGGGTGGAACAGACTTTCACTTTGCCGAGGAGCATGGAATTAAGGCGTTATTGGCACTGGGTCTGCCAGGAATTGTGGCTCCTAAAACAGCAGGACACATCCTGGGCAGAACGATCACGAAACTGCTTTTGCAGGAAAAACAAAGGTTTGAATACGAATAATCGAAATTTCACGGGATATGAGATAAATATTACAAAATAGTGCTTTGCACAGGCATTCCGGCTATCCGTTCATAAACCTCAGAACACTCAACCCTTTTAACAGCATCTGCAAAGTATTCCTCCGTGGAGCACACGGACAGCTTGTACGAAGGATCAACCTCGTATTGCCGAAAAAAGAACGCATGCGCGGAGTGTGTCTGGGAAATGGAAATGGTATCGGATTCCCTGTCCTTATGGATCGCAAATGAACCAAGAGGCAGCGTCAGTCCGGCGCCGGTAGCTTTGAGATAGCTTTCTTTAAGTGTCCATAAATCATAGAAATAGTCCAGTTGACGGGACTTGTTCTCCGTAATCAAATGGCAGTACTCCGCTGGCGCGAAAAAACGTTCGGCAATGTCGAGTTCAATCGGCCGGATTTCTTCAATATCAACCCCGATCCATTGTCCTTTTTCCGCAACGGCAGCAACAATCCAGTTTCCGGAGTGAGATACATTGAATGCAAAACTTGGATCCATTTCAAAAATAGGCTTGCCGTTGGGATTGTAAATAAACGAAATCTCTCTGTTTTTCAGCTTGTATTTGTCCATAATCAGAACGCGGATGAGCAAATCGGCCCAAAGAATCCGCAATGCATCTTTTTTGCTTGCCATGCGCTTGATGCGTGCACTTTTCTCGAATGACACATAATCGCATAATCCTAAATATTTTTGATAACAATCCTCATGCGGTACCGGCAGCGCATAAACCTCAACCATTGATTACAATCCACTCCTTCAATGAACATAAAAAATGAACAGTGAACAGAGGAGTGTCGATCCCCCTGCTCACTGCCGCGTTTATCGATCTAAACCGCATGCTTTCTTATTCCGAAATCAAATCCACTGCCTCCCGCCTCATGCTGAGCGGTGTATCTTGTGTCGGTCTGCCTAAACGGATCAGGAACTGGATCGTTTCACCCGCCGCTGCATATTCCCGGTGAATTTTGCCGTAAGCCTCATGCATTTCAGGATATTCCTGCAATACTTGGCTGAGCGGCTGCATCACGAGTCCTTCCTCATGCGCGGTAAGTATGAGCCTGCTGTACAACATTCCCGCCTTAACCTGGCTGGTCCGGCTGTTATCCTTGCTAAGGATCAAGGCATACGAAGGAGTATGGCCGGCTGCGGTTTGGGCCGCTTCGACTGCGAGCTTGGTCGATGCTTCCTCATTGTTAAGAAATGGAATGATCGTGATTAACCCTTGCAGCAGATGCTTTTTCCATCCCGTCGTTCCCTGCCCTTCAAATGAAAATCCATAACGGTATTTATTTTTCTGATATTCATTGGAACGGAAAATCCGGGCCGACTCGTCGTTCATCCGCCGCAGACCGGTTTCGATCTCCGTGCCCTCCACACCGTAGGCTCCGAACTTTTCGATATCCGCTTTATCGTTCAGGATAGATAAGATCAAGTCTTGATCCGTGTTGGTTTTGTTCAGCTTTCGGATTTGAGCGGACGTTATTTCATCCGGCTGATAGGCCATTCTGTTCGTATCCGGCAAGAACATGAATTCATAGAGCGGATTATTTTGCGGGCTCGCCTTGGACAGCGTAATCTTCGCCACCGGCTTCCGTTCCATACTCTCGCTTAAATGTTGTTCATCGTACTCCCCATCCGGAAACAGGACGATCTCGGCTGGATACCCCAACTGCTCGCCGGCTACTCGCATATATTCCAAAAAGGTGCCTTGTGAAACCAACGTTTGCCGGGCTAAAGAGTCCGATTCCAGCGCGAGCCGTTCGTTGTCGGTGTAAAGGTACAATAGCAGCGGGTTCTGTTGATCCAGGCGGATCTTCCATGGCTGAAGGTTGTGGCTGTTCGCGGCCAATAATCCATGAGCTATGACCTGCAATCGCGGGTCCTCAAACTGTTCGAAATAATCCCGTTTCCAAGGATCGAGATACTTGGCCTTCTTCTGCGCACCGCTGGCTGTGAACAAGGTCACGGCCAGCACGGCGAGCAGAACAACGACAGATAGGATAGTGATCTTCGTAATTTTGTAGCCCTTGCTCATGCCTCTCTCCATTTATACCTCTATTTTTCGAAGCCCTGTCTTAATGGCCGGTTCTTCCTCTTGTTCATATGAAACCTTATAGGTCTCATTAGCGAACGGATAGGTCGGCAAGAGAACCTTTTTCTCATGGGGATTAAAAAGTCCTGACGGATCAAATGGAACTCCAAGAACATACAGCTTGCCCATACCCTGCAAAAGGTTCTCCACGGCGTCCAAATCCAGGGAGAGGCTTATGGTCTGGAATGTTTCTTGGTGACTGACCGGCAGATTAACAGAGCGAAGATCGCTTCCGTAATAAAGCAGCGCTTCGCCCGCACCCAAGGCTTCCGTAAAATCTTGTTCCTCTAATTTATCCCGGGTAGCGTTCTTGACGAAAGGCCAGAGCTCGCGGTTGTGGCTGCGGTAGATTACGCCTGAAGGAGTTACCACCGGGCATTTTAAAAATTCTTGGGCATCGGTTGTTGTATAAACGGGCTCCCCGCTTTCGTCCTGAATGAATAATGCGGCTTGCCGCAGCGAAACTTGGCCTGTGAGAACGAGTGCCGCGAGTATGCCTGTTCCCTCGGCAAAGATTCCGGCGGGACGAATCCCTAAATCGAGCAGCAGTTTTGAAGCCGCATAGTGAAGAGCAAAAGACTCAAGCTTCTCCCCGCCATCCTTTATTTCTTGTTTCGCCTGCCGGTAGGCAGAGTCAAAGCCTGGGAACCGCGAGCAGAGCACATCCAGTTCGCTGCCGCTCACGGTTATTTTACCGTCCAGCATGAGATGGACCGCTGCAGTTCGGCTTGGATTAGAACGCCCTCTGCTAATTTCCGCAAAAGACTCGCCATTTTCAACCGCAGAAAGAATGCTGGTCAAATGCTCTTTGGATTTAATGACGGCCGCAGCTTTGACGGACATTTCTTTCTGTGAAAGATTCATTGTGCAGCATACTGAAGCTACGCTAACCTCCGCTTGCTTCTCCAGATGCGCTCTGAGGTTTCCGGCAACTGCTCTGATGCCTTGTTCATTTCTGCCCGTAAGCAGCAGCAGATGCGGCCCGTTGTCCGCCGGGGAAGGCGTATCCGAAATTTGCGGCGCTTGTTCCAAAATAACATGGGCGTTGGTTCCTCCGAATCCGAAGGCATTGACGCTTGCCCTGAGCGGAGCGCTTCCTTCCGCCTTCCAGGGTCTTGGATATTTATCGACCACATAGAACGGGGAATGCTCAAAATCAATATTCGGATTCGGCTGGTCATAATTCAGCGTATGCGGCAGGGTTTGATGTTTGAGCGCAAGGGCCACCTTAATCAGACTGGTTACCCCGGCGGCTGAAAGCATGTGCCCAACGGACGATTTGACCGAACCAATTCCGCAAAACTGCGTCTTGTTCGTAAAGGTGCTGAACGCCTGGGTCATCCCCTCAACTTCAATGGGGTCGCCAAGCGGCGTGGCTGTGCCGTGCGTTTCGACATAAGAAATGGTTTCGGGATGAATTCCCGACCGCCGGAACGCTTCTCTGATAACTTCGGCTTGGCCTTGCGGCCTTGGCGCCGTAATTCCCTGGGAGCGGCCGTCGTTGTTAATGGCCGAGCCTTTGATCACCGCGTGGATGCAATCGCCGTCTCTCAGCGCGGCTTCAAGCGGCTTCAGCAGTATGGCTCCCGCCCCTTCACCCAGGACCATTCCGTTTGCTCTTTCGTCAAACGGATAGCAGACCCCGGTCGGCGACAGCGCGGTCACCCGGCTGAGGGAGACGAACGGCGTCGGGCTTAAATTCAGGTTCACGCCGCCCGCAATGGCCATTTCCGACTCCCCGGTGCGCAGACTTTCGCAGGCCATGTGAATGGCTACCAGGGAAGAGGAGCAGGCGGAATTTACGATCAGACTCGGCCCCGTCAAATTCAAGCAGTGGCTTACCCGCGCCGCCACCTCATTCAGGCCATTTCCGGCGACCGTATCCGGAACGAGGCGGGCCGGCTCCAGCACCCCGGAAATACCGGCGAGAATTTCTTGCCGTTCTTCAGGGTTCATCCGGTTGAAGGCGGGGCTGTCCGCCAGACGGTTTTTAATCAGCATATAGGAACGGTAATTGGCGAAATGCTCCATGTAGGTGTTCTGCTCGCAGCCTGCGAACACGCCGATTTTGCGGGTGCGGTATTTCCCTCCATACCCCGCTTGCTGCAAGGCCTCCCAGGCAATCTGCAGAAAGATCCTCTGCTGGGGATCGGTAGCCTCCGCTTCTTTCGGCGACATTCCAAAGAACAACGGATCAAAGTCGTAAGGAGCATCGATAAAGCCCCCCCGGCTCATGTAGGTCGTATGAAGCACATTTGCATCGGTGTTCACATGCTCATGATTAGACCATCTTCCGGGAGCAACGGGGCGGATGGCGCTTCTGCCGTTATGCAGCAGCTCCCAATACTCCTCCTGATTGTTTGCTCCAGGTATGCGCAGACCGATCCCAATAATGGCGATATCCTGCAGTTTTTCATCCTTCCTGCTTTCTTCAGGTTTCTTATTCTCTTCGTGAGCAGTCATTTTCACTGGGTCCGCTGTTAGCAGCTCTTCGATATGTGCGGACAATTCTTCCGGTGTCTGATATTCAAAAATAAGCGTCGGGTACAGTTCGGTATTAAATATGCCGCCGAGCTTGGAAACAACCTGGACCGCCCCAAGCGAATCGAGCCCAAGTTCCATGAAGTTCTTGCCCGCCTCCAGATGGCGGACAGGAACTTGAAGCTGCTCGGCAATCGTCCGGTACACAATATCCCGCACTTCTTTCGCAGTACGATAAACCGGCGAACGGGCGCCAGAATCGACAGCGGCGGGCTGCTGCTCTGCTTTTAGCGCGGTGGAGCGCTCCTTCTTCTCATCGCTCTTTACCAGGTCCAGTATATGAATGACATCAGGCCGGTCGGTTCCCAAGGCTCTCAGGAAAGCATCGGCGGCGGCGGAATGAACAAGCGGCTTCATCCCTTGTGCTCTAAGCGTCAGCTGAAGAAGATCTCCAAACTCCGTTCCCGCCCCCGTATCTGACCAGAGCGAGAAGTTGATCGACAAGGAACGCCCCGGCGCCTGCCCCTTTGTCCGGTAGGAGCTGTAGCCATTTAAGAATGCGTTGGCGGCTGCATAGTCTCCAAGACCCGAGGCCCATGCTTTGCGGGTGGCCGAAACGGAAGACAGGGACGCGAAGAATCGCAGCGGCTCCGAACGGGTTACGAGATCCGTAATAATGGTCCCCTTCCATTTGGGAGCCAGGACGTTGTCAATATCGCTTACACTTCGGTTTAAAAGCTTATGAGGCGTGTACTCCAGTTGCCCTGCGGCATGAATTACTCCATGCAGGGGGCCGTAGGCGGCGTGAATCTTGCGCAGCAGATCCTCCATTTGGGCCTGATCCGTAACATCTGCGGCCGCATACATAACCTGAGCGCCCAGCTCTTCCAGTTTCGGCAGGAGAAGATGATCGGGCGGAAGCTGTTTTCTGCCCGTAAGAACCACATTTATCCGTGCTTGCCGCGCAAGCGCCAGAGCAATTTGGCCTCCCACGAGCCCAGTTCCTCCGGTGATCAGGTACGTTTCCCCATCGTGAAGTTCAACGCTTTTTCCGACTGCCGGCACGGGCATTTTCTCCAAGGTGCGGACATAACGCACTCCGCCACGTATGACCGTGATCGACTCCTCATCGGCCTTCTGCTTCATTGCAATCTTCAATGCTTTGGCAAAATCCCGGTCTGATGGATATTCTTCCTTGTTCATATCGATCACTGTAACCTGGATTCCGTCATTTTCAGAATCGATGACCTGGCTCAGTGTGGCGGCTGCCGCCTGATTCGGGTTGCCCCCGCCTGCATCTTCCGGCAGTTTATAAGCTTTATCCGTAACAATTACAAGATGCCCCTGGCTCAGCCCATGGCGGACCATGGCTTGTCCAAAGTGAAGCAGACTGTAGAAGTTTTCATTCATGCTGATGTCATTCAGCAGATTTTCAGTCTGAAGCTCTTCCTGCAGATAATGGGATAAATGAATAACAGCCGATAGCTTGCCTGGCATCTGTTCCAGTAAATCCGTATAATCCTCCGCATGGTCCGGCCGTATAGTAAAGCTGCGCTTACCATCGTAGTGGAACTTATCGCCGGAGGCTACATAGAAGACCGGATTTCGTTCAGCGTCCAATGAGCGCTCCAGTTCCCCGCCAATCTCAAGGTTGCCGTTCCATACGAGCACAGCCCCCTCATTTATAAGGGTGTTGTCAACAAGAGCCTCAGGCTTCCACTGCCATTCATGGAACAAACCGCTGCCATTCACGGCATAAGCCGAATCCGACCCAGTTCCAAAGTCTGGCTTGAACGTTTTACGCTCAAAGGGATAGACCGGCAGAGCCGCTTTGCGATAGGCATGATCGGGCTCTACCGCGGTCCAATTGATGTTCACTCCAAGAGAAAATAATTGACCAAGCATGCCGAGCCAGGTCTCCCAATTATCCTTCTTACGGCTAAGGGTATGGAGGGCCTGCGGTTTGCTTGCGTACTGCAAGCCTCCGGCCATCCCGGCAAGAATAGCGTCCGGGCCGCATTCGACCAGAACCGTAACCTCCTGGTCAATCGCGTAAGTTATGCTTTGCTCAAACTTCACGGCATCCAGAATATGCTGCATCCAATACTGCGCCGTGGGCGGCTCCTGAATGACTTCAGCAGTCACATTGGAAATGACCGGAATCTGCGGAGCGTGGAACACCGTGGCTTCCAGTTCTTTCTTGAACGCTTCCAGCATCGGCTGCATCAGCGGCGTGTGAAAGGCTTGGGAAACGTTGAGTCTCTTAGCTCCGATTCCTTGCGTCTGCAGCGCGGTCACAAATGCTTCCACCGCCTCCGCCGTTCCGGACACAACCTGATGCGTGACGTTGTATCCGGCGACCCACAAGGAACCTTCAAAGGATTGCATCAAGGCATCAAGCTTGCTGCTTGAAGTAAATACGGCGGCCATGGCTCCCGCCGCCGGCAGCTCGCTCATTAATTTGCCTCTTACGGCTACCAATCTTGCCGCATCCGCAAGGTTAACGACGCCCGCGAGACAAGCGGCAGCCCATTCGCCGATGCTGTGACCGAGAAGGTAAGCGGGCCGGATGCCGGAATCCAGCAGCAGCCTGCCAAAGGCATAGTCCATCGTGAAGACGGCCGGTTGGGTGATGTTTGTCTGTGCAAGAACTTGGTTATCGGCCTCCGCACCGTAGAGTAAATCGGTCAGCTTCAACTGCAGATACGGATAAAAGGCTTCGGAGCAATCGTCCACAATTTTACGGAAAGCGGGAAGTTGGTCGTATAAAGCTCTGCCCATCCCCGCGTATTGCGAACCTTGTCCGGTAAACATCAACGCAATCTTCGGCGAAATAAAGGCTGGGGTGGATTCCGGTGAACTGAGTTTCAATTTGCCGATAAGGTCCTGGGCCGAATCCGCTACAGCATGGAAACGGTGCGGCAGCGCCGTACGCGCAACATTTTCCGTATAGCAAATCTCGGCGAGTGAATACTCCCCGGATTGTTCGAGAAAGGCCGCAAGATCCGCTTTCTTCTGCTCCAGCGCGGAAGACGTATGAGCCGACAGCCCGATGACATGCTTCGGCCGCTCCGGATACGCTTCCCCGCTTATCGTGTGGCCCTGCGGCGCCTCTTCTACAACCATATGGCTGTTGGTCCCGCCAAAGCCGAAAGAGTTAATGGCCGCACGTCTGGCCGCTCCATCCGCTACTTTCCATTCGCTGGCTTCCGAGAGCAGATAGAAGGGAGTCTGCTCAAATTTCAGCATTGGATTCGGCTTAACGACATTCATCTGCGGCGGCATCGTTTTGTTCCGCAAGGCCATGACGATTTTGATAAAGCTGGCGATTCCCGCCGCGCCCAAAAGGTGTCCGATATTGGATTTTACCGAACCAATGGCAATCGACTGCCTTGCAAGCCCCCAGCTCTTGAACGCTTTATCCAGCGCTCTGACTTCGCTTGGGTCGCCGATCTTCGTACCCGTTCCATGGGCCTCCACATACTGAATATCCGCCGGATTCAGCCCGCTGCGCACATAGAGGGACTCGATCAACTCCCTCTGCCCGTCAGGGTTTGGGGCCATTACACCGATGGAATGGCCGTCATTGTTGATTTCACTCGCCCTCAGAACCGCCAGGACGGAATCTCCGTCTCTTTGCGCTTGTTCAAGGGACTTCAGCATCACGAGCCCGCCGCCTTCTCCCGGCACGAATCCGTCCGCATCGGCATCAAAGACGCTGCTGCGCCCGCTTGGAGACAAAGCGCCTGCATTGCTGAAATATTGATACGAAGTAGGCGTCAGCAGGAGAGAAACTCCTCCGGCGATCGCGGACTCGCATTCCCCTCGGCGAATGGAATCGGCGGCAAGATGCAGCGTGACCAGCGATGATGAGCAGGCCGTATCCACCGCCATGCTCGGACCTTTGAAATTGAATTCCTGGGAGGTCCGCGCCGGAATCATATTGACGATATTATCGACCAGCAGATTGGAATGATCGCCAGTGTAACCCAGCTTCCACCGCCACTCTTCCAGGATCCGCTCCTGCTGTTCGCTGCTAAGCACGGCGAAGCTGTCGAAGCTCTGCAGCTTCATCCGGTTCAACGTATTCAGATGGTATTCGAAATAGGAATTTCCTCCCGCACCGACAAAGAGTCCAACCTTCTTCCCGCTCATTTGCTGCCGGGAATACCCCGCCCGTTCGATCAGCTCGTATGTCAGTTCCAGGACCATCCGCTGCTGCGGGTCCATCACCGCCGCTTCTTCTTCGGAGATGCCAAACAAGCCGGCGTCGAAGCCGTAGGGATTGTCAAGAAAGCCCCCGGTACGGCAGTAGGTCTTGCCGAATTCCGGAGTGGGACTGTAATAATCGTCAATATTCCAATGGCTGCCGGGCACTTCGCCGATAGACTGCACTCCCTGCGCCAGGTTGTTCCAGAACTCCTCCGGGCTGGAAGCTCCCGGGAAGCGGCAGGCCATCGCGATCACGGCAATATCCCCGCCGCCGGACTTCACTCCATTTGAAACGGACGGTTCCTTTCGTTCTTCGGACGGTCTGCCGTTGGAGTTAACCCAGGCGGCAAGGTACTCGTCCATTTCACGCACGGTGCGGCATTTGATTAACAGATCATGTGTCAGCTCCATGGACAGCTCATCCTCAAGCGCCCCAAGAATTTGCATCGCCTTCAGCGAAGTCCCTCCCAGTGACAGGAAGGGCTCATCGTACGGAATAGTTTCCACCGGTTTATGAAGAACAGATGCCCATATGTTCCGGATTTTCTCCGCAAATGCCCCGGAAGCGGAAGCGGCTTCACCGCCCGGCGTTCTCTCCGGTTCCAACGGCTTAGCTTCAGCGGCAAAATAAGAGCCCGGATACGTCTTGTCCTTAAATTCACCCTTCTTGAATGATCCGACGAGCTGGAATCGCTGCACTTTGCCGCTGGTCGTCTTGGGAATGGAGCGGATGAATGAGACATAGTCGACAGGAATCCCTATCGTCTCGTTGATGTGGCGGAGGATTCGTGAATAGACCGGCTCCACATCCTTCTCCTGCAGCCGCAGGGTAGAGAACAGCCCCACCTTTTCTTTTCCCTCTTCCTCATCATGCCAACCGCAAACGGCAATTTTCCCGGGTTCGACTTCGTCCAGTTCTTCGATAACCGCTTCAATATCATGGGCGAAAAAGTTCTGTCCATTGACGAAGATAATGTCCTTGATTCGTCCGCTGACCGTTAAACGCCCGTTCAAAATAAAGCCGGTATCGCCGGTCTTTAACCAGCCGTCCTGAAAAGACTTGGCCGTAACCTCAGGGTTGTTGATGTAGCCGGAAGTGACATTCCGCCCGCGAATCTGAATTTCACCCACCGTTCCCTCTGGAACGACTGCGCTGGTCTCCTCCTCCACAATCCGAATTTCCATGCCGTTAACAGGATAGCCTTCATCGGCCATTAAAGTGGCCCGCTTGTCGTTCTCGTCAATAGCCTCGGCGCGGGATTCCCCCGCCAGCAATTCGCGGTTCAGCGAGTGTACCTGAGGCTCTTCGCCCAGGATGGGAAAGCTTACGGCCAGGCAGGCCTCAGCCATCCCGTAGACCGGAAACATCGCATTTTTGTTGAATCCGCTTTTCGCAAACTTGTCCATGAATTTCCGCATCGTCTTGACCGAAATGGGCTCGGCGCCGTTAAAGAGCAATCTTAGCGAGCTTAGGTCCCATGAGCCCAGCTGCTCTTCCTTCACCCTGCTATAAACGAGACGGAGTCCGAAATTGGGGCAGCCGGAGAAGGTGATCCGGTGCTTATCGATCATATCGAGCCACAGAGTCGGCCGCTTGACGAATTTCATGGGCGTCATATTGAACTGTTTAATTCCGCAAACCAAAGTGGAGAGGTGGAAGCCGATCAGCCCCATATCGTGGTGGTACGGCATCCAGCCGAGGGAACGGTCTTCATCCGTCATCCCCATGCTGGATATAATGGCTTCTAAATTTGTTAACAGGTTGTCATGGGTCAGGATCGTTCCCTTGGGTATATTCGTGCTGCCGGAGCTAAACTGGATCAGCGCGGGCGAATGGGCATCAGCCAGCATAAGAACTCCGTCCTGCTGCGCCTGATCCAGGCTGTGAGCTTCAAGAATCTCAAGTCCGCCGATGCCGAGTGTGGTTTCCATTTCTGCACGGGCCTCGAGCAGACTGCGGTCGGACAGAATCCGGGGACGCTCCAGAACCTCCCATATTGCCAGCAGCTTGCTGAGCGAGGTATTGATTACTTTGGAGGAAGCCGGGTAGGATGCCGGAACAGGGATAACGCCACCAAGGATGCATGCCCAGAAAGTAAGAATGAACTCCTTGCTGTCTTCCAGCAAAATCAGCGCATACTGGCCCGGCTTAAACCCTTGTTCCTGCAGGCCTCCGAGACGGCGGGTAGCTCCGTCCAGCAGAGCCTGATACGAAAGGAAGAACTCCGAGTTATCATTTTGGATAAAAGTGATGCCTCTGTCCGGGTTGCCCGTCACTTGAACGAGGGCATTCGCCAGATTCCCGAGCTCGGCAAATTTGCCGGTTATGCTTTTCCCTTTGAGAATGGAAAGGTTCTCTTTACTCTTCCTTTTGAATCTGCTCACAACATTTCCTCCTTGGCTAATCGTACTTTTGAACCTTTTCTTGTCACAAACATATGGGTCAGAAACAAGCCAAACAGCAGCAGACTTGCCGTAAAAATATGCCGGTGCCCCCACACGTCCATAACGACAGAGGAGAAGAACGGCCCCGCCGCCGAACCAAAGCCGTAAAAGGTAGTGAACCACGCATTTCCCGAGGAACGCTCGCTTTCCGATAAATCTTGAACCGCAAGAGCCATAGAGAGAGGATACAGCGGTCCGATCATAAACCCGGCGGCGAAGGAAAACAGCATTTTAAGAGTTAAATCCGAAACGGACACGATGCCGATCACAGCCAAAGTGGAAAAAAGAACACATAAAGCCAGGCACTTCCTCCGCCCCATCCGGTCGGCCAGATAGGTTAATGGAAGCAGGCCGATAATGCTGCCGATCACAAAAATACTTAAGGCATATCCTGTCCGGGAGACCGCGACATGCTCCCTTATTAAATAGAGGGGATATAAAGAAACGACAATCGTTTCGCTGAACCCGTACACGAAGGCGCCGAAGAGCGCCGGCGTAATTTTGGAAATGACCTTGTCCCTCGCGCGCCCGGGAATGACCAATACATCCGTCAGCTTAAAATGAATTATTCCTGCTGCGAGCATCAGGCACAGACCGCTGAAAGCAAACGGCAGCCATGCTGCATAGCCGTACACCTGCGGCGCCAGAGCCGCGCTGACAATCAGCCCCAAGGCAAAGCACAAGCTGTAAATGCCGTTGATCATCCCCAGACTCTTCACACTAGAAAGATTGTGCAGCGCCGTCTGCATCCCCACCATATTGCAGCTAATGCCAATCCCCATCACAGACATAAGGCCCAGCCAAATTCCGTTGATGGTGAAAAAAGGGAAAATCGATGCGCAAACTGCGGTTAGCAGCAGACCTGTCGTTATGACCCTTTTCACATTGCTTCCTCTCATCGTTCGGTCCACAAAAACGGAACCAAGCGCCATAAAGAAAAAATAAGAGGAAGAAATAATGCCGATCCAAATTTCATCACCATGGTTGGTTGTCATATGGGTGGTAGAAAGCGGGTTGATGACACCCATGGAAGTCCCCACCAGCAGGGCAATGCTGAAAATGATCCCTTTGCCCCCGCCAAAGAGTTCATGAAGTTTGCCCGATCGTTGCTCCATTTTCGCTTAGGCCCCTTTTACGATTATGGTCGCTTGCGCATGACAGCCTGCAGCATTTGCATCTGCTGTGCTCCGAACCAGTTCATATCCTGCTTGCCATAGATTTGCAGAGCTTCGCCGGTAATATAATCCGAACGGGACGAAGCCAGGAATACCGCCGATTCCGCAACTCCCGATGGAGGGATGGCTCTTCCCCTAAACGCTGCGGGCGCCATATCGGTATCCACGAGCGCCGGGCATAGTGCGTTTACCTGAATATTGCTATTTTTCAGTTCTTCTGACAAAGACCGGGTCAGTCCCAGAACTCCATGCTTGGATGCCGCATAGGCGCTCATCATCGGGTAGCCGATAAAGGAGGAGTCGGAGCCGATATTGATGATCTTGCCTTGCTTCTGTTTCATCAGATGCGGTATTACCGCATAGCAAAAGTGATACGTCCCCAACAAATTCACTTGAATAATCGTGTTCCACACCTCGGGGCTCATATCCGCCGTCGCGGCCATTCCTGTGATTCCTGCGCTGTTGACAAGAATATCAATATGTCCGAAGCGTTCCATTGTTTGATCTACGGCCTTATAAACACTTGAAACATCACTGACATCCGCCGATATCGCCAGGACCTCCGCGCCTAATTTGCGTATCTCTTCGGCCGTCTCTTGAAGCTGCCGGGCCGATCTGGATATTAGAACAATATCGGCTCCCTCCCGGGCCAACGACTCAGCGATGCTCCGTCCGATTCCTTTACTGCCGCCGGTAACAATAGCCACTTTATTGGAAAGCTGTCCTTCTCTCAGGCTAAAATGCGGTGCCGGCAATTCAATCGACGAGAGCAGCTTTTGCATATTTTCGGTGTAATGCTCCGCCAGACGATTGATCGTTTCGGCAGCATGAAGATTGGACGAATACTCGATCTCGACCACCAGCTTGCCCTCCTCGATGGAGAAAAAGAATTCAATGACCGATATTCTTTTTTGCAGCGGCAGCGCAAACCTGCGATCCAGCCCTTCCTTCGAGAATTCAAAGCCCGGCAGCTTCGGCATATCCCGGTTCCCTAGATAATTGGCCCTGATCGGAGTCAATTTGACATCCGGGTACATGTAGATCGGCAAATTCTCGGAGACGAGATCATAGCTCACCCCGCCAAGTGGAACATCCTCTAAACTCTGACGAATGCTGCGGACAAGATCCTGCCAACCGCTGTTCTCCTCCACAAGAATGCCCATTGGAAAATTGACGGCAAAATTGCCCGGCGTCTGCATAAAGCTCTGCTCGCCGCCCAGCTCTCTCCCATGCACCCGGTGACTGACAATGATTTTGGAGCGCTGAAAGAGGTTGCTCATCATCCGGTAAAGTGGAGCCAGCAAAATCGGATATACATTGCTGCCAAAGTGCTTTTTGGCCTTACCTAATATCGATGAAGTGTTTTCTTTGTCAAATTCAAAGCGTATGATCCTTGCGGACTGCTCATCGTTTGGCCCTTTGATAAAATCGGTGGGAAGCTTGCATACGGACTCCGGCGGAAACTGTGAAGACCAGTAATCCACATAGGTTTTGGCATGGATTCTTCTTTCTTCCTGCACAGCCCGTATGAAATCGGCATACAATTTGGGCTTCGAAAGCTGTACTTTTTGCTCTTCCGACCCGAGCCCGGTATAAATCTGCCAAATTTCCCGGACCAACAGCTGATTGGTAATCACATCCGAAATCAAATGATGGCCAACCGCCGCAATATCGTACGACGACTCCGAAATCTGAACCACGACAATTCTCCATAAAGGCCACTGATCAACCTGTAATCCCTTTATCGCTTCTGTCAGGGTTGCTTGAATCGCTTCGTTTCTTTGAGCTTCCTCCAGATGGGTTCCGTCGTAGAAATCCACATTGCTGTCCATTTCTTCAGAAAGGAAACGCTGCTCCCATCCGGAGTCTTTCTGCACCAAGACGCTTCTCAGCACATCATGACGCCCGTTCAATAAAGCGGCGGCTTTCTTGAACCGCTGCAAATCCAGCGGCTGATTGTATACAAATCGGGTATAGCCCGCCCAGCAATACGGGGATTCAAAATAATTCATCAGCCAGCTTTGAGCCGGCGCGAGTGGAAGTGTGTCCTCCACTTTGACCTCTTTGACCTCTGTGATATGCGGTTGCTCCAATGATTCTGCCGGATATCCTGATCCGCCGAACCGGTCTCGCAGCGCTTTACGGTCCAGCTTGCCGTTCGGATTCTTCGGCAGCCGCGGCAGCCACTCCAAACGATGTGGAATCATGTAGTAGGGAAGCTTCCGGCCAATGAAATCCTTGATTTCTTTTTCATCGGTCATCCGGCCGGATAGGCAGGCCAGCAGCGTTTGCTGTCCGGGAGCGGGTTCGATTACAATGACGGCTGCCTCGTCGATATTGCCATGGGCATCCAAGACCGCCTCAATCTCACCCAATTCTACCCGGAAGCCGCGAAGCTTCACCTGATTATCGATGCGCCCATGATATTCGTAGCTGCCGTCCGCCCGTTTCACTGTTAAATCCCCTGTACGGTAAATGAATTTCCCCGGAATTTCCGGGAACGGATTAGGATGGAAAGCTGCACGGGTCTTCTCCGGATCATGCAAATAACCTTTCGCCAGTTGGATGCCGCCAATCCATAGCTCGCCAATCTCACCCTCGGGCACTTCACGCATTTGCTCATCCAGATTTTTAATAAACACGCCGTTGATAGGCTTTCCAATAGGAATGCTAAACTCACCGTTCGCCCCCGGTCTGTCCGAAACGATGTGGCAAGTGACATCGATGGAAGCCTCGGTGGGGCCATAGAGATTGGCGATCCCGGTCGACTTCCCGTACCGGTCCATCCACTTTTGAACAGGAGAGAGCGGAAGACCTTCTCCGCTGAAAATGAGCCAGCGCAGCTCAGGAAACGCATATCCCTCGTCCTCAAGCGAATTTACAAATTCACCGAACAATGAAGGTACAAAGTGCATGACATTGATGCGGGTGTCGACCATCCACCGGGCCAGGCTCCATGGATTCTTGACTACCTCCTGCTTGGCCGGGCATACGGTCCCTCCATACATCAACGGCCACAGCAGCTCCCAAACCGAGATATCGAAGCAGCAGGAAGTCTTTTGCGCCACCCGTTCACCGGGCTGCAGCAGGAAAGTCTCTTGATGCCATTCCAGCCGGTTCATATAGCCTCGGTGATTGAGTATGACTCCTTTCGGATTTCCGGTTGATCCCGACGTATATAGAACCACCATAACATCATGGGGCGAACTGTCGACTTCAAGATCGCGATCGGAGTAATTCCGCCATTGCGCCGAATCTAGATGGACTTGCGGTTTGTTCTTTTCAACATCTTCATCCAGAACAATTAATGTCTTGATAGACGGGCTCTCCTGAACGATGAGGTTCGCCTGCTCTTTCAGCAGCTGTTCCGTCAACAGGAATTGAAGCTGAGCATGCCGGGTAATATACTTAATCCGTTCAGGCGGATACACCGGATCAAGAGGAATATAGGCGGCCCCCGCCTTGAGGATTCCTAAAATTCCGATCAGCATAAGATGACCGGGAAGCGTCATGATCCCGACCAGCGTCTGGGATTTCACCCCCTGTGAGCGAAGATAGTGCGCCAATCGGTTGGATAATTCATCCAGCTCACGATAAGTGACGCTTCTTGCTCCGTCCAGGACAGCGACGGCATCCGGCGTGAGTTTGCATTGTTCGGAGATTTTCTTATAAGGAATGCCCGTTTCCGCCGTTTTGCCGTCCGCAGACGGCCGAGTGCCTCTGCCTGTTATTTTGGAAATCATCTCATTCAGCGTCCTGCATTCGAACAAAGCCGCCTTATCGATATTCCTAAATGCGCCGCCCAGCCTCGCGATAAGCCGGATACGCTGCAGGGAATCCAGACCCAGTTCGGCTTCCAAATCCCGGGACATATCCTCGGCCCCAAGTTTCCTTGTGCTGATTTCTTCAACGATTGCCCGCAATTTCTCTTCCGTTTCTCCAGCTTCCCGGGCAGCGTTCGCTTCCTGCGCCACGGAGAGAGGTTCGGCGGTCTTCACTTCAAAAGCAGCGAGCCGGTTAATATTTTCGATAAATCTGCTCATATGCTTGTCGATGTACCCGTCGTCAAAAAAGGTGCTGTCATAGTTCGATGTAATCATGAGTCTGCCTTGGAAGATTTCAACCAGATTGTCAATCGTTCCGGGATTGGTTCCCGTATAAGCTTCATAATCATGAACTTCATAATGCCCGTATTTCTTATCAATGGATGTATTTCCTACGAAGGAGAGGTAAAGGTTAGATTTCAAAGTTGAGCGGATCATGGAAGCTGCCGCATCGGGCATGCTGCCATTTTGCAGGCGGATCGAGTCTTTGGCGTAGTGTGCGGCTCTGGAGGTCTGCGCCCGGTCCATTCCTGAGGATAACTTACTGTTGATGACTTCTTTCGTTCTGCCGATCAGCGATCCCCAACCTTCGTCTGCATCCTCGCAAGCAAAGGTGAGGGCCAGATTCTGCGCAAACGCTCCGAGTACGTCCGTTGCATCTTGATTGGGGTACAGCTTTCCGCTTGTCGGCAGATTGAGTATGATTCGGTTCTGCTCTTCCCCCTGCTGCTTGATCGTCTTTAAATACGCACTGACCAGAAGAACGAACAAGGAGGTGCGCCATGCTTTGGTGCGCTTGATCAGGAGAGACGTTGTCTGCTCATCGATCCAATATTTCCGGGTATGGATTACGGCCTCTTTAGTACGTTCAGGTGTAAGTTTGCCGGCGGATTTATAGGGGTTGAAAAAATAGGTTCCCCTGCCCTGCTGCCGTACATAATCGTCCAGGGCTTGAACTTCCTCCGGTGCTTCCCACTGATTAAGCTTTATCACGATATCGTTATACTCTTTGGCAAGCAGGGCAGGTCCTAACCGGGCAGTTCTCTTTTGTGATCTCGCGCCATAAATCTCCAGCAATTCCTTCACGATCTGCTGGTTGCCCAGACCGTCCGAAATGAGATGATTGATGTCCAGTATAAGCTCGTACTCATCAGCGGCGGTACGTATTACGGAGAAGGAGTGCAGCGGCCACTGTGTAATATTAAATTTACGATTCAGCGAGTCTTCAAATTTCCGGGAGATGGCTTGCTGCTGAGCCTTTTGGTCCAGATGCCGGATATCCTCAACGGAAATTTCCGGCGGGGTGATATCCTTGAGCAGTTTCAGGCGGTAACCCTTCAGACTGCTTGTTCCCTGATCAATGGTAAACACGCTGCGGAGGATGGGATGGCGGTAAATAAGCTCTCTCCAGGACTCCCTCAGACTTTCCAAGTTCAGTTCGCCCCTGACCTTCACTCCCGTACTGATCGAGAGGTTGGCTACGGACAAATACGTGACCAAAAATAAATACTGGGTATGTAAGATTTCAAGAAATTCGGGGTGATTTTCAGAAATTTGCGTCAAAACAGGAGTATCTGTGTTTATGAGCGGTTGGGGGGCAGTGCCAACACTCATCCGCCAATCGGCAAACAACTCTACAATATCCCCTATCGTCTGCAAGGTGAGCAGTGAAGCAAAGGAATATTTGCAGGTAAAGTCGTCTGCCTGGTCCGCAGGAATGAGTTTGAGCAAACTGTTCATGAGCGAAATCATTTTGATGGAATCCAGACCCAAATCACTTTCCAGATCCATGTCCACATACAAATCCCGGGGGTTATGGCCGGTGATTTCGGATATCAATTGGCAGACATCCACTTTCAACTGTTCGTCAACTTCTCCGGCTGTGGCAGATGCATCGGCAGTAACCGCAATTTCAGGAGATTCCAAAGCATTTCTTTGGGTGGCTTCCCACTCCTCAAAAATTCCTAACAATTCGCGGACAGTGGATATTGCCAGCAATGAACCCACCGGATAGGCGGTATGAAAATCATCCAGTTGGTCCTCCGGGATCAGCTTAATCATTTCATTCATCAGTGAAATCATCTTAATGGAATCCAGTCCCAGATCGTCTTCCAGAAACATTTCCGCTTCGATATCTTCAACCCTGTGGCCCGTTACACTGGAAACCGTATGAAAAATCCTTTGCTTGGTTATTCCGCTTTCCTTTGATGAATCAACATACATTTTGCTCATTAAGCTATCCCCCCTTAAATAGTTAGACTCGCTTAAGTCAACACCAGGTGCACCCTCAGCAATTCATTCATGAAAGATCAGGCTAAAGAGAAAGATAATCTTGGTATTATTGATCTTATATATGTATGTACCTTGGGTTGGGATTTCTTGTCAATGATAATTTACCTTATATTTCAATTTATATAAAATTTAATGTCCAATTAACATAGTTATGCAATAAATCCATAATAAGATGTGGGTTACAATGCCAAAAATGGGATTGTCGGCGCTGCTGAAGTCACCATCCTCAGTAAAAGAAAAAACGCAGAAGCTTAATCGAGCTTCTGCGCTTTTGGTTCATGATCCCAAGGAGAACACACCCAGCGTGATTATGTATGATGCCCCAATTAGCGATACAACATATCTGTTATCCGGATTACTGTAAGGCAGCCGCTGGCCGGTTACCGGTCTAACAAATCTTTCAACTTTTCAAGCAGCTGCGGACTCAGATCAATAATGCGGCTGTATATATCTTTCGGGGATTCAAGCGATACCGTCTGGACTCCGGAAGGGCCGATAATGAGAAACGCGACGGGAGTCAAGGACATGCCTCCGCCTATCCCTCCGCCAAACGGCAGCACCGAAGAGACCGAGCTTGAAAATTCCGTACCCCCGGTCACAAACCCAAGGCTTGCTCGGCAAATGGGGATTACGACGGTGCCATCCGGCGTCTGGATCGGTTTTCCGATGACGGACTCTGCGTCGTTGATGCCTTTCAGATTATGCAATGCGGTTTCAAGTAATTGTTTAATTTGCTCGGACATGCAGGCACCTCTTCTCTGCTTCAGTGCTAACCAGTCTTGACAACGTCTCCTACCTTCAAACGGTATAACAAAAAAGAAAGGCGGGGTCACACCCCGCCTTTCTTGTCACTTAATCGCCTCTTCAACCGGATCTGCCACCTTCTGAACCAGCGGGTTCCGGCTGATCATATTGCCTGCCTGATTGCCTACAACCCGGCCGACCCGGTCACCCAGTACGCCGCCAAGCACCGCCCCAACGACGGTACCTACACCGGGCAACACCGTACTGCCGAGCACCGCTCCGTACTCCACTCCGGCCATTACGCCGACCGCTCCGGTTACATTCTCCACCGTGTGCGCCGTATACTCCTTCTTGCCCAGTTGCCCTTGCTGCAAGCTCTTGGTGTCCTGAACCTGCGACATGCCTCCGGCAAGAAGGCCTGCCCAAAGTGATCCGCCTTGGAACATAGGAAAGCCCTCCATTCTTCTATATAACCGCATCTTGCGGCCTTATGAGATTGTGCCCTATTTGCGGTTCAGTTATCAGTCCGGCGTCTGTTAATTTTTTTCTCCGTCACGGGCGGTTAAAGACTGCAGTTTGCTCTGTGCCACGGCCCCAGCATCCTTCGCCATTTCGGTTAAATCGAGCACAGTTTCCGTTCCTCTGACGGCCCATCTTCTTACGGTTGTTCTAGCCTCCGGCGACAATGCCAACAATAAAGCCGCCGCGCCCAATATTAATCCCATACGTGATTTGATCATGAGAGTCCTCCAATAAATGGATTGGTTTAAGCTGATTAGATTATCCCTTAATGCCCAGAGTTTTATGCATCCCGTCCAATAATTCCGGTGTATAACCTTGTTCAATTTGCGAATACTACTTCGTGCTTAAATAAACTGGAGTATTTCCCTTTAAAAGGAGCAATTTCATGTCGACTACCGCTCATCACTGCCGGTTTATCCGCTTTTTGCCGGGGCGTATTCGCCTGGAATTTGCGAGTCTGCTGCACAGCAAGCAAACAGAACTGTCTCTGCGTCAAGAACTGGCGCTCCTGGCAGGTGTCACTAGAGCCGAAGCATCCGCGATCACCGGCCGAATTCTCGTTGTATATGACGAACAGCAAACTTCCAAGCATCGGCTGCTGCATCAATTGGAACTCCTGGAGAACAAATACACCGGTCTTGTGCAGGAAGAAACAAGAGCCCAAGCAAGCCAGGATACGCCTGTACAAGAAGCCTCCGAACTGGAGGCGCGCGCCGAAGCGGCCGTCTCTTTGGAAACGCCAGACCTTGCCCTGCAACCTTCAGAACAGGCGAATTCCTTACAGGATGTGAGGACTGTACCTGAAACGCCGAGGAAAATATCGGCCCCGGTAGATCCGCGTTCCGCTTCGCCGCCGGGCGTCCCCCTTCCGCTTGCGATTGCAGTGGGCGGATTGCTAGTGCTTGGAACGAAGCAATTGATATTCGGCAAGTCGGCATTGGCGGCGAGCCCGGTTCCCTTCTACATGTCCGGACTGGTCGCAGCCGTCACCGGATACCCTTTCCTGCGCAGGGGCTTCGCTCGTCTGTCCGAGCAGGGCAAGCTAAATCCCGATTTGATTCTTGGCACCGCTGCGCTGGGACTTGCGCTGGTCCGGGAAAATCTCGTCGTATTGGGCGCTTTAAGCATACTTCAGTATGTGAATTGGAAAAGGAGCCGTATTGGTGTGGCCGATGCGGATGCCCAGCCGCTGTCTCCCGAAATTCAAACCTACAGCGAGCGTGCCGGCCGCTTAGGTACGGCTGCCGCGGCTGCCACCTGGCTGTTCACCCGCAGCCCTCTGCGGGCCATTGCGGTCTTGCTTGCCGCCAATCCGCGGCCGGCGACGGTTCCGGTGAAGACGGCGTGGCAGCAGGCGGAGCTATACTCAAAGGAAACGCAGCAAAGTCTTCCTCAAGGAGCGTCGTTTGCCCATTTAACCCAAACCGGCACGCTGCTTCTTGAAAGCACCTCCCAGCTTATGCAGACGAATATTCAGGAGACGGAATGTATATCACATGAGGAAGATACGGACAAGCTCATTTGTCTAGCCGCAGGTTTGATGAAAAAAACCGACCATCCGTGGAAAGAAGAAGTTCAGCGAAAGGCAAAACTATCCTGCCGGACGTTACGCTCAGCCTTCCGCGTCGCTGAAGAGGAGGACGGAATTCGCGGCCTCATCAGCAATACGGCTTATTGCATCGGCAATCTCGCTTACTGCAAACGGCACGGGGTATCTTTCGAGCGGTATTACCTTGAAGCGAAACGGATTGAAAGCAAAAGCTGCGAGGTGCTGTACCTGGCGAAGCAAATCGGCGGGAATTGGATTAGCCAAGGGCTGGTCTATCGGGGACAGCAGCTCGATACCGGGCGGAGGGAACTGCTCTCGCGAGCGGGACAGCAGGGCATTCAGGTTGCCGTACTGGAGGATAGCTCCGGTATGGGCCGGGATGCTTTGGCCCGGCTCGGACTGCAGACGGATTGGCTGGACACTCCTGTCAGCGAAGCGGCCGAGCGCCTCGCCAGGCTGTATGAACGGGGAAACCGCGTACTCCTCATAAGCGAGGCTCCCGGTGAGTATGGCCGCTATTTAATGGAAGCCGGCGTCCCCGGAGTCACGTTCGATCAGTTGGAACAGGTACTGGACACCAAACAATCCGCTCAAAAGATAGAGAGTACAATAAATGAGCACCTCCAATTTACGAAGAAATGGAATGTATTCGGATCGCTTCTTGCCGCCTTTGGCGTGCTTAGCGCTCCGATTGCCAATTTGGCCAGCGACGCCCTCTCGCTGATCTTTCTTTCCCGCTCTCAAAAGCTGGCTCAGCAGCTATTTCCCGCTGACCCAGCCTGTGACGACCGGGCCCGAAACGAGGTTGCCGCGACTTCAGAAGCTGCCATTTGGCACGGTTTGCCCTGGGAATCTGTCACGCAGCAGCTTCAGGTTAACGTCCAGCACGGCTTGACGGCGGCTCAAGTGAGCGAGTCGCGAGGCCGGCACGGAATGAATCGGCTGGCCGAAAAGGAGCACACCCCCTGGATCGTCTCCTATGCTGGCCAGTTTAAAGAATTTACGACGCTGATCTTACTGGGCACCTCGGCGCTCGCCCTGTTCACGGGCGGACTGTTCGACGGTCTCGCCATGGGCGCCGTACTGCTCGCGAACGCGGCAATCGGCACGTTTCAGGAGCGAAAAGCCGAGCGGATTGTTGAAAGCCTGAATCAGTTCCAGCCCCCGGCCAGCAAGGTTATCCGTGACGGTGCGGAACAGAACATAAGCGCCGCCGACCTTGTGCCGGGCGACATCGTATGCCTCGAACCGGGCGACCGGGTGCCTGCCGATATTCGTCTGATTCGCGCATGGAATCTGGAGGTCAACGAATCGGCGTTAACCGGCGAGTCAGTCCCCGTCGCAAAGAAGGAGACCGAGGCTGAAGGCGATTGCCCGCTGCCGGAGCGAAGCTGCATGCTGTATATGGGCACCGATATTTCCCGGGGGAAAGCCTTGGGTGTTGTCGTCCAAACCGGCATGAATACGGAATTCGGCCACCTGATGTCACTGCTCAAAACGAATGAGAAGACGACTACGCCGCTCCAGGAAAAGGTTACATCCATCAGTAAAAAGTTTATCAAATGGGCATTTATCGCCGGAAGTATCGTATTTGCTTCCGGGCTTCTCCGGGGCGTTCCGTTTACTCAGTTGGTGAGCACCTCAATCACGTTGATTGCCTCGGCGATTCCCGAGGGGCTTCCGGTTACCATTACGATCGCGCTGAGTGCGGGCATTTACCGCATGTCCAAGAAAAATGCGCTCGTACGCAAGCTGTCGGCTTTGGAAACACTGGGCCATGCGACCATCATCTGTACGGACAAAACCGGCACGCTCACGAAAAATGAAATGACGGTCAAGCAAATCACCGCCGTCGGCCGCGACTGGGAGGTATCCGGCAACGGATACGCTCCGGAGGGCGGTTTCCGGGAGAAGCGCCGGGCAGACAACGGCTCCGGCTTGCAGGATTTCACGGCGTATGAAAGTTCCGTCACCCAGCCGGAGCTGCGGCGAATCCTGCAGATTGCCTGCTTGTGCAATAACAGCAAATTGTTGAAGCAAGGGGACCAATGGTCGATGCAGGGCGATCCGACCGAGGGAGCGCTGCTGACGATGGCCTATAAAGGCGGGTTCAATCCGGAGGAGTTGGCCCATTGGCATCGCGGCGTAGAGGTGCCTTTTGACTCCGGCACGGGAAAAATGAGCGTGGTGTGCAAGGACACTTCGTCCGGGCATGCTTGTTATATTTTTTCCAAGGGCTCTGTAGAATCGATTCTCCGCCGCTGCGGCAAGTACCAGCAGAACGGTGAAGTGCACCCTTTCACCGTGCAGCTGCAAGCGGACATTCTGAAGCAAAGCGAACGGCTCGCTTCCGGCGCTCTGCGTGTGCTCGGCTTTGCGTACCGCCCGCTGCAAGCGGATGAGCATGAGCAGCAGGCCGACCTCGACGAGCGGGATATGATCTACGTCGGCATGGCCGGCATGATCGACCCGCCGAAGGCCGATGTACGGAATAGCATCGAAGAGGCGATTTCCCTCGGCGTGAAGCCAGTGATGATTACCGGGGATCATCCGATCACGGCGATTACCATCGCCGGGCAAATCGGAATTACTGACAGCAACCGGCCAGGTCAAGTACTGACAGGCCATGAACTTGACCGGATGAGCGACGAAGAACTCGAGCAGTCTGTCGACCAGGTGTCCATCTTTGCCCGAATGACGCCGGAGCATAAGCTGCGCATCGTTGGCATGCTGCGGAAAAAAGGGCATATCGTCGCCATGATTGGGGATGGAGTGAATGACAGTCCCGCGATCAAGCGGGCTGACGTCGGGATCGCGATGGGGCGAGCAGGAACGGAGGTCAGCAAAGCGACCGCCGATATCGTGCTGAAAGAAGACCACTTCGGCTCCATCGTAGATGGGGTCAAGGAGGGCCGAACAATTATCGGCAATATTCGCAAGGCGCTGGGCTGTCTGCTCACCGGCAATCTTGCGGAAATTCTCGTCACGAGCGTTGCGGTTGTCGCCGGCATGCCGATTCCGCTCGTGCCCATACAAATTTTGCTCATGAATATGCTGACGGATGCGCTGCCGGCCATGATTCTGGCCGTCAACCCAGGCAATAAAGCCAAGCAGACGAAACGGACGGCGATTGTGGACAAGCCGCTGTATCGCAAGGTAATCACCCGCGGAGCCCTGCTTGGCGCCGGATCGCTTGGCCTGTTTAGTCTGGCGCTGGCCTCCGGGCAACCCGTGGCTGTGGCGCAAAGCGTCGCTTTCGCGACGCTGGTGGCAGGCCAGCTGATCCAAACGTTCTCCTGGCGCCAGGAAGGCTCCGAGCAGACGGTGGGAGATTGGAGCAAGGACCGCTTCCTGGTCGGCGCATTGAGCATCTCCTGGCTCGCCCTGCTGGGCGCGCTGTATGTGCCTCCGCTCAACCAGTTTTTCCATACTGCGCCAATCCCTCTGCATCTCTGGGGACCAATCCTGCTCGTCGCCGGCTCGATTTCTTGGCTCTCCAAGCCGATTCTGTCCTTACTCGAAAGGAAGGACGAGACAACGGGCACGGCAGCCCTCTCCTATTCCGCGGCTTAGCTGCGGGATAGGCTTTTCATATGAACTTAAGGAGGTTACCGAACATGCTGGAAAGAAATCCAGACAAACTTATCGTGGGCACTGCGCTCGCTTTTGCCGCCTCAACGCTTTGGCCGATTGTGAAAAACACCTTGAAGCCGCTGGCAGAAACCGGGACTCAAGGTGCAACAGGTTTGACAGGCCGTATCCAATACGCCCTGCAGATCGCTCGCGATGAAATCGAAGACATTGTCGCCGAAGCCCAATTCGAACGAATGAGAAAACAGCTCGATAAGGAAATCTCCACCGAATCACCTTCATCCGAAGAGACTGGAGACACACTACATGCAAAATCAAACGATTGATCATCATCTTCGGGAAGCGCTGACGCATTTGGAGGAAGCCATCAATCAAAGCATACATACCGTGACGCAAAATGAAGCTTCCAGCAAGGAGATCGGCGGCAAGTGGGAGCAATTTCTAGGACAGTTTTACGGTATGGTTAAGGACAAAGGTAAAAAGTCACGGGTCAATCTGCTGAGCTGGATCTCTTTCTCCAGAATCCGCTGATTTCTGGTGATCGCTTCTCCCCGCCTAAATGAATTTAATGCGTTCGCTCGGCGGCCTAATGGATTTGGCTAGAGTCGGCACGCCCCAACAGGCATTGCCGGCTATACGCCGGTCGGCACGCTGCCCAGGATGCCTATGGCCCCACTCTACACAAACCCTCCCGATTGCTCCATCAAACGGCCGTTCACGGCGAACTCGGAAGGAGAATATGAAGTCTGTTTCTTGAATATACGAAAAAAATAGGAGGTATCGTAATAACCTAGATAACTGGAAATGCTGGATATACTCATATCAGAGTTCAACAGCAGATTGCAGGCTTCGATGATCCGAAGCTGGTGTAAGTATCGGATGGGAGATTGTCCCGTCACCTCGCGGTAGATGGAAATCGTATAATTCGGTGAACGCCGGATTAGACTTGCTAGTTCATGAATCTGTACCTGCTCCCGGTAGTGTTCCAGCAAGTACTGCTGGATTTTCTGGGCGTATTTCAGCTTCATGGGTGAAACCTCCGGCTGCTCAAATTCACGGGCCAGCATACCGAGCACCTCTTGAAGCACACCGAGAGAGATAAATGAACTGTAGCTTTTTGCTTCGCGGCTTTCCAGAAATAGCTGCTCGAACTTCCTTCTGACGGTTTCAAAATTGCGCGGTTTGAAGAGCGTGGGACTGTTCAGGGAAAGAAAAGGAATAGCTTCGGCGACATCGGCGCCGCAATGAAATAGAATCGTATATTTTTGATGCAGGCCGCTTTCGTCATTTTCCCCCGCACGACGGACGCCTTTGGGCAATACGAGCAAATCCCCGCGTTCCGCAATAATAGGCTGACCATTCACGGTATATTTCACCTTTCCCAGGGTTACAAGGACAAGCACGTTTATCCGGATTTCTTCCATAAGTGTACGCCAATGGGGAATCTCTTTATCAAAATGTACGGAATGCAGCACCAGCATAGGTTATCCCCCCACAATTAATACTCAAACATTACTGTAATAACATACACATTCAGAGAACAATATTGCCTTTTATTATAAGGGATTCCTGTCACAATAGAGAAAAAGATAATAGAATCGTACAAATGTCTGTAACAACGTACGTGGACTCTTTTTCATAACTCCTCCTATAATGGATCAGGTAATACTTATTATCCGATAGTAAAAGGGGGATTTACTTTGAAAGTGTTTATGCGTTTGCTCGTCTTATTGCTTGTTGTACTGTTTGTGCTGCCGCTGTCGGCTTGCACATCAACAAACGGCAGCAACGGTGCGGGCAAAGAGGCTAAAGCCGGGGAAGCCAACATAGCAAAAAATAATTCGGGCAGTACTGCTGACTCACCTATTACGCTGAGAGTTATGGACTGGAGCGACAGTGTGAAGACGATCCGCGAGGAGTTTCACAAGCAGTTTATGGCGAAATATCCGAATATCAAAATTGAGTATACCCAATTGACAGTGGACCAGTTCAAAAATACGATTCTGACGGCAATCCAATCGGGCAGAGCGCCGGACCTGTTCCCGATTCCGTCAAACGTCAAACTGGCGACGGCGGTGGCCGAAGGCTGGTTTCAGCCGCTGAATCCGTATCTCGGCGAAGACTTCCTGAACCAATTCGCTGACGGTACGTTTCAAAATGGCATCACTTCATTTGACGGACAGCTGTACGCAATTCCCGAAACAGCGTCTCTCCCCTCCAGTCTTGTATTCTACAACAAAACGCTGCTGAAGGAAGCGGGCTACGATGAGACGAATCTGCCCCGGACCTACACGGAGTTTCGGGCAGCCGCCAAGAAGATCACGGAGAACGGCCAGGGCAAGTATTACGGCATAGTTGAGGGCGGCAAGCAGACGGGCCGCTGGTTGATGATTGTGCGCGACTGGTCCTCTCTGGCTGGCGCCGGTCTGAATTCAACCTCCCCCATCAATCTGGCGGATGGCCTGACAACATATAATTCCGAACCCGTAACCGGGGTTTACTCTCTCTTTAAAGGGCTCGCGGACGACAAAAGCTTTCATCCTCAGACTATGAGCATTTCGGCTCCGGAAGCAAGGGCTTTGTTTGGCCAAGGACAAGCAGGATTTATCGTGCAGGGTGCCTGGAGCATCGGAGTATGGAACAAGGATAATCCGAATCTCGATTATGGCGTAATGGCGCCTCCCGTTCCCGATACCGGGCGCAAGGGATCGATTGAGCTGGCAGGCAGCCTGCCCTGGATGGGAATATCCGCGGATTCCAAGAATCCCGAGGCCGCAGCGCTGTATCTTAAGGAGCTGTACACGGGAGATTATTTCCAGAAAGCCCGCGTGTCTTCGGGCGATGCCTTCTCGCTGATTAAAGGCATTAACGAGCAATACGCCACGGTTCCGCAGCTAAAGGCCTATTACGAACTGGCTCATGAATATGGCCGCACCGTTCCCAACCCGGCCATACGCAATCCGAAATCGCCCGGAGTATTTGAATATTATAAGGATGTTCACCCTGATCTTGGGGAACTCCTGGCCGGTACGGTAGCCGGCGCGGTAACGGATTACACCGGACAGCTTGGACAATACTCAGAACAGGTCGGCAAGGCCTGGACAACCGCGATAGACAATGCCAAGAAGGCGGGTGTTCAGTTAGACGAAGACGACTTCGTGTTTCCGAATTGGAAGCCGATGGCGGATTATTTGCCCGAAGACTACGCGGCGCTGAAATAAGCAACTAAGGCCGGGCAATCTTTGTTTAGGAGGGAATAGATGGAAAAGGCAATGGCTGGCGCCATCAATCAACGCGCCGTGAGCGGAACAAAGGCCAAGAGAAACCGCACAGCCTTATGGTGCTGGCTGTTCGTCGCACCGAACCTGATATTTTATCTGCTGTTTCAAGGCTGGCCGATCGTTATTAACTGGTACTATTCCATGCTGGACTGGTCGGGTATCAGCTCGAACGCAACATTTGTCAAGCTGGATAATTATACGCGGCTGATTGCGGACCCATATTTTTGGAAAGCGTACAGGAACAGCTTTATGTTTATGCTTCAGGCTGTTCCTCCGCTGCTCGTCTTGTCGCTTGTCCTCGCAGTTATGCTGAACAATCCGCTGCTGCGTTTCGCCAAACTGTACAGAACGTTGTTCTTCATTCCGGTTATCGCCACAACGTCGATAGTCGGCATGATCATGATATTTATCTGGGGAGCGGACGGCCCGCTGAATTATGCGTTGGCGAAGCTGAACCTGCCTGGAAGCGGAGTGAATTGGTTAAGCGATGGACGCACTGCGATGTATGCGGTCATTGTCACTTATATCTGGAAGAATTTAGGGATGAACATGATTTACTGGCTGGCCGGTCTTCAGAGCATCCCCCGGGAGCTGTATGAAGCTGCCCGGAGTGACGGGGCCGGACACTTCCGTACTTTCTATCATATTACACTGCCGCTGATTATGCCGATTGCCCTGGTTATTCTGCTCCTTAACACGGCCGGGGCGCTTAAGGTATTCGACCTCATTAAAACGATGACGGACGGCGGACCCTTTTTCGCGACCGATGTCGTGTCAACCTATATTTACCGCTATGCGTTTTCAAGTGAAATGGGAGTCCCCAGTATGGGTTATGCGTCCGCCGCAGGAATATTCTTCGCCTTTACGATTGTAATTCTTGCCGTGTTACAGGGCTTGATACGCAAGGCGATGCTGCGGACATGGGGAGGAGATAACTCGTAATGAGCAGAATAGGCGCCATATCCGTGCATATTATATTGATTCTCATTGGGTTCGTCTGGATATATCCGTTTCTTTGCATGCTTTCGGCTTCGTTCAAAGATACGGAAGAATTTTTCGCCGATAGTCTCTCGCTTATTCCGGCACATTTCAACCTTTCCAATTTCACCCGGGCCTGGAATGCCGGAAACTTCAATCAGTATTTTCTAAATACATTCATCGTCACGGCTGTGGTGATCGTCATTGTGCTTGCGATTACGGCGACCTGCGGTTATGCACTCGGCAGGTATGCGTTTCCCGGCAGGCGCTGGTTATTGCTGATATTCGGATTAAGTATATTCGTGCCGCTGGAGTTTTCGATCATTCCGATTTTTCAGTTGATCAAAAGCCTCGGTCTGCTTGACTCACGGCTCGGAATCATATTAGCCGAAGCAGGCGGCGGGCATGTGCTGTTCGTGCTGTTGTTTGCCAGCTTTTTCCGGCAGGTGCCCAAAGAGCTGGAGGAGGCTTCGATCATTGACGGCTGCGGCTTTTTCCGCACATTTATCCGAGTAATCCTCCCGCTTTCAAAGCCGATTATGGGGAGTGTAACCATCATGCAGTTTATCTGGACATGGAACTCATTTCTGCTCCCGCTGGTGCTTACGCTGAGCAATCCCGCACTGCGTACGCTTGCCGTAGGCATGTACGCGCTGCGCGGGGAGAACATCGTCGATTGGACCGGCCTCGCTGCCGGAGGCACGATTGCGCTTGCTCCGATCATTCTATTGTTCCTGTTTCTGCAGCGTTATTTCGTCGACGGGATGGCCGGTTCGATCAAAGGCTGACCGCGCACAAGCAAAATTTATATCATAAGGAGATGGACGGATTGAAAGTACTGCTGCTTGATCTTGATTCGACAACGCCCAGCCATCTGGGTTGCTACGGCTATCATCGCAATACCTCTCCCAATATCGATAGCATTGCGGCTGAAGGCGTAATTTTCACTAATTATTATACTACTGACGCACCGTGTCTTCCCTCGCGGACCGCGCTCATGACCGGTACGTTCGGAATACATAACGGCGTTGTCGGCCACGGCGGCACGGCGGCCGATTTGCGTCATGAAGGAGTGGATCGGGAGTTTCGCAGCCGGCTCGGTTCCGAGAGTTTCCCCTCGATTTTCCGGGAGGCGGGGCTGAGAACGGCGCTAATCAGTCCATTTGGGGAAAGGCATACGGCCTGGCCGTTCTACGCCGGATTTAATGAAATTTATAATACGGGCCGCTGCGGGATGGAATCGGCCGAGGAGGTAACTCCGGCCGTTCTTGACTGGCTGGACCGCAACGCCGGACAGGACGACTGGATGCTGTATGTGAACTACTGGGACCCGCATACGCCATACCGCGCACCCGCCAGCTTCGGCAATCCGTTCGCCGAAGAACCGCTTCCGGCCTGGCTGACGGATGATGTACTTGAGGAGCACCGGAACAAAGTGGGCCCGCACAGTGCGAGCGAGATTAATATGTATGACAACCGCACCTTGGATAAGTATCCGCGATATCCGGGCGAAATTGCCGACTACGCCGGATTACGGCGGATGATCGACGGGTACGACTGCGGAATCCGCTATATGGACGGACATATCGGAGCCATTTTCCGGAATCTGGAGCAGCAGGGAATTATGGATGAAGTGGCGATCATTATTACAGCCGACCACGGTGAGAATATGGGAGAACTCGGCATATACGGCGAACACGGCACAGCCGATCAAGGCACCTGCCGCATCCCGATGATCGTCCGGTGGCCCGGCGCCCTTAAAGGCCATGTGAATAGAGGGCTGCATTACCATCTGGATCTTCCGCCCACGATCGCAGATCTGCTTGGCCTAAAGCCCGCTCCGAGCTGGGACGGGCAGAGCTACGCGCCCGCGCTTCTGGCCGGAGAAGAGAGCGGCCGCGACTACCTCGTCGTCTCCCAGTGCGCCCATGTCTGCCAGCGGAGTGTCCGGTTCGGCGACTGGCTGTATATCCGCACTTATCATGACGGCTATCATTTGTTCGACCGTGAAATGTTGTTCGATCTCAATCAAGATCCGCACGAGCTCCGCAATCTGGCCGGGGCCCGTCCCGACCTCTGCCGGGAGGGAACATATCTATTGCATGATTGGCACGAGAACATGATGCGGTCCATGCCGTTCGACACCGATCCCCTCTGGACGGTGATGAAAGAAGGCGGCCCGTATCATGCAAAAGGACATCTGAAGAGCTATGCCGAGCGGCTGGTGCAAACCGGACGGGGACACGCCGTTGCGGAGCTGCGCAACCGGCATCCGCAGGAGTTCAGGTAAGCCGCATAGGCTGAGTCAGCAGGAAATACCTCAGCGCCCAACAGGCATTTCCCGGCTACACGCCGGGCGCCTGCTGCCAGGGAAGTCTGTTGCCGTCCTTCTTGGATTCCGCTATCCACTAACAGCAAAGACCCCCGCCCCATACTTCGGGGCAGGAGGTCGCGGGTTCAAACCCTTTCCGTCTCGACATACATATCAATAGTGAACCTCCAACCAGCGCCCCGTCACCCTTTAATGCCCGTAGTCGATATGCCCTCCACAAAATATTTTTGGGCGAAGAAGAAGATCAGGACACAAGGCACAATGCTGACCACCGACATAGCCAGAACCTGGTTCCAGGAGACGGCCGAGGAAGCGTCGAGCGACAGGCGAAGCCCCAGGGAAACGGTGAATTTTTTGACACTGCTGATGTAGATGATCGAGTTGAAGAAGTCGTTCCAGGTCCAGATGAATTGGAAAATGCCCACGGAGAAAATAGCCGGCTTGCACAAGGGCAGGAGAACCCGGGTCAGTACGGTAAAGGAATTGCAGCCGTCGATAATAGCCGATTCGTCCAGATCGCGCGGCAGTCCCCTCAGGAACTGAATCATCAGGTAGACGAAAAATGCCGATGTGGCAAAGGCGGAAGGTATGATAAACGGCCAATACGTATCCAGCCAGCCCAGCTTCCGGAACAGGATATACCGCGGAATCATGATCGAGGCGTGGGGCAGCATCAAGGTAGCGATCATAACAGAGAAGAGAAATGTCTTGAGCGGGAACGAGAATCTTGCAAACCCGTAGGCGACAATAACGCTTGAAAGAATCGTCAGCACGACGGTGGGAATGACCAGGAATAGCGTATTGATGAAGAAATCCTGAAATCCATACTGCCCGGTTCCTTTCCACCCTTCAGTGTAAGCATTCCACACGAAGGTGTCCGGCAGCAATCGGCTGGAGCCGAAGATGGCGGCATTCGTTTTGAAGGATGAGGCGAACAGCCAGAGCAAGGGGTACATCATCACCAGGCCAAGGGCGATCAGCAGCAGGTATCTCAAGATAGAGTTGGTACTACGTGTCACTTCGATCTCCCTCCATCCTCATAATAAACCCATTTAGTTGACGTTTTAAAAATAATAGCGGTTACAACCATAATGATAACGAATAGAATCCACGATAAGGCGGAGGCGTAGCCCATTCTGAAGTAGGTAAAGGCTTCTTCATACAGCTTCAGGGCATACAAGTACGTCGATTTCATTGGCCCCCCATTCGTAATCACGAATGCCCCCGTGAACTCCTGAAAGGCGTTAACCATCTGCATGACCAGATTGAACAGTACGATTGGCGTCAACAAGGGTACGGTTATTCTGTAGAACATGCGCCATCTGGAGGCTCCGTCAATGGAGCCGGCTTCATAAAGATCATTTGGAATCTGCTGAATGCCGGCCAGAAAGAGTACCATGGAGGAACCGAATTGCCATACGGACAATAGCCCAAGTGTGTAAATGGCGATATTCGGGCTGCCGAGCCAATCTACAGGCGGGAGGTGAAAATAGCCCAACATGCTGTTGACGACGCCTTCTTTCATAAACAGAAAGCGCCACAGGACGGAGATGGCGACGCTGCCGCCCAAGATCGACGGCAAATAATAGACCGTCCGAAAGAGGTTGATGCTGCGCAATTTCGAACTGAGAATCACCGCTACGAACAAGGCAAAGGCCAGCTTTACCGGAACAGCGAGTATAACGTACAGCAGCGTTACTTTTAAGGACTTCGTAAACCCGTCATCCTGAGTGAAGATCTGGATATAATTGCTTAATCCAACGAAGTGCGGCTTGCTCATCATATTGTAATCGGTGAATGAATAATAGAATGAGGCGATAAAGGGATATACTTGAAAAATAAGCAGCCCCAAGATCCAGGGAGAAATATAGAGCAATCCGATATACTTATGGTTGCTTCTCAATTTATTCATGGTTACCTGCTCCAATCCTAATTTCTTCCTTGCAGCTCCTTAAGCTTGGCGTTCAGCTTCTCGATCAGTTCTTTCGAAGCGTCCTCGGGGCTTGCCTTGCCATAGCTGACCTTCTCAATAATCTCTTGCAGGATAGCGTCAATCTCCGAGTTCGTAGCAATTTCATTGTCCACAATTCCGGCGTTCGCCAGGCCCAGTTCAACCGCATTCGATATTTCGGCATTGATCTTCCCGGCCTTAACAGCAGCTTCCTGGGACGGCTTGGATGCCGGAATGGAGCGGACATCGCCCAGAATGAGCGCCGCTTCGGGATCGTTCAGAAACCAGTTCATAAACTTGGCGGCTTCCTCGGGATGCTTCGTTGACTTGCTTATGGCAAGAAGCTGCGACGGGCGCACAAGCACGGACGTATCCTTGGCGTCTTTAGCAATGACCGGAAGCGCCGTTATCGTCTCGGTTCCCTGCGGTAGCACCGACGTTTGGGTAATGTAGAGGCTGCTCATGGCAAAAGTCATCGGGATCTCCTGATTAATCCATTTGGGATTCTGCTCTCCCTTTCCGAAGAACAGGTCGCTCTCTCCGAGCGGCTGGTACACGCCGGCTTTCAACGCTTTATCAATCCAGGCCAGCGCTTCCGCCGCCTCTTCCTGCGTAAAGCCCAATGTGTAATGATCATCGATCCATTCTTTTCCCGTACGCTGCTTTAACATGTTCGTGAAATCTATGGCCAGAATGCCATGGTCCGCAAGCAATAAATATTTGGAGCTGTCCTTCTCATGCAGCTTCTTGCCTTCTTCATAGATCGTGTCCCAATCCCACTTGATATCGCTCGGGATGCCAAGCTTATCCATAAGGCTCTTGTTGATAATCAGACAGTAGGCGTTAACGCCGGTGGGCAATGCCTGAACTTTACCGTTATAGGTGCCGAAGTTCTCGAGCAGTGTCTTCTCGAAGCCGTCCAGGGAAAGGCCGGGCTGACTGCCTAAATCCAGAAAAAGGTCGCTTTTGCTTGTCAGCTCACGCATCCACGGCAGATCAAGCTGGATAATATCAGCCGCTGTGTTGCTGGCAAGCTGCGTCTTAATCTTCTGCTGATAGCCGTCAAAGCCCTGATATTCGGCCTCGATGGTCACGTTTGGCGCTATCTTTTTATAAGCTTCGATGGCTGCCAGTGTAGCCTTGTGGCGATCCTCTCCACCCCACCAGCTGAAGCGCAGGGTTACATTCTTTCCGTCATCAGCGCCGGCGCTGCCCGAATCATTGCCGGAGGCGCATCCGCTAATTAGCGCGGGTAGAACAAATAAGGCGATAAGCAGGCATTTCAGGACTTTTGTTTTTTTCATCGTTGACCGCTCCTCATCTTTTATTGAAAGCGCTTTTACAGGGAAAATTATACGGCAGTTTACTTAGCTTGGTAAGGACGCTGATCTTCGCTTTAAGTATCATTAGCCTCGCCCTTTTTAGCCCCGGGTATCAAATCTTTGGTTTAGGTATCAATATTCCATACATTGAGGAATACCGGACCGGACATGCCAATTGCGCTTCCTAATCTGATATAATAGAAAAGAAAGCGTAATCATTAACATAGGCTGAGGTGATATGATGTTTAACCTGCTGCTTGTAGATGATGAAACAGACAGCCGCGAGGCGTTAAGCAGTTATTTCCCCTGGAACGACACCGGATTTCAGATCATCGGCCAAGCAAGCAACGGCAAAGAGGCCCTTGACTTTATTGAAAACAACGGAAGCGTAGATATTGTATTGACGGATATCAAGATGCCGGTCATGTCGGGAATTGAGCTGGCCGAGGCTGTATATAACCGCAACAAGAAAGTAAAAATCGTGTTCTTGAGCAGCTACCGGGAATTTGAATATGCGCAGGAAGCCTTAAAATACAAAGTGCTTAACTATGTATTGAAACCGGCAAAGTACCAAGTGCTGGCCGATGTCTTCGGCAAGGTCAACGCGGAGATGCAGGCGGAACGGAATGAGCGCCGGGTGTCCGGGAATGAAAGCGAACCAGCGGAAAGCAGTGACAAGGGAATGATGATCGGCAGGATCAAATCCTATGTCCGGGAGAATTACAAGAACGCCACTCTCGATGAAGCGGCAAGGAACGTCCATTTGAATGCCAATTATTTAAGCTTTGTGTTCAAGCAAAAAACAAACCAGACCTTCTCCGATTACCTCATTCAAGTAAAGATGGAGGCGGCCTTGAAGCTCCTTCAGGACAGCGCCTGCTACAAAACGTACGAAATCAGCGAAATGGTCGGATACAGCAGCGCCAAGAACTTCACCCGCACCTTTAAGCAATTCTATGGAAAGACGCCAAGCGAGATCCGAAACGGCACCAATGAACAATGACCGAAAAATACTTTATCAAGCATCTGGCCACCTTCCTGATTCCTCTGCTCCTGCCTCTGCTTATTCTGGGAACGTTGTCGTACTTCAACACGGAACACTATATTAATGCGGACATTAACAAGAACAGCAAGTTCCTGCTTATTCAGTCGCAGCGGCAGCTGGAAATGATTCTCGATGAATTGAATACGCTGGATCTCGCCTTGTATCAGGATGCCAAGGTATTCAATGAGCTGTCTTCGGTACTCCGGGCGCCCGCCTTCACCTACGAGAGCTCATCCGCGTACCAGATTATTTTCGGCTATATGAACGCGCTGGCCAGCTCCAAGCCTTACATTCAATCCATTTATTTTTATGCCGACAACGGCTTTGGCCGCTATGTTTCTTCCGAGCAAGGCCTCTCAAGTTTGAATAAATTCAACGACACGGCCTGGTTTGACGAATTCATGAGCTATAACGGTCCTCCGGGAAAATGGATGACAAGAAAGAACGTAACGCCCTCCGAGACCGGACAGGCTGAATCGGCAACGTTCTATAACGTGATTGTCCCGCACAAAATAGCGATCATGCTCAATGTGCGGCCCAAGTATATCGAGAACATTTTGAACACGAGCACGACCCATAAAGGACAGATGATGTTTATTCTGGATGAACACAACCGCGTTCTGTTTGCCAACAATGTGCAGCAAAGCCTGAATGACGACGAAATCAGACAGCTTTCCGCCAATCCCTCGTCGTTCTTTGACATGAATTCTTCGGCGGGAAAAGTCAATGTAACCAAGATCGAATCGAAATTGTATAACTGGAAATATGTTTCCATTATTCCTCATGATACGCTCTATGCGCCTTCATCCCGCATTCTGGTCTACACCATTGCTTTTTCCTGCCTTTCCTTTGTCTGCGGGCTGATTCTGACTCTTATTCTGACGCGCCGAAACTACCGCCAACTGCTGATGATTTCCTCGCTGATCAATTCGGCGGACAAGGATGTCACGCTATTAAGGCCGCCGGGAAAGGTGAAGGACGAGTATTCGTATATTATGCAAGATATGATTAAACATTTTATTGAGCACCGTTACATCCAAACCCAGCTTTCCGAGAAAAAATATCGCCTTCAGGTCATGGAACTGCTTGCCCTGCAGTCTCAGATGAACCCCCATTTCCTGTATAACACGCTCAACTCTATCTACTGGGAAGCCGTGGGCCTGACAGGCAAGCCGAACAAAGCCAGCGAGATGATCGAGAACCTGTCCGACATGCTCTCCTACTCGCTTAGCAATCCTTCAACGACGGTCACCTGGATGGAGGAACTGGCCAATACCGTAAATTATGTGGAGATCCAGAAGAAGAGATACCGGAACAAATTTGACTGCTTCTTTGAGTATGACGAGGAGATCAGGCCGCTCCATACGATGAAGCTGCTGCTTCAGCCCTTGATCGAGAACAGTCTGTATCACGGGATACAGGCGAAGGACGGACCCGGCCTGACCAAAGTAAAAATTGTGCAGAAGGCGGACAAGCTGAGAATATCCGTCATTGATAACGGAGCAGGCATTGCCCCGGATAGGCTGAAGCAGCTCCAGACCCTACTGCTCTCCGATGTGGAGCAGACCGGGCATATCGGCTTGTTCAATACCAATAAGCGGCTCCGGCTTCTGTACGGCTACAGTTATAGCCTGAAGATCAGGAGCAAGCACGGTCTCGGAACCTGCATCGAAATTATTTTGCCCCGCATCCCGATTACAAAATGACGCCATCCTTGAACAGCGCGATTTCGCGGTACCCATGCTTTTCATTGTTGGTTCTGTCTTCGCCGGAGGCGAGCTTTAGAATGTTCTGCCAAAGCTCCTCGCCGACCTGCTCTATGGATGCGCCTTCTACCAGCCTGCCGGCATTGAAATCGATCCAGGTTCTCTTGCGGTCGGCCAAATCACTGTTCGAAGCAATCTTCACTGTCGGTACAGGCCCGCCGAAAGGCGTGCCTCTGCCTGTCGTGAACAGGACCAGCTGAGCGCCCGCGGCTGCAAGAGCCGTGACGGACACCAGATCGTTACCGGGAGCTTGCAGCAGAGAAAGACCCGGCTTGCGTACACGGTTGCCGTAAGCGATGACATCGACGATCTCCGCATGTCCGCCCTTTTGAGTGCAGCCGAGTGATTTTTCCTCCAGCGTAGTCAAGCCTCCCGCCTTGTTGCCGGGTGAAGGATTCTCATAAATATGCTGCCCGTGCCTTATGAAATATTGCTTGAAGTCATTAATCAGCGAGACGGTCTGCTCGAACGTGCGGCTGTCCGCAGCCCGGTTCATAAGAAGCGATTCCGCGCCGAACATTTCCGGCACTTCCGTTAATAGGGCCGACCCTCCCCACTCATTCAACCGGTCGGCCACTCTGCCAACAAGCGGATTGGCCGTGATTCCCGACAACCCGTCCGAGCCCCCGCATTTCAGCCCCAGCGTAAGCTTCGAGACCGGCACAGGCTGCCGTCTGAACTGCTGCGCGTAAGCAACCAGTTCCTCAATCAGCTCAAGTCCCGTCTGAATCTCATCCTCGGCCTCCTGGGTCTTCATAAAGCGTACGCGGGAAGCGCAATAATCGCCCAGTTCCTGCCGGATCAGCTCAATCTGGTTGTTTTCGCAGCCCAGGCCCACTACCAGAACACCCGCCGCATTGGGATGCTGAATCAGCGAAGCCAGCACCCTTTGCAAGGAATGCAGATCTTCACCCAGCTGCGAGCAGCCGAACGGATGAGGAAAATGAGCGATGGCGTCCACCTTGTCCTGATGGAGCGCGCTTGCTTTTTTGGCGAGCAATTCACAGGTCTTGTTGATGCAGCCTACCGTATTGATGATCCATATCTCGTTGCGGATGCCGACATCGCCGTTTTCTCTCACGTACCCCTGGAATACCGGGACTGAGGCGGGAAGCTCATTGCCGGCTACCGTTTTCGGCGCAGGGCTGTATACATACTCCTGCACCTCCTGCAATCCGCTCTCCAGATTATGGACATGAACCCAGCTGCCTACCTGAAGGTCGGATTTCGCCCGCCCGATGGAGCAGCCGTATTTTCGAATCTCCGCTCCCCGGCTTACCGGTTTGATCAGGATTTTATGATATTTCGGAACATCATCCAGCAGCTTGACCGGCTGTACCTGCGGCAAATCCGGGGAATCCGAGAGCGCAGAGAAATCAACAGCTTCGCCCTGTTTGAAATCCCTCAGGGCAACGACTACATGATCGTCCTTATGCAATTGAATCCATTCATTCATAGCCGGTCATCTCCATTTCACGCCAATGTGCGGCAATGGCCTCCGAGAGGCCCGTGATTGTCGATAAATCCGTCCCCCACAGCCCCTTCATCCCCAGCAGGGCAGAGGCCATCTCAATGGCAGAATTCGCATCGGTGGCAAAGTTCGTCTCGGCAGCAAAGTTCTTCTCTTTGGCAGAAGCGGTCCGGTCATCGGCCTTTTTCCATACCTGGTGCATGCTGTCCAGAACCGCCGCTTCATCCTGAACAAGATAGGCGACTCCGTTCAAATCCGTCCCCTCGTAACCATCCGCCGACTTCCTGATCTTGTAGTAGCGCAGCAGGGCGGCAAAGGAGCGCGTCAACAGCGGCGGCACTTCCCGCCCGTGTTCAGAGTAATACAGAAGGGAGGGGAGAAGCCGCTCTCTGAATTTACTGATGGTGTTCATGGCAATATCGGAGAGCCGGTGCGCGATATACGGATTGCGGAATCGCTCGTACAGGCTGCCGGCATATTCCATCAACTCCTCCCGATCCATGGACAGGGATGGAAGGATCTCCTCCTCCAGCGCATGGCGAACGAGAGGGCCGAACTGGTCGTGCTCGAACGCCTCTCTGACATATTGAACGCCGTGCAAAATTCCAAGCGGCGCCATAAGCGTATGCGCCCCGTTCAGCATCCGTACCTTGCGCAGCCGATAAGACTGAAGGTCCTCTACATACCGCACATGCAGGCCCGCTTTCTGAAAAGGAATGATGTCCTCCACCAGGCCGTCCGTCTCGATAATCCAGGAATAGTAAGGCTCGGCAACCGTCAGCAGCTCATCTTGATAGCCCAGCCGGGCGGTCCATGCCGCGGCTTCGTCCTTGGGGTAGCCCGATACAATGCGGTCAACAAGCGTGTTCAGGAAGCAATTGCTGCGCGTAATCCACTCTTTCAGAGCGGAAGGAAGGCCCCATGCCTCGCAATAACGAAGGATGCACCGGCGCAGCTCGTCGCCGTTATTGCTCAGCAGCTCGCAGGGCAAGAAGATCAGGCCCTTGTCCGGGGCTCCGCCGAAGGACGTATAGCGTCTGAGCAGAAACAGCGCCATTTTGCCGGGAAAGGAAACCACCGCCTCGCCTTCTACCCACTTTTCCTCTCGGTAGGTAATGCCTGCCTCAGTTGTGTTGGAGACGACAAACCGCAGATCTGGATTTTCCGCCAGCTCAAGAAAGCGATTCCACTCTTCATAAGGATCAATGATGCTGGAAAAAACGGAAATCACCTCCCGGCTTTCAACCGGCTGCCCCTTTTCCAAGCCGCGTGATACCAATGTGTACAAGCCATCCTGCCGCTTCAGGCTTTCCAGCTTGGCTCTCCCGCCCGGCCTCGGCTGCGTCACAGCCACAGTCCCGCTGTACAACCCTTTTCGGCGGACCGTTTGCAGCATCCAGTCAAAAAATCCGCGCAGGAAGTTCCCTTCGCCAATCTGCAGAATCGTAACCGGATCACGCTGCAGACGTTCCCTGCCGTCAGGCGGGTCTCCGGGCACGGACAGTTCCTCGTTCACGGACTGCTCTCCCGGCACGAATGATTCCTCGTTTACAGCCGGCTCCGGCTCTCCGGCAATAAGCTGCCGGCTTAATAGCGGGATATTATTTGCTAAGTTCATCGCGCTCACTCTTTCCCGCCGAAGCCGAAATAATGTTGGGCATTCCAATAGCTGATGTTGCGAATCGTATCGCCCAGCCATGACCGGTTATCCGGAAGCTCGCCCTGCTCCACCCATTCACCGATCAAAGAGCAGAGTACACGGCGGAAATACTCATGTCTCGGAAAGGACAGGAAGCTGCGCGAATCCGTCAGCATGCCGACGAACCGTCCCAGAACGCCGATATTCCCAAGCGATTCCAGTTGAGCGCGCATCCCGCTTTTCGTATCGTTGAACCACCATGCCGAACCAAGCTGGATTTTGCCGGGAATCCCCTCCCCTTGAAAACTGCCTGCGATGGAAGCCAATACGTCATTGTCTTTCGCATTAAGCGAATACAGGATCGTTTTGGGAAGGGCATCGTTATTGTCCAGCGCATCCAGCAGTCTGACAAGCGGGTACGCCAGCCGGTGGTCATGTATGGAGTCGTAGCCGGTATCCGGGCCAAGCCGCCCTTCCATAAGAGAATTGTTATTGCGATGGGCATTAATATGGTATTGTACAACCCATCCCTGCCTTTTATATATTTTTCCCAGGAACAGCAGCGTGAACGTTTTGTACTTTTGTTCTTCTTCAAGGGAGACACTGCTTCCGCTGACGGCCTTGGCAAAAATAGTCGAAGCCTCTTCCAGGGTCGCCTCGGCGTACGGAACATAATCCAGCGCATGGTCAGAGATTCGCCCGCCGGCTTGATGAAAGAACAGAATCCGCTCTTCAAGCGCTTGCAGCAATTGCGGATAGGTGAGGATGGAATACCCGCTGGCTTCACTCAGCCTGCGCAGCCAGGGAACGAAGGCAGTCCGGGCAAGTTCAAGCGCGCGGTCCGGCCGGAATGTCGGCAGCACCCGGAACCCGAGGTCTGCTTCCTTACCCAGCTTGAGATGATATTCAAGCGAGTCTGCCGGATCGTCGGTCGTACAGATCGTCTCCACCCTGGCGCCCCGGATTATTGCTCGCACAGTGAGCTCTTCCGACTGGAGCTTCGCATTGGCCTTCTCCCAAATGGCCGCGGCGGAACCTTCATTGATCTCTTCCGTTATCCCGAAAATCCGTCTGAGCTCCAGATGCGACCAGTGGTACAGCGGATTTCCCGGCAGTGCTGGAACTGTAGCGCACCAGGCCGCAAAACGCTCAAAATCGGTGACATCCTGCCGGCCGGTAATAAGCCGCTCCTCCACACCATTGGCGCGCATCGCGCGCCATTTATAATGGTCTCCGTTAAGCCACACCTCGGCAATATTGCCAAAGCGTTTGTCCTCCCAAATCTCCTGCGGATTTAAATGGCTGTGATAGTCGATGATGGGCATATCTTGCGCATAATCCGTGTAGAGCCGGAACGCCGTTTCATTTCCCAGCAAAAACCGTTCATCCATAAAAGTCCTCAAAATTCCACCGCCCAGCCCGGAAGATATTCCTGCGTGTTCTCCAGCATCCGAATGAACAATTGCTTAGCCTTCTCAGGAGGCAGATGATTGACCTGGGGATCACTAACGAAGGCGTGGAACACCGCTTCCGTGTCTTTATTAAGCGCCGCTTGCAGCAGTGATTCCTGGTTAAGCACATGCCGCGCAACCAGATTGTGCACATCTGAAGGAAGCTGCCCGGAAACAATCGGCTGGACCCGGTTGAAGCCGAATATTGCGTTCGTCTCCACAACGGCATGACGGGGTATAATGCTCCCGTAGGTTGAGACACAGGAGCGTGATAAATAAGTTATAATAAAGCCATGGAAAAACGGAACCGATACACCCCAGAGTTTAAAACGAAGGTTGTGCTGGAGGTCTTGCAGGAAGAGCAGACCGTGAACGAGATTGCCGCCAAATATGAAATGAGTCCCGTGATGATTAGCCGGTGGAAAGCCGAGTTTCTGAGCCGGGCGTCCATGGTGTTCGAGAAAGGGACGAGTGAAGCGGACAAGATGAGAAAGGAGTATGAAAGCAAGCAGGAACGCCTGGAAAAGCTGGTCGGACAACTTACCGTTGAAGTCGACTGGCTCAAAAAAAAATCTGGCCTCAAATGAACCCTTAGCCGAGCGTAAGGCCATGGTCGAACGAGATCATCCGAAGATCAACATAAAACGGCAAGCCACACTGCTCTCTGTGAACCGGACGAGCGTGTATCGGCCTGTGAGCGAGAAGCAGCCAAGTGAGGAGAACGTACAGATCATGCATCGGATCGATGAGATCTACATGAAGCACCCTTACTTTGGTTATCGCCGGATGACAAGGTCCCTGAAGAATCAAGGCTATTCTGTGAATCGGAAGCGTATACGCCGCCTGATGCAGCTAATGGGCTTAGAGGCGGTGTATCCGAAGCCGAACCTCAGCAAGCGTCTGCATGCCAAGTACTGCCGACCTTACCTGCTTCGCGGGCTTACCATTGATCGCCCCAATCAGGTCTGGGGAATCGACATTACGTACATCCGTATGGGCAAAGGATTCATGTACCTGTTCAATATTATTGACTGGTACAGCCGCAAAGTGATCGACTATGAGCTATCCAGCACACTGGAGAAAGGCTTTGTTTTGACCTGCCTGAAACGCGCTTTCCGGCACTGTAAGCCGGAGATTATGAACAGCGACCAAGGCTCTCATTTTACCAATGCCTCTTACTTGGAACTGCTTGAAAAAGAGAATGTAAAAGTCTCGATGGACGGCAAAGGCCGCGCGACGGACAACAGCCGAACGGAACGATATTTCAGGTCTCTAAAGTACGAGTGCATCTTTTTAAATGAGTTTGAAACACCCCGTGAATTGCGGAAAGGCATTACGAATTACGTGAAATTCTATAACGCTGAACGTCCACACCAAGCGCTGAACGAGGTTTCACCAGATACTGTATATTCGCAATCGTTGACCCGAAAAGCTTCTTAAACCCTACCATTTCAAACCAGAGAGGAGTTAACTTATTTTCTCTCAATTCGTGTCTTGACAATGGGGAGCATTACAGGGGATTCCATCCAGTTGTCCAAGGTTGGGCAGGTTCACATTGGTGACTAGCTCTCCCAGCCCAAGCAGCGCCTTAATCATCTCCACTCCCTCTTCCCCGGTCGGGTTAATGACAAAGTCCTCCTCTCCATTCGCCAGACGATTGCTCTTCAAAATCAGCTCTTTCTGATTGCGCTTGCGCCAATCCACCGATGTCAGGCTGAATTTCCATTCCTGAACCTTCTCCGGCGATTCCAGATACCAGGAATGCGGCATAAATTCGGCCAAATGACGGTCTCCCGCCGCCGCAATCAGGTTATATCTCCGGAACAGATCGAACTTCACCCGCTGCGCCGAAGCAAAATGGTTGTTGAGCCAATGCCCCTTCTCCGAGCCCTCAAACCCTTCATCGTAATGGCGCTCCACGAACCGGCGGTACAACGGCAGCAGATCCTTGTCCTGATAGGAAGCCTGATCCAGCCAGGTAAAATGATTAATTCCAAGTACATTCACCTTAATATCGGAGCGCTGAATTCGAGCGTCCCCCTCCACCTCCTCCAGCATTTGCGCAAGCAGCTTCTGCGTGCCAAACACCTCATGGCAGCAGCCGAAAGCCTTGATTTCCGGGAATACCTCATACAGCGTCCGGGTGCAAAGCGTCATTGGGTTGGTGTAATTGATGACCCATGCCTCCGGGGCATAACGGCGAATGGCCTCGGCAAATTCAACGAACATGGGGATCGTTCTCAGCGCGCGAACCGCCCCGCCGGGGCCGACCGTATCGCCTACCGATTGATAAATGCCGTATTCCTCGGGCAAATGCACATCCGAAGCCATCTCCTCGAACGTTCCGGGAAGGATAGAAATAATGACAAAATCCGCTCCATCAAGCGCCTGCTCCAGCGTGGGAACAGCCTCATACGACCACTTGCCCTTGACATCCGTTCTCTTCATCAGCCCGTTGCCGATCACGGCATTTTTCTCCGCAGCCTCCCGGTCGATATCGTAAAGTCTGACCACCCCGGCAAGTTCCTCAGCCATAGCCAGATCGCTCATGAGCCCCCAGGCCCATCCACGGGAACCTCCGCCAATGTAAGCGATCTTTAAATTTTGGGGGTTCGGCATTCTAACAGCGCTCATATCATAACAGCTCCTTTTTCCGTGCTTATTTCACTTCAGGATTTTCATAACCCTCGCTTGTATCGTAACGCAATATCAGCGCAATATCGCCGCATATCTTGCCTGATTTTTCGATTATGCATCTTATATTGTCCTCACATATGGGGGCATGCTAAAATAAAGCCAAATCAAAGCGCAGATAAAGCGGGTGTTGTTTATGGCGACTGAACCGACTGAACATATGTTGTTAACCTTCAGCGAGGAAGACGGAGAGTTTCTTTTTGAGCATATTAACCGGCCCCAGCCGTTCGGAATGAACGACCATTATCACGATACCTATGAAATCTACTACCTGGTCGCCGGGGAGCGAAATTATTTTATCAGGGACAGGACCTATGATGTAGATGCGGGAGATCTGGTGTTCATCAACAAAAATGAGGTTCATAAGACATCCGACCTTGGAATGCCCGGGCATGAACGGATACTCATTAATTTCAGCGAAGCTTTTTTAACGGGGGGAGGGGGGCAGCTTGTGGTCGGACCGGAAGTGCTTGGGATTTTTCATCAGGATACCCATCTGCTTCGTCTAAAACCGCCCGAGCAGGCATTCATTCAAAGCTTGTTCGGTAAACTTGCCCATGAGCTTGCGCGAAAGCAGTCCGGATGGGAATGCTATATTCGGCTGCTTGTGATTGAGCTGCTGCTGTTCGCCGCAAGGCATACCCACCGAAATGCGGCCGCGAGCACGGAGTCCAATCATCCACTGCACAAGAAAATCTCTGAAATTGTTCACTTTATCAATCAAAATTATCGGGAGCCCCTTCGCTTGGCCGAGCTTTCCGAAAGGTTCTATATCAGTCCCTACTATCTTAGCCGCAAGTTCCGAAAGGTCACCGGATTCAGCCTCATCGAGTATGTTAATTTGAAACGGATTACCGAAGCGCAGCGGCTTCTCAGGGAGACCGACGGCAAAATCATCGAGATTTCATCCTCTGTCGGCTTCGACAATCCGGCCCATTTTAACCGGATCTTCAAGCAAATCGCCGGAACCACGCCGATGAACTACAGAAAAATGCATCGGATTTAAAGGTTCTGGCGCTTCATGCGGAGAGCGAGGCAATCACCCAAGAACTAACCCGGGAAAAATGTTCAAACGGTCAAGTAACGGTTCGCGATTATGTGGAATCCCGCCCCCCTCTTGCCGAGAGGGAAGCGGTCAGCCGCGCCTTGCTGTATGCTGAAGAGACGGGTTGTCCGCTGCATTTTGTCAATATCAGCCATCCGGGGACCGTGGAAATGATCGAACGCGCGAAGCAAAGCGGATTGGACGTGACGCTCGAAACCTGCCCGCATTACCTCTTGTTCACAGAAGATGATTTTGAACGGATTGGTCCTTCCGCCAAATGCGCCCCGCCGCTCCAAAACGATCAAGCCAAGGAACAATTATGGGAGCAGCTCCGGAATGGAAAGATCGATATGATTACCCCGGATCACTCTCCTTGTCCTTCCTTTATGAAATTTGATCATCCGGATAATATGTTTGAAGTTTGGGGCGGGATTTCCGGAGGGCAGTTCTCATTGGAGGCCATGGTGACCGAAGCTCATCTGAACCGAAATATTCCGCTCCCACAGATCGCCAGATACCTTCCCACGAATCCGGCAAAGCGGTTTGGGTTATATCCTCATAAAGGGGCTATATCTGCCGGTTTTGACGCCGATTTGGTCCTATTAGATATGAATCTGGAACGAACTGTTGAACAAGAAGACCTGCTGTCCAAGCATCCGCACAGCCTTTATATTGGGCATACATTGAAATGCGCCGTGCAAATGACCCTAAGCCGGGGAAAAGTCGTTTATGACCGCAAGCACGGCTTTCAAGGAGAATGCTCCGGTGAAATGGTTCGGTAGCTCATTTGGGCGAAGTTCAGTTGAAACATTCAGGCGCTATAAACTTCTCCTCTTTAGCCGACAAATTGTCGGCTTTTTGCTTTATCAATAATTGGAGAAAAGACCCCTTCCTCTACTGCCAAGAAGATGCTTTCCATTCGAGGAGTAAATGCTACGAGTTTGGCGGGTGTGTTAGGGGAAGCCGGTGATCTAAGCGGTTTTGCGCACGGAAATGCCTTGCTTCGCCATGCAGGTCTAAATCTGGCTAAAGCCAGCTCCGGGAAATGGCGTGGAAAGAAGGCCCTCAGTAAGCGAGGCCGCCCCTCCGGCGTTGCCTTTACCTCAGACCATGTGCATGGTTATGACTAATCCAGATATTAGAGCCTTACACCACCACAATGTCAATGTGGAAAAGCTAAAGAAAATGAAATCCATTATGAAATTATGTGGTAACGTGGCACGTATGCTTGTAAGTCTAGCTAAGAGCAGCGAGGCTTACAACCCAGCTAAAGTGTGTCCGCAAGCAGCTTAACGGCGTTATTTCACCAGTTGATGCATTCGCAGGATTGACAAGAAGCACGGAGAATCGGAGGCATTATGCTAAAGGGCTCGAACCCGTTCCGTTGGAAAAACCGATCTCCACCCCTTAGTTAGATGTGACGAAGGAATGAAAGGGCTCGTGACCCGTTGAGACATAGGAGTGAAAATCGCTAGGGGCGACATGGAGACGTGCTGGATATGGAACAAATTGGGTGATAATCCCTCGCCTTTATTTCTCCATGCCCTTTCAGTTGTTCCGAGCTACCGAATCCTCTGTTTCCTTCTTATCCGACACTTAGCTAAAGGCGCAATCCTACGAATTTATGAGCCTGAGTGAGAAAACTAAAATATAATGAGGGAGTTGAATGGTTTGACCTCTCATTTATGATACGGCTCACCGTTGTAAATCTAAGCACAAAACACGCTTCAACCATGTGATTTACGTATATATTTAAACAATAATACCACTCCGCAAAATCTGGAGTGGTACTTTCTTGATTTTTTAAGTAACTAGGTGTTTTCCATTTTCAGGTACTTTTTCTCCTGAATGTAGCTTAATGATTCGATTAGTAATAAGTCCATTAGGTTAGTTACAAGTACAATATTTTTGGTGATTTCATCTATATCAAAGCTAAAACCATTTTCTCCATGTGCTATTGCGTTTCTTATACTAACTAATTTGTCGAGATCATCTTTATGCTCTATAAACTTTTCAAATGACATTCCAATAAAACTACAAACCTCTTGCAACACCTCAAATTTTAAATTAGCTTTTGTATCTATTTTTGTCTGTACTGATATTTCATGCTGATTTATTAACTGCATAAAGTTCTTAGAAAATTTACAACGTTGCTCAAAGCTGTGCTTACCTTTTAAATAGTTATAAGTATTATGGTGAGCATAGGTAAATAAATTGTTTGTAATTTGTATGTAACTTAGTTTCTGTTCATTTATGAACTTCAAAACCAACTTAAATGAGGAGACACAATAGCCTTCCCAATGGGCATACAATAGAGGGATTATCATTTTTGCAAATATTTTTTTAAATTCTTCTCTTTTGTATCTCAGATATTGTTTCTTTATTAATGCAAACTCCTTAACTCTCCAATCACGTTCATGTTCTAGTTCTTTGGTTAAATTCTCAAACCGTAGTTGATTTAGTTCTTCTGGTTGCATGTTATTTCACTCCTCCGTTGGAGTGAAGAATCTTTTTGCTAATTCAATTTTTGCACTTACCCTGCCCCTACCACTACTAGCCGATCTAGTATTTTTCCTAAAATCTTCATTACTCTTTAATTGTTCTATTTTTTGGGTTACTTCCTCGACAGCCAACGTTTCAATATAGTCAATATTATTAGCAAAATTAATTAAAATTGAATCATACATACTGGTTGAGAAGTTTACTCTTTCAAGTTTGAATATTTGATCGCCAAGTTGATTTAATAATTTAACAACTCTTTTAAAGAGTTTTTCTTCACTCTTGAAATCAAACAAATTAGGATTCTTGCTCATTTCTAACATATATTTGCTCATGTGTTGTTGTATATTGCTATCGCCCTCAAATTTAGCTCCTGCATTCTTAAGGGTGAAGAATCTTAGCACAAGTTCTTGATAGTACATTCGTTCTGCTTGTTCTTCTCTGATATTCAAATTCCTTTGGAAGTTATTATCACTTCCAAGTTTATTAATAAAGGCATTAAATGTATTGTCATATCCTCGGAAAATACAATTTCGAATTTCTTGTTCACTTAATTCTGCACCACCTGTATTCAGGCGGTTAAATAGTTCATATCTCATATCAAATTGGCTATCGAAACGAATTACCTCTACACGACAGACTGCACGTTTTAGTAGAAGTTTATATTTAATTGGTATCGTATCAACATCGAATCCTTCTAATTCCTTCAGTAAACTTCCCTCGGTCAAGGTTAAATTGTTCTTCTTTTCATCCTTAAGAATACCAAAGAAGGCGAAAATGGTTGATAGTCTTTGTAGCCCATCAACTAGTTCCCAAATATTGTTTTCATTTTCTGCAACAAAAATAGAAGGAATCGGAATACCTACCAGAAGTGATTCTATAAACTTCGTCTGTCTTTCTTCATCCCAGCGGAAAGCTCTTTGAAACTCAGGATTAATAATAATCTCATCATTCTCATACATACTCATAATTTCGCCGAAAGACATATCCATTCTATCGGTTCTAATTTCTTGTCTTGTATCAACTATTTGTTCTTCCAACGATTTACGTCTACGTTCAAGCTCCTGCTTATCCATCGATTAATTCCTCCATTTAGAAAACAGTCAAAGTTAGTCAACAAGTTTTCTGTCAGCATATAGTTGCATTCCAATTATGCGTATGATTTCCAATTTCCAAACATTTTGTATCGCAAAATATTTCATCTTGTCGCTGGCTAGAAGTGCTGTGGTCTTTTTGACGACAGCAATGATATTTAAAGATAACCCCCTTTTTCTTATTCTATAGGATGTAAAATATTCCTTCTATTTATGAGTCGAATTGATTTCTAACTCAAAAAATTAAACTCCAAAAAACTTTGTCAAAAACTATAGTTTTTGACATGGTGAGGATGACAAAAGCGGGAGTGTGTGGGCTTCGGTGTTTGTCCTTCATTAGTGGTTTGCAAGCCTATAAGTCGTTAGAATGGATTATAAGCGATCTGAGGTGTTAAGGGTCGGGGGTGTTTTACATCTGTTTCATGTTTGTTGATTTCAGATATGCCGTAGGCACATCCTTCGACCGACTATATGTTATTTTTGAAACGATAACGATATAGAGGGATGTTCCAGTATATGGCAATACAAGAAGAGTGGGTATATGGTTTCGATTAACACAGAGAAAGTGAGACGATATAAAGTTATGATAGAAGAAATAACGGAAAAATTAAAAGCAAGATTTGGAAAAGTAAATTTGATTCGTCTTACAGGCGGATACACTAATCTTACATTTCTTGTCGAGGGTACTAATCCATTATTAGTGGCTAAAATTGTCCATTTAACTAATGAAGATACAATGAATGAGGTTAATTGTTTGAATCTTTTACAGGGGTCGGGAGTTACACCCATCATTCATGATTTATTGGACATTTCTAATGTGAGAATTGTATTAATGGACTATAAGAATGGTATTCATGGACAGTGTTGCTAGACTAAAAAGTAGACATGGGGAACCGAGAATCGGGTAAAATGAACCTATCCAAATTCGAGGTGCTAACATGACGAAAAAATACGATAAAGAATTTAAACTGCAAACGATTCAGATGATCCAGGAAGAAGGAAAGGCGGTGGCGCAGGTCGCCCGCGAACTGGGGATAAGCGACAACACCCTGTATCGTTGGATGGCGGAATATAAGCAAGACGGTGCACAAGCCTTTCCAGGCAGTGGACAACTGAAAGCCGACGATAAGGCAATGAGAGACCTTCAGAAACGCATTCGTGATCTGGAAGAGGAGAACGACATCTTAAAAAAGGCGATGCACTACTTCGCCAAAGACCGGCGCTGATCTATGCCTTCATCCACGATCATCGCTTCAAGTGCCGAGTCTCGAAGATGTGCAAAACCTTTGATGTATCCCGAAGCGGCTATTACAAATGGACCAAGCGAAAAGCCAGCAAACGTGAAAAACGACGTCGCAAGTTGGAGCGGCGGATCCGTCGTATCTTTCTGGAATCGCGTCGATTATATGGAAGCCCCAAAGTAGCAAAAGAACTTCATAAGCAGGGCATACGTGTATCCGAGAAAACGGTCGCTCGGATCATGAAGGAGCTGGGTTTACGCTCTCGCACGGTGAAGAAATACAAGGCCACAACAAATTCGAAGCACAACCTGCCCGTCCAAGAGAACGTGCTGAACCGCGAGTTTAATCCGGCAGCTCCAAACAAGGCCTGGGTGGCTGATATTACGTATATCCCGACCGATGAGGGTTGGCTGTATTTGGCGAGCATCATGGACCTGTACAGTCGTAAAATCGTTGGCTTCCACATGGATCAGCGAATGACGAAAGAACTGGTGTTAACGGCGCTGGATCGTGCCTACAGCCAGCAGCGGCCTCGTGGTGAGGTGCTGCATCATTCGGATCGTGGCAGTCAGTACGCTTCCCATGACTACCAAGCGCGACTGCGCACCTATAAGATGAAAGGCAGTATGAGCCGTAAAGGGAACTGTTACGATAATGCGTGCATCGAATCGTTCCACAGTGTGCTCAAGAAAGAACTCGTCTACTTGGAAAAATTCAAAACACGCAAGGAAGCCAAGAAACGCATTTTTGAATACATTACTTGTTTTTACAATGGAAAGAGAATCCATTCAGCAATTGGGTACTCTACGCCCAATGAGTACGAACGTATGTACCGATTCGCTGCATAATTTTCTCGATTCTTTGTGTCTACTCTATTGACAGAGGTACACAGTCTATCCTTGATTCGGAAGATTGGGAGAGAGGAACGATATTATATAAGGGTATTGGTAAATTATTGGCACTTTAAATACATACAAACCACTTTAATGGAAATGGCAAAGGGATAAGAAAAAGTAATATTGCTATGTTAAAGGATGCGGATTTAGATTTGGAATACGTACCAGTTGAACTAACTAAGCAGTCAAAGGAGATATTATGTAGGGCTGAGTCGAACGAGGAACAATGGGTATTGACTCATGGTGATTATGGGTCACATAATGTCCTGTTTGAACCAGAAAATAATGTGAATATTTTAGACTGGGAATGGGCTGAATGGGGAAATCCTATGAATGATATAGCTTGGGTATGTTGGTTTACAAAGCTTCATTACTCTGAAAAAGCACATTTACTGAATACAGCATTTATAAATGAATACATATCCCATTATCCATTTTCCATTTCGTCAGAACAATTAAAAGCATGTTGTATATATAAAGTATGGAATATTCTTATGAGGGTAAGTAATGCTCCTGTAGAAGTTCAAAACGAATGGGTTAGACGTTTAGAGTGGACAATTAATACAGATTTTTCTGACGTATGTCAAACGATTGCTTGACGGTCTACGTAGACTTATCTTTTTCCAGATTAAACTCATAATTAGATAAGGAGTTATTTTCTCTCCTACTAGTACAGCATCAGTCTTTAAATTGTGGGTAAAGCCTTTTAAGTTTTATCCGTGCATCTTTGGTAGTGAATTGCCAATCTATACCTCTTTGAGAAGCGTTACGAGCAGATTCCCATTCGGTCAGTTCGCTTGCTAATTCTTCTATTGACGGAATTCGTCTTGCTAAACATTGGCGCGTCATTACGCTCAGCTCAATTTCAGCAATGTTCAGCCAACTGCCATGTTTGGGGGTGTAATGAATTTCGAGCCGTTTGGCTAGACGCAAGGCGGTTTCCGGTTCAAAGGCTTCATACAACGAGGCGATCGAATGCGTGTTTAAATTATCCATCACTAAACGAATTTTGGGTGCACTCGGGTAATGTACGTCTAACAGTTCTCGAACTTGCTCCGCCCATTCCATTTTTGTGCGGCGAGGACGAACGCTGACGTGTCTCCAGCCCACAAGCGGTTCAGTGAAGATAAAGATACTGCAGGTCCCATGACGTACGTATTCGGAGTCTTCACGCAGCGGCTTGGCGGGCTTCATCGGGATCGGTTTTCGAGCGTCATCCAGCAGTTGGAACGGTTTCTCATCCATGCAAATCACGGGACATTCGCTGTCGTAGGGTAAATGGTAGACCTCTAATACATCTTCCATGGCTGCCACAAACGCTGCATTCTGCTTCGGTGGAATGCACCAACACTTACGAAGATGGGGCTTGAGTTCGTTTTTTTAAAATGCGGTCCACCGTGTCGTACGAAATGCTGTCAATGTAACCCAGTTCAACGGTCTTGTCTGCTAAAAGTCGAAGGGTCCACCGACTTCTTCCAGCGGGCGGAGTACTGCAACTGAGCGCGATGATTTTCGCCTCCAGTTCGCCGGTAACCTTTGGAGGATTTGGCGGTGTCAGTCTCTTTTTTCGTTCGACAGCAGCCTGTAATCCCTTTTCCGAAAAGGTCTTACGGACCAGATATACCGTGTTGGTGTGGATGTGTAATTGCTCCGCAATGGTGGTGTCCGAAAGCTTGCCGCCCACCCGGTTCTCGTCCGCCCACAACAGAATTTGTGCTCGCCGGAGTGAGCGTGCGGCCACTTTCCCTTTTGAGCACACCCCTTGTAATTCTTTCTGCTGATCCGGGGTCAAGCAAACCGCATATGCACGTAGTTTCATAGTCGATACCTCTTTTTCTCTCGACTATATCATATCTACCAAAAGTTAACTATTTTAATTCTGATGCTGTACTAGTCATATTCTGGCTAGATAGACGTAAATCTTCAATTGTTTAATAAACCTGCCCGTTCAACAAATATTAAAGGACGCTCCCGCTCTTCGCTTGGGCTGCGTCCTCTACAAACTAAAAATACTTCATTTTTCCAAGACACATGTTAGAAGGCTATGTAGATCAGGTCACCTTCTCGAAAGCCTGCTTGATATCCTCGATCAGCAGCTCCGGATCTTCCAGGCCGATATATAACCGGACAACCGGTCCGGCTGCCGATTCATAGCCTTCCGGCAGGGTTGGAACGGTCACCAGACTTTCGTATCCGCCCCAGCTCACGCCGATCCGGAAATATTCCAGATGATCCGCCCAACGCTTGATCACTTCGACCGTCAGGTCCGTCTCAAACGCAAACAGGCTGCTGTACCCGGACATCTGCTCCTTGCCCAGCTCATATTGCGGATGTGAAAGCAGGCCGGGATGATGGACTTTAAGGACATGCGGGAGCTGTTCCATAGCTTCAGCGACCAGCAGACCGTTCTTCTCGAACCGCTCCATGCGAAGCGGCAGCGTGCGCAGACCGCGCATGGTCAGCGAAGCGGTATGGGGAGTCATGACTCCGCCGAGCAGCAAATACTCGCTTTCGTTGATCCGGCCGATCAGCTCCTTCGAGCCGATGGCGACACCGCCGATGGCATCGCTATGCCCGCCGATAAACTTGCTTGTGGAATGCAGGACAAGATTGACACCCAGCGAGAACGGATTTTGAAAACAAGGCGTCGCCCAAGTATTGTCTATGTAGGTCAACGCGCCGATGCTCTTCGCCAGCTCCGCGCAAGCCTTCAAGTCCTGAAGCTGAAACAGCAGGCTGGTCGGGCTTTCCAGGTAAAATAATTTCGTGTTGCCGCGCACGGCTGACCAGAGAGCTTCCCGGGAAGTCCCGTCCACAAAAGTGAATTCCACTCCGAATTTGGTCAAAAAATTCTCCAGCAGCTTGCGGGTCGGACCGTAAACCTGGCTGACGCATACGATATGATCCCCCGTGCGAACTGCAGCCAGAATGGCTGTCGAGATGGCCGCCATGCCTGAGGCGAAGCAGCGGGCTTTCTCGCCGCCTTGAAGCTGCGCGAGCCGCTGCTCCAGCTGCTGGACGGTCGGATTATTGCCCCTCGAATACATCGGCCGGTCCGGTTCCTCCGCCGCCGCATGGTCGAATTCCGCATGGGTGGCAAAGCTGAACAGGCTTGTCTGGTATTGCGGCACCGTTACGGAGCCCTGATGGCGCTCGTCGTGTTTGTCATGAACGACAACCGTCTGCGGGTCGTGTTTCCGGCTGACTGTTATTTTTTCTATTTCCGTCATCACTAGTCATATCCTTTCTGATGTAGTGTCCTATTCCCTAACCTTTCACAGCGCCGTCCGTCAGGCCTTGCACAATCAATCGCTGACAAAGGGCAAACAGGATCATAGTAGGAATGACGGACAGAACCGTCGCCGCCGACATGGCTCCCCAATCGATATCAAACTTGGTAATGAAGGAATTCATCGCCACGGGGATCGTCTTGGCCTCTTCCCTGTCGATGAACATAATGGCCAGGAACAGCTCGTTCCAGTTCTGAACAAAAGCAAAAATAAACGTCGCCGATATCCCCGGCTTCATCACCGGAAGGATAATGCGGATTAATCCGCCCAGCCGGGAGCATCCGTCAATCATCGCCGCTTCCTCCAGGCTTGAAGGAATCCGCTGAAAGAACCCTTTTAACATCAGCGTACAGAACGGGATAAGAAGCACGGAATACATCAGGACAAGCGAGCCCTGTTTGTTAAGCAGGTTCAATTGGGACATGATGCTATAAAGAGGACCAAATCCGATGAACATCGGAATCATTTGCGTAAGGAAGAAACCGCTCATAATCTGCCGGCTGCCCCGGAACGTAAAGCGCGCCAGCACATAGCTGCTCAATATGGAAATAATAATGACGATAAGCGCCGACAAGAGCGAAACGAGCAGGCTGTTGCCGATATACACATGAAATTTGGAAATCGCGAAGATGTTGGCGTAGTTCTCAAACGAAATCCTCTCCGGCAAATACTCCAGCGGAAACTTGAAAATATCGTTCTTGGGCTTCAGCGAAGTAAGAATCATCCAATATAAAGGAAAGACCATGAATAACAGCCAGATCCCGAGAATGATCACTTTGGAACTTAATTTAACTCTGCTTATAACCTTCCGTTTCATTTAAAAATCACCCGCCTTACTCGCTTTCGTAGCAAAAAGATAGAATAGGGTGTACAGCAGCAGCAGTACGATCGAGATGACCCCGATGGCGCCGGCCAAGCCGTAATCCCCGCCGAAGACAATTTTATCAAGCATGAACGTGGACAGAATATGCGTCGAATTGGCCGGTCCGCCGTTCGTCATCGCATAGATGATATCCGGGAAATTGAATATCCAGATGACCCGCAAAGCCGTGGTCGTAATGATCGTCGGCAGAATGTAGGGAATAATGACATGCAGCATCTTTTGAAGTCCGTTCGCGCCGTCCATATCGGCAGCCTCAAACAGCTCTTCGGGAATAGATTGCATGGCGGCTGTAAGCATGATGGCGAAAAAAGCAACCCCGTACCAAATATTCGCCACAATAACCGAGAACATGGCCCATTTCGGGTCGGACAAAAATCCGATGCGCTCCGAGATCAGCCCCATTTTGAGCAGCATATCATTGATGACGCCGATTTGGCCGTTGAACATCCAGCGCCAGATAATCCCGATCAGAAATCCCGACATCGCCCAGGAATAATAAATCAGACCTTGATAAACGCCTCTGCCCGGGAATTTCTGATACAGCAGGAGCGACAGAACGAATCCGATGGCGAACTGCAAGATCAGGGATATAAACACCCAAAGCACCGTATTTTGCATAATGGTCGGCAGGTTCGGGTCCTGCAAAACCGTTTTGAAATTGTCAAAGCCGATAAACCGGATGTCGTTCAAATTAAAAAGCGAGTAATTTTGAAACGCCATAATGATGCCCTTGAAAATCGGAAAATACGTAAGCACAACCACCGGAATAAGCGCGGGCAGCAGACAGAACAGGATAAAAGCGGTGGTGCGGTTTAGGCGAGGTTTACGGACGCTAGTATTGTTCATCAGGACAGGAACCTCCTCTGAAAACAAACATATGGGCGGCAGCACCGTACCCATATGTTTGAATTAATATTTACTAGCCTTGTTTCTTCTGGTCGAGCCAGTAAGCGTCCCATTTCTTAAGCGCGTCGTCCACGGACAGTTTGCCGAAAATGATCGCCTGGGTATCCTGCTGGATGATCGAGCGCCATTCTCCGAAGCCTTTATAATCCGTTTCAGGCTTGACCGGAATATAATGGGCGGTATCTGCGTTCATATCCATGTATGGCTTGTAGTAGCCGGTCTTGTAGAAGTCGTTCTCCGAGGCGGTTGTATGCACGGGAATCAGACCGATTTTTTGGGTGAAAAATTCATTCTCTTCTGGGCTGGACATGAACTCGATCAATTTCCAAGCTTCGTCTTTATGCTCGGAATGGGCTGCCATTCCCCATCCGGCAGCGCCGACTTTAAAGTGGGTAACGCCGGAAGGACCTGCCGGGATAGCCGCCGTGCTCCAGGTGCCTTCGCCCATTTTTTGCTTGACGACGTCGATGACATCCGGATCTTGAATCAGCATGCCGGTAATTCCCGCTTCAAACCCTTCGACCATTTCCGCGAATCCCCAGTTCACCGAATCTTTCGGTGCGCCGTCTTTATAAATATTCAGGTGGTTCTCCAGAGCCTGCTTGGCTTCCGGCGTACTGAATATCGTGTTGCCGTTCTTCAGGAACATGGCGTCTTCGGGATTGGTGTTCGTTCCGTTGTAGTCACGGATCATATCGACAATATAGCTGTCGGCGCCTTTTCCGCCCCGGAAGGAGTAGCCGTAACGGTTCTTGGACGGATCGGTGATCGCTTTAGCCGCTTCGTACAGGTCTTCCCATGTCTTGGGCGCTTCCAGTCCTTTTTCCTTGAACCAGTCGGTGCGGTAGAACAATATTTTTTCATACAGGCCGTAAGGAATGTAATAAGGCTTGTTCTCTATATAATTGGCGGACATCTGTGCGCTGGTGTTCAGCGTGCCGTAACCGGACCACTTGGACGTGTAGGCCGACAAGTCGGCAATCCAGTTGTTCGTTACGAATTGCTTGACGGTGGAATCTCTGACTTCCAGTACATCGACATCCGCTTTGGAAGACAGCATTTGTGCAATTTTGGTATCGGCGCTGTCCAGCGGCGGGGAGATCAGCTCGACATCAATCCCCGGATTAGCCTCTTCAAATTTGCTGACCATTTGCTTGAGGACTTCCGTCCGGGCCGGGCTGGTCAAGCTTTCGATCATTCGGATCTTTACTTGTTCGGAAGAGCCGCTTCCCGCAGCTCCTTCGCTGCTTGTCCCGCTCCCGCATGCGGTTAACGAGCTGAGTGCCGTTACGAGCAATAAAGTTGATGCGAACAATTTTTTACCGATTCTCACAAAAATCCCCCTCATTCAGAAAAATATTATTATAAAAGGTCCATAGTCCCTTCATAATTCTCATTCATGCTGCAGCCAAGTTGCCATACTGTCATGCTGTCATACAGGTTGAGGCGCAGGCTCCTGCTCACCCTCTCTTCAGGGGATCAGCTGGAGGAAATATCTGGCTGCTAGTAATGCTGTGAACCTGTCTGACAGGTAAGAGCCTGAAAAACCTAATTCTGCTTTCCAAGACCTTCCCGTTATGTCAAGTTACGTGCCATCAACATTCAATCTACTACTGATTTTGCATTGAAAGAACAATAATTCAGTTAAATTCTTAATGAATCTTAACATCCCTCATCCGTCCATGTCAATCCTTATGTCAGGTAAGTTTACTCAACTTCCGTGATTGCTCTCACCATGACGTCCATCATTTTATTGAATTCTTCTCTCGCCTTCTGCGCATCCTTCTCCTCGATCGCTTCAACGACGGATTTGTGGAACGGGTAACTGTCATAGAAAAAGTCCTTGTTGCCAAACGGCGCCCGCCAAAACTCGACAAACGTATTCCAGATCGATCCGATGATTTCCTGCAGAATGACGTTGCCCGAAGCCCGGTAAATCGCCTGGTGGAACTTCATATCCGCGATAGAGCTTTCCGCTCCGGTCGTCTTGCCGATCAGCTCGTAATAATACCACATCTCGTCCAAATGCTCCCTAGTGGCCCGTGTCGCCGCCAGCTCCACCGCAATTCCCTCCAAGCCTCTGCGGACATCGCATAGCTGAAGAAGCGCGGATTTCTCATCCTCTACCGTAAATTTGGTCGATAATTGATACAAGGACGGTTCTTTGACGAATATCCCTTTGCCGTTAAGGACTTCAATAATATCCAAAGCCTCCAAATAGCGGATCGCCTCGCGGATGGAAGAACGGCCGACGCCAAGATTTTCCATAATTTGCTCTACGGAAGGCAGCTTGTCTCCTTTCTTCAAATTGTTTTGCTGAATATAATCTTTGATTTCTTTCGAAACCATTTCGTGTGTCTGAACTTTTTTGATCTTCTTCATTAGGCCTTCCCCTTCAAACCAATATTTGCACTTATTCTACCTGAAAATGATAGCATGATGAATAATAAGTTACAAACATTGACTTTTGGAAAAAGAACCGGGCTTTGCCCGCAGCAAAACCCGGTTCTTTAATGCACAGCATTGATCGGTGCGGCTCTCATCTTATTTAGACGAGCTTCACCCATTCCCCTTGGGCATCTGCCGATTCGATCTCCGCTTCCACGAGTTCAAGGGATTCCGCCGCGCTTTCAGGTGTACACACGGCAACGGGCTTGTCATGGATGACCGCATCCAGGAAATAATCCAACTCACGGTAATAGCCGGCATCCGGGGAAATCTCCGGGGTAAAGCCCGGTCCGTCATTCGGATTCACCTTGACCCGGCTTCCGTCAAACACCACATTGCCCCGTTCGAAATTGACACGATACCCCATGTAAAAACCGAAATCCCCCTTCAGCGTCCAGTCCACCTGGGCATTGATGACTTTTCCATCTTTATAATAATAATGGGTGGAGGCGATATCGTATCCGCTTCCCGGGAGCACATTGCGCCCAAGAGTCGATACTTTCTCCGGCTTGCCGAACAGATAGTTGATCATATCCGTGTCGTGAATATGCATGTCCATAATGCAGCCGCCGCTGAGCTTTTCATCGAGGAACCATTCCTTCGGGGCTCCGGAGCCCCGGTAGAAATAGCCTTCCGTCGTCTGGCCGAACTTGCCGCTGTCTACAACATCCTTCAAGTATTCATAGCCCGGCCAAAAACGGAGGCATTGCCCAATCATGAGCTTCCTCCCGTTGCGTTTAGCTGTTTCGACCATCTTCCAGGCGTCCACCGAATGCCTCGCCATCGGCTTCTCGCAGAATACATGGATGCCGCGCTCCAGCAGCGAACAGGCCATTTCGGCATGCAGATACGTGGGAGCCGCAATATCGATGACATCGAGCTGCTCGTTCGCCAGCATTTCCTCCAGATCTGTGTAGAGATTGTAAGCGGACAAATCATACACTTCACGGGCCGTGGTCATATTCCCGCCCGCTTTGCCGTCTTTCAGCTCTTCGATCCGCGGATCGCAGATCGCGGTGAGCGTAACAGGGCAGCCTTCCTCCATTAACCGGACATAATTGTCAAAGTGCATCCGGCCCATAAATCCGAAACCGATCAATCCTATTTTCAACATGCCAGAAATCACCCCGCTAATTGATATCGTTCAAAAAAGTGTAACCCATGCCCCTTCATGCCGGGCGGATTCCATTTCAGCCTCAATAATTTCGATGGACTGGGCCGTACTTTCCGGCGCGCAAACGCTAACGGGCTTATCTTGAAGAACCGCATCCAAGAAATAAACCAACTCCCGATAATAGCCCGTATGCGGAGAGAGATATGCCTTAAAGCCGGGCTGACTGTTCGGATTCACTTTGACCGTACTGCCGTCAAATACGATATTGCCCCGTTCGAAATTGACCCGGTAGCCCATATAAAAGCCAAAATCCCCCTCCAGCGTCCAATCTGCCTGCGCGTTGATTACCTTTCCATCCTTATAGTGATAATGAGAGGAAACGATATCGTACCCGCTCCCCGGCAGGACATTCCGCCCGAGCGCCGAAACCTTGTCCGGCTTCCCGAACAGATGTTGAATCATATCGGTGTCGTGGACATGCATATCCATCATGCAGCCGCCGCTCAGCTCATCATTCACCAGCCAGCCCTTCGGCGCGCCGGAGCCCCGGTAGAAATAGCCCGCTGTAACTTGGCCGAATTCTCCGCTCTCTATCTTTTCCTTCAAATATTCGTAAGCCGGCCAGAACCGGAGACAATGGCCCACCATCAGCTTCTTCCCGGTCCGCACCGCCGTTTCCGCCATCTTCAGCGCCTCCGCCGAATGCCGGGCCATCGGCTTCTCACAGAATACATGATAGCCCCGTTCCATCAGCGAACAAGCCATTTCGGCATGCAGATACGTAGGGACCGCCAGGCTGACGGCATCCAGTTCCTCGTTTGCCAGCATGTCTTCCAAATCTCGATATAGATGATAGGCGGACAAGTCGTATACTTCACGGGCCGTGTTCATATTTCCGTTTGCCTTTTGGCCCTTCAATTCTTCAATCCGCGGGTCGCAGACCGCCGTCAGAGTGATCGGATAGCCGTCTTCATTCAGCTTGACGTAATGATCAAAGTTCATCCGGCCCATGAAACCGAATCCTACCAGTCCTACTTTAAGCATTTCTCACACTCCCGCTTAGATTTAATAACTCGAACGCCCCAAAATAGCATCCATGGACGCGGAAGTATTGAAGATAATTTGCTCCGTATAATGCTTGTAAGCAGGAATCATCTCGCCTGTGACATAATCGTCGTATCCGATCTCCCGAAGGGCGTTCACGACAGCGGGATAATCCACATCCCCGGCGAGCAGGTCCACAAACCCGTGCAGGCCTCCCGCTTCCCGGCGGTAATCTTTGAAATGCACCTTCTTGATCCGGTCGCCCAGAATCCGCACCCACTGCTCCGGATAGCCGGAATGAACGATATTCCCCACATCCAGGTACGAGCCTACGAAGCGGGAGCCGATCGCGTCAATGAAGCCGCGCATTTCAAGCGGGGACAGCAGAAATTTATTCCATACATTCTCGATGCCGATGGAAACGCCCAATTGCTCGGCTTCCGGCGCCAGCTTTCCGATTGCCTCCAGCGCTCTGTCGTAAGCTTTGTCATAATCGACAACCTCGCAGCCCGGGATGAAATCCACGCCGACCGCACCCGGAATGACCAGGATCGTATCGGCTCCAAGAACAGCCGCCAGCTCCAGTTGCTTCTTGCACACATCCATCGCCTTGGTCCGGTTGGATTCCGATTCACTGGTCATCGCGTAGGACCAATACAGTCCCGTAGCCAGTCCCGCAATCTCCAGACCCGCCTCGCCGATCGACTCCCGAAGTGCGCGCGCTTCCTTCTCGCTCGTTTGCATCCCCATTTCACCGGACTCATTCAGCGATAATTCTATTCCGTCAAATCCTGCCGCTTTAGCCAAACGAACACATTCCGCGATAGGCGTTCCTTCACGGAACGACCAAATGTTAATCCCTTTTTTCACTTTGATCACCCTCAGCTTCTTTTGTTATTTTCCGTTTTATAGAAATCAGACTTTTTTCAGCTTTTTCCCTTATCTTATTTATAGTATATTAGATTTAAAATTTAATTTATTTAGGGGAAAAAGATATTTTTTGCATTATTCCGGTCTAAATATTTTGTTTTCCCCATTTACTTTGGGAGGTCTAACAATGCATGGAAGAGAGCATTTCCTGAAAAGAGAAACGCCATACCGTGAGTGGTCGCCAGGCATCCATTACGCCCAGTTTCAAAACCTCCAGCCCTGCAGCTTTCCCGAAAGAAGGCTGTATGATTTCGAGCTGCTGTATGTCCGCCAAGGGGAACTGACGACAAGGATGAATGGAACGCTTCATTCCCTGACGCCCGGCCAGCTAATTTTTCTTGCTCCCGGCGTCTATCATCAGAATTCGATCTCAACGACTCCCGCGAAGCTGCTCGGCATCCATTTTGATTTTTTCGGCGAATCCCGTATTTTGTGCGAAGAAGATATGGTGGTCAATGAAGAGGAAGTGATTCCTGAAAAATTCGCTGTGGAAGCGGTAGCTGCACCCTTTTTACCCTTATCCGAAGATCCGGTGTATTCGCCGCCTCCCGAGTGCGTCCATGCCATGGAACAGCTCGTGCAGGAGTTTACGATGCGCCCGCCCGGTTATGAGCTGGTCTGCCGGGGATTGATGCTTGGCATTCTGACTTCCCTGCTGCGCACGCAAAGCTCGCGCCGTCTGGCTAAAGCATCCGTGCACGGTGAACGGATTCGGACGCTGATGGAAGATATCGAAGCCGCGCCCGCCGCAGGCTGGACCAACCGGTCGATGGCCGCATTGATGAACCTGCACGAGGACCATTTTTCCAAATTGTTTCGTCAGATTGCCGGCATGCCTCCGGGCGAGTATCTCCGTTCCATCCGGCAACGGGAAGCGCGCAAGCTGCTCAGGGAAACAGATTGGCCTATTGAGAAGGTTGGGGAGCGGGTCGGTTATCCGGATATCCACTATTTCAGCAGAACCTTTTCGGCCCAGGAGGGTATTTCCCCCCGAGCGTACCGCAAGCTTTCCCGGATTTTGTGAGGCTAACTGGATGAGGCTATATGAGGCCCATTTTCGCACTTTACTCTGTTATCCACCAAAAGGAGGCGCCTGCCATGAACGAAACACGATTGTACACAATTGCCAGGAATTCAGGTTCAACAGAATGGAAGGATATTTCCCCGCTTGACGTTGACCGGTATCTTTGGCTTGACAACGGGTATACCCCCAAGGTCGAGGTCCGGCTGTATTACACAACCGAGCGGCTGCACATCCGTTTCAAGACTTTTGAAAAGGACCCGCTTGTCAGGTATCACGAGCAGAATGATCCGGTCTACACAGACAGCTGCGTCGAATTTTTCATACAGCCTCTTCCCGGTTCAGACCCCCGTTATCTTAACTTCGAGTTTAATGCTGCCGGGACTATTCTCTTGCAGATAGGTGAAGGACGGGAGGACCGGATTACCCTTTCGGATTCTCCGGCGATTTTTCAAATCGAAACAGCGGTTAACCAAGTTGATAAACACAGCGGGGACACGTATTGGGAGCTGGCGTTCTCCATTCCTTTTGACTGGCTGCAAACCCGGTTTCACGGTTTCAGAGCAGAGTCCGGCCGGGCCTTCCGGGGCAACTTCTATAAATGTGGAGACGAAACGCCAATTCCTCATTACGGGTGCTGGAACCGGGTCGCTTCAGCCTCGCCGGATTACCATCAAAGCGGGTTTTTTGGTGAACTGGTGCTTCAATAAGCACGCGGGAGGCGGGGGCTGGGTGGACAGACCCCCGTGAAAAAGAAAAAACATAAATGCGAAGCTACGGCCTTGGCTCGGGGCTAAGACTTTTAAGATTTACTTCGTCAAGCATTTTAATATTTATCGTTTTGTCTGCCATGCTTAAACGCAGTTATTATGTATTTAGAGCCATCAGAAGACGGCTCGTAGGAAACAATATAGCTATCAATACGAATGTAATAGGTATTCTCATAAGTTCTGGAAGGGAACTGCTTTCCTGAACGAAGCACTTTATCTTCAATTCGTTGTAATAGCTTTAATTTATATGCTGTCGTCTCCTCTTGTGAAAAATGAATACTTTCTATCTTGGAAAAACTTTTAGCCGCGCGGTTACTCCAGACTACTTCCATTTAAAGTTCTCCGTTTTTTATCATATCAATCATTTGTTTTGAGGAAAATGTTAAACCGCGCTTTATCTCATGTTTGGACTGCTTGATCATTTCTTCGATGACCGGGTCAGTATCAAGCTCGGCAATTTGAGATGCTGTAAGAGCATCCGAGCTTTCTTGAGAAGGAATCAATCCCGATACTTCATACTCTGTGCCATTAATAATAATGACAGGCTTTTGTTTGTCATTTATAAAGGAACGGTACACTTTCCCGCTTTTATCCTTTAATTCGAGGTACATGTTCATCAGCTCCTTTGTTCAATATTATATCCTGAAACCTAATTAACGGATACACCCGTTGGCTTTAGCAGAGGAACTGAGGGAAACTGGTTTTCCATCCCATTGCGGATAAAGCTCTATTGAGAAAGTATCGACAGGATACATTCGAAACGGACGCAGTGGATCGCCTGCTTTCAGAATCTCAGAGCTGCCTGCGCTGGCGACCAGCATATCCTCGATAATCTGCTCAAGCCACGAACGAAAGGAGTCGCCGGGGTTCAGCTTATGCAGTGACCACTCAATGATTTTGCAGATATCGCGGTATTTCTCGTTGTCGTTTTCGTCAACGGCCGCCACGGACCAGTTTAACTTTGTAATGCCATCCTTAATAAGGTTTATTGCCCGACGAGATACTGAAGATTCACTCAGCGTTCGAAGATTTGCCGGTGTTCTCTTAGGAACAGACTGTTTACTTCCGCTTCTGGTCCACCAACCAAACGACTGTGAGAATGGTTCGTTCTGCCGATCAGGCTCGTTTTTTGTCCGTCCTACTTCCAACCAAGGAATGATCCTTTGTCTTACGCCCAATTTTTCACCTCATTTCTGTTAATTTCTTTCGATAATGGAAACAATATAATTGAAGTCACCAGAGGAGTGAGTTAAATGGTTAGGTATCTCAGTTTGTTGGATAATTGGCTTGTATACTGCTGTTTACATGATCGTGAAAAATACAACAAATATTTGGAGTGTTATTTTAAAGGCATGAGCTACAGAGAAACGATTGAACTAATATATAGAAAATACTCTATATAAATTAAAAGAAGGTTAGGAAAAGTTTCCCGACCTTCTTTTTCGTTCATATTCTTCTATTTACAATATAGCATGGGTTTGTTGTGAAGTTACTACGGAATTAACTCAAGCTGTTTCCATTACTTCAAACCCAGTCACGAACTCTAATAAAGATTGTTGAATAAATTTTGTTGATGTCTCGCCAGTAGGATCGTATATGTAAATTATGAACACTCGCTTGCCTTCAGAGATTTCATCAGGTACTACAACCTCGCTTACTCTTATTAATTCAGCATATCTGTTTGAATTTAATATAGCCCTCTTAAGAATCGTTTCAATTGTATCTGTAGTAATCTCGTTGCCTGCAAATTTAAAGTAAAATACTTTTTGGTTCCGCATTGTTTTAGAATTGTTTAATTTATTTAAGTTTGGAGCGTGTGTATTTGATGTGTTTAATACAATTGCTTGTTCGATTCCATCCAACCTTCTTAAAATATATTCTTCTACACTACTGATTTCTGATTTTTGGATTATTGCACCCTCAATAACTCTATACAACGGATTGTCGGGCACTTCGTCTTTTATTGCTTCCAAAACTGTTTGTTTCAATTTGATTTGAAGTTGAGTAACTCCCATCATATCATCTGTATAAAATATCGTTCGTTCCTCAACGATATCAAATGGTAGTTTTGTTCCTTCTTCACATATTTGTACAACAGGTTTTCTGGCTGCATGTCTAATGGCTAATTCATACATTACATTCGGGTTTAATCCGGTTAGGTTGGTAATTACTAGATCGTCATATAGCACTCTCTGAATCACTTGCTTATTGATTGATCCAGGCTGGGGCATTCGATGAGCAACTGTAATGTTAGACTCTAAAAATCCAAGGTCTATTAGAGTCGGCATAATTACTGCATCTATAACTCCCTCGGCGGCTCTTCTAATATCGGAATTATCATTACCAATAGGTGTGACTATAAAGCATTTCTTATCTCCATTATCCATAATATCCCTCCAGTCTTCCTAATTCGACACAAAGGAATATTTACCTTCTTAACCAAAAGAATAACCCGTATCTACGTTTCGTTCATTATAAAGAGCATAACGTTTTGAGTTTTGAGTCTTGAGTATGGTTATTCTTGTCCTCGGGTTCTTCCTGCTGTTGTCCATCCCGCTCTTTCCATTTGTAATTCTCCGTTTCCTTGATTTCGTTCTTGCATTCACGGTTGACGAAAAGATTCGGCTTCCCTGTTCCGGCTTTCCCCTTGTAAAGCGTCGATCCCTCGCGAATACCTTGCCCTATAGCGTTATCCGCCTCTTTGACTGGAAGATCTTATTTACGTTCCGGTTCTGATGGGTCCGCCCATATCGTTTCGAAATGGTATTTGGCGTCCATTTCTATGTAGCGCTTGACCAGACAATCTTCAAGTTCTCCGCTGTCGCTAACAACCAGTACGTTCACGTGCTGGGCATAGGCCTCTTCAACGATATAATAATCTTCTCCGGCGCATCCGATTGCGAGAAGCACCGACGGATCGTTCCAGTCGTGGTCCATACCGCCGATGAACCGGTTGAAGGTGATATCCTTAATGCATAGGAATACTCTTGAAAATCTACGCCCCAACTTAAAAAATATCCTCTATTGAAACAATACTAAAATACCCAGATTCAAGAGTTTGCTTTATATCTCCCAGTTCAATTTTATCAAAAACAACCTGTTTTTCCATTTCCTCGAGCCAAGCTATTTTGAGTTTCTTAATGCAAATTTTCAATAACAAAAATAGAAGTACCAGAACAACAAGCAAAAATAGACCATTAATGAATGCTTGAGATATTACCTCTGAATGATTTATTGATTTCGTATATTTTAAAGGAATAAAACTAATTATGAAGAACCCATACAGCATAATACGATGTATAAATGTCGGATAGCCATCTTTATTCTGTATTTGACTTCCCTTATTCTTCTCGATATATTTAACAATTCTATCACCAAAAAGAGTATTAATAAGATTTTGGCAATATCTAAAAAGAAAAACAACAAACACTATAGTAAATTCCGGGTATTCAAACAAAGCCACCAAATTAAAAATAATAGATATAAAAATAGCAAATGTTTCAAACACATTAGTTATATGTTTAATTAGTTTGCCCAAATCACTACTGTTCGCTTTTCTATAATGGGATACTTTACGAAACCTAAACTCAACATTAATAACATCAAATAATGAAATCAAAATATTAAGTGATATCACAAACCCTAATAGTGTAAAGCGATTAAAAAAATCAATATTTAGAAACTGTTTAACTAAAGGGTATGAAATACCACTTACCGCAACCAATAGTGTCCAGTTGTTTAACCCTGATGAAGCCATCTTTTTTCTTTCATTATCTTGAAGCTTATTTAAATAATCGATCCATTCCTTTTTAGTAAAACCATCCATTTTGAATTCTCCTTATTAATAATGAAGTATTACTTCTTGAATTAAGTGTGCACTGCTGTGAATAAAATATGGAAAACTATATAAAACAACAAAAAATCGAGGCCTCCAGGGCCGCGATTTTTTGTTTAAAGAGTATGTTGCAATAGCGATATTGTACGGACTTTGTATAAACACCTGCCGAGTTTAAATTGGCGTCACCAGTCCCAAGCAGCACTGCTTATATTTCTTGCCGCTGCCGCAGGCGCAAGAATCGTTGCGGCCCGGGAGCTTTCCTTTTAAGTGATACTGCACGTTCTGGCGGAACAGGTTGCTTCTGACGCTGTCTCCAAGCTGCTTCATCCGTTCGTCCGCGTACGAATAAATCTCCTTATAGCTGGCGCAAAAATAATCTCTGCCCTTAGCTTCAAGCTCCGCTCCCCATTCCCGGTTGCGCGGGCAACCGCCATGACAGAGACTTTTCCATTCACAGCTTCGGCAGCCCTCGGGGAGCGCAGGCTTCATCCCGAGAAAACGATCGTACAACGGATGCTTCAGAAGGTCTTCAATGGAATGTGTCGCCACATTGCCGATTTTCCATTCCGGAGAAATAAAAAAGTCGCACGGATAGGCGTCCCCATTCTGTTCTAGAATGAGCGTCGTCGGGCACTCGGCCCGATGAATGCACAGCTCCGCCTCCCGGTTCGTATAACCGGCCAGCATGTTGTCAAAAAAACGCACGGAAATCCGCGGATTTCCTTCGTTATACCAATAATCGAAGGCTTCACGCAAAAATCGGCCGTATTCCGCAGGCGTAATATCGTAAACACCCGGCTTGTCCGGCTCCTGCGACCGGAAATCCATGCAAGGAATGAACTGGACGTAGCTGAAGCCTTCCTGTTCAAAGAAAGCCATGATCTCTGCCGCTTGTCCCACATTGCCTTTGTGAATCACGGACAAGATGTTGAAATCCACGTTATGCCGCCGTAAATGCTCAATTCCCTTCATTACCCGGTGAAAGCTGCCCTGCCCGCGCGAGTCCACCCGCCGCGCATCATGAATAGCTTCAGGACCGTCCAGGCTGACGCCGACCAGAAAATTGTATTTTTTAAAAAATGCCGCCCAGCGGTCGTTAATCAGCGTACCGTTCGTCTGAATGGAATTGCCGATGCTTGTCCCCTTCGGCGCGTAGCGGGCCTGAAGCGACACGACCTCCTCGAAGAACTCCAGGCCCGCCAGCAGTGGCTCGCCTCCTTGCCAAGCAAAAGAAGCTGCTCCCCGCGAACGGGCCATATATTCCTTAATGAATTTCTCCAGAATGGCGGAATCAATCCGGTTGATCTTCGGTCCCGGCTTGCCGCCGCATGTACTGTAATAGCAGTAATCGCAGGCCAGGTTGCAGTCCTCCGAAACCGTCTTCCACATCACGCCTACATGCCGATGTTCCAGTGTTGCGATACCGCAGCCCATTATTATTCACCCTCCTCGTCACTTAAATCGTCTCTTGTAGATACTTTATCTCATCGTTGCGATATGGGCCACCATAAATTCGCGGGCGGCTAGTCCAAATCCCGGATTTCTCTGCGCAGGCTATCCAGATGCTCGTGTAATTGCTTGACGACCTCCGAGTAAGCCGGATTGGCGTGCACATTGTTTAATTCCATCGGATCGGACTCCAAATCGAACAATTCCCATTCCGGCGTCCAGGATTCATCAATGGCTCCAGTTGCGCCCAATGCCTCGCCATAGTAATAAATGAGTTTGTACCGGTCCGTGCGGATCCCGTAATGGGCGCATACATTATGCTGGGCCAGATGCATCCAATAACGGTAGTACATGGCCGTGCGCCAGTTTCCGGGCGTTTCTCCACTGAGCAAAGGACGCAGGCTGTAACCCTGCATCTCTTCAGGAACAGGGACGCCGGCATATTCTAGCAGGGTTGGCGCAAAGTCAACGTTCACCGCAATTTGCGTTACTGTGCTTCCCGGTTTGATTTCCTTCGGATACCGCACGATAAACGGCATACGCAGGGACTCCTCGTACATAAACCGCTTATCGTACCAGCCATGGTCGCCGAGGAAAAATCCCTGATCCGAGGTGTAAATGACTATCGTGTTGTCCGTTAGCCCCTCCTCATCGAGATAATCTAGAATCCGGCCAACGTTATCGTCAATGGAAGCGATACACCGCAAGTAGTCTTTGATATAACGCTGATACTTCCAGCTTTTGAGCTCTCTCTCCGTTAAACCGGCAGGCAGCGGGGCTTTGTAATCTTTCTCATTCATGTCCCTCTCAATGGTCATCCTGGCTGCAGCTGCCGCCCTGGACCGGTTCGAATAATCATCGTCAAAAGTCGGCGGCTCCGGAATATCGGTATCCTCATAGAGATGGGCATGCTTCTCATCCACCAGCCAGTGGCGGTGCGGCGCCTTATGATGGCACAGCAGCAGGAACGGCTTCTCCCTGTCGCGTCCGTTCATCCAATCGATGGATAAATCCGTCACCACGTCGGTCACATACCCGCTTACTTTTTTCTCCACGCCGTTTTCAATAAATGTCGGATCGAAGTAGCTCCCCTGACCGGGAAAAATACTCCAATGATCGAATCCCGCCGGATCGTTCTCGGGCCCGTGGCCCAAATGCCATTTGCCGATAATGGACGTCTGATAGCCCGCCTTCTGAAGCAATGATGGAAAGGTCGTTATCCGGTTGTCCAGGCTGTCCCGCAATGTTTTAACACCGTTAATATGGTTGTAGAGTCCCGTCAGAATGGTAGCGCGGCTTGGAGCACAAATCGAATTGGTGCAAAAGCAATTATCGAACCGGGTTCCTTCATTAGCAATCCGGTCAAGATTCGGCGTCTGATTGATTCTGCTGTCGTAGCAGCTCATGGCGTGGGCGGCATGGTCATCGCTCATGATAAAAATGATATTGGGTCTCGTGTCATTCATATGCTCGGGCAATCTCCCTTTTCATTCTAACTCCTCATTTTAAAAAGATCTTATTGAAGCTCGGCAGTCCCAAATTTGCTTGGATTCTGCCAGGCCGTGTCATCGGTGCCGTAGAAGGCTTTTTTGCCGTCACGCGCACCTCCATCGTCATCGTCGTTGATTTGGATTTCGAACCCGAGCTGTTTACCGGCTGCCGGCGAGCTGACACCCAAAGTGGACCACGGAATCTTCACTTCCACCTTATATCCGGAAGCGTTGTTGCTCGTTGCGAAGGCAACGCCTGTGGTGGCGCCGTGTATTTTCTCATAGACTGCCGGGTCGTTCCAGCGGAACACGTAACGGAAATCATCCGGTCCGTATGTAGCGGATTTGCTGTTGTCACCATCGATATAAATCTCGATGCTGTCATCCGCTGAGGTGGTTGTGCCCGAATCATAGGTCTTCGCATCATCCGTTACGTTCAGCCAAAGATACAGGTTCGCGGAATCCCATAGAATCCGGTTATTGCTGCTTAAATCCGTATCGTTCGTTACCGTTCCGTTGATCACGTTATTCGTCTGGTATGCCGCCGCATCTCCCCAGTTATCCACGCTTGTCCATGAGCCGTCAATTGTCGGGGGTGTGTCCGTATGCGTTATGATAAGGTCGCTTGAGGATGAGACGCTTTTATTAAAATAGCCAAAATGATTGCCGCCTTCGGTCACGGTATAAAATTTGCTCCCGTCCGCCGCAAACGTTGCCGCCTCTCCGTTGCCAACTGACAGCGTCTGCCCTACCGCAACGGGGACATAAATTGGGGCAACCTCATTGCCCGCCAGTACCGACTCGACGCTTTCTCCCGGGCTTCTCTGCCAGATAAATGCTTCTTCCAGATTTTTAATAAGAATCAGGCTGCCATCGGGCGAAATATCGGCGGCTGTCGGTCCGACGGTCCGCACGGAGTTGAGACGGGGAGTAACCAGCGCAACCTGCGTCATGGTCAATACATTCCCTGTATCCGCGTAAGCGTCTAGGCTTGCCTTGCTCGCCTTGCACACCCGGTTTTTCAGAGCGGGGTCTCCGTCCGTATGCTCTTTCATGACCAGGAACAAATCTCCTGTCACCGGATCAACCATTAGCGCTTCACTGTTTGTCGGCCCGCCGGGGTATTGCAGAATGATTTTTTCCCAGTTGGCCGAACTGATGTGCTGAGTGGTAACAGCCGTTGGATCTGGAGGGGTTGGCGGGTTGCTGACCGTTGGTTCAGGTGTGCGATAAATCGCAACATTCGGTCTTGTCGTGCCGTTGCGGTTGGACGAATTGTCCCCGATATCCCCTAAATAGACGTAATTCACGCCGGCTACGGGCCCCGGCCCTACGGCCATATCCTCCCAATCTGTTGCAGTCGCGCCATCCAATTGATAAATACCCAGCAGATTGCCGCTAGTGTTGACTGCAAAGAATCTGGCAATATCTCCGGAATCATTATGCGTATAGAGGACATTGGCATTTTGACGGCTGGCTGCAAGTCCCGACGACTCATGGATCAGATCCGTATTAAAGCTGCCAATCAAGGTTCCGGGCGTCTCGAAGGAGACACTGGCCGCCTCCGCGGAACTTGACCCGAATATTGCGGTAACGATAACGAGTGCGATAACCGATACCTTCATTAATCTCATTTTGGCTGACTCCTCCCATAACATGATTCGGAATTAGGGTCCTAGTTCACACTGAACGTCACTGCATTTGAGGTAACCCCTTGATAGCTGCTGGTAATTGTAGCTTGCGTACCGCTCGTCAGGCCGTAGGCCAATCCCGTATCCAGCATTTTGACATTGGCGTTATTCGAGGAAGCCCAGGCCACCCGGTCCGTAATATCCGCCGTTGTTGCATCCGTATAGTGTGCTGTGGCGGTGAAATTTCTGGCTCCGTACGGATTGACCGTAATCGATGACGATGGCGAAATGCTGATTGAAGAGATGGTCTTGGCCACATAGTTTCTCGGAATACGAACAAGCACAACGGCGTTGGCATTCACATTCAGCGTCAGTACTCCGTTCGTAATCTGGTTCTCCCACTTCTTTCCCTGGTTAACGGGACTGCTGCCCATAATGTACACCGGAGCATTCGTTATGCCGATCCCGGAGGTATTCACGGTAATTTTTTGCGAATCCGTTGTGCTCGTGTTGGTATTTAAAATGTAATAATAATCATCATCCTTCGTTACGATAACCTGATCTTGCGGCAGCGTGGTTGTTGCCGACACTACCTCTTTCCGGGCCTTCAGCGCTTTGGTGATCAAGTTATAGGTAAAATAATACTGATGCGCATGATCAATTTCCGGTGTGGAAGCCGGCGTTGTTACCGTGGAGCCATTATCCGGGAAGGTGGAGGTAACGGTAGAGCTTGTAAACCGGAACTTCCAGAAGCCACGGAGATAACTGGAACCTGCCGCCTCGCTTTTACCTCTGTTTACTAATTGGATGACCAGTTTAGCCAGCAGCGCGTTGTTGTTATAATCATCCGGGTTGACGTCTCCAACTTTCAAATTGCCTTCGGTGATCATTAAATTCTCATATTTACCGTCCGGGTTATTATTTGCGATTGCATCCTGGATGCCGGTAATCGTATAGACCGGATCGGGATTTGAGCCGCCGTTATTGAATTTGTCCGGATTCTGATAGTTGTGGTAGCTGACGTAATTTGAATAGTTGTCTGCGGCCAAAGAATCGATTCCTGTGCCGTTCGCATTCAGTACATCGGATAAATACGATCCCACCGTGGGATTCAAATACACATTGGCTCCGAACGCGCTGAGTGAAACGCCTGGCGTAGCGGTCGGGTTGACGGCATGCACAGCCGATTGAATCGCATCATTGGCGTATTGCAGCAATATCGCATACTCCTGCGGAGTATACCGGTTATCCAAATTCACTTCATTGCCGATTTCAAATTCCGAGAAGCCATAATCATGATAAAGATGGTAGGAGATCGCGAAGCAGTATTCCCACCATTCCCAGTAATCCTGCCAACCAGTTAGAGTAGAAGGCAGCCAGATGCCATCGGGGTCGTTGCTTTCAACATCCGTGCGCAAAACAGCAAGCGGCGTAATGCCGTTGGCCTGAAAGAAGCCCAGAACGTTGTCTATCCCTGTATGACTATCATCAAAAGCCGTATCAAAAGCATTCCAATTGATGTACGTATTGTTCGCCGGGTTACTTATGACCGCATTTTTCGCTGCGTTAAAGCTGGTCAGATTGCTGACTCCGTTTCCATAAGGACCATTGTCGTTGGCAGGCTCAAAATCAAAATCATTAAACCAGATCCGGGCCGTGTTGGCGCCGCTGTTCTTAATCCACTCTTTTTCCGAATCGGTCAGACCGCCAATCGCTGTCACATTCTCCCCCAAAAATCTCGGAGTGGTGCCTACATTGGTGTCGGACAGGGTAAGCGAATAATTGACGACAGCCGCATCAGCCTTGTCGGTCTGGGATGGGGCGAGGACAAGAGCGGATGCCAGCGCAAGACTCAGCATGCCGGGAATAACCTTTTTAATATTCATTGGTTCTCCTCCTAAATGGGTTCATAATTGCCGTAAAAAGCAAAGTGCGCCTGCGGCGTTCCGTTCAACAGATTGCCGTCGCATTCCTTGACAAGCTTCTGTCTAAGCTCCAGAACCTTTTGCGGATATTGTTCTGCCACATTGTTGTCCTCGCGGTAATCCTCCTTAATGTGATAAAGCTGGTATTCCACCGCATCGTCGATCTGGTTGATAAAAGCGCCGAACGGGCCGAGCTTATATTTATCCGTATGGACGACGCACCGCAGCTTCCATCCGTCCCCCGTGACAATCGCAGGTCCCAAATAACTGGCATAAACCACATATTCATGTCCTGCGAAGGCGCCGGCTTCATTGTTAATAAGCGAGGCAAAGGAAACACCGTCTTTATTCCCCGGCATCTCTGCACCGGCCAGTTCAGCCAGAGTCGGCATCAGGTCATAGTTCGCGATCAAGCGGTCCGTGACGCTGTGAGGCTGGATGGTACCGGGCCAGCGGATCAGATAGGGAATTCTCACTCCCCCTTCCCAGCTTGTCAGCTTCAGTCCGGCCATGCCGTCATTGCCGTCAAACACGTCACCGCATGTATCCGAGTGAAATTTGGTCTGAATATTGTCGATGGGCCTGCCGCTGAGCAGCTCTTGTCCCGAAGTTCTTCCGGGCTGCGAATACGCCAGCGTATGGCCGTTATCTGAACTGAAGATTACAATGGTGTCCTCCGCAAGGTTCAGGGCGTCCAATTCATCTAAGATTAATCCGACTGTCCGGTCGAGCCGCAGCACCATGGACGCGAACTCTTTTTCAATATCCGTAAGCTCGGGATTATCCGCCACCGACGGGTGAATATCCGGATAAAATACCGGCCCGTGGGGAAGCTGCGACGGATGGTACAGAAAGAACGGGACATCCCGGTGCTGCCGGATATATTCGAGCAGCTTTTGATCGTATAAATCCTGGGAGTAAATCCGTCTGCCCGTCATATCGATTCTTTCACCGTCTTCAAAAGCGCTTCGTCTAGCGCCGCAGTCGATCAGCGTATTCCCCTCGATGTCCACCTTCTGTCCGTTCTCAAAAAGAAAGGTCGGATAATAGCCGTGGCATCTTTGATGGTCATAATCGCCGAAATGATAATCCCAGCCATGCTTCGCGATCTCGTAGCCGGTCGTTGCGAACCCCCACTCCAGCTTGCCGATTTGTCCGGTGGCATATCCGGCCTGTTTGAGAATTTGCGGAAGATAGACATCGTCCGGCCCGCTCTGGATTCCGGTGTTGTGAATCAATTCATACACTTGCTCGAGCGTCATCATGCCTTTATCCAATTCCTTGTAGACGCCCGCTTTGGTGAAGGTCCATCGGCCGGCGTGAACATCGTGGACTCCACAGATCAGACTGGCTCTGGCAGGAGCGCAAAAAGAACAGCCGTAAGCATGGGTAAAACGTATCCCTTCCCCGGCCAATCTGTCGATATTAGGGGTTTCAAAGTGCTTTTGCCCATAACAGCTCAGCATTCCTCTCCCAAGGTCATCGGCATAGATATAGATGATATTGGGCTTTGCTTTCATGATTCTCCTCGTCTCTTTTCGTTCGCGTATACGGGCAGCTTCTCCCCGGCTCTTCGCGGGTCCAGCCTGTATGGCACCGCATCGGCCGTTTCCATATACCAATGAACCAGCCGCTCCAGCATATCCTGCCGCACATCCGCATACGATTCATCCTCGATCAAATTGTGCAGCTCGTCCGGATCATTCTCCAGATCGTACAGCTCATCGCGCTCATAGAGTCGTTTGATATACTTGAATTCCTTGGTTCGGACCATAACGACCTTGCCGTGATATTCCGGATAATCGTTCTGCACGCCAACCCTCGGCCAGTACAGCGCGCCCGGCCGCAGGCCGTTCGGCTCGTGGGTATGCGGCTCGTAAACGAGCCCCCCTCCTTCGCAGAATACCTGCTGGCGATGCCCCTCCGCCTTGCCGGTGCTGACCGGGACGAGCGAGCGGCTGAACGTCGTATGCCGTTCCGGCAGCCCGGCAAGCTCCGATACCGTAGCGTAAAAGTCAAGCAGCTCTACCAGCGCATCGACCGGCTGCTCCCGCTTCGGCACCGGAATCCATGACGGATATTTAATGATCAGCGGAACTCTGCTTAGAGAGTCTTCAAAGTCATTCTGCGACTTCTCCACCATGCAGTAATCGCCGGCATATTCCCCATGGTCGCTGAAGACGAACACTGCCGAGTCGTCCCAATGTCCGCTTTGCTTGACGGCTTCGGTCAGACGGCCCAGCGAAGCATCCGTCTTCGTGATCATGCCGTAATAAACGGCCAAAATTTCCTTGAGCTCGTCTTCGCTGAGCCGCTCAAGCCCCATCCGCTCCCGCACTCTGTCCAGGAAGGCCGACTTCGTGCCGGGCTCGGGCTTGGCAATGATCGGCGGAAGCTTGTCGCGGTCGTACATGGAGAAATACGGTTCTTCCACCCGAAACGGCGGATGGGGCGACGCTACAGTAATGAACAAGCAGAAGGGCTCCGGCGGCCCGCTTGCCAAAAAGTCGATGGCGCCCTGCACAATCGCGTCGTCGCGGGTAAACATTTCCTTATCCCCTGCCTTGCCGCGGTAGAACGAGTAGTACAGCGGGTCGCCCGCATCCATAACGGGACCGGAATTCGATTCATAGCTGCCCGGCTCCGGGGTGTACAATTCCGAGCACCATTCGTGAATATCGCCGGATTTCACCGGAGGGACGGCGTTGCACCAAATATAATAACCCTGATCCTTTAGCTCCTTCAGGATGACCGGATCGTCATCGGCGATCACCAGCTTATGCTCCTGCACCCGGTGCCCTTTGACATGCGGATACCGCCCGCTCATGAACGAACAGCGGCTCGGCGTGCAAACCGTATTTTGCACAAAGCAGTTGGAGAAGGCGACGCCTTCGCGGGCCAGCGCATCGGCATGGGGCGTTCGGATCACCTTGTTTCCGAGGTAACCGACATCCTTGCCCCGCCACGAATCGGCAATAAAAATAATCAAATTCGGCCGTTTGGTCTGCGTCATCCGTTACAGCCTCCCTTCCAGCTTGTGCATTACAGGCTCATAAGGAACGGCGTCGGCCGTTTCCATATACCATAGCGCGATCCGGTTCAACATATCATTGCGTATCGTCGCATAATGGGGATCGCCGGCCAAATTGCGCAGCTCGTCCGGATCAGCGGTAAGATCATACAGCTCATCGCCCTCGTACAACCGTTTCACGAACTTCCATTCCTTCGTCCGCACCATGACGCCTTTGCCGTGCGATTCCCGGTCATCGTACTGCGCGCTGAGCCGCGGCCAATATACTCTCTCCCGGCTGACCGGCGGCTCATGTGTATGGGGCTCGAAGGCAAGCGCCCCTCCTTCGCAAAACACCTCCGTCCGGTGGCTCTCGGCCCGCCCGGTGCTGACCGGCACAAGCGATCGCCCGAAGTGGGTATGCCGCTGCTTCAGCCGGGCCAGCTCAGCCACCGTCGCATACACGTCGATCAATTCAACCAGTTCGTCTACCGGCTGCTTCCGCTCCGCAACCGGAATCCAGGATGGATATTTGACGATAAGCGGGACTTTGGTCAAGTCGTCCTCAAAGCCGTTTTGCGATTTCTCCACCATATGGTAATCGCCGGCATACTCGCCGTGGTCGCTGAATACGAACACCGCCGAGTCGTCCCAATGCCCGCTTGCTTTCAGCGCGGCCATCAGCCGTCCCAGCGCGGCATCCGTCCGGGTAATCATACCGTAGTACACGGCGAGTATTTCCCGCATATCGTCTTCGCCGAGCGCATTAAGATTCATACGCTCCCGAATGAGCGGCATATGCCGGGATTTGGCCCCGTCCTCCGGTCGGGGGATGATCGGCGGAAGCCCGCCGCGGTCGTACATGGAGTAGTAAGGTTCGTCCACCTGGAACGGAACATGCGGGTTATGCAGCGTCAGACATAGGCAGAAGGGCTGGGGAGGGGCGTTCTCCAAGAAGCGAACCGCTCCATCGACCAGCGCGTCGTCCTCAATCCTGACCGGGCGATCTCCTGTTTTTCCGCGGTAATGCGAATAAAACAGCCGGTGGCCGGGATTCACCGCGGGAGTCTTCAAGTCCTCTACCGCCGAATGGTCTGTACGGAATCGAAAAGAGCATACGCTCTCTTCTTCCTCCACACGAACGACGTCGTTCTTCCCGCCCCACCAGACGTAATAGCCTTGCTCCTTCAACTGCTTCAGTAAAAATGGTTCGTCCGGCGAAAGCATGTGATGCATCGTCCGATGGCCTCTTACATGCGGATACCATCCGGTCATAAACGAGCAGCGGCTCGGCGTACACACCGTGCTCTGCGCATAGCAATTGGCAAAGGCTGCCCCTTCTTTCGCCAATTCGTCCGTGTGGGGGGTATGGATAACGGGATTGCCGAGGCAGCCGGTATCCTTGCCTCGCCACTGGTCCGGGATGAACAGGATGATGTTCGGCAGCAGCGGCCTATCCGGGTGATCTGGCATATCTGTCGGTTCAGTCATCGGTTGGCCTCCTCGCTATGAATGTTCCTTATTCCGCAAAAATCAACTGTGCCGCCGAATGCTGTGTCCCCCGCGACCACGGAAACGACAGCTCCGCCTTCACTCCTTCTTCAGCATCGTCAACGTCCCTGAGCAGCAGTTGAAATTCAGCCTGCTCGGGATAACCTTCCTTCCAGCCGAACAGCTCAAGAGGCACCGCCAATTCGAACGCATAGCCGCTTAGCGGGATGGACGCCGAACCGCCCTTGATCCAGTCGATGTCGGGATTGAAATGAAAATCTTTATACCCCATCCGCTTCCACGCGCTTCGCGCTCCAGGAACCCATGACCATTTGTCGTCTCCGGCTTTCCGTCTGCGGACAGACAAGGTTTGCCCGTCCGTGAGATAAGCCTGCAGATGCACCCCGCCCAGGATAAGCTCGAACCCGTCGCCTTGAATCGCGTCCGCATCCTCGCCCTTCCAAACGCATAGGGAATCGTCCAGAACATGGGCGGCTATGAACAGCTCCCGGTCGTCATGCATCACATAGAAAATCCCGCTGCAATCGCTGTTGTCCTTCACTGCACCGAAAGAAACGGAGCGGCTGTCGAGGACAATGGGCTCGCTGCGCTTCCACTTCGTGAGATTCGGATCGCCGACCTCGCACACCCATTCCTCCAAATGGCCGTCGATGCGGATATCCTCGGCCCTTTGCGCGCGAATCGCGGGATGAAGATTCTCCCTGCTTTCTTCCAGTTTCACTCCCAAATTGGTCAGCAGCGTTCTCAGCATATAGCGGGCGTATGCCGACCCTTCGGTTAACGGAAGCTGGCAGACGGTCAAGGTGCATTTCCCGATCGACAGCTGCACGGCGGCATAGCCATGAACGGCAACTGGGAGATGGATGAACCAGTTCCCTTTGCTCTTGGTGACCACATCGGCCACCGGCCAGAAGGGCTCTCCCTTCAGCGGATGCTGAATGATTTCCCTCCGGTGCACTTCAAGGGGATAGCGGACAAAAGGTCCCCGGGCCGCTTCGCAGTCCATCCCGTTCAGTCCCCATACCAGAGAATGACCGGTGCGGAAGTGAAGCCCATTGTAATCCCCAGTATCCTCCAGCACCTTAAATTCGTTCCCAAACACGGTGACAGCTCCGGGCTTTCTTTCCAGTAGCAGCACCTCGCACGAAGTTCCGGACAAGCTGGAAACCGCCTCCTCTAGCCGTGGAGTCCATTCCGTCTCCGGGCCGATCACCAGCCGGCTGAAATGGCCCTCGCGGATCAATCGAGCCAGGTCCTCCGTTTCATCCAAAATGACGGCGGCAGCCCCCTGCTGCCGGAGAAGCTCCCCGGTCGAGGCGCCGAGCACCACCACCTTCTCCCGGAAGGGGCGCTCCGGGCTGGCCGCAAGATAGGCCAGCATGTCGTACAGCAGCCATGTCGCCTGCGGATCAATCGTCAAATTATCCGCGATTTTCAATTGGGAGAAGATGACATGGCCTTCCCCCCAAGCGCATTCCAGGACCGAGGCATAGTCCTGCCGGTTCCCCCCGGCCAGAACCCTCAGGTTGGCCGTGCCGGCATCCTTGTTGGCGAAGGGCTTCAGCAGGGTGTCGTCGACCACCCGGCCGTCCCCGTTCCGCCAATGGGAGACTGCGGCGCCCTCCACATGCCGGAAGACCGGATGGCCCTTGGCATACACCGCCGCGTAACGGCTGGCATAGTTGGACCGGTCCGGCTCCGGCTGCTTGCCGATTCCCCGGAAGGCCAGCGGCAGCCCCGTCAAAACGGAAGTGAAGCCCAAAGGAAGGGGGAACCAGCAGTTGGGCCTCGATTGGTCCAGAACGAGCAGCTTCCCTCCCCGGCTAATCCAGCCGTTCAGGATCTCGCCTTCCTCCGCAGTCAAATCGTCGGATGCGCCCGGCCCCAGAAGCAAAATATCCACTTCCTGCAAATCCTCCATGGAGCGGACAAGCGAAGCCCGAAGCTTCTCCGCGGTCAATTCCTGCGTTTCTCCCATCAGTCCCAGGCGGGCGTTTAATTCCGGCAGCGTTCTGGCCGGATAAGCCCAGACTCTTTTTCGGCAGGTATAGATTTGCTTGCCGCCCAGCGCCAGAGCCGCTTCCCATTCCAGCGATTGAACGTCATTGACCGCCGGGACCTCAAAAGTGACACTGAATCTCCGGTGCTCACCGGGAGCCAGCTCCAGTATGACCCGCTGAACGATCCTTCTGCTTCGGCCAGACCGGACCGCAACCTCGGCTTCAATCGCCGCGGGTTCCTCCGAATCATTCATGACCAGCACCGTGTGCTCAACCCATTCTCCACTCCATACGTGGGACCACTTCTCCAAGAACATAGCGGCGATGGGTGCAAAAGCTTCCCCGAATCCCTTGGCGATCGGTTCATTGAGTCGGTAACTCCAACGGTCCGGATCCCAGCCCGGATTCACCAGTTCCTTGGGGACATTGGGATCATCTCCGTAGGGGGAAGCGAAATCCGGCGCGGGCTCCATCTCTCCCGAGTTCTTCAGAAACAGCCGATGACGGTAAGGGAAGATCGGCAGGAACGCGTCCATCAGCCAGTGATACGGCATCACGCCGGATACCCCGAAGCTCCGCCATTCCATAATCCGCTCGTGATAAAACTTCCCCATTCTCTCGGAATACTCGGAATAATCAAGAGAGTCCACCCCCGTCATGCTCCGCAGCAGCCCGGCCTTCCCCCCGCTCCACCATTCGCCCAGCACGAGCGGCTTGTCCCTGACTTTGCTCCAGGCTTCGCACAAAGCCGTATAGGTTTCATGATGGTGAATATGATAGATGTCGCTGTGACCCGCCATCGAACCCGCCCCGCTGTGCTGAACCGGCCGGGTGGCATCATGCCGCAATACGAGGTCGTCCAGCTTTCGGACCCACGGCATGAATTGATGCTGGCTGCGAACCTGTTCGTTCTCCACATCCCATATAATGACGCTGGGGTGATTCCAGTCGCGCTTTACCCATTCCTCGAATTCCGTCTCCAGATGACCAAGCAATCGTTCGCCGCCCCTGTTGTAATGAGCGCCGCCCGCACTCCAAATGCCCGATTGGTCAATCATCAGCAGCCCGATTTCATCGGCAACCTCGAACATGATTTCCGGGCCGATTAATCCATGAACCCGAATGCAGTTGACGTTCAATTCCTGCTTGATTGTACTGTAGAACAGCTCTAAATAATCCCGCCTGGAGAAGCTGCCGAGCATTTGAATCCCCATGTTGAAGGAATCCCCGAACAGCCGCGTTTTCACACCGTTCAGATAGAAATCGCCGCCGTCGATCCAAAACTCGCGAAACCCAAACCGTTCCCGGTGCCGGTCCGCCAGCAGATCGCCCTCATACAGCAGCACCTCCAGCACATAGAGATGGGGATGCCCCGGACTCCAGTACTCCGCATCCTCCCACGGCGATCTCACAATAAGCTCCGCCCCCGGTTCGGTGCTGACCACGGAAAGGTCCACAACCAGCCTCTTCACGGCTTCTTCTTCAGTGCGGCGCTCAGGGTTTCCATTATAATGGCGGATGAGGATCTCCAATCTTGATGTCTCTGTCAAGGCCTGACTCGTGTGAAGCCGGACGGTGACCTCGCGCTTTCGCCAGGACGTTTCGACCTTGCAGGCGGTTATATGCGCCGGATGCTTCGCCCGGATATAAACCAGCTGCCAGATCCCGCCAAAATACGGATGATCGGGCAGCATCGGGTCGGGAATTTTGTCTTTGACCGGCATTACGCCGACCTGATACAAGAGCGCATCCGTTTCCGGATCGTAAGCGGCGGTGCCGTCCTGAACGAAGACATGCACGATCTGCCGTCCTTCATCCTCCAAGACATCCGTAATATCAAAGAAGAACGGGGTGTAACGGCCCCCGTGCTCACCGACAAACCGTCCGTTCACATAAACACGGCAAAGCTGCGATACCCCCCGAAAATGCAGTTCATATCTCTTTACGTTGTCCCGATCCGCCAACGTAAAGGCGGCTGCGTACCATGCCTCATGCACCTGCTTCCAGTTTCGGGAATGGTCGTACTGCTCGGGAAGATCCCAGAAGGAGGGCACCTTGATCGGCGACCATTCCTCCTCCCGGTCTGCGGGTTTGAACCACCACTGCGTAAGAAGCATCCCTTTGCCGTCAGCTTGCTCTTCCGGAGAGAGCAGGACGCCCCCATCCAGAAGAGCTGCGCTGTCTTTATATAACTCTTGATCCAAATCCATAGAAGTCTCCTCTGGCTTTCCCATCTATATCTTCCGAGTGAAAATTTGCTGTCCGGATTTCTGCAACAATCTTACTTTTTCAACGTTTTCCAGGCTTCATTCCCCTGTTCTTCAATCTCCTTGCCGCCCTGCTCATAATACTTCTTCACGAATTCATCCCATTTGTCCACCGGCCAAACTCCGGTTACGATCTTCGTGTAATATTCCGGCCACAGCTTATCCTTCAAATCCGGATAGTCCAGTTCCGCCTGAACGCTCTTCCACAGAGCGTTGGGACGAGCAAATTTAGCGGAATCTTCCAACGCCTTCCGTACATAATCAGGGGCCCAGCGTCGGTCGGTCACGGCAATGAATTTAATCGGATTGGAGAACCCGTCCTTGTACTTCTCCGCCGCTCCCACAAGATCCTGAAGGTCGTTCTTCTCTTTATCAAAGGTGTAATGTTTGCCTTCTACGCCCTCCCGGAGCAGGTAACCGCCGTTATCTCCGTCCGTTACGGACCAGTTCAGATAAGCGAACAGCTTGTCCGGCTGCTCCACTTTGGCGGAGACGGCGGCGATGCTGCTCGCCGGAGGCGTTTCGGGCAATCCCGAATCTCCGTTAGGACCTACAGGGGGCGCCGTAAAGCCGAAGGAACCACCAGGAGTGACTTCTTTCAGGGACTTGGTTATTTTATTTTTTGCGAAAATAGCGAATGCCGGGCCCTCGTACACACCGACCTTCCCGTTGATGACCTTGGAATCAAGCTGTTTGGGGTCAGCCACCGCAAACTCCGGATCAATCAGCCCTTCCTTATACCACTGCTGCAGAACAGCCAAAGCCTGCTTGGTCTCCGGGAGCACATAGCCCTGTTTCAGCTGGCCGTCCCGTTCATACCAGAATTCCGGAAAAACGCCGAAGGCGCCGAACACTCCCTCAAAGATGCTGTCCTTCTTGCCTCCCAGGCCGTACGTGTCGTTTTTCCCGTTCTTGTCCGGATCGTTTTTCGTAAAGGCCGTCAGCACCTGGTGATATTCCTCAAGGGTAGTTGGAACCTTCAGGCCCAGGTTTTTCAGCCAATCGGCGCGGTAGAGCACCCCTGTCGAGCTCGGCTGGTTAAAGGGTTCGGGACGGCTTCCCGAAGGAATTCCGTAGATTTTTCCGTTGAAGGTGACGGCATCCCAAGCCTCCTTGGGAACCAGGCTCGTAATGCTCGGGGAGTTCTTGATATAGTCGTCCAGGGGCAGAACCAGGCCCTCGTCAACGAATTTCGTCAGCGTCGGAATGTCCACATCGAAGTAATCCGGCAGCTCGCCTGAAGCGGCCTCCAAGTTCAGCTTGGTAAAAAAGTCTTTGCCGCTGTTCAGCGATACATTATAATCAAAGCCCTTGATGCCGGCCTTGGCTGCGGCTTCGGTGATCAGCTTGCGGGCCTCTCCCCCGTCCTGGGGATATTCCGGCGCTCCCACATTCATAAAGAAGTTATAGGTTACCGGAGTGTCGGCTTGCTGACTAGCCGCTGCTGCGGCCGGTTGCGCGGCCGGCTGCTGCGAGCATCCCAGCACCCCCAAAATAAGGCTTGCCGCTGCGGCAGAAGCCGCTCCTTTTTTCCAAATCTTTTTCATCATAGTGATCTCCTTTTATTTAAGATTTGACCGATCCCAGCAGGACGCCCTTGGTAAAGTATTTCTGCAAGAACGGATACACCAGCAAAATGGGAATCAGCGACACGACAATAGTTGAGCCGATTACGGATTCCTGCGAGGTTTCCACCAGCTTGCCCGTCAGCGATTCCGCCTGCTGCCCGTCGATAATTTCCCGAAGCAGCACCGGCAGCGTATAGAGCGACTTATCATTCAAGTAGAGAAAGGCCTGAAAGAAATTATTCCATTGGCCTACGGCCTCCCATAAGGCAACGGTTGCCAGCACGGGCGCCGATAAGGGGAAAATAATCGTGAACAGAATCCGGATCGGATTCGCTCCGTCCATCGTCGCCGACTCCTCGATTTCCTCCGGAAGACTGCGGAAGAAGTTCAGCATAATGATTACATTAAAAGCGGAAATCATGCCGGGAATAATCATGGCCCACAAGGTATTGATCAACCCGAGCTGCTTCACGAGCAGATAATGGGGAATGATCCCGCCGCTGAACAGCATGGTAAACAGGATAAGACCGGTGAATAACCGTCTGCCCGGCAGATTGCTCTTGACCAATGGATACGCGGTTGTTGCCGTAAAGAAGACGCTCAGGATTGTACTGGCCAAAGTAATGACAGCACTGTTCCTGTAGGCCAACCATAATTGTTCGGACCGAAGCACGATCCCGTAAGCGCCGAACGTCAGATTCCGGGGCCAGAGGAACAGCCCTCCCCGGGAAGCCTGCTCCGAGGAACTCAGGGACAAGGAGATTTCATGCCAGAGCGGGTAAAAGGTCAGCAGCGCAAGCAGGATGAGGAACGTTCCGTTAATCCCCGCAAAAAGATCGAATTTTCTTTTCTTCATGCGTTTCCCCTCCTTTCTACCATATCCCCCGCCCTCCAATCCGCTTGGCCGCGGCATTCGTGATTAGCAGCAGCACCAAACCGACAACGGACTGGAACAGCCCGGCCGCTGTGGCCAAGGAAAATCTCCCGCTGGTCAACCCGACACGGTATACGTACGTATCGAGAATGTCCGCCACCTCGTACACGAGCGGGTGATACAGGACGAAGACCTGGTCGAAGCCCGCGGATAAAATATGCCCGGTGCGCAAAATCAACAGAATGACGATCGTACCCGAAATGGAAGGGATCGTAATGTGCCGGATCAAACGGTACCGTGACGCCCCGTCCACTTTGGCCGCATCGTACAGCTCCGGGTTAATGCCGGAAATGGCCGCGAGGTATATGATCGTTCCCCAGCCGATGTTCTTCCAGATTTCCGATAAGACGAGCAGGCCGCGAAAAGAACGGGGGTCCATCAGAGGCGATGTCGTCACGCCCAACGCGTTAAGGACTCCGGTGGAAGGGGATAGAACCGTGAACATAATGCCCCCAAGCACAACCCATGATATGAAATGGGGAAAATAAATGATCGTCTGTATTGTTCGTTTGAATTTGGAGTTCACGATCTCATTGATCATGAGCGCGAGTATAATCGGCGCGGGAAAATTAAAGACAAGCTTGTAAAAGCTGATCAGCAGCGTATTGCCCAGCGCGGTCCAGAAATCCGGAGAAGAAAAGAGCATGTCGAACCATTTCAACCCTGCCCAGGCGCTCCCGGTTATACCCTTGGCCAGCTTATAATCCTGAAATGCAATCAGCACGCCTCCCATGGGAATATAGCTGAAGACCAGAAAGTACAGGATTCCGGGAAAAAGCAGCAGGTAATAGTACTTGTGCTTCACAATCCGCCGCCATATTCTGGAATGGCTCACTGGACGCAGCTTCGAGGAAAGGAACGGGCCCGCCTTGTTTCGGGTTAATCCCGATTTGGTCAAGAGTATGCTTTTCAATCCGTTTGTCCCCCTTCGGTTCTAGAAAAAACTATCGTTGACCTTAATCCCTATTAGTCCAATAGGATTTAATTAATATGGAAATTATACCTGCTATCCTGTCACTATTGAATATCAATTTGTCGACTATCATTTGGCATATTGTCGATCAGAATACAGAAGAAGCACCAGATCCCCGATGAATTGCACATATTGGTAAAGTTTGATCAAACGAAAGCAAAAAAAGAGACCCTCCAAGGAAATCCCCCTGGAAAAAGTCTCTCGATTCAATCTCCGTCCCCTGCAATGCAGATCGGTTTCATTTATCATTTTGTAGATGAAATATGGCGTTTTGTCGATGTGCTGCCAACGAATCCCCTCTGGTATTGGGTCGGCGACTTCCCGTAATATTTGCTAAACGCCCGGGAGAACGAGAATAAATCCGGGTATCCGACGGACAAGGCGATGTCTGTAATCGCAAGCCCTTGATTTTGCAGCAGCTCGGCGCTTCTCTTCATCCGGAGCTTGATCAGATACCGCATCGGGCTCAGTCCAAGCAGGCTGATGCACTCCTGATACACATAGGAGCGGTGCACTCCCGCCACATCCACGACATCGGTCACCGTGATCCCTTCCATGTAGTGGGTATCCATGTATTGAATACATCTCTCCAGCCAATGTTCGGTCCCGTGATGCACGACGCGGGCGCCCGCCTTATGCGATAAAGATTCGAACAGCTGATACAGCCTCGACTGCAGCAGCACTTCGTCATAATTTTTCTTATCCCTGACCATGCTTTGAATCCGGTTGATCACCTGCTCATGATCCGGCGTCCAGCGGTTGGTTACATAAGGCTTCTCCCGGCTGAATCCGATCCGTTCAATCAATATCTCAGCCTGATTTCCTTGAACAGCCAGCCAGTACATGCGCAGGTTATCCTCGGCTTCAGCAATCTGGTAGCTGTACCGGAGCCCGGGATACAGGCAGAAGAGAGCGCCTTTTTGCAAATATACGGTTTCATTTCCGTGCGTGAACGCCACGCAGCCGCTGATGACGGCATGCACCGAGTAACATTCAATCACTTTAGGCCCGACCTGGTAGTTAGGCTTTGCTTCATTCTTGCCGGTCCGGATGATCCACAGTCCTCCGTTTTTTTCATATTCGGAAGGTGTATGGTATAGAAATTCGGCATATTCGTTTCCGTAATTTTTCATGGGCCCTCCCTGTTTCTTCCCTTCAAGCTCCGGCTTAAACCGTGCTAATCCCCGTACCTGTCTGCTGAGATAAAAAAGAGGCGTTATCCATGGATACATGGAAAAACGTCTCCGGAGTTCCGGTCAACATACAACTGATTTCCGTAAAATATTCCAATATGTTTACTAGGTTATCATGATGTTTTGAATGTTACCCCCTGAATCCTGATTTGTCAACGTTCATTTCGCATTTTGTTGAGCTAGTGTTTCCCCGCTGCGCCTCTTTTAAAATCTCTTTGGAGTGGAAATTTGCAAGTTTCCGGCAGAGCGACAGGATATCAATTTGTCGACCTCTTTTGATATTGCGTGGGCGACATCCCATAATACTTGCTGAATGCGCGGGAAAAAGAATATAAATCCGGATAGCCGACGGATAACGCAATATCCGTTATATTCAGTCCGCGGTCTTTCAGCAATTCGGCACTTTTCTTCATCCGCAGTCGGATTAAATATTGCATCGGGCTGAGGCCAAGCACATTGCTGCACTCCTGATAAACATGAGAGCGGTGTACACCCGCAACCTCGACGACATCGGTTACCGTAACACCTTCCATGTAATGGGTGTCCATATATTGAATGCATTTTTCCAGCCAATCGGTAGTCCCGTGATGAAACACACGCTCACCCGCCTTGCGGGATAACGATTCAAACAGCTGATAAAGTTTCGACTGCAGCAGTATTTCGTCATAACCAGCATGATCTCTGACCAAATCTTGAATGTGAGTCATTGCCTGCTCATGTTCCGGCATCCAGCGTTCGGTCACATAGGGCTTCTCCCTGCTGAACCCGATACGTTCAAGCAAAGGCTCCGCCTGATTCCCTTGAAAAGCCAGCCAATACATGCGCAGGTTCTCCTCATCCTCACCAAGCCGGTAGCTGTAACGGAGGCCGGGGTACAGACAAAAGAGCGCGCCTTTTCGTAAATAAACGGTCTCATCCCCATGTGTAAATGCAACACACCCCTTGATTACGGCATGCACGGAGTAACACTCAATCACTTTGGGTCCGACCTGGTAGTTAGGTTTCGCTTTATTTTTTCCCGTCCGAATGACCCACAATCCCCCGTTCTTTTCATATTCAGACGGTGTGTGGTACAGGTATTCGGCAAACTCGTGTCCGTATTCTTTCATAAATCCCCCATCTTTGCCAAGGAACTAACTCTTTCCGTTCATGACCGCCAGCAGCTCCAACTGTTTCGCTTGAAATCCGTGCGCCTTATCGTCCTCAGCCTCCGGTGAGCAAATGCGCCGCAGTTCAGCTTCCAGCTCCTCAGCCTTTTCCGGATGGTTAGCATATACATTATGCCGTTCGTCCGGGTCAGCGCTCAAATCGAACAATTGATGCGGTGCCTCTGTATAGAAAATGAGCTTCCAATCCCCTTTACGAATCATATAGGCGCCCGAACGGGTGCCATGACCATGGTATTCAGAGAATACGACACGTTCCTCATTATACTCGGCTATCGTTTGCAGAGGCTCCCCTACCCAGCTCTCCGGCCGCTTTACGCCGGCAGCGTGAAACAAAGACGCCTGCACATCATGCAAATCCACAGGCGTTTGTACCCGGCGGCCTTTCTCATAACCGGGTCCTGCCGCTATACAAGGAATCCGAACCGAATCCTCGTACAACGAGCATTTCCACCACATGCCGAACTTGCCCAGCATTTCTCCATGATCCGATGTGTAAACGATTTGGGTAGTGTTCGTGAGACCGCCGTCTTCTACCGTATCAAGGAGCCGGCCAAGCTGATCATCCACAAAAGCTACGTTTCCGGCATATCCCCGTCTGAGTCCGCGTATTTGCTCTTCCGTAAATAAATCCGCCTCGAAATGATTACGCAAATCTCTCGCATAGGGATGGTTGGCCCTTTCCTCTTCCTTTCCGTAAAGGGGAAGGTCAGCAGCCTCCGGGTACAGATCCCAATAGGCTTGTGTGTTCCACTGCGGGAAATGCGGGTTCAGCAAATTGATCGTAAGGCTCCATGGCTCAGGAATGGAAGGCGCTACTTCCTTCAACCAGCGCAATGCCGCATCCATCACCTTCAGATCATCGTCAAAAGCGTTCTCTCGCACTCCGAAGCCGCTCGCCCGTTCAGCCGCACCTTCTCGAATCGAGAGCGGCCGCCGCCGGAAATTCACATCCCCCGGCTGATTACGGTCCTTGCTGTAATGAATTTCCGAGAAACCCAGCCGATCTCCCCGGTCGTACACATCCGTTTTGCCGAAGTAGGCGCTGTATACGCCCTGCTGCCTTAGCACATCGCCGTAAGCGGGAGCGCCTGCGGGTACGCCGAGATTACAATTACTATAGTTCTGTAACTCATGTACCCTTTTGCCTGAGAAGAAGGCGCTGCGGCTCGGGCTGCAGAGGGGCGATGGGCAATACGCGCTCTCGTAAACCGTACCTCTATCCGCCAGCCGCTCCATATTCGGCGTATGAATAACCGGATGTCCGTACACGGAAGAGTAAAACGGGTTATGTTCATCTGAAATAAGAAGGATTGAATTGTTCATGCTTCCGCTCCTTTTGCCTACGAATGAATTTCGGCTTCCGATACCCGCCGCTGCCCGCTTGGCTTGCTCTCCGCCGTTACAATATGCGCCGGAGGTTCACCCGCTTGAACCATCCGCCGAAGCAGCCGTTCCCTTAGAGCGGAAGCGACACGCTGATGCGATTCGGAGCCAATGAGATTAGTCAGCTCATACGGGTCCGCCTGAAGGTCGTACAAGTATTCCTCAATATACGTATCGGAGGACGCAGCATCAAGCACCGAATCCGGTGAAGAAACGGAGTATTTCCAACGTGACGTCCGGATTGCACGTCCGACCTGCGCTTCGCTGATCTGAACATAGACATCGTCCGGCCAGTCGGCGGTTTCCCGGCGCAGCAAAGGCAGTATGGACCGCCCCTGCATCGAATCGGGGACAGGAATACCCGCCGCATCCAGCAATGTGGACGGAAGATCAATCAGACTGACAAGCTCGCGGATTTGCCCCCGGCTGTCGAAGCCCGGACCAATCACCGCGGTCGGCACACGAATCGAGCTTTCATGGCATGAACGTTTATACTCGCTGTTACGGGTTTTGAAATGACAGGCGTGATCAGAGGTGAACAAAATGATGGTGTCATCCTCAAGCCCCAGGCTTTTAACCGTGTCAAACACCCTGCCGAGCGCTTCGTCGAGCCGCTTCACCATTCCATAATAACCGCCCAAATGCTGTGCGGCAGTCCCGCCGAGCGCAGCCAAATCCGGCGGCGTCCACCTTCCGGTGTAGGATTCCTGATACACATCAGGTGATGGATAGTCATCCCGGTGATTTTGATGATGCGGCTCCAGGAAAGACAGGAACAGAAAGAACGGACGATCCTGCTCCTCATCGATGAAACGGATCGCCGCATCCGTCAGGGCGTCGACACGGTAGCCGGGCAGTTTCACCCGTTCGTTGTCGTTATTGAAGACAACCGCATCATAGGCGTCGGACGTCATTTCCAAGGCGTTGGCCGCCAGCCAATACTCATAGCCGCCACGTTTCGGCTCCGTCACCGGATTCTCATCGGCAAGATGCCATTTGCCGATATATCCGGTCTTGTAGCCCGCTTCGCGGAAATAATGCGCAAGCGTCCGGGTGTCCTCGGGGAGCGGAATTTTGTTGCGGTAGCACCCGGTTGTCGTCGGATATAAGCCCGACTGGAACACCGAACGTGCCGGGCCGCATACCGGCTGGCACGTAAACGAATGATATAAATGCGTTCCGCGAGTGGCCATCCGGTCAAAATTTGGCGTTAGACCAAGCGGATTTCCGTGAACCCCGGTCGTATCCCAGCGCTGCTGGTCGGTGAAAAAAACGATGACGTTCGGCTGTGACGATCTTTTTGCCATAAGAATCAGCTCCTGCTTTTATAATGAAGAAACAACACACCATCACCTTCAATTTCCGAGGTCAGGCCGCCTTCGAAATGTTCATATGCGGGTTCGGGCCAAATCGATTGAAGCTCAGCCGGAACCGAATCGTCTAGGGAAAGCTGTCCGAATGTTAACTGTACCCGCTTGGTCTCCCTATTCCGGTTAAAAACACCGATCCAGCCTTCGCCCGCGGCCGTACGGTGAGGGGTTTTCCAAACCTCGATTCCACTTTCGGCATAGACTCTGGACCCCGAGATCCCGTTTTGGTTGCACTCGAGCATGCCTTCATTCGTTATCAAATCAATGGAGAACTCGTCCGAGCTTGGCAGGTCGCCGCCCATAAACAGCGGGGACGCCGCCAGCGCCCTGATTGTAATAAAGGTGTATTTCTGATTCACGGACAGTCCGCTCATTCGCTCATGCCCTTTGCCGCTCAGCTCTTGGCTGGTCCGGGTTTCTGCATACGCCTTCGCTTCGGTTCTTGGATTCCACAGCTGCAGATGCCCGAACGGAATCATGTCGAGATCGAGCCAAAAGCCCTCTTTGCGAAACTCGCTGTACGCATGCCAGACGTCAAAAGCTTTATCCAGGTCGTCCCGGTTATCCCATATGTCCCGAGTAGTCCGCAGCATATTGGCCTGCTGGTAGACATCCATAAATTCCGGCGTTGTCTGCCCTCCGGGAGATAAGCTGAGAACAATGTCCCTTCCCGAGGAGCGGATCGCCTTGACGATCGCTTCGATTTCCCGGGGGTGCCCGGTGATGTCATCGGCTTTGATGAAATCGACTTCCCACTTGGCCAACATTTGAATGAACGAATCATAGAAAGCCTGAGCTCCCGGATGATCCATGTTCACTCCGTAATTGTAATGGCACCACTCGCAAGTATCGCTAATCTCCGCGATGTCGGAAGCCCGGTAAGGCGTGCCGAGAACGGGAAGGTCATTAGCGACCGCTTTGCGCGGAATGCCCCGCATGATATGAATGCCGAATTTCAGGCCCAGGCCGTGAACGCGGTCGATCAGCCCTTTGATTCCATGGGGGAAATAACATTTCGACGGCTGAAGTCTCCCGTACGCGTCGAGATTGACATCATCCGCATGCTTTACAGCCGGATACCGTTTGCCCGCGGGAATCTCATACTCGGCAAACCAACCGTTATCTACCACAAAATACTCATAGCCCCCTGGTTTCAAAAGCCTGGCCATGGCCTCGGCATTCTCCAGCAGCGCGTCCTCGGGCGCGGCGCAGCCGTAGCAATCAAAGCTGTTCCAGCCCAGGGGAGGACGGGGTGTCAACCGCAGCAGCGTGTTCTCTCCCGGTGTCTCTTCCGTATGGTTAACATTCATCATTTCACCCCTTATGCTCCCGCTATTCTCGGCATCGGTATCGGCTCTTTACCGAGCTCGGCCCAGGCATACCGGAGAAGCAGCTCGGCTTTCAGGGCCGCATACGCCGGATCGTCCCACAGGTTCCTCAACTCCTGCGGATCGTCCTTTAGGTCAAACAGCTCGCCGTATGTATGATTGTAGTAGACGGTAAGCTTGTAACGTTCATTCACGTACGATTTCAAATGAACGGTTGTCGGTTCGTGATGGTTCTCGCACAAGATATGATCCCTTACTGACTCTCTTGTCCCATTCCATACCTCGCTTTGATCCACTCCCGTCATCGATGACGGAATCGGAAGTCCCGCCAAGCTTAGCAGCGTGGGCGCATAATCGACGAGCGATTGCAGGGAGCCGGACACCTTCCCGGCAGGCACCCGCCCCGGATAACGGACGATCATCGGCACCCGCAGCAAATCTTCATAATGAAACGCGCCCTTGGCGATTAGACCGTGCTGTCCGAATAAATGCCCGTGATCGGAGGTGAACACGACCAGCGTATCTTCCGCCAAACCGAGCTCGTCCAGTTTATCAAGGATAGTCCCGATGTATTTATCCATCAGGCTGATCATCCCGTAATAAACGGCGATATCCTTGCGCAGCTCCTCTCCCTCATGCCGGTGGGAATGAAAGCCGTGAACCCCGAAACCTGATTCCTTGTAAGCGGAGAAGTTCGGCTTCTCCTCCTGAGTCAACCGGAAATGAGGCGGATTCGCCTCATGCTCTCCTGCCTGAATCGCCGGAAGCGTAAGCTTCTCCGGATCGTACAGCGTATCCCAGGGCGCCGGCGCCAGATACGGCGGATGCGGATCGAAGAAGCTCGCCCAGAGGAAGAACGGCTTCTCCTCCTGCCGGTACTGCTCAAGCAGGGCATTCGTACGCTCGGCGATCCAGGCGTCGTAATGATATTCCTCCGGAATCGGCCAGTTGTGCTTATGCTCTACGTCCATGGTGCCGGTCGGCGGCACAAAGTAATCGCGCCAGTTGGTGCAGCCTTTCTCTTCGAGCCAAATGGCATAATGCTGCCCGGCATGGGCTTCGTTCACATGATTCCGCGCGAGCTCGACATGCCGGAATCCGTAGTACGTCTCATCGAACTGTCTCCAATACTCCAGATCCTGCAAAATCGGATACGCTTCAATGGACGGATATTGCTCCGTCGATGCGAGAGGCTGGAAATGCGCCTTCCCGACCAGCGCGGTTTCATAGCCCGCCTCAAGGAAATCCTCGCCAACCGTATGCGCGTTCTCGGAAAGCTTGGTTCCGAGGGTCCATGCCCCGTGCTGGCTCGGGTACTGCCCGGTAATTAGAGAGCTTCGCGTCGGCGTGCAGGTCGGGTTCGGACAGTACGTCCGGGTAAACACCGTTCCCTCTTCGGCCAATCGGTCCAGATTGGGCGTTGAAATTTCGGGATTGAATGCTCCTATCGTGTTCCAGTGCTGTTGATCACTCGTAATAAGCAGAATATTGGGCTTGCGGCTCACAATTTGCGCATCTCCATTTCTTGTGTTTATTTTTTCAACTGCTGATAATCATCCGGGGTGTAATCTTGATCCGGCTGCCAATTAGGGAAGCTAAAGTCCTCCCGGCTCACCTGCACGCCTGATGCCTTCACTTTGTCCACCGCGTCGTCCAGCCCCTTGTTCAATTTTTCATCATAATCCTTTAGCAGCGGCTGCAAATCCTTCTCCGCACCCGTCAGCACCGATTGCAAAATATCGCTGTAGCCCGGCTTGACTTTTGGCTGCTGCAAGGAGCCCAGCTCCACGATCACCTTTGCCGTCTGCGGATTGCGGATTGCATAATCCGGTCTTAGCTTCAACAAATCTTTATGTAGCTGAATAAACGTATTGAATTCCGGATAAGGGTACAGCGATTGGTTGTTGTTGATGCTCGCAATCGGACTAAGCGCCACGCCGCTCTTCAAATATTTTTCATAAAATAAAGGCGCCGCAAAGGCTTTCTCGATAAATTCCCCGGCCTCCTTGGCATGCTGCGATTTCGCTGAAATCATAAATCCCGACGGATCGGCTGCAACGTAGTAATAAACCGGTTTCTGTCCGCTTGGAGTCGGCACCTGCGCCAATCCGAAATTAGCTTTCGGTGTATCACGCTTCACAATCCACATCCGCGCCCGGCCATCGATCAGGAATGCCGCTTTCCCTTCCCCGAACAGTGCGCTCGCTTCCGTCGCCTTCATCGTGTAAGAGGAAGGCAGAATGCTGCCGTCTGTCTTAAGCCCGTTTAGGAAATTGAACGAATCTATCGTCGCCTTCGATTCATAATCGTATTTTCCGGTGCTGTAATTAAAGCCGCCTACAGCTTGCGGAGATATTCCCGCGGCCAGAGCGTCGACTATTTTGGCTGCGCCCGAAGCTGCGCCTGTTTCTCCGCCCCCGAACACGATGCCGAATACGTCGCCTTTACCACTGGCCGTTACCGTTTTGGCCATCGTGCGCAGCTCATCCCACGTCTTAGGCGGGGATTCGGGATCAAGTCCCGCATTTTTGAGCACATCCTTGTTGTAATACAGAATGGAACCCAGCTGCGGGCCGGTTAGCGGCCAACTGTACGTTTTGCCTTCGATTACATTCACGCCTTCTACAAAAGCGCCCGCTGTAAACTGCTTCTTCCAAGCTTCGGATACCAATCCGTCAAAAGGCCCCGCCCATCCGTTGGCGACCAGGGTGCGAATATCCGTGTTTTGCGGCGTTTGGAATATATCCGGCAAGCTGTTGGATGTGGCTGCCGCTTGAATGGCCGTATTGTACTCTGCCCAAGGCATATACCGGGCTTCTACCTTGATCTTTCCTTTGTTTGTCTCATTGAACTCTGCAATCATTTGCTGTCCCGGACTTTTCGGGCCCTTCAGAAAGTCGCTTGCCCCCCATAAAGTGACAACCGTTTCTTGGGGCTGGTCTTGGGTGGCGTTATTTGCCCCCGAAGACGTTTTGCCTGAGCAGCCTGCGAGCAGCGCCGCCGTTGTTAAGGCCAGAATAGCCATGCGAAATATTGATCTTCTCATCTCAAAACCTCCAAGTATAATCGGCCTATCCTTTGATTGCTCCGGATACACCTTCAATGAAATATCTCTGCAGCACAATAAATACCGCCAGAATTGGCACCAGCGAGATGCTGGCCGCTGCCGCCATCCCGGTCCAATCCATCGTATTCTCGCCGACGAATTGATACATTCCGACACCAAGCGTGCGCAGCTCCGGTTTGTTAAGCGTGAAGATGAGCGGCATGAGAAACGCGTTCCACGTCCACATGAACTGCATAATCGCCGTCGTCGCGAGGATCGGTTTGGACAGGGGAAGCATAATTTGCACGAAAGTCCGGACAAACCCGCTGCCGTCCACCTCCGCCGACTCCGACAACTCCTTCGGAAGGCCCCTGAAATATGCCGCAAACAGTAGAATGAACAGCGTGTGAGCCCCTCCAACTTCCGCCAGGATTACTCCAAGCAGCGAGTTGTTCAGCCCAAGCTTATTCACGAGCGTATAGACAGGAATGATCGTGTAGCCTTTGGGCATGAACATCAACGCAGTAATAACGGATATTAATGCGATTCGTCCTGTGAAACGATAGCGCCCGATGGCGTACCCCGTGAGAGAGCAGACGGCCAGAACTATTGCCACGACCGAAACCGTGATGGTGACGGTATTCCAGAAATAGACGGAAAATTGCGCCGTTTTCCACGCTCTTGCATAGTTTTCAAATTGGAATTTCTCAGGGAGCAGGTTTATCCCGGAAACGATATATTCGCTGTTTGTTTTAAACGAAGACATGATCATCCAGATAAACGGATAAATCCAGACGATGCCGAGCGTGATCAGCAAAATATGAACAACCGTAATCCCTGCGGACTTTCTTTTTTTGCCGAAACTCATTTCTGCCGCCTCCTTACAACCTGGTCTTGCTCCTGCCGCCGGTCCATTTGACCAGCAGCCCAAACGCGAGCGAGATAAGCATTACAACAAGGCCGTACAGTACCCCTGCGGCTGATGCAAATCCGACGCGCGCCTCGCCGTTCCCCGAAAAGGCATAACGGTAAATGTACACGTCGACCATATCCGTTCTGAAGGCTGGTCCCCCGTCCGTCATCGACTTGACCAAATCGAAGACATGCAGCGCGTTCACCGCAGACATAAGCAGGATGACGCTGCCCACCGGCATGATTAAAGGAACCGTAATATGCCGCAGCAATTGAAACGCTGAAGCCCCATCGATTTTGGCCGATTCGATCACCTCTTTGGGCAGCGATTGAATGCCGGCGAGCCAGTACACGAGCTTCATGCCAAAGCTTTTCCAAATGCCGACCAGAACGACAACCATGAACGCCGTATCAATCGAGCCAAGCCAGTCCACCGGTGCGGACAGCAGACCCAGCTTGATCAGCACCTCATTTACGACTCCTTTGTACGCGCCGAATATGAAACGCATGACCAGGCCGACGACAGCTGTCGTGGTCACGACCGGCAGGAAGTAAATCGTACGGTAGAGCACCTTTCCTTTCAGCCAGCCCGCGTTCAGCAGCAGCGCTGCCAGAAGCGCCAGCGGAACCTGAATAACAACTACGCTGACCATAAATAACAGGCTGTTCCGAAATGCGTTCCAGAAAATGGGGTCTGTCAGCGTCTCAACGAAATTGCCCAATCCCACATAATCTTTAGGTGACCCATATCCGTTCCAATCGAAAAAAGCATAAATATAACTCATTACGATCGGATAGGCCGTAAACAGCAGCAGCAGCGTCAGCTGCGGAGCGATAAAGGCCCAGCACCACAACTGCTTGCGCGTGCGGTGGTTCATACGGAGGCCGTAGCGTTCTTTGGGAAGCTCCATTTTCGTGACTGTTCCCATCATCTCACCTCCTTTCATTCAACCGCATTCTCAGCTGGTGATCTGTCGTAATCATCAAAATGTTGGGTCTGTTCATTCAATTGACTCCTCCTTGTCTCGTATCTTTGGACAAAAAAAGAGACGTTTTCCATAGATTTATGGAAAGACGTCTCCGGAGTTCCGGTCAACATTAAGCGACAGGTTATTTAATTCCAATATGTTTACTCGGTTATCATGATGTTTTGTATATTACCCTCTGAATCTTAATTTGTCAACTTTCATTTTGCAATTTGTTGTATTTACAAATGCAGACGATCCATCATCTTCTTCAAGGAAAAGCCAGCTTGCCCAGCACCGTTGAGCGGCTCGCGCCTGTGGCGGAAGGCAGATGGTTGCTGATGCCGTGCATGAAATCATTGCCCAGCAGCGCGAAAATGACCGCTTCCTTCGCATCGTCGCTGACGCCCAGTTCGCCCGAAGTAAGAACGTCCTGCCCTGGCAGCAGCTGCCGCAGCATATTCAGCAGCGTACGGTTGTGCGCACCGCCGCCGCTGACGATGATCTCGGCTATGGAACAGCGGGGAAAGACAAAGCGCTTGCAGCCTTCCGCAATCGTCCGGGCTGTGAAGGCGGTCGCCGTCGCGACAATATCGCTTCCGTCCAGCCCCCGCGCCGCGGCCCGGGAGACGAATTCGGCGGCATACGCCTTGCCGAACAGCTCTCGGCCCGTCGATTTCGGCGGCTCCGCAGCGAAATACGGATGCTCCAGCATCTCGGCAATCAGCGCTTCGTCGGCATGGCCCTGCGCGGCCCAGGAGCCGCCTTCGTCATAGGTCAATTTGCCGTTCGACAACAGATACACGGCCTGGTCAATCACCATATTGCCGGGACCCGTGTCGAACGCGAATACGTCTTCGGGTCCGGCGAAGGCCGGCAGGGCGGTGCAGTTACCGATGCCCCCGATATTTTGCAGCAGCCGCCCCTTTGACGGATGACGGAACAGGATCAGGTCCCCGTACGGGGCGAGCGGCGCGCCCTGGCCGCCGACCGCCATGTCCGCCGGGCGGAAATCGCCGACGACCGGGCGGCCGGTCCGCTTGGCGAGCACGGATAAGTCGCCCAATTGCAGTGTGGAGCGGACCTTATAAGGATCAACGCTGTCTCCTTCGGGTATATGCCAGACCGTCTGGCCGTGCGAGCTGATCAGATCGATGTCTTCCATGTCCATCCCCGCATTGCGAACAGCCGCTATGGATGCCTCGGCGAATTTCTCGGCAAGGTAGACGTTCATGCCGCATACGAGGTCCACCGAGGAGCGCTCGGTTGTGCACAGCTCCTTCATCCGCTCGCGCAGCGCTTCGTCATATGGGACGCTGTAGTAATGCAGCAGCTTCGCTTTGGCCTCAAGCCCGGCGCCTTCGATGGACACAATGGCCGCGTCGATGCCGTCAAGCGAAGTACCGGACATCAGTCCGAGGACAGTTGCCCTCTGCTTGTTCCACAGAGGCCCGATCATAACACAAGTCCCCACCCGGCCGGATGCAGCTCTCCAAGCGATACGGGCAGGCGTCCCCGGAACGGAGTGAGGCCCAGAAGCGCCTTCGCCATGCTGTCCAGCGCAAGCGGACGGGACTCGTAGGCTGCCGCGTACACCTGCACTTCCGGAAATGCCAGCAGATCATAGGGATTGCGCAGCGCGGCCACAGCCAGCGGTTTCCCCAGCGCGAGCAGGGATTTCACCAGCGAGATTTGAGCAGCGTCGAACTGCGCGTTGTACGTGCCGACAACGAGATGCCCATATCCCCCGGACGCCGCTTCGCGGACCAGCGAATCGAGGCGCCCGGCGATTTCGGCTGGAGGGACGACAATCTCGCGGCAATCCAGGCCGTGCCGCTTCAGAGCGGAACCCAGCCCAGGGCCTACCGCCACCGATTCGTCGGCCTGGGTAACCGCCCCCGGCGCGATGGTGACGACGAGCGTGCGCTCCCCGCCGAGCGGAAGCATTGGTAAGCTGTGCCGCACGAGCGTCACACTCGCTTCGCTGATTCGCCGGGCAATCTCCCGGTGCTCCGCACTGTTCAGGAGAGTCAAATCCGCCGTATGCGGGACGTCCGCTGCCGGATCGGTCATGTCGGGAAAACCCAGGTCGGAATCATTTTTAACCGGCAGCGTGACGGCAGCGGATTTGTCAGGATCGCTCACTGGCGGCAGCCCGGCATTCAGGGCGTCCTCTGATGACAGCCGAACGCCAAGCACGCCGCGCCGCAGCTTCATAGCAAGCAGACGGCGCACCGATTCGTCGATGCGCTCCGTGCTCAGTCTCCCTTCGTTCACCGCCAGCTCGATGGCTCCAATGGCGCCGAGTTGGCGGTCGAGGCGATGGCTGACCAGAACAAGGTCCGCGCCGGCCTCGACCGCCATGACGGAAGCCGGGGCCGTGCCGAAATGCTCGGCAATGGCGTTCATTTCCATGCAGTCGGTCGTAATGATGCCTTCGAACCCTAGCTCCTCGCGAAGCAGCCCGGTAAGCGCCGCCTTCGAGAGGGTCACTGGCAACTTCCCGCTCTCCAGCGCGGGAAAATAAATATGCGCAGACATAATAGCGTCCACGCCCGCCTGTACCGCTTCCCTGAATGGCTTCAGCTCCACTGCTTCCATGCGCTTCCGGTCATGCGGCACGGTGGGCAGGTCGAGATGGGAATCCACATCGGTGTCGCCATGCCCGGGAAAATGCTTGGCCGTCGCCGCGACACCGGCATCCTGAAAGCCGCGGAGCGTCTGCGCGCCGAACCGCGCGACCTTCTCCGGCGATTCGCCGAAGGATCGCACGCCGATTACCGGATTGCCCGGATTGTTGTTCACGTCCAGCACCGGGGCGTAATTCAAGTTAATCCCCATCGCGGCAAGCTCTTGGCCGCTGGCGTAAGCGGCCAAATAGGCGTCCTCCTCCGACCCGGCGGCGGCAATGGCCATTCCGCCCGGCATCAGCGCGACGCCTTCGGTAATCCTCGCGACCATTCCGCCTTCCTGGTCGATGGAAATCCAGAGCGGCGGCGTGCCGCTCTTCGCAGCGGCGTCCTGCAATTCTTCGGTAAGCCGGGCGATCTGAGCCGGCGATTCCACATTGCGGGCGAAATAAATGACGCCGCCGATTTTATAATCGGCGATCAGACGCCGAAGATCTCCATCCATGGAGGTCCCGTAGAAGCCGCAGATTAACATCTGGCCGATTTTATCTCTGAGGCTCATTCCGGCGAGCTGGTCTTCCACGATCTCCGCTGTTTCGCCGTCCGGTGCGTTCGCTCCGCAAGGCAGCGGGTTCCCCGGCGCTCCGTTACCGGGCGCACCGGAGGCGATGCCCTTGTCCACCGCTCCTTTCGCTGTTATGAGCATTTCCTCATTCTGCCGCTCCATGCTGTCACTTCTCCTTTCGTAACTGAAACTTGCGGGGGTCGCCCTTTTACGAATATAAAAGATAGGGCCGACGCATCTCCTTCCATTCCTCGCTTTCTTTAAGCCAGGTTTCCGTAATCCGGACAAGGCCGTCCCTTCGCCCGATGGCGTTCCGGACTTCGTCCCCGCCGGTCAATAAATCGATAAAATGCCGCGAGCCCGCCTTCGGCGGCGCTAGCCATTCAAAATGCTCCGGGTACAGCGATTTCGCTTCATGCAGCAGAACAAGTCCGGTCAGAGCGGATTGAAAGCGGTCCGGGTCCGTTACGAACAGACGCACGCCGCCGCACAGATTTCCTTGATGCTTGGAAAAAGACGGCGTCATATACACCGGATGGGCATAAACGCCCGGCAGTTCATGGCGGTTCACCGCTTCCGCGAAACCTTCACCGTCCAGCCAAGGCGCCCCGATCCACTCGAACGGCCGCGTCGTTCCCCGCCCTTCGGACAGATTCGTCCCTTCGAAAAAGCACGTTCCCCCGTATACCCTGACGGTATCGACGTCCGGCATATTTGGCGATGGAAGCATCCACGGCAGGCCGGTGCCGCCATATTCCATGCGGCGTTCCCAGCGCTCCATCGGGATGACCGCGAGGTCGCAGCCAAGCCCTTTCTTGTCGCTAGCCATCAGCGCCAGTTCTCCAATTGTCATGCCCGTACGAATCGGCAGGGTCCAGGCGCCCACCATCGACTCGTATCCTCGCTTCAGCAGTCCGCCTTCGCAGACGAGACCGCCGAGCGGGTTTGGCCGGTCCAGCACGAGCAGACTTTTGCCGTTCGCCGCGCAAGCTTCCATGACATACAGCAGAGTGGACAGGTAGGTGTAGAACCGTATCCCAACATCCTGAACGTCGAACACCACCGTATCGACATTGTCCAGCATGTAGCTCTGCGGCCGGGTGTGCCTGCCGTACAGACTGTACACCGGAACGCCGAATCGTTCGTCCCATTCGTCCTCAAACCGTATGCCCGCCTGATGCTGGCCGCGTATGCCATGCTCGCAGGCGAACAGCGCCGTCAACCGGGAAGACGGCAGTTCCGCGCAGACGCTCGCGGTAGAGCGGAAATCCGCCGTGATTCCCGTCGGATTCGTGACAAGGCCGAGACGCCGTCCATCCAGCAGCGGATGGCCGAGACCGGTGGCAAGCCGGTCGGCGCCGGTGCGAACGCAGGGGCGGGGCTCATCCTTTCGTCCCCAGGCTCTCCCGCGAGGAGCGGCCTCCGTCAGAAGCGGAGCGCTCCCTTCGCGGCCCGGTTCCACAGCTATCTTTTCGCCGCCAAGGTTCATGATCATTCCCCCTTCGGCTTTATTCATAACCGTTCCCTACCCGCATAGACGGCATTTCCGGTCGCTTGCCCTTCCTCCGCTTCGTCCGCCTCCTCCGGGTTAAGAACATTGTGGACGGCCTTATGGGAATAGACCGCCAGCATGCCGTTGAAGAGAGCGAAAAAGCCTACGACGGTTACGGCCAGCATTACGCCGACGCACACCGCTTGAAAGAACGCCCCGATCGTATATGCAGGATGCCGGAAGAACAGCTTCACGCTCTCGCCCATCGCCTTGAAGATACCCATTTCCCGCTGAATAACCAATTGCAGCGTATAGAACTGGGAAATGAGTGCCATCGCCACGAAATAAGTCTGAAAAATGGCAACCGCCCGGCCCGCCAAACTGCCGCGTCCACCGTAATACCACCAGGTCGACCACAAAATCAGGCCCAGCAGGGCAAGCAGCAGGCCGAGCAGGAAAGAAGGCGCGAAGCCCTTCGCTGCGCCGCCCAGCATCGAGCGGACAGATAGCTTTTTCCCTTCCGTTTTGCGGTGATAGGCATAGAACGAGCCGAATATCAAAGGCATGTAGATGAGAGGAAGCAGCAGAAGCGTCAGCGTTGCCGGAAGAAACAGAATCGCCGGAACCAGTACGGCCGATCCCGTCAGACCAAGCAGCGTAAGTGGGATGATCTCTCTGTAGATTTCCGTTCCGGTGCCGATCAGTACCTCGTTCAGTTTTTTCATTGCGCGTGCACCCCTTTGCTTAAGACAGAATTGACGCTACCGCTTATTTGCCGGTTATCCGTTCCTGTGTCGCCGGATCGAAATAATGGCATTTTCTCAGATCGAGAATAAATTCTTTGCTAAGTCCGTTATAGCCCTGGGTTTCGGGATGCACCTTCGCCGTCACCAGCCGGTTGCCCACATGAAAATAGACGAGGTTCTCCGAGCCCAGATGCTCGACGACCTGAATACGGGCCTGAAGCCGATGCTCCGTGGAAACCCCCGGCGCGAAATCATCCCCGTAAATATCCTCCGGACGGATGCCAAGCACAATCTCTTTGCCCGAATAAGCCGACAAGCGCGCCGCGACATCTTCCGGCAGTCCAAACGATCCGCCGTCCACGATTATGCGGTCCCGCTCGACGCGGGCATCGATAAAGTTCATGGCCGGAGAGCCGATAAAGCCGGCGACGAACATATTCTTCGGATTGGCATACAATTCCGCCGGCGAAGCGATCTGCTGAATGACTCCCTGGTTCATGACGACGATGCGCTCACCCAGCGTCATGGCTTCAACCTGGTCATGTGTGACGTACACAATTGTCGCTCCAAGACGCTTATGCAGCTCGCTAAGCTCCACCCGCATTTGTACGCGCAGCTTCGCGTCCAGATTGGACAGCGGCTCGTCGAACAGAAACACCTGCGGATCGCGTACGATGGCGCGGCCCACGGCCACGCGCTGGCGCTGCCCGCCGGAAAGCTCCCGCGGCTTGCGGTCCAGCATATGATCCAGCCCGAGTATGTTTGAAGCTTCACGCACCTTTTGTTCAATATACTCTTTCGGCTTCTTGAGATTGCGCAGCCCGAAGGACAGATTTTCGCGGATCGTCATATGCGGATACAGCGCATAATCCTGAAACACCATCGCGATGTCGCGGTCCTTCGGATGCAGGTCGTTGACGATGCGGTCGCCGATGATGATATCGCCGCTTGTCTGCTTCTCAAGACCCGCGATCATCCGCAGCGAAGTCGTTTTACCGCAGCCCGAAGGACCGACGAAGACGACAAACTCCTTATCCTGAATTACAAAATCCGATCCCTCTACCGCTGTGAAGGACTTCTTGTTCTGGTCGATAAACTGCTTGCGCACCTGGCGAAATTCGACGAGTGCCATGCTTCTTCCCCCTTTTATAGCCTCACTTAAGCAAAGTTTGTGCCGCGATGCCAAGGCGCCTCCCCGGCGTTCATCGGCTCTTTTGGGCACACTGTTGTCAGTCGCTTATGGCTTTCTTGGCTGCCTCAGCCTTTCACGGCGCCGATCGTAATGCCCTGCAGGAAATACCGCTGCAATGAGAAGAACAGAATCAGCATCGGCAGCGCGCCGACCGTCGCCCCGGCCATAATAGCGCCGAAGTCGGTCGATTCCGCAAATACAAAGGACGCCAGCCCCACCTGAATCGTCCGCATCTCGGCCGAGTTGGTGATCAGGAACGGCCAGAAGAACTCGTTCCAGGAAGCGACAAAGGTAAAGATCGCCAGCACCGCAAGTCCCGGCTTCGCGAGAGGAAGAATAACCTTCCAGAAAATCCCGAATTCGGAGCAGGCGTCGATCCGCGCCGCGTGAATGAGCGAGGTCGGAAGCGACGACATGTACTGCTTCATCAGAAAGATGTTGCCTGCGGTAACTGCGGTCGGCAGTATGATCGCCGTATAGCTGTCGCCGAGATTGAAGACATTGACCACCAGGACATACAGCGGAATCAGCGTCACCTGTGCCGGTATCATCATCGTGCTGAGCAAAAGCCAGAAGACCGCCTTGCTGCCCGGAAATTTCAATTTCGAGAACGCGTATCCCGCCAATGAAGCGAAGAACACATTCGTTATGGTCAAGACGGTGGAGATAAGGAGCGAGTTCGCCAGCCAGCGCCAGGCGGCTGTTTTGGCAAAGAAGCGCTCGTACGGCGCAATCGATAAGGCTCCGGGAATCATTTCCGGCCGAAAGCTGGCCGACGATGCCGAATCCTGCACCGAACCGACAATCATCCAATATAGAGGAATAATGGTGACAAATGCCCAGGCTACCAGACAGGCGGCGGCCACGGCCAGAAACAGTTTTGATTTCGATTTCAATTCTCTTCCGCTCCTTTCATCCTAATACTCGACGTCACTCGAGAAATATTTGAACTGAATGACAGAGACCAGGATAATCAGAAACGCCAGCACGAACGATTGCGCCGAAGCCAGTCCGAATTCGTAGAATTTGAACGCCGTCTGGTAGATCAGATAAGCGATGGTCGTCGTCGCAAAGTTGGGGCCGCCCTGCGTCATCATGTAGACCGAGATAAATACCTGAAAGGAAGTGATCACTCCCGTTACGAGCAGATACAGGGTTGTCGGCTTGAGCAGCGGCCAGGTGATCGCCTTGAACTGGGTCCAGCCGCTGGCATGATCGATATCCGCCGCCTCGTACAGCGATTTTGGAATCCCGCCCATCGAGGCGAGGTAGAGAATAATGCCCGCGCCGTGAGAGCCGAGCCAGTTCATCAGAATCAGCGAGAACAGGGCTGTCTTCGATTGGCCGAGCCAAATGACCGGGTCAAGTCCGAACAAACCGAGAAATCGGTTCAGCAGCCCCACATCCGTCGGATCAAAAATGGCGAGCCACACAATGGAAATGGTCACACCGGAGGCAACGGCAGGCAAATACATGGTGGCCTTAAAAAACGTCTGCCATTTCGTCTTCATCTGATAGATGAAATGAGCAAGCACGAACGTGATGACGATGTTGACCGGAACCGTGCAGACCGTAAACACCACCGTATTCCATATGGACTTCCAGAACGTATCATCCTTGAACAGACGCTCGTAGTTATCCAGGCCAACCCAGGTCGATTGCATAATATTGTATTGCTGAAAGCTCATGACCAGGGCCGAAATGACCGGATAGAGCGTAAAAATGAGAAATAGCAGCACCGGCGCAAGGATGAACAGATAAGCCCATCCGTATTCCCGCCAAAACCTCCCGGCGGCGCTCCGCCGTTTGGGAGCAATTGTCGTCTGCATGAAATGTCCTCCTAACGCTTAAGCTGAACGCAAAGGGGACGATGCCGTCCCCTTTGCACATAATTTACTGCCCTAGCATTTGGCCCGCTTTGCCTTTAAAGTCTTCCGTGATCGCCTCCGGAGTCTTTTCTCCCGAGTACAGAGCTTGAATATTCGGCGTCACGACCTGCTCCTTGAACTGCTTCATTTTAGCCGCTTTAGCGGTATCGAGGCTGAGGGTAACGGGAATCTGAATGTTCTCCGCCATTTTTTTCGAAGCCGCAATCGTGTCAGCCGTGCCCAGTTCCTTGCCCGCGTACATATCCGCCTGGGATTTGCGTACGAAAGGAAGCACCAATTCGTTGGAGGCATTGCCGGCCTTGGCGTTGCTGAGGTATTCCATCACCGTAAATGTGTTCTTGGCGTGCTGCTCGCCCTTGTCATTCTTCTGTTTGAAGGCGATGTAGCCTTCGGCGCCCATGGTCGTTTTGGCCGGCGCATTGTCACCATGCGGTACGGGCAGCAGAACAAAATCGATTTTTTCACCGGTCACTTTGCCTGCGTCAATATCTTTGTTGCGGTTCTTGATCATCACATCATAGTAAGGAATCGCCTTGGAAATAATGGCGGCCTGGCCGGCATAGAACATGTCCGAGCGCTTCGCCGGGGCAATCGCCGCGGTTTCCTTCGGCATGTATCCCTTGTCGATCAGATTTTTGATAAAGCTAAGCGTATCCTTGATCCGGTCGTCGCCCCACTGGAATTCGCCCTTCTCATTCAGAACGTCCGGCATGCCGTTGTTACGGGTCAGCATTTCAATGAAATCAAGGGATGTGCCGTCCGTCACCAGTCCGTACTGTGTGGAGCCGTTAGCCAGCTTCTTGGTCAGCTTTGCGGCCGTTTCGGTAAACTGGGACCAGGTCCAGCCGTTTTGCTGAATGCTCTTCCAGTCTACCCCCGCTTCTTCGAGAATGCGCTTGTTGCCGCCCCAGCCCCACTCAAACTGATACAGCGGAAGCCCGTACTGTTTGCCGCCAATTTGGGCAAGCTCCAGCGTGCCCGGCAAATAATCATTCTTGATGTCATCCGTCATGTAGGGATCGAGATCAAGCGCCAGGCCTGTGTTCACATACGTTCCGTCCACGCTGTGGAAGTACAAGTCCGGCGGGCTGCCCGCGTTCAGCGCCACGTCGAACTTCTGCGGGCCTTCGGCCCAGGACAGCATTTCGGTCTTGACCGTAATGTTCGGATGCTCCGTTTCAAAAGCCGACACCAAGCCCTTCAGTTCATCTTCATAGGTGCCGTGAACCGGATATGTCCAGACTGTTACGGTATCCTTGGCTTCCGGAGAATTGGCGGAAGTGGCTCCTTTGTCCGAATTTCCGCAGGCGGTCATTAGAACAAGGACCAAAATCATACACAGCATGAGACTCTTTTTCATCAATCTCCATCTCCTTTTTATAAAGCATTTATAATAGAACATTTTTTTGTGGACCTGCAATCAGGCATAGCTCTTGATTCGGGTTAAAGCCGCTTGATGCTCTGACGGCTCTTCTCCAAATAAATAACGGACTGCTCATAATTACGGCTGGCGACCGCGAGATACAGGATGTCGATCAGATTAAGCTGCGTAATCCGGGAAGCCATCGCGCCGCTGCGGATTTCATTTTCCGTGGAAGAGGTGCAGAGCGGGATGTCGGCTTGGCGGCTCAGCGTGGAATTGCCGTATTTGGCGATGCTGATCACCGTCCCTCCCTGTTCCTTGAACAGGGACGCGGCCCGGATGACCTCCTTCGTCTCTCCCGAGTACGAAATGCATACCGCCGTATCGCCGGAATCAGCCGTTATCGCGCTTGTCAGCTGGACGTGGGGATCGGCAAAGGAAAGGCTCGTCTTGTTAATCCGCAAAAATTTCTGCTGGGCGTCCATGGCGATCAAATTCGACGCTCCCACGCCAAAAAAGTAAATCCGTCTCGCCCTGTCCAGCGCCTCAACCGCAAGCTCCACCATGGCGGGGTCCAAAATCGTCAGCGTATCCCGTATCGACTGAATATTGTTATTCGATACGTTCTGCATAATAGCGGACACTGTGTCATTCGGACGGATCTCCTGATAGCCGGCAATGACAGGGTCCCGTGTATGGAGATCGCCGGCGACTTTGATCTTGAGCTCCTGGTAGCCTTTGAAGCCGATGCTCTTGCACAGCCGGACGATCGCCGCCTGACTGGAGCCGCTCTTCAGCGCCAGCTCGGCAACCGAAAGATGAATGATTTCATCGGGATGCTGAAGGATGTAAGAAGCAATTTTGCTTTCCGACGGATTAAGCGACTCCAGCATTTCCCGTAAACGAATCAGACCGCCATTCATCACTCATAAACACCTCCCTTTCGCACTGAATTTCTTTTAAGATGTGATGACCCCTCAGTGATACATGTCATATTACATGACGAATTGAGTTAACATATCTCCGTGATTCTGGATTGAGACTATTATATGTGTAGTAAAACAAAATTTCAATATATTTTTTATTCGTGAAATTTTGTTTTACATCCTGTTCAAGTTCACCTATAATAATGACAAAAATCAAAGTGGTGATCTGGCGATGAAGGTATACCTCGGTCTTGATGGAGGAGGAACCAAAACCGATGCCGCCGCGGTAGATTCGCAAGGTTCCGTCCTCGTGCGTTTTGCCGGCGGTCCCTCCAATCCACATGGCGCAACCTTTGACAAAGCGGTGATGGAATTGGACAAGACCATTCGCGGACTGCTGTCTTCTCTGCCGCATAAGGATATTCAGCTCGAAGGTATCTGCCTCGGAATGTCAGGTATCGATACATCTGAGGAACGTTTCCTCATAAGCTCGGCTGTTAGCCGGACCTTAGCCGATGAGTCCGGCGATATTCCGGTCGCGGTCGCTTCCGAAGGGCAAATTTCGCTCATGGCCGCGTTGGGGCAGGAGTTCGGTGTTCAAATCATATCCGGCACCGGCTCGATCTGCTACGCCTGTGCCCCAGACGGCTCACACTGGCGCACAGGCGGCTGGGGACATCATTTGGGCGACGAAGGCAGCGGCTACAGTATCGGCCTGCGCGCGCTCAAAGCGGTGATGCGCAGCTTCGACGGCGTTCAGCCGCCGACCTTAATAACCGATATCATCCTTGAAGAATACGGCTTCGCCCGCATTACCGATTTGAAGAGCTACATTTATCAACCAGAGCGGGGTAAAGCGGATATCGCCGGCTTTGCCAAGGCATGTCTGAAAGCCTCTTCCGGCGGAGACGCATGCGCTATTCAGATCGTCACAGAGGAAGCCGAAGCGCTAACGGATACGGCCGCCGCGCTGCTGAAGCGGCTTCCAGCGAAGCTCGGGAGCCGGGTCGTACTGACCGGCTCCATCTTCGGCCATTCGCCCTTGTTTGGGCGAACGCTCCGCGGCAAGCTTCTGGACCGATTTCCATCGCTTGATTTTGTGGACGGAACTTCGGCGCCGCCGCCCTCGGTCGGCGCGGCGCTTCTCGCCCGCAAATGGTTCGGCGGTCCGGATACAGAGAACAACAATGACAGGAGGAAATAACCCTGATGGATTCCATTCTTGATGGCTTAATTACAGAACAGCCCAACGACAAGACAAGCGCCATCGATCAGTTGAATTCAGCTGAAATTATGGCATTGATTAATGATGAAGACCGGCTGGTCGCCGGAGTGATCACGGAGCTGATCCCGCAAATCGCCGCGGCGGCTGACCGAATCGTAGAAGCCTTCCGCTCCGGCGGACGCTTGTTCTACGTCGGCGCGGGAACCAGCGGGCGAATCGGCATTCTCGACGCCTCCGAATGTCCGCCGACCTACGGGACGGACCCGGATATGGTTCAGGGGTTGATTGCCGGCGGCTTCCAAGCCGTCAAAGACCCCGTCGAAGGCGCGGAGGACAGCGAGGAGCTTGGCGCCGCCGATCTGGAAGCCGCCGGCGTCAACGCCGGGGACGTTGTCATCGGCATTGCAGCCAGCGGCCGCACGCCTTACGTTCTCGGAGCAATGAAGCGGGCCGGGGAACTTGGCGCCGCCGTGTTCGGCATTTGCAACAACCACGGAACGCCCATGTCGCAAACGGGCTTCCCGGTGATCGAAGCCGTCGTCGGACCCGAGGTCGTCATGGGCTCTACCCGGATGAAATCCGGGACTGCGCAGAAGCTGATCCTCAATATGCTGACCACCACCGCCATGATCCGGATCGGGAAGGTGTACCGCAATCTGATGGTTGATTTGAATCCTTCCAATAAGAAGCTTGTCCATCGCGCCAAACGGATAATCGCCCTTGCCACGGAAGCGTCCGCCGCCGAAATCGAAGAAGCCTACCGGGAATCGGAAGGCCAGGTCAAAACCGCCATCGTCATGCTGCTGGCCGGCGTAAGCGCCGCCGAAGCGCATCGCCGGCTGTCCGCCTCGGGCGGTTTCGTCCATGGCGCAACGACCGCGGCGAAGCCGGGCCGACCAATCTAAGCGGCGAATCCCTGCTGTATCATTTTGATCCATCCAATGACAAAAACCTCCTTTTCCATTTCAAACGTGGAAAAGGAGGTTTTGTCATGCAGCCAGAGCGTCGTCATTTTGGTCCGCCAGCAAGGATTATCACGAATGACTCCAACATGTTATCAAAAAGGCGCTCCGCAGCCGTCCGAAGACGGTTGACGGAACGCCTTTTTTGGCTGCCGGAAGATTAGGAGGCTTTCTTCTCCAGCATACGGTAGATAATAACCGCCGCCTGAGCGCGGTTGGCTATGCCCTTCGGTGCGAATTTCTCGGCATTCACACCGTTCACAATTCCAAGCTCAGTCAGCTGCGCGACGGCTTCCTGCGCGTAAGGCGCAATTTTGGACTTGTCGGCAAACTTCTGCAGCGCCGCATTCTTGTCCACCGGCTGAAGCTGTCCTTTAAGAGCGTTAACGATCATAATCGCCATTTCTTCACGGGTAATTTCACGTCCCGGTTCGAATTTGCCGCTTCCGGAACCTTTCACAATGCCCGCCTGAACCGCTGCGGCGATGGAATCCGAATACCAGACGCCCTGCTTGACGTCCTTGAATGCACTGCTCGCTCCGGTATTATCCAGATTCAGAGCGCGCACAAGCATCGTGACAAATTCCGCGCGGGTAACATTTTTGGCCGGTGCAAAATTGCTTCCGTCCACGCCTTTAATGATGCCTTTGGCCGCCAGGGAGCTGATGGCTTCCTTCGCCCATGCGACTTTCTCCACATCCTTGAACACAGGTGCCGAAGATGCGGCAGGAGCCGGTGTAGCGCTCGGTGCCGGCGTAGCCGAAGGCGCCCCGCTTGGAGATGCAGACGGGCTAGGCGCAGCTGTTGGCAATGACCCTGGTAAAGAAACCACTGCCGGGCTCAGTTTGTTGGTGATGCGTCCTTCAATTTTGGATGTGATCATTCCGCCCTTGAAGGTCTTCACGATGTAATCATAGAACACGTCGAGGTCGATCGGCCCGGCGACGGAGGCGCTGGCTTGGGTCAGAACTTTGTAGTTGTCTCCGCCTGCCGCCATAAAGTTATTCACAACCGCAGTATACGTTTGATCCGGTTTAATCGATGTGCCGTCAGCCTTGGTGAGACTGGCAACGCGGTTGGCTACCGGCAGATACATATTTGCCGTATACTTCAGGCCGGAAATTTGCAGCGTTTTGGTGTCGGCCGTTCCGTCGGCTTTCACGCCCCATTGCTGCTGCAGCAGAGTCTTGATTTGCGCACCGGTGAGCGTCAGCTTCACTAGCGTGTTGCCGAACGGCTGGATTTTGGCCAGATCGCCGAACGAGACGTTGCCTTTCGGAAGATCCGCCCGGATACCGCCCGGATTCATGAACGCGAAGTCCGCCGGTCCTTTGCCGTCGCCGAAATCTGCGCTAATCATAGCGTCTGCAATCAGGTTGCCAAGAGCAGACTCATTATTGTAAGCGTCGGTGCGGGTAATCGTGCCGTCCGTCGTGCCTACCGGCTTGGTCAGCTCCGGATGCAGATTAAGGTACTTGTTAACAAGAGTAGCGGTTGCCGGATCAGGGGTTACACCATCTTGGAAGGTGGTGGTCACAACGGCCGACTTCGTCTTGACATCGCCTGAGGTATGGTCGATTACAAGCTTGATGTCCTCAAACGCCGTACCGTAAGAATAAGCCTGGACAATCAGTTTGCCGTTGACAACCCCGTTAGCCAGTGCATGGTTGTCTCCGGCAACGATAACGTCAACCGGCGAGTTGGCTGGAAGAGCGTTAGCCAGATCGGCGGCTTCGCCCGTTGTGACATCGCCCTTGGTGGAAGCAGGGTCATGCGCCAGCACAACGATCGTTTGGACGCCTTGGCTTTGAATCTCGGCTGCGTACTTCCCGATAGCCTGGACTTCTTCTTCTGGAGACAGGAAGCGGACGCCCGCTGTGCCTTCAGGAGAAACCTTGCTTGGAGTTGCCTTGGTCACCACACCGATAAAGCCGATCTTTACGCCGCCGATTTCTTTGATGACGTAAGGATTGATAATCGGTGTGTTCGTCTTGCTGTCTACTGCATTGGCATTGATATAGTCGAAATCCGCACCGGCATGAACGACTTTATTATTCTTCGGATCAACGCCGCCAAAGATTTGCGACTTCAGTGCCGCGACGCCTTGGTCAAACTCATGGTTGCCCAGGGTGCCGACATCGAATTTCATCAGATTCATCCATTCGTGGGTCGGTTCGTCGCGCTCAAGCGAGGATACCGGAGCCGACGCGCCGACGGAGTCCCCGTTATGGAAGAGCAGAGAATTCACATATTTTGCTCGGGTCTGGTTCAGGTAAGTCGCGAGGACCGCTGCCGTCCCTACATTCTTTCCGCTGACCACGGATGTAGTGTCAAGCTGACCGTGGAAATCGTTGATGCCGATCAAGTGAACTTCAACGTCCTGGGTAGGAGCGGGAACCGTTTCTTTAATGCTCAGGTTGTAGACCTCAAATCCCTTGGCATCGGATACCCCTGTATCCTTGATGTTTCCAGGAAGAACATTCTTCGCGTCAGGCGAGGAAGTGAAGGTCACATTGACATTGCCCTTGATCGGTGCCAGAGACCAGTTGTTATCAGCTGTCGGGTCAATCGTACCCGCATCTTTGATAGAATCCATCAGGACCTGACGGTTCTCGGTTTGAGTGTCCATGATCATCGTGGAACCTTTGACACCCGGGAAGTTGCCTCCTCCGCTTGCGCGGTAGTTGTTCGTAACCACGATGAAATCCATATTCGGATCAAGCGGCGCATTGTTGTAAGTCACTTCCGTTACACGGCTCGAAGATAGGTCATTAATCGTGCCGTCCGGTTTGTATTTTGCATTCTTGGTTACGTCGATTTTGTACTTGATTCCGTCAATCACGTCGAAGTTGTACACGGCAAACGCCGGATTCAGCAGGGACTGCGGTGTGGAAATGCCCGGTTTGATCCGGTTGAACGCGCCTGCGCTCATTTCCAGCCATTCTTTGACGACCGAGCCTTTGACCTTGATCGCTTTCAGCGTGTTGTCGTACAGATACAGATCGCTCGCGCTGCGGATCGTCAGCGGACCGGCGTCGATGCTCGTATATTCGCCAGGGCCGTTGCGTCCCGCCTTGAAAGGAGCGCCCACGCTGAGAATCGGCAGGTCTTTATATTGGACCAGGGCTGGATTGGTGGCGATTTCTTTTTCCACATACTGTTTTTGGGCATAGGTCACGATTTGAACGGTCGGATCATCCTGTACCAGGGCAAAATAGCTGTTCATCGGAGCCGTTGTCGTGCCGAGCGTTGTATTGGTGTAAGCGATAGTAGCCTGATGATCGGCCCCAACCGTAGCCAAAATGGCGGGATCCTCGGCAATTTTATCTGCCGAACGGGTCAAAGCTTTGGAAGCCGCCTTGTCCACCACCCACTTCCCGTTCTCTTGAGTGATCGAGAGATCGATAATGCCGAGGAAGCCGCCGCCGTAACCAGCCTGCACAGCCGGAACGTCGTGAATATGGCCGTTCACATTGTCAATATAACTGTAAGGCTGCTTGGTTGCCGGATCTTTGAAGGAAGCGTCCAGCGAAGTGTTATTACCGTTCGTCGGGAATACTTTATGGGTATGTGAGAAGGTGATGGCATCAATGCCTTTAACCTGACTCAGCTCGCTGATGTCGTTCTCGGCGCCCGCGCCTGCAGCGGTAGCATCGAAACCGGTATGAGCCATGACAACGACGACGTCAGCGGCAATACCTTGACGATTGCTTGTCGATCTCATTTCAGGGATGAATTTCGTCGCGGTTTCGGCAATGTCCTTGGTAATGACTTTCCCTTCCAGATTGGCTTTGTCCCAGTCCATGATTTGCGGAGTTACGAGACCAAGGAGACCCACATTAATGGTGTGAGGATTTCCGTCGCTGTCTGTCACTGTTTTAGGAATGATAATATATGGGGTAAACTTGTTAACGTCATTGCTCGGATCATTATCATGATCGTCTACATAAATATTCGCATTGATATAAGGAAAATTAGCTTTTGTTTTTACACTATCGGTGGAACTGCCGTTTATCGTCCGATCCAGGAATTCCAGACCATAGTTGAACTCATGATTGCCGAAGGTCGCCGCATCGTATTCCAGGGCATTCAGCGCCGCAATCATCGGGTGGGGCTTGGAATCGTAGACCGCCTGAGTCACCGGCTCAATCTTCGCCTCATATGTACCGAGCGGCGTTCCCTGGATCAGGTCCCCGTTGTCTAGCAGCAGGTTGTTCGGTTGCTCAAGTTTCGCCGCCTTGATCAAGGTAGCCGTCCGCGCGAGTCCGACCGAAGTAGATGGGGCATTCTTGAAATAATCCCAGCCGTATACATTCGTGTGTACGTCCGTCGTGCTCATTAACCGCAGGTCAATTTTAGGCAGCAAAGAGCCCCCGGAAGCGGCAGCCTCTGCCTTGTTAGCACCCCACAGCGAACCCGTGAATATTCCGCCAAGCACCTGCGCAGAGAGTACGGCAGTCGCCAGTACGGAAACGAGAGGCTTGTTCCATCGTTTCTTCCCCATAATCTATTAATCCTCCTATTAATTGGTCTACTTCCGGCGATATTGTATCACACAAAATTAACCAAATCCAGATCAGAAATATCAAGCCTGTGTATAATTTATGTAAAATTTCTCACACAAAAGGGTAAAATCCCTCTTGTTTCGAGTAAATTTAATAAAAAATTCATAGTTATTTAACCCATTCGTAAATAAAAGTCTATAAAACTATCGGCAATTGTCTTTATTCTAGCTTCACAGCAGCGTTCTATGACAGATTCTCTATCATCTCCCGTTAATGTAAAAGAGGACCTCTGCGCGGTGCAGCTCTTTTTACATTTCAAGGCAGAAAACAGCTAAAAAGCCAGCCCATCTCCGGGTTAATGAAGACGGGCTGGCTTTATTTCGATTCATACTTCGGCTGGTTGTAGGCAAGACTCTGGGCCACAGAAGGATTAAAACGGAATTCCTCCCTCTTATTTCTTAAAAAACGGTCAATATGGAGTCTGAGAGGGAATTTCTCCCTCATAATTTTGAGTTTTAGCCTTAAATCAATACGAAGCGGCCAATAAGCTGGAGCTTTTCCCGCTTATTGGCCTCGAATGTCCTTTTTCCCGAAAATAACAGGGACATTTTCCCGTTCAGACATGTGCCGCTTGAGATTGGCGGGCTCAATTAGGGATACGAGCGCTTACCGGGACTACTCTACTCCTAACCGCTGCCCCACATGAACAATCTTGCACAGGCGCTTGGCTAAGTGTTTATCCTCCCTAGGCCGCCGCTGGGCAGAATTGCGCAATCAGGTTAAACCGCTTTTGCCACAGCGTCTGTGGGACTCCCCCCTTGCCGCAGTGATCCGTACCGCGTACGCTATTCCACTCTTTCCTCCAGCTAGATATGGAGCCGGTCAACAATGGAACTAAGTTACACGACTCTTTCCACATCCTAGATATGGAGCCTGGGCCGATAAACGGTCCGCAGATGAATGCTCAAGCTTATTCCACTCTCTCCAGCCGCCAAATATGGCTCTGGAAATCGCCTTTCAGCAGCTTTGCGGGAACCCGCAGCCCGATGTTCATCAGCTCGTCGCCGCCGAATATTCTTGCAGCGTCTTTTCCCGCGGCCGCCTCACCGCCATGCCGTGCGGTCCCGCCTTCTCCGCGACCGGCGGCCCCGCCGGACTCACCTTCTTCACTGCCGCTTGCCTCTCCTGACCCGCCGCTGTCTGCCGTTCCGCAGGTCCAATCCGCCATGGCTCCGGAAGCCGCCGGCTCCGCGCCGTACACCCGGTAGCGGACGGAAGGGTCCAATCCGCGAAGCCGCAGTGTGCGAAGGCCGGAATTCGGACGGGCCAGAACTTTGTAGTAGAAGGCCGCCGCTTCCGCGCCGTCTTCGGAGACGAAGATCCATGCGGCTTCGTTTCCTTCAAATGGACTGAGCAGGCGGTGAAACTCTCCGAACTGAACGGTCCGCCGAATCTGCTTGTACAGCGCGACCTGCTCTTTCATGAGCGCCTCCTCTTCCGGCGAAAGAGCCGTCAGGTCCAGCTCATATCCGAAGACGCCGGAGAGAGCGGCATGGCCCCTTATTTCAAGCGGCGTGATCCGTGCCGTCTGATGATTGGGCACGGAGGATACATGTGCTCCCATGCTGCTTGCCGGATAGACGAGGCTCGTGCCGTACTGGATCTTAAGCCGGCTGACCGCGTCGGTATTGTCGCTAGTCCAGGTCTGCGGCATGTAATGGAGCATGCCGGGATCGAAGCGGCCGCCTCCGCTCGAGCAGCTCTCGAACAGCACATCCGGGAACGCCTTCGTCAGCTCCTCCAGCATCCGGTACAGGCCGAGCATGTAGCGGTGCGCCGTTTCCCGCTGGCGCTCCGGCGGCAGCGCGGCGGAGCCAATCTCGGTCATGTTGCGGTTCATATCCCATTTCACATAGGAAATGGGGGCGCTGCGCAGCACGCTTGACAACATTTCCACAATTGCGGCGCAGACTTCCTCGCGCGAGAAATCCAGGACGAGCTGGTTACGGCTTGTGGAGGAAGGGCGTCCGGCGCTGTGGATCGCCCAATCGGGATGGTTCCGGTACAGCTCGCTGTCGGGATTGACCATTTCCGGCTCGAACCAGAGGCCGAACTCCAGCCCTTGCGCCTTTACCCTTTCAGCCAAATCCCCCAGACCCTTCGGCAGCTTTTCTTCGTGAATGAACCAGTCACCGAGCGAGCTTGTATCATCGTCCCGGTGGCCGAACCAGCCGTCGTCCAGCACGAGCAGCTCTATCCCCAGCTCCGCCGCCTTGACGGCGATCTGTTCAATTTTATCCGCGTTGAAATCGAAATAAGTCGCTTCCCAGTTGTTGATCAGCACCGGCCGTTCCTTGTCCCTGAACTTGCCTCTGGCAAGGCGCGACCGGTACAGCCGGTGGTAGGCGCCGGACATTCCGTCAAGGCCGGTGTTCGAATAGACCATGACCGCTTCCGGGGTCTGGAAACTCTCTCCTGGCTCCAGCAGCCAGGAGAACTCGAACGGGTTGATTCCGATCACGACCCGGGTCGTGTCGTACTGATCGACCTCCGCTCCGGCGAAAAAATTGCCACTGTATACAAGGCTGAATCCGTACACTTCGCCTGAATGCTCTCCCGCTCCGTCCCGAAGGAGCGCCAGGAACGGATTATGCTGCGCGCTGCTGGCCCCCCGTTTGCTTTCAACGGACTGCAAGCCTTTGCACAGCGGTCTTACAAGCACATTTCGCTCATTGGACCAGCCGCCCGACAGCTGAAGCATGCGGAAATCCGCGTCACCAAAGTCCACGCTCGCGCTTATGGCCCGCAGCAGCTTCAGCCTGCCCCCGCCCTCGTTGATGAACCGGGCCGAGCGCGCGATGGCGTCATGCTGCCCGAAAACCGTATAGTGGAGCAGCGCCCGCAGACCGGTAAGACCATCCCTCAGCTCCAGTTCCAGCGTCTCCGCTTCGTCATCACTCTCGGCATAGGTCGCCGGCAGTCCTTCGAGCACTGGCTTGCCCGGAAATATCCGGTGACCATAATATCTCAGATCAACGACGGTCGAACCGTCCTCGCATTCGAATTGAAAGGCCGGCTCCCGGAAATCCGAGGTGCCGTAGCCCGGATATTCCCGGGGCTGCGTATCCAGGGAGAATCCGCTCCCTTTGCTGTGCGGATACGGATTGGCCGACAGCGGGCGGTCCATATAGACCGCCGGATTGCTGTCGCCAAACGCTTCCACCCTCGCACCCCAGTACCTGTGCGACAGATGGCCGTCCTGAATAATTTGCAGTACATAGCTTGACCCAGGGGTCTGCAAATGAAAGACTCTCAGCGTTTCGTCATAATAAATGGACACAGTACAGCCTCCCTCTAAATATTTACCGTTTAATTTTCGGGGTCCCCGCAAAGTACCTGAGTAACCTCGGAGCCTATGCTCCACTTTGTGGGGGTTCTTCGGGGTCCCCGCAAAGTACCTGAGTCACCTCGAAGCCTATGCTCCATGCTCCACTTTGTGGGGGGTTCTTCGGGGTCCCCGCAAAGTACCTGAGTACGCTTCGAAGCTTACGCTCCACTTTGTGGGGGTTCTTTGGGGTCACTTCGGGCATCATTTTTCCTTGTGATCTCCCCTATCCCTTCACCGCTCCCGAAGCGAGACCGGAAATGAACCAGCGCTGCATGAACAGATACAGAAGCGTCGCGGGCAGTGCGGCCAGCAGCGAGCCTGCGGCAACCCAGTTTATGCGGTTGGTGTTCGGGCCAAAGAACGAAGCCAGCGCGACGGTGATGGTGCGCATATCCACTTTTTGCAGGAAAAACACCGAGAACTGATAGTCGTTCCACACATGTATGCCCGTCATGATCAGCACAGTGGCCATAATCGGCTTAAGCAGCGGCAGAATAATGGTGAAAAAGAGTCTGAACCGGCTGAGCCCGTCGATCATCGCCGCTTCATCAAGCTCTCTCGGGATGGTCCCGATAAAGCCGGTGTACAGAAAGACCGCCATCGGCAGACTGAACGTCACATGCAGCAGAATAACGCCCCAATAGGTGTTCATGCCGTTAATATCGATATAGAACTGATACAGCGGCACCAAAATGGTCAGCGGAGGCACGATCAGTGTCGCGATAATGACCGTATAAACCGATTTGTTCAGCTTCGTCTGAAAGCGGGACAGCGGATAGGCCGCGCAGGAACCCAGCAGGATGACGATCAGCAGCGCGAAAGCGGTGATAACGAAGTTGTTGATAAAAGCCCTTCCCAGATCGGCTCCTTCCCACGCTTTCGTGAAGTTGCTCCAGTCGATCTTCGTCGGCAGGCGCCATTTGGAGCTGAGGTCGGTAATCGGCTTTAACGAGGTGGTCAGCAGCAGATAGAATGGCAGAATGTGCAGCAGCGTAATGGCGATGGATACCGCATAGGTAATTCCTTTTTTGGTCTTCATGACTGAATCTCCTTTCGGCGAAGGAACAGCAGAGCCGCAACGCTGATGATGGCGATCATCAGGAACATCAGGTTGCCCAGCGCAGCCGCGTATCCCGCATCCTGCGCGCCAAAGTACGTTTTGTACATGAGAGTCGACAGTGATTGGGACGCATATCCAGGTCCGCCCTTCGTCAACGCGATAATGACGTCGAACAGCTTCAGCCCGCCGATCAGATTGAGCACGATGTTGATCGTGATGGATGGAGCGAGCAGCGGAAGCGTCACATTGAAGAACTTGCTGACGGGTCCCGCCCCATCGATGGAGGAGGCTTCATAATAATCCTTGGAGATCGATTGAAGGCCAGCCAGAAAAATAATCATCGCCACGCCGACGAACTGGAACGTGTTGACCGCCATGATGATCCAGACATTGGCATTCGGGTTGGCCAGCAGGTTGATCGGCTTGTCGGCGAACAGCAGAACGATGTCGTTCAGGGCGCCGCCGCGGTATTGGAAGAAGAAGTACCAGATATAGCCCATGATCAGGGGGCTGACAATCGCGGGAAGATAAACGATCGTCCGGGTAAGTCCCCGGGTACGGATGCTCTGATTCAGCAGAAGAGCGTACATCAGACCGATGGCATTCTGGAAAAAGGTACTGCCGGCGCCGTAGATCAGCGTATTGCGGATGACCGTTCCGATATTTTTGTCATGAAGCATCCGGACGTAATTGTCCAGCCCGATCCAGCTGTAGTTGGCGTTGAAGCCGTCCCAGTTCGTGAAGGATACGCGGATGCCCTGGATAAACGGATAGTAGATAAACAGAGAGAACAGCAGCAGCACGGGGACATACATGAGATTCAGCCATCCGGGAGAATTGCGGCTCATGCGCATAAACCCTGCTCCCTTCCGGTAGAGATTGCGGGAAACCTCGGTCTGTCCCTGCGCCGTCGCGGCCGGATTCGGCCCGTCCAGAGACTTGCGGCTCATACCCATCATTCATCACCCTTTCCCTATCGATTGAAGGGCGCCTCGCGGCGCCCAAATGTGCCGAAGTTAATAAAAGGGATTAACGTTTAAGCATTAACGCCTACTTCTGCTGGCTCTTGAGACGCTCCACTTCTTGCTTGTAGAACTGGGAGGATTCTTCCGGCGTCATCGTTTCGCTGAGAATTTCGGCGGAAGTCGTCTGCATGACGTCCCACATGCCGCTCGGCAGGTACACGCGGTCGAAATACGGGAATACCCGGGTGTCTTTATATTTTTCATAGTATTCGGTGTAGATGCCAAGATCCGGGGTAATGTTGCTCATCGCCGACGGGGTGCCGGTCACTTCCGCAATTTTCTTCAGGTTCTCGGGCTTGCCGAAGAAATTGATGACATCCTTGGCGATATCCAGATTCTTGCCGTCCTTCCAGGCCGCCATCGTATACCGTTCGCCGCCGGAGAAGGTCGGCGTGTCGCCCGGCACGATCGATGGGAGCGGCATAATGCCCACCTTCAGGTCGGGATTGATCGCCAGCGCATCGGGAATAAAGGTAGGAGCGCTGAAGCTGAACGCGACTTTGCCTTCGGCGAACAGCTGCGGACGGTCGCTCGTGCGGATGGTGAATACATCCTCGTTCATCAGGCCCTTGTCGTACATTTCCTTGAATTTGGCCGGAAGCAGCGTCCAGTTATTCCAGTCAAAGGTGCCGTCCAGCAGTTCCTGCGCATGGTTCTTCTCCGCGCTGACCAGCAGCGGCGTTGCCATCATATCGAAGTATTGGGCGAGCGAGGCGGGGTCCGTGGATGAGAAGAAGAATGGAGTGACTTCACCATTGCTCTCTTTTTTGATTTTTTCACCGGCCGCAATCAGTTCATCCAGCGTCTGCGGCACCTCAATGCCGTATTGATCGAGAATTCCTTTGTTATACGTAATGCCGTCTTTCGCCGCGTTCAGCGGGAGCGCGTAGACCTTGCCTTGATCGTCGGTAACGATCGGCTTCATCGATTCAGACAGATTGGGAACCCATTCCTGATCCCTTAGGTCTGCCACAAAGTTGTTGTAGCGCACCTTCGACCAGCCGTGGGTATCAAAAATATCCGGCATGTCGTTGCCCGCCATTTTCATTTTGAGAATATTCTCGTAATCGTTGGCGGGGAACTGCCACTCGAACTTCACGTTCGGATGCTCGGCGGTATAGGCGTCCGTAATGGACTTCATCGTATCCTGAGCCGCCGTATCGTTGGTTGTCGTGTAGATCGTCAGCGTCACATCGCCGCCTGAAGAGCCTCTGGAATTGCCGGATGCATTCCCGCCGTTTCCGCTGGAGGAACAGCCGGCTAAAATCATCAACATCAGCACCAAGGTTATTGAAATCGCTCTCACTTTTCTCATAATGAATGTAAGCCTCCTTGTTCTAATGAATGTAAGAGCTTTGCGACAGTTTGACGGGTGATTCGCCGTCCAGTATACTTCGATTGTGACTTTTTCTTTTGGACTCCTTTATCGGAGTCTCTTTTTGTGTTTTTCTTTTTTTGTGCTTTTCTTTTTTTGCGTTTTCCGTTTTTACGTGATTTATCTTTCTGTTATCCTGCCCCGCTTGCACTAACGCCGCGTATTAACGAGTCTATTTCGGCATCACCCCTTTCATATTCCAGACTGTTAAGTCTGGCTTGCTTCAGGTCCTCCGCAGCTCTGCCTTACCACAAACCGCGCGGGGACCACCGTCTTGACCGGGATGCTTCTTCCACTGAGCCTTTCCATCAGCAGGCTGACTCCCGTCCGCCCCATCTGCTCGGTGTGGATCTTGACCGTAGTCAGCGGGACATTGACGTAAGAAGCCATTTCAATATCGTCAAAGCCGATCAGCGCCACCTCGCCGGGGATGGAGATTCCGGATTCTAACAGCGCTTTCATTGCACCGATGGCAAGCGGATCGCTGGCGATGAAGAACGCCCGGGGCAAGTCGCCCTTTGCGATGGCGGTCTGCATCATCTTGTAGCCCTCGGCCATCGTCCAATCTCCCAAGTAGACGTCGTCCGGATTGTATATCCCGTGCTCCCTGCATATCCGCTCGTAGTTCAGGAGCCGCAGCTCGGGCTTGTTGAATTTCTCCTTGTTCAGGCCGTGAACATAATCCTTGGCGCCGATAAAGCCGATCCGCTCATAACCCTTTCGTAAAAAATGATCCATCGCCTTTTCCGTCGCCCGCTGAAAATCGAATACGACCGAGTCGTACTGTTCTTCATCCGGCGAATAGTTGATATAGACGGTCCGATCCTTCCGGGGATACATGCGCTCGATGACCTCCGGCAGGATACTGCCGATGACAATCATTCCGTCCAGATCGTCCATCGCCTGCTTTGGAGACTGACCGTTTAAGCGGAAACTCCGGATCACTTTAATGCCGAGCTCTGTCAGCTGCTTTTCGGCTCCTTGCCGGATATACAGGTAAAAAGGGTCTTCGTTCTCAATCTCCGGCGGATACCAAACGAGAAGCCCGACTTTGGCTTGCTGCGGTTCCAGTACATCTGAAGCCGGTTTTTTTCTGCGCTTGGAAAAATCGTAGTTCATCTGCCGGGCTGTGCAGAAGACTCTCCGCCGCGTCTCTTCCGTAACGGATAGCGACAAATCGTCGTTCAGTACTCTGGATACCGTCGCAATGGATACATTGGCGCTGCGCGCAATATCGCGAATCGTCGTCATTGTTCATCCTCCCGTAGCGAACCGTTTGTTTAGTTAATGTTTACTAATATCAGCACTTCATCTTAACAAGATAACGCTTTCATTGCAATACTTTTTTCGAATATTCCCATAAATATATGTAACATGCTCTAAAATGCCTAAACCAGATATCCAATATAACTAAAGTCTCATAGTTTGTTTAGTAAACAAGAGTAACTATCTCAATATAGCGTGCGGCAAACAACCTAATTCAGAATACAGCCAAGCCACGCCGGATTCGGCTTGCCCCGCATAGCATCTCGAACCGCAATGGAAAAGCCGGCCCCCTTTTACCTCAAAGTGGACCGGCTTTGTGTTCATGAACTATTTTGCATGATTTACGCTTTAAGTCAGACCATGTTCTCCGGTTTCACCATCCGGTCAAATTCCTCTTCCGTCAGCAGCTTCAGCTTCAGCGCGGCCTCCTTCAGCGTAAGGCCTTCCTTATGCGCTAGCTTGGCGATTTGCGCCGCCTTCTCGTAGCCGATATGCGGATTTAGAGCCGTCACCAGCATCAGAGAGTTATGCAAATTGCGCTGAATGACCGGCTCGTTCGCCTTAATGCCCCGGGCGCAATTCTCCTCAAATGACTGTATGGCGTCCGCCAGCAGGCGGCAGGACTGCAAGAAGCTGTGAATAATGACCGGCTTGAATACATTAAGCTGAAAATTGCCCTGGCTGGCCGCCATCCCGATCGTCACGTCATTGCCCAGCACCTGGCAGACGACCATAGTCATCGCCTCGCTCTGCGTCGGGTTCACCTTGCCCGGCATAATCGAGCTACCCGGCTCGTTCTCCGGGATAAGCAGCTCGCCGATGCCGCTGCGGGGACCGCTGGCGAGAAAGCGGACATCATTCGCAATCTTCATGAGATCGGCGGCCAGCGCCTTCAGCGCTCCGTGAACATGAACAATCTGGTCATGGCTCGTCAGGGCGTGAAATTTATTATCAGCCGAAACAAAGGGGAAGGAAAGCTCCTCGGCAATTTCCCTGGCGACCCTGGCCCCAAATTCAGGGTGGGCGTTAAGGCCGGTTCCGACAGCCGTCCCTCCGATCGCCAGCTCGAACAGAGACCGGGCGCTGTCCGAAATAAATCGTTCGCCTTTTTCCAGCATCGCGGCCCAGGCGCTTATTTCCTGCCCCAGTGTCAGCGGCGTCGCATCCTGAAGGTGCGTGCGTCCGATTTTGATCAACGAATGGTATTCGTCTGCTTTCTGTTCCAGCGTGATCTTGAGCCGGTTCAGCGCCGGAAGCACTTTATGTTCTACCGCCAAAAAGGCGGCGATATGCATCGCTGAAGGAAAGGTGTCGTTGGAGCTCTGTCCTTTGTTCACATCATCATTCGGATGGATGACCGCTTCCGATCCGTCAGACCGCAGAAGCTCGCTGCCTCTGTAGGATATCACTTCATTGACATTCATATTGGTCTGCGTTCCGCTTCCCGTCTGCCAAACGACAAGCGGAAAATGCTCATCATACGTCCCCTGCATGATTTCATCGGCCGCGCGGACAATGGCATCCGCCTTGGCTTCCGGCAACAGGCTGAGTCCTGCGTTCACCTTCGCCGCCGCCTTTTTAATGAGCGCCAGAGCGTAAATCACTTCAAGTGGCATTTTCTCGCCGCCGATTCTGAAATTTTGCAGACTGCGCTGAGTCTGGGCGCCCCAATACTTGTCCTCAGGCACCCGCAGCTCGCCGAACGTGTCTTTTTCTATGCGAAATTCCATCCTTCATCCCGTCCTTTTTTGCCGGATTTAGTCTGAAGCCGTTTGCATAGTGCTGAGCTTATTTTACAATGGGCCGCAGCCGCTGGACAAACCACGCCCCGTCTCCGGCTTCAATCCTCCCGGCCGCAGAGACCGTAAAAGAACAAATGTGTCATTTCCTCAATAAAAACATCCATATTATCCTGCTTGCGCGCGACTTCCAGCAAATCTCCGACGCTCTGCATATACATATTCATGAATATCAGGACGGAATTTGACGAAATCTTCGGCGATATTTCATTCCTTGATTTCCCCTCCTCCACCAGTCTGACGATCAGTGGAAGCACCGTCTTCTCGTAACGCTCCTGAATGTAGCCGAACATTTCCTGATCGTCGACCATAAGTTCTTTGATCTGTGACGGTGACAAAACGGAATACTGCGCCTTTTCCTGGTCAATCGAATATTTCACGAAATCCTTGACCGAAGGCTTTTCCTGCATGAATTTTTCGAAGCCGTCGATTGACTGATCGATATAGTCTTTAAAGGATTGTTCCAGCAATTTCTCCTTGCTGCCAAAATAATTATAGATCGTGACCTGCGAGACGCCCGCCGCTTTGGCGATATCCGCGATCCGCATCCGCTTGGGCTCCCACGTTTTCAGCATTTCCATCGTCGTCTTCATGATTTTCCGCCTGATCTTGGCCGCTCTTTTCTCAAAACCGTTGATTTTAGTCATCTGTCTTTCCACCCTAACCTGGCAATATCGGATATAGAAATGTAATTAATGAAATATATTATATAAATAATTTCATAAATCTATTGACGTCAGCGTCTGTCGGGACTATTATAACACATGAAATATATCACTAAAAATATTTCATCATTTTACGTCGGAGGTGGCAGTATGCTTACTGTCCAAGGGTTGACCAAAACATTTTCAAACGGAAAAGGGATACGCGATATTTCTTTTACGGTAAACAAAGGAGAGGTGTTCGGCTTTCTCGGACCGAACGGAGCCGGCAAATCGACGACCATCCGGCATCTTATGGGCTTTATGAAGCCCGACCGGGGACACGCGGCCATATGCGGGCTTGATGTGTGGAAAGCGCAGGGAACGGTGCAAAAGCATGTTGGCTATCTGCCGGGGGAAATCGCCTTCGTCGACGGGATGACGGGAATCGCCTTCCTTGATTTTATGGCGGATATGCAGGGCTTGAAGGACAAAGGAAAGCGCGGTGAGCTGATCCGGCGCCTTCAGTTTGACGCGCTAACGCCGATCCGCAAAATGTCAAAGGGGATGAAGCAGAAGGTCGGCATTGTCGCCGCGTTCATGCACAGCCCGAAGGTGATTATTCTCGATGAGCCCACATCCGGTCTGGACCCGCTGATGCAGAAGGTATTCATTGAATTGGTGCTGGAAGAAAAGCAGCGGGGCACAACCTTCCTGATGTCGTCGCACAGCTTTCCCGAAATCGAGCGGACCTGCGACCGGGCTGCTATCATTAAGGACGGCAACCTCGTCGCCGTGAAAAATATTCACGAATTGCAGTCGATGCAGCGGAAGCTGTTCGACGTCGTCTTCGAGAACAAGGAGGACGCGCTCCGGTTCCGCACCTCCGGTCTGCCCGTCGAGAACTATGACGATTTCCGCGTTCGGGTCGCCATCCGGGGCAATTATAATTCATTCATTGAGGAAGCGGCGAAATACCGAATCCGCAGCATGGATGTATTCACCCAGAACCTGGAGGATATTTTTATGGATTATTATGACCGGGAGGAACAACAGCCATGAATTTCCCATTATTTAAACAAATGATTAAAGTGAATGCCAAAGGCATGATGAACTACGCCTTCGGCTCCGCTTTTTATATCCTGTTGATCATCTGGCTGTACCCGGGCATCGCGAAAAACACGCAGGCGCTGAACGATATTGTAAAGTCCATGCCGGAGGGCGTGAACAACGCGTTCGGCCTGAACAGCGGCTTCGCCAGTGCGGAAGCGTTCATATCGGGCGAATATTACGGCCTCATACTGGTGCTGATCCTGTCCATTGTCTGCGTGCAGATGTCGACCCGGCTGATGGCCGGCATGGTTGACCAAGGCTCGATGGCCTACCTGCTGTCCACTCCAACCACCCGCGCCAAAGTGTCAACGACCCAGGCGCTTGTGTTGATTATGTCCCTGATCGTCATTGTGGGCGTAACAACGCTGGCGGGCTTTTTAGGAGAAGCCTGGTTTCTTGGCGACTCCTACCCTTTTAACGGCGAACGGTTTCTGCAACTGAACCTCGTCGCCTTCATGCTGTTTTTCGCGATCGGTGGCCTGACCTTTCTGGTGTCCTGCCTGTCCAATGACGAGAAAAAGGCGCTCGGCATTTCCGGCCTTATCGCTTTCGGCTTCTTCACCATCGACCTGGTCGCCAAAATCAGCGACAAGCTGAGCTGGATGAAGTCCCTGACGCTCTTCACCCTGTACCGCCCCAGCGAGATCGTCGCGGGTCAAGCGGAATGGGGCCGAATCTCCCTTGTGCTGCTGGCCGTCGGCCTTCTCTCATTCGGCCTGGGCATTGTTCTGTTCAAGCGGCGCGATCTGCCGCTGTAAGGAGCGGCAGGGGCGGCGCGGGAGAGCGTGGGCGCGCAAGAGCGCGGCAGCGAGGCGAGGCGCAGCGAGGCGAGGCGCAGCGAGGCGAGGCGCAGCGAGGCGAGGCGCAGCGAGGCGAGGCGCAGCGAGGCGAGGCGCAGCGAGGCGAGGCGCAGCGAGGCGAGGCGCAGCGAGGCGAGGCGGTAGGAAGCCGAGTGTGGGCCGGTGCGACAGCGAGAGCGCGCAGCGTTTGAGCAGGGCGCGACGGCCCACGGGGCGCGCAGGAGCGCGAGACGCGGGGAAGCGAGGCGAGGCGGTAGAAAGCCAAGTGTGGGCTGGTGCGACAGCGCAGCGTTCGAGCAGGGCGCGACCGCCAGCGGGGCGCGCAAGAGCGTGGGCACGCAAGAACGCGAGACGCGGGGAAGCGAGGCGAGGCGGTAGGAAGCCGAGTGTGGGCCGGTGCGACAGTGAGAGCGCGCAGCGTTCGAGCAGGGCGCGACGGCCAGCGGGGCAGCGAGAGAGCGCGCAGCGTTAGCGTTCGAGCAGAGCGCGACGGCCAGCGGGGCGCGGGGCAGCGTAGAGGCGAGGCGGTGAGCGGCGCGGTGCAGAAGCGGGAGCGGGCGGGAGCGGGCGGGAGCGGGCGGGAGCGGCAGCGGGGCGCTCAGCCCCTGCGGCCTACGGACGCGGCGGCGGGGCTGGAGCCCGGGGAGCCCGAGCCCCGGCGCGGCGCTCGTTGCCGCTAAACCGGAATTTCTCCCCTTTATTTGCTAATAAGGGACCCAATACATAAATAAGCGGGAATTTCTCCCCCACATTAGATCGATTAAGATCATTTTCCCAGAAACAGGCCGAATAAGATGGAAGGTTTCCGGTTCATCCATCTGATTCAAGCCTTATTGGGAAAATATGAGGGAGAAATTCCCGTTCATAGTTTCTAGCTTCTATAGAGATTCCACCTGGTCATTTCGGGAGCCGGCTGAGTCAGCGCTATCGCCCCTCCCACGCGTCGGGGCGCTAACCAGATCGGTCAGCGCCTGCCTCCATCCAATCCGCTCCCAGACTCGCGCCGACCGACCCGTGGCGTGCACAGCCCCTACTCCGCCAGCCCTTTGGCGCGGAGAAACCGCCCGATCCGCCGGGCCGCCTCGGCGAGGCGCTCCGCCTCCTGCACAAGCGCGATGCGGACGAAGCCCCGCCCTTCCGCGCCGAAGGCGTCGCCAGGGATGACGGCGACGCCCGTCTCCAGCAGCAGCTCGCGGGCGAAGCGGCGCGAGTCGAAGCCGGCCGCAGCCGCCCTACCGGGCAGCGGCGCCCAGACGAACATCGTCGCCGCAGGCTTCGGCACGTGCCAGCCTTCATCGCGCAGCGCACCGATGAAGGCATCGCGCCGCCGCTCGTACAGCGGCCCGACGCCCTCGCCGGCGTCTGAGCCCATCGCCTGCTCCAGCGCGGCGATGGCCGCTTCCTGCACGGGCTCGAAGACGCCGTAGTCGATGTTGCCCTTTAGGCTCCGCAAAGCGCCTACGGCTTCGGAGTTCCCGGCTAGAAAGCCGATGCGGCAGCCGGCCATGTTGAAGCTTTTGGAGAAGGAATGAAATTCGACTGCTGTCTCCCGCGCGCCGGGCACCTGCAGAATGCTGATCGGCCGGTAACCGTCAAAGCCCATTTCGGAATAGGCGAGATCGTGCACGACAAGCAGGTTCCATTTTCGGGCCAATGCGACCAGCTTCTCGAAAAAAGCCTCATCCGCCCGAACCGAAACCGGATTGCCGGGAAAGTTAAGCAGAATAAAAGACGCGCGCTCCAGCACGTCTTCCGGGATTGCTCCGAGATCGGGCAGAAAGCCGTTCTTCGCCTTCAGCGGAAGCGGCCACGGCGTTACTCCGGCGATGGCCAGCGCTCCGGAATAAATAGGATATCCCGGGTCCGGCACAATCGCCAAATCGCCGGGATTGCATACCGCCAGCGCCAGATGCGCCAGCCCGTCCTGGGAGCCCATCAGCGTCAGCATCTCGGTCTCGGGGTCGACTTCGACTCCGAACCGGTAACGCATCCAGTCCGAGGCTTTCCGGCGGAAGGCAAGCCCGCCCTCCGAGGAAGGGTACGAGTAGCCGTCCTCCTTCAAGACGGCTTCGCTGAGCGCCCGCCGGATTTCAATTGTCGGTCCGCGGTCCGGGCTGCCGATGCCGAGATCCATTATATCAATGCCCGCTGCGGCCGCTTCGTTTTTCCAGCCTGCAACTTCCTGAAAGATCGAGGAGCCGAGACTAGACAGCTTGTCCGCACGCCATTTGGAGTTTGAAGCTTTAAGAGTCAATGAAACACACCTGCCTGTTTTCTTCAAAATAGTAGATTCAATTCAATGCTTAAGTAAGTATACCATCTTCCGCCTTATTCCTGCACCGCCCTAAAGCGGTTCATGCGCCATAATCGCAAGGAGGGGACGGAGCGCACAGAGCGTATGGAACAGACAGAGTCGCATGGAGCGCACAGAGCGTATGGAACAGACAGAGTCGCATGGAGCGCACAGAGCATATGGAAACGGACAGAGTCGCATGGAGCGTACAGAGCGTATGGAACAGACAGAGCCGCATGGAGCGCACAGAGCATATGGAATGGACAGAGCCGCATGGAGCGCACAGAGCATATGGAATGGACAGAGCCGCATGGAGCGCACGCTGCCCACACAGCGCACAAAAAAGCCGGTCCAAGGGAATATCCCCGGCCGGCTCCTTCCATTCCTCTAGCTCTAAAGCAGCACTTCCCGTTTAATCGTCTCCAATTCCTTGGAATTGCCGTAGACCGGATAAGCTCGCTTTGTCGGCTCGGCCCACTGCACGCCATTGACGATGACCCTCTGGATTTCCGGATGGTAGTAGGTCGGATACGCTTCATGTCCCGGCTGAAAGTAGAAGATTTTGCCGTTCCCGCGCCGGTAGGTGCAGCCGCTAGGAAATACGTTTCCGCCTTCAAACCAGCCGACAAAGATCAATTCCTCCGGCGCAGGCACATCAAAGTGAGTCCCGTACATTTCCTCTTGCTCAAGCTCGATATATTCACCGATGCCTTCCGCGATCGGATGGCTCGGGTTCATGACCCACAGGCGTTCCTTCTCCCCGACATCCCGCCATTTCAGATCGCAGCTGGTACCCATCAGCTTCATGAAAATCTTCGACATATGTCCGGAGTGCAGTACGACAAGCCCCATGCCCTGAAGAACCCGCCGATGGACTCGGTTCACGATCTCGTCGCTTACTTCTTTATGGGCGATATGGCCCCACCAGACGAGAACATCGGTATTATTCAACACTTCCTCCGTAAGCCCGTGCTCCGGTTCATCCAGGGTTGCCGTTGCAACGTCCATGCCCTCTTTTTTCAGAAAGCCTGCGATCTGGTTGTGAATGCCCTCCGGGTATACGGCGGCGATTTTGCTATCGTTCCGCTCATGGCGGTATTCATTCCATACGGTTACTTTGACCATGCCTTTTCTCTCTCCTGTCCTCAAGTACGCCTGCAACTCTTTAACTATGTATTAACAGCGGTGTTTTTATCGGCAGCGAGTGCTGTGAATCATACTTTCAACGTTGAACGCGTACGAGTTAATCGTTTACATCACCTATCATACAACTTGGGGAAGGCCCTTTCTTCCTACATTCTAGCCGAATTATTCCCGTATATTGTCCTGCGGAATTTCAGCGGAGAAATGCCCGTTGCTTCCTTGAAAAAATGGTGGAATGTCTTCACGCTCCCGAAGCCCGAAGCCTCGGCAACCTCCGTAATCGGCGCGTCTCCGTTCAGCAGCATCCATTTGGCCTTGTTCAGCCGGTATTCATTCAGAAAGGACACAAAGGTCATGCCCGTATTTCGTTTAAACAGCTTGGTAAAATAATAAGGGCTGAAGCCCATATACTGTGCGACTTCCTTTAAACTGATCGCTTCGCGGTAATGATTCTCGACATAGTTAAAAATCCGCTCCAGCTTCTCCAGCGTTTCCCTGGATTTAGTGGCCGATTCCTCCGATATTTTCGGTTGGCGGTGCTTGCCGCTCTTTGGAACCTCGCGGAAGATCAAGGTCAGTATCTCAAACAGCCGGGCTTTGATCAGGTATGCGTACCCGTCCGCCCTTCCCTTGTTCTCCTCGTGAATGCTCTCGATAAGCACCCGCATTTTGTCCGCCACCTCCCCTGGCCACTTCCGACCTGAATGCTCCATGGTGTCAAAGGCGTCGCGCAGCGAATGTTCCTTGGCGTCATGAACCGAAACTTCCTGAAAAAAGCTTAAATCAAACTGGATGACCACCCGCTCGCTGTCCGGGGAAGCCAGAAAGTAATGAACGTCCCCGCTGTCCACGAACTGGATTTCTCCCTGACTCAGATGGATCGGAACATCGTTGATGCCAAGATCCACACTCCCTTTAACCACATAAATGATTTCAATTTCTTTGTGCCAGTGCGGGTAGCACAGCCGGTCCCCCTTGGTCACAAAGCTGCGGAAAGGAAAATGCTTGTCGAGCTCCGGAATTTCCAGATATAGTTTCATGCCGTCTCCCGTACCTTTACGTTTAATTTGCTCCGATATTGATGATAAGGCAGCGCAGCCCCAAAGGGCAAAGATTTTTTTCGGAAAAACGGCCGGTGATTCGGCGCACAGCAGGCACCAGAGAACGACCGAATTGAGCATCAATCCACCGATGAAGCCATTCAGAAGAAGATCCCGACGCGTGTGGGGCGGTGCCGCACAAAAGGAAAGATCATCAGCGCTTCAACAAGGAATAATATTCTCTTTTTCCAAAACGCCGAAGTTGCCGCAGGGTTTCTGCAACCTTTTTTCGTCTAATCCGTTAATTGTATAAATAGAATCGTTTGAGAAAGAACACAGTGGGTAAATAGCCTTATACTGTGCTTTATAGAGTCAAGGGGGGAGATTTATCATGTTATTGAAAAAGACTGCTGTAGTGCCTTTTATCGTACTGCTGTTTTTTTCCCTCATCCATACGTCAAGCACAGCCGGAACCCGGGCAGTTGCCGAAAGCAGCGGACCGGCGCAGCAATTGACTGTGTATATTCATTCGCTTGAGCAGGATGGAAATCAGGTGATCCTGACAGCGGATGAAATTAACTGGTACGAAGGAGCCGACGCCGACCGCCTCTTTGCGGAGCGGGAACCGGAAGCCGCCGCGGAACTGGGCGGAGCGCCGGATGGTTATTATATTGTGAATGACAGCGATACGCTGACCGGGTATCCGCTGGCGGACAATGTTAGCATTAAGATGCAAATTTTCGACCATACCGGAAATCCCGAAGATTTGGATATCCACTGGAATGAAGCCGTCGACCGGGATACATTTCTGAAGAAATTCGGCAACGCAGATGTGGTCGACTTGAGCCAGTTCCCTTACCACATCACGGTTGAGGACGGCAAAGTGACTTCTATCGTTCAGCAATATATTCCTTGATCCAAAGTTCTTATATAGATTGAAATAACGGCCCGCAGCGGGACTCTTAGATATAAGAGGTCTCTGCTGCGGGCCGTTCTGCATTTGAATCCGGATCGCCTGCGTAATTTTTCATTTGGGAGCCGGCATAGTCTTCGGTATAATAAGGGTTAACCTGAATGGGATTACAACTTGTGTATAAGGAGATCTTGGATGCTTAAACGGAAGTGGAGTATCGCCCTGTTGATATTACTATGCGGATTTTTATATACGCTCGCCCAATTCATTCTTTCGACGAACCGGCTGCAGCGGCAGGTAGACTCGCTGCTGCCGGGGCAGGCCCAGTCGGCCTCTTCGCGGCGGGTCATCTTTATTTCCCAGGAGCTCGACAACCCTTTCTGGCGCTCCATCGAGCAGGGGGCGCGGCAGGCGGCTGGAAAATTCGATATGAATCTCGAATACACCGGGCCCGTCCGGATTAATCCGGAGGAGCAGCTGTCGCTGTTGGAGCGGGCGATTGCTGCGCGGCCCGATGCCATTATCGTGCAGGGCAGCGGAGAGAGCGCTTCTCGGAATCTGATCGACCGGGCGGAGTCCTTCGGCATTCCCGTCGTTACTGTCGACGCCGATGAACCGGGAAGCCACAGGCTGTTCTACGTCGGTACGGATAACTTGGCGGCCGGTAAAGAGATGGGCCGGCTGGTGGGCGAAGCCACAGGCGGCAAAGGTACGATCGGCGTACTTGTCGGAACGGCCCGGGCCGACAGCCAGCGGCTCCGCTTGGAGGGTCTGCGCAGCGTTGTCCAGGAATATCCGGAACTGAAGATTGCGGATGTCCGGTCTTCCGATATTTCGCGGCTTCAGGCCTCGGAGCAGACCCGAAGCCTCCTTTCGGCCCATCCCGAGATGAAGGCTGTCGTGGGATTCAGTTCCCTGGACGGGCTCGGCGCCATGGACGCGGCTCAGCGGCTGGGGAAAAAAGGGCTGCTGCTGTTCGCTTTCGACGATCTGGCGGAAACCAGGGAAGCCGTGCGCAAAGGACTGATCGAGATGACCCTTGTCCAGCAGCCGCTGGAAATGGGAGCCCAGGCCGTGACCCTGCTGAATGATTATTTCCGCGAGAAAACCGTGCCGGATGTCCGCTTTACATCCATTTCTCCGCTGGGCGGCAGCGGCATAACTGAATCCTCAGGGGAGAGTGCGCCATGAGTATACGCAGCAAGCTGCTGATCTTTATCCCCCTGCTCGTTCTGCTGATGAATCTGGTGACTTATTTCTTGTTTCAGAGCGGAACGATCGTTCAGGAAAGCTACGACCTGATTATGGGCAGGGTTCTCAAATACAAAGAGACCGCCGCTGCATCCGAGGACAGCCTGAAGGCGGTGTATGCATATCTGCTTCACCCCGAAGAGGACACGAAAACGGCGGCGGCCGGGAAGCTCACCCTCATATCGGAGCTTCATTCCTCCCTGATGGATACGGGCGCCGCCCCTCCTCTGGCCTCTTTATTGACCGGGTACGGGAATATGATTCAAACTTTGCTGTCGCTTGAGCAGCAGTCGCTCGCCGCAGCCGAGAACGGCAAGGCGTCGGAAGCGTTCGCGCACTACCTTGAAGCCGAAAAGACCGCCTCCTTTATCCGGAGCGAAGGCCAGCGGCTCGTTGAAGACGAACTGGACTATTACCGGCCCGTGTATCGGAGCATTCAGGCGGACAATGCGCATCTTTACAAGCTGGGCATTGCCGTATTCGCTCTGATCACGACGCTCAGCATCGTGGTTGCGCTCTGGATTTCCCGCAGCATTACGGTTCCTGTCAGCGCTCTGGTCCGTTCGGCAGAATCGGTATCCAAGGGGAACCTGGATACCGTTCTTCCTTCAGAAAGCAAGGATGAGCTTGCGGCCCTTTCCACCGCCTTCGTCAAAATGCTGGCGGGTCTCAAGGAGTCGATTGAAAAGGACAGGCAGATTGCCGAGAAGGAGCAACTGGTGAAGACTCTGGAGCTGCGGGCGCTGCAGAGTCAGATCAATCCTCACTTTTTATACAATACGCTTAACGCTCTTTCGAAGCTTGCTCTGCTGGAGGAGGCGGAACAGACCAGTGATCTGATTGTCTCGATGTCGAGCTTTCTGCGCTACAATCTGCAGAATCTGGATCGTCAAGTGCCGCTGCGCAGCGAGCTGGAACATGTGAAGGAATATATCAGGCTGCAGCAGGCCCGGTTCCGCGACCGAGTGGAATTCCGCCTCGATATAGAAGACAAGGCCCTTGATGTCCGGGTGCCCTCCCTGACTATTCAGCCTATAATCGAGAATGCGTTCGTCCACGGTATCGCTCATATGGAGAGCGGAGCCGTGATCTCTCTTATCGTTCGCGAAGATCCGGCGGAAACGAAAATTATTATATCTGATAACGGCAAGGGAATGACCGAGGATATACGGACAGCCCTGCTGAGCCGTTCACCTGCGGCACATGCGCCCGGGGCTCTCGGGCCGGAGACGGTGGCACAGGCGAAGCCCGGGGCACGCTCCACCGGTCTCGGCATCCGAAATGTGTTCAGAAGGCTGGAGCTCGTCTATGAGCGGGAAGATTTAGTGCAAATCTCCAGCCAGCCGGGAAAAGGAACCACCGTAATGCTAACAATTCCGGCGAGAAGGAGCGGGATAAACAGTGTATCGGCTGATGATAACAGATGACGAGGCGCTTGAGCGCGAGGGGCTGGAGTGGATTATCCGGCGGGCGATGCCGGGAACGTTCCGGATCATTCACGCCGAGAACGGAAGGACGGCCATCGGACTTGCCGAGGAACAGCGGCCCCATATTATTTTTATGGATGTCAATATGCCCGGCATTCAGGGTCTGGAGGCCCTCAGGGAGATCAAAACGAGGATGCCGGACGCCAAGCTGGTGCTGGTGACCGCCTATGATTATTTTGCCTATGCCAAGGAAGCCATATCGCTGGGGGTCAAGGAATATATCGTAAAGCCGGCTAAGCGGGAGGAACTGGTATCCCTGCTGCGAAGACTGGTGGAAGAACTGGATCAGGAAAAGGCCAAACGCGAGGAAGAGCTGGAAATACGCGACCGGATGTCGCAGCTTATGCCGCTTGCCGAGAATGAGCTCGCTCTTCTCCTGATGATGAACAAAGCCGCTGATGAAGACAGCCTGCAGCTCTCCGAATGGCTGGAATTCCCCCTTGACCGGGGATTTGGGCTTGTCGTCGCATTCAACGACGATGCGAATATCGGCAGGCAGCGGGCGTACAGCATCATCCACAGTCTTGTCAGAACCTTTGGCAGCTCCATTTCGAGTTCCCTCATCGACAGCCATATCGCGATATTCCTGCGAATACCTCCGGGCATGCAGGAAGCGGAATTCGGTGAGGAGGCGCTTCAATACGGAGAGAAGCTGCGCTCCCACGCAGAGCAGCATCTCGGACTTTCCGCAGCGGTCGGGATCGGCACGATCCGCGAAGGCGCCGAAGGCCTTCATGAATCCTATTTTGAAGCCGTGTTCGCTTCCACTCTCGTCGAGCGCAGCGGCGGGGTATGCCGCTTCGGCGATTTGAAGAAAGAGCAGCTCGATCATAACGGCGGGAACCCGGCGGCAATTGACCGGGCAGGCCAGCGCTCCTATGTCGTTGCGGCTCTCCAGCGTATAAGGGAGGAGCGGGAGCAGCAGACGATGAGCGTGCTGGACAAGGCGAAAGGCTACATCGGCGCAAGGTTCACGGAGGAACTCTCGCTGGAAGAGGTTGCCGATCACGTCCATCTGAATTCTTTTTATTTCAGCAAAATCTTTAAGCAGCTCACGGGCGAGACCTTTATCGATTATTTAACCGGCCTCAGAATCGGCAAAGCCAAGGAACTGATTGCGGCCGGAGATTTCAGCCTTAAAGAAATCTGCTTTCTCGCAGGCTACAAAGATCCGAACTACTTCAGCCGGGTATTCAAAAAGGTAACCGGAATCACTCCAAGCGAATACCGCGACCAGAACCATTAAGCTCAAGTCCATGCCGTCAGGTGTGGACTTTTTTGTGTGCAGATGACAACATAATGCTAGGTTCGACATTCTCTTCGGCCTTTCCCGCTCCACCTTAAAGAAATGCGCAAAAGAGGACAAAATCGTGCAGGGGATTGATCAGCCGCGCAGTTTTGGGCAATGCTATAATTCAATTATGAACAGCGCCGCCCTCCATAAAGAGGCATCCGCTTTCATACCGCAATGAAACAGAGGTTAAGCAATTAGTCTTATAACGTCTTGTGATTCAATAATTACGAAATGGCTTGGAGAGGGGTAAATATATGAGTACTCTATTGAACAATCCGGCAAAAGAAGCGGAGAGCAGCATTAAATTTGTTCTGCTTGTATCCATGGTAGCAGCTCTTGGCGGATTTTTGTTCGGATTCGATACGGCGGTCATGTCGGGAGCAAACGGGTTCCTGCGCGCCCGGTTTGGGCTGGGCGACTTCATGCTCGGCTGGACGGTATCCTGCCTGATTATCGGCTGTATGGCCGGAGCGGCAGTCTCCGGAATGTTGGGTGAACGGTTCGGCCGAAAAAAGGTGCTGCTTGCGGCTGCGGTATTGTATACCGCCGGAATTTTCGTTTCCGCTATTTCGCCGAACCTGGAGATTTTCATCCTGGCCCGCATGATCGAGGGCGTTGGCATCGGGATTACATCAACGCTCTGCCCGCTCTATAATGCGGAAATCGCGCCCGCCAAATACCGTGGACGACTGGTCGCCATGACCCAAATGGCGGTGGTATCGGGCATCCTCATCGGTTCTTTCCTGGCTTTTGGCGTATCTAGCCTCGGCAACGATGCATGGGACGTTTCCACCGGCTGGCGCATTATGTTCGGAGCCGGCATTGTGCCGGGACTGCTGTTCCTGGTTCTGCTGTTTCTTGTTCCGGAAAGCCCAAGATGGCTGATCAAGAAAGGCCGAGCCGCAGAGGCTCTGCCCATTCTGCTGAAGATTCACGGGGAAGAGCTGGCTAAGAAAGAAGTTCTGGACATCAAGCAGACCTTCAAACAGGATGAGGAAGCGTCGATTGCCTCGTCTGGACGGAGATTCACTCCGGCTTTGCGCACCGTTCTTATTGTAGGCATTGTCGTCGCTATGCTCCAGCAAGTTACGGGAATCAACGCGGTTATGTATTACGCGCCGGAAATATTCCGCCAGACCGGAGCTGGAACGAGCGGCTCCCTCACCCAGACCATTATGGTCGGGCTTGTCAATCTGATCTTTACCGCACTGTCCCTGTGGCTTGTAGATAAGCTCGGACGCAAGGTGCTGCTGCTGGCCGGTTCGTTCTTTATGACAATCAGTTTGACGATCATTGGCTTCGCCTTCCATACCGGTCAAACGGACGGTCCGATCGTACTGATCTGCATTCTCGTTTATGTCGCCTCCTTCGCCATTTCGCTCGGAGCGGTGGTTTGGGTGATTCTTTCCGAAATATTCCCAAGCCGGATACGCGGCCTGGCCACAGCGGTCGCCACGATGGCACTTTGGGGAGCCGACTTCGCGGTGTCTCAGTCCTTCCCGCCGCTGCTTGCTTCCGCGGGACCTGGTGCAACGTTCTGGATTTTCGGTGCAACCTCCCTGTTTACCTTCCTCTTCACTTGGGGCGTCATTCCGGAGACGAAAGGCAAATCACTCGAAGAAATCGAAGCGATGTGGGAGAACAAGCATAGCAGCAAGCAGGAGAGCCTGCATCCCTCCCTTCAAGATTAATTGATGCATTTGGCGGCGAAAGCCGAATCTTAGAAATAACCACGAGGCTGTCCCCCAGTCATCCATGATGACACTCGGGACAGCCTCTTTTGTTGTTCCCCTTAAGCCATCCGGCAAGTCAAACGGCCGCCTCTTAAAGCCCTTGAGAGAACGTGGACTTACCGCTTGATGCCGCCCTCCGGGATCTGCACCCCAAAATTAGGCATACCGTCTTCGTTCCAGCCGAATACCTGCGCACGGGTATGCCGGTTCGGATCGTACAGCGGATCTCCCTGAATTTCCTTGTAGCTCCGCGCATGGTAGATCAGCACATCCTCTCCGCTCTCACCTACAGTAAAGCTGTTATGCCCCGGTCCGTACAGCGCCGTTTCCTCGTTCGTCTGAAAGACGGGCTGCGGCAGCTTCGTCCATGACGAAGCGTCCAACAGATCGGCGTTCTCGTCCGCCCATATTAGCCCCATGCAGTAATTGAAATCGGTCGCACTGGCAGAAAAGCTGATGAAGATGCGGCCCCCCCGTTTCAAGACCGCCGGGCCCTCGTTTACGCTGAAGCCGATCATTTCCCAAGCATGCTCCGGCTTAGCGATCATGGTCTGCCTGCCTCTTAGCGTCCATGGATCGGCCATTTCCGAGATGTACAGGTTGGAGTTTCCGGGAATGTCCGGGTCCTTTTGCGCCCACACATAGTACAGCTTGCCGGCATGCTCGAACGTTGTCGCATCGAGCGCGAAGGATTCCCAGGCCGTCTTGATCTGGCCCTTTTCGGTCCAGTTTCCTTCCAGCGGATTCGCGAAATCGTTCTCCAGCACATACATCCTGTGATCGAACAATCCATCAGTGGTCTCCGTAGTACGGGCGGCGGCGAAGTAAATATACCATTTGCCGTCCGTATAATGAATTTCCGGGGCCCAGATATTTGCGCTACACGGCCCGTCCTTGTACTTGCGCCATGCGACTGCCGGCTTCGCCGACGCCAGTCCTTCGATGGTGCGCGCCCGGCGGATTTCGATCCGGTCGTACTCCGGAACCGAAGCGGTAAAGTAATAATAGCCGTCGCTGTGTTTGTAGATCCAAGGATCGGCGCGCTGTTCGATCAGCGGATTGCTAAATTCTGTATTTGTCATATAGGGTATCTCCTTTGTATCACTAATTAACGCATCTTCCCGTGGAATGAGCCGTGCTTCAGACTGAAGACGGGCCCAGCCGAAGCATGAGGGGCAAGCCGGAAAGCGATGCCGGTTACAGTTTGATGACGGCTACAGACATCGGGGGCAGTGTAATTTCCAGAACTCCGCCTTCTTTCTTGAAGCCGTGAAAGGCTTCCGGCTTGACCCGTTCGGGATCTTCGAACGTGTTATGCGCCTGCATATTTGCAGCGGCAAGAATAACGCCTTCGGCCTCGCCCCTGCTTTCGATTCCTCTAATCTGCGTTGTGATCTTCGCTTCATTATTCGGATCCGTATTGCAGAGACTAATATGGATATCTCCGCTTGGCGCCTTAGAGGCGGATACGCTAACCTGCGGAATGGACACGCCATCCCACTCATAGCTGCCGCTGGCCGTTTCAACGGAAAGCGCCTCGGCATCCTGATGGATTTTGAACATCTCAAATACGTGGTACGTCGGGGTCAGGACCATTTTCGAGCCTTCCGTCAGGATCATCGCCTGAAGCACGTTGACCATTTGGGCGATATTAGTCATTTGGACCCGGTCGTTATGGCTGTGGAAGATGTGAAGATGAAGCGCAGCCACAAGCGCGTCGCGGATCGTATTCTGCTGATACAGGAAGCCGGGATTAGTTCCAGGCTCGGCCAGGAACCAGGTGCCCCATTCATCTATAATCAAACCTACGCGCTTGTCCGGATCATAGCGGTCCATAATGGCGGAATGGCGGGTAATCAGTACGTCCATATAAAGCGATTTCTGCATCGTCTCAAACCATTCCGCTTCGTCGAAGCCAAGCGCGTGCCGTTTGTCTTCCCATTTGCCGGGAATAGTATAATAATGCAGGCTCAGTCCGTCCATCAGATGGCCCGCCTCCCGCATCAGCGCCTCTGTCCAGCGGTAATCATCCACATTTGCGCCGCCGGCGATTCTGAAGATCCGGTTATCCCCATAGTTTCGGACATAAGTCTGGTAACGGCGGTAAAGATCGGCGTAATACTCCGGCCTCATATTGCCTCCGCAGCCCCAGTTCTCATTGCCCACTCCAAAGTATTTCAGCTTCCAGGGCTCCTCTTTTCCATTCGCCTGGCGTAAATTGGCCATCGGCGATTCGCCGCCAAATGTCATGTACTCAACCCACTCCGACATTTCCTGAACGGTTCCGCTGCCCACGTTCCCGCAAATATACGGTTCTGCATCCAGCATTTCGCACAGCTTGAAAAATTCATGCGTCCCGAAGTGGTTATTCTCCACCACACCGCCCCAGTGCGTATTGACCATTCTTTTTCTCGTTTCCTTCGGACCGATACCGTCTTTCCAGTGGTATTCATCCGCAAAGCAGCCTCCCGGCCAGCGGAGCACCGGTATACTCAACTTTTTCAGCGCCGCGATCACATCATTGCGTATGCCTTCCGTATTCTCGATGGGCGAGTCCTGTCCGACCCACAGCCCTTCGTAGATACAGCGGCCCAGATGTTCCGCGAACTGGCCGTATATATTTTTATTGATTTTCCCTTTGGAAATATCGGCGTTGATTATTACATTTGATTTCATCGCAGTTTCTCTCCTCATTCGTTTTTTTATTTTTGATCACTCAGCCCTTAATGCCCGTCAGCGCGATCCCCTCGATAAAATATCTTTGCAGGAAGGCAAACATCAGCAGGGTGGGCAGCAGCGCCAGAACCGAGCCGGCCATAATATAGGTCCATTCCGAGGCATAATAAGAAGTAAGCGAAGCCAATTCCAGTTGGAGCGTCCATTTCTCCGGGGAATTCAAATAAATCAAAGGTCCGAGATAATCGTTATAGGATCCATTGAACGAGAGTACGGCCTGAGTCATAATGGCAGGTTTACCCAGGGGGACCATGATTTTGAGAAAAATGCCGAACGGATTCATTCCATCGATACGCGCGGCTTCTTCCAGTTCATCCGGAATGGTCATAAAAAATTGCCGCAGAAAGAAGATGACTATTGGAGCGCCGAACATGCCCGGAATCATCAGCGGCTTCCAGCTGTCCACCCAGCCGAAGTTCTTGAACATGATAAAAGCGGGAATCATCGTTACCGTCCCCGGGATGACTACAGTCGCAAGCAGAACAGTAAACAACTTATCACGGCCCAAAAATTTCAGTTTGGCAAAACCGTAGGCGGACAGAGCCGACACGAATAACCCGATGGCTATTGTTGGAACGATGATCATCATCGTATTAAGGAAGCCGCGGCCCATATTCACTTTTTCAAACAGAAGACGATAGTTCTCCCACATTACCGGACTCGGAATCCATTGCGGCGGAATCGAGAAAATCGAGCCTTCATCCTTCAAGGAAGTGGACAGCATCCATAAGAACGGCAGAGCCATAATAAGTCCGCCGATAGTCAGCAAAATATAGGAAGCCGCTTTTCCGAGCACGCTTTTCAGAGTGAATCTCCGGCCGGTTGAATAATTTTGATTGCCTGCACTAAGACTGCTCATGGTTATCCTCCTTTCACCCTAGTTGTAATGAACCCATTTCTTGGAAGCCAAAAAGTTGATCAAGGTAATTATCATAATGATGAAGCCTACAAACCAGGCAATTGCAGAAGCGAAGCCCATATCGTTGTATTGGAATGCGGTCGTATACAGGTAATAGACAATCGTGGTCGTAGAATAGTTCGGTCCGCCGGCGGTCATAATAATGAACCGAGTGAAGTCCTGGAGAGCCCCGATCAGCGAAGTGACCAATATGAAAAAGGTGATCGGCGATATGCCCGGCAGCGTAATATGGCGGAACTTGATCCAACTGCCCGCCCCGTCCACCGTGGCGGCTTCATACAGCTACGTCGGAACGTTGCCCAGCGCCGATAGATACAGAATGATGTTAACGCCGAGACCGCCCCATACCCCTTGAATGATCATTGCGGGCATGGACCAGTGTTCATCCGTCAGCCAGGCGGGGCCCTGAATATGAAACAGGCTCAGGAAATAGTTCAGAAGGCCGTAATCGGAGTTGAAAATCCACTGCCACATCAAGGTGATGGCAACGACGGAACAAATGGTGGGAAGAAAGAACATCAGGCGGAAAAAGTTTCTGCCTTTAATTTTTTGATTCAGCAAAATAGCGATAAGCAGGGAAACCGCCATGCCGATTGGAACGCCCAGCGCCGCATAGAATGTATTCCCCAGCGTTTTCCAAACCAGTTCGTCGTTAAAAAGCATCCGCTTGTAATTATCCAGTCCGATAAACTCCGGCGAGCTGCTGAAATTATAGCTGGTGAAGCTTATATAGAACGAAGAAAGCAGCGGATATAGTAAAAAAATGGCTAAACCGATAAAGGGCGGGGCGATAAAGAGATATCCCCATAGCATTTGTTTTTTGAATTTATTTTTGGCCGGCCGAAGCTGTATCGCTTTTGCCGGGTTAGTGGATGTAAAGTTGCTCATTTCGAGATCCCTCCGAGAATCCGCACTGCATGGGTATCGCGCAGTGCGGTTCTGTAGTATTCACTTTTCCTGGATCAGCCGCAATACTCCGATGACTTGATTACTTGAACAGCTCCGGGTTCCCCTGTTTCAAGGCGGCATCGACCTGAGGTTTCAATTTATCAAGAAATTCCTGTGCGGTCTCTTTTCCTTTCCAGAACGTTCCGAGTGCTTGATTCATCGTGTCGCTCCATTTGCCGTTCGGGAGATAGGTCCAAATTCCGGGACCTTCACCCTTAGCCGCATTGATAAACACTTCGGCATGTTCCGGTTTCTGTCCCTTTTGCAGGAATACGTCGGTGTTGGACATCGATTTGAAGTTTGGAATTTGAAAGCCGAGCTCCGTCATTTTGGTTTGTCCGTCGATGCCGGAGAACCACTCAATCAGTTTAAACGCTTCGTCCGGATGCTTCGTCTTGGCGTTGATGCCGAATCCGACCGAGCCCGACCAGCCGGTATTCCATTGATATTGCTCCTTGCTGGCCGGAATCGGAGCTACGTCCCAATTGAATTTGAGCTTGCGGTAGGTCGGAACCATCCAGCGTCCAGCCGTAATGGTCGCAAGCTTGCCGGCTTCGAACATTTGGCCGTCGTTCATCGATTGCAGCACACGGGCATCAGGTACGACTTTGTATTTATTCGTCAGATCGTAAATAAACTGCAAAGCTTCGGCGCCTTCCGGCTGGTTCAGTACAAATTCCTTGCGGTCGTCGCTCAGAATTTTGCCTCCGTTGGACCAGACGTAGCCTTCCCACCAAATCGGGCCGGAACCGTAAATATCCGTCTTGCCGTCATTATTAGTATCGATGGTCAGCTTCTGCCACAGCGCAAGCGATTCATTCCAGTTCATCGGCTTGTCTGCGCTGGGGTACGGAACGCCGTATTTATCGAAAAGATCTTTGTTATAGAACATAACGGTCGGACCGACGTCTTTGGGGAGAGCGTAGAAGTCTCCCGAACCGGTTTTGGTTCCATCGAATTTATAGCGGTTCAGCCCAGTTTCCCACATATCATCCAATTTGATTTTTTCACTGCCCGTAACTCTGTCATTAATGTTAAGAAATGCCCCCTGCTTGACCCAGCGGGGAAAATCGCCGTCGGATACGAACAGGACATCGGGTGCCGTGCCGCCGGAAATCATCGTATTCATCTTGGTGGAGTAATCATTGGGGATATGGAGCAGCTTTACCTTGACATTAGGATTAGCAGCCTCAAAGCCTTTCAACACTTCTTTGAATACGGCTACTTCATCGGAAGCACCCCAGGTGGATATGGAAATCTCAATCTTTTCTTTGCTGCCCCCGGAATCCGTCGATGACGCGGAATCCGCAGAGCCGGTATTTCCGGAGCTTCCCGAGTCGGCGGAATTGCCGCCGCATGCCGTAAGAATTGTGGATAGCAGCAGCATAAGAGAAACCAGTGTAACCCAACCCTTTTTCTTTGACACTTTAACCCCTCCCAAGGAATATCGATTAATGCATTTATAGAAAGAACCGCAACGTATCGGATTCCGCTCCGTTATACAGTTCTGACTACCGATCAAAGCTGCCGTTTTACGACTTCCGAAGCCGGATAACATTCCAAGATGCCTTTTGCAGCCGCGTTGTCACGAACCCGTCCCGGTACTCCGTTCCTTTGGCTCTTCTGGGTAAGACCCGCTCGCCAGCCGCACTGTTAACCGCTTTCAAATCATCGTGATGAAGCACGATATGCTCTGTAAGGGAGTAGCCCTCAAATCCCCGGATATCGCAGGTTAAATCAAGCTCGTCTTCCAAATGCCGGTTGATCGCGAATATCGTCAATTCTTCGGCTTCCTCGTTATATACAATGGCACTGTCCAGATAAGGAACATCGGTATAATCCTGCGCGTCGTATTTCGGCGATTTCACAATCGGCTGGAGCGATACGCCGCGGCCGTACTTGGAAGCGTGCAGATACGGATAGAAAATCGTCTGTTTCCAAGAAACGCCGCCTTTTTCGGTCATAATCGGGGCGATAACGTTGACAAGCTGGGCAAGACAAGCCATTTTCACCCGATCCGCGTGCTTCAGGAAGGTGATCAGCATTCCGCCGACAAGCAGGGCATCCTCGAAGTTGTAAATGTCCTCAAGCTGCGGCGGTCCGATTGTCCAAGGCTCAAGCTTGGCGTCCGAATCATTGGAATGGTACCAGACGTTCCATTCGTCCACACTGAGGTACATGGTCTTCTTGCTCCGCTTCTTGGCTTTTATGTAATCACAGGTCGAAGTTACGGTATGGATAAAATGTTCCAGATCCATCGTGCGGGCGAGGAAATTCGCCGAGTCATTGTCCCGGTTGCCGTAGTATTGGTGCAGCGATACATAATCGGCGACATCGTACGTATGTTCCAGCGAAACCGCTTCCCATTCCGGGAAGGTCTGCATCGCCGAGCTTGAGCTTCCGCAGGAGACCAATTCGATGTCCGGATCGACCAGCCGCATCGCTTTTGCCGTCTCGTAGGCCAATCTGCCGTATTCGGCCGCCGTCTTTTGCCCAATTTGCCAAGGACCGTCCATCTCGTTGCCGAGACACCAGGTCTTGATTTTATGTGGCTTCTCGTAACCGTGCTTGCGGCGGAGATCGCTCCAGTATGTTCCCCCAGGGTGATTGCAGTATTCCAGCAGATTGCGCGCAGCATCGACTCCGCGCGTCCCGAGATTGACAGCCATCATGACTTCCGAGCCTACTTCCCTCGCCCAGTCCATGAATTCATTTGTACCGACCTCGTTAAGCTCAATCGTTCTCCAGGCCAGCTCCAGACGTTTCGGCCGCTGTTCGACAGGTCCTACGCCATCCTCCCAATTGTAACCGGATACGAAATTTCCGCCCGGATAACGGATTATCGGCACATCAAGTACTTCAACCAGAGACTTAACGTCATTTCTAAAGCCACGTTCATCCGCAGAGGCATGACCCGGCTCGTAAATCCCGCCATACACCGCACGGCCTAAATGCTCTATAAACGATCCGTAAATACGCTTGTCGACCTCGGCAATGACAAATGACTTATCCACGATTAGCGCAGCTTTTGGTACGTCCGACGACAAAATGATCACCTTCCATTTTGTATTATTATGAATTGGTTAAAAAACATTTGAATGTATTCGCTTACAGTTATAAAATAACACATATAAGATTGAGTGTAAACAAATAAATATAAAACGTTTTATATTTACCTAAAAGTAAATAAAAAAACGGCGGGATAGGTCCAAATTCAATATTTTTTTTAGGTTATTGCAAATTTTGCTTTAATTCAATATGAATATAATATTTCCTTCAATCTCAAATTAGTTTATAATTATTTAAAATTGGTACAAAGCCACTGGAAGAAGGTAGCTAATATGATCTACATTAAAGATTTAATGAGCGGCATTGATATCTTCAAAGCGCTGAGCTCCGAAATACGAATCCAAATTATAGGGATGCTTGCCTCCAATCAGGAACTGAACCTAAATGAAATCGCCAAACGGCTGAATCTGAGCAACGGCGCAATCACCATGCACATTAAAAAGCTGGAAGAAAGCGGTTTAATTGAAATCAATACCTCGGTCGGCAAGCATGGCATCCAAAAGGTTTGTTATTTGAACAAGGACCGGCTGATGGTCGATCTCCGTAGCAAGGATGTCGACAATCTGTATGAGGTGGAGATTCAGGTGGGGCACTATAGCAACTATGCGGCCGTTCCAACCTGCGGTCTGGCGACCAAAGACAGTATTATCGGAGATTTTGACGAGCCCCGTTATTTCGCCGATCCGCAGCGGATTCATTCGGAGATCGTCTGGATAGCCGATGGCTTTCTGGAATACCGGATTCCGAACTATTTGAAAGCCAACCAGAGCTTCCGCGAGATTCAATTCTCGCTCGAGCTTGGATCGGAAGCCCCCGGCTATTCCGATAATTATCCTTCGGACATTTATTTTTACCTCAACGGCGTCGAACTCGGCTTCTGGACCAGTCCGGGCGATTTCGGCGATATGCGGGGCACATTCAACCCCGATTGGTGGCCTCCTCATTTGAATCAATACGGGATGCTGAAGCTGATCCGCATCAACAATGAAGGAAGCTTTATCGACGGCTGCCGCATTTCGGATGTCACTCTGGACGACATCAAGCTCGATTACAAAAGCGAGCTGACCTTCCGCATCGCCGTTACCGACAAGCCGGCCAATAAGCGCGGGCTGACAATATACGGCAAGCATTTTGGCAATTACAGTCAGGATCTTCTCGCCCGCGTGCTGTACGATGTCCACGAGGTCAAAGAGATTAAACGCGGTACTAGCGAAGCTGCAACGGAATAACGTCAACTTCGAACTCTTTTTATAGGGGCAACGCTCCTGAAAACGGGATATTCGTCCGTCTAGGAGCGTTGGTTTTGGGAGGAAGCGGCTGGATTGGGCTCGGATGCCGATTCGGGGAAAGGCCTACATTATAAGTTGAATGCCGCCTGGTTGGGGGAAGATATGGTTAACTGGTTATCCTGCCCGCTTGCTGCAGCTCCGCTTCCGCTGAAAATCCGGTTGAATTCAAGCAGCAGTGAGGTGCCCTTGCCGTTCGTATGAAGGGATATATGATCTGTGGAAGCATGGATAAGCGCAAAGCCTTTGCCAAGTGAACGCTTGCTGCTGTAGCCCGGTATTAGCACCGTTTTCGGCAGCTCGTGCAAAGGAATCCCCGATCCCCGGTCCGTAATGAAAATTTGTAAAGTCCCCTGCTTATCGTACAAAGATATTTCCCCGCCGACGGCATGCTTGATGAGATTGGTAACTCCCTCGGAAACCGCCAGCTTAATATGCATTAATCTTTTGGCATCCTGCTGGTCCGTATAGTAACCGGCAACAAAGGAGCGGCTTAATCCCACATCCGCTTTATTGTTCACATCCATAGAAGCAATAAAGGTCCCCAATTGGTCGTTGACTTCCTCTTTGGTTAAGCAAATATTCACTTTGTTATTCGAGAGGGTTTCGATGACGTCTTTATACGACCGCATCATATTCTCATGTAGCATATCCCGGTACCGTATGGCAGCCGTAATATCGGTCATCACGATTGAAACCTGGCTCTGCTCGGGATAGAAATGAGTCTCGTATGTTTTGCCGTTCTCTTGAAGGACTTCATGAAAGGTATGGCCGGTTTGAAGCGAATGCTCTGCAAGGTGTGCAATTTGATGGGCCAAATCCATTGTCGGCGCGCCGCTGAGCCGTTGTTCCTCGGCAAAATACTTGAACAAATTCGTGTTCCCGATAAACGCTTCCCCGGCGCTGCCGCTGTACTCCGCTTCATTCCCGGATTCCTCATGTACTTCATGATAAACGAACTGACTGCGGATGCTTCTGATCGCGGCTGCGTCAAGAACGTTGACCAGTATCGGATCAAGCGCCTTTCCGGATAATTCCCGAACTTTCTGAAACACATGTTCATCATTCGTGTATTGCAGCATTAAATGATCAAGCTCATTGCACAGCGCGATTATTCTTGAGCCGAGGGGGATTTCGCCGCCCTTCAAGCCGCTTGGATAGCCCTTGCCGTCATAGCGTTCATGATGATACCTGATCCAGTCCGCGACCTCTTTGTTTCCGGTAATATTGAGAATGATTTCGGCGCCTTTTTCGCTATGGGACTGGTATTCCTTCTCCTCGGATAAAGACAGCGCACCTCGCTTGTTCAATACATGGGAAGAGACAAGAACTTTACCGATATCATGAAGAATCGCCGACATCAGCAGTTCGCTTTTATTTCTCCCGGTATAGCCTTTTTTGCTGAGTACATACTCCGCAATGATCCCCAGCCTTGAACCGTGCCCATGCGAAGGCCTGGATTGCCTGAACTCACAAAGACGGATAAACTCCTCCGACGAACTCTTCCTCAGCTTGGCTTCCCGCAGAAAGCCGCGGGAGAAAAGAATAATGAAAATGAGGAAAAATGACGTATAGACCGTCTCGTAAACAATCTGGTTCTCAGAGATATGGATCAAAAAGTACGGAACGATAACCGTACAGAGCAATACGGGAGTTACCGTTTCTTTTATCTTAAAATGCACATTCTCCAGAAAGTTCGTACCCGACACCGTCTTGTAAATGCCGGCAATTAACAGGATATTCAAAGTTTCAAAAATCAAGGCTCCCAAAGCGGATTTAATATACACTGAAGCATTTCCAAGATAACGGATTGAAATATATGTAATCGTCATGCACAACGCGTACATGCCTACGGTAGAAATAAAACGGAAAAATGGAATATTGCTCGCCTTCCACCGCGAGGACTTCAAGAAGTAAATTGCAGTGCTTAAATAAATCCCCATTAACGCTGTTTCCACTCCGAATCCGAGCAGCAGGATCATGAAGCCTATAATCCCCCCGCTGAAGTCATCCCCGCTCAGCATCTTGACCGGAAATAAATCCATTAAGATGATGAGCAGAACAACAGGAATGGAATCAGCTATATGAATATGGTCCGTATTCAGAATGATATAGATGAAGCCCAGCAGGCCTGCGGTATAGAGCAGCAGTGTAAATCCGTTTTTCTCTCTCATTTTAGGTGTTCTCTCCATTTAGAAATACCAATCAACAATGCGATCAGACCGATGCCTACGATCACATCCCCCGGACTCAGCACATAATTCGTGCCCACTGGTGTAATAAACGGTATCCAGTCTCCAATCCATTGCAAATGGCTTTCATCCATACTCCGGTGACGGGAAGACAAGCTGTAATCACCCAGATGATCCAGTCCCGCCAGCCGCAGAGCCGTTGACGATACGGGCATCTTTCCCCCATTAAAAGACAGAGCCGTAATATTTAAAAGACAGCCGCCAAAGCCAATGCCGCAATGACAGCCGCACCGTACATGATGCGAAGAACACGTTTTTTCATGCCGTAACCCCTCCCACTAAGCCGTTTGGCATATCCATTGAAAATATACCTTTATATTAATTTCCCGAAAAACCGGGATGCAGCTTCAACCTCGTTTACTCAAAAGTTTCCTTACCCAGGATTTCGTCCATTTGAAGGAGTTCGAATACCTCCATTACTTCCGGTCTGATCCGTTCGATCCGAACTTTCCGCCCTTCCTTTTGCAGATCGTTTACAAGCTTGATCATCAGTCCGATGCCGGACGAATCCACAAAGTAGATTTTCTCAAAATCGAAGATCACCGATTCATGTCCCGATACGGCCGGCTGAATATCCTCCTCAATAATTTCACTCGCATCAATGTCGATATCTCCCTTACATATTACGAGAGCTTTTTCTTTGTCCGTTATCATTTGATATGAGAACATGTAATCACCCCTATTTCAGAATCAAATTCCCATCATGATCAAGTCTTGCATGGAGATGCTCGCTTTCTTCGGTGAGTTGAATAGACCTCTTGCCGATTTGGACTACGGTTCCTTCGAAGGCTTTGCGGATTTTGATGGACGAGCCTTCAGGGACGTGAAGCTTGGTTCCGATGCTTCCCGGTGTTCCGGCTTCGTTAACGATCAATCCTTTGTTGGCAAAGTAAACGCCACCCCTGAGAAACCCGAAAATCTCCATAAAGCCCTGGCAATAAACCATACTGTTATAACAGCCTTTACTTACGCTGAGATCTCCGCCGCAGTAGATGTGGCTGCTGTGGGAGTAATTGAATTTGGCAAATACATTGTTCTCCGAAGGAGCTTCCACGACGGAATGCAGGTACTCCGTTTTTTGCCTAAATCGCTCCAGATCCTCAAGTCCCCGGAATTGGCTGCTTAATGGATTCAAAAAACCGCTCTTGAGCTCTTGGGAATAATTGATCCAGTCCTCCTCCAGATGCGCCTTGTTCGAGTCAATCTTCTCAGCTAATTGGACCAGCACGTTATTCAGCACTTTGAACTTTCCCTTTAACAGAACATTCAATAAATGACGGAAGCCGGAAGTCTTGAAATCCGTCATTTTAAATGCAGCCGCATGGCTGATTTGATCGACAGCAACCTTCAAAAAACCGATTTTATCAGCAATCTCCTTCAGCAGCGGCTCCATTTCCGCGTTCAGCAGGTTTCCCTTTCCAATCGTGATCTTGCCGGAAATCAGGTTCGCATGCACAATAAGCGATTGCGATGCGTTAATATTCGCCATATTCACGTTGCCATGGACAACAACACTGCCGCTGGTTTCGACCTTCATATTGTCCTGAACCGAACCGGTAATTTCGACATTTCCCTGGAAATGAATATTTCCGGTCTCCATGTTCACATCCCCCGCATGCATCAATAAAGGGAGGATCGACACGCGGATTCGGGTGCCCTGCTGGTGAACCTGGGGCATGCCGGACATTATGGCGACCACCTGCGAACCATTGTCGGTCCAAACGGTACCCCGACCCTCAACCGGTATTACTTCATGGATCGGAGAAGGCGGTACCGGTTCACCTTTGACATTGATCCCCGGCACACCGGGAACCGGCGGCATGACATAACCGAGCACTTGCCCCTCGTTAACTGTCGGAAACTCTTTAATCTCCCGGTAGTCGACAGTCCCATCCTTCCGCCGCTTCGGCTTAACGAATCTGGCGCTGGTATCAAACGTCATTTCAAAGCTTCCATCTTTTCCTTCTATGGGCCACTGCCCTTCCGCAATGAGGTATGAGCCGGGAATTGACGTATTGCATGCATCCATTATTTTTTCATGATTAATTCCTTGAACTACTCCCATCTCCCTCAACAGCTTCAGCACCTCGCCAGTCTCAATGGGATGGGGGATTGCTAATTCTTCCAACTCCAGAATAGCATGGCTGCTGGGCTCGGAATCCCGCAAGCTCCGAAGCAACCGGTAGCCGGGTTGGACCTGAATGGTCACCTCCATAAACGGATCATCTGCTGTAATCTTGAAGACGGGTTCGATCAGCTCGTCTATCAGTTCGGCGGTAATATGATCGTGTTCCGTTACAAGCACGGTTTTTTCAACCGGAATTCCATTTTTCATTATTTTCACGTGCTTGAGGGGACTGATCAGCGGATAATTATCAGGCGCCGCAAGCGCCTTGATCTGTCCGTCTTCCACCCAGACCTTTCCGATATTTGAAGCAGGGCCGGGTTTATCCTGAACAGGTGAAGCCTGACCAAGACGGATTGGCTGCTCATCCACCCCGATGCTTAGAAGCAGCCCGTTAATGATATCTTCCGGTTCTCTCGCGGGAGGCGATGGCGATGCAAGGACGGCCCGTACGACAGCAGGCTTGGACTTGATTCCCAGCAATCCTTTGGACCCTTGCTCGATAATTTCTAAATTCACTTGTTCTTTGGAAGCGCCGAGCAAATCCAAGGCAAGCTTGACCGCTTCCGAGACCGTTCTTCCTTTTGAAAGGATACTCCGCTCCATATTGCCCCCACCTTTCTGCGCATGCCTGCTATCCCGCAAACCGTGCCAACGAAAGAAAAAAGACTATCCGAAAAGGATAGTCTTATCTTGTAAATTATCCTTTCGGGAACCCGGCTGCCATCTTGTTCACTTTAGGCCCGTGGCTTTGCGTCCCCATCTTTCGAATGGGTTTGCCTTTTTCAGTTAATTGTACAAAGCCAATGACATGAGCTGTTATGGTTCCCTTGATTTCAAATGAACGGAAATGATGCAGACATCATCCCTGTTATGGGTCACAAAGCCCTCAATCTCATCCAAAAATCGTGCATTCGGCAGATTTTGTACAGCCATTGCATGCTCCTCCAGCTGCAGAATTCCTTGTTTGATGGACGAGCCGGGGATTTCGACCAATCCGTCCGTATACAGCAGGACCTTGGACGGCTTTTGAATCAGCCAAGACTTTTTTGCACTGTTTATTTCCTTTTTAATGCCAATCGGGATTGTAGTAACCTCAAGATGAAAGGGTTCTCCCTCGTTCGTGAATATCACCCCCGGAGGATGACCTGCATTAAAGTACTCAATGAGGTTGGCGTGGTAATCGATTAATAGGTAAATAGCGGTGAAGTATACCGTATGCTTGCTGTTTTTGAACAAATTGAGCAGCAGCTTGTTCAATTCTTCGCAAACCAAACTCGGTTCTACCAGACGTACAATAACTTCTTCCAGCAGCGAGCGTACGGACATGCTGATCAGCGCCGAGGATAGGCCGTGACCGGACACATCCATCAATAGCACGCCATATTTCTGATCATCGATCCGCGTCCAAAAGAACATATCGCCCGATACTTCTTCAGACTGGATATATTTTGCGTTAATCTGAAGATTCCGGTCATCAATCGGAGAGCTCAGGACGCTTTTTTGCAAATGCTTAGCCAATTGAAGTTCCTTGCGCAGCCGGTTCTCTCTATTCTTACGAATGTCGGTTTCCCTTTTTAAATGAAGGGCGGATTTCACCCTTGCCAGAAGCTCGTACTCGGGTCGACCTCTTTCAATAAAGTCTGTCCCGCCAGCATTGAAGGCTTCCTTTAAGTGACCGCGCTTGCCTGTCAAAAAAATAACGGGTAAATCCGAGTAAATAGGATGTTCTTTAATGATTTTGCATGCCGCAATCCCATCCATTTCGGGCATCTCAATATCCAGCAGTATGAGGGCCACAGGCGCCGGCCGGCGAGGGACGTTTCCATCTGCAATTCCAAGTATCTTAAAAGCTTCATGAGCAGAGCTTACAGTCTGAATATTGTTGTAGCCTGCTCCAACTAACACATTCCTGATATAAAGGAGATTAAAATTGGAATCATCGACAATTAATATACTCATAACGCTGCTCCTCAAGGTATGTTAATTATATCTTCGACATGATATTAAAATTTATTTATAGTAAAATCTTTTATATTTTATTTGAGATAAAATTCTCTTAGCCAAACCAAGCCTAGCTTCGCGGGTTTTCATATATTCGCATAGTTTTGCCGCTGCGAGCGCACACTAACTTCGTCTGCCAAACCCAACGAGAAGGAGTGTTTCAAATGCGCGAAGGTTTGATTTTTGAGATTCGCTATATCCTCGGCAGACTCCGATTGCTCCTTCCAGGACGGTGAGGCCGATTCCTTAACCAACGACAAAAAGCGGCTCCTCTCCCGAACGGGAAAAGAACCGCTATTGATAACTACTGTGAAATTGTCCGGAACGTTCACTTCACAGCCACATAGAACAGCCGCTGCGCATCATTTCCGGCAGAAATCCATTTAAAATCGGCATACATCCGCACCTGGCTGAAGCCGGCTCTCCGCAGCTCTTCCGCCATCCACTCCGGATCATACGCCCGCTGAATATGCACTTCCTCAAACCGGCGATACCGGTCGCTCCCCGGCTCTTCGCTCACGAAGATGGATAAATGATGCTCAATCTCCCGCCTCGGCGCATCCAGCTCACAGGTCCAAATGTACGCTACGGAAGACTCCTCCATCACAAAAGGCTGCTCCTCCGCATAGCTGATCAGCGTGTTTGGATGATGCACATCGAACAGAAAGCTGCCGCCCGGCTTCAATCCATCGTAAGTGCGTTTGAAGACCGACGCGATCCCGTTCTCTTCCAATACATAATTCAGACTATCGCAAAAGGAAATCACGGAGTCCACCGGTTCCGGAAGCTCCCATTCCCTCATGTCCTGTCTGATCCACTGCACGCTTCCCTCCCGTATAAACCGGCGGCCGCGGGGGAGTTCCTCCATCTTCTGCCGCGCCACGGCAAGCATATCCGATGAAAGGTCAATTCCCGTCATATGATATCCCGCCTCGGCCAGCGGAATCGTGAGGCTGCCGGTGCCGCAGCCCAGCTCGGCCACGGTCTTCGGCTTTCCGAGCCGCTCCCAGGCGGTCTCGGCAAAAGCTAGCCACTGCGGATACGGCATATCGGCCATCAGTTCATCGTAGACATAAGCAAATTTTCCATAGGAGGACACTCACCACACCGCTCTTTCCATTGCCGTCTTATTCGGCAGAGTTTCCGCGGCTTTCGCCGCCCTGTTTACCGGAAGCCGGATCGGCCTTCTCTGCCTGTACCAGATACGTCCAGCTCTCCTTCTGGGTGATGAGACCTTCCTTCATCAGCTTGCCGAGCGCGCGCTTGAACGCCGCCTTGCTGATTCCGAAACGCTGTTTGATGATATCCGGCGGCGTCGCATCCGAATAGGGCATTCCTCCGCCCGGGCGGTTCTTCAGGAACTCCAGAATCTTCTCGGAGTCGATATCCATTCCCACTTCCTTGCGCTGGGCCATGGACAGATTGATTCGCCCGTCCTCCCGGATGTGCGCCACCCGGGCTTCAAACTCCTCACCTAAGCGAAGCAGCCTAGGCCGTTCGGAGGAATGGATCATACCGATGGCGCCAAAGCCCAGAACGCCTCCGTCCACAATGACGAAAGTGCCCATTTGAAGCGGCTTGTACACCCGGGCCTTCATCCACTGGCCCTTCCAGCTCGTAGGCGCCGGGAATGTCAGCGGAGCAAGCTCCTGTTCGCCCGCAAGCTTGGCCCGCAGCCGCCCCTGCTTGTCATGCTCCATAATGACGAATACACGGTCGCCTACCTGGGGATGCAGCTCCTTCAGTTCAGGGAGCTCGCGGATGGGCAGAAGCAGTTGGCGGCCAAGCCCCATTTCCAAGAAGCATCCCAGCCGGGGGTGAACGTCCGCCACTTCCAGCAAGGCCAGCTCTCCAAGCGTAAGATACGGTTTCTTCATCGTCGCCGCGAGGCGGTCTTCAGTATCGAAGAACAGGAATACTTCGATGTGGTCGCCCGGCTTAATTTTCTCCGTAAGCTCCGTGTAATGCAGCAGCACATCCTGGTCGCCCGCGTTCAAAAAATAACCGTAGGGAGAAACTTCCCGCGCCACTTCCAGCGTCATGATCGTTCCGGCGATCAGGCTCATACGTGTTCCACTACCTTCGCGTCGGACCACAAACGCTCGATATTATAATATTCGCGCTCGTCCCGGTGGAAGATATGGACGACTACATCGCCCAAATCCATCAGCACCCAGCGCGCGGAATCCATTCCTTCGATTCCCCGGATCAAGGCTCCAGCTTCCTGGGCAACCTTGCGAACCTCGGTAGCGATAGCTTGAACCTGGGTGTCAGAATTACCGTGACAAATAATGAAAAAATCGCTGATCAGCGAAATGCCCCGCAAATCGAGGGCAACGACGTTCATCGCTTTTTTATCTTCGACTGCGTTCAGCGCGAGCCGCAGCAGTTCTTGGGATTGTATGGTCATTCATTTTCCTCCAATACTCTTACTAGATCGTTTCTTGCCATTACCGTAAGCGGAAACACAATCTTCCGTTTCTCCAGCAGCAGACTGATCGTGGAATCGAATCCAGCGACAAGCCCCGCCTCCAGACTGGATTTCGCCAGCTTGCGGATACGGTCAACACCGGGAAAATCGCGGCCGGGCTCAATGTAATCGGCCAGACAGACGATTTTGTCCATCAGGGTCATGCCTTCCCGGCCTGAGGTATGATAGCGGATGGCGTCAAGCACTTCCGCATCCTTGATGCCATACTCCGTCTCCGCGACGAAGGCCCCCACCTCCGCATGCCACAGCTGCTTGTCATAGGACAGCAGTTCCGGCGAAAGATGGTTTTGCTCAATAATCCCGCGCTGCCGTTCGACCGGCCAATATTTCGCCACATCATGCAAAGTCGCCGCCAGCTCGGCGCGCTCCGGATCTCCGCCATACTTTTTGGCCAGCTTTACCGCCGTTTCCATAACGCCCAGCGTATGCTTCCAACGTTTCTCCGGCATCTGCGTGGATACCGATTTAATCAACGCTTCGCGGCTGTACTCCATACAAATTCCCCCTTTGCACGTAGTCGTATACCGCTTCCGGCACCATATACCGGATCGATTTCCCGCCTGAGGCCCGCTCCCGGATCATCGTGGAAGAGATATCGACCATCGGCATGTCCGCCAGCAGCACCCTCTCGGCGATATGAACGGGGAGCAGCTCAAGGTCAAGGGGAACCCCCGGCCTGCCCACTCCGATGAAGAAAAGCCGGCGGGCCAGTTCGTCGATTTCCCTCCATTTAGGCAAATACCGCACCATATCCGCGCCGATAATAAAGTAAAAATCCTCGGACGGATAACGCTCCTGCAGCTGCCGCACCGTTTCGATCGTATACGATACTCCTCCGCGCACAATCTCCCAATCGAGGATGCGGAAAGATTCGTCGTTCTTGATCGCCTCGCGCACTAGTTCTAGCCTTTCTCGGCCGGAAACGCCTGCAGCATGCTTATGCGGCGGGATATGCGAAGGCATAAACCATACCTGTTCCAGCCCGAAGGCATCCCTGGCCGTCTCCGCAGCCAGCATATGGCCGATATGAATGGGATCGAAGGTTCCGCCCATAATGCCGACCTTCACGCCCCCACCTCCCTGCAAAATAGCTCCTTGCGGCGGCCTTCTCAACAAGACTGCCAGCCAAGAAGAAACGGCTTCGCCGTCCTCTGGAAGAGGAAGGCATCCGTTTCTCGTAAAAATATCAGGTTAAGGATAAGCGCGAAGCTTATACTTTCTGATATTTCAAAGAATGCGGTTGCGTCACACCCGCTTATTCAGACGCCCGACTTCAGCGAGGCAGTTCGATCGTTTTGTTGTCACGCGATTCCTTGTACAGAATGATCGTCTTTCCAATGACCTGTACAAGCTCGGAGCCGGACTGCTCCGCAAGCTCGGTGCCTATCTCCTTCGGATCCTCGGCGCAGTTGTTCAGCACGCTGATTTTCATCAGCTCGCGCTTTTCAATCGCCTCCTCGATATGACGGATCAGATGCTCGTTAACGCCGCCCTTCCCGACCTGAAACACTGGATCGAGGTGATGGGCAAGCGAGCGAAGATAGCGCTTTTGTTTGCCGGTTAACATCATGTATGCATACTCCTTATTTATCAACTATTATTACCCGAAAATCCATTATTTTATTTGCTTCATGTCGCTTTGTCAGACACCGAGACTGTTCATCAGCGCCTCGCGCATCACATCGACCGGAGCGGGCATTCCCGTCCAATATTCCAGAGCGTAAGCTCCCTGATAGATGAACATGCCCACGCCTCCGTGAATGGTGCAGCCCCGTCTGCTGCGGCTTTCCAGCAGCAGACGGGTATGAAGCGGGTTGTAGATCAGATCGCTGACGACGATTCCCTCCGGAATGATATCCGGATCTATCGGCATATCGCCGGTATGGGGATGCATCCCTACCGAAGTCGTGTTAATCAATATGTCCGTACCGCCGATGTATCGCCCGATCTGGTCCAATCCAATGCCTTTGATATCGCCGCGGCTCTTCCAGTCTTCCGCAAGCCTTTTGGCCTTCTCCTCGTCGCGGTTCACTATAATCACCGCTGAAGGGCTTTCCTGAAGCAGCGCGTCGACAATGCCTCTTGACGCGCCGCCCGCGCCGATAATCATAATTCTCTTTCCGGAAAGCTCGGAGACCGCCTCCGATTTCAGAGAACGCACATACCCTATTCCATCCGTATTGTAACCGGTCAAAATGCCGTTGTCGTTAACAATGGTATTTACGGCGCCGATGGCTTCCGCAGCTCGGTCCACTCTGTCGAGGTGTTCGATGACCGCCAATTTGTGCGGAAGAGTCACGTTTATGCCCCGGAAATTCAGCGTACGGATCGCCTGGATCGTCTCTCCCACTTTACCTTGAGCTACATGTAAAGGCACATAGGCCCCTTGAATTCCAAGCGCGTTCAAGCCTGCCGTATGCATAACCGGCGATTTGGAATGTGAAATGGGCGAGCCTATAACCCCTAATAGAATATTTCCGCTTGGCGAAGGCCAGGCGGCAGCTGTAACTGTCATGAGCGTCCTCCTTCAATTAAATCAGCGAAGGGCGAACCAGCACTTTCACGCCCCGCGGGACATGGACAGCCACAACCGCGCCTTCGGTTCCGTTCATTTTTATCCAGCCAAGACCGGAAATAAATACATCGCTGCGGCTTCCTCTGGCAATTCTGAATTCATGCCGCTGCCAGGAGGGAAGTTTATCGACATCGTCTTTTGCCGGGGGGGACAGCATTTCGCCGCGGTGATCCCGGTACAGATCGTCAGCCCGCTCCAGCTTGGTGCGGTGAATATTCAAGCTGCCGCTGATGAAGCAGGTGAACGATTGATGCTCGCCCTGCACGAAATCAAACCGGCCCAACCCGCCGAAAAAGAGCGTCTGTCCCGCGTTTAATTGGTACACCGCCGGTTTTAGCGGCTTCGCGGGCATAACCGCATCCAAATCCCGCCGCTCAACCAGCTCGCTATAGCGCCAAGGATAGACGATCCCCGGTGTGTCGATGATGTGATGACCGTCGTCAAGAGGAATCTTGACGCTGTCAAGCGTCGTTCCGGGATACCGGGACGTCGTCAACTCCTGCTCCAGATCGCTATAGTCTGAGATGAGCCGGTTGATCAGCGTGGACTTGCCTACGTTGGTCGCGCCCACAACAAATACGTCGCGGCGGCCGCGCAGCGAAGACACCGAAGCCAGCAGCCGGTCGAAGCCTTGTCCGCGCTTGGCGCTGCATAGCACGATTTCCTCCGTCTTCAGTCCAAGCTCCTTGCTGCGCTGCTGGACCCAGTTGCGCAGCTTGTTCCAGTTGGTCACCTTTGGCAGCAAATCGCATTTGTTCACGGCCAGAATGACCGGATTGCTGCCGACGAACCGCTGCAGTCCCGAAATCAGACTGCCCTCAAAGTCGAACAGATCGACGATGTGGACGACAAGCGCGTTCTTCTCTCCGATGCCGGAGAGCAGGCGAAGAAATTCGTCCTGATCCACTGAAACTGAGGAGACCTCGTTATAATTTTTGATGCGGAAGCACCGCTGGCAAACGACGGGCTCCCGGTCATAAGCCGCCTCCGGCAGGTATCCGGGCCGGTCCCGGTTGTCCGTCTGCAGTTTAACACCGCAGCCGCTGCAGCTGACGGGACGCTGCGGTTCGATCTGTTCGTTCATTCGTGTTGTTCCTCCTCATGCCACAATCCTTGTTTGCGCAATCTGGTCAGCGCGATCCGTTCCACACGGCGGTTGATGCGTGTGCCAATTCCCTCGTCCTCCGGAGAAATCGGCAGAACCAGGACGGTATACAGCCCCAGTCGGTTGCCTCCATATACATCCGTCAGCATTTGGTCGCCGACCACGATCGTGCTTTCCGGCGCAAGGTCCATCAGCTTCATAGCCTTGCGGAAGGGCGCGTTGGTCGGCTTGCGCGCTCCATGGACGAATTCGATGTTCAGCGGCGTCGCAAACCGCGAAACGCGGTCCATATTATTGTTGGATACGATCACCAGCTTAAAGCCGAGCTGCTTCACCTTCTCGAACCACTTCAGCAGCTCCGGCGTGGCCAGTGGCGCCTTGGCGCCCACCAGCGTGTTGTCCAGATCGGTAATGATGCCCCGGTAACCCTTCGAATACAGATCCTCGAGATCAATATCGAACACCGTATTCACCCGCAGTCTGGGGACAAGCATTTCAAACATACGTTCACCTCGATTTCATACGACAAACTATATCATAATCTTTACGCTTCGGAAATGACTGTTGGACGGGGAAATCCACACCGCCTGCACTCAATTCGCCCGCATCAGATTTTTACGCAGCCGCAAAGCTTCAGTATACACCGACTGCCAATCTTTGTCTTCAATTACTTCCGGGCTGTACTTCGCCTTCTCGAACCAGCCGAGCAGTGCCACAAGCGCAGCCGAAGCTCCGGGACGCTCGCCGCTCCAGCGGAAGACCGATTCCCTCAACGTCTCATGCTTCTCTCTGGCAAAGCCTTTTCGGCGCATAAACGCAACCCAGCGCTCCGTCTCGGCCACGATCTTCTCGGCCGGAGTCAGCGGCCGTCCGCTGCGCATTCGCTGCAGCAGGAAGCGAAGATTGAACCGGTGATTCCACATCAGGTACGCCGTCCAACCCGCAACGATGACAGCTGCTGCGGCAACAGTCCACGTTCTTGCGGACAAGCTGTTCTCATTAGCGTCCTGACCGGCAGCCTGCTCTGGATCCTGCGTGTTCCCGCCGGGAGGCTCGGAAGCCTCCGGCTCCGGATCGGACTCGCTTTGCGTCAGCATTGGAGCATTGAAGCCGGGTGTCGCCTCCACCGGAATCCACCCGTAGTCCCCGAAGTATACCTCGGCCCAAGAATGGGCGTCTGCATTGGTGATCGTGTAGTTATTGTTAACAGTCTGCCCATTCCGCAGCGCAAGGCTATCGGGAAGCTGGGCCTGCTCGCCGGGCGCATAGCCTTTGACCCAGCGGGCCGGAATATTCAGCGAACGGGCCATGGTCACGAGAGCGGTGGAATAATAATCGCAGTAGCCCTCTTTGATTTCAAACAGAAAGCTTTCCACAAAATCCCTGCTTTTTTTGCGGGAAAGGTCGGGTTCATTCGTATAAGGAAACGTTTGTTGTAAGTATTGTTGCAGAAGCAGCGTCTTTTCATACGGAGTCTGCGCAGTTGCCGTAACTTCCTCAGCCAGCCTCCGCACATTTTCAGGGAAATTGTCCGGAAGCTGCAGAAACTGGTTCGAAATATCCTTTCCGCCGTAAAGCTCTGAGAACGTCTTGGAGCTCAGCTCTTCGACCGGAACGACGGGCAGCTCGGAAGTCAGTACATACGTTTTGGGGTACGCGGAAGAGCTTGACCCGTTGATGACCAGTTCTCCGTCCCGGCTTCGCCACAATATGCCCTGCGCCTCTTTTTCCCCGTCAATCGATTCGATCTTGGAAATGGAATAGGCGCCGAACAGCACCGGATACCGGTTGTTGCCCAGCATTCGGACGGTATATTGCAGCTCCTGGGTCTCGGTGGCAGCGGCATAATCGTTCTCCAGGGTCTGTCCCGCCTCCGCCGGCTCCAGGCCGTTTTGCCTGCTGCGGATATTGTCGCTCCAGCCTCTGCCGGAGTAGACGCTTCTTGTCTCTCCGCGCATATAAATGCGCGAATCCGAAGTGACCGACATCACCGGAGAGTAATCGAAGGCGAAGCCGCCTCCGAGATTGGAATCATTGAGACTGTAGCCGGAAGCCGTTCCTGCCGCCCCCGTGCCGCTTGTTCCGGTTCCGGCCTTTGCGGCGCTTTTGTTTTGCGGCGGACCGGAGCCGTTCCACTCCCTCCAGGCTGTATAAGGATCTGTCAGCGTAGGCTTAACCGTCGGCGCATTGACGCCGGTAAGAATGACCAGCGCAAAAATAACGGCGATATTGACCGCTATTTTCAGCGGATAATCGAGCAGATACTTCCAGCTTCTTGGATAGCGCCGCTGAAAGCTCTTCAAATGATTGCTGACAAGCCAGCCCAGCCCGGCGAACACCGTCCATGCAACTTCCTGCCACAGCACCGAAGGCGTGAACGAATCCAGCGCAGCGAAAGCGGCGATGTTCATCCCGATAAACAGCAGAATGCGGCTCTTGGTCGTCACCAGGAGAGAGGCCGACAGCATAAGGGCCCAGGCAACCAGCGCGAACCAGAGATACGGCGTCATCTGCGAAAATATTCCGGGCAGCCGTTCGCCGAGCGAATCCGAAGGATAAGGGATGAAAAGGCCGTAATATTGAACGGTCCGGTATACGGTGTACAGAACAGCGGCCGCTTCAAGCAAAATCCGGTAGAAGACGGAAAACGGAAGCAGAATTTCAATACCCGCCGCTATCGTTAGCGAGATCAGCACTGCGGCGCTGGTCTGCTGCAGCCAGATCGGATCAGTAAAGGAAAGCCACTGAAGCGCTATGATTAATATCCAAAGCAGACTTAAGGAATGATGCCATGACGATTTCAGAAGGTTCCACCAGTTCTTCATCCTCAGTTCCCTCCCAGCGCGCCCGGCAGCTCATGAAGCGCGCTCACCTTGTACCCGATGACGCCGTGGGATTGCAGCTCATCCTGCCAGTCGCCGCGGCGCATACCGGGCGGATTCTGGACTTGAATATGGCAGGGAGTCATTCCCATGCCCTCGGCCCAGCGCAGCGTTCTCAGCACATTCTCGCCGGTCTGCGGGCTGATCAATACGAAATAGGCGCCTTTGGGAAACATCCGGCTGCTCTTTTCCAGTCTCGGAACAAGCGGCCCTTTCCCCTCGCCGTTGATATCGATGAGGTATTGAACCATCTTCTGCCTCTCCGTCCCGCTTTCGGCGGGAGCGAACACTTTGGTGTTCCTGTCGAGGCAGCACATTCCGATGCCGATCCGTTCCCGGATCCCGTAGCCGAGAAGCGAAGCCACCGTAGACACGGCAAGCTCAAATTGCGCGGATGAGGAATAAGCGGATGAGGTTCCGTCGAGAATAAGCATCGTTTTGGGCAAGGATTCATGTTCAAACTCTTTGGATTTCCATGCTCCCGTCTTGGCTGTCGCATTCCAGTGAATCCGGCTCATGCGGTCGCCGTAGACGTAATCGCGGACGCCGTTGATTTGCGTCGTCTCCCGGCGGGACGGGGACAGCGAAGCCTGGGGTCCGGAAAGACGGGAATTCCGCTCATACAGCATCCATCTGGGGATATGGACGATGCGCGGAAGCACCCTGAACTGTCCCTGAGCCAGAAAGGTTCCTCTGTGCTCGACCAGCCCGAAAATATCCTCGCTGGCAACCTCCGTATCGGAAAAAGTATAACGGCCCCGTTCCAAAGGAGGCGTCTGGAATTTGAGCTCTCCCCGCCCCCTGAAGTTCGGAACAACGCTCTCCTCGAAGACCCACGACTCTCCGTTATGCCTTTTGAGCATTTCGCGGACAATGATAAAGGGCAGGGGCAAAAAGCCCGGAAGCGCGATTTCAAGCTTGACCCGCAGATGCCCGCCCGCATGCAGCACATCCAGCTTGTCTCCATCTCCGGACAGGGTACGGGCGCCCCGCGCTCTGCGCACTCCGGCAAAACCGCCGGCGAGCAAATACGCCAGCAGCACCGAAACCATAGTGAACAGCATAAACGACGTTTTGCCGCCTTGAAACAGCACATACAACAGAGTAACACACCAAACCGCGAAGATGCCGGCCAGCTTCGCCGGGAGCCTCACGGCGGCTGCGGACAAATAGCGTCTCATACTATTGCCTCATCGTAACAGGCACCTGAATGCTCTGCAGAAGATTGGCGAGCAGAGTATCCGAGCTGACGCTATCCAATCGGGATTCGGGACGGAGCAGAATGCGGTGGCCGAGCGTATAAGGCGTCAGCGACTTCACATCATCCGGCAGCACATAATCGCGCTGCTGCAGAAAGGCATAGGCTTTGCATGCCATCATAAAAGACAGCGCGGCGCGGGGGCTTGCCCCGAGCATAACCAGCGGATGCCCTCTCGTTCCGCGGACGATGTCGAGCAGATAGCCGAGAACCGGCTCGCTGATATAGACTTCGCGGATTTCCTGTTGGATCGAGGCGATCTGCTCCATTCCCGCAACCGGCTGGAGCCTGTCCACGGGCTGGCCCTCCTGGTGGGTCAGAAGCAGGTTTCTCTCCGTGGCCGCATCGGGGTAGCCAAGGCTGATCCGCAGCATGAAGCGGTCGAGCTGCGCTTCCGGCAGCGTGTAGGTGCCTTCGAAATCAATCGGGTTCTGCGTGGCGCACAGCATGAACGGATGCGGAAGCTCGTAGGTCTCGCCGTCCACCGTCACATTGCGCTCCTCCATAACCTCAAGCAGCGCGGACTGCGTCTTCGTGGTAGCCCGGTTAATTTCGTCGGCGAGCAAAATATTGGTCATTACCGGCCCCGGACGGAAGTGGAACATCTCGTCCCTGGGATGATACACCGAGACCCCGGTAATATCGCTCGGCAGAATGTCGGGATTGCACTGAATCCGCCGGTAGTCGCCGGAAATGGATCTTGCAAGCGCGCGGATCAGCTGGGTTTTGCCCGTTCCCGGCACATCCTCGATCAGGACATGGCCGCCTGCTAGCAGTGCCGTCAGCAGCAGCTCTATTTCAAACGTTTTTCCGAGAATACAGGATTCCAAATTGGCGCGGACAGCATTTACGGTATGCATCGATTCTTGGCGTACGGGCATATATAGTAAACCTCCTATGTCAGGATAAACGGTATGCTTACTATTTTACATGATTAAGAGGGGCAAAGTACATTCGACAGGGCTCCCGAAACGAAGAAAACGCGTACATATATACGTATTTTTTATTTGCACAGTAATAAGCCTGCCCCACCGCAAATATTTCGCTCTATTAAGCAGGATTCCCAAAAAATTCAAAGAATCATTCCATTGACAATATTTCATTCAAGGTTGGGGGTCCGGTATGAACGCGGAACAGCGCAAGACATGGAATGAGGATCACAAACGGTTGACAGCCATGATTCTTATCCCCCGGGAGCATAAGGAAGCGGTCGTACTGCTGCTGAGGCAGCATGCCCTGCTGTATGAGGGCTACGGGGATGCGGACGGTTCTGCGGATTATGGAGAACTGATTCTTAAGGGGACCCGGGAAGAAGAACTGAGGCATTATCCGGTAAAATCCCCCGACACGCGGAATTCCATCATTTGGCATCTGTGGCACAGCGCCAGGGTGGAGGATATCACCATGAACATGCTTGTTGCCGGCACGGGACAGGTCCTGGATAAGAGCGGGATGCTTCAGAGTCTGAATATCCCGTTCTCCCATTCCGGCAACGAAATGACCGAAGCGGAGATGGCCAAGCTGAGCGCGGAAATTTCAATCGAAGGTCTGCTTGCTTACCGGCGGGCCGTCGGGCGGAGAACGCAAGAGATCATAGCTTCGCTTGAGCCGGGACAGTTCAGACATAAAGTAGATGCGGGGCGGATCATGGCTATTCGGGAGCAAGGCGCGGTTACGGAAAGATCGGACTGGCTGGCCGAATACTGGAGCGGCAAAACGATAGGCGGCTTGATGCTGATGCCTGCGACACGGCATAACTTCGTTCATCTTAACAAAGCGCTGCGGATCAAAAGCAAGCTGCAGCGGCGCCGGTAACCGGCCAGGAACGCTGGAGAGATATCCTTCTTCGGCAAGAAGAAACGGCTTCGCCGTCCTTTAGGAGCTTAAGCTTCCGAAGTAGCGATACGAGTATCGCTTTTAGGTACCGTTTCTCGTAGAAATATAAGACCAAATGATAAGCGCACAGCTTATACGTTCTTATATTTACAAAAAGAACCCGCCGGAAGCCATGTCCCGGCGGGTTGTTCCATTCAGCCTTTTGGCCGCACGAGCAGCGCGGCCAGGAAAGAAAATACGATCGCCGAGGATATACCCGCGCTCGTAATGTTGAATATCCCAGTGACTACACCGATCCAGCCAACCTGTTCTAACTCAATAAGCGCGCCGTGCACCAGCGAGTTGCCGAAGCTGGTAATCGGCACCGATGCGCCCGCGCCGGCGAATTTCACGAGCGGATCGTATATTCCGACCGCGTCCGCTATCGCCCCGGCGACCACGAGCGTGCTCATCGTATGCGCCGGAGTCAGCTTGACCACATCGTACATCAGCTGACCGACCACGCAGATCAGGCCTCCGACTATAAACGCCCAAACAAAAATCATGCTTGTTCACCTCCGCTCTCCAGTGCAACGGCATGCGCTATGCAAGGGATGCTCTCGCCCTGCTGGAAAGTCAGCGGGGAGAGAAGCGCTCCTGTCGCAACGACAAGGACCCGCTTCAGTTGTCCTTTTTTCATGCGCTTCAGGATATGTCCGTAGGTGACAGTAGCCGAACAGCCGCAGCCGCTCCCCCCCGCAATGACATATTTCTGTGTTTCCCGGTCGTAAATCATCAGGCCGCAGTCGGAAAATTCGGTCTGCTCCATTGGAATGCCTTCCTTGGCGAGCAGTTCCTTGGCGATGGGCAAGCCGACCGAAGCAAGGTCGCCGGTCACGATTAAATCGTAATAACCCGGAGACAGCCCTGTATCGCGAAAATGCGCCGTGATCGTATCCGCGGCCGCGGGCGCCATCGCGGAGCCCATATTAAAAGGGTCCTTTATATCAAAATCCATGACTTTGCCGATGGTTGCGGAAGCGACGAACGGCCCGGTTTGCGTTCCGTCGTTTAGGCCAATAATCGCGCAGCCTGAGCCAGTAACCGTATACTGCGCTGTTGGCGGTTTCTGCGAACCGTATTCGGTAGGATATCGGAATTGCTTCTCCACCGTGCAGTTGTGGCTGGCAGTTCCGGCAAGCGCATATTTCGCTCCACCGGAGTCCACGATCATTGACGCGATCGCCAGACTTTCCATGGAGGTGGAACAGGCGCCGAACACGCCGAGGTACGGAGTGCCGAGCTTTTTTGCGGCGAAGGAAGCGCTGATAATCTGGTTCATCAGATCGCCGCCAACGAAAAATTCCAATTGCTCCTGCTTGATCCCCGCATTAATCAGCGCCAATCGTGCCGCCTTTTCGAACAGCCGCCGTTCCGCCTTTTCCCAGGTGCTTTCGTCCATCTTCAGGCTGTCGTATACGAAGTCGAAATCCGAGGCGAGCGGGCCTTCTCCTTCTTCGGGTCCCACCACCGCCGAAGCGCCGATTATGGCGGGCCGGGATGTGAACTGCCACGTCTGCTTGCCGAGCTGCTTCATATATGTCCTCCTCCATGGCCCAAGAAGATGTAGACGATGCCGATAATGAAGGCGGCCACGACTCCGAAGACAATGACTGAGCCCGCGAGCTTGAACATGTTGGTCGCCATGCCCAGCACAATCCCTTCGGACCGGTACTCCAGCGCCGCCGAGCACATGCTGTTGGCAAACCCGGTAACGGGGACGGCCGTTCCGGCGCCGCACCACTGTGCCAGCTTGTCATATACGCCGAAGCAGGTAAGAATGACGGAGATCAGAATCAGCACGGCTACTGTCGGGCTGGCCGCCTCCCGGGGATTCATGTTGAAGTTGGCCATAAACATTTCCTGTATGGCCTGTCCGATCACGCATATAAGCCCGCCTGACAGGAAAGCGCGAAAGCAGTTTTTCAGTACGGGCCTGGACGGCTCGTGCTTTTTAGCCATTTGCTTATAAGCCTGCGGTGTCAGGGAATCAAGCTGCAGCTTGACCCCCGAACGTTTGGTTTTTGCCGGCAATGAAGGCACCTCCTGTAGTATTGCGAAGGCTGGTCCGCTTGCATACGGCAGTCTGGACCACAATCCGTCTTCGCATCGAAGATTTTCCTTTATTGTTCGCCGTCCGGCTTCTCCTTATGACACGCAAGGCTCAGGAAAAATACAGCAGGAACACAACAAGCAATACAAACAACACCAAAATGAGGATGGCTTCGCGCTCCGCTCTGGATTTCATCATTCCCTCTTTCGCTTCCTTTCAGGGCTTCCGCCTTCTGTACTCCCGAGAGCATTATATTCCCCGTCTTTCCGCCAGGTGTCCTTTTCAGGCGTTATCAAATGCGTATTTCACAATGTCTCCTTCCAATGGACAACCCGGCGCTGAAAGTTCATACTATACGTACGATAAAAAAGGAGAGATATCCAGATGAACCAGGAAACCCTTGATATGTTCAAAGTTCTCACCGAATTCCCTTCCGCTCCCGGCTTCGAACGCGAGCTGCGTAAGCTTGTAAAGGAAGCCATGGCGCCTTATACGGACGAATTCGTCCATGACCGGCTGGGCAGCCTGTTCGGCGTTCTTCGCGGCGATGAAAATGGACCGAAAATAATGGTAGCCGGCCATTTTGACGAAGTCGGATTTATGGTTACCGGCATAACCGATAACGGAATGATCCGGTTCCAGCCGCTCGGCGGCTGGCTGGCTTCCGCCGTATCCTCGCAGCGGCTGCAGATCATTACGCCCAAAGGGACGATTACAGGAATTGTCGGCAGTACGCCCATTCATCTCCTCAGCCAGGAAGAGCGTACGAAAGCCGGTGATATCAAAAAAATGTTCATAGATATCGGCGCGGAAAGCCGCGAGGAAGCCATGGAATTCGGCGTCGCTCCCGGACAGCAAATCGTTCCGATCTGTCCCTTCACCCCTCTCGCCAATCCGAAAAAAATATTGGCCAAAGCCTGGGACAACCGTTACGGCGTAGGACTCGCCATCGAGCTGGTTAAGGAGCTCAGCGGCAAGAAGCTGCCGAACACCGTCTTTGCCGGCGCAACCGTGCAGGAAGAAGTAGGCCTCCGGGGGGCTGGGACGGCGGCCAACCTGCTTCAGCCGGATATTTTCTTCGGGCTTGATGCAAGCGCAGCCGCGGATATGACGGGAGACCGTCAGGCGTTCGGACGGATTGGCGACGGCGCGCTGCTGCGCATCCTCGATCCGACGATGATCACCCATCGGGGGCTGCTTGAATACGTGCAGGACACGGCGGATACGCACCGGATCAAGTATCAGTATTTTGTCTCCCAGGGAGGGACGGATGCGGGTCAGGTCCATTTGAGCGGAATCGGCGTTCCCTCCGCCGTAATTGGCATCTGCTCCCGTTATATCCATACACCGGCTTCCATCGTCCATACCGACGATATCGACGCGGCCAAAGAGCTGCTGATCAAGCTGGTGGAGGGACTGGACCATACCACCCTGCAGACCATTATTGAACGGAGCTAAAGGCATGGTATTTCCGGCAGCGTAAAATATGCCGGAGCACTGAAAGCCCGCGCCGGACCTTTGCAGTCTTGCGCGGGCTTTTTTCGACCGCTTGCATCATGTGGAATTCGGCGTAAGAAAAGTAGCGTGATAAAGTAGTGTGACAGGTTGATATGAACTTATTATGAATTTTTCATATAATGATTTTATCATATATAAGACCGTGAAATTGCCCGTCTTTACCCGTATGGGTACCCCGCCGTTTCTTTCGGTGCTACGCCTGTTTTAATTCGTCCAGCCGCTTCAATGCGTTAGCCGGACTTAATTCGTGGTAATGCTTCAGGACCGCTTCGTGAATCTCATGGCCTGCCGGGATGCCCGTATACATGGTAACCGTCGCTTCCAGCCCGGCATCGGCTATGGAAGCCTGAAGCTCGGCGGCTTCGGGATCTTCAGCCACATCGAAGAGCAGAGCCCCCGCCATCGACCTTGCCAGCGCCGAGAAGCTTAGATTCCGGTCATAAGCCTGCATAGCCGGAGAAACGAGGCGGTCGGCTGGGGAAAGCTTGCGGACCGGAGAACGTCCGACCCGAGACACCTCATCCGTCAGCGCCGGATTTCGGAAGCGCTCGAGATTTTTATCGATATACTTGCTGTGCTCCTTCGGGTCCAGGCCGTGCTTTTGCACCAATACGGCTCCGGTTTCTTCCAGCACTTCGCGAACCAAAGCGGTGAGTTCTTCGTCCTCCATCGCCTGCTGAATCGTTTCGTAGCCCTGAAGATAGCCAAGATAGGCGGCCGAGCAGTGTCCGGTGTTCACCGTGAACAGCTTGCGCTCGATATAAGGCTCCAGATTATCGACATAGTGAACACCTTCCACTTTTTTGTACCCCGGAATCATTTGCGAAGAATCGACTACCCATTCATAAAAAGGTTCCACAACAACCTTCAGGATATCCTCATGCTGTTGAAGCGGAACGATCCGGTCCACCGCGGCGTTCGGAAAAGCGATCATTGTATCGGCCTTGCTCCGGGTCTCTTCGTCAAGCTTGGCGTAGACCAGCTCTTTAAGCCGCGCGCTGCCGCCGATCGCATTCTCGCAGGCAATGATATGGAGCGGCTCGGATGAACCGCCCGATAACCGCTGCGACACCCCTTTCGCAATGACATCCGCAATATGCTTCAGAACAGAAACACCAACTGCCGTTGTTATAAGATGCGAATTGGCGACGGCAGCCGCCACCTCCTCTCTCTGGAAGGCGCCGCTGAGCGCATTCACGTTGCTTACCGTTACCGTCTCCCGGCCTTCGCTGGCCAGGGTAACGGTGTATTCGCCGCGTTCCTGCAGCTCACGCACCACCTCTTCATTTACATCCACAAAGGTCACTTCATAGCCCGATTGCGACAGCAGCAGCCCGATAAAGCCTCTTCCGATATTGCCCGCTCCAAAATGAACAGCTTTCATTGTTGAGTGACACCTCCTTCAAAAATCCCGATAATGTCGGCTGGACTTACGGCATTCATAACCCGTTCAATCGCGTCGTCTTCGGTAAAGATCATAGCCACGTTAGTGAGGATCTCCATATGTTCGTCCCCCGCTGCCGCAATGCCGATTACAACAAACGCCGGCTCGTCGCCCCCGAAATCGACCCCTTCCTGAAAGCGGGCGACGGACAATCCCGCGGATTTGATATACGGCTTCGCATCCTTTGTGCCGTGGGGGATGGCGAGTCCGCCTCCCATGTAAGTGGACACGACTTCTTCCCGTTCCAGCATCTTTGGAACATATTCCTCCGTCACATGATCCCCTAGAACCAGCAGATGGCCAGCGATCGCAATCGCTTCGTATTTGTCTTTGGCGGCAGCGTTCATCACAATTTTATCTTCCGACAGTATGCTCATAAGGTTTCTTCTCCCACTTTCACATTTTATTTTCGAAAAAACGCAGAAGCCCGGCGGACAGATAGGTCCTGATTTCCTGCTCCGTCCTCTCCTCCAGCAGACCCACCAGCTCCGAATCGAGCAGCATGGCGCTTATCTCGCTAAGCACTTCCAGGCTTTCCTTCGACAGCTTGCGCGGGGCAAGCATCAGAAGAACTGTTCCGACCTCGATATTGTCATCCAAAACAAGCGGTTGCTTTAGCCGGTACGCGGTCAATGAAGACAGATGCACATGGCTGCTGCGGGTATGGAACAGCGCAAGGCCGGTATCCGGTATGACCTGACTGGCCATCCGCTCCCGCTCCAGCAGTTTCTCCAGAAGGATTTCCGGAGCATCGGTCACGCCCCTGCCGTGCAGCTTATCCAGCATTTTCCGGATGGTACCAGGCAGATTCGCCCCTTCATTTTCAAGCGGGCAGCACCGAAAGCGATCGATCAATCCTTCGATCTCATCAAGCAGCCCTTTGTAGCTTTTGATCCGGTCCGCGGCTTCTTCTACGTCAGACGGTTGATCCTGTTCGGGAAGAGCTGAGCTGTTGTTTTCCATCTGGGCCGTGTTCTGGATGTAGCGTAACAGCTTGTCGATTTCTTCCGCCGTCAGGAGCGGGCTTATTTTGATATATTTGTCCTTCTCCAGTGGAAGATCGATAGTCGAAATAATCAGCTCGTAATCTTCCCCGGGCATTCGGGCCGCTTCGTACCAGGAAACATTGCCCCGAATTTCAAGCTGAGGCATTTCCTTTCTCAGGCGCTCCCCCAGCAGCCGGGAAGAACTGAGGCCGCTTGCGCAGACGAGAATGGCCCGAACCTTGAGGTTCAATTGATTCAGCCGCTCCGCCGAGGCGCCGAAATGCATGACCAGAAAGGCGATCTCCTCATCGGGGACGGCATATTCGAGCCCCAGCTCTTCAACCGCTTCGCGGATAATCCGGAACAAATAATGGTAGTCCTTGCGGATTGGTCCCAGCAGCGGATTGCGGATGCGGGTTCCTTCACGGATTCGCCTGATGGCCAACTCGATATGCTCCAACAGTCCTTCCCTCAAGATGCGGTCGCCCTGGAACGGAATCCCCGTCTGTTTGACAACCTGTTCCGTCAGACGGTACACGGTATCCATCAGCCCGATATCCCCGTAAACGAACTCCGCGGATGAAATAGATTCCTGCGCCCGGTCCAGCAAGCCTGAGATATATACAATCTCCGCTTTCGGGAGCTTCAGTCCCAGTTCTTCCTCCAGCCGTTTAACGAACTCCTCCGAGCCGGAAATGTTCCGGAGCTCGGACTTTCGGGAATAGACCGCATCCTCGGCGCTGCGGATAACCATACCGATTTCCCCGCGCCTTACGCTGACGGACAGGCCGAGCAGCAGCTCCATGTAGACATTTTCCGTCAGTTCGGATGTCCAGCTCCACTCCATATCCCACAGGAGACTCTCCACGGTCAGCAATCTGCCCTGGCCAACGGCGGCGAGCAGCTTCCGGAAGACAATACTTCCTCCCGTCCGGGGCACCCGGCTGACCAGATCCGATTGATCCAGATGTTCGGCAGCCAGCCTGCTGAGCGCACGCCGTTTGTCGGCTTCGCCGCCGGCGATCTCGACGCCGTAGCCTCTCCTTCGCACAAGCTGAAGTCCGAATTTGCGGACCCACGGCTCCAGTTCATCCAGATCGTTGCTGACGGTGGCTACTGTCACTTTCAAGGTATGCGCCAGGGCGAACAGCTTCAAAGGCTCATTCGTCTCTAGCAGCGAGCACAGCTCGAATATTTGGCGTTCTTCACCGGAATACTCCGCCGGTTTTTCTTCTTCCAGAAAGACTCGGAGCTGCTCAAGTCCCTTTTCCGCTCCGTTCACCTGAATGCCTTTTCCGGATTTCCGGCTTAGGGCCAGTCCGAAATCATGGAGGATATGCTCGGTATCCTCCATTTCCCGGTGAACGGTTCGCACGCTGACACCAATGTTTCCGGCTATTTCCGCAGCCGTTATTTCCTCGCTGCTATCCAGAAGAAGCATAATCATCTGGCGCTGTCTGGCGGTCATCTTACTTTTCATGGGGACCCTCGCCTTATACGGAGACAACGCCGGCTTTCGCCAGCCAACGTCTCCCGCAATTGGTATTAGTAGTGGGCAAGCCTTATTTCAAACGTTCAACCAGTTCGTCATATCGCGGACTCTTCAGGAAGTTGTCGATCGAAACATGCTCGGCTTTCGGATTGCTTGCGATGGCCCGGTCCGTCAATGTCTTCTGGGTGACGACAATGTCGGCATCGGCCGGAATTTCACTGACCGGAGAGTTGACTACCGTTATATTTACTCCGGCATTTTGCAATTTTTTTCTCAGAACGGAGGCACCCATGGCGCTGGAGCCCATGCCTGCGTCGCAAGCGAAGACAATTTTCCGCACTTCGCTCTTGCTGCGGGCATTAACTGCTATAGTGGAAGCAGCTGCTGTTTGAGCGGCTGTGCCAGCCGTTTTCATGTCTCTCATTTTTGCCGATGCTTCTTCAAGGTCTATTTCCTCTTCGCTCTGCTTAACCGTTTTCAAGAGCAGTGTAGCGAGAACAAAGGAAACGGCTGCCGCCGCGATGACCCCTGCGAACACCGGCAGGTAACCGCCTTTAGGAGTCATTGCGATGTAAGCGAAGATACTGCCCGGGGATGCAGGAGCAGACAAGCCCGCGCCCAGCAGCTGGAATGTGAAGGTGCCTGTTACACCGCCGCCGATAACCGCCAGAATCAGGCGCGGATTCATCAGAATGTATGGGAAGTAAATCTCTTGAATACCGCCAAGGAAATGAATGATAATCGCGCCGGGAGCCGAAGATTTCGCCGAGCCTTTGCCTGCCAGCCAGTACGCCAGCAGAATGCCAAGACCGGGGCCCGGATTGGATTCGAGCATGAACAGGATGGATTTACCCGCCTTGGTGGCCTGCTCAACGGCAATCGGACTGAGGATGCCGTGATTGATCGCATTGTTCAGAAACAGCACTTTGGCCGGCTCGATGATAAGGTTGACGAGCGGGAGCAGGTGGTGGTTCACCAGAAATTGAACGCCGCTGGACAGGATGTTCGTTAAGCCTTGAATAACCGGTCCAATCCCGGTATACGCGCCCAGCGAAAGGACTCCGCCGATGATGCCGAGCGAGAAGTTGTTGACGAGCATTTCGAAGCCCGCTTTGATCTTGCCGTCGACCGAGCGGTCGAATAATTTCAGCACCCAGCCGGCCAGCGGACCCACAAGCATGGCTCCCAGAAACATTGGGATGTCCGAGCCGATGATAACGCCCATCGTGACCACAGCGCCGATAACGCCGCCGCGCTTGCCGTGAACCATCGTCCCGCCCGTGTAACCGATCAGAAGCGGCAGCAGGTAGGTGATGATCGGGCCAACCAGTTTGGCGAGGTGCGCGTTAGGCGCCCAGCCTGTCGGAATGAATAAAGCCGTAATCAAGCCCCAAGCAATAAATGCGCCGATGTTCGGCATAACCATACCGCTTAAGAGGCGGCCGAATTGCTGCACCCTCACCCGCACACCAGCGGATGCTGCTTGCTTTGTTGCCAATGTGGCCATGTATATTGCCCCCTTGAATTAATAGAATGTAAAGCCTTTCAACAAGCTTGAAGGAAACTCATTTCCTATGAATATATCTTAAATCTAAGCGCTTTCTTTGTCACCAAATTGAAAATGCGGTTTCGGCATGAACGTTGTTGACAACATTTAAAAGCAGGCGGGCCGCGGTCAAAAAGACAGTTGACATCCATTTGAGGCCTACTTATACTAATATCAACTTCAAAGGTAGTTCGTATAACCCCGATAATCGGTTCGGGGGCTCTACTGGGGTCCGTAAAATCCTAACTACGAACGCAATATTTCATATATTGCGCTCGCAGTTGGGATTTTTGCATTTCAAATTAACAGGGGAGGTTTAGCATGAGCACACTGCTGATCAAGAATGCCCGCAACATTATCACCATGGACGCGCAGCGCCGCTGCCACCCGGGAGGGAGCCTGTTCATCGAAGGCCAGGAAATCAAAGCCATCGGGACAGATATTCCCTATGAGGATGCCGACACCGTCATTGACGCGGCGGGAAAAATCGTTTATCCCGGGTTGATCAACACCCATCACCATTTATATCAGACATTCACGAGGAACATCCCGTGGGCCCAGGACTGCGAGCTGTTCGACTGGCTGCTGACGCTGTACGAGATTTGGCGCCATATGCGGCCGGAGGATGTATATCTGAGTGCCATGGTAGGTTTGGGCGAACTGCTCAAGACCGGCTGTACGACCGCTTCCGATCACTTTTATTGTTTTCCGGACGCCGTCAGCGGTGAGTTGATTGATGAAGAAATCCGCGCCGCCGGGGAGCTCGGCATCCGGTTTTACCCGACGCGGGGCTCCATGAACCTGGGCAGATCGCAAGGGGGGCTTCCACCGGACGAGGTGACGCAGACGGCGGACGTCATTCTGGGGGACACCCGCCGGGTCATTGAAACCTATCATGACGCCTCCAAATTTGCCATGGTTCGCGTCGGCGTCGCCCCTTGCTCGCCTTTTTCGGTATCCGAGGATCTTCTGCGGGAATCCGCCCGTTTGGCGCGCAGCTACGGCGTCCGGATGCATACCCATCTGGCGGAAACGAAGGATGAGGAAGACTTTTGTCTCGCAAAGCTCGGGCTCCGTCCGCTGGAATACATGGAGAAGACGGGGTGGATCGGCCGCGATGTGTGGTATGCGCACGGCATCCATTTTAACGGCGACGAAATACACAGGATGGGCGCTTGCGGCTGCGGCGTCGCCCATTGTCCGAGCAGCAACATGAAGCTGTCGTCGGGAGTATTCCCCGTGCGAAGCATGTTGCAGGCGGGGGTTCACGTTGGACTTGGCGTGGACGGTTCGGCGTCCAACGATGCGTCCAATCTTCTTGGAGAAGCGCGTCAGGCCTACCTGCTGCACAAGCTGACCGCCGGAAGCGCGGGTCCCACGGCTGAAGAAAGCTTATGGCTAGGTACAGTCGGATCGTCGAGAGTGCTTGGGTGGGAGGATGCGATCGGCTCTTTGGAGGTCGGCAAAGCGGGTGACCTGTTCATGATCGACTCGCGCAGACTGGAATATGCCGGCGCTTTGTTTAACGATACGGCCCTGCCGGTCGTCACAGGCATCAGCCAGAACGTGGACATGACGGTCGTTGGCGGCCGAATTGTCGTGAAAGACGGACGTCTCGTGCGTGTTGAGGAAGAGAGGATTGCGGAAGCCGCGGGGACCGCGGCTCTCCGGATGGTCCAGTCGGCATCAAGACGAACCGGCGTCAATTACCTCAAGCATCGCGGACGCGTCTAGCCCGTGTCTTCGTTAGCCACAGTTTTTTATTCCCGAATAATTGTTCTAAAAAGGGGGTGTTCCTGCAGTCATCCAAAATGACTATAGGGACACTTTTTGTCTGTTCTTTTACTATTTATGCCTGAATCAAGTTCGGCGGCGTCTTGCCTTCAAGCCCAGCCACCAAGTTTCTCGCCGCAGTCCAGGCCATTTCCAGCCGGGTCTCATGTGTAGCCGAACCGATGTGCGGCAGCAGAACGGCATTGTCCAGCGACATAAGCGGATGATTGTCTGGAAGCGGCTCCTGCACGTATACATCAAGACCTGCCGCCCAGATTGTTCCGCTACGCAGCGCCTCAATCAACGCTTCTTCATCGACAGTCGCTCCTCTTGATCCGTTGACGAAAACAGCGGTCTTCTTCATGAGCTTAAATTCGCGTTCGCCGATCATCCCCCGGGTCTCCGGCGTCAGCGGCGTCATTAGGCACACAAAATCCGCCTCGGCCAGCAGCTCGTCCAGTGTGCGGTAAACCGCGCCGTACTGTTCCTCCAGCTTGGGGTTGCGGGAACGGTTATGGTAAATAATATCCATATCGAATCCGAACCGGGCGCGCTGAACGATTTTTTCTCCGATACCGCCAAGTCCGATAATGCCGAGCGTCTTATGATGAACATCGATGCCGAATAAGGCATCCTCTCTCGAATCTTTCCACTGTCCGTTTCGGACATACCGGTCCAGAACCGGCATCCGGCGCGCCGTAGCCACCAGCAGACCGAAAATGGTATCGGCCACCGTATCGTTCAGAACTCCCGGTGTATTGGTCGCCATTATTCCGCGTTGGCTGATTTCGGGAATATTCAAATTATCATATCCGACGGAAATATTGCTCACGATTTTCAGATGGGGCGCGCGGTCCAGAAATGCCGCATCGACCTTCAGTCCCGCCCCGAGCAGTCCCTCCGCTTCCTTCAGCGCTTCCGTAAAAGGGGAGCCGTCCGTGTTGTCCGGGGCATTGAAACTGGACGTTTCGCAGTGCTCCTGTACGTATTCCAATACTTCTTCGGGTAGTTTGCTGTATACAAGCACTTTTGGTTTCATCTATCCATTCCTCCGTATCAAATCATATCCAGCTGCATTTTTCGTTCCGGTGCGGGAAACGCCTTATCAAGCAGCCACAACTCCTCAGCGCTTAGGCTGATTAATGCCGCCGCTGCGTTCTGAAGCACATGTTCCCGGGATGAAGCTTTCGGAATCGCAATCTCGTCCCCTTCCCGGATGCACCAGGCAAGGAGAATCTGCAGGGGAGAAGCGCCGTGTGCCACGGCAATTTCTCTGACCGCTTCATTCTGGACGAGGCCCTTCCGCAGCGATCCCGCCTGCGCGAGTGGCGAATAGGCCATGATCGGCATTTGTCGTTCACGCTGCCAGGGGAGCAGTTCGAACTCAATTCCGCGTGATCCCAAATGGTACAGCACCTGATTCGTTGCACAGTGCGTTCCCCGGGCAAGCCGGAACAATTCTTCCATATCGTCCGTATCGAAATTGGATACGCCCCATCTGGAAATTTTGCCCTGCTCCACCAGCCGCTCCATGCCCTCGACCGTTTCTTCCAGCGGAACGCTGCCTCGCCAATGCAGCAGATACAAATCCAGACAATCGGTCCTCAGACGCTTGAGGCTATCCTCGCAGCTTTTGGCGATCCGCTTTAGCCCAGCGTTATGCGGGTATACCTTGGATACAAGAAAAACCTTGTCCCGTATCCCCTGCATCGCTTCACCCACAACCGTTTCGGAGCGCCCTTCCCCATACATCTCCGCAGTGTCGATCAGATTCATCCCGAGTTCAACGCCCAACCTGAGCGCCTCTACCTCTTCTTCTCGGCGGGAAGCATCTTCGCCGATATTCCAGGTTCCCTGACCAATTCGGGGCACGGCGGCTCCATCCGGCAGCGCAATCCGGCTGCGGGTATTGGCCTTTTTGATTTCGGCTTTGCTCGCTTCATTGACGAAGTTGTTCATCGGTATGCTCCTCTCTCCTCAATGATAGTTTCCCGATATATGCTGCTCCGTTCCGGATAAAATTTTGGCCAACAGAACGATTTGTCCGGTATGATAGCCATAATGCGCCGGTATCCTCACGAGCAGAGTGCGAATGCTTTTTACCTCCTTAGCGTCTTCTTCGGAAGCCTGCCCGCGTTTCATCCGGTTCCAGTCTCCAACATCATAAGGAACGGTAACCTCACTGTTCAAATCCGCTTCCGACAAAGAAGAGAGAATCGCTTCCGATTGGCTTCTCACTTCTTTCAGCTTCTCGACAAGCTCATCCCGGGAAAAACCGCCCTCCGCGGAAAATTCGTTGGAGCGCTCCCGAATCAGTGGCCTGCCGCCAACTGCCGTTCCGAAATTCTGATATTCGTTGCCCGCAAGATGCAGGCAGTAGTTGCCGATGCTGTTCATACCGGGCTTAATTTTTGTCCAAATTTGCTCATCCGACAGGAGCAGCAGGCTTTTTTCGATACTCTCCAGTTGATTGTTCATGTAATCCAGAGCGTCTTTGACCAGTTCTATCATACACATCCCTCCGGGCTTCGTATGGACTTAGTACAAGCATACCATATTTTCCCGAAAAGCCGCCAAACCGCCGCCGCCATCGGTACCGCCTCCGATGCTGATCGCTAACCGCCGAGAACCGTACTCCAGTTGTCTTGATCGGCTGGCCGGTGGCAGCCATCCCTTTTCTTAGTCTTCGTCTAAACTAAACGATACACTTTTGCGGTGAGCAGCAGCATTAAAAAAAACGGCCCCGGCCGCGATGGCCGGGAGCCGTCCTGAATTTTTCCGCAACTGTCGATCAGCCTCGCTCTTATTTTAAATCCGCCTGACCGGCATTGAATTCGATCCTAACTTCCTGTGCGGAAAGAGCCTTCTTGTATATTTTCAGTTCATCGATTTTACCGCTGTATGGGGTATCCCAGTAATTAACGCCAAGCCCGAACGCCGCAGTTTCGTCCTTGAACACATCGGGGAAGCCGCTGCCCGAGAACTTCTCCGCACCGTTGATATACACCTTCACGCTGCCGTTATCGACGGTGAAGACGACATGGGACCACTGGTTGATCGGAACGGTTACCCCCGTTTCGGCATCATACCAACTGCTGCCGGACCACAGCTTGGTTTTGTTCGCGTTGCCGAGCGGCACCATACTGATCCAACTGCTTGATGTTTGAGCCCCAAAGAAGGCGGTGGTATACTGCGTCAGCGCGGATGGATTCAGCCACATGGAAACGGAGTAGGTATTGCCTTCAATCAGGCCGTCCGGCAGCCGGATGCCGGAGCTTCCATTGAATACTGCCGCCTGGCCTTTAATGCCGTCACTGTAAGTAATGCTTCCTACTGTCGTGCCGTTCAGGCTGCTGCCGACCGGCTTCCCGTCTCCGGCTTGCAGCAGGGAATCCTTCAAATTTCCGTCGAACGAATAGTATGCGATTTCGCCGCTGTCAACGGTAACAATATAGCTTGCCGTCGCACCGCCCCCGTCGGCTGCCGTTGCCGTAATTTTCGCCGTACCCGTCGAGATTCCGGTCGCTTTGCCCGTCGCTTCGTCCACGGAGGCAACAGCGGAATCACTGGAACTCCACACCAATTCTGTATTCCCGGCATTGGAAGGCAGCACCGCCGCCGATGGAGAATAGCTGATGCCGACCGCGAGCTTCTTCTCGGCGACGCCGAGATTAATGCTGCTTAGCTTTACGCTTGAATCGGGCAGACCGTTAACGAGCCAGCCCACTTCTTCTGCAGTCAATGCGCGTTCGTAGACCCGCAGAGAGTCCATTTTTCCTTTGAAAGGCGTATCCCAGTAGTTAACCCCCAATCCGAACACGCCGTTGGCGTCGGTGAACACATTCGTAAAGCCGGTGCCAGTGAATTTCTGAACGCCGTTCACATAAAGCGTCACCGTACCTGCATCGTACGTAAAGGTCAAGTTGCTCCAAACGCCAGGCGGGATCTGCATGCCGGTGTCCGCGTTAAGCCATGCTTCGCTGCCAAACCAGAGCATCGATTTGGCGAGCGAGCTTGTTCCGTACGGTATCAGGCTGATCCAGTTGGTATTGGTTTTGGCTCCGAAAAAGGCGGTCGTATGCGGGCTCAGCCGATCCGGGTTCAGCCACAAACTGACTGTATAGGCGCTGCCTTCAATCAATCCGTCCGGAAGACGAACGCCGGATTCACCGTCAAACACCGCCGATTTGCCGCTTACGCCCTCGGCATAGGAAATACTGCCGTTCGTAGTGTTAATTAGGCTGCCGGTGACGGTTCCGGCGGCGGTCCGCTCCGACTGCTCACTCAGGTTACTCTCGAAATCGTATGCCGCCTTCAGTCCGTCTTCCAGCGGATTCCCGCTATTTTGCAGTACGACAACGTTGAACTTCCTCGTCGCCTCCGCGGCGCCCAGCTTCACAGTCGCGGTCAGTTCAACGGCGGCATCGCCGCTGCCCGCTTTGGGACGGATTACGATCCCTGTTGCGGATACAACCGCTTGTTCGGAGGAAGTCCAGGTGATAATCGCGTCCCGTATTCCCGAAGTGGGAAGACTGAGGTTCCTGTATACCCTGCTCGTATCGCCGAGCGTTATTGTGTTCGCGATATTGAGAGCGATCTCTTCTTCGCCCAGCGTCTCGATCCGGCTGCCCCACACGACATCCCCCTGTTCGGACAGGGCGCTGAACGCCATCACGAAGGACTTTCTGGTGGAATCCCACTGCTTGACGAAAACGCCCTTATACAGCGTCTGTACGCTGCCGACGTCAATCGTCTCATCAATGAGGAGATGCGCATAATAATCGCCGGACAGTTCCCATGTTCCGGTGACAGAGCCTGTAATTGTCCCGTCCTGCTGCAGATTTACAGACACCGTGGATTTGATATCCCCTGAAATATCCTTGGCATGATTGACGAACTGGTAAGATCCAATGATAGCTTCCCTGGATACCTTGGCGATGCTTTCATCGGCATAGCGGTGCGGAGCAACCACCGGCCAGCCGTCTTCGTTCATGAACATTTGATGCACGCGAAGCTCATGGGCTTCTCCCCGGAACGGGAAGCGCGTATGAAATACGTTGAACATTTTGCCGGTCTCGTTATCGTAATATACCGAGTTGTGCCCGGACGATACGTATCCGTAAATTGGAAAGTCGGCTTCCGCATTCAGATTGCTGAAGAGAAAATTGCCGAACATCTTAATTCCGATCGGTGAATGATCGTTATTGCCGGCCAACACCGCATTTTGTCCCAGTGCGTCCACATAGGGGCCATCCGGACTGCCTGAACGGAACAATCGGATGTCGTATCCTCCATCCGCTCCGAGCCAGCCGTAGGAAACATTCAAATAATAGTAGCCGGTCTTCGCGTCGTAGACGATATACGGGCCTTCGCCCGACTTGCCGTAGCCGCCGGAAATTTTTGTTCCAAAATAACGGTCAACTAGCCGGCCGTCGGAAGTCGTTCTGTCTGTGCCGGGATACTTCGGCGTACCCGTAGCCGGGTCGATTTCCAGAATATAAATGCCGCCGGACCATGAACCATAGGCCATCCACAGCTTGCCTTCCTTGTCGTAGAATATGGCCGGATCAATTGCATTTGGATAAGTCTTGTTCAAATAAGACCCGTCCTTGTTGAACCAGCCGGAGTTCATGCCGCTAAATGTGCCATTTTCAATCAGCGCCGGAATGTTCGTATTCGTCCATTTCTTGTCGACCGTGCTGTTCGCATCCATGCCGCTGTTCAGAGTGAAGCCGGAATAGACGATCGTATCGCCATAGGAATAGGGCCCCTCGATATTCTGCGAGACGGCGAATCCGATTGCGGAACGGATGTAAGTGGAAGAGGTACAGTAGTACATCATGTAAGCTCCCTTCGTTCCATCCGCATTCACATAGTCCTTATTCCAGAAGACGTCAGGGGCCCATACGGAATAACCGCCCAGGCTGTCGGCGTCGTTCTTCCCTGCCCAAGCAAAGGAACCTGCCAATGTTTCCGGAAAATCGTCAAACAGCACATTGCCCGGAGTCGTGTAGCCGTTCGTGAAACGGGTCCAATTTATCAGGTCCGTCGATTTCGCCGCCTCGATATGGGAGCCGAACACATAATAGGTGCCTTTATCCTTCACAATCGACGGATCATGCACTGAAACATTCGTGAACTCCGGCGCATCGGTCTCCGGTGCGGCATCAGGAGTTGCCGTGGGAGTTTCCGCCGAGGTTGCCGTGGGAGTTTCCGCCGGGGTTGGCGTCGGAGCTTGAGCCGGGCTTGCCATCGGGCTTGCCGTTGCCTCCCCCGTAGGCGTCGAGCTGGCCGTTCCCGCTGAACCGGAAACGGGATTCGGCGAGGCTGCAGGGGTTGCCGCCGCATTTTCAAACTGAACCAAGGGTTTGTATTTATCGTCAAAGGTCACTTTTCCACTTCCTTGAATACTGATCTTCCCATTGAAGCCCACTGTCAGATTGTCGATTTCCGCGCCCGCATCAACGCGCAGCGTCGCTTTGGCGCCTAGCGTCATATTGGCGATGCTGCCGCTTGATAGATGCAATAGCGGTTCACCCAGCGCGTTCATCTGAAGCGAACCAAAGCTGCCCGCGAGCTGAACGACCGAGCTTTGAGGGAGACTTCCCTCCACGATGACTTGGGTAAAGCCCTCACCAGTCAACCCTTCGGCTTCTTCCAGCTTGACTCCCGAGCGGACGCGCACATTTCCAAGTGACGTCGTTCCGGCGGCTGCGATGCGCAGCTTTCCATCCGCTTTGCCGATGATCATCCCGGCGGTGGACGAATCATTCAGCACAATGCTGTGCTCGCCTCCGCCGTTTACGAATATTTTGCCTCCGACCTTCACGTTCTCCAGCAAAACATTGCCGTCAACGATGCCTTCGGTCAGGTACAGATTTCCTGTAATGACACTATCCTTAAGAGTCACGCCGGCCGCACTCACAACCGCATTCCGGGTATTGATTCCCGCAAGGGTTCCGCTTTGGCCGATAATTTCTCCGGCAAGGCCGTCGATCATCCGCAGCGCCTCCGCTCTCGTAATCTGCCGATTACCCTTGAAGCTGCCATCCCCATATCCGCTTAAATACTTTTCGCTTAACAAAGCAAGCACGGCATCCCGGCACCAGGCGGGAACATCCGCAATATCTTTCGGCATCTCGCCCGAAGCCCCGGATTCAAGCCCGAATAAACGGAACAGCATGACCGCCGCTTCCTGACGGCTTACCGTCTGTCCCGGACGCAAAGTGCGGTCGTCGTAACCTGAGATATAGCCGGCTGCAACCGCCTTCCTAATATCGTGATAATAAGCGTCATCCGCAGACACGTCCTTGAATTCCGCATCCGCTTCGCGTTGCAGGTTAAACGCTCGGTTAATCAGGGACATCCATTCAGCCCTCGTTATCTTTTGTTCGGGCTTGTATGTTCCGTCTCCGTACCCGGAGATCAACCCTTTATCTACCCAAGTCTGAAAATCCCGCTTCGCCCAATGCGCCGTATAATCCGGCATCCTTGTCTGTGGGGCTTGTTTGAGCGTGACCGCCGGACTCCCCGTTCTTCCCGAAGCCGATATCATTGGCGCAGGCAGCAGCAGCGTCAGGGCAAGAAGCGAAGACATAAACTTTCTATTTCTTTTCTTCACAGTTATAACCCTCCAACCTTTAAAATTTAACTTGGTTAAGATGATGACGGGATGAATGAACGATGAATGCCGGATCCTTCCTCCTTTCAACAATAAATAAAACGCTTACATTTACTTGAAAAAACAAAATCCTCTGAAAACTAACGTGTTTATTTTATAAAAAACTAAAGTTAATTCAGAAGATTTCAGTTATCGGTTTCATTTTAATAATGGTTTATGGAGTTTGTCAATTTTATTTTTTCATTTTATGAATTTTTTTATTTATTAATAAACTAAAAAGGTAGCAGTCTACCTAAACCTCTTCGCTTCCCGTCGACACTATTTGCCTTCCACAGCACTTGATACAGGCCAATAACAAAAAGCCCGGAGGCGATCGTCAACCAACGATTCTTCCGGGCTTCTATCAGTGGTATCGCTGGAGAATTCGAACTTGTCGACGCGGCCGCCCCAGAAATCGGCATAGAACTTGCATCGTCTTAATTGGCTGGACGCGTTCTTTTACCAAAGGCTTTCTATCTCCCTTCATCACTGGTATAATTTAGTTATTTCAATACGGTTAGGAGAGAATGTCTTTCATGAGCATTGGCCTTATATTTATTGTAGTTTTGGCTTTTGTGCTGGTAAGCGGCATTATCCGAAGAGACGGACATGGCAAGCCTCCCGGCAAAACCCGGAACGACACCGAATATGATCCTTCCCTCTTTATGCTATCCAACCCCCGACCTGACCGGCAGCTCCCACAGTGATTCCCATTCCCATGGACGAAATCATCACCATCACGGCGATTGCGATCGCGGAGGCCAGCATCATGGACATCACGGAGGCTCGCATGATTTCGGCGGCCATTCCCACGGAGGACACGGCTTTGGCGGAGATGCCGGAGGCGGAGGAGACTGCGGCGGCGGTGGGGGCGGAGACTGAGCTTGCCGCATCAGTAATTCAAAAAACGGCTTGGGCAAGTATAAATAATCAAATCAAAAATCTCCTGTAAGCACAAAAAACCACTGCTGAAATTCAGCAGTGGTTCATGTGCTTGGCGGCTTCCTACTCTCCCAGGACCCTTCGGTCCAAGTACCATCGGCGCTGGAGGGCTTAACGGTCGTGTTCGGGATGGGTACGCGTGGAACCCCTCCGCCATCGCCACCAAACGGGCATTTGCTTGAACAAATGCATACATCAGGTTTTCAGCATCGCCAAATGCTGATAGCAACTTCTGTTTACCGCAACTGCTAGAGCTGCACTCAACAGAAGCCTTGCTCCCTGAAAACTGGAACCGAAACGAATCTTGCGTTTAATTTGGATAAGCCCTCGACCGATTAGTATTGGTCAGCTCCATGCATTGCTGCACTTCCACCTCCAACCTATCTACCTCGTCGTCTTCAAGGGGTCTTACTAATTGGGAAATCTCATCTTGAGGGGGGCTTCACGCTTAGATGCTTTCAGCGCTTATCCCGTCCGTACGTAGCTACCCAGCCATGCTCCTGGCGGAACAACTGGTGCACCAGCGGTACGTCCATCCCGGTCCTCTCGTACTAAGGACAGCTCCTCTCAAATTTCCTACGCCCACGACAGATAGGGACCGAACTGTCTCACGACGTTCTGAACCCAGCTCGCGTACCGCTTTAATGGGCGAACAGCCCAACCCTTGGGACCTACTTCAGCCCCAGGATGCGATGAGCCGACATCGAGGTGCCAAACCTCCCCGTCGATGTGGACTCTTGGGGGAGATAAGCCTGTTATCCCCAGGGTAGCTTTTATCCGTTGAGCGATGGCCCTTCCATGCGGTACCACCGGATCACTAAGCCCGACTTTCGTCCCTGCTCGACTTGTTGGTCTCGCAGTCAAGCTCCCTTCTGCCTTTGCACTCTTCGAATGATTTCCAACCATTCTGAGGGAACCTTGGGACGCCTCCGTTACGCTTTAGGAGGCGACCGCCCCAGTCAAACTGCCCGCCTGACACGGTCCCCGCACCCGTTTAGGGTGCCAGGTTAGAACCTAGATACGATCAGGGTGGTATCCCAACGGCGCCTCCACCGAAGCTGGCGCTCCGGCTTCTAAGGCTCCCACCTATCCTGTACAGATCGTACCCAAGTTCAATATCAAGCTGCAGTAAAGCTCCATGGGGTCTTTCCGTCTTGTCGCGGGTAACCTGCATCTTCACAGGTATTAAAATTTCACCGGATCTCTCGTTGAGACAGCGCCCAAGTCGTTACGCCATTCGTGCGGGTCAGAATTTACCTGACAAGGAATTTCGCTACCTTAGGACCGTTATAGTTACGGCCGCCGTTTACTGGGGCTTCGGTTCACAGCTTCGGGTTTAACCCCTAACCGCTCCCCTTAACCTTCCAGCACCGGGCAGGCGTCAGCCCGTATACTTCGCCTTGCGGCTTCGCACAGACCTGTGTTTTTGCTAAACAGTCGCTTGGGCCTTTTCACTGCGGCCCCCTCGGGCTATTCACCCTACCGAGGCACCCCTTCTCCCGAAGTTACGGGGTCATTTTGCCGAGTTCCTTAACGAGAGTTCTTCCGCGCGCCTTAGAATTCTCTTCTCGCCTACCTGTGTCGGTTTGCGGTACGGGCACCTTCTCCTGGCTAGAGGCTTTTCTTGGCAGTGTGAGATCATGACCTTCGCTACTGTAATTTTCGCTCCCCATCACAGCCCAGCCTTAATGGTGTACGGATTTGCCTATACACCAGCCTCGCTGCTTGGACGGACATCCATCAGTCCGCGTCACTACCCTCCTGCGTCCCCCCATCGCTCATAGCGGATTACGGTGGTACAGGAATATCAACCTGTTGTCCTTCGACTACGCCTGTCGGCCTCGCCTTAGGTCCCGACTTACCCTGAGCGGACGAGCCTTCCTCAGGAAACCTTGGGCTTTCGGCGGATCAGATTCTCACTGATCTTTTCGTTACTCATACCGGCATTCTCACTTGTATGCTGTCCAGCTGTCCTTACAGTCAACCTTCAACCCACATACAACGCTCCCCTACCCCTGATGCATACGCATCAAGCCATAGCTTCGGTGGTGTGTTTAGCCCCGTTACATTTTCGGCGCAGAGTCACTCGACCAGTGAGCTATTACGCACTCTTTCAATGGTGGCTGCTTCTAAGCCAACATCCTGGTTGTCTGTGCAACTCCACATCCTTTCCCACTTAACACACACTTGGGGACCTTAGCTGATGGTCTGGGCTGTTTCCCTTTTGACAATGGATCTTAGCACTCACTGTCTGACTCCCGGTGCATCAGTAGCTGGCATTCGGAGTTTGACTGAGCTTGGTAACCCTTGCGGGCCCCGCACCCAATCAGTGCTCTACCTCCAGTACTGTTAATCACCGAGGCTAGCCCTAAAGCTATTTCGGGGAGAACCAGCTATCTCCGAGTTCGATTGGAATTTCTCCGCTACCCCCACCTCATCCCCGCACTTTTCAACGTGCGTGGGTTCGGGCCTCCAGTGCGTGTTACCGCACCTTCACCCTGGACAGGGGTAGATCACACGGTTTCGGGTCTACGCCCACGTACTTAAGTCGCCCTATTCAGACTCGCTTTCGCTGCGGCTCCGGCTTCTCGCCTTAACCTTGCACGTTAAACGTAACTCGCCGGTTCATTCTACAAAAGGCACGCCATCACCCCTATAACGGGCTCTGACTTCTTGTAAGCACACGGTTTCAGGTACTATTTCACTCCCCTTCCGGGGTGCTTTTCACCTTTCCCTCACGGTACTGTTTCACTATCGGTCGCCAGGGAGTATTTAGCCTTGGCAGATGGTCCTGCCGGATTCATACGGGGTTTCACGTGCCCCGCACTACTCGGGATCCGTCTCGGAGGGAACCAAATTTGGGCTACAGGGCTTTTACCTCTATCGCGGGCCTTTCCAGACCTCTTCACCTATCTTGTTCCTTTGTAACTCCATGTGAGACGTCCCACAACCCCAGGGAGCAAGCTCCCTGGTTTAGGCTGTTCCGCGTTCGCTCGCCGCTACTGACGGAATCACTCTTGTTTTCTCTTCCTCAGGGTACTTAGATGTTTCAGTTCCCCTGGTCTGCCTCCACCTACCCTATGAATTCAGGTAGGAGTGACTGTGCATTACCACAGCCGGGTTTCCCCATTCGGACACCCCCGGATCAACGCTTGCTTACAGCTCCCCGAGGCATTTTCGTTGTTCGCCACGTCCTTCATCGGCTCCTGGCGCCTAGGCATCCTCCGTGTGCTCTTAGTAGCTTAACCACATGTTTTCCCGTTAGGGAAAATCATGAACCACTATTCACTTCACTTGATCAATCGCTTGACACAAGTTCAGCTAAAAGATGTTCTAAAACGCAATTTTCGTTTCGGTATCCAGTTTTCAAGGATCAAGATTGAGAGTTTGAGCTCTCAAAACTGAGCAACGAGTGAGCAACAGGCCTAAACCTGAGTTTTGGAAGCTTAGCTTCCGATTTGAATGTTTCCGCTCGGGAAACGATTCTCCATAGAAAGGAGGTGATCCAGCCGCACCTTCCGATACGGCTACCTTGTTACGACTTCACCCCAATCATCTACCCCACCTTCGGCGGCTGGCTCCCTTGCGGGTTACCCCACCGACTTCGGGTGTTGTAAACTCTCGTGGTGTGACGGGCGGTGTGTACAAGACCCGGGAACGTATTCACCGCGGCATGCTGATCCGCGATTACTAGCAATTCCGACTTCATGCAGGCGAGTTGCAGCCTGCAATCCGAACTGAGACCGGCTTTATAAGATTGGCTCCACCTCGCGGTTTCGCTTCCCGTTGTACCGGCCATTGTAGTACGTGTGTAGCCCAGGTCATAAGGGGCATGATGATTTGACGTCATCCCCACCTTCCTCCGGTTTGTCACCGGCAGTCACTCTAGAGTGCCCAGCTTCACCTGCTGGCAACTAAAGTCAAGGGTTGCGCTCGTTGCGGGACTTAACCCAACATCTCACGACACGAGCTGACGACAACCATGCACCACCTGTCTCCTCTGTCCCGAAGGCCGCGCCTATCTCTAGACGATTCAGAGGGATGTCAAGACCTGGTAAGGTTCTTCGCGTTGCTTCGAATTAAACCACATACTCCACTGCTTGTGCGGGTCCCCGTCAATTCCTTTGAGTTTCAGTCTTGCGACCGTACTCCCCAGGCGGAGTGCTTACTGTGTTAACTTCGGCACCAAGGGTATCGAAACCCCTAACACCTAGCACTCATCGTTTACGGCGTGGACTACCAGGGTATCTAATCCTGTTTGCTCCCCACGCTTTCGCGCCTCAGCGTCAGTTACAGCCCAGAAAGTCGCCTTCGCCACTGGTGTTCCTCCACATCTCTACGCATTTCACCGCTACACGTGGAATTCCACTTTCCTCTTCTGCACTCAAGCTGCCCAGTTTCCAGTGCGACCACAGGTTGAGCCCATGGTTTAAACACCAGACTTAAACAGCCGCCTGCGCGCGCTTTACGCCCAATAATTCCGGACAACGCTTGCCCCCTACGTATTACCGCGGCTGCTGGCACGTAGTTAGCCGGGGCTTTCTTCTCAGGTACCGTCACTCTTGTAGCAGTTACTCTACAAGACGTTCTTCCCTGGCAACAGAGCTTTACGATCCGAAAACCTTCATCACTCACGCGGCGTTGCTCCGTCAGGCTTTCGCCCATTGCGGAAGATTCCCTACTGCTGCCTCCCGTAGGAGTCTGGGCCGTGTCTCAGTCCCAGTGTGGCCGTTCACCCTCTCAGGTCGGCTACGCATCGTCGCCTTGGTGAGCCGTTACCCCACCAACTAGCTAATGCGCCGCAGGCCCATCCCCTGGTAGCAGATTGCTCCGCCTTTCCGCCTTCCGGTATGCACCAGAAGGTCTTATCCGGTATTAGCTACCGTTTCCGGTAGTTATCCCAGTCCAAGGGGCAGGTTGCCTACGTGTTACTCACCCGTCCGCCGCTAAGTCCTTTTGAGAGCAAGCTCTCAAAAGGACTCCGCTCGACTTGCATGTATTAGGCACGCCGCCAGCGTTCGTCCTGAGCCAGGATCAAACTCTCCAATAAGGTTTTTTCGCGAGGTTACCACCCGGATCACTCCGAGAAAATAACCATCCGAAAAGTTTATCGATAGAGCGATAAGCTCATTTTGAAACATCTGACGAGAATTTGCATTCTCACGATGGCATTTCAAAAGCGTGAAGCACGCTGTGAAATCCATCTTTTTTGGAACTCGCCAGAAGCGAATTCCCACTCACTCGTTGTTCAGTTTTCAAAGATCAAACTATTCATATCGATCTACTCAGTAAAAAAGCGACCGGAATAATAATATACCACATTCAAATCATATCTTGCAAGTGAAAGTTTCTTCCAGCTTGCTCACCGTGACACTGTTTTGTGCCCGGAATAAGAATATATCATGATTGAATCACTTCTTGCAAGTGAAAGTTTCTTCCAGCTTGCTCACCGCAACGCTGTTTGCGACCGGATTAGTAATATACCATGGTTTTATAACTAATAACAAGATGAAAGTTTTATCAAATTTACTTTATTATCCCTTTTAACCGATTGCTCCAGAAGAGTTCTCAAATCAGCTTATAAAAACGAACTTACCGAAAAAAGAGTAAGTTCGTTTCTTGAAGTATGTGTACTCTCATATTTAATTGCGGTAGATCTTGCTGCTTCTCAATCTTGAGATCCACTCCTTGCGCGCTTTTATGAGCGGGCGCAGGCGTATGAGAATTTCGCTCTATATGCAGCGGGCTAGCAAACGCAGCCACTCGGGTCCCCTTGTCAGCGGATCTTCACTCGCAAAGGGAATGAACAAATACGGAAGATATAAATGCACCCGGCCATGAAAACCAATGCCTTGATTCAACATCCCCCGTATGCTCGTTTACTGCTTCAGGAAAAAGTCCGTCCCACTGGACGATCCTCGCCAATTTGCGCTGAACCTGTTGCTTACGCCTGACGTCTCCGATCAGCAAGCTGTACAGAAGCTCCTGCCCGTCTCCCAATGGCCAAGGGTGAGGGGTGTGGACGGAACCGAGTCCGCCATATTCCCCGTCGTAAAAGCCTCTCTTATTCTCCTTCGAAAAAGCAAACTCCATCGTATTCATCCATCTCGGGTCATTCGAATGACAGAATCCCCAGATAGGAGCATAAACCGTCGGAAGATCGTTCGCATCATGGTAAAGCTGAAAGCTTCCCTTCAAATCGGAAAGATAAGCAAACAGTTCCCTGCCACCATGCGGCGCAACAAAACAATCCAGGGTATCGCGTTTAACCAACTGGGCAATTTCCAACAGCTCGAGGTTTGTAAAAGAAAAGGTTTCATTCAGCTTTGCCAGCGACTTCAGCGTATGCCATACCAACACCTGGCTTGAAAAATGATACGGGTATGTAACTTCATCATCCGCCGGCGTTTCCCCGGTTTGAAATAGCCATCGTTCCGTATCCTTGTATTCCATGATCATATCCAGTATTTCGTGAATCTTGGGCATTAGTCTTACAATCGTTTGGCGATCCCGGAACCTGTCGTAATAATCGCACAGCTGAAGCAGGGGATAGCACTGCTGATCCAGTTGAAATACATCATCCTTGCAAAATCCGTTAGTCAGGTAGGCGCGGCCCCAATAACGGTTCGGACGAACGGCTTTTTCGAACATCCACAATAGATGGCCCTTGACGGTTCGCTGTACCTGATTTTTGAATACGGGAACGTAGGAACCCTCATACAGATAGCGTGCGTGCTGCTCCGAATCAAGCAGCAGCCGCATCATATAATAGGAATCCCGATTCCACGACAAAGGCAGAAGCTGATGATCGGTAATGATGCACACAGACTCATCATCGACCGGGACGGAGCAGCAGGACAGGATGTAGCCGATATTCCTGTGAATGATGAGCTTCTCCGCACCCAAACGGCCATCCGTTGTCAGCCTCGGCGTCTCTTCCCATGCCCTATTTTTCCAAGCCTGAATTTCGTCAAAGCTGAAAACTGCCGGTTCTCCTGCTTCCTCTGAAATCAGGCAAAGCATCGTAAGCTCGCGGCTTTCCCCGTTGTTTAAAATCAATTCTGTCTCGTGTATATAAGTTACCGGGCGGTTCGCTAATTTCTCCATCGGCTGCAATTCCAGCGGGTCTGCCCCGTTAAAGAAATACAGGCTCGCCTCAGCTGGCAGATTCAGATTGGTAATTGTCAGGCTGTTGTTAGCGGCCACAAAAGCAAGATCCGTTGGCGGAATCGGGATCGGTCCGCCTTCCGTCAACTGTCCGTAGCTGCACCGGTGAAGGCTGAATGTGCCGCCAATCGCCAAAGGAACGGACTCCGGTTTGCCGCCGCAATTGGTGATTGTAAGCTGCTCAATCATGCCGCTCATCCCATTATGATGAAAAGGGATATATACAGCATTGATTTCAATGGTTTTCCTTTGGAACCGGATCAGCGGGAAATGATTCATGGCCAAAAAAAACTCTTGCTTCCAATCTGAACTCTTCGGCAGAATTCCGAATCCGGTTGTGCCTTCTGAAATGCGCGGTTGATCTATTAAACGTCTGCGATATAGACGAACATATTCACTGTCATACCATTTATCGTTTGGAAATGGTTCTGCCGGTTCCAGTGTGATAAATCCATGTCGCGGATGGACGTGATTCACCGAACGGATGCAACCGTCCTCTCCGATGCTCGCGGACAGCTGCCCGCATCCCACATCCAGAGGCTTGCGGTTTTGTGTGTCAGGTAAACGCATGAACTCAAGGGATGAAATAGACAAAGGAATTCCTCCATTTTACCGCATTCAATTATGCTTGCTGTGCCAATATTCCGTACAGCTCCGGTCTTCTGCTGCGCAAGCTCATCTCCTGCTTCCGTTCTCTTGCGATTTCGCAAAGATCGATCGTGGCTGTCACTACTTCTTCCTCATCTCCTGCTTCACAAATCACGTCGCCCCTGGGATTGACGATCTTGCTGTTTCCGCAATAGACAATACCTGCTTCCGAACCTACCCGGTTAACGGCTACCGTGAAGATTTGATTGTCCTGGGCACGGGCTCTCGTCCGCAAATCCAGCAGGTATTCGAAATCTTTCGGGATGACCGAAGGGATAAAGATAACCTGGGCTCCTTTCAAGGCCAACACCCGGAACATTTCTCCGAATGCATGATCATAGCAGATAGCAATGCCCGTTTTTACCCCGCAAATCTCAAATATGGGAAAATCCAAACCGCTGCGGAAATATTGATGTTCTGTCGGATACAGATGCGCTTTTCGATACTTCCCGATATATTCGCCCTTTTCATTGATGACAAAAGTTGTATCATAAAGCACGCCTTCCTGGTTCCCGTCCTTTTCCACGATCGTTCCGATAATGGCTGTTCCATAGGTGCGGGCTTTGTTCGCCAACCGTTCGACGGTCGGACCTGGGATCGTTTCCGCCAACTCATAAAAGGCATCTCCGATCAAATCGAAATTGTAGCCGGTCGTAAAAAGCTCCGGGTAACAAATGACGTCCGCTTTGCCTCCCGTCTGATCCAATAAGGCTTCCGCTTTTTGCAAATTATATTCCTTGTCCATAATTTTGCTGTCCATCTGTGCAATCGCGATTGTCAGCTCCGTCATATTCATTCCTCCGTCATTTTCACAATTTCACATGATTAGCCTTTAACGCCTCCGGCTGTAAGCCCCTGAACGAAGAAGCGCTGGAGCAGAGCAAAGATCAGTAAGGTCGGTATGGTGCCGAGAGCGGCAGCGGCGAACAGGACGCCGTAATTGGTCCCCATAATGGGATCGCCGACAAATTTATACAACATGACGCTGAAAGGGAACTTGTCCTCATTAAACAGCATCGTTAACGGCAGGATAAAATCGATCCAGGTCTGCATAAACGTAAACATTGCGGCCGCCCCGATGCCAGGCAGAGCCAGCGGCAGTGCGACGCGATAAAGGGAAGCGATTTTCGAGCTGCCGTCCACCATCGACGATTCGATTAATTCGTTCGGAATGGACTGGAAAAAGCCTTTCAAAATCCAAATGTTCAGCGGCAGCGTTCTTGCGGTATAAATAAGAATCAAACCGCTGTAAGTGTTCACCAGATGCATTCGCTGCAAAATATCGAATAAAGGGACAATCGCCGCCATACCGGGGATCAGCTGGGTCGCCAGGATGGCCAGCAAAAGAATGGTCTTCCCTTTAAATTCGTATTTCGCGAGTGCGTAAGCAGCCGGAAAGCTCAATGTGACGCTTAGGGCCAGTGTACCTGCGGCCAGAATCAGGCTGTTGATCAATCCATTATCGATACCCGCTTCAAAAAACGCTTTGGTATAGTTCCCGAATTCCCATTTGTCCGGCCATATCGTGGGAGGAAACCGGTACAGCTCATCGGCCGGCTTGACGGACATGATGAACATCCAAAGAACAGGAAAGGCAATGGCGACAGCCGCGGCGCTCATCAAGATATGGATTCCGAGTGATTTCTTTCGGTTAGTCATCTGTTTACGCTCCTTCCTTCAGCGTGTTCAAGCCGAACAACCGGATATACACCAAAGTGATCAGAATATTGACAACAAAGATCAAGGTAGAAATGGTTGCGCCGAGCCCGAGGTCCATGAATTGGAATGCACTGCGCCACATAAACATTCCGATCACATCCGTACTTCCGAGCGGTCCACCCGCCGTAAGGACAAAGATAATGCCGAAGGAGTTGATAGTGTACAAGGTAATCATGATCATGTTCAAAAGCGACACATAGCGTATGGAAGGAAGCGTGATGTGAACAAATTTGCCCCAGGATGTGCAGCCGTCCACTTCCGCCGCTTCATAAAGTTCTTTGGGAATACCCTGCATGGCCGATTCCAGCATCAGCAGAGAGAAGGTGCTTCCCCACCAGACATTCGCTACAATAACGGCGGGAAGCGCGAAGTCAAAGAGCCAATTCTGCGGATCTGCGCCAAGCAAAGTGGCGAAATAATTGATAATCCCGAACTCGGTATCCAGCATCTGCAGCCAGATTAGCGAAACAACCAATTCGGAAAGCGTGTAAGGAATAATAAACGCCGTCCGGAAAAACCTCTTACCCTTGACGCCTTGGGCAGAGAGCAGGGCAGCCAGCGCAAGCCCCACGAGAAATTGCAGCGCGACCGAACCGGCTACATAGATGACGGAGACTTTCAAGGCATTGATAAATTCTCCGTTTGAGAACAGCTGCGAATAGTGATCCAGCCCGACAAACGTTTCCCCCGGATTCAGAAGCTGCTTGTCGTATAAACTGAGCCGAAAAGCGTTGATGACCGGAAACAGAGCGAAAAGTCCCATCACCGCAAGCGCGGGAAGCATCAGCAAGAAGGGGATAGTTTTGGCCCATTTCTTGCTGAATCTGGATCTGGATGAACCGGTGTTATCCCGGATCGCTGTGATCAGCGATTGTCCCACATATGCCACCACCTTTATAAAAGGATAGGGGATGGAAGCATCCCCTTACTGTAAGTTATTGCTGAGGAAGCCCTGTAACATCGCTGATCGCCTTTGCCGCTTCCGTTACCGCCTGATCAACAGGCGTTTTGCCGGATACCGTGCTCTCGATCATCTTCTGGATTTGTTCCGATACCTTTGCGTATTCCGGAATGACCGGACGGACATTGGCGTCATACAGGAAGTTGCCCGTTTCAGCGAGGAACCAGTCCTTTTCTTTGTCCAGACCTTCGGTTACCGAAATACGCGGAGAATTCTGTGCCGTGTCCACTACGAACTCCTTCATCAGTTCAGGGCCGGTTACAATTTTCAAAATTTCCATAGCGAGTTCCGGCTGCTTGGCCTGTTCATAAATGACATAGTCCATCCCGCCGGCAGATGTGGCGACTTTCCCGCTGCCCCCGGCCGGAATAGGCACGAAACCAAGCTTTTCTTTCATTTCGGCATCGCTCCACCCGGTCGTGTTCTTGATCATCGCATATTCATAGCTGCCTCCTACGGACAAAGCTACTTTGCCTGTTGCCAGCAATTTCGTGGCCCGATCCCATTCATAGGCGATCACTTCCTTGGTCGATGCCTTTTCACTCACAAGATCAGCCAGGAATTGAACCGCTGCCTTCGACTCCGGGCTGTTCAATACGACCTTCCCATCCTTGAACACATCCGCGCCGCTGGACCAGAAGAAGGGCATCAACAGACTTGTCGTCGTTTCTCCGGCTTTCAGACCGCCTGGAAACGCGATGCCTTGAGAGTTCCCGTATTTGGCCTGAACTTCCTTCTGGGAAAAATGCTTGGATGCTGACATCAATTCTTCAAAAGACTTCGGCGGCTGAATGCCCTCCTGGCTGAACCAATCCTTGCGGAACCAGATTAAAGCCATATCCGTTTGCGAACGGATTGCATAAGGCTTTCCTTCATAGGAATCACCGTTGACGAATACCGGATAGAAGTCTTTCTTAAAATCATTCTCAACCCATTCGGGATCTACCGAATTGAGCGGTTTAAGGTACCCGGCGTCCGCAAACTCCGCCACCCATACCGAGTCGATCAGGGAGAAGTCGGGAGCTTGTCCGGCTGCAGCTGCGGTTGTAATCTTTTGACGCAATTGCGGGTAGCCGAGGACAAGCTGATTGAGTTTCACTTGCTTATCAGGATGTTGTTCGTTCCAGATTTTCACCGCCTTTTCCACATAAGGAGCCCAGCGGTCCTGGTTAATGACGGTTAATTCAGTCGGTTCAGTGGAAGTCGGTTCAGCGGAAGATGCCGCTGCGCTATTTCCCCCCTGCGTATTCTGGGAAGCGCCGGAACCGGAGCTATTGCCTCCACATCCCGCCAAGATCGTCATGACTGCCATTACGAAAACCAGCACCAATACTTTCATTTTTTGCATGGTATTCTCTCCTCCTCATATTTGCCGGTGTATTTTTCTAAAACGTTTTCCGAAAAAAGGCAAAGCTATCGGGTTTCTTTACCGCATCACTCCCTTTGATTCTCAAATTAGTTGGCTGCTCCATCTGGTCTCTTGTATTTAAACGAATAAAAAGCGGAGAACTCGGCGAGAAAGCTCCTTATTCGGTCCAACCATTTCCTAAAACGTTTTAGATAAAATTTGAAAGGAAGGCATTAGCCCTCTCGTTTCGTGCCGCTGCTTTCTCTGATCACCAGTCTGGCTGGAATGGTAGCATGCCGGGTAATTCCGTCTTGGCTATCAATCAGCTGAAGAAGCATTTTTGCGGCAGTTTCCCCCATTGTAAAACGCTGTTGGTGAACGGTTGTCAATGGAGGCTGATAGTCTTTGGATTCATCTATATCGTCAAAGCCTATGACAGAAATATCTTCAGGAACCCTGAACCCCAAATCCTTCAAAGCATCAATGATTCCGAAAGCCATCATATCGCTGGATGAGAATACGGCTGTGACTCCGCTAGGCTTTGAGAAGAAACGCTTCGTTAACTGATAGGCTTTTTCCCTGGAGAACTCCCCATATAGGATCAAATCATTATTGACTTCAAGCCCATGCTTGTTCAGCGCCTGCTTGTAACCTTCAATCCGGTCGTACGACGCCTTGGCGACCTGGTCTCCAGCCATCTTCAAAATTCGCGTATGACCCAGTTCAATCAGATGTTCCACCGCCTGGAATGAGGCATTCACATTTTCCGTTTCAACGAAATTAACATTGTTGAATTGATAGGATACGCTGTCTATATAAACGGTCGGCAGACTCTCATGCAGCTCCCGGATGTTTTCATCCGTACGCTGGTCACCAGTGAGAATCAGGATGACACCATCGACACCTTTCTCGTAGCATATGGTCTTATAACTGGATGTAGTTCGCTTCTGATTGGCGAAGATGAGAATATCGTAACCCTCCGCACCAGCCACATCCTTAATCGAACGGATCAGCTCACTGAAGAACGGATTGTCGAACCCCGAGTTTTGCCTGTCTCCGAAAAAGATTCCAATGGTATTCGATTTCTTCGTAATAAGCCCCCTGGCCATTACATTAGGCAAATAATCCATTTCCTTGGCAACATCGAGGATCATTTCCCTTGTCTTGCTCTTTACATCCGAATATCCGTTCAATGCTTTGGAGACGGTCGATACTGAAACTCCAGCCGCCTTGGCGATATCTCTTATGTTAACTATAATAACGCACCCCACATATCTAAAACGTTTTCGATAACTTTTATATATTCATAATACATTCACAATCAAGTACTTGCAATGTTTTTTTGTTAGAATGTCATTAAATTTAACATTAGCCTGGATATGTTTCCTTTCATTCCTTATACCTGGAAAAAAACAGCCTGCCAATGACAAGCTGCACTTTCCTCTCCCTCCGCTTCGCCTTTAGAACTCATGATACAGCTTCATCAGCGCCCGCTTCTCCATTCGTGATACGAAGGAAGCTGCTGCTCAGACTAACGTTTGGTTTGCTGCAGGAAATAAACGGTTTTGTCATGCTCTCTTTCTAAATAAGCTGTCACATCATCCAAGGACATATTCCTGTATCCGCCTTTATCTACAAAGCGGTAAAAGCTATGAGGAAAAGCTAAGTCGAAATACATTAGGTCCAATTGGTCATCGTTCAGCGGATTTTCCCGGAGATAAGAATTCAGAAGATGATCGAACCAGACAGGGTCCCAACCTTTTCGCCGGTTCATTATTCCTTGCATAAAACGGGCTATATCTTTGGAGGGATAGTCATAACGGATGAATTCAAAGTCGATAACATAGAGACTTGCTCCTACCGTCAGGACATTGTCGCTGTGAAAGTCGCCGTGGCACAAAAAATGCTTTTGAAGAGGAGCATCGATCCAGCTTTTAAAAAAGGCATGCCGCTCAAGCCGTTCAACCAACTCCCGACCTGCTTGCTGAAAAAAATCGATATGAGACAGGATCATCTTTTTTTTGGAGGCTCTAGTGTTGTGATACCAGCTTGCCCAATGCTTCAAAGCAGAGAGTTCCCTTAGAAAAGTACTAAGCCACAACCTTTCCTGAGGAACGTATGGTCCATATTCCGAAAGGAAGCCTAGCGAAGAGGAATGCATTTTGCCAAGAAGGGCTGCCCTGCGGGTCACGGCTTCTATTGTTGTTGGAGGAAACGGAGCCCCCCGCAATTTTTCTTGCAGGACATAACGATCCCCCTCCCATAGAAAATAAGGCGTGCCTGTGAGAGTAGGATAGATCTCCGGTATATGAATTCCCTGCTGCCTCAGGAAGTGTTCGGCTTCCAAAATAAACTGAAGACGTTGTTCGCTGGTAAAAATACTTTTCAGAACATAATCCCCCTGTGGCGACTTCAAGGCGAGGACCAGCGTCCGGCCCGTTTTATGAAGGATTTCAAATTCGCAGAATGCAATCCCATATTGTTCTGAAGCGGCTTGCAGCAGCTGGTGAAACATAAAGAATCACCTCGTCATGCTAAAATGGAAGTCCGTTACTCCAGAGGGCCTTACTTACAAGAAGAAACAGCCTCTTTCGGGTCGGAAGTGGCCGGCTACCTAAATTAGTGGTCGTCGTCGCTAGATGAAGAGCTTGAATCCGAATCGGAGTCGGAATCACAAGGGCAGTGAGTATCGCACAATACCCACTCAGCATAGGGTACACTTGCTTGCGGATCTGTAAGGACCACACCCGGGGCTCCTCCATATCCTTGATAAAAGGCAGTTTTCTCTGCAGGTATTGCTGATTGGACTCGGCCATCCCCGGTGCCCGAAGAACCAACTACGCTAGAAATTTCCAGCAATCCGCAGATGGGCTCACAGCTGTCTTCACAGATTTTAAAATCGCCGGTTGCCGTCAACCGGATAACCGTATCAAATAGTTGATCGTTATCAAACGTTTTTTCAATACGCAGGCAAGTCATCGGATCAACCTTGAAGAAACCGAGATTAGTTTCAGATTCCAGAACTTCAAATGTTTGTACAGAATTACTAGTACAGGTTCCACCTGCTACTGCTACAGGTGGGTTAGGCGAAGGACATAGGGCAAGGGTCACTTGCGCTTGCAGCTTTTTGTGAGTCGGATTTTTCAGAGTAACGACAATTCTGTCGTTTATAGCAGAAGAAGAGGGAGCGTTAAATGGCGCTACATAAACAGGACCTGTAGTAATAGTGACTTGTTTGTGATCCTTATGATCCATTGTCATTATTATAAGCACTCCTTTTATCATATATTGGATGTGTTAATTCATCCTGCTACTATCAAATGCTCTGAGCAAGGAAATGCAACGGCTGATATTCTAGTTAATTAACATATATGAAATCATTAATAGTCCTTACAAGAAGAAACGGCCTCTTCCGGGTCGGAAGAGGCCGGCTACCTAAATTAGTGGTCGTCGTCGCTAGAAGAAGAGCTGGAGCTGGAGTCGGAATCTGAATCACAAGGGCAGTGAGTATCGCACAATACATACTCGGCGTAGCGTACATGGGTTTGTTCATCTGTACCCACTACACCGGAGTTTACGTAATATGCTTGATACAAGGCAGTCATCTCTGCAGGAATCGCTGTTACGAACGGACCGCCGGCGCTGCCTGAAAAACCGACTACGCTGGAAATTTCCAGCAGGCCGCAGATGGGCTGGCAGCTGTCTTTACAGATTTCAAAATCGCCGGTAGCCGTTATCCGGATAACCGAATCAAACAATTCATAGTTATTGAACGTTTTTTCAATGCGCAGGCATGTCATCGGATCAACCTTGAACGTACCGAGATGAATATCCGTTTCATTTACCTCGAATGTTTGCACCGAATTACTGGTACAGCCACCTCCACCTCCCGCACATGGTACACAAGGACTGCTGTTAGGAGAAGGACAAAGGCCGAGTTTTACTGTCGCTTGAAGCTTTTTGTTCGTCGGATTTTTAAGAGTCACAATAAGCTTGTCGTTGGGAACAATAATGTTAATGGGCGGCACATAAATAGGACCTGTAGTTATAGTGACGTGTTTCTGAGCTCTGTGATCCGTTTGCATCTTTTAGAAGCACTCCTTTAATAATATATTAGGATGTCTTAATCATCCTGATACTATTAAATGCTCGGACCAAGAAAATGTAAGGGCTGAAACTCTAGTGAATTACCATATTTTCAAGCCTTTTATATAATCATATTTTATTAACGATTCATCCCTGTTTCCTCCAGAATTAACTGTCGTCTTCCTGCCTCCAGATCGGAAAGTATTCCCTTAATTCCTCCAAAGCTCCTCGAACAAGGCTCCTCCTACACAGTAAAAAATCAATCAACCCAGTCATATCTTCCCGGGAGATATTCCACTGTTTAGGAAGCCCTTTTACCGCTTGAATAACGACTTTCTCGCTGACCTTTTCGACTAACGAGGTATAATGACCAAACGGGTCTTGGCTGTCTATATAGGGAACAAACATTTCATATAAAGGACCCCAGAATACATCCATTCTATCACTGTCATCCATAAATTCTTCTTGGTCCCAATACGGGCCGAAGAAAGCATCGGAGTGGTCTATCATTTGAATTTTGCGCTGGTCCGGTAAATATAATAGATTCGATCCGGCAACATGCCGGTCCCAGTTATTGATCCAATGATCAAATACCATCATCCCGGCTGCTTGATGCAGATTTTTGCATAATGCCAAATTGACTTCCCCCAGCAAGGTCGTCCCTTGTTCAAAATATAAACTGCCCAGGTGCAGGCCTGCAGGGATATCCATGCTTTTCAAAACAGGGAACATATCCACAAGATCCCGTGTTATCTGGATAATGCGATAGGGTGCAATCGGCAATCCAAGCCAATTCCCGAGACGATAAGCAATCAGCTCGTTGGCCAATATACCAGCACCGGAACGATTATTAATGAATTTGACAACATAGGTTTGACCGTCCTCGCATTTGAACAGATGCGGGAGTGTCCATCCATCATCCATTGGTCTAACGTATTGCACAGCCAGGATGCTCATCGGTCCTCAACCTCTTATTCGTAAGGTCCATTCCACTCCCAACTGTTGTGGTCGTCCCTGACGTAGTATTGATACTTGCCATCTTTACAAGCAATGGCTGTCAATTGCTTCTCATTGTTCTCAACCAGGATTACTTCATCATACTGTTCTGAACCGAATACTTTGGGGCCAAACCAAGGAAGCATGGGATCGTCGTTGTTTCTCCACCAATGACCAAGGCCTCCCTTCTTCAGCGGGGCAACGACTTCGAAATTACCATGGCTGCTTTCCAGAAAAGCCGGCATTCCCTTAACGCCATCCGCAAACTGTTCGGATTTGAACCATTCACCGCTATGTTCATCTCTCCAATAATGGATGAGTTTGTTACCGCTTCGGCATACCGCTTCAAGATTGCCGAATTTACCCTCAATCGCTGTTAATCCCTCAATCTTTCCGCTTCCGAATGCATAGGGTCCAAACAAGACATCTTTTGTTCTGCCTGTTTGGTTTTCCCTCCAGTACAGCAGCCCTTCATCTTCCGAGGCGGCCAGCCACTCTATCTTTCCGCCGTTATATCTGCTTCTGCGGATGAGATAAGGCATCTCACCTAGGTACTCTTCCATAAATCGTTCTTGATAATCGGGACTGAGCTGGATTTTCCGTTTCATGGCCTCCCGGATAAAGCTTCTTGCTTCATCCTTAAGTTTCCGATGGACCGGATGAATGAGGGAGCTTTCCGGTTGAAAATTCACAAGACTGACCACCTCATCGAGCGGAAAGTACGGCCGGTAACGAACGACTGAGCCAACATTCTCCTTGTAAGCATGCAATGGATAGCCCATCCGTTCAACCATCGTAACATAGACAATCTCATCTACTCCGAAGGACCTTGTACCATGGAGGTTACTTTTTAACAATTCATACTGGTCATCATGTAAAAAACGAAGGACTAATTTCCTGCTGTATACCTGCCCTACGTTGAATGACTCCCTATAAGGTTCGTTTCCGAACAGGGGGATCCATTGGTCGATTTCCTGCCTAAGTTGTACTAAGCAATAAAAATCATCATCCGGTATTTTCGTACAGACGCCCATGTAATCCTTGTCATTCATTTCATTAAGAATGTATTGCTCAAAGCCTTCTCTGGCAAACAAAACATCAGAATCCAGATTGATCAGTATATCGTAAGAATAATCAATGTCCTCGAGCCACTCCATCACTTCAAGCATATATATTGCGGTTACCCCGTAATCTAATTTTCTGCTGGTCGGGCATACCGGATAACCCAGACCTTTACATAATTCCGGGTCATCTCCACCGTTATATAAGACGACAGAACTGTTAGGACAGTAACAGCGGATATTGTCTAATAAATCGAAGACAACTTCTCTGCGATTATGCGCCAATATGGCAAAACAGATTTTGTTGCGCGAGTGGTCTGTGTACTCAGAATACGATGAATATTCCGTATAATCAGTGTAGTCACTGCTTTCTGTCACTTTAAATCACCTTCCTTAATGTTGTGCCGCTGTTATTGTATTGATAATCCCGAGTTTTGATTGGGTAGATACGTATTTCCGCATACAATTTTTAGAAAATATACGCTTATCCCTTTCCATTGTTTTCTTCAGATCATATGGTGAAAAGACATGATTATTGGAATGGAGGGGTTGACCTGTGTCGCTTGCACGAATTGACCAGCTTGTAAGCATCGTGATCCCGTGCTTCAACGCAGAATCTTACATTGAGGACTGTCTGGATCATTTATACGAGCAAACCTACCCAAACATAGAAATCATTATTGTGGATGATGCATCGACGGATGGATCTGCCGATCGTACCTTGTTGTGGCAGTCTCGCCGGCGTTTCCCCCGCTTCACACTGCTTCAGCTGCCTCGAAATGTAGGATTCTCCGGTTCTCTGACAACGGGGCTGTTTATGGCAAGCGGAGAATATATCGCCATTCACGATGCGGATGACTACTCCCATCCCGAAAGGATTCGTAAGCAGGTCCAGTTTCTGATGAACCACCCGGAGACCGGATTGGTCGGCACGAACTATATGGCTTTTGAAGAAAGCGACATTCAAAAACAAACCCCGTCGAATTGGCTAAGTTATGGTGAGGATATTCCGAGAAGATATGCGATAGGCGAGCATTGCGTGTCACATCCGACCATTTTGTTGCGAGGCAGTGTATTCGATCGCTTGGGAGGACTTTCCCGGAACATGAATGGAGCCGAGGATTATGAGTTTATTGCCAAGTGCGTTTCTAATGGCATCCGGATCGAAAACCTGCGGGAGACCCTGTATTATTACCGCTCCCATCCGTCCCAGCGTTCCCGTGAATTTTATTCGGAATAAGGAGTTGAATCAGATTGAGAAAAAAGGCAGAGATTCGCAGCAAAAAACGCCCGGTTAAGAAACGCATATACACCCAAAAGCCGATTGTACAATACGTCGTGAACGCCCAACCGCCCAAGCAAGTGGTCTGGTTAAATAAAGAAGAACCGAATTACAGCATGCAGCCGCGATATTCAGATAGTGACCTGCGCATTTTAATGGTGCTGGACCAATTTAATATCGGCGGAACCGAAACGCACGTTCTGACATGCGTACGGGAATTGCTTAGAAACGGTATTCACGTCGTTGTAGCCGGGAAACGCGGAGAAATGTGTGATGCATTCGCCGCATTAGGCTGTCCCGTATATGAGATTAACTTCGTCACGAACGAATATATAATCAATGATGCCGATGAGCAGAAAATCATCTCCCAATTAAAACAAATTATGAATACGGAAGGAATTACAGCCGTTCATATTCATCAAATCCCTTCCGGTTTTTTTGCTGCAAAAGCCGCGGATCAATTGTGCATCCCCCGTTTATGGACGCTCCACATGTTGCTTCCTTTTACAATCGCTGAGATCGAGCTGATCAGAAGCAGCGCGGCGGTCGTCTGCGTGAGCCCTTCCATAGTGAAACAACTGCCTGTCAAAGGAATGCCTGTCCAATTGATTCCTAACGGAATTGATACCGTACAGTTCAATTCCCGCTCCCTTATACAGAGTGACTTGCGCGAAGAACTGGGAATTCCTAAGGGCGCGCCCATTATTATGTACGCCGGCAGATTGTCTTGGGAAAAAGCGGATATTTGCAGAGACATCATAGAAGCATGCAGACAGTTAAAGGCCGAAAACTACCCTAACCTAAACATCCTCGTGACCGGCGAAGGGCGGCATAGTGAGGGGATAAAATCGCTGGTTGATGTAATTCACAAAGAAGCGAAAGGAAAATTCATACATTTGCTGGGGAATACTTTCAATATGTCTTCCTATTATTCCATCTGCGATGTCTTTATCGGCACCGGGAGAGCCGCTCTTGAGGCTCTGGCCTGCTGTCGTCCTGTGGTCGCTGTTGGTGTGAAGGGTTTTGTTGGACTCGTTAATCCAGGAAATTACCGGTACGCATGGGAGACATGGTTCGGTGACCATCATGCCGATGAACCCTGGTCAGTAGAGAAGTTAAAAGCAGATATAAAGCGGGCGCTGGATATGCCGGTTCAAGAGAAGATGGAAACGGGCTGGGTAAACCGGAATCTGGTGAAGGAGCAATTCAACTTCACCCGTACTACAGACATGTTAGTGAACGTATATGCAAACATTTTAAAAGACCATTATGCCCCCTATGAGGTGGAGTGATGTCATCCGATTCGGCAGCAGATAAGCTAATGGTAGTCGCTCATCCTGACGATGAAAGCATATTTGGAGGTGGAACCCTACTCCAGGAGTCAGGCTGGAAAGTAGTTTGCTTAACCAACGAAAGCAACGAGATCCGTTCCCAGGAATTCCAACAAGCAATGAATTTCGTTGGTGCCGAGTTCGAAATATGGGATTTCCCGGACGAATACGATGGAGAGTTTGATGAAGACCAAGTAAAAGACGCTTTAAGAGGCCTGCTGGATTCCGGACAATTCCATAAAGTTGTCACTCATAATCTGCAAGGAGAATACGGCCATGGACAGCACCGGTCGTTATCCCGTATTTTGCATAGTATGAAATTGGATCATTTATATGTATTCGAAACAGAGGATGATCCGCTTCCATTTCATATATTGCAATTGAAGCTCCAATTATTGCAGCACTATAAAAGCCAAATGTTTGTAATCGAACAACTGATGCCATTTATCGTGAATGAGGGGTTGATTTGGGTTGACCCGTGGGAATCTTAAGCTTCCATATACGATTTTAAAGCAGAGGTGATTTACGGTGATCATTGTTCAGGTGGCTCCGAACATCATTCCTCTTCCCGGCAGCGGAGGTCTCGAAAGGGTCGTTTACAATTTATCGGATGCGCTTGTGGATATGGGACATGAGGTATATGTGTATGCTCTCGCAGGGAGCCGAAGCCGTGCTGTCGTTATTCCGTATGGACACCGGTATGAAACAGACAGCATCAAGGATTTCGTTCTTGATACGATACCGGACAATACCGATATCATACACGACCATACGCATGATCTCCTGATTGGACAGGAAGACCTAAGCATTCCAATAGTCTCAACGATTCACACGGAATGGTCGCTTCATGTCCCGGTAAAGCATCCAGTATATGTGAGCCGTACGAAGCTTAAACAGTCTCCTAACCGGCATAAAGGATATTATGTACACAATGGAATCGACCTAAACGAGTATAAATATAGTAAGCATAAAGAAGATTATGTGCTGTTTCTAGGACGGATTGATTGGGAAAAAGGCGTGCATACTGCGATTGATGTAGCCGAAATGACAGGTATAAGAACGATAATAGCAGGCCCCGCCTGGGACGGAGATCTGTTTAATCAGATCCTTCCACGAATGAATAACAGTCCTAACATCGAATATGTCAGTGAAGTTCATGGAAAAGCAAAACAAGATTTACTGCGGCATGCCAAATGGCTCATATTTCCGACTGCTTGCGAAGAGCAATTTGGACTTGTGATGATTGAAGCGATGGCCTGCGGAACGCCTGTAGCCGCATTCCCAAGAGGGGCTGTTCCAGAAGTTCTGTCCGGGTTTCCGCAATTCTTGTGTGAAAGCGCGGAGGATATGGCGAAGATGATTATGGGGGATGCATCTGTCCATCCTGAACAGCTTCGTCAGTATGTCGCTGATCGATTTACGAAAGAAAAGATGGCTGAACGTTACTTAAAAGTATACGAGAAGGTTATTGGGCATGATCATTTCCTGTAAAGTAGACAGCTAAAAACGGCCGTTTCCCGGAACTTGACCGGGGAACGGGTGTATTTCCTATGGAATCCATTAAAGAAGCAGCCTGTCATTGGACAAGCTGCTTCTTTGTATGAGTTACGATGGTGTGCCCCAAAGCTTGTGTGAACCGCCCTGGAATGCAGCCAGTCCGCTTGACGGCGGCCAACACGCTACGCTGCAGACCGCCGCAAAGTCGCTGTTGTTCAGTTCATACAGCGGCCACGCTGATATGCTCGGCAGCTGTGGTCTGATTGCTGATAATCGCACGGATGATCGCTTCGGCCATTTGACCGCCGCCGATGAAATGAATGCGCTGCCCCGCCATTTCAACCACTCTTTAGTTGTTTTTCCAGGCCTCCGGCAGAATAAAGCCGTCATATTTATCTTGGGAATTAATATAATCCTCAAATTCCTTGGATTCGTAAGCTGCTTTCAAGTCCTTGGCCCATTGGGTGTTTTCGTCTTTTTTATTAATAGAAACAATAATGCGATGCTGTTCCGGTGTATTTTCAATCTTCAACGCTTCCGTAATTTTTCTTTTGGCGTTGGCAATGTAGTTCCCGTTTACCACTCCATAATCTACGTCTTTTAACGAAACCAGTATTTGAGCCGGATCCAGCACCTCAATTTTAAGATTAACACTGCCTGGCTCAACGCTGTTCAGGTTGAAATCCGTTGTACCCGCATCGGCTTTTACTTTTACCCAACCGAGTTCTTCCAAAATCCGAATCGCGCGTTCCTGGTTAACCGGGTCCTGTGGGACCGCTACCGTCGAACCGTCTTTCACTTCATCCAGCGACTTGAGCTTTTCGGAGTACAGACCTTGCGGCGCACCGGGTGAGAATGCGAGTCTTGTCATCTCCGCACTTAGTTCCTTATTAATAGCTTCCATATAAGCTGTGCTTTGGAAAATGCTGGCGTCAATAGAGCCTTCCTTCATAGCCGGATTAACCTGCATGTTCTGCGAGAACGTTTTGATGTCCACCTTGTAGCCTTTTTCCTCCAGAATCGGCAGAATGCCCTGGCGGAATTGCTCTTCATAAGTACCTACGCCAAAACCGACGGTAATCTCTTTTTTATCTTCGCCGGACGAACTTTGCTTTCCGCAAGCGCTCAGCACCAAAATTAATCCTACCAATACTACCGTTAATAATTTTCTCATTGTTTTGTCCCCTTTTAAAAAAATAGAATCACTTGACCCAATCCCAATCAAATTCTTTCGTAAAAGCTACTGTCGTTTCGGCCATATCATCGGCATTCTGTTCCTTGTCCAAAATATGCCGCCACCCGCTAACAGCAGGGCGATCAGCCAGTTCCCCCGACAGCAGGGCTTCAAACCTCTCTTTCTTGTGCCAGCCTCCCTTTTTAAATCACGACCCTTTCCATTTGGAAAAAAAATAATACCAATATGTTTAATTGGATTAATTATTCGGATAGTAACATACATAAAAGGACAACGTCAATACATTTTGCAGCTGATAATGAGCCTTTGACTTCATTTCAAAAAGCCTGTTGACAATAAGAAGGAAATCAGGTTAACATTCCAACAGCATCATTAACATCGGAAAAGTTTGTTTAAAAGAAGTACGCCGCACCCTGTACAAAGAGCCGGAATTATCCAATGAGGAAATTAAAACGACAGAGAATTAAGCGGCTTTATTTCCCGCGGCCCGCTATTTCTCTTTACTCGCGGAAGCGGCGCTGGTTAAACTTCTTTGAACCTAAGACACATTTCGAGGACAGAAAACGAGAGGAATAACAAGCTATGATCGAGTTGAGAGATATGTATAAAACCTTTCAGCGAAAAGGAATTAGCATTGATGCGCTAAAAGGGGTCCGCTTAAAGGTGGAGAAAAGCGACATCTTCGGCGTAATCGGATACAGCGGAGCAGGGAAAAGCACCCTGATCCGCATGGTCAATTATTTGGAAAAGCCTACGAAAGGCCGGGTGATTATTGACGGCCAGTCTCTGGACGAGCTTAACATCAATCAATTGCGGGCGGTCAAGAAGCAAATCGGCATGATCTTTCAACTTTTCAATTTGCTTGAGTCCAAAACCGTCTTCGATAATGTTGCAATACAGCTAGTATTACTGAAAAAGTCCAAGCAAGAAATTCAGCAGCGGGTATCCGAACTGCTTGATTTCGTGGGCCTTAGCGATAAAGCCGGCAGCTATCCAAATGAATTGTCGGGTGGACAGAAGCAGCGCGTCGGCATTGCGCGGGCATTGGCCTCGAATTATTACGCACGAAATGGCCGTCATCCAGGAGGTTTGCAATCGTGTAGCAGTCATGGAGAAAGGCGAGATCATTGAGCAGGGGACCGTGCTGGAAGTGTTCGGAAATCCCCAACACCCGACAACACGCAATTTTGTGCGGACAGTCCTTCATAACAGGGTTCCGGACAGTGTCAAAGAGACGCTTCAGGAAGCAGAGGGCCGGCAGCTGTTCAAGCTGGAGTTTATCGGACACGCCGCCTCACAGCCCATTCTGAATGGTTTGATTCGCCAATATCCGGTGGATGTGAATATTTTATCCGCCAATATGTCGGAAATTCAGGGAACGACACTCGGCAGTATGATTATTCAGTTAAATGGAGAATCGTCAGCAATTGATAAGGCGATTTCTTATCTGGAAGAATGCGGTGTTACAGTGAAGGAGGCATCGGAAGAGTTATGATATCTACAACGATTACACTGGACCAGTTTTTACAGGCGATATATGAAACGATTTATATGGTAGGCGCTTCCCTGCTGATCGGTTCCCTGATCGGAATTCCGCTCGGGATATTACTGGTCGTGACCCGGTCCGGCGGCGTACTGGATAACAAAGCGGTCTATTCCCTATTAAATCCGGTGATTAACACCATCCGCTCTCTGCCGTTTATTATTTTACTGGTCGCCATTATACCGTTTACGCGCTTCTTGGTACACACTTCCATCGGAACAAATGCAGCGATCGTCCCATTGATCATTTTCATTGCTCCTTATATCGGACGATTAGTTGAGAATTCGCTGCTCGAAGTCAATCCCGGAATATTGGAAGCGGCCGAAGCGATGGGCGCTACACCGTTTCAGGTTATATGGCATTTCCTGCTGCCGGAGGCGTTTGGTTCGTTAATTTTGTCGCTGACGACGGCTACAATCGGGCTGATCGGCGCTACGGCCATGGCCGGGACGGTCGGAGGAGGAGGCATTGGAGACTTGGCGATCTCATACGGCTATCAACGCTTCTACACCGTGATTATGATCTTTACGGTAATTGTTTTAATTATTTTTGTTCAGGGCATTCAATCCTTCGGAAACTGGCTGGCACGGAAAGTACGGCGTCATTAATAACAATTCATGAAAAACACAACCGGAAAACGCCAGGAAATCAATGATCAAATAAAGAAGCAGCCTGTCATTAGACAAGTTGCTTCTTGTATGAGTTATCGCTTCGCCTTATAAAACTCATGATACAGCTTCATCAGCGCCCGCTTCTCAATCCGAGATACATAGCTGCGCGAGATGCCCAATTCCTTGGCGATCTCCCGCTGTGTCCGCTCCTCGCCACCAGTGTCGAGGCCGAATCGGCCGACCACCACCTCTTTTTCCCGATCATCCAGGATATCGAGATTGCGGTAGATCTTGCTCTTCTCAATCTTGAGATCCACCTCTTTAATGACATCGTCCGTTTCCGAACCGAGGATATCGATCAGGGTGATTTCGTTGCCCTCTTTATCGGTCCCGATGGGATCATGCAGTGACACGTCCTTGCAGGTAAACTTTCATTTGGGAAACAAACCTTGGGATGAAATCTTTGGTGAGCAATCATGACAAAAATCTTTCGCTTCTGTAAACCTCGGCAACTAGGCGTCGTCAAATAACCCGAACCCAGCGCTGCCGCTTCCACCTCAAAGCCAATAGGCGATCCTGACTCGACAAATACGGAACGGAATTATGGACTTTCTCCGGTGTAACATGGACGTCATACGGTCGATCGGTAATCCGGCCCCGGTACAGCTTCAGGAGCAGCCAACGCCGAAGCGGCCGTGTCCAGACTGTCCAAGACCGAGAAGGCATCAGTTGTTCAAATCGTCATACATCGAGCCCTTTACCGTTACCCGGATTTCATCCAGCGGCTTCACGCCGACCAGCTTGCCGAGTTTACGGTAGGCGTTGGAGCTTGAAGACAGCTCCACATCGGTGAGCCAGGCTTTGACATAGTAATTGCCGTCCGCCATGCGGGCATCGGTGTACAGCGGCGTGTTGTTCGGATTTACGATGATGCTGACGGTCGTGGTCTCCGTAATTTTATACATATGCTGACCGTCCTTGACAAACTCCCGGTACTTGAAGCTGTCGAAGCTGCCCTTGGTGCTGGACTGCGAGTACCCTTCCAGGATATTTTTCCAGAAAGCGTGCGTTTCGTCTATATTATTCCGGTTCTGCGAGTGGTAGATTTCCTCCACTTCTTTCGTGTAGCGAGAGCTGTCCGTCGACCGGTCTTCCACAGCTATAAGCGGCAGGGCATTCACGCCCTTGGAGTTCTTCACGCTTAGGGCTGCCGGTTTGGGGACAATTGTATTCCCCGACCGTCCAAGCGGCTCGTTCAGGAGATTAACCGATTCCTTGTTGTTGTTAATATAGACCAGGTTGCTCTCGTACCGGAACGAATCTATCACCGCGTCCACCAGATCCTTGTGATCCTTCGTATCGTCGTCGGTAGGCTTGAACGTCACCGTCTCCAGCGTAAAGGTATAGACCCCGGCCGGATTGAAATAATAGCCCGACTTGATCGGATAGTCATACCCCTGAAGCTCGCGGTCAGTGGCGAACACGGCCTTGTCGTAATCGGATTTGTTGTTGGTCATCCGTCTTGCGGCCTCTCTGCCCTGGCTGTAGGCATTCGCCATCGTCTGCTCGCTCTTCCAGACCAGCTTGCCCGAGGCCTGCTGTGTGAACTCGCGCTCGTACTGGCCGTTCACGTCGGTCCAGTCTAACAGACTGCCGCTCTCGTCCTCATGGGCCATCCAGCGGATCGTCTTGATCTTGTACGGCTCACTGGTCCACAGCAGCTTCTTGCTTAGATCATCCTTCGTATTGTTTTCGATCCTGTCCTCAAATTCCTTAGCGGGCACGTCTTTCCGTCCGTTGTAGACGAACGCGTTAACCGTAATGGTGTCCTTACCCGGAGAGAACGGAGCCGTGGTCGTGCCGTTCTCTTCATGGGTCTCGCATTCCCTATCCCGGTTACCGTTGGAGTCGGTTACCGTTTTGCATGTCCGGTAGGTCCGGATATAGTCCCTGCTGACCTCGCCGCTGTAGCTGACGGCACCCAACTTCGTCCGCGGCATATAGGCGTTGCTCAGGTTCAGCCAGCCGCCGCCCAGCGGATTGTCGCCAAAATCGGTACGCAGGAGCTTGGCCTTGATGGTCGGCTTGCGCGTAATGGTCGAACCCGCCTCATTGACCGGCGGATTGTTCAGCACCGTGAAGCTTCGCAGCAGATTCGGGGAGTCGTTATCCACATCGAGCGCTCCGGTCGCATTGCCGTTCCAGCGTGAGCTGCCCGGTAGAATCAGATTAGCCTGGATCGCCGCCTCCTTCGCCAGGGGAAAGCTGATTTTTCTAGACAGCACATTGTAGTCGAGATCGTATTCGCCCTTGGCGGCAGGCATCGGCTGAACCTCTTTCAGTGTCAGGCTCACCGTGTTGTTCGTGTAAATGTCCTCTTCGGGGAATTTTTTCGTGTTCACGGTCAATTTCACGCTGACGTTGCCCTCCGGCATAATAAAGGACGCGTACAGCATGCGCTCGTTGTTGCCCGGGATCGTAAGGTCGCCCGAAGCCGTCTCAGCATGCCCCTTGTAGTTGGCGGGCACCGTTTTGCCGCTGCTGTCCTTGATCTGCCAGGCGAAATCGGTCGTCCGCTCCCCGTCAAAGGTGGAGTTCACCCGGACGCCGACCGTAACGGAATCTCCTGCGACCGCGCCGGAAGGAAAGTTCTCGAATGCCGTGGACAGGTCGTCCACTTGCAGCATGAACGGCGCGATCGGAATGCCCAGGTATGTGATGTTGCCTCCCGGATTGTCGATATAAATCCGCCCGGAGCCCCAGGAGAGGAAGGTGGGCGGCTGGATGATCTGCACATAGTCCACCCAGCTTCCGCCTTTTGTCGGCGTAGCGTTGAAATCATAGACGACGCGGTCTTTATACTGGCTGTTCATGTTGTTATAGATGAACTCGCTGTAAGTTTTGCCTCCGTATTCCAAATTCAGGCCGGTAATGATCGCCTGTTCAAAAGTGCCTCCCGAGCTGGCGAGGTATTTGTTCGAGGGATCGGAATAGGCATTGAAATTGCTTCTTTTGGGATTATAAGCTCGAATGACGCTGGGGTCGCCCCAAGGTTTCTTAACCATGTCAAAGTCCTGGATTTTAGTGCCGCTCCATCCCGCATACCAGGGGACCCCTTCGGCCGATACAGAATCGCCGTTGAGATTATAGCCGGAATAAGGATACATATTGCCTTTGTGAACCAGCGGCTCTCCATGACTCGCCCCATACACCATTTCAAATGTATATTCCCTGCTGTCAATCCGCTTCTGCAGCAGATCCTCCCGCAGCTTGCCCTTGCCCGTTTCCGGCGGATAATAATTCGGCTTATTGTAGAGCTCGCTCATGTCTCTGTTGATGTATTCCCGGGCTTCGGCCGGCGTTTGCGGAAAATCGTCCGGAGCACTGCCGTCCTCCGCATTTACCGAAAGGAACAGACCCGACAGCAGCATCCCCGCCGCCACTGCCGGCAGTGCGAACCGCAGCGAACAGTTGATCAGCTTTCTTCTCACTATCGTTTTCATTCCCTTTGTCTGTGTCATTATTTTGGTATAACCATAATAGCTATATCGTCATATTCACTAGAGAGGACCATAAAATTATAATTTTTCGAAGTAAACTCCTTAAGAGGCAGAATATCGCTAATTTTCGTTTTCGTTCTTGCATATTTCATTATCGAATCAACTACGTTGTCTTCAATTTTCTGGCGTAAAATAGATTCCGCTTCCTTCGCCCCTTGTACAGGATCTGAACCGGCATCACTGAACACGATGGTAAGCTGGAAGAGAACCTTGCCGGGCTCCGGTTCATCATTCTTGTATACGGTCATCCTTGATGCGCTGACATAAGCCGGTTCAAGGTTCGGCCCCATCTCGACATAATTGACCTTGAATCCGTAAACGTCTGCCGTCTTTGTTCCCGTGGAAGGCGCAGTTGTAGTTCCGCCGCTTCCGCCAGTGGTGATATATACCGTCTTCACGGAATCGTCCCAGTTCACGTTCACGCAGAGACCTTCATACAAAAAGCGCAGCGGCACAAATGTTCTGGACTCCTTGAACAGAGCGGCGGTGTCCATCTGCTTCGTTTTTCCGTCCACCGTATAGCTGGTTTTGCCGATATAGACGACCATCGTCTTGCCGTTCAGGATAATCGTCGCCTTTTTCGCTGGGCCGTCCCACAGCACCTTCGCGCCTAGCGCTTCGGTGACGAACCGGACAGGCAGCTGAACGCGCTGTTGGGCATCGATGAACGGCTGGGCGTCGGGGAAATATACCTTCTTGCCGTCGACTACGACCCGAAGTGGCAGGGTTGCCGCCGACGCCGTGAAAGGCGCGGAGAACAGGGTAATGATCAGAAATACGGCAAGTAGGGTGTTAAATCGCTTCATTAAATATTGCTCCTCTCGTCATGTGTATGCTTGTATTTGAATGCCTCGTTTTAGGCTCTCGCCAGGGAGGACAATCTCGCTTCGGTGCTGCGGTAGGTGTTCACGGAATATTTGACCGTGTCCGACTGCTGCTTCAGCGTTTCGGAGACACGGCGTTCCTTGGCCTTGACCTCCTCGCTCGCTCTTTGAAGCTCTCTGACTTGCGAGCGGACGTAGGATTCCGGATATGAACCGCTGACGCTGGAGGACACCCCGGACGCCACGCTGAGAATTCGGCTGACCAGCTCCGAGATCCGCTCTTCCTTCTGCCTCAGCAGCTTGTGCAGGGCTTCAATGCGGTTCAGATTGGCCTGAATCTGGGCGGCTCGGACCGCGCCCGCGGCCGAAACCGCAATTTTGGCCACGGTCTTGATCTTTGACTTGATGCCGATCAGCCTGTCCGTTAACGAGCGGACACTGTTCACGACTTCATCCTTCTTACGGGTGTTGGCCGATTTCATGGAATCGAAGATGTCTCCGAGCTTCTTGACGGCCTGGTCCTTCATCCGGAGGAAGCGTTCCTTCTGCGCCTGGACGAACTGGATGGTATCGGCGACAAAACGCTTGAAGCCTTCCTTCAGATCCTGGAAGAACTTCGTCACGGCCCCCTTGACCTGCTGCGTGAACTCGGCCACCTTACTGCCGATCAGCTTGGCTGCATCGACCGCCTGGAACACGAGATTGGTGATGAATTCAACGCTTTCGTCGAAGAACGTTTCCACCATCTCGGCGATGTTGGCGATCCCTTCCTTGATCCACGGAATCACCTTGTCGATAATAAAGCCGATGACATACAGCGCCAGCACGACCTTTAACGCACCGACCAGCACGGTAACCGGGCCGGCGATGAAAATCGCGGCAACAGCCGCAGCCGCAAACAGAATATGCTGAATCTCAATGTCGCCATCCCAGATTTTGAATACTTCGCGAACCAGCGCTTCCTTAAGGAAATTCGGTACGATCTCAAGCCCGACCGTCACATGGTGCACAATGTTCGGAATAACGGCGCGCATCTGGGAGTCCGACCGCCGAAAGGTCTCCCCATCTTCCTGCGCAAGGGAGAACAGGGAATGATGCGAGAACCCCGTCAGTTCCTTCGAGGTGGTGTCGATATAAATGCCGTCCGAAGGATTCATGAACAGGGCCGGCACGATGTCATGCTTATTGCGGAACTCTTTGAGCTGTCCGTTCTCATTCATCTCGTCAATCTGCGTCCGGTATTTGTCCAGCACGCTTTTATTGAAGCCGGGCGCGTTGAAGGTGGACGCGGAGACGAGCCTGCTTCTCTGCTCGTTGGTAAGAACGAATGAGGAATACAGCGCCAGGTTCCCGCCGAGAGAGTGACCGGTCAGGTACAGATCGTAGTCGCCTTGACCGAAACGCCTCATGTATTCCGTGACGTCTTGCTGCTGTACCGATTCAAGCTCGTAGGCGGTCGTCCCGTTGTTCTTCCAGTCATTCCGGTAGTACGGATCATCAATGGGCTCACTGCCGCGGAAAGCGGCTACTCTTGCCCCATTCTTCGTATCTATGGTAAAAGCCACGAACCCGGATTCATTCTGTTTATTTTTCGATACTACATTACTGATTTCCCAATTCTGATACTGGGGAGTGTCCATCGATTCAAGCAGCTTGACCCACTGATCGGATTCTTTGGTTCCGTTCAACATGCTCGGGTAACGCTCTTCAAGCTCTTTTAACCCCTCGCCTGACGTGTAATAATCGATTACCTGGCTGACGGTGATTTTATTGCCTTGACGAATGTATTTCTGCTGGATCTTCGTATTGACGCCTTGGCTATCGAGAATATCCAAGTACACCAATTGGGAGATCTTCTTCAGTTCCACTTCGGTGAGCTGGTCGCCCATCAGGACTCACCTCGCTGCTTAAGGCTTTTGAGCCTTTTTTCCCTCCAGGTGTCAAAATAAGATTCGATCTCTCCTCGGGATTCTTCAACCTGACCTTCCGTGTTCAGGGAGTATCCGACCATGGTCATGATATTAACCTTACCTTTTTCCTCTTCCTCGTCGGTGAAATACTTATCGACGGAATCATCGGATGCTTTAGCTTCGTCCAACCGATCGTAGGCGTCCTTGGTAAGGAACGTCCATGTCACCATACTGCTGACATATTGATGTTCGGTCAGCACCTTGGCAAATTCCATGTATTTGCTTGCTTCGCCATTTTGGTCCATATTCCCCTGCGCATCGATATAATCGCCGCCATTAAGATAGATGGAAACAAGCTGGATGTTCATCGGATACCGCTTCTGAAACTCCGCGTAGGACATCGAGGTATCATTTTCCTTCGGGTAGGTAAGCCGGGTATCGTTGGCGATGACGACCTTTGCATCCGGCCAGTACGTTCTCGCGAGCTCTTCAATCTTAGGCTCCTCATTGCGGGCAACCCGCTGATTAAGGTACTTGTCGTACATTTTGCTAAAGTCCTTCGTAATCTCCACCGGAACTTTCAGCGTCGCATCGTCTTTCGGCCGGGCGATTGCCTTCAGTGTATTGTTGTTCATCGTCCCCCAACCGCCGCCGATGCCGTCCAGCACGAACTCCTCGCCGTATTTTTGCTGCAGGGATTCCAGAATGCGTTTCGAAGCCTTTTCATCCCGCGATTCGCGGCAGCCGAACAGGCTGAGTAGCGTCAAGAAAGCCATTGGAATAAACACCGCCCTTTTCATCGTTTTGTTCAAGCCCGCCCACTCTCCTTAAGGTCAGTCTGATTGGTCTTCTAAGGGCCCTCCTCTTTGAACGTGAACTGAAGGTCCGGCCATACGAACATTTTGCTCATGGATATGTCCATCAAGGCCTCAAGCTCATTCGGCATTTGTCTGGACAGCAGCTTGAGCCGGGCCGTCATCCCGCCCGCGACCGTCTCTAGCAGCTCGTCAAGCCGATCCGCAACCCGGCTGTGATCCGGACCGAACAGGATCAGGACGACCAGGAACGCTTCCGTCACGCGGTACATCTCTTCCAGCAACGCGGATGCTTCCCGCATGGCGAATTCGCTTCTGTCTTCAAAAGCTTCCGAAAGTCCGCCCGGGCCAAGCCTTTTCGCGCTTTCGGCCATGTCCTGCTTCCACTCTAGCCAAATCCGCTGCACATGACAGTCATATCTGGCGGCGATGTCCAGCAGCACCTCGCGGATGCCCTGGGCGCCGGTCCGTTCGCTCAACGGTAGCAGCGCATGAATCAGATCCTTCGCGCCGGTATCCTGCAGCCCGGCCGCCCGGATGAACGCGCCCGAAACGTCGTCCACAACCGGCCCATCCTCCAGCAGAACATTCAGCTTGGACAGCAGCCCGTACGTGTCGTCCGGTTCGCCGAGTATAATCCGGCCCGCCGCATCGGTCTCGTACAGGTGCAGGCCGGCTGGCTCGAGCAGCGCCGTTTCCGCCTCCGGTTCGCCGGCGGATTTGGCGAACAGCACGGTTTCTCCGTGAGTACCTAAAGCGGAGATCACACTATGGGCGGCCAGGATGTTGCGGATGCCCGGATAATTGCCCTGCTGCGCGTCCAGCAAATGGGCGATCCCGGGAGCGTCAAACACGAGGCCGCCGGCATCGCCGCAGGATGCCGCCGCATAAAGCGCCAGCGCTCCGCCGAGTCCGAGGCCGGTCACGAAGCAGGAGCCGCCTCCCCGGCAGGCGCGGAGGAATTCCGCGGCCTGCCTTAGCACCGGGCTCTCGCCGGAAAGTAGTGTTTTCAAATCCTTTAATGAGGAATCCGGTGTATATGAAAAGATAAACCATCTATCGTCGTGTTCGTTTTTAAAGGCATAACCCGCTGCGTCCGGCACGTTCCACCGGGACGTCAGCTTCAGGTCATACAGCCTACGGTCCGCCGGGGTGCCGGCTTCCGCCTCCGCCGCGCTGTGGCCGAGCAGTTCGCAGACCGTCATTTCCGTCTTTCCATCGTCATGCACGGGCAGCGTAATAGAGGCCAGCGTCAAATATTCCCTATCGGTCAGCTTCACGTAAAGCTCCCTCCAGATTCTATGTATGGGATCCTCATTAAATAAATCATGGCAGGGCAGCCAGACCGAATCGTCCGGCCGGCTTGCCATGCCTGGAAACGCCAATTATCTTCCGCGCAGCTTGCTGGCCATTTCCTTCTCGGCCTGCTGTTTGATGTTCGCGATTTGCGTAAGGTTCTTGCTGATATTTTCTACACAAGTAACCAGCTCTTTGAAACTAGGCACAAGTCCGTCGAACTGCTCTACGAAGGCGCTTTGGGACTCACCTTGCCACCAGCCGCTTACCGCATGAATTTCCTTTTGAAGCTGGTTGATAAGCGTTTGAGCATTGTTTGCTTTGCCGCTGATCGATTTGGCGACGCTCATCGCCTGATCGGGGCTAAATGTCAAATTGTTTCCCGCCATTGTTATTCACCTCCTTTCGAGGGCCTGTTGCCTGAAGCGGTTTAATGGACCGGACATACGGACGAATTAATGGCCGTTGCGGGCCCGCTCCCGTTCCCTACGTTCTCTCTCCTTCTTCTCGGCCAGCCGCTTCTTCTCGGCGCGTTCCTGTTCGGCTCGCTGCACCTGGGACGCAATGCGCTCGACGCCGCTTTCCAGCTGATCCAGGCTGCGCAGCAGCGCTCTCATCTCGCTGTCCAGAGACTGGTAGTCGCTGATCAGCGACTTGGACGCCGTGCCTGTCCAGTATTGGCCGACCTGGCGGTACTGATCCTGAAGCTCGATGGAGATCCGCCGCACGTCGCCTGTCAGGCCGTTGATGCGCGCGGCGTGTCTTCTGATTTCGGATGGACTGATGGACATGGTCTCACCTCATCTGCGAAAATGTCTAACCTGACGGTGTTTTATTTCTTCAGCATGGCGCACCGCATGCCGGTGTACCTGTTCTTCACGATCAGGTAACCGTCGCCCTGCTCCATATTTCGTTCCTGGGAACCGTAAGGGTGGGATACCGAGTACAAATTCTGTTCCTTGATCCGTCCCAGCAGGACACCCGTCTGCTCCTCGCGGATCAGCTTGCCGAGGCTGTCCCAGTTGGAGGCGAGGTCGGCCGTGTTGTCGGCCGCGAGAATCGAGATCTTCAGTCCCCGATCCTGGCGGATTACCCGCTCCAGCAGCTCGTGCAGGGCATACATGTCATTGCCGGTAAATTCACTCAGCTTGTCAATGACGAAAAGAATAGGGTTCCAGCCGGCGGTGAGAGCCGCTGCGTCTCCGCCGGCCATCCGGCAGGTGAGCAGTTCGGCCCGCCGCGCATCGAGCTTCTCTTTCAAGGTATCCGAGAAGCCGAACATATCGTCCACGCCCGACAGGTCGGTGACGTACGGCCGGCTCATCAGCTCGTAAATGCCCATACCCGAGGAGTCCAGCGCGTAGACCTCCAGACCCTCCTGCTGCTCCTGGAGCAGCGTAATCCAGGAGACCAGCAACGTGCTCTTGCCGGACATGACGTCCCCCGCCACCATGAAGACCGGAGAGGACTGAAGATCGATATGGACCGGCTGCAGATTGTTGCTCGCCAGTCCGATCGCCAGCCGGCTTCCTTCCGCCGCAATCGCGCGCAGATCAATGGACACCGGCATGACCGGAATCGGCACCGCACGGGTATCGAACCGCCGTTCGAGCCGTTCGATCAGCGCATCCGTCCGAAGCTCCCTGAATTCGGGCAGCGCGGTCTGGAATTCCAGCGGCGGCTTGCCCCGGACAAGGCCGCGGCCGGCCGTCTTGGCCGGCTCCAGCCCTTCGGTGCGGCCGACGATGCCATCGTACTCATTTTTCTCGGTCATCTGCAGGCTGACGGCCATTTTGAAGTTGACCGAAAATTTGTAGCGGACCAGCGCACTGCTCGTCGCCGTGGCGACGAGATAGATGCCGTATTTGAAGCCTTCGCGGGCGAGCACGACCATCTGGGCGTCGATGTCCTCGTACGTTTCCGACAGCGCGAAATAGTTGTCGATCATCAGCATCACCGCCGGCATATCCCGGCCGTCCGCACGGTAATCGGCTAAGCCTTCGCTGCCCGTTTCCTCGAATAGCGCCCGGCGCTCCTCCATGATCCGGAATACGAACCGCATGAACTGATCGATCTTCTCCTCCTGCTCCAGCGTCATGACGCCGCCGACATGGGGAAGCCGCTCCAGCGATTTCAGCGAGCCGCCGCCGAAATCCATCATATAGAAATGGACCTCCTCCGGCGTATACAGCAGAGCGGCGGACAGCAGGAGCGTACGCAGCAGCACCGTTTTGCCCGTTCCGGGAGCGCCGTAAACGAACAGATTGCCCTCACCCGCAAAATCGAACTCAAGCGCCTCCTGCCTTTGCCCTCTCGGATCATCCAGCAGTCCCGCGGGGATGCTGAGCAGCGATTCCCGGCGAGGCCATATGCCGTCCGCGCATGCCGCGTCAACCAGATCGTCCAGGAAGACGGTGTCCGGCAGCGGCGGCAGCCAAGGGCCTTTGACCGGCTTGATATCGATCTGCTCCGCCATTCGGGTGATATGCTCCACCATCGCCTGCAGCTGGGAAGGCACCTCGTGACGGGCGATTTTCTCTTCTTCCAGCGGATAAATCCGCTCGCTCCGGCCGGTCACGGACACCTTGTAGATGCGTTTTGTTTTGTTCTCCAGCTTCTGCAGCTCGCCCTGAGGATCATAATCCGCGCCCGAATAGGCGGACTGGAACAGTTCGAAAATTTCGTCGTTGCCCACCTGAATATAGGCGCGCCCGGGCTCCTTGATCATCGCCGCGTCGGGCCGCTTGATAACGTCCCGGCTGTCCGCTTCGTCCTGAACCTTGAGGCAGATTTTGAACTTCGAGTTGCTCCAGATCTGGTCGTCCACGACCCCGGCCGGCTTCTGCGTCGCCAGGATCAGGTGAACCCCGAGGCTTCGGCCGACCCGCGCCGTGCTAACCAGCTCCTTCATAAAATCCGGCTGGTCCTGTTTCAGCTCGGCGAACTCGTCGGCGATCATGATCAGGTGGGGAATGGCCGGCATATCCGCTCCTCCAGAGCGGCTGTAATACAGCTTCTGGTATTTGTCGATGCTGTTGACCCCGTACTCCGAGAACACACGCTGCCTGCGCATCAGCTCGCTCTTGATGGAGAGCAGCGCCCGGGTCGTCTGGTTGCCGTCCAGGTTCGTGATCGTCCCGACGAGATGGGGCATACCCTTAAAGGCGTCCGCCATGCCGCCGCCCTTATAGTCGATCAGAACAAACGCGATGTCATGCGGATGGTAGTGGATCGCCTGCGAGACGATAATGCTCTGAAGCAGCTCGCTCTTGCCGGAGCCCGTCGTTCCAGCCACCAAGCCGTGCGGCCCGTAGCCCGTCTCGTGCATGTCGAGAATGAGCGGCTCTCCTCCGGCGCGTGCTCCGATCGGCACGCTCATGCCCATGTAGGTCTTGTTCCGCATCCAGTTCAGCAGGACATCGGTATCGGTCACCTTCTCCGCCTCCAGCATGTCCAACAGCGAAATCGAGGACGGAAGGGCGAAGCCGGCGTTCGCGTGCTTGATCCGCAGCGGGGCCAGCTTTCTGGCCGCTAGATCGAGCTCCTTGAGATCGGCCTGATCCGGCGTAAACGCCGTCTTCTCTCCGGTGACGCGGCTAGCCATCTCCCCGTGCTGACCCTGCAAGCCGATAACTACCTTGCAGTTCATCGGCAGATAAGCGGCGTTTGGCGCGACGAATATCGTCGACACACCAAGCTTCGAGCTGCCGTTATACAGATATTTGCTGATCGGCTCGTTCTCCAGAAGCGTTGCGTCCTCTACAACGAACAGGTAGTGCGGCAGCGCGCCGCCGCCCGCCGTCCGGAGCTCCCGGTCCTTGAGCAGGCCGTACATCTCGGACAGCACCTGATGGGCGAGCGCCCTGCCGCATAGCAGGAAGCGGACATTCATCCCGTCATCCCACAGATGCGGCAGAAACTTCAGCCAGCTCCATCGATCCAGTCCGTCTCCCTCAGTCAGCAGCACGATGCGCATGTCGTCGTAGCCCTGATGGGTAACGACCTGGAGCAGCATCGATTTCAGTAGCTCCGCCGTCTTGGCCGCATCTCCGGCTAGGCCGCAGATTTCCGCCTCCAGCAGATTGACTGTAATCGGAACGCCCGGCACCTTGGCGTAATCCATCGCCAGCCGCTGCGGCTCCATCAGCAGCGGATCGCTCTCCATGACGATCGCCTGCTTCGTATAGCGGATCTCCATTTCCAGCGCAGCGCTGCCAACGCCGACGCGCACGGCCAGAAAATCGTTATGCACCGGCGTCTTCTCCCACAGCCGGCTGTCGGTTTCCATAATCCGGCGCACGCATTCCGCAGGCTCCGGAAACATTTCGTTCATGGCGGCGCTCTGCTGCTCTCTCGCTACCGACAGGTCGCTGCGCGTATCGGTGATGAACTGGAGATATCTCTGCTCCCGCTCCTTCTTCTTGCGGGTGTATTTGCGGATCTGCGTCACCGCCCCTCCCAGCGAGCCGATCAGAGTCATCACAGTCGTGGCGACCGAGATCAGCAGGAAGAGAGACTGCGACGTCATCGCGATCAGCACGGTAATGACAAGCATGACGATCGGGGGAAGCAGAATGCCGTACCAGGAAATTTCCGGCCTCTCCTGCAGCATCGGCGGGTTCGGCACTTCCACCTCGCCGTGCGGGATGTCGGGCAGGAACCTTGGCTGGCGGCTGAATTCAGTCTGCATGGCCGATGCCTCCCGGGGCCGGAAGCTTCTCCGCTTCGCCGCCCGCCAGCGGCAGCCGGTACCATTCCCGGCCGCGGCTGAAATAGATATCGCCGTCAAGCACGTGCAGATAATCGGCGCTTTCGCTGCTCATCCGGATGCCCGTTCCCGTCCCCGGATCGACCCGATACAGGCTGCCGCCGTTGCGCCGGTTTGAACAGTACAGGTAGCGTCCGTCCGTGTTGATCCAGGACGCGGCGATGCCGTCCACCGCCGTTGTTTCCCCGCTGCCAAGGTCCAGCAGCGTCAAGGCGAGATCCCGACCATGATCGGCGAACGCGAGCACATCGCCCGCCTGAACCATCCGGCCTGCGGTCGCCGGGCTGACCGTCTCGGCCCCGCGCCCGCCGGCGCCGGCCAGCTTAATGCCCTGGGCCGTGGCGCATACGATCGATTCGTCGTCCAGCAGGAGAAAGCCGCTCACCTTATCCGCGGTCAGCCTGCGGTCATAGCGGCCGTCTTCCACGCAGCAGTACAGGCCGCTGTCCCGCTCATCCATGTAGTAGATCAGACCACCGCGGAGAACCGGCTGCGCGCACGGCTTGTCTAGCACGAGATCCTCTTCGCGTGAGGCCGGAGCGGAACGGAACAGCCGGTTCCCTCTGCGCTGGTCGCTGTACAGAATCCCGGATTCGCCGCCGTTCATAAACCACATCAGATTGTCCGTGAAAATGTCGAAGCTGGTCTCGTTATGTATCAGATAAGTGCCGGAGTACCATTTGATGTCGGTGACGAGCAGCGACTCCCCGTCCCTGTGAACCAGTCCTCCGTTGTACAAGTTGCCGTTCATGGTATCGCTCCTTCTTTAGATGACGGTCAGCAGCGCGCCGTGGCATACGCCTTGCTCCTCCAGCGTGCGGCCGACCTGCAGAATCCGGCCGAGCGGCTCGGCCTGCAGCCGGGTCTCAGGCCCTTTCTCCAGATGAAGCGCCTCGGCGAGCATATCCAGCAGGTCGCCAACCGGCACGAATGCCGGCACATTCAGATCGGTCTGCCGGTCGCCCCCGGTCTGCAGGGTAACCATGATATAATCCACAAGAACCCCCTCCCTTCTGTCTAGTTCCTTACAGAGAGCAGGTATTTCTGCTCGCTGACCAGCTTGTATTCGCCGGAACTGCCGGCTGCCTCGGCCAGCTTCAGGTACTTCGTTTTGAACTTGTATTTGGACTCCGCCTTGACGATGACCTGGGTTACGATCCGGCCCTTCAGGTCCGTATATTCGTCAAAGACGAAGCTGACGGTGAAGGGATTGAATTTTCCGTCATCGGAGGTGAACGTTACCTCGTCGCCGGCGTCGTTCGATTCGCTGACATGAAGAGCATCCCCGAACGAGTCGGCAAAATACTCCTTGAAACGCTCCTCGTCCACCCTGGCGTCCAGCTCGCGCAGCAGCTCGTCTTCGAGACTGCGGTCTCTGGCCGCCCGAAGGGCGCCCGAGACGGCCGAGCCGACTGTAATCTTTTCCCTGAACACATTGGCGAGCTCCACAAGCGGTTCAATGATGATAGAGGCCATAATGACGACGAGAATGGCGACGGCTATATTTCTCACTGGCTTTCCTTCCCATCAGTCCGTGTAGTAGTCCAGATCCTTGTAATGCTTCAGGCCCGTGGTCGACAATTTGAACGAGACGGGGAGCTCCCTTTCCAGCTTTTCGCCCCATAAGGTGACGGTAAAGGGATACACCGCCTTGATCTCCACCTCAAGCGGCTCCCCCCTTTGCAGGTAGGGCTTCTCGTTCTCGGGTCTGTCGTAATAAATCGTCTCGTCGTCGTCGCCGATCGCGCTGCGGCCGTCCGCGTTGGTGACCGAAATCTCAATCTTGTCTTCCTTGTCCCGGAAAATCGGACGCTCCCGCAGCCGGTTCATCGCATCCTCGTAATAAAGTTCCTTCATATAATTATCCCCGGCGACAACCTGGGCGACGTTGTACGTCTCAGAGATCAGCGTCAGATACCAGGGAAAAAAGAAGGCGAGATTCAGCAGAAGCAGGATGGCGACCGAGGATAAAATGACGCCGAGCACCGCCTTCGCAACACCGCGCATATTAAAGCCTCCGGATTAGGTTGTCATTTTTTCGATTTGAGTCATAAAAAATTCCCACACTTCAGAAATCCATGTATTTAAAAAGGAGTCCGTAATCAGCGAAACCACCGCGCCGATAATGACGATTACCGCCACCGTAATGGCGATTTCCTTGACGCCCACCGCGCCGCGCTCGTCGGCCAGGAAGGCCTTCACTTTCGATGCTCCGCCTTGCTGTACCTTCCCTTTCATCTCCGCTTGTCCTGACCGGGTATTCAAATCCATCAGTTTCTTCATCTTTTTCTCCTCCTAATGCTATTGAATAATCATTGAACCTTTGCCCATACTCTATTGGAACATTTTGATCGAATCCAGAATTGTAAACAGGTAATAAATCAGGATATAGGCCGCCAGCACAAGAATCAAAAGCATTTGAATCCGCGCCCCGCTGCGCTCCCTCCGCTCCAGCTCTTCTTCAAGCGCTTTGACCCGGAAGCCGTCCAGCTCGTTCTTGAGATAGGCCATCTGGGAGACGTTGTCATACCCCTTCAGCCGGGTCTCCATAATGTCGCAGAACTTGATGACGTAATGCAGCGGAACCCGTTTCTTCAGCTGCTTAAGCGCGAACTCCTCGCCGTACTCCGTATTGTCCAGCATGACCCCGAGCTCTTCGCCGATATCGGGGTTGGCATTCGGGATGTAGTCCCGCAGCACATCGGCCAGGTGGATATTGACCGACTTGATGTACTGGTAATACACCATGCTGTAAAAGGCCGGAAAGTCCAGCGCGATGTTCCTGTTCTTGCGCTCGATCGCCTTCTCCAGTTCCGATACCGGGTACAGCCACCCGAGGATGATAAAGATCGCCGATAAGTAACCGAGAATCGTATTGACCTTCAGCATCAGCAGCGTCAGCAGCAGCCCGCCGACCAGATACAGAATTTGCTCCGTCCGGATTTCCTCCGGACTTTTACCGAGATCGAGACGGTCGATCATCTTCTTGAATCTCAGTCTTTCGGTGGCGCTGAGCAGCCCGCCGGCGTACTTTCGCGCGAATCTCAGCTTGTAGCGTCTCATCGTCTGCCTGAACTTCTCGTTCTTGCGCTGCTTGATATACTGGCGGGCACGCTTTTTCTGGCTCCGGCTGACCGTCCGCATCATCGGGTAAAACAGCGTTTTGACCAGGTACAGGATCGACAGCATGGCGCCAAGTTTGGCTAGTAGGATCATTTCTTGTCGCCTCCGCCGCCCATGCTGCTCTGGAGCACCTGGCTTCTGGCAAAGCACAGACAGACGACGCTGATCATGACCGTATTAATCATTTTGCCGGCGTCGGTGTAAAGCATAAATTCCCGGAAATCCTGAACCGTCAGTGCGTACAGGAAGAACAGTACGATGACCGCCGTCTTCATCAGAAAACTCCGGTTCATTTTGCGGAAGATCGTTTCCTTCTTCATGTTGATCTCCCGAAGCACGGCGTTCTCGTCGACGATGTCGAGGAAAATGTCCGCCATCCCTTTCCGCTCGTTATATTCAAAGACAATCGCCTTCTTGGCGAAGTTGTCGAATTTGGGCCCGAGCTGCCGGTTCAGCAGCTGAATCGCCTGCTTGAAGGAATATCCGTTGTTCTCGCAGTTGTCGATAAACTGCTGAAAATAAGGCCGGAGCGCGGGACTGATATATTCGTCGTTCTCCATTACCTTTTTGATCGCCACCAGCACGCCTTCGCGGGCCAGGGGACAGATGACGTCCTCCGCGTCCATAATCTGTTCGAGCCGCTCGGCCTGGATCGCCCTCGACTGCATTACGAAGAAGGTGAGCAATCCGATAAAAATCGAGACGGTGATTAGAACCGACAGCGTTACGCTTTTCATAAACAGGACGATTAACAGCATCACGATGGCAAAACAGATGCAGAGAATCGAGGTGAAGCTCTCCAGCGTGAACGGCATGTTGAAATCGAGAATGAGCCCTTCGACCAGCCGGTTGTACTTGGCGTAAATGTTTTCCTTGCGCTTGACGATCCGTTCCCGCTTGACCCGGTCGACATAACGTTTCGTGTTGTAGCGGCCCAGATATTCGGCGAGTGTATCCACCTGCTCCAGAATATAGCCTCCCAGTCCCTGAAAGAATTTCACGCCGAAGACGGCGTTGAACAGGATAAATCCCGCGAGGCCGAGCATTAGGCTAGTGACTAAAGGCGTATTCACTTAAGGAGTACACCTCCGTTTCATCCCTCGCCGGATCGGTCGTAAACAGCTCGAACCGGCTGCGCTTAATCCCGGCCTTGATCATCAGCTGCTGAACCTTCTCCGACAGTTTGCCGACCCGGCGGTGCCGTCCGGAAATGCGGATGATTTTCTTATCCCCGGCCCATTCCTCGATGACGTCGTCGTACTCGAACCGGTAGATCTGGTTAATGACCGGGTTCAGCCCGTCGGCGCCCAGTACCTCGGAAATCGAAGTGACCTTACGGGTGCCGTCCGCCAGCTTCTCCTGAAAAATAACGAATTTGACGGCGCTGCAGATGTTGCGGAGCGCCAGCTCCGCCGGTTCGTTGGAGGCCATCAGGTATGCGGTCAGGAAGCGGTAAATCGCCTCCTTGTCGCCCTCCGCGTGAAGCGTCGAGAAGAAGTAATGCCCCGTCTGGGCGGCCCGCAGCGCCGTGGCAAATTCTCCCGGCGTCCGCAGCTCTCCCGGACCGATCCAGTGCGGCGACTGCCGCATCGCGTTGATGAGCAGATTCTCCATCGTCGCCGGGCTTGCGTCATCGTCCTCCGGCACCGATTCGTATTGAAGTACATCATTGAGTACCCGCCCGTGCTCGCTGCCGCCTTCCCGTTGGATGAGGCGCATTTCCGAGGGATTTTCAATCGTGATGATGCGCTGCATCGGGTTGATTTCCTTGACCAGAATTTCGTTCAAGGTTGTTTTTCCGCTGCCGGTCGGTCCCACCGTGATCCAGGACAAATCCGATTTGGGGATAAGCGATAGCAGCTTGTACATATTGGCGGAGAACGATTCGCTCTCGACAAGCATTTTCGGATTAATGCTTTTCTTACTGAATTTCCGGATTACAAAGGCCGGCTGCCCGTACGGCGAAATCTCGGCATGGGTCGCATTGACGCGGTAGCCTTCGATCGTTCTGGCGTTGACCATCGGAATCTTCGGAATCAGCCGCATCTTCGAAACGCCGATCAGCTTGGCGATAATCCGCTCCATGTGCTCCCGGTCGGTAAAATGCTGATCCCACGGGATTGATTTACCCCCGCTCTCCACGAAGATCTGGTCCGGGCCGTTGGCACGGATCTCATCGATCGACGGGTCCTCCATCGCTTCAGTGATCGGGCCGTAATGTGTAATCTCGTTGATCAGCGCGCTCTTGAGCTGCGGCAGCTCGCGATACCCTTCGACCGAAGGCATCTGCGAATCCACGAATTCGTTGATATAGGCCTTCGTCATCTCCCGCTTGCGGGCCGGATCGGTTTCGCGCCGGTAGGCGTGGGTCGTAATTTTCGTGATGTATTTCTGGCACAGCTCGAGCGCTTCCTCAAAGCTAATGGTCGTATACTTGCTGGCCAGTTCCTCCAGGTTCTCCTTCGGTTGGACCTGGTGCAGCACCTTTTGCTGCATATCGCTGATTTTCCCGCGTGTCAGCAAGGCTCTCTCTCCCTTTATTGGTCCGCCAGCCGGTCGGCCAGTTTCTGAATATCCTTCTTGAAGAATTTGTTGACGATCGCACTGTCCTTGATATACAGCCTGCCTTCATGGGCGCAGACGGTGGCATCCTTCACCAGCGGAAGAGCAGCGGCGATATGAAAGCCCATCTCCCTCATCACCTTGTAATCGAACTCGAGGTTCTGCAGGTTCATCATAATGACGCTCATGAATTTGGCGGTGCTGATGCCGACCGACTGGGCGAAATCCAGCAGCTTGACCATATTGACCGTGGCTTCCATCCGCTCGGCGGCCGTAAAATACCCGATATGGCAGTACTTCATCGCGCCCAGGCAGAACTCCAGCGGCGGGTTGTTCGGGATATCGATCAGCACGATATCGAACATACCTTTCAGCGTGTCGATGACGCGCTCCAGGTGGCCGAACTCAAAGTCGAAATATTCCTCCATTAAATCCTGCGGGCTGGGGGACAGTAGATACAGCCTTTCGTATTTGGTAGTGATCAGCTCGTCCCGGAAATCGACCTTGTCGCTCTTGAGCACCTTGATCAATCCGCTCCCTTTTTTGGGAGGGGCGCTATCGAGATGCTGATATAGATTCGGATAGAATACCTTCAGGTCGACCACGCACGTATTCAGGCCTTTCTGCGAAACCAGATACGCAAGATTACTGATCAGCAGCGCGTTGTCGACGAAGTCGGTCGCAGGAACAAAGCCCACCACGCTGTAAATCAGGCTGCTCTCCTGGAGCTCCGCGCCGACAAGGTCTTTGGACGATATTTTCTGAAAAATGCTATCCAGCCCTATTCGTCGCTTCCGATCCATGACTCCACCTCTTTCTCCAAGGTGGGCAGCTGATCGACGATGACATCACTGTCCTTCCGGCTTAGTATTGTAATCAGGAAGGAGTTGCCGTCCAGTCCCTTATATTTGGCGAACTTGTTGATCTGTTCGGTCGTTCCTTCCAGCAGCAGCGCCCGCGGTTGAATGTTCTTCAGAAATTCCTTGCTCTTCATCACATCCTGCTTCTTGTTCTCGTCCAGCTTCTGGACTTCCTTATACACTTCGTAAATGGAGTGGCTGTTCACGTTCAGCATGTCCTTGACGACGATGCTGTCGAACAGAACCTCCGTCTTCTTCACCTTGTTCGGAGACTGCGAATACACGGCATTCGGATTGCCGCCGCTTCCGCCGGCCGAATCGACGTCATAGGTCACCCGGATCCGCACCCGGTCGCCCGGCATCAGGATGTCGCCTCCGACTTCCAGAAAGTTGTACGGCAGGGTCAGCACCTCGTTGTCGTCCTGCACCTGGTACAGCCACTCGTTCTTTTGCGGCTTCTCGTCGATCAGCTGGTCCTTGTAGAGCACTGTGTTTTTCCGGAGAAAATTGGCCGTAAGCTTACCCTTGACCTCGTCTAGATCCTCCGCCAGCACCATATCGTCGGTGTATTCCTTTCGGATAATGCTGTATTTCTCGATCAGGTTGTCGTTCAGCTGGGCAAAGGCGGGAATGCCCTCGCTCGGCTTGACCCGGAGCACCGCGACGACATCGTTGGCGTCCTTGCTGGCCTTAGTGATGGCAAGATAGGAAACCACGATGATGATCAGGCTGAAAAGCAGAGCCGCCCCCCGCTTGAACAGCTGTCTGTTCGGAGCCGCATTCTTGAGACCGCTCAAATCCATTTATCCCGTTCCCTCCAGTAATCTAAGCAGAATGTTTCCGTAGGCGCGCTCGTAATGGGCACTGGTGTACACAAGCGGCACATCGGACTCGATCTGCGAGTCGAAGTCGCTGCTGTAAGGGACGTGACCCGCCACTTTCATCTCATACGTAAAGCTGTCCATCAGCCCCGAGGTGAGCACCCGGCACACCGACTCCGGCGTAAAAATCCCTCCCTGAAAACGGGACCTGTCGTTATATTTGGTGACCACGAGCTTCGACTTCGCATTGAGATAGGCCGCCTGTTCCTTGTGCAGCCCGTTCTCCACATTTCGCAGCGTGCTCAGCACAGAATACAAATCATTGGGCACGCATAACCCAAAGCTGTCGGCATGTATCATGATTTCGCTGTACTGTCCCAGCAGGTCGAGCGGCAGATCAAGCACGATCAGGTTGAACCGGTTCCGCAGCAGGGATAAAAGGCCGGTCAACCGGGCTTCGGTCACAAACTGGCCGATCAGTCTCGAATCGTCGAATCCGTATCCCAGTCCGGTCAGCCAAACGTTTGCATTAATCGGAAAAGCCGTCGCCGCATAATCCTGCGGCCGGGCCAGCGTCCGGATCAGGGAAGCGTTGATGTCCTCGTCCCGCTTCGTCGTTTCATGGAAGCTTCCGAAGTACATGTTCGTGCTCCGGTAGTCGATATCCAGATCGACGATCAGCGCGGTTAATCCCCGCCTGCCAGCTTCGCTGGCCAAGTTGACGGCGGTGCTCGTCACCCCGCTGCCGCGATGCCCGATTACAGCAACGACCCGGCTAATGCCCAGGCTGATCCGGTTAATTTCCCGCGTCAACGCGTCCGTCGGCTCCGGCGTATTCCGTTCTTTCGGCTTTGGCCGGAAGCGGTCGAGAAAAGATTTCCGGGAAGGGGAGGCTTCCGGCTCCTTTCCTTTTACTGCGTCCCGTCCGGCGGTGGTCTCGCGCTCTCCCATGCGCGCGGCTCCGGCCGATCGGGCTCCTGCTGAGCCGGCCAGGCTTATTCCTTGACCGACCAGCTCCGGCGTTACCCGTATGTAGTCGCTGACAACGATCCTAATCTGGGGATACTTGGCGCAGAGACCTTCCCATTCCTTGAGCTTCCAGCTGTCGGCGGTCACAAGAACCACCGGTACGGGAGACGGCCGATAGGCGGCGAGTCCGGATATAAGGGCCTCCAGATCGCGCCTGTCCTTCTCTGTGTTCATAGTCAACGCTTCATCGGTGACCAGGATGCCATCCGGCTCCGGTGCGGATTCCGTGATATACCGGGCCGCGCTACCGAGTATAAGCTCCTCGTCGTTAATCACTTCGGTCATGCTTGTTATGTACTGGCGTGCGACGGCTCCGTAACCGCCTGCGATTAATAACAGTCTCACGGGGTCCTCCTTATGTAATAGGCAAGAAGCTGCGGCTAGTCCACTTGTAGGAACCACATTCATGGCCCTAGGCGGGAGATGTATAGGTCGGGACTGAGAAATAATGGAAGTTGCTGAATCTTCTTATATTAAACCGCTTTGGTTATATGGAAACAAATTACTTTAGCATTATTTTGATTTGAGACTATGGTTATAAAAATTCCATACCATCAGGACGTTTAACATGGCAAAAAAACGATTCCACAGACGCTTCAAAGGCTTTCGAACCATTGCGCATTTCCGTCGTACAACTGGAAAACGCCGGTTCTTTCGTATGAGAGGTAAAAGACCTAAACCGCATTCCGGCAATGCAGCCTCGCAGGCTGTTTGTACTAGTCATATTACAGACGCAAGGGGCTTCCCGCCGGCCGTAAAACGGCAGCAAGAACGCCCCTTATCAGATAAGCCTTGAGATCTGTTGTCGAGGCATCCCCCGCTCTCTATCTCTTCGCTTTATAAAATTCATGATATAGCTTCATGAGAGCCCGCTTCTCGATCCGCGACACGTAGCTGCGGCTGATGCCCAGCTCCTTGGCGATTTCGCGCTGTGTCCGCTCCTCGCCTCCGGTGTCGAGGCCGAATCGGCCGACCACCACCTCTTTTCCCGATCATCCAGGATGTCAAGGTTGCGGTAGATCTTGCTCTTCTCAATCTTGAGATCGACTTCCTTGATAACATCGTCCGTATCGGACCCTAGGATATCGATCAAGGTGATTTCGTTGCCCTCTTTATCGCTCCCGATGGGATCATGTAGTGACACGTCCTTGCGGGTCTTTTTAAGCGAGCGCAGATGCATCAGAATTTCTTTCTCGATGTCATTAGTGCGCATATTTTAAAACGTAAATATCTCGACCGAGTCTTCGTAGACCCTGATTTCTCTAACGACCTGACGAATCAAATCACGCTTCTCTTCAAAAGTAAGTTCTGCCTGACCTTTAGATAAGTAATGTTGAACAGCTTCCATCAAGACATGAATGTTGTACTCTGTATTTTGAGCAGTATTTAACATATGGCTAAGTTCAATAAATTGAGCATTTAGACCTTCTTCTTTCTGCGTAAGCTCCTTCAATTCTTGACGAATATCTTCTTCAGCAATACCGTCTTCACTAACAGCAAAGAGTTTAATTAGCTTCTTTCGTGCATTTTTGGTTTTCTCAATTTCCTTTTCAATCCTCATAATCTCAGCAGTTTCAAAAGGCTCCTTAGTCTTCTCTTCCTGCAAAGCTGCAGCGATTTCATCGGGTTTGTTTAACCAGGTTGTCACTTGGTCCCAAACCTGTTCTTCTATTAGATGAGCCTTAATTCTTCGTCCACATCCCTTTGATTTGGCTCCCGCAGTGTTCTTAATATCTGTGTATTCCGGTACTTTCTTTCCCCAATTGTTTGACAATCGTCCCGTCATGGTATTGCCGCAGTCCCCACATCTTAACAAACCGCTTAATAAATATGGGTGTTTGCTTTTTTGAGCCCATCTCCTTCTAGACTCCGATAATAATATTTGTGCATGTTCGAATTGAGCTTCGTCTATTAGAGGAGGACACGGAAGAAGAATCCATTCGGCTTTAGGTCTCTCTTTCATAGGAATCTTTTCTTCATCGTTCCTGTGCTTATTCCCTAACATACCTTCTGTATTCCAGCGATTTTGATAAAATTCACCGATATAGGCTCTGTTCATAATAATTTGTCTTACTACTTGGCGATGCCACATCGAAGCCCCTCTTTTTGTGGGTACTCCTTTACTGGTTAAGTATAACGCTATACCATTCAGTCCTTGAACAATTGTATTGGGTTGCGTAAACAAATCAAAAATTAGTCTGACTATTGCAGCCTCATCTTCATCAACAAGAAACTGTTCTGATTCCTTATCATAACTGTAGCCGTAAACTTGAAAATCACGCAGTACTCTTCCTTGCCTTGCTTTTTCTTTTCTCCCCCGGCTCATACGTTCTGTTATCTTTGACTTCTCAAACTCCGCTATAGCTCCACGCATAGAATAAAACAAATTCCCTTCAGGAGTTTTAGAATATTCACCATTAACAAAAACAAGTTCTATCCCTCGCCGATCAAATTCATCAGTTATGATAAGTTGGTTCATTAACTTTCTAGACAATCTATCCGGGTCAAGACAAATAATCTTAGTAATAATTCCTTCTCGAATATCATCCCGTAATTTGGTTAATGCCGGTCTATCCAAAAATTCACCGGATACCCCATCATCCACATATTCCTTCACCTTATTCGTTCCCGCTTTCTGACGGCATTGACGAATTTGATCGTTCAGGCTGAACCCGTGCTTCGCCTGCTCCTCCGTACTCACTCTGGCATATACAGCTATCACTTTTCTCCCTCCTGACTTCTCTAGAAGGTATCATAACAGGCAATATGTGCTCTGTCATTGGAATCGCCTACCACAAGTTTCACATGCACCCGGCATCCCCTCCTTGTAGAAGGATATTCGGGTTCTGCTTGGACACTTGATAAAAAGTGTGAACGTCAAATCTGCAATCAGAAGAGGCCGGAGTATGACTGATGAGGATTAAAGAGATTGGCTATTATCAGGAAGCAAAGAAGATAATGAGAAAAATGAATCCCTCAAATACTCGCCGAATGCTCATCTACACCACAAATACAATTGAGAACTACCACCAGCTTCTGAGCATTATGCACCTCCGTAGCAGCTGACCGAAGTGTTTATCGTAATCATATTTCTCCTCCAGAAGATTAACTTTACAGGCGACCAGTGTTCTCTACTTTCATAATGATATGCTAGCTCAGCTTGGGCACTTGAAAAATAAAAGCGATCTCAGATAGGTAATATGTCTAAGATCGCATTAGTGTTAATAGCAATGCATAATGTCCAAAGATTGATAAAGCAGGTTATCCAAAATTAGACTATAATCGTATCCATGTGCCTGATTCATAAGTCCCCCGCCCCCATTGCTCACAGTGAAGTAATTATGATTTATGTAATTTGTCTATTAGTACGTTAAATGAACTACATATATAATCTATAGCTAAATTTTTATCTAAGTTAGCTTTTTCATGATCCCAGAATACAATTGAAGGCTCATTTCCTTCATGGTAATCAAAACACAGATAGTTACCAAAGGGATCATCCGCAAAAGGATAAACACTGCCCGGAAGGCGGTTCTTCAAATTATTATAAACCCCTATAATATTTCTGTTTTCCCTAACGTTAAGATCAATTAAAGAATTAAAAACGGCTTCACTTCTTCCTTTAAAATCAAATGTATCAGGAACAGGCTGTCCGCCATTATTCAATACAACGCAATCCACATAATCGGAGGGAAAAGAAACGCCTAGCGCTTCTTCCACTTTCAATACGTCCTCCCGAGAGAGCTCATCTTTTGCAAGGATCCACTTTACATTATTAGCTTGTTCCATTTGCAAGCCTCCTCAAAAATTTATCTATTATCCGAACCTCCGCCCCAAATGGCCCTTCCACCTGTATGTGCAGTAGTTTCGTGAAGTGAACGATCAACAAGCTGCATAACGCCTGGTTCCTCATTGTGATGCCAGACATATCCTTCCGGAACCTTGCCATTATTGATCTGTTCAATTTGCCTTTCATCAAACTTTGCTTTCAAGTCAGGGTCATTGTTGATGGCTTCGCTTAGTGATTGCGTAGCTGCTTTAAATTGCTTGGCATCCGATTCCAGATATAACGACTCATCTAATTTCATTTCGTATGTAACCGTGAACTCAGGAAAAACACCAGTAAAGGTTCCATCCGTTGTTTGTATTGTTTTTTCTTGAAACGGCACATTGGTCTCGGGATGACACTCCCCGGCCAACCCCTCATTCCTGGTTTTAATATACAGCGGTTCGTTTGCCTCGTCAAAACTGGTAATGAAATTCGGTCTCAGATCCTTTGCGAAATTAGGAATGTCAGAAGAGATGTTATTTAACCCTTCCTTCACTGTATCCAAATTCACACTTAAGGATGAAAGCGTTTCTAACATACGCTCTTCCCCCCCTCTTTACACTCTTCGACCCATAGATAATAGAAATCTCTAAACCCTGCATCCTCTTGTGCTTTATCTTGAAGCAAACATTGCATAACAGCAAGCTCGTATTCTTCCGGATTTTTGAACGTAATATACTTTCTGAGACCTTCAGTAAATCTTCTGTTCCATTCCTCAAGATTGGCAGCATTTTTAGCATATTGAATGAGTCCTAATCTTTGAGGTATCAGCGAAGAAACGATTTTAGACAATTCAACAAAGTTTTTTTGTTCCCATAATTGCATTTTATTATTTGACTCAAAGTAATCCAGATCGTGTATAAGAGATTGTTTAATAGAATGACTTACAGGAAAACCTAAAAGCCATTTTTTCAAACGATCAGATTCATATGAATTCAAAATTTTCCGGTTTTTTTCCGAAACCCTTTCTACAAGCAATAGTTCCAACAGATTGCTCAGCATTTCTCTATTCGTCGGCTGCACTATGGTTCTTGTCTTTTTTTCTAGCGAATACGGCTGATAGTTATTGAATTCATTGACTTCGCACAGTACCGGCTGCAGCCAGTTGTTTTGATATACTGCAGCAACGCCAGTACGTAATTTAGGGAGTTCATTCATTTGATTTTCATTTAAATTTGCAGTCTTACCTACTTCGGACCGGTCCAATTCATCCGGCAATCTTAGTATGATTTTGGTATTTGTATTTCTAATGACTGATCGGTCCAATAAATTGGGTGCTTGGTCTGCAATGATGAAACCTTCTCCATAGGTTCTCATTTCAGCAATTGCATTTGCGATCATTTCAACCGATTTACCTTGTAAATTGGCCCCTTCCTGGCTTTGCTCTGAAGAAACGCGGCGCAACAAATGATGCGCCTCTTCAATAACAGTAACATGCTTCAAATCGCTGTTTATAGGATTGTCATTTGACATTCTATACTCTTGTAGCCTCATGAAAAGAATCCCCATAATAAGTGCTTTTGTCTCAATGGAACCCACACGGCTTAAATCGATAATACAATTTTTGTCGAATAAAACTTCACTTTCAATTTCATCATCAGTGAATATTTTCCCGAACAAGCCGTTTGTCATTGATTTCACTCTAGTAACAAGTGCACCAATATAATTGCTTTTCACCTCTTCGGAATATGCGGATTCTTTAATTACAACAGGTAGTATAGTCAACAAATCATAGAATGTTGGATATTGAATTTCGTCTCCGAAATAAAAAGAGTCTTCTATATCCCATCCTATAGAGATGTATGTTCTTTCGATTGCTTCCTTTAGCACTGCTGGCATAGCAGCGTACATCGGCCAGCATGCATTAAATATCTCAATTATTCGATCAATGTGTTCTAACACATGTACATGCAGCGGGAAGCGGAATGGATTTATCCGAAGTAAATCAGTAAAATTCGAATTTGTGCCAAACACAGATACATCTTTACGGCCGCCAAAAATATTTTTATATTCACCTTTTGCCGGCTCTATAACAAGGAAATGAATATTTTTTCTAACAAGCTCATTCATCATCTGATAAATCGTATTTGACTTACCTGATCCTGTAGACCCGGTAACAAATGTATGCATGGCAAGGCTGTTAACATCAATTTCTACACTTGTATCTTCTGATTTACCCATATGAAATACGTTGCCAAGCTTAAAGGAAGCCCTATTGCCTTCGGCTAGATCATAGGTAACGATATTTCTGCCAAATTCCGCTGTTTCAATAACGGGGAGCCCGCTTAGCGATTTTTGGGGAAATCCCAGTTGAATCGCAAGCTCTTTTCCATTAATCAATGAACCCGGAGAAATATGTGGCAAATTTAGCCCTGTATTCACTTTCATTTCAATTAGCGGATGATTAAATTTCTTTAAATACTTTCCAACTTCCAATAAATTTGCTTTATTGTTGTTGTCCCATGTATTAATAAATGAATTTTCAATTGCTGAGTTCTCACCGCGCATTATCGCTTTATAGGTGCTTGCAGCTACCCGGGATGTTTGAACACTTGGTGCAATGAAATAGCAGGCACAGGTCCACATGCCGAAATCTTCGGAGCTCTTCAAACGAAGTAATTGCTCATCGATCTTTTGCAGTAAATTAGTTACGGTTTTATTTTCAAATTGTATTTGAAGATTTCTTGAATTGCCAATAGTTTGTACCTCAGATGAACTTTCTTGTGTGGATGTTGAGTCTGATCTTCCACGCATTTCCGACTCTCCATCAGTTTTTGATTGATTTGTTGTCTTTGAATGAGCATGAGTGGAACCATCTGTCGAACTGCCTATCAATGATCCAACAGCACCAGAAACCCCACCCGCAACAACAGCACCCATGGGTCCGCCGATCAAAAATCCGCCTGCTGCTCCTATTCCGGCAAGTGCACCTCCCCAATTTGTTGTTTTTGAATGGGACTCAGTGTGACTTTCCGCTTCAGATGATCCTTGGGTATAGCTTTGCGTTTTGGTCAGGCTCTCGTTTATCGTCTCTGTGACTCCCTTAGTAATCCCTTCTGAAATCGCAATACTATCACTGGAATTGAAGCTCAAGTCACTTTTAGCGAATGGCACCAATTGTGAATATAGATTTTCGTAGCCGAGCTTTATCTCTTCAATATTCCTATGAGAAACCGGGTCTGCAATAAAAATGGCAGAGAATTCTTCGCCCTTCATCGCATCAACAAGTTTCTCCAACCCTTGAACAAATTTTGCTTTATCCTGATCCTTCAGAGAGGGTACTCCGGATACGGATGAAACACTATTTTCATTCTGTGACAGCTCCGAAGTGAATATGGAAGATATCACCTTCTCAATTTCGTTGTTTGTTAAGTTCTCGATATCACTTCCAGGGAAGTTCCCTTCAAAGCTTTTTTTCAGTGCTTCCTTCGACGAATTTACATCGTGCTCTTTAGAATTAGTCCGGGTTCCCAGGTAAAGATCAGTACGGTTACCGTCACTATTAATGATCATGACAAGGGAACCATATACATTCCCCAATGTGTTGTATACACTCATGATCTTATCAAGATTATTTTCCTTCTTGTCAAAAACCAATTTGTTCATCTTAAAAAGCCTAATGTTGTTCCTCGTAGTCAGTTCGCTGATATGCTTGGGGACAGGAACAACATTGCGGAGATGGAGCTCATCTAAATAATTCTTTTGTACAAAATCAAGTGAAGCTTCAAATGCTTCATCCAAATCCCGGAAATCCCTTCCATCTATCTCAACCATATCAGAAATATTGTTCATTCCCAATCACCTTCTATTTTAAATTGCGTTTTGATTTTTTACTTTGAGCGTTGTAATCTCTTCTAAATCTATCCGTAAATCTTTCTTTCTCTTTGATTATGATTTTGTAAGGTGGAACATCTGCACTAATGCTACCGTTAATAGGTTTATTCCTTACGGTATCCTTCTCTGCAGCTATTTTCTGTTCAACATTATGGCGGGCAGTTTCCTTATCCGGTGCAATATGACCAGTAGTATCGGAACTGCCCTTAATGCCTATACTCTCTTTCACAGTCTCGTTATTTGTTTTCGGTCCTGCGGACGGTGAACTATTCTTCTCTTGAGCTGTTTCTATTTGTGGTTTTTTGCCAACAGAAACAGAGCTACCCCCAGTATGGCCAGTCCTCCCAGTCCCGCTATCACTAGCCATTTTGTATTCGGCTTTCCCGGATCAGTTACCCTCGTAGATACAGGTGTTTCTTTAGTTGCTGCTTGTGATGAGGATTGTGTATCCGGCTTTCTAATTGTTTGTACGGTTGTTTGTACCGGATTTATTTTCCCTTTAAACGGCCGGACTTTTTTACCGACCTCAATGATAAACAAAAACCGTTCCTTGGAAAAATTATATCTAAGGTCGCTCTTCAATTGTCCCAGATAATCTGTAGTCCACTTACTGGAGTCTTTTTCGATGTACATATCGTCATGCTCTACCCAAAGCGGTTCAGACAAGCGGCTTTCAGCATATTCTGCCGCCTGTGTTACTTCATTTTGTTCATTTGTCGGATTTTTTGAAAGATACGTGCTTAAGGCTACTCTTACTTGTTCAATATCACGATTATTTACAGCTTCTACTAGGAAATTCTGTGGTTGAAACATAATGCCGATCACATCCTTTTTAAATTTCTAAAACTCGTTCCAGACCTACAACGAAGTTATCAAGCCATTTACTTTTCTCAAGATCTGCTCTTATCTTAGAATTGAGAATTTCATTATCCCCTGACAGCTTTTCGATTTCATTGACTTTGAATAATAATAGCTTCTCCAGACGATTAATTTCCGAATTGAAAAACTCTTTCAGCTTGGTCACTTCATTGTCAAGGTATTGCTGTGCCTGATTTACATTATCCAACAAATTCTGCTTAGCAGGATTGATTACCTCTTCAGCGATTCTATCGACATCTACAAAGGTCTTGGTAATATATGTGGTCTCGTAATATCCGGTTCCCCAAGTAGATGGCTTCCACAACTTCCAAGTTTTCACCCACCGCTCTCCATCCGCTACATCTTTATTATATTTCAAATTGTCTACCAGCGTTTCAGCATCGGGTATGTCGGCGGCAAAAATCCGGAACTCGTCTTTTTGGATGCCATCACCGCTTACTTCGATTAGACCCTTTACATAACCGCGGTACTCTTCCAGCAATTGGTCGGCATCATTTTGCATTGTCGCCAGAATAATGATTTCCAGGTCAGTCTTAATATCGCTCTGCAAGGAGGAGATGTCTTCTTTTAATTTCGATATAATTTTATTTGCCCTGGATACTTCAATACTGCCTTCACTATTAAAAACAGCCGCAAAATCATCAATCTTGGTATGAACCTTCCCTTCAACATGTCTCATTACAGAACGAACGTCATATTTCTTTTTGTTGATCCGCTCTTTAAATGCGTTTGCTTTCTGTCCCTTTGAGATTTCCTCTTGAATACGTTTCATCTGCAAATTAATATTTTTACGCAGCTCTTCGTTGCTCGACATTTGTTCCTGCAGCTGCTGTTCCATTTTTTTGCCTTCGACAATATCTTTGAATGAGTTTACAGCCGCTGTAATTTTTGAGGTTACTGCATATTTATCCAGGTATTCGTTTATGGCTTCTTCAATAGACGGAACACCGGAGTGTATCAATGCTTCTGCATATGTATCGTTTTCTCTTCGGGCTTTTTCTATATTATTTAACAGCTTACGCTTCTTCGTGTTACTCAATGGAGCATATTTAACTAAGTGCATCTGCGGTTCTTCAATAAAAAAGTCATGAGCATTTAACGTCTGCATCTGCTTGCGGGTAAGGGTATCCCCATTTCGATCCATCCGGATCAACTTTGCAGTCTCAGCAGAAACCGGGAAAATATTAGGATTCATAATCCCTTTATCTTGCAGGTATTCCTTAACATCTTTTAAGGTATCATCAATGGTTTCCCGTTCAGGATCGAAAAGATCGATTTTGTTAACCGCAAAAATAAACCGGTCTTTGGACTGTTTCCCCCCGCTTTTCATCTGTTCAGCAACAATTGACAGCAAATTATTATCATCATCCGTGCTGAGCTGGGTTGAATTCAGTACATAAAGCACTAGTGGCTTGGATTCATTTTTAATAACGCGGTAGGTGTGGTCTTTATGGGCACTATTTCTGGAATTGTTAGGTCCAGGAGTATCTACCAGAATCAGATTCATACTTTTTGAAGAAATGTAAGGAATATTCCCTTCAATTTCAATATGTGAAACCTCTTCATTGTTATTAAATTCTTTCATTCGGTCACTGTCTAAAGGCTGGAGCGGCTCAATTTCATTGCCCTCTTGATCGTAACAGCGGCCGATAAATTCATTTCGGCTTGGCACATTTTTTATGCTTGCAATTGTTGCGGTACAAGCGGCTTGCTTAGATGGCATAAATTCTTTTCCCAGCAACGAATTGATCAATGTTGATTTCCCTGAGCTCATCGTCGCAATCACAGCGATCTCAAAGTCTGAACTTAGTGCTTTTTCAAAGTTCTTCTTTATTGCATCACTTCGGAGCTCTTCGAACGGGCCGTGTTGCATTTCATTTACAAGCTGCGTGAGCTCGTTGATTTTATCGTCTTTTCCTTCAGCTGGAATATGGGCTAGTTGAATATTTGTAGCCTTGCTCTGATTGTATTTTCCACAAGCCTCGGATACATCGTCATAATCGGGAAGCGTACCTTGAAACACAAGTTTGAACTCCGTCTCATTAAGCTCATCTATTAAAATATCAATTAACTGATCCAGCCAGACCTGCAGTCTTTCATTTTTAAACTTGGCTAATTGACTCTCTTGACTGATTTCTTCATTGTCATAAAGGATCTGTGTTTCAACTTTATACGGGTTATAGCGGATAAAAACTTCTGTCATGTAAATCCCCTTCCATTATCGGGTATACTTTGTACTTTGCAGTAATAATCGCTCTAAAATATGAATACCTGTCTTCTTCATGGCTTCATATATTTCCCTTGAACTGATTGATTCATTGTCTATCTGTATATTTCTATGTAATCTTACATTAATCGCGGATTGCGGCAGAGACTTAATCAGGTTCCTGTCGATATATCTGTTCATATCGTATTGCGGGATTCGGAACAACTCTAGTAATGTAAGAGCATCTCTTTTTTCTCGCTTCGTTAAGGGCCTGTTATCCAAAATGCACCTAAACAATCCGGCTGCATACGAAGATATAGGGATGATTATTGGTGAAACTATCCCATGCTCCATCACATATTCTCTTGCAATAGTTAAGGAATCAGTAATACTGTCATCTGCATCCAGATCCAATTGATCCGTCTTATTTAACAGAAAAATGATTCTTTGATTCCCTAATTTCTTCACAACTTGTCTTAGTAAAGTTTTATCATCGTCTGAAGCAAGATTTGTAGCGTTAAGTACATACAAGATTACATCGCTGTTCTTTTGCTCCAGTATCTCTTGCGTAACTGTTTCATGCTGTCTATTTCTGGAATTATTTGTTCCGGGCGTATCAATAAAAGAAATGTTGAACTTCTTCAGCATTGAAAAAGAATTCATTTTACCTTCCATTTCAATCCGCTCAATATCAGAATCATTATTCCATCTTGTAATATCCTCATACGTGAGGTTCCAGCGGGTATCCGAATGCTTACCGGCGGCTATCCCTGTCTCTCTCCGTATTTTGGGCTTATTCGTAAACTTCAAATACTTTGAGGTACATGCTTTGTTTTCCGAAGGGAAGACTTTCTTTCCTAATAGTGCATTCAATAGTGTCGATTTACCTGAGCTCATTGTTGCAACCACTGTAACATTAGTAGAGTTTGTCTTTTCCTGTACCCAATATGCTTTCGCGGAATCATGAAAATATTTAAACAACTCCATTCTTTTTAATTTGAGCAAGCCTTTAACGTCTTCATTTGAGACAATTTTAATCAGTACAGACTTAATTTCATCTTCAACAGTTATCGGAAGTTCAAAATAATTAGCATACAAGCGGAATATAGGATTAGAATTGAATTCATTAGAACTGTTCAATTCAATTAGCAGCATCTCTCCCAATAGAAGTTTACTGTAAGAGGACTCTTTGAATTTCCTGCTTTTTAATGGATTACTGGAATAGTCCAACATTCGAAGTATGGTGCCAAAAAGTTCTTCCCCCCCGTTAAACCCGATATTTTGCAAATCATAAAAATCACTGTCTTTAATAAGTAATCGCTGTTTATATGTACTTAATACATCGTTAACTTGCTCCTTATTCCTTGCTCCCATCCGCAAAGCAGCGCTTAGGAATGAGATATAGGCAAATCTAAAATCATAACTTCGCCTTATTACTGGATGCTTCTCCAAATCCAGGAATCCAATAATTTTTTCTACTTTATAGTTAAAAGCACCTATATTCATTTATGAACTTTACCTCCAGTTTAAAGCGAAGGATTCTACAAGAAGTGACCTAGATACCAAAAACAATCAAGACATATCCTCTAAATGAGACTTTAGTCTTATTATTTCGACTAAATATCTCCTTTTTCCTGCTTTATTAGTAAATAAGTCATAACAACGAATTGCCGAGATTGAAAAATCTTAACCTAAAATAGTCTTGTTACTATTTAATCATAGGAATAAGCCATCTTGTTGTCACGGAATGTATGTTCTTAAATGTGAATATACGTACCATAATTCCTAAAATAAACGGTTTCTTTTTGTACTTGTTTCATCTATGTCAATTTAGATGTGCACCATTTATGGGAATTTGTATTTTTTCGCAAGAACACAGAGCAACAATCTTGATCCCCTTTGTAAAAAAACAAAGTAATTAAGCCGAAGCAAGCTTCGGCTACTTAACGTTTAGTTCTTTATTCGCTTCAAGAATATGATAAGCAATTACTGCTCTTCGGAATACATCTAGCTTACTCACTTCATGGTCAAGTTTCAGCCTTTGCAGTGCGCCCTCAACTTTTCCCCGGACTCTGACCTGCAGATGGATGAACGATACATTAGGGTCACCAACGTCAAGAATCTTTGCGATTTTTTTCAAATCATTTTTGTTCGCAACTGGCGTCATGAACTCCATAAACAAGCAGCATAAAAATCGATGGATATACTGATCCGGTGCCGTACCATGAAGGCTTGGATGTATTTTAATGGCGCGTTCGAATTGCACATCCTTAATTCGGTTAGTCAGCCGTTCATCAACAGGACCTGATTTTCGGAGCAGCAACAGCTGGGTTACCTTCTCCAGGATAGAGGGTTCCTGTGTCATTATACGAACGAATCCCTCCGGACTCGCCTGAGCCATCCCCTTAGCAATAATTTTGTTCATATGAGCTCCAACTAAGTAGTCTTCAATGAACGACAAGCGACTAACAGTTCCATCCCACTTCTCTATTTGATTATAAAATTGTTGAAGAGCCTCTTTTGCCTCATCATCATTAGCCTGATTACGCAGCTTCATCTTCTGATAGGCTAATTCCACTATGCCGTCATAAGGCTCCCTCATCAACGATCACCCCCTTCTTTCTAAATCTCTTCATCCTCTGTTTCATCTTCTATGACCGTTAAGGCAGCTCCAATGTCCTCCACGTGCCAACGTTGTATGATCCAATCTGTAAGCTTCTGCTTTCGCTTCACGAACTCCTTATAGGACCAATCGTCATAACAAGCCAACTCACGCTCAGCAAACAAGCTCGATCCGGCATAGCAACCTTTTTGTCCAGCAACCCCTCTTTTCTTGTCAAAGCCCTTATTGCTATATGTACTGTTATCAAAGGTAATCACTAGATTACCAATATCGTGTGTGGCTTCCTCGATCTGTTCTTTCGTCCATCTAGACTGCCAGTAGGGCTGGGTTGGAGTCTGCGGTAATATATGTTCGACCGAATCCTGCTTGTCCTTCTTCTGCAAATAGACCCAGTCCATGAGCACTGGCTTGCCCGCCGCCAAATAAAGCTCATATTCGTACAATAAATATTTGAGACCGTACCATCCATACCAGTCGACTTCTGCTTTTGCATCCTTAATAAATTCCTTATTCGGGGAGTAAAGCAATAATAATTTGTGGACATCGATATAAGCCTCCTGATGTGTTATCTTTTCATGATACACATCAAACCCGAGCTTAAATAAACTCGATTGTCCGGCATTGGAGCGTTTGCGTTCGTAACGGTATACACGAAATGCAAACTTCTCGCACAATTTTAGAAGATCGAGATAAATGTCCAGATTATCGCTGTACCTCAGCCTGGTAGCCATTAACAACGGAAAGAACGAGGCCATGACACCGATGCGCTGCAGCTTACTCGTATACTCCACTAACGCTTTCCTTATGGCTTCATTCTTCGCGCCAAAGAAAGCTCCAGGCCTATTGGCATGAATCAGATCACAGTAGACCGTGCAGCATTCCTTAAGTGTATTGACATAAACTCTTAGGTCATTGCGCAGTTGAGGATGCCATCCCTGATAATCCTTCAGATTGAATGCCTTCTTGATCGAATTACTGCCGTCCCATTGCTTAGAGTTGTAGTCATGATACATCAGCCAGCAGCTTCGGAGCAGCTGGTTCTCATCCGAATCCTCGGCCTTCGCCGACATCAGACTTTCGTAGATATAAGTCCAGGTCCGATTAATATCTTCACCTAGCTCCTTGCCGCCTTCGCACGTTAATTTGGATGACAGGTAGAGTAAATAGTTTTTTGCCTTCTCCATTTCAGTCAGCTTCTTGCCGCGATTGTTCATGACTTCGAAGATCACGCCGACATCAGTTGCCTTGGGGACTAAATAAACGGTCAGTTTCATCTTGTTGCTGATCTTGTTGTAGGTCTTGCTCAGCCATGCCGAATAGTCCTCCCCCAGATCTTCCGACTTATGTGCAAAATACTGTTCAAAATAGTGTTTGGCATCAAACAGTCTCTGCTCTGATGCTATCTTGGTGGATGTTATGGCTCTCTGAGCAGAAATGATAGTCTGTTTATAAAATACGTTCGTATCGCGATTAAGCGACAACTTGGGTAGCGTATCATCATTCTTGGTAGTGGCAATGTATTTCTTGTAAATTCCGTCGGCAAAGCCTTTCTTACCCTCAATTGTTCTAAATTGAGCGGAAATTTCATATAGAAGAATGGATAAAGTCGTAAGCCGCTGTTGCCCGTCCACGACATCGTATACCCGTAAAGTGCTACCTTCGTCGTCATTAATATCGCCTTCGTCATGAGCTTCATGAATGACAAGCGTTCCAGTATAGTGTTCCTGGTCGTCCTCAAGCAGTTCGAGGTCCTCCAGCAGGTCGAGCCACTGCTCCTCTTCCCAAGCATAGCCGCGCTGGTAATCGGGAATGCGGAAGAGCTTATGCTGAAAAATATCTTGTACAGATTGAAGATGTTGCATCCTGAACCTCCTCGGTTAGTAATGACTTGATTGTTTGGAAATATTCTCTTGTTTATTCATTATATTTCGACATCCTAGGTCTGAAGTCCTTGTAGGAACAATTAGACCACAAGAAGTCATCTAGTATAATCTCAGCATATTTCCTGGATAAATACAGACTAAACCAACTCCTCAGCCTCCTCCATCAACTCCACTTCTTCATCAAATTCTGGATCATAATCTTTCTCTTCCCCAGTTAAATATTTGGACAAAATGTTCATGACTCGCATTGTATACGGATAAATCGTATGCTTATCGTAATTCAGACCTATTCTTCGTAATTGGTCGACCAGATTAGCCAGATCATCACGCGCAGCTTCATCCTGTGCACCAAGAGGGATGTACTCAACCGCTTTTTGCTGTAGCAGCATTTTGCTGGGAGACACATACTTAATATCCTCGTTTCTTACACCAGACCACGCCATCGGCCTTCCGCCAACACCGTAATAAATCCCAAGCGGATCTTTAAATATTCCCGAAGCCTTGTTGTATTCATCTTCAGCATCATCTTCTATAATCCGATACTGAGGCACCTCATTTGTCGTATTGATACGGATAAACTTAAGACGCGATTCATTGGCCAGACGCTCACTCAGATAAGGAATCTTATCGTATTGAAGATCTATATTTCGAATAGCAGGAAGCCAACCATTTCTAAGCGTAGCATTTATCATTACTGTTAGTTGTCTTGCATCTTGAACAAGCTCATTCTCAATAGTTCTGATCATAAAATCCAGAAAAACCTGCATGCTTTGATTCCCTGCCTTTGGGTTATCCAACAACTTGGCCTGTTCCAGATAAAAAGGCGCCTCCCCTAAAGGCAACCAGGACTCTATTCCAAATATCTTAAGAGTTACCTCAGTACCATCCATTTTTGAAATGACAGGTAAATACTTGTTTTCCACTTTTAAAATATTGAAAGACAGGATTAGGCCGTACGTATCAACCTTCGTTATATTGTGACTTAGGAATCCTGCATCGTTAAGCAAATCAAGCAAAGCGTTAATCATACGAGCTGTATCTGCCTTGTTATCTTCATTACCAACAGTCAACGGATGTATGAACTGTGTAAGACGTCCCGCCTTTTTCATCCCTTCTCTTACTGCATTCTTGGGATCACCATCTCTGCTCCAGCATTCTTTGGGCTCAATTTCTATCAATGCCAATGTTCGCTTATCCCCCTGAGAACTCGATCCCTTAAGCTTCTTATTAATTTGATTAACCCGCTTTGTATGGGCAATATCGGCTTGATATGTTCCGACTTCCAGCTCGCTTACAATCTCATCAGGACTACAACGTACGAATTCTACAGTTACATCTCTATCGCAATTGAGGCCAAATACATTCTCTGAGATTTGACGGTTAAAGATTACCGATTTATTTTCCAATGATTTCTGTTCAGTTGTATAAACTTCCTTCATTGCATTAAACATTGCTTCACCGCTGTAGACCTCTATAATAATTCGTTCGGCTTGATGCGCAACGATTGGAAACCGAATATCATTCATACGCTTACGAGGAATACCCGGAATATGTAATAACGGCGCTAGATGATACTTAGCAAGCACTTCATTGAATTTACTAAACAAACCACTTTTCTCCGACAGCCCGAGTCCTGACTTCACAAAGTTACCTTTGCCATTGAACGAATGATGATTAACTACATATGCAGTAATCTCACCATTCCCGTCCAGATATGCAATAGGATTAGAGAGCAGCATGTCCGGTTCGAAGGACTCTCCATACAAAGCATCCCAATACAAGCCGTCCAAAGCTGTTTTCCAGACTGCAAAAGAAGTCGTATTACTTCCGCTGCCAGCACGACGCTCAAACTTAAGCTGCGAGAATGAACGCTTCTCCTCTAATGTATACGGATTACGGACTGACACCAGGACTGAACAGCTATGATCTGCTTTTAAGTAACAGGAACCTTCCTTAATTTGTGCGTTCTTCAAATACCGCCGTGTACCTACAGTTACAAGAATAAGTGATCTCTCGGCATCCCCACCACGATTCTTCAGTTCGACCTTCAGCACATAAGAAAATGGATCGTGTTTCGGTGATTTCCTGATCGGAGTAGATACACATTCATGCTGATTATTAAAAATCGTATGATGGAACTGAAGTTCCTCCACGATGCCTTGACCTAACTCAATCGTTCTCGATTCTTCGCAAAATTTGTGAGCTGCCAAACCGGGAAGCCACTGATATTTATCAATAGATTCATGAAGATCACCAAAATTTGAAGTCACCCATACTAGCTCGGCATCCCTAATTTCCTCTGGGAGTTCCGCCACTGTATATCCTTTCAAATACGCAAACCAGCCTAGTGTGAGCTTCTTAATATGAGCCTCTGGAATCTTAACAGTGGAAACAATCCACGGTAAATCTTTTTGCAAAATTTTATAACTCAGATCTGCATATACAATCTCAGGGAAAATACTCTTCAGCTTCTTGCCAAGAGGCTCAACCTTATAAGAGAGCTTATAGTTTTGAGTTGTTGTTTGCGTATTGAAGAAATTCCGCCAGCTTGTAGGCATATGCATCACATGAATCGTCTCATGATAGAACACCGCCTCGTTTGCTTCCAATGCAAAAAGCTCCATTCTGTTCATATACTACCTCCCATATTCAAATTATTAATAGCTTCGCTAAAGGGGCCATATAAGCTTTGGAATAAGGCATCCTTTTTGTTTTTGCGCATAATCGCCGCCCATACTTCAAGCATGGAATAGCCTTCTGCATTACCTGCCGGTTTAGCATTAAATTTGGAATCACAGAAGTAAACTCGAGCATCTCTGCCCCCGCGCAGCAGACGGCCAATCATCTGCCATACCGGAACAAAAGTGTACCAGCCCATAATCTCCTGCTCTTTTGGACTTAAGATAGACCAGAAGTCCGGCTTCAGGTACATACTCTCAAGCTTTGCACTGCTGATCTGCCGCAATTTATTTACCGCCTTATCGTAGAAGAGGTTCTGCCCTCGAACCCTGCGCGAATATTCCGGAAAATAAGCATGCAGAATTTGAACAAGATAATTTAAGTCATTCGGTATAGGGTAGGGGCGAACCAGAAAGAATACGGAACCGAAGAGCGCCTCTCCACGCTCATCCAATATGTTATAACCCCTCCCAACAGACAATAAAGGTACAATTAACACTTCCGCCCGATCTTGATAAAAGGATTCAACCAGCAGTCTGGAGTACTGGTCTTCATTGGAAGCAGCATCTCTAGAAAGCGATTTATATCTACCACTCCAACCTCGATCATTCTGAAAAACACTACGGACTGTGTCGACATCATCATATGAATTCACAACCAGCAATACTCTCCTGTGGTTGCCAGTAGTCCTCCAATGATTCAATTCATATTCAATATCCGCTTTCAATTGCTGTACCATACCACGTAGACATTGATCTCTCTGCTCCGATTCACGAATACCCGACACCGCATAAAATTCTCCACGGACCACATCAAGTATGGGTTTATAACTCATTTGAATTACTGAACTTTGACGTCCAGCTCTAAGCAGCCATTCAGATGGAGTCTTTAGGTCGTAATGAGCCGACTTCGGAGCATGACTAGTTCCGGAAAGAAAAACAACCGCAGGACCTTCCTTTCCATCACATTCTTTGTAAAGATTATGCCAATCGTGCAACAACAAACGCCCCACAGCAGTGTATTCAATAAGTTTGAACTTTCCGGTCTTGTCATTGTCAGGTAGGTCATATTTATATCCCAGAGTTATCCCGGTCATCGCTTCTTTCATAAATGCCTGGTAATCCTTCTGCATAGTAAACAATGGGGAGAAATCAATCGATAGGCCCAGTTTAGCTTGAATCATTGGAAACGTAGTTAAAATGTATTTGATACTCTCCTCCGCCCTACATAAGTACAGGAAGAATTCAAGCTGAGCATGCAGCAGATCTTTTTTGATTCTTGGTTTGGTGACTCCATTAACCCTGGCTATGATTTGATCCATGAGTTTCAGTTTCTGTTCATGGCTCTCAGTTTCTACTATTTCATCGACAATTCTTGATAGCGAGGGATCCCTGTATGGATCTGAAGCATATTCGCTGAATCTTTTAAATATCCTTGTCTGCAGTTGCGAGCTGTCAGAAAGTTTTTCACTAAGTGTACCTGCCAGTGCTGCCACCCGGATCAGATTATTCCTGATGTTCTTACGCAAAGTTTGGGACAGTTCCAGCTTATTGTAAATACGCCAAATCATCTGATCCAGCATGCGAAGTCTGTCGTTCCATTCATTAATCGCAGGATCACCGGCATATTGACCATAGCGCCCTCTAGTCAGTTCGTTGGATTCATATCTTAACTTCTCGAAGATATCGTCTACTGCTCCGAACACATTATATTCCGTCAAAAACGTTTCATCGAACTGCTTCTGCACCTGATCGGCCTCATCCACAAACACAACATCCAATAGATCATACATTGCTTCATAAATGGTTCTCTCTAAAGGATCAATGACCGCTGAAATACGTGTCTTCAGAACACTTGGCGCAGTCGCTACCCATACTTCTGCATTCCGTAGGGTAGATAGATCTTTAAAAACACCACAGGCATTTGCAAGGGGGCATTTCACAGATGTATTGTTTTGCTGCAACTGGATACATGGATATCGATTATTTCGTTCATAGTCTTGAGCCAAAGCTTTAATGATACAGACATCAGACAAGTGAATGAGTGACTCATACTGCTCGCTCTGCCAATCGCTAACCTCTTGAATGTTGCTGCTATTGGCAAATAGATAGTTATTGAGATGCTCTTCCCTTGAGGATCTACCAATAACAGGAACGGCATGAATGCCAAGCTTACGCAATTCTTTGACGCGTTCGAGAGCTTGAGCTACACTTCCTTCGATGAATCCTACCCTGGCCCCATGTTGTTTGACCAGCCGATAAGTCTCCATCATCATAAAGGTAGACTTCCCTGCTCCGAGTCCACCACCAATATGTCTATTCCCTTGATATACGAATTCCAGATCCATATCATTAAGCGACTCCAGAATCACAGCTTTGGCTCTACTTATCCACATCGTCGACGTTCCAAGGAGTTGATCCATTTCTTTTGCTAATTCCGAGCCACTATAAGGCATCGAGAACTTGTGTATTGTTTTTGGGCGGTACGCTGGTAATAATTTTGGTTCGTTAGAAAGCAGAGATACAGGTATTGTCCCACGAAAAGTGATCGATTGTCCGCCCCGAATCCTTCGGGAGTAAGTAAATTCTTCTTCGCTAGCAAAGGAACTCGTATTCGCCTTACGTGGAACAGGATGTTCGAGAATGCTCTGATAGATAGAAGCTCGGTCTGTTACAAAACGCGGAGCAATTCGGACAGCCTCACCGTCCTCTCTAATTTCGAATAACCGATAATCACGATCTAGTTCCCCGTATGCTTCGATACGTTTAAGCAGATTCTTCTTGGTTCGCAATTCGGGAAATAGTATCCTCAGCCTGGTTACAATATCCATACGGGTCATGCTCTTCAGAAAGGGCTCATTATAACCAATTAGAACTGCCCATGCCTGATCGATGGAAAGCTTAGAATCGAGCAGACGGCAGCCTGTGATGAATAGCTCCATACTCAGCAGTACGTTAATCTCCGATTTGCGGAGCTGAAGTGATTCAAAGTCCTTGATCATATCTTCTGAAAGATCCCAGTAAGTCTGTCTCACAGGAACACCTTCTTCAACGTGGATTCAATTTCGTTCTCCATGATCATTTCTATATACTCCCGAGCCGTTTCGTTCAATAGAGCCATACTTCTCTCACGATAAGAAGCAAAGAGCTGGCTGCGATACTGTGGAACAACGATCAGACACTGGTTCTTATACTTTTCCAAATAGGCAAAGTTTTGGTGATTAAAAAAATTGGCAAGTGTGCGTGGATCTCTAAAATCCTTAACGTCAAGAAATATCCTTTTGCCGTCTTGTGATACCGAGAGATCATATTCATCCACATTGGGATAGAGTTCAACTTCATACCCTTTTCGGATCAAATGTTGCGCTATTCGCAGTTCGGACATTCCAGGTAACAGTACAAACCTCTGGATTCCGGGCAGTAGACGTAGCACCCTCTCCTTCCCAAAATCATAGGAACTTAGACTCTCAAAATCAGCAAGCAGATGGCAAATGTCTTCCTTATTACAGCGCCAACGGTTATTCATATATTCCAGGGTCCAGCCACAGTGCGGGCATTTCCTATAGTTAGCCACTACAGGCGTTATTTCCTCATAGCATTGTTTAATCAAGTTAGTTAAATGAAGATCAGGGAATATCTCGGCAAACTCGGATAATTGAAAGGAAGTAATTACGGCATTTTGTGGATTGGATAGGAATGTGCGGATGCGAGTATACTCCTGCCCCAGTTGCCGACCTTCCTCTCTGCAGTACATAAGAATCTCATACATATACTGTTGCTCAGCATCCTGCGGGGAAATATGGCGATTCAGAAACTCATCGGCATCTGGCGTCAGACCAATGAATTCTTTTAATAAGGGAGCATCTTCGGGGTAATAGTCTTGGAGGTCAGAGATTCCCCATTCTCTTGAGGGGCGATGAAGAATTTGCAGCAAATGAAACAGATCAACCGGAGGTTGAGCTTTAGAAGTAGCCGTCTGCTCAATGAAAAGCAGCATTCCCTTGTAAAGCTCATCCGGAATTTTTTCGTAGTTGTCTTGCCATTTGTTAATGCCTGTTATTAAGGACAGAAGAGTGTCATGTATTTTAGCCATAGAGCACCATCCTATTAGAAGAGTAGGTTAGGTATAGGATAAACTATGGGGGTGTCTAAAAGTTGTCAGGGAATGTATGTTCGAATTGAATTTCCGAATTTGTGAAGTCGCCTTATCATTGGGCTGGCCTAATTTCCATACACTTTAAATCCAAGAACCCAATTCAGGCTGAACATAATATTTATTTCGATTTCCTTGAATCTCGATTTGAGACTCCCAAACAAAAAATTTCCAGTGTTCACCTATAAGAGGTGTAAATACAATATAATCAGAAGTCATCAATTTTCTAAGCTCTTTGAAATCAATTAAATAAACTTTATTTCCTTCAAGTCTTACTGCCAAAATCGAAATATTAGCATCATCCAAAATTTCAACTTGAGCCATTTTTAAATCGAACCATCCGCTACCCTTTTTGTGTATTTTAGAGCTCGGAGTACATACAACAATACGTTCCCTATTGGTGCTACCCTCGAACATGATTTGTTTTCTTGCCATGGTTGTGAATTTACAACTGTATTTATTACTCAGAAATTCAATTATTTTACCCTTATCTGGAACTGACATATTCAATCCTCCTGGTCTTTTCAATTTTCTTGCGATTTCAAACAGTAAGCTATTTGGCCTCCACATGTGCCATCAGTTTATCTACCCAATCCCTCAATGAACTCAAGTCTTCACCCGGCGTGAGCGCTATAGCCCCCATATTATATCTATCATGAAACTCCGCCTTGAAATAGCGAAGCTCATCACTCTGAACAGGTGTCAAAATAAATACATTCTGAACTGCTCTTTCGTCATTACGGCAAAGCAATATGCCGTCCTTGTACTTGTGCATTTCTCCAAGTGCTGTCCCCAAGTTGCTTACAATCCGGTATTTGGGATCGAAAATATATAAACGATCACCTGCTTCAATCACAATGTCTGGTATCATCCTCTGTGTAAAAGTGTAAAAGGGCGATGAATCATTTTGAAACACCCGCTGATAAGATATACGCATACCATTTTTCAATTCCACAATACTCTCTTTATGCTCTGCAAAATGAAGAAAGAGTCCTTCCCTTGTTGTTCGAAATAGCCCACCACTGTCTTTTAGCAGGCCCTTTTCCCGAAAAATCTTCACAAGCTGCATATAGCACCAAATTTCATATAGCGCGAACGTTTCCCGCAGGGGATAATTATAGCTCATCCCAATCCGCTCATTCCCATGCTTATACAAACGGTCAAACCATTGGTAGCACTGCCGGTATACAGGATGCTTTCGAAATACTTGCGATATATGTATCACTCCTTGGTAGGGAGTAACTTGCCTGAAAAAAGAATCCCTCAGCCAATGCCCAACTTTGTCCGCGTAAGCTTCGGCCCTTATCATGTATTCTCCCCGGCCGGATTTCCCGTACAGCTTCAACAGGTGCCTCAGTTCTAAGAGCCTCCGCTTTAATAGACTGTTTTCATATGTGTTATAACTATCCTCACAGACCGAAGATTTCACCGTTTCAGGGATGGTTTCAGCTGTGCTGCGACTGTTTCGTTCGATCCAGGCTAATGTTTTAATATCCACCGTTTTGACTTGTTCTCGCCGCATTTGCTGTTCATGTGCTTGAAGCACTCGAGTTGGATGATCTATTAATTGCCGTATTATATTTCTAAGTGAAGAGAACGAGACTTCGATGTAGCTCCATTGTGCCAAAGAAAGCTCAAGCGAATGCTGGTCCGCTGTAATCCCAGTCTCAATATTCGAGCTCTCGAAGCAAAGCGGAGCTTCCTGCAAAATATCACTCAACATGAGGTGGTATTGCTCCTGTGTCATTTTGCGAGCATCCGGATAGATATAGGAATCAAGTTTCATCCCATTTATATCAAAAGAAACCTGGCCGCTGAAAAAGGGAGTGGTCAGTTGACCATAAGCTTCTCCTTCCTCCACTCGATGCGGAAGATGAAGTAAGCCACAAAAATGGATTAATGGAGTCTGCTCTATTCCATCCATTACGTACTTCCATTCGTAGGTAGAAGCCTCTGTCAGGTAAGCCTCCTCCAGAACATTCCACGCTTCATCGGCTGATCGCAACCAGAACTTACCTCCAGAATTGTGTTGTTCCATATCTAAGAAGCTCCTTCTCCATTCGAACAATGTGTCCGAGACTTGTTGAGCCTTCACCTAGATGTCTGGCGAAATCTTCTTTCAATTCCACAAGCAGCCCACCTATCCGATCATCACCTTTGAGTTTAGGAAGGACTTTTTCTGAAATCACTCGATCCAGCATATCTGTTCTCGATGCCTGATACTCTACATCTAAGGTAAGGTGGTGGCTCATCTTCTGAACCATTTCCTTCATCGTCCGATATCCGAAGTGCAGATTATACGGAGTTAATAAACTATGCAATCTCTTCAAAAAGATGAATTCATCTTGAAGTCCCTCTCTAATACCATCATCTACACGACTCCAGAAAGTTTCCAGATCCACATCGCTTAAAGTCATAACGAATGCACGATCGAGTACTTTGTCCGAAATACTGTGTGTTGTTTCGTCTACATTAATTGTTCCAATGAGATATACATTTGGCGGGATACTGATCTTAGCTGGTATTTCATCAAGGTCAGCTCGGTTATGCAGTGGAATGTCCTTGTGTGACTCTACTCCGCTAAGATAGTCACTTAAATAATACTCAACTCGGGCGAGGTTCATTTCGTCTAGCACGATAAAATGAGGCTTCTCGCGTTCCTCATGAGCATGTATCAGTACCTTCAGAAATTCAGTCATCATATATTGGTGCTCGAATGAACTATAGTACCCAAACAAAGCGGTTCCATCCGTCCAATCCGGCCGAACAGGAATAATAGACAAATATGGATTTTCAGCTTCATAAGATAAACCATATACTGCATTTGCATAGAGTTTGGCTAGTTGAGTTTTACCAGTTCCCGAGATACCGCTTAGGATAACAAAATGCTTATCATCCAGAGCCGTCAAGTTCAGATGTAAATCTCTGATCAAATCTTTATCAAATGTCAAAGAACTATTCTGAATCGCCTCATAAATAACTGTAAAATCAAAATTGCTGTTGTATTCCATAGTTTCTTTAGAATCTTCATCTATGTTATCAATGACAAATCCATCACTTGGAGCATCCGCTTCGAGCAATTTGAATTTACCGCGACCAGCTACATGGGCAAACAATAATGCAGCACACGCTAGTCTCCCCTTAATTTCTCCTATTTCTTCTTCAAATCGCTGTTCAGTATTGTTATACGTACCGATCCGATACTCATTATTACGTACCTCAATACCATGCTGACCAAGAAAGTCCATGGCTTCTTGCTTTAATTCTTCATTGTTTTGGTTAGTTGTGCGAAACGCTTTCGCTAACCACCATTCTTTAAGGCCACTACCAAGTAATACCTCAACATTCGTATAGATGTGATTATGTTTCTCTACATCAATAGCAAGCATCGGCCTAGATGAGGCATTTCTCGTCTCATACTCTCTATAATACAAACAGCCTTGTACTATGGTTTGTCCATCCCGTTTTAGAGAAAACTCTTGTTCCCGTTGGCCTGACTTCTCATTCCCCATAACGCCATATTGAATCTGGTAGGGCCTCCCGAACAGTGTTGCTGAATAAGTTGATTCAACGGATCCGAGCAGATTCATAATATTTGCGGCTCTTGCACATTGCTCACTGTACTCCAACAAATACTTTCGAAATGCGGAAGTCTGCTCCCAGGTTTGTCTTAATAAATCAATAATTGCTTTTGCTTCATACTCCCCTTTCAAGGGAAGTTCCAGTCCTATGTAAATCCATGGTCTAATTCTCGGCTTGATCATATCAACGAGTGTTTGTTCGAGAGCAATGCGATCAATTTCGTTTCTCGTAAATGATCCAGTTCTAGTGAACGTTCGGATCTCAGAATTCAGTTCTCCCAACATCGCATTCAGACGCTCATTTTTTATCAACTCATAGACTTGATAGAAGCTAAGATCTATATAGACATACATCTTTTGCTCAACACCGTTAAACTCAAGCGTTAGAAGATTAGTCTCCTTATCGCCTATTTTGTGTGTTATTTGAGCAAAGTATTTTTTTCCAATACTCGAGTCTTTCTTTTGTTCCGCATACTTGGGATTTAGTGAGTCATGATAAGTGGTCACAAGCGTTTGACCATATGTAGCAATTCTATAGTCGCTCCCAAGTACTTCTCCGGCTAATTGGTCCAAATTCGATTTCCACAGTTGATCCATGATATCGTTAACCTTTTTGCATCGTTCTGCAGTGTTTTCAATATCGAATATTTCCTGGTATTGAGATAAGTTGATCATATCAGGGCTCCTTTGATTTTACGATTTCTCTTATATTACTTTTTTCTTAATGAACTCCCCCCTTAATATTGAGGCCATGTAAAATTTGATTTGTAATATTCCTGTTTTAGTCGTTTCAGGTCATGCTCCCACTCTGCAATTGCGTAAGCAAATTTTGTTTTCCCGTCTGCCTGAGATTTGCGTAGACGAACATTACGCGCGATTGTATAAACGATTTCTTTAAGAGTCAATTTAGGAAGTGCTTTACGCATTAATACGTCCCATCGCTGACTTCGATTGAGACCAGTAATTCTATAACCTAAACGATGAAGATCTGTTTCCTCTCTAAAATTACCCTCCCTATCCGATTGTCCCTGCGATTCATTTGCTTCCGTACTTGGCCACACGAAGTACCCATTCGTTGTTGGAACTGTTGGCGTTATCACTACTTTTTTTGAAATGGACTTCATAAGTTTAGATGCTGCCTCTTTTGGAGGATAATCAAGTGGATCTAATTTAACTTTGCATCTACAAGGTTCTAGGGCGCGGTTTAGTTCCTTATTTAAACTGTCATACGTGTAGACTCTTTCGCAGCGCTCGCAAATAAGCAGTTCAAAAACAACTTGTTTTTGTGCTTGATCCGAGTGTTTTTTGAATCCATCCACTAAGACCTGTTCCTTAACCAATTTGATCTGGCTGCAATGAGGACAATGATCAGTTTTATTCTTTATCTGCCAAATATGATTTGCTTTCTTAATATTGGTTTGTAATTCTAGAGTAGGTGAGGCTTCAATTCTAGTTTGCAAAAACCTAATGACTTCTTCCCACAGCTTTGCTTTCTCTTGCTCCTCAAATATTAGGCTTTGAGACATTAAAGCAAAAATATCCTCCAATATCTGATTATCATGCTCCCTATTGATTTTTGCCGCATTATACTTTTTATAAAGGATGATTTCTGGAAGCTGTGCTTGCTCGATGAAACGACCACTTAGCTTCGAGGTTTCTAATAAAACATCATCCAAAGAAAGATAAAAAGTCACCCATAAAAAATGAGCAAACTGCTCCTCCTGAAGTTTCGCATCTAGAAAAGGCCACTCTTTATCCAAAAGATACTCCATCATGTCTCTCATAGTAGAGTAGCAATCGAAGGCCAGTAAGGCGTACAAATAAGCTAAAATAAGATCGGGAGAATTCGTATCGGCGATCAATTGGTTCAATTTAACATGATTGTCACTCAGATATTCATGAACATTATCTCGTAATTTTGACCTTGACGCCTTTTTCATCCATACCATGATATCAATGAGCACTCTATCCATTTCATCGAGGTCGGATATGTTTATTAAAAACATTAGATCAAGAATAGGTGAAATAGAAAATCCAACGAATTCCAAGGATTCTTCATTATTTGGTATTATCAAAAGGTGATTTAAACCTAGCATAGCCAATGAATATTTGTTGTGTTCAAGTAATTCTCCAATTTTTCTGATGACAATCGCAGCACTATCATTATATTCATCCGTCAGCTCATTGAACAGCTTCTCCCATATAACCTCGTTTCCTCTCTCAAGAATAACCTCCCACAGAATCTTATTTTCAGATTCCACTTTCCCGTACCATTCTTCCAACTGTATAAAAGTGCTGCGGACTGAGTTAAGGCCTAGATAGAAGTTCGCTTTATTTTCAAAATCATTCATGGGCGCCTCCATAAAATAGAAAAAATTGATACCCCTTTAGTCATCGTTATAAAAGCGGATGAAAAATATGCATAGTAGTTTAACTTTCTGTATTCAGCTATATAAAAATAACATCCGATAAGTTTGCATTATCAGATGTTATCCTCTACCACAGCATCAGATACCCATTGTATTCAACAGTTTCTTTAATTCTCTTAATTCTTCTAAGGACAAGGTTACTCCTTTGCCCATCTTTTTGTGATCGGCTGACCAGTCTCTTAGATCGTATTTTGGCTCCCGGCCGTTCCAACTGATCAGATTTAACTCTTTCTTCCAGCCTGTAGTGGTTTCTGATATACTTCCTAGGTTTTGACGAATTTCAAACTTTAATGAATCCGACATCTCCCGTTTCTCCTTTCCCGACTGCTCGTTTTGTTTCAGTGATTTTTCCAACTGTTTATCCTTAACGACGCTAACGATTACTGATTTAATGCTATCTTCATAACCTAAAAGCTCTTCAGGTTCAGGCTTCTCATCAAGTTCTGACCTTCCAGCACCCCAGAAGTCAAATTCCTGCTGCCCATCTTCAATACCTTCATAAGAGCTTATATCCATTTGTTCTTCCGAGTCTTTCTTCTCATTCTTTTCAGTTATAATTGTAGTCTTTTCTGGTGCGACGGGTTCCTGCAGTTCTTGTTGAATGAAATTATTGTTAGTTATCACTTTCAATTCATTCGGGGAGATCTGGTATAACTTTAGCAGATCCCAAAGAGATTGCATTGCTTTTTCTGGATCATAATAAAATTCGCTGCCTCGAACTCGCCAGAAGCTCCAGCCGCACCGCTCCAGTACACGCTGTCTTGCCATGTCATCTTCATATTGCTCAGGCCCATGCCAATAATCCCCGTCGCATTCTACAGCAAGTTGACCATTCATTCCTTGGATTACCATATCGATCCGATTGCCGCCAAACTCATACTGTGTTATGACGCGAAATCCTCGTGCAACGATTCTATCGTAAACATGCTTTTCGAACTCCGATTCACATTTATCTCGTGATCCTTCAAGTTCTTGCAAGGTAGGGTTTTGGCAATAAGAGATTAACTGATAGCGAAGGCAGCTTTGATTCTTAATATCGTTTAACGTCGAACTATGGAAGAGCCATAACTGATCCCTAGAGCGACTGGCAGCTACATTAAACCTCCGTTTGTCTTTCTCACTAGCTAAAGCCCTCATAGTCGTCTCGCCCGGTGAAGCCACTAAGCTTAAGAAGATTACATCGCGTTCATCCCCTTGAAATGCATAGGCATCACCGCAGACAAGGTTCCTACGTTCCATTTCTTCCGGTCCAATCTCCGTTAAAAGCAATGATTCAATTAACTGATGTTGAAAACCTCCAAGAAGGGTTATAACCCCCATCGACAATCCATCATAGCGGGAATCTTGCATACATTGTTTGATAGTATCAACGATTGCTATCGCTTCTGGGCGATTTTGCACTTTCTGACCCATCCCCTGTCTGAATCCACCCGTAACATAAACTGATTTAACAGGCTCGAGCCTATTGGGTGGATACTGACGAAGCGGAATCAACGGCGTGTTGGAATAACAAAGTTGATTACTGAATTGGATAATTTCGGGCATACATCTGAAATGCTCCCGAAGCACGATTCGTCCTCCGAACAGTACATTCGCTAAATCGAAAAATGAATTATCCAGTCCGAGCAATTCACCATGCGGAAAATCATATAAGTGAAGTCTACGCAGCTGATCCACATGCTCACGAGAAATCCCCACATGTTCGGGGCTTATTTGCTTGTCGTCTCCTACAACAATGACTTTTTTGGTTATGTACTTAAGAAGGACAGCCTCAGGCCCGGATTGGCTGGCTTCATCTATGATGACTACGTCAAATAAACCTTGTGAGGGATCGAACGACTCTACAACTCGGTAAAGTGGCATAATCCAAGCAGGTATTGCAGATCTGCAATGTTCCATATGGTATTTTGCATCTCGCTTATGTTTTTCAGCATGTTTACCTGTATCCTTCCCCACATTCCGAATCGCAAGGCTCCAGGCAACAAGATGCTGTTGTTCAGATGCAGTTAATCGCATAAAACAATATTCCCATGCTTTCAAGGCACCAATTTCGCCTAATATTTCTTGAATCCGTTTATCCAGACCCTCTAATACTTCATTTAAATCTTCTTCTGAATGGCTTAAATATTCTTTCAACCATGTATTGGCTTGTGCCCATTGAAAGGCCTGATCCATCTTCTTAAACAGCTCTGGCCATGCTCCATTATGTTGACTTTCCAATAAGTCTTGGTAAGTAAGAGAAAGCTGTTTGAATTTTTCTTGCAGCTCCTGAAACCTTGCATATTTCAAGTTGCGTTGGTGAAGTGATTGTAGTTCGGTCAGTAAAGACTCATATTTCTGAACATCTCTCGATTCAATCGCCTGGATAAAATCTACACATATCGGGTGAAAAGACTTACCGTCCTGCTTATTTTGATCTGGCTGAGTTACCATAAGTCGTAATGAATCAAATTCCTTAACAAGCTTCTTCTTCCGCCCCAATATTAAGCAAGAATCCACAACATACGCAAGCTCATCAAGCTGATCAGATTGACGTATTGAATACGAAATTCCGGAGCTTCTTAAGAGTTCATGAACTTCTTTTAGATGATCTGAGTATTGAATGCACTGTTCTAGCATCTTAATATTTCTAAGAAGCTGAGCTGTATAAATCGAATAGCTACCGGACCTATTAGGTAGATTCATATATGATTTCATTAAGTCAGATATCTTATCTATTCGCAGCACAAATTCAAGATATTGAATAACGGTCTGGAGTTCGTCTATATTACTGCATAATTGTCCATTTAATGCTACTGACTTCGTAATGTACAATACATCACGAATGTTTTTCTTCAGTAACAAAGGGAATCGCAATGAACCCCCGTTCTCTAAATAACTCCTCAGAACCTTACTGTCTTGTAGAAGTTGTCTTACAAATAAAGTATCTGGGATTTGAACATCCAAGATATCATATCTTCTTGCATCTTCTAGCAACCGTTCAGTCTGTCCTGTAATCACCTGAAGCAATTCTCTCCAAGTGACATCTTGGTTGCAATGAATATCCATAAGGGTCTTTTCGATCCATTCTTCACCGCTTTCCAATAACACATAGTAAATGCGCTCGATTTTCTCCAAGCAAATTTTAAAAACAGTAATAGCTTCTTCACCCAAGACCGAAAGACTTAAGTGTAGCTCAGACCCGTGAGCATCCGTATACTTTCCTAGATCAGAATGGAGTCGCTCTTCCTCCTCCACCAGATTATGAAATGACTTCACTTCCATCAAATCAAATGTTTGCGGGAAACTTTGCCCCAATTCCTGAGTCATTTCATTAGTAATGACATGAAGCAAAGAGTGTAATTCCAATGCCTCATCGCTGGTTAGTGGTATTTTATCCTCAAGTGCAACTTGATCCTTCACCCAACCATAAGACTCTTGCTCTGAACGAATTCGGTTCGCCAGTTTGGAAGCAGTTCCTTGATATTCCCCATTGAGCAAATAGTGTGTGTAAGTTTCCTGTTCACGCACTGAACGCAGTATCTTCTCAGTTTCTGCTTTTTTCTTGCGAAGTTCAAAAAGTTCTGTCTCGAATTCCTTAATTCTCAATTTACTTTCAGAAGAGCTCCATAAATCTCTGCGATAAGTCATCCCTTGAACAACTTTTTCAAGATCTTGAAAAGTACCATCATCGCTTCCCAGAAGATTTACGCATAGAGCTTGTATTTCGCTGGGTAGTTTTCCCTTCAATACTTTTAACGCCCTTGGAGTTTGACTGGTAACTAAGATTTTTTGACCTGAGGCCAGTAAATGAGAAATCAGATTTGCAATGGTATGGCTTTTCCCTGTGCCTGGTGGGCCTTGAACAATGACACCATCTTGTCTATTTAGTGTCTCAACAATTTTTCGCTGTGCTTCGTTAGCTGGCTTGGGAAAATAGATTTCTTGAACTTCATAATCAGTAGCATTCCGGAAACGAGAGGAGTCTTCTTGGTCTACATAAGTATCTCGATAGTCCTCATCCACTGTTTCTACTACCCGGTGAATACCTTTAGGAACCAAGTTATCTTTCAGTTTAAGCTGTTCAATGATCGTAGAGTAAGCTTGTATATATCCCCGTTCAGTTCTCTTTCGTAATATCAGTGCGGGACTGAAGGAGACGACAGGATTCGGCTTGGGATCAAAAGAAACCTCCAGCGTGTTCTCGAAGTTCCCTTCTGCTGATACAGAATTCACCCATGTCCTAAGTATGTACCCCATTTGCTCTTCATTCCAAAAATCATCTTCCAAGCTCTCTAATGATAATTCGATGGATTGTATCGCATCGCGATTAGGTCTCTGGTCAACTTCCAACATATCCTGCTCTAAGAAAGGCTTAGTTCCTTCTGAAGAAGCTCGAAGTGTAAAGGTCCCTGTGTTTGTATCCATCGTTAATTCTGCTCTGCCTGTAAGTAAATGACGAGTAATAGAATTAACAATGGGTCCCTTCCAGCTGAGGAAGCCACTTGCTACAACAAGCTCATACTGCTCACCCAGCTTCTTCTGCAGTTGGTAAATTGAGAATAACTTTTCATACTGTTCTTGGACTTTTTTGCTACGTTTATATTCAGTGAACCAAGGCTTCCATACTTGCTCAATGTAATCCGTCCATATGTTCTGAAGTTCTATCTGATCAATGAAATAGATCAATGGGGGTACATCTTTAATCTCTTCATCAACCTCTTCATCATTCTCTTCTTCAGTATCTTCTAGTTTCGTATCATTCTGATATTCAGGATTAGGCAACTGTTCTTTAAGATTAGGTACCTCACCACTGGGTTTCTTCAACTCATGCGGTATGACCCAATTTCCCATCTCCTTAGGTACATGGGGAAGTTCAGGAATATTCGGCTTCCGAATTTCAAGCCACGTATCATCTTCCCGGTATTCTTTGCCGCGTAAAAATAGTAAACATTCGGGCTCCTCGGGAATTTCATGAAACCAAAACACTTTCTCATAGGACCGAACATCGTAAATAACAGGTGTGCGTAGAAGAGTTAGCTCTTTCAAATAGCTAAATAATCGAATTGAGCGATCTCTAATGAGCTCTTGTTGACCGGTTTGCTCCAGAATGATAAACACCTCCGATGTTGAGGAATCTCAATATATAGTCTAATAGACTTATTCAATAATTCGGATAAATATCCCTTTTTTCGACACTTATTTTCCACTATTGTACATCATTGAAAAAGCAATAATCTGTCAGCGAGTGTATGTTCGCATAAAAAATCCTCCTGATGGGGAGGATGAGGGAGGTAGATATAATACTGCAAATACATTAATAGCATCTAACTCACATAAAAATTAGTATAACTATACCCTTCTCTTGTCTTCTTAACCTCTAAGATCGCCGGTATCGCTTGCTTCAGCTCCTGGACATGTGAAATCACACCAATCATTCGGCCGGACTGTTGCAAGTCAATCAGAGTATCAATGGCCTTGTTCAGGGACTCTTCGTCCAGCGAACCAAAACCCTCGTCGATAAACATGGTTTCTAGTGAAACACCGCCATCATAGGCTTGAATAACATCTGCCATTCCTAGCGCTAGACACAGCGAAGCATTAAATTTCTCTCCGCCGGATAATGTCTTCACATCCCTCAGCTGAGCGGTGTAATTGTCATACACATCAAATCCTAGACCACTTTGCTTGCCGCGTTTCTCCATACGGTCACTGCGGATAAGGTAGTATTGTCCTCCCGACATCTTCTGTAAGCGATGGTTTGCATTGTATATAATCTTGTCCAAAAACTCAATTTGCAGATAGCGCTCAAAAGAGATCTTTCTACTATTCTCTCCTCGCACAACATCATACAAATCTTTCACGAGTTGGTGTTCACGTTCTGCATTCTGACAGCTACGCTCGGCCATAAGAATATTCGTCTTAAATTCCGTACCTTTATCAAAGTTATTCTCAGCTTGTAAATACTCTCCACGCACGATATCAATAGATTGCTCCAGCTCTTTAAGGCTCTGCAGCAGTACGGCAAGATCTTGACGTTCTTTCCCTTCCAATATTAAAGTTAATTCCTCAATTTGCTTGGTTACCGATGCCAAGGAGGCCTTGTGCATTTCAATTTGTTTCCTCAGCTCAGCTTGAGCTTCATCGCTCATCTTCGCTGCTTTATAGCTTTCTTCTGAAGCGAACCCGGCCTGTTCTAACGCTCCGAGGTAACTTTGAAGAGCTTTTTCCTTGTTGGCAATTGCTTCTCTCTTCATATTCTCAGCATTGACTCGGCTTGCAGATGCCTTGATGTTCCGTTCATTCGCCTCCTGGTATTGACTCTGTGCTTGCTTCCATGCGCCCTCCAGTTGCCTTTTGTTAACCTCTGTAATCTTGATATGCTGCTCTAGTTTCTCGAGACTACGCACATCTTCTGGCAAGTTAGATAACGATTGATCATATAGCGCTTTCTCAGTTACATGTTCCGTATTTTTGTTATTGAACAAATTTTGAGTATGTTCCTTGTGTTTGCGTAACTCCTCCAATTTGCTATCCAATGTATCTAATGCTTGCTTAAGTGGAACCAAAATAGAATTAAATTCCTTCAGTTGCTTTTCCTCTTCAGCCAGCACTTTTACCTCTATTAGCAGATCGGCGTAAATAGCCTGAATCTCTTCTAAAGGATACCCCTGTTCCAGCAACTGTTGCTGCTTCTCTTGAATCTGCTGTTCAGTAGTTGTGAGTTTCGCTTTTACCTCGAGGTATTTTTTTTCAAATGAAGATTTCTCCATACGCATCCGTTCAAGCTCATCTTTGGTAGGAATGTCGCCGGTGGCTGCCGCTTTTTGGGGATGATCAAGACTTCCGCAGACCGGACATAACTCACCGTCATGAAGATGGCTTGCGAGTAATCCTGCTTGTCCTTCAATCCAGCGTTCCTCAATTGCAAAATACGCCTGATCTGCTTGTTCAAATGACTCTTTATTCCCTTTTTCCTCTGTTTGTTCCTTTGTAAGTTTTTCTAAAAGGCCCAGATATTCTTGCATAGTTACAGCCTGCTGTCTTAAAAGGTTAAGCTTCTCTGTCTTTGCCGGCAAATGAAGAACCTTTTCTTCAAATTCCTTAACTTGTGCTGCCTTAGACGATCGTTCGTTTTGCTTGATCTCCAGCTCATCAATTGCATTATTCAACTGCTTAGACAAGGCCTCCACTTCTATCGCAAGCTTCGTGTCTCGTTGCTGTCTCTGATCAATCTCTTTTACTACTGGCAAATATCCTTGAAGCCGATCCAGTTCACGTAAAGATTGATTCCGTAATTCTTCCTTTCCCTCTTCCTGCTTATAGAGAGCAGTAGCCGTATTGAGAGCAGTTTCAGCCTGAAGACATTCTGCAAGCGCAGCTTCGAGTAACTGGCTTTTACGGCTTAGTTCATCCGTCATTTCAATATTATGCCGTTCATAGACCTGAAGATGAACCGCTTGCTCTGCGAGTGAAAGCTGCACCGTTTGCTGCATGATAACATCCTCTTGCGCGACTAGCTGTTGTTTTGCCTCAGATTTCTGATCCAAAAGATCAAATTGCCCATTCACGGTTTGAGCTTGATGATAGACTGCCGTATGTTCTTGGAACTTGGTCATTTCAGCTTGCAGCAGCAGCTTCTTTTCTTTCAGTTGTACAGTATAATATTCGATCTCTTTATCTAATGCTTCAAGTACTTGAAAAGTATTGTGGTTCTCCTGCTCAAATACCTTGTACAGGTCAGAGTCTTCACGTCCGCCAAGAGAACCCTTCACATTGCCGATATGATATTCCAACATTTTTGCCTGCTCCGAGCAGATTTGCTGCATCTCCTTACGTTGTTCATTTAAATGGTCGGTGACCTGTTTATATAATCCGGTTTTGAAAATCCGGCGCAAGATCTCCTCCTTATTCTCAGTCTCTGAGGTGAGCAGCTTGCGGAATTCACCCTGTGGCAGCATAACGATCTGGCTAAACTGCTCCTTGGTGAGTCCTATGAGTCCGCGAATCTTCTCATCCACCTGCGATACAATAAAGCGATCGACAATCGGGACAGCCTGTCCACTGTTGATTTCGTATAATTCATAGCTATCGCCTGTCGCACCTTTGTTTCCGGACTTCACATGGGCCAACTGCCGAAATACACGATATATCCGACCTTTTAGTTCAAATTCCAAATCAACAGAAGTGTGTGTCTGATCATCGGCAAAATGACTGCGGAGCATCTTGTTATCATTTCTATCTTCACCACTTGCATCTCCATACAGAGCAAAACAGATTGCATCAAAAATAGAAGTTTTCCCTGCACCCGTATTTCCAGATACCACAAACAAGCGGTGCTCTTTAAGCTCGGAGAAATCAATAACCTCTGTATCTTTATACGGCCCGAACGCCGTCATTGTCAGCTTCAACGGTCTCATAACGCTCACCTTCTTTCTCCAGGATTTCCTGCAGCGTTTCGATAAACAACTTCTCTGTTTCTGACGATAGTTCTGTTCCTTTTACGTCTTGATAAAAAGCTTTGAACAGCGACAGTCCATCCATCTTTGCTCGTCCATCAACCGCCTGTGACTCCCTAATCAACCCTGAGATAGTCATCTTCCGTTCAACATGCATTGCATTTGGATAGACCGAGCGTACCCGTTCCATTGGCGATGACACCAATACTTCATCCAGCAAGCGAACGAACACAAAATCTTCATTGATTGCATGCCGCTCAATATCTGCGATCAGGCCTTCGACTGTCCGCATGTCGCGTCGCGGTGTCAGCAATCTTTTCTCAATCGTTGTGTTTCCGTGTTCATCCAGATGAACAATCAAATATCCCTTGTTATGAGTTTCTTCCGAAATGGAATACTTCAGAGGCGAGCCGGCATATCGTACCGTTTCGTTGCCTACATAATGAGCTTGGTGCAAGTGACCTAATGCTGTGTAGTGGAATCCGTTAAAATATTCGGAGCTCACATGCTCAGCCCCACCAATTGACAGCGGCCGTTCAGAGTCACTTGTATTATCCTGAGCTACACCCCCAGGCGTTACAAAAGCATGTCCAACAAAAATATGGCGTGCGCTCGGATCCATCGTTCTTTTAATATTGTCCGTGATCTTCTGCATGGCATCATTATGAGTTCTAATACTCTCATCACCAAGTAAAAAACGTACTTTCCCCGGCTCTGCATAAGGAATGAGATGGAAGTGAACTTCACCATTCTCATCACTTAAGACCACGGACTCCATAGGATTGGTAAGTTCTCCTGCGATATGTAGCCCCGATGCTTTCATAATGCTGCTGCCGAAATCAAGCCGACTCGGACTATCGTGATTACCCGCGACCGCCAGCACAGGGATTTTCAACTGTAATATGATAGTTTCCAGTACCTTATCAAGCAGTTGTACTGCCTCCGTCGGCGGAACCGCACGATCGTATAGATCCCCTGCGATAATGATGACATCGGGCTGCTCTGTTTCAATATCCATGATAAACTGTTCAAGGATATATTGCTGGTCCTCCGTCATATAGATGCCTTGTACCAGCTTGCCGAGATGCCAGTCTGCCGTGTGGAAAATTTTCATCGTTTCTCGTCCTTTCGGATAGTCTTATACCAAACTTAGCCGTGACTAGTTTCCTTGTTATAATGTAACTCTATTATTAGCAAAAGTTCGCTGACAAAGGGTTGTCAGCGAACTTTTGTTCTTATGGTGTATTTATTTGTGAAAATTATGCTGATAGTTGTTTAGTTCCCATGTGCTCCTTTAATCTTATAGCATAATAAGGAAATATATGATCAAATTCTTTATACATATTTCTTTGGTGTCATGCATTGGTATGAAGGTTCTTTGGGTGGAGGGCCCCACCCTAAAGAACCCAGAGCAAAAGTTACTCTTCTTGCATGGGCGAAACGGGATATCGTGCTTCAAACATCGCGTTCAGTTTCTTTTTGACTTCAGCATCACCAAAGTCGCGAGTGACTCGTTCGGCAAAACGCTCGTTGTAGTCTGTGAAGTCGAGGTAGACAATTTTCTCTACAGCGTCCATATTGGTGAGGCTATTCATCGGCTTCAGTCGCTTCCGGATTTCCTTGTTCATTCCCAATTTGAGTGAAACGAAGTGGAGCATTTACTTGCTATTATAGGCAGTACCGCGCCCGTTTCGTTTCAGTTTTTTGAAAATTCCAGTGTCCCACCTCCTGAGCACAGAACGTGCGGATACGGATCTTATCACCAAGGCTCACTAAGTTTATTTACAATGTCCCGACGAGATAAAACAGAAGCACATCGTTCCCATAAATGTGCCGCAGGATCTAAGGTTCCACGATACTTTACTGAAAAAGCATCCTGAGCCTTTTTTCTTTCGTGCAAGTATTCGTTCATTCGTTCCTTAAGCTCTTCTTCGTTCTCAATCCATTCATCATAGATGGTGTCAGGAAGGCTGCCAAATATGTCGTAGGTGTCGCGCAGCCGTTCAGATAAAACATTATAGACCTTCTCATCCTGTGTTTCACTGTAAACAAGATTGAGCATGTCAACGAACTTACGAGCCTGTCCGAACCTCTTGATTCTACCCAGTCGCTGTTCCAGTCGAGATGGATTCCACGGAAGATCGATGTTAATCAAGGTACCTAATGTTTGAAGGTTCAAACCCTCACATGCCGCATCGGTTGCTATTACCAACCGAATTTCGCGGGTTCTAACAGCAGCCTTAATGACTTCACGTTCAACATTGTTAAATTGCTCGCCCCGAAAAAGTCCACTCTTCCCTACCCCTGCATATACGGCCACAACTTCACCTTTGAAAGATTTGGCAAGTTCTTTGGCAATCCATTCCGCCGTATCGTAGTACTGGCTGAAAATAATACATCCATGTTCAAGCCATGTCTTCCCGTCTGTCCTGAATTCAGTTAAGAACCACTTCACGGTATTGAGTTTAGAATCTACTGCTTCAGCACGTGATAGCTGTGTTTCTATTGCTTTGAGACAGGCAACTTCTGCAGGCGTCATTTCAGAAAGAATATGTTCTACCTCTTCAGTATGGTCCTCATCTTCATTCGAAATAGAATGCTTAAGCATTTTCTGTGCAGTTTTCAACCCAGATGCAAAGCTCGAACAAATACGCTGTAGCATCAGGGATTTCATGAAGCCGCCAGCTTTGGTTCTGGATTGAAGAAGCTTGCAAAACTCTTCGGCTTTTTCATATGCTACCTGAAAGGGTGTGTTTGTTGGAATCCCCAAGCCGACAAAGCGAGACTGATATTGTGCCAGGTTTCGGGTTATCGGATGCGTATTAACGCCGACTTTTTCTAACAGGCCATCGTCTTCAAGCTGTTTTCGCTTTCTTAAAACGGTGTGACGCAATACAGGGTTATTTTCTTTGAAAAATCTGGGGTCCAAACATTCAGAAAGCCAAATGTTCTGAATCATGTAGTCCAGGTCTTCAAACCGGTGAGCGCTAAAGAAAGAATGGGTATCTATTGATAAATGGTCTCGAATCTGCTGGACTATATGATGTTCATTAGATGGAGGCAGTGGATTGCTCAACCACTGCCAAGCCTCTCTCTCGGAAGCGACCAGACTTTTCCCAGTTACTAACGGGATCGCTTGTTCATGGTCTCGCCAAGGGGATAATGAATCACCAAGAACAAACTCTGCTCCACTATTTAATATCCCCAAAAGATCCCATAACTCCCGCACGTCTGTCTGGATAGGGGTTGCAGTACCGAGAATCAAATGCCGAGTACGCTTTCCAATTTGATGCATGAAAGCAAGAAGATTATTCGGTTCAGCTGCTTTATCGCCCAGCCCACCTCTTGCCCGTGCTTTGTGTGCTTCATCCAGAATGACTGTCCCGAATCGATTCTTAAGGAGCATTCCTGCTTCTTTGACGAACTCAGACCTCTCCCGCTGGTGCATGATTAATCCAGTCGATATGATAGCAATTTTATAAGGACACTTTTTTATTGAAGATGCATCTCCGCGGGGAGATAAAATTTGCCCTTCAGCACCAAGCCACACCTTTTTTTGAGAAGACCAGACAGCCGCGGGAACCCCCAGCTTATCCATCATCTCAATTTGCCATTGAATTGTTAACGTGGACGGAGCAAGAATGAGAACGGGACCATCTTCAAGAAGAGCACTCACCAGAGCACTAGTAGCCATGGAGAGCGTTTTACCAACCCCGACCTCGTCAGCTAAAAGTAAGCGGGCTTTACCGTAAGTCTCTCGATGCTCCAAAAACATGGTTACAAAGGAGCGCTGCCAGGGCTGCAATTGTTCTCCGCCCCGATATATCGGAGCTTCAGCCATTGCAGCAGCCGGGACCTCAGACGGCTTCAATACTTCTACCGTGACCTCCCGACGATTAGCCACACGATTGATTTCTGCAAGTATGGCTTCCGGCAGAGGAACACCGTCGTTCCACAAGGCCCCGAACTCCCTCTCTACCCAATCAGCGCTTTCCTCATCGTCATCCTGCCATACCAGTTCATAGTTATGGGCAAAGGCACTTTTCGACTCATTAACAGAACCAATGAAAGACTTGCGACTACCATCAGGATAATGTATAGATCCTGCTTTTCCATGAAGGAACAGGCGCTCTCGCGGCACAACCCTTATTTCCACATTTCCAGACTGCAATAGCTTATCTAGGATTTGATAGCGCTCCTTTTTTAGGAGCGCTTCCGCTTCAACATCTATTTCGTTCCAATGCTCTTTAAGGGCCGTACTCCGCCTTGTTGCCATCTGAAAATCAGCCAGGTCCAGTTCAGAATTACAAATAATCTTTACTTCAGGAATTTTAGAGATTTCCTCGCCAACCAGCTCAAAGATTGAACTCCTAAAATAGCCCGCAATTCGGAAGTACTTAGATGCGCCTCTAAGAGTTTCGGCCAAAAAATCTGTATCCAACCGTTCCGTTCGTGATGAAAACCGCTTTAACGTCATATCTTATAACCTCTGGTTTCTTATTGCCTCCGAAAGTATGCGTGCACAGCTCGCCTCAACATCGGGTTTGAAGGTTTTTGTGCCTTTCAGACCTTCACGTTTTTCCGCCAAATAATCTGCCATTTTGGAGAGTAAGGTCTTGTTGGGTAAATAATTAGGACAATTGTCCATCAGGTGCAAGAGCACGTCTTCTACTTCCACCTCTTTGTAGAGTTCATAGAGAGCGTAAAGTAAAGCCCGCAATGGCGTCTTCCCAAATTCAGTGTCTTCAGACATCATCGCGCCTTTGAACTGAGCCGAGAGTTTCAAACGTGCGGAATTGGCTTTGGATCCGTCACTCATCAACTGATCAAAGTGATGGACTTTAAAGGCCTTGGCAAAGTTCTGGTAATTATCCAGAGTATTGGCACCCTGATGCTCCATTTCCACCATCTTAAGATAAAACCGCTCTACGGCTTGCAGCTTCTGCCATTCCCCTTTTTCAAAGCCCAACGGGACAAGGAATTGGACGGCTGTCTGAACTGCAAATTCGATCAATTCATCCACAAAGGTCTTTTTACCTTTTTGACGAGGCGCTTCTGCCTCGGTGACCATGTCCTTACCGTCAATAAGGGAGTAAGCTGTTAGAACTTTCAAAGCGGCTGCATATCCAGCCATCTGTAAGTCAGCATCATTGTAGAGTCCTTCTGATCCTTGAGCTCTAATAGATCTATCTAATCCAACAAGGGATTCAACTTGTTCTCTAACGGCATCCTCTATTTCCCAACCGAGGTCGTCCCGAAATGTTTCGAGATTTTCTTTTCGCTTTCGTAGGACAAGCATGATTGTGCCAGTTACATAGGCACCATCACGTAAGGTTGAATCCGTTTCTGTGACCACATACCAAGCGGCGGTTACCTGCAGACCACTCGCCCATACAATATTCGCCATATCAGCCCAAATAGTACCGCTTTGGTGGGTAAACATTAAAATTTGAATTCCATTATCCGGCATGTATTGAGCCATTTTCCTATATGCTGCCACCATCCCTTGGCGGAAACTTTCGTCCTCGCCTTTGATTGCGATTGAACGTCGACTATCCCAAGTCCAGTGGGCAAACTCCTGAGGAGGATTCTTACGAAGCCATGCGATAAAGAATTCGGTGATTTCTTCATATTTCACCGCATCTCCATAGGGCGGATCAGTGATATAGAGATCATTAACACTATCAATATTCTGGGCAGGCTGAGAGTTGATGCTTATACTTATTTCATCTGGAACCCTGTAAGACTTATATGCTGGCGATAAAAGGCTATCTAAAAAGGAGAAACCACGGCAACCGTAATTATAGAGGGTGTTTAAGGCCTGATTGTCAAATACACTTGCGGTTTGACCTACACCACTTCTGGAATTCCATCGACTAAGTCTCGAATTATTATTTAAGACTTGTGTAAAAGCAAATTTGAAATTAGCTGAAGTATGTTTGTTGATTAATCCATTAACCAACAGCTGTCTTGGATTAAACAAATGGTGCCAATGGGTCCAGCCTCTCTCACGAATTGGCTGATCAGTATTATATCCCTTTTCAATTACCATATCGGGGATGTAGCCCTTTTCTTGCCACTCTTTCAGATGTTCGGCAACATAATTAACAACCTTTTGCTCTCTTACCAAATCTTCACCAGTGACCGAACGAAATTCCTGCCTAGCGCTTCGAGAGTTATTTTTCGAGTTAGTCCATAGAATAGCATACAGTCGTTCCCCGAAAACATCATCTTCTCTAGGAATAATGTCATTTTTCTCCCAAAGCCTTAAATTATTTGTGCCGTCTCTATTATCTCCTCGAATTGTTGGAATTTTGATTCGGTACTCTTTACCATCCACAATGTGATATACATATGAATCTTGCCTTGGACCATCTGAACGAATACTTCCTGTGCTTATATATTCTGAATCCAATTCATCAACATACTCAATGGCAATATCATACCGCTTATTAGTTGGGTCGGGTATTAATCGAGCAATAACAGAATGCCCTAAACTTACGAGGTTAGGTAAAAGAGGGACTAGCCAACCTGTTTCAGGACACTTGACCTCTACACAGTATAAAAATGCTTTGGCATACCACCCGTTTCCGTCATTCTCAACACCTAACGCATCCAAATCACAACGGACTTTTTCCAATACTGTTAACTGCTCTTGACGAAAGTCACGATTTGTATCTATAGATCGTCCTCCAACAATGTTCAGAGCCCCCCAAGTCAACATACATGCTAAAGGGTTTAAATCCGAAGCATAAACATCACAACCAAGACGGGCAGCTTCAAAAGGGATTTGACCACTACCACTAAAAACATCTGCAACTCTCGGGCGTCGCCCAAAGCGTGCTATCCCGATTTGTTCTATTAATTCTGGAAAGGAGGTAGCCGAAGTGCCAAGGTAGTTGTTCACTTTTGTCCAAACATGGGTGAAAAGTGAATCCCCTATCTCTTCAGGTCTTTTTGCGTTCTTCACCTGTTCATTGTACGGTAAAACTAAATATTCACCGACAGTACTTTGTTTTGAAGTTGGCAGAGCTGCTACAATACGTTTTTGCATGGATCTAGAATCCATCCCCATCAATAGTTCAAAGATTTCTAGATCTTTAAGACGATCTTCTGTGGCAGGAAGTAGTGACCCCAAAATACACGCTTTATTCAGTACAAGAGGTTTTCTGCCCTTCCAATAACTGCCGAGCGGAGTTAGTGTTTTACTTTGACGAGCTTCCTGTTCCTTAAAACTTTCAGCAGATATTTTCTGAACTGGAAACAGATGTTCAATCAGTGACGGTCTGTCTTTCCATTCAAATGGTGCTAGTGCCATTAGATATCTCCCTTTTCTATGAAATCAAAAAGAGTCAGGGGCTCCTGTTCTTCTGGTTTCTGTTTTTTCTTTGGCTTCTTTTTGGGTTCAAGCTTAATATTCGAACCGTCAGACAATGCGCAGTAGAGTGCTTTGCGCCAGCCGTGCCCTGATTGATTTTCATGCCCTGCCTCTGAGGCAGTTTTGCTGTAAAGCCACCAGCGTTCCTCGGGACGCAATGCTAGCCACTTTTGGCATATGACAAGGCACTCATCAGGCGAGGCATGCTCCGCCGCCCAGCCAAGGACGCACAACTCCCTTCCCAGAAAGCGGTCCAGCTTAACTTTCCCGATTGTCCAATTTCCAGTACTTTGCTTTTTGTTCTTTAAGCGTGCATTAAAGTCTCGCCTGGCTTCATCCCGAATTTTGTTCCAGAGTTCTCGAGCAAGAATCAGTCTGCATTCAACTGTTTCGCGGCGAGCTTCATCGCCATCGAAGCCAAAGTCCTCATAAATACAGATAGCATCACGTGGAGCCGCGGGAATGTCCACATAGAAATGGTGCATTCCAAATTCTGTTGGTGCTCCAAAATCAGTAGTGCCGCTCATTTTTGTTCTACCTCTCCGTTGCCTATCTCAATACCTAGCTGCTTGGCAAATTGCTCTAAATCGTAACCAGTTGGCGTGTAGGCTTTTTTAAATGTCATAATAACAGGTGCGTCAGGGCTAAGGAGGGTTTGAAGATGTGCCAGCTCCTTTTCAATAAACCCTGCACTGATCTTCATTTCACCAAGGGATAAATGGATGACCTTAGGTGCAGAACCCACCATTAGTGTCACCTGTTCAAATTCAATGCTTTTCTCCTTGGCCATCTTCAATCCCTCATATGTTTTTGAGGAACTATCCAAGCGTTTTGGTGATGGGCTAGACCAAATCGCAGGAGCCTCTTTCATAATGGGAACTTCCTTGGAGCCGGATTTGTAAAAGGTAAAGGTACGCTTTTCCTCAAGGCTTTCACACTCTGCAAAGACATAAACTGTCGTTTCTTCATTTCCCAATTGGATGGGCCCTGAATATTCCGTTCCGTTTCGAGCTTCTGACCCATCTAGGGTGTACTTAATTAAACCTCTTGGTGCAACAAACAGCTCTACTGTTCGAGAAGCTTCATTAAACCGATTGCGCAGTGTCAAGCGATTCTTCCATGTTGTAGGAGCACCAGTTAGGTTCTTCCCAGTGGGGTCGACGGCTAGAAACTGTACGCGCAGTGCTTTGGTTGCGAGTGAGTTGTCACTTAGTACGGGACTACTTTCGGAAACTTCGCTATCCTCAGCAAAATGGATTCGAGGACTATTGCCTGCATTCACCACATCGACCTTCAAACGCACCGTACCGGAGTCATCCGGTGAAGTATCTTCACTAATAATGACCTCTGTCATTTTGGGTTTCGGCTTTTTCGTAATATAGCCATTGCCTAGGTCTTCCCATACACCGCGCTGGCAAGCTTCAATAGCTAACTGGTCAAACCCACGACTTGGAAGCCACGGCATTTGAGTCTTCTGCTTCATTCTGTCGAGTAAGTCAGTCTTACGTGCCTCATCCTGAGAACCGAAAAGCAAAGACTCGGCTCTGGCACGAAGGGCATCAAAGTTTTCGCTGATCTGGGTATATAACTTAATGGGGTCGGAAGTCAGCGTTTTTACAACCTGCCGTTCCCCATTGTAGGGTTCGTTGGATGGATACGTACTATCAAGAACTTTAGGTCGAAGTACGTCTTCCCCCCGATTATTTCCTGGGAAGATAAGTTTATCGAACACAGAAAGAACAGTGGTTTGGAAATCCTGTTCATATTGAGCTTTCTTCTCATCTAGTTCTTTTCGCTGCGGATGTGAATCAGGAATTTCCTTATCCGCTTTTGTTACTGCATAGACATGGCGAGCTGCCTTATCAATACTGGCAATAGATGACTTATCCCCAGTCAAAACTAACACGTTATTTTTGTTAACCAAATCGTTGAAAAAGTTTGCAACAATACCTGGAGGGGTCTTTCCATCAGGACTAATAATCAAGAGTGCCCGTCCTGTCTTTAGAACAGCAGCTGCTTCGTCCATTTCAGGCAAAGGCAATACTTTTTCATAAGCTTCTCTAGTTTCTGGCTTATACATTTCTTCAAGACGATGGCGGATCAATTCATCCACCTTGTTCTGCGGAGCTTTATCTGCATAGCCTTGCAGCTTTTTTGTTAAGTTCTCCTGGTGACTGAAATAGTTACGGCCTTCCTGGGTCTGGTGTAAATACCATGCTGACTTTTGAAGCTCATTGAATACGGTTAGGAACCCACTTCCTTGATGATTGGGATCAATTAAGCATTCAAGCATCTCACTTTGAGTAAGACCCTTTACAGAATTGACAGCGGTTGAAAGACTTGCTGTTAGCAACAAAGTTCCAACCTGTTTTGCATAATGATTACCGCTGTTAATGTCGATGATTTGCGCATGAGCGCTGTCTGTGGAATCCCAGAGGTCTCTTGCAATCACATCACGCATTTCTGAGATATCAGCAAGCTTCTCGCGGACATCATGAATGGAAAGATCAAAATGCTGAGCACCAATCAGATACACGTCATAGCTGCTTTCCCAAACCGATTTTAAAAGACGTGAAACCAACTCCATCAAACCACGCGTTTGTTTAAACTTTTCATTTTCCTTAAACAGGGCAACAATACTCTTGAAGCTTGGATGAAATGGGTAGGTTGACTCAATATCGTTGGCTAATGCTTCAGCACTTCTTTCAACTGTTTTGGCCTTTGCTGCTTCTGCCAACCTTGACGCATAAACGGAGGCAATCTCTGCTATCTCGCTTTCTTCCGGCAACGAGAGAAAGAGCCGTTTGCGAAGAATTTGATAGATTTCATTAGATTCTAAGTTAACCGGAGTAATCGAAACCTCCGCACGTCCCAACTCCTGTGTAGCATCATCAAGAGCACGTTGGATCAACTTTCCGCCAGTATCATAGGCGGCCTCCAGGTCAGATACGACAATACAAACATTTTTCTTTTTCTGAGCTGCTGTCAGCATGTTAGAAAATGCTCTGGTAATCACGTCTGCGATCGTTCCATGCCCCAATACTTGAGTGCTGTAATAATGGAAATATGGCGGCATTTCATCCAAAAGTATAAGAATAGGCTCTTCACCTTCGAACAGTTTTATCCATGACTGCTCATCAGGAGCCTTTGCACCGGATTCCCAATATTCCCTGAAAAGACCCTCTTTACCTAACTGACGGGCAATTTCTCCCCAGAAATATGTATGAGGATTGTTACGTCCATTAAAAGCGGCGATCTTTGCCGCATCAAAATCGGACTGATATGGAATCGAGCCTATTTTTGTCTCCCGAAGCGCCGAATCCTTTGCAAGTAGTCCAAATCCAACCATCAAGTGTGTCTTACCACCACCCATGGCTTGTTTAAGATGGAACACAGTATCGTTTGACTTTCCAGCAAGACGTGCCATACCTTTGGATAGAAGAATTTTCATTCCGTCTGTTATGAATGTTTTCTTGAAATAATCCTGCCCATTTGTGTCATGAATGATCTGATCCAGTTGCTCGATCTGATCACCAACATTTATTTCAAGGGCCTTGGGTTGTAATTGGCATGCTGATTTGATTGTTCTCATTTATAAGTTCCTTCCTTTTCTCTTTAACCTAGCATGGACGCCGGGATTATTATCGTTTTGGCGTGGTATTGCATAGCGTTACTCTTATGTTTGCTAGATTTTTCTCGCAACCGCTCAATGGCGGTCCCTTTTCTGCTCATCTCCATGGTCAATTATTACAGCCCCATCTGGTCATCCGTAAAGACAGAACCCTATTTGGAGAATTCCAAGTTGATTGTAATGATAAATCTTCGACTTTAATAGCTATCCGTAATCACTCGAAAAAACAGGTGGCCCCTTACTCTAAAATTCAAAAGCGCCCAGTAAGGACCGTGCCTGTTCATCTCTACGCCATAAATATCTGCGCTCTAAATAACAGTAAAGTCGAGTCTAATCCATATATAATTAAAAGATTCAATATCTTTTGAAGCGGAGACATCACCTGCATAAGCCAAAAGCTCTCATAGTTCATCTATTATTAAAGTGCTAGCAAAATGTGCTCCACTTTGAGTTAAATCTATCTCAAAACGAGTGAATGTTTGTTATTCTCGTTGTTATTTCAACAAAATCTCACCCTCTATAAATTAGCCTTTATTTTTAATACTTATAAACTTTATAATCTAAGATCTCACTATAAGAAATGGCTCATTAAAGTTAGATTAAAATTACTAGGTGTTGCTATAGTATCTTATTTATATCCTTAATTCGACGCAAATTATAATATAACCTTTCCGTGAGCTATTTGGTAATACTGCTTATGAAAATAATTCTTGAATCATTCTAAATTACATTTCATTTCAACTCCACAAAAACTTCAACTCCATAAGCTTCTAAGACAGGCTCTGTATTACGAAGAGGTGAATTACAAATTGGAGTTACTATATGTAATTCATATCTACAAGTGGGGATATTTCATTATTAAGACTATAGTCCATTAATTTTCGTACGGATTCGCCCGAAGCTCCATTCCGGGATTTATTTGGCTTAACATGTATTGATGTTCTTCGAATATATCCGATAGTTTGGATAAGAGCCTCTTATCCATCTCTACAGGAGTAACCTCACCCTCTTCATACAAACAAGCTGGAATAGCTCCTTCTAATATAGGTATCGCTGAGGAAGCCCTAATATAGCCTTTATGTTTCCACATTTCCTCAACAATAGGATCAACATCTCTACCAGTAATTTTATGATAGAAAGGAGTTACGAATAGTACATAACCATCAGTTGGTTGATTGTTATCTCCAATGAGCCACTTCATACAGTTCCAAACAACAAAGGGCCCTTTCTTTATTTTTTTGGATCTTTGTTTGGATAATTCGTTAACCGCAGAAAAATAAATGTTTCTGATTTGCTCATTTATTGTATCTTCTTGGGAGTCTTTCAAATGTGATAAATCAAACAAATAGGCCCAACCATGAGATTTGAGCATTTCTTCAGATAATTGAACTGTTGACATTTCTGTCTCCCCCATCCCATTCTCATTGTTACAAACAAGCTATATACTTATCCAGTCATGTTATGCCCTTCATGGTCTGAACATCTATAAACAAATCATACATGTAAGGTTGCAAAATATTTGGATAATCCAGCCCGAGCATCTTCTTCATTCGTCTAATAGCAATCTGCCATTCTGCAACCGAAGATGGTCCTTTTACACTCTGATCTCCTATAAAATATACATTAATCAGGAAAGCCTTAATCCCGTTTAACTCACGAAGATAATACAAATGTGCTACTCGATTTGCATACTGATAGTAGGTTTTTGTCCAATCAAACTGTACACCTATCCCTAAACCATCTTTCACCTCGTCTAGGGTTTGCCTAATTAACGCCAAAGATTGTTCTCCCGCTTTGGTCCCTGGGGACTTCAGCTCCTTTAAGTTAGCCTTTGCCTCCACCAGAATAACTTCTTCGGCTTCCGTTACGCCAAGACCATCCCACTGTGGTCCCCTAGAAGGCCAAAAGGTGCCCAGAGGCACAGTGAGTTTATCTGAAACACCAACTCTTTCTAGAAACCCCACATCTCTGTATTCCGCCATTGAATTACTGCGTATTGGTGATACCCACTTTAGTTTCCCTCTTAAGGATAGCTGCGTAGTCACCAAATCAACTGACTCTGTCCCATGATCATTCACCCAGACTTGAATTGCCCGGAGACTACCTCGACCATTTTCAAGTTGGGGATACCCTTTATGTTCACTCATATTGATGGACACTTCTCTCGGTTCCAGATTTTGCTGCATACATATTTAGTTAACTAAGAATGAACCGTAGCACTACTCTAGAACAACATACTCACCCCCATGCAAAAAATAAAGCCCCATCTCTTTCACCGTCATCCCAAACGCCCTCTCCAACTCTTCCCGATAAGCCCCCACCTGCGGCCGATAAAATTCCACAAATGCTGCCTGCTGCCTTTCTTCATACACATCCGTTTTAAAATCAATAATCACCCAGCCGTCCTCCTCTTCAAAGAGGAAGTCAATAACGCCTTTCAAATACAGGGCCTTTGCTGTTGAACCTGCTGTCGAAGCTTCGCTCTCCAGATCCAGTTCTAGATCCGTCCTCACCGTACGTAGCGGAAGCTCATGAATCCACCGCTTCGCCACCAGCGCACGTCGCCACAGCGGATGATTCACCACTTCCTCCAGCATCGCATGCACGTCCGGGATCAATGCTTCATTCATACCCTCTTCTTCGGCAATCATCCTGATGTGCAGCTCCATCTGCTCGGATTCAGCGCCACTCCCAAGCAGCTCAATGCAGCGATGAACCACGCTGCCGAATGCCATACCTCTTCCCGCAAGCGGCCTAGGGGGCTGGACAGCTCTGGTCTTGACTAGTTTCGTTACCGATGCTGTCTGGTACGTCGGCTGTGCCAGCCGGCTTCGCCACTGACGGCCATTATTTTCATCTGCCGTTTCATCATGTACCCCTTCGTAACGTGAAGGCACCTCAGTCATAACCTCAAGATCATCCAGCTCTCTATCTTCCTGAATCCCAGTATCGAAGCTGCTCCAGGGATCGATGGCTGGACGGTCCGGATATCGGCTAATGATCATAAGCTGCTTTGCGCGAGTAGCGGCGACATACAGCAGCCGCTCCTTTTCAGCATTCATGTACAATCGCTCTCGTTCGGCGAGTCCCTCCCACCCTGGTGGATGGGCGATCACATCCTCTTGATATCCTCTTCGCCGCGTGATACTGAAGTATCCGCGAGAGGAATCCCCCATCCGGTCCACATGCTCTGTGGCATCGTGGTCAGACTCCCCGCAGGGACAAGCTAAAAGTACCACTGGTGCCTCAAGCCCTTTGGCCTTATGAAGGTTCATGATGCGAACAGCATCCTGCTCACCTGCGAACAGATCTCCGCACTCTAGCTTCGCTTCTTTTACGACCCGCATTAGATACAAGCTCAGTTCCGGCCAATTTGCTGCAACTAGGCTGTCCTTGTGCAGCAGATGCAGCAGCTTGATCAATGTTCCGGCACGCGCCCGGCCGGTCTGACGAACTGCTGCGAGAGGAATCATCCCTAGATCCTCTATTATATATAACAGTGCCGATATTGCCGGCAACCTCCTAATCATAGCCGTGTATTCAGCGAGTCGTACCAGCGCTTCATATACTGGATAAGCTATTTCCCCGACCTCTGCCTGATTCGGTAAAGTAGTATAGTTAATCGGGAACCCCTCCATCTTATAATGGAAGAGTGCATTATCACTAACACAAAATAACATACCCTTCAGCACAGCTAACAGGGATACCAGATCTCCGGGGTCGTTAAGACAACTTGCAAGCACAGCAAGCGCATCTATTTCTTCGTATATCGCCGAACTCCCAGCCGTAACAGAGGGAACTCCGTATTGATCCAGCTTTGCAGCGTAGATGTGTAAGAAATCTTTTCGTTTCAGGAGTACCAGGAAATCACTCGGTGATGCGTCCCTTACAAGGAAACCACCGTCACTTCCCGGCTGCTTCTCCTGAATCTTCAATTGACCACTGCAAGCCCATGCAATATAACGAGCGGCCCGATCTGCATCTGCTTCGGCAATCGCTGCCTGACCTCCAGCCATTTTCGCATGAGTCATCGTGTAGACTCCATGCTGTATACCATTCTCCGGATTAGCTGTTCGTGTATCCATATGTACAAAAGCCGCCTGATGTTCAGACTCAGTCTCTGGAAACCGGGTATTAAATTCATCATTAGTGAATTGACCAAGATGGTGAATAGACCGAAAATTAGCACTTAGCTGAAGGACCTCACCACAGGTACTGATCTTGTTCTTGACCCAATTATAGGTAGAAATATCCGCGCGGCGAAACCGATAGATCGACTGTTTAGGATCTCCAACAATAAATAAGGATCCCGGTTTAGGTGTAATCCGTCTCCAATTCGCTTCTCCTGGGTCATCACCTGTCAGCAGAAACATGAGCTCTGCCTGAATGGGATCCGTGTCCTGAAATTCATCTATGAACAGACGTGTATAACGAGCAGCAAAAAAACGCCGTACATGCTCATGCTCACGGAGTAACGCTGTTGCCCGCATCAGTAGATCCTGAAAGTCTAGAACGCCTAGTTCGTTTCGCTTGTGTGAGCCATAATCAACAGCTGGTCTGACAAAATCAATCAACTGCGGATATAGATGCTCCCGCCAAGCACAAAGAAAGGGAAACAAGACACGGCTTTGCCACTCCTGGAACATACCTTTATATTCCTTGGCCATAGCAGTATCTGTCCACCTCTTCAAGGTAGCATCGATTTTCCGATCGAACATCAGTGCGAGCTGCAGCATTCGCATATCATCATCAAGCCCATGTAAATCCAACATTCTCTTGCCATCACGAACCAGTGTCTGCAGCGTATCCCAGCCTTGCTCTGGTTTCTGTGTTGGAATATAACGACCTGCTTCTTCTATCATCTTGGGCAGAGAACATCGAATAAGGTCAAAGTTAGGTCTTGGAGAGTCAACCGTCTCAATATGTACGTCTGTGTAGTCACATACCCGTTTGTACACCTGATGCAGATCCTCCACATTCACTTGCAGGGACGCAAGGCCCGCCATAATATTTTCCTGACCGTTCTCGATCAAACTCACTAGATACTCATCCCAGCATTGATCCCGCAGCAAGTTCGCTTCATCTTCTTCAATTTCACGGAACATAGGATCCAGTCTCGCCTCAATCGGTCTCTCCCTAAGCAGTCTGCCACAAAAAGAATGAATCGTGCCAATGTAGCACCGATCGATCTCCTTTAAAGCCTGCTGCAGCAGTGCCTGCTCTGGCTCTATCGCCTTACGGATCTGCCGCTCCAGCTCCAGTCTGAACCGGCTCTTCAGTTCATCCGCTGCTTTCCGCGTGAAAGTAATGGCTGCAATCTGCTCGGCCCCGGCGCTCCCTGACTTAATCAATGCAATCATCCGGCCAACGAGTGATGTCGTCTTCCCTGATCCTGCCCCTGCTTCCACCATCAATGTCCGGTCTAGTACCTCTAGAATTCGCTCTCTGGCCGTCTGATCATCAACCAAAACGCTCTACCTCCTTGATATGGTGAAGCAGTGGAGTATTTAGGGCTAAGTCCCATTTTTCCTTTGTACGTTCTGATTCATTCCTGCATACCGCCCCGTAATCGCAATAGGAGCATCGTTTCGACTCTGTCGTTGCAGCAAACGTTCCTGACTCCATTGATGCTAATAGATGTTCCACCAGCTCCGAAAGCTCCGCAGTCTTATTTTGAACCCGGGATACCTCGTTTCCCTTGCCTCGTTCCGTTGGAAAATAATAGGCCGACTCTACAACACGTGCCTCCGTATCAATACCGCTATCCTTAAGCCACTGTTCAACCGCAACAGCATACAACGCATGCTGCAGCTGCGTACCCTGTGAGAAATACTCGTTCTCGTCATACTTCGCCGGGCTGCCAGTCTTGTAATCATAAATTTTGTACTTGTGTGGTCTGATCTCATCTACCCTGTCCACAAATCCCTTCATTCTGATCACAATACCATTGTCCAGTCTAACACTCATGGGTTGTCCGTCTAGGGTCAATTCGAGCTCAAAAAAACGTGGCCGTCCCTCGGATTTCCGCTCCATTTGATAAAAAATGGCGACATCACGCCGCACCGAATCACATTCTTTATGAAAGATATGTGGAGTTGGCGGCGGCACCATCGCTTCATACTCACGGATGACCTGCTCTGTGATTTCCTGAAGTCTGTATTCATCATGTTTAAGCCTATCCTCATTTATTGAACCTGCAGACATCTCTTTCAGATAGTGGTAAAAGATACTGTGAAGCAAGCTGCCTTTGCTAGCCGCATCCAGCCACCGGGACCGATCGAAATCAGCAGTCTCCTTTGCCCTAAGTTTCAGTACTTGAGAAAAGAAAAACCTCTTGGGACATTCCGCATATCGTTCGAGCTGCGTCACACTAAGATACGTCTCAGGATTGTTTAGATAACTAACCGTAAATGTATCCGTCGAGAGCATTCCCTCATATTCTGATAGGGTTCCCTCGCTAATTCGCATTTCTGCTTGATCCAAATTAGCGGTGAATGGAAAGGATTGGCGTAGTGTGGAAAGTCCATCTTGCAGTTTCCCCTCAGTGTAGAACCGTCCTAGCCAACGATCCGTCCCATCCAACAGATGCTCTTTTATCGGGTCACTCGACATATAGCCAACCGGTTTACCGAGTACCTGTCCTAGTCCTGTCAGATCCATCTGGGAATCGCCCGTTACGATTCTAGCAGCCTGTAATAACACAAAAGCCGGAATGATTTCTTTCTGTTCTGCCGGATCATAACTGGAATAGCTTAGCGTCACTCGTCCTGAAAGCAACCCTAATCGGGTCTCGCGTTCACGAATAATATGCTCTGTCCGCTCAGTAGATAGGAGTAACCCCTCCAAACTCCTGCGTTCCATATCCAGTAATACAGGATCCTGCCGGAGCTGTAATGACCAAGCCTCATTACTCATGCCCAAGATGTACGTCTGATTTCTTCCCGATACGCCGCCATCTTGAAGAGAAGATATATGTAGCTTTCCGCTAGCTGGTCCGCCACCAAAGATACGAATACCCTCTACCATGTCTTTCACATAACGCAGCGCGCTCTCGCTGGACAGCGCACGAGGAGAAACAACCTCCAGCAGCTTCATTTGATCGATCAGTTCAGCGACAACAAGTGAGTCAGCATCACTGGATGGAACGGTGTACTTTTCAAGAAAATCTATCAATGCGTGCAAGATCACCAAAGGAGTCCACGTCACTTGACCCGAATCAGGCAGTTTTTGAAACAGTCCTTTAAAAGCCCGGTCTAACAACCTGATCGCTTCAGTGTGTCTTCCCCTTAACTCAGCATTACCTGCAGCCTCTAACATGGAATAACGTTGTCTTCCCCATCCAATTCCGCTTTGCTCCAAAGCAAGTATGAGATTAGCCTTATCTACGGAGTCTCCAAAATGATGAAATGACATATAATCGTGTCGGAGAGCCTTAAGTAAGCACTCTACATCGTAGTTGCATTCCAGCCATTCGAGATAAGCCAGCGAAGCCTTTCCAACCTTTGTATAAGTGACGGGTAGACCTTTTGAAAATGTACAAGGAATATCGAGAGCTTGGCTGAGCGTATATATCGCTTCACTATAAGCCTCATAATTACAAACAACGATCTCTACTTGATCGAAGGAATGATCCTGATTGCAGATACGTCGGAATGCTTCACGAACCTCAGCTAAAGTTCCTGTGGCATGGTACAACCGAACATCAAAATGATCTCCGTTCTGTGGGGATGATGGGAAAGAACCATCTTGCGGAAGAATGAGAAGTCTATCTCCGGCGATGCGCCTTAGCATTTCTTTCTCCACAAAAGAGAACTTCTCCATGTCTCTATGGATGAAGAGATGGTTATTTGCTGCTTTATTAGCTTCCGGTATGTAATCAAGCAGACCTGCAAAATCAGTAAAGTGATTCTGTTCTAACCAGTCCTCATATAAAGTGAGCAGCTCAGTGATGTAGAGACCTTTTTGCACATGTTCAAAAACAGAAATAGAAAGCTCTGAAGCGCAAATACCCGCCCCTCGGAGTTCCTCAATCGCATGGTGAAAGCTTTGAACGATACCAGGGGTAATCATCTCGGCTGGTATGTACTTATCTTGACGCTCTGCCATATCAACCATAAGATTCTGGACAACCCAGAACGTCTGTTTACTATTTAAAAGACGAAGCCCTCGTTTTACCAGTTCCGGTTTTGTCCGCTTCACAACGAGAGACCTTAACGTTTCTGTTACCACACCTAGAAGAGGTCCGTGTTCCTTTGTTATCCGGGTCAGCCATTGTTCACCCTGATCATAATGATCCACAAGGAGGATCTTTCTACAAAATGGATCGTTATTGCATATTTCATACAAATCCGCAAACCAATTATAGTTCAAGAGACCCACATCCTTCCTACCTTGTATATTTCGAGTTATTATGATCAGTTCCTGCTTATCTTATTTATACATCTCTGTCCATTGCGCCAACTGGCCTTTTAAGGTTTCACGTACAGAAGCAGGCTCTAATATTTCAGCGGCAGGTCCATACTGCAGAATCCACCTTATAAACTCATTTTCGTTATTTACGGTCACCTCAAAAATCATACTGCCGTCTTTAAGATCCTTCATTCGTGGATGAACGAACAATTCTTCCTCCTTAATGTACCTGGCAACCTCAGCATTAAACCGTACTTTAAAAGTAATGTTTTTTTCGCCCTGTTCAATCGACCACGTGTTCTTGAGATACTTTTTGATATTAAATTCACTCTTGTCGAACGTTTGAGTCGTAGGATCCACTTTCAGAAAACGGCTGATTCGAAACGTCCGAATGTCCTGCTTGGTATGGCAGAATCCGATTAAATAGAATCGTTGATCACGTGGGACTAGGTAATAAGGATCAATTTTGCGCTCCGTAGTTTCATTCCGATACTGGGTATGATAAACAGTCTCAATCGTTTTTTGCTCTAGAATAGCCTGAATAATCGGTTGCAGAAAATTGGGGCTTTCTTTACGGTAAGCTGGTGTACCCATCTGAATAATATTAGTGATGTCCTCAATGATACTGTTTTGCTTGGATTTTTCTTTGTGGTGTGTGGACATCACTTTATCGTATGCTGTATGGAATCCGGGAGGGAGTTTGTCTTCATCCACCATTGAGGGTAGAAGAGAGAATACCAGTGCTTCTTGTTCTGAAAAATTAAGTGGATACATAAAGAACTTGCCCATAAACCGGTAGCCAGTTCCTTTGCCTGTATTAGTTATGGGAGCAAAAGTATCCAGCAGCCTTAGATCACGGTAAATCGTCCTTACATCTACATCACACTTAAAGGCTAGATCCGTTGCGGATATACCAGGATTCGCTTGGATCGCATTAATGATATTAAAGATACGTATAATTTTCTCAGGCATGGTTGTTCTCCTCACTATAGTAATGTTTCCTCAATCATCATTAGGTTTCCACACTATAATTTTCTATAAGATCCAATTACTTCCGTCAGATTCTATGTATGGATGGTTTTTTACACAGTATACCAAATCAAGGGCGCTATAAGTTGTCAGGGAACGTATGTTTGTCGATAAAAAACAAAAAACCTGATTCATCCGTGCGATGAACACAGGTAGGAATCAGGTTATATGCGGTTCAACTGATTTCGAATAGGGGTAACCCAATCAGTAAGTTGGAATGTTGATATTTCAATCTGCCATTATTGGATTCAAGAACGATCTGTCCATCTAATGCACTGTTATCTATAACAATTAAGTCATTCAGCAGATCTAAATGAGGAAGCAGATTCTGCATAGAGGATTGATGACGATGTAAAATGTCCTTGGTAGGAATATGATGTCCTCCATTACGAACCCGGCTGGCAACACGCTCAATATTCAAATTCGGATCTCCAAGGCCAATATAAAACATTGTAATTTCAAACTGCTTAAGTTTGGCTTCCTTCATGAGGCGAATCGCGTATCCACCGGACAAGGTCGTTTCAACTGAAAAATCCCGGTGATTGTGTATGCACTCACGAGCTAACCGAATGGCTTCTTTCCCGGCGGATACACGTGCCGTTTCAGGTTGTGTCGGATTGATCCGCCGAGCTAAGGCATCTGGATCAATATTGACACTGACTTCTATTCGATCAATGATCAAATTTCGAATTGTACTTTTACCGCTGCCATTATTACCCGCAAAAACAAACATCGTTGCCTTGGGTTCAGGCATATCCAGGGTTACCTTCCGCTAGAATTTCTTTCATTCCATCAGAATGTTCTTTCACTAATTTGCCCGTCTTGTCTTTGTAGACAACATAAGTTCGTTCCATTTGCCTTCGCGTCCAGCTTTGCACGCTCTCCCGTTAACTTAATGAGCTTCATTAAATCATTGTTAGCTTCCATTCTTGAACACCCCATTTCTTTCCGAATACCATTAATAATCGATATTTGCACTTATACATATGCATAGAAGTGCCTGGAACAATAAGTTGACATCAAGCCCTTATCTATTTTATAGTTTTAATTATAGGCAGTGTCTGGCAGAATTTTCCCCTGAGTCTTCGGGATGCGGAAAGTTCCTCTGCTGAATTCTTAATAGTTCAACTGTTAATGAATATAAGTCTCTGGCCATGCGGCGAAAGGGATCCGAATTTCCACAGTTAACTGTGGTATTTTGGGTCCCTTTTTTGTTTTTTTAAGGCCTTTTTGAAAGAGGTAATGTTTATGGGACTTGTAACACCAAAACGAATCAACTGTATTAAGGGCGATCATTTTCAGCAGAACGTTCAATCTGCAATAAAGACTCTTGCGAAAACAAAGTCAAAGACAAACCAAATGCACAGTCCAATAACTAAACATGTTTCGAAACGTTAACCGGACTATTTCTTTCCTTTATCGTATCAGAAGTCTCAATTATTGCTTTAGCCTTCAAGAGATCGATTGCTGACCAAAGTGATTTTTGATGATTGTCTCCATATTTCACTGTGATTTTGGTGGGTTCCACCTTTGCCATTTTCTCACCTCTGTTTACTAACTTTTTGAAATTTGAACAAGTCCAAAATGAGGAGGTTTACTAATGGATCAAGATTCAAATAACGTGATTAATGAATTGATGAGCAGCAGTTTCTTACAAGAAAACGAATTATGGAAAGGAACAGAATTACTTCTGTGGAATGCTTCTTCTACAGAAGAATTTACAAATGGAATAAAAAATCCTCACGATGAGCATCTTACAACTGACGCCGTTTGGGACGTTAGTAAGAGCAAAGTGAGGAACGTTATGGATACATTGTTTTTATATAACCTGGGTGATTCCCAAGATGTAACTTCTCCAAAAAGGAGCATCTCAGATTGGTTATGGGAAAACAAAATTTTGCCAAACATTCTATTAGATAAAGTCAAAATATTTTTAAAACGATTCCAGACATCTAAAACTCCTATGAAACTTTATGATTTCTATGCCGAAGCAATCGAATTTCAAAAGCAAATCGCCGCATTTATTAAAAAGCCGATTTGGCAGCTTAATGATTTGGACATTACAGAAAGAAATTTTCAGTATTGTTTGAATTACATCCATTCAGACAAAAAGAAATCATTCCATATCCAAATTGCAAAGTTATATTTTCCAAGCCAAAAATTCAATGTAGTCAAAATATCTAAACCAAAACTAACTGATCAAGAATTGCATCCATTCTTAATTAACTTCAACAACCATCTTCAAGCTGAAGAAAATTATTCACCAGAATATATAAGCGAAGTTAATCGGAATGTAATGTTATTTATGAAATGGCTTGCCGATAATTACGCTACTTTCAATGAATTCACTATATATTCGATTCCTGTTTGGCTAATAGAGAGAGATCACATTTTTGAATATCAAAATCACTTGAAACGTTGCCATTTAAAAGGTGTTCTCAGCGAAATTACCGCCAGCAATAAGTTTTACTGTGTAACAACGTTTTTTAAGTTCCTTTACGGCAACAGAATTATCTCAAAAAATATCGGATCAATACGAGGAATTAACGCAGTAAGGTTTTTGCACCGGACCATTCCCAGTAACAATCAACTTTCCGCTTTTTTCAGAACCATCGATTTATACTCGGATGATCCTGAGTATGATACAGCATTTTTCGGATCTCTCCTTCATCTTGGCCTTCGATTCTGCGAAGCCGAGCGTCTTATTTGGGATGATATTAATTTTAAAGCAAGCATAATCAAGATCCGCGGTAAAGGTAAAGAGGAGATACCCGTGCCTTTACATTTGCCGGAAAAATTACATCATTATCTAGAATCGTTGTACAAAATTCGCACACACAATGCATCCGTTTTTAAAGGAGATCTTTCAAAAAGCGCCTTTTATAAAAAAATGTTAGATAAATACAAATGTTTCGCAATGATTTCCGACTGGGCATTCCCTGGAGGGCTTCACTTGTTTAGACATACATTTATCACAAAACTTAGCTTTAAAGACAATGTTCATCCTCAAGTTGTCAAACGATTAGCTCGGCATGACAGACTCGAAACTACATCAAAGTATCTCCATAGACAGGAACAAGAACTCAATGATGCAATGCAAAAAATTGATTCTATATGGAGATGATCTTATGTTCAAAGTAGAAGGTAGCTCACCTGTTGTTGATTTAATGGTCCAATTGCAAAAGTTAGCCGCATCCAATAGTCAAGATACTATGAAACAAGCATTAGAAAGAAGTAATCTTATTTTCGCAAAGGAATCCAAAGAACTGAAAGATGTAACGTTCGATGAAGCTGTTAATTGGTACTTACAGAGCGCTGAATTCGCGCGGAAGAGTCAAGCTACCCAAAAAACATATCGGTCTGAATTGAATCAATTTGTATCGTTCATTAATTCACTTACGCAAGCCCCCTCTTTGCGTTCATTCGAAGAGAGTCCCAAAGTATTGCTGGATTATTTAAAGACAGTTAAAGCTCAGAATACGAGATCAAAAAAAGCTTCATTTTTAAGAGATTTCTTTACTGTTACATTTACACGTTTTTTTGAAATAGATATTAAAAAGATTAAACAAAACCTGGTAGTTAAAGTTGGATTTGATGAAAATCTGCCAAAAGCTTTCACAAAAGAACAAGTTGAAGAAATTGTTCTTTTGTCGCGTCTAACTAACGAAGGATTAAGAAATTTCGTTATCTTATGGACTTTTCTTGGCAGTGGTATTCGCTTAAATGAGCTCACTCAGTTACAGATCAAGGATATTTGCTACAACTCAAAGAATATTGAAGTTCGTGTTAAGGGGAACAAACTTAAAAAAGTCCCTCGAAACATCACTGCTACTTCATTAGAATTACTTAAAAAATATATCAGTTTTAAATACGCGGCACTTAAGAATCGTCCTAATTACACTGACTTGTATGTATTTTCTACTGGTAAAGGAGATAAACCGATTAGTGATAGTGCCGTTCAGAAGATGTTAGATGGGTTAATTTCAATGGCACAGACTATTTCTGATAAAGAAAAAGAACGTTTATCCGTTCACTCTTTACGGCACTCTTTTGCATTGTTTGCTTTAGAGGAAGGAGTTGATATTGTCAGTATCTCAAAATTCCTCGGACATAAATCATTAAAAACAACAACTATTTATCTACAGTTATTTAACAGTATGCTACTGAATGCAATCGAGAAACATCCGTTCGCCCGTTCGTTAGCAGCTAATTTATTTGATTGAGGTGAAGTATAGAATGGTCACTGAGATTGTGTTTGACTCAACTTATTTTAAAGCTTGGAATGATCACTCAGGTTTGAAAAAATCAGCGCATTTAGCAACCATAAAGATTCTCGCTTCACTTCAAGAATATCTATTGCAACAAGGTTTTGAAGGCCATCTGGATTTTGATAGATTTTCATATTATGTTGAATCAAAAGATTTTGAACCGATTAACAAAAAGTTCATTGATCAATTTGTACAATATCTTGTATCATCTAATCCAAAGCTTTCGAACAAAACTATTTACAATAAAATTAGTTATCTGAAGGGGTTTTTCAACTTCCTTGAAAGAGTGAATATGATAAGCCACAATCCAATGGCGCATTATAAAAACAAATATTATGAGCGAAATATTAATATTAATTACTTGTCAGAGGTTGAGTGTAAAGACATCCTCAAAATAGCTATTCTGGAGGAGCCCTTCTCCAAGTATTATTATTTGTTATTCTGGACAGCCATTACAACAGGTCTAAGAAACAATGAAATATGTTGTCTTACATTTGATCAGATCAACTTTCAAAATAACATGGTGATAGTAAACAAAGGGCAAAAAACCAGTGTTAAGGGAATCGCTATTCCTAGATTCTTAGCGAATGAACTGAGGCACTTCAAACATTACAAAGAGACTATAGAAAAAGACTTTAGTCCACTCGTGTTCTCGAGGAAAGAACGTAAACTATCGCATCATAAGTTGGTATCTATAGTCAGTTCCATATCTACAAAAGCTGGGATTGAAAGAAAGGTAATTCCTCATGATCTCAGGAGAACGACTGGATTTCTAATGCTTAAAAGTGGAGCTAACTTGAGGGCAATTCAACAACAACTGAGGCATGAATTATTAGGAACTACGCTGGAATATCTATCAATTTCGGATAGTTTGATATTGGATGAGGATTAAGCAAAATGCCCTGCCAAGTTAATTTGGACAGGGCATTCATATTGCGTTTTTAAATTTAATTTGAAGCAGTAGTTAGATGTTTCCACGCCATCTCGATATGAGAGTCTTTAAATACTTTCTTCTTTCGATCATTCCATGCTTTAAAATGGTCAATTGCACGGCTTACATCTGTTCTGGCATCAGGATAGTGTTTAATGATCCAATCGGTTGTAGCTAATAATTCAAGTCCATAAGGCGTTTCATAGCCTTCAATTATTCTTTTTGTATTCTCAAGTCTTTGCTCAGAGGTGGCATCTTCTATTGAGTTCAAAAAAGCTTCCGCCTCCTTAACAACTTCAGGCAACAAATAGATCTGCGCATCTCTGTTTCGGTCTCCATAACCTCTTATAAAATGCCCTTCGAGTCGCTGAAGAACATGATTTAGATTATCTGCATATGGACCGTATTGGGCACTTACAAATCTTAACTTTAAATCTTCGCCTGACTCTTGTAGAAAATAGGCGAGCTTTTGAATCTCCAACATAGATAATTTGTATCCCGGGGCAGCATACAAGTTCATTAGCATTATGAGAAGAGCTCTAGCCCGTGTTAATTTTGGTTTTTCAGTTCCTACACGCATTTTGTCCGGCTCCGGACTACCCTCGGGAGGGTAAACCATAAATAAGACATCCGGCACCTCTTGAGCTGATGCTTCTATTAATGGTTTTACTTGATTCCAGTCCAATCCACCATTACCGCAACCTAAAGGTGGGACTGCGACCGACTTGATTCCATTCTCTTTAATAGTGTCTATAAAATCGATAAGCCCTGACTTTATATCCTCAATTTTGGACTTTTCCTTCCAATGCCGTTTTGTTGGAAAGTTAATTATATATTTAGGATTGAGCATGTATCCTGTAGGGACCACAAACATTTTTCCAGGCATGACTAAATTGTTTTTACATGCTTTTGCATATTCCTTAAAATTACCGGGAAAGGCTTGTTTAAATTGTAAGGCTATCCCCTTCCCCATAACCCCGACACAATTCACTGTATTTATCAGCGCCTCTGCCTCAGCTTCTAACAAGTTTCCTTTTTTATATTCAATCACATTCTCACCACCTTAATAATACCAATCTCGGCGTACTTTGACGGGAATATAAACTTCTTTTTCCTGAATGATCTTTGATGTTTGTTCATGAATACTACTGTTGATTACACCGATTTCAAGTATACTAGCTAATGGAAAATACTCGAAGGCTAAGAACTCAGCCTGCCGTTTTCGCTTCCTATCCGGATAATCTGTAGTATCATGCCAATATCGAGAGTTCATTATGCCCCAGTCAATTTGATTTAAATCCTCGGCGTCATTATAGAATTCAGAATAATTAATGATTGCATGTCCATCAGTGAATACGAATGGGATTTGATCAGAGATAACTTGCTGTATAGTAGATACAAGATAAATAATCTGGCTTTGTCCCTCTTGATATTGCGGAACATTCCCTTGATTAATTGTGTACAACATAGGAGATCGCGGTGCAAAATAAAAAGGAACATAATCATGTAAATTACCATATGGAGGTAAAGGTACTTGCTTCTCCGAACGTCTGGACTGGATTTGCTCAAAAGCAATATTAACAAATGAGCTGCCATCCTTCTGTAACTTATTAATGCTGAAGAGACCATTGTTCCCCAGTATCGAGTGTAGATTTTCAACGCTCGTAATATGATAAATTAATGTTGGGTTCGGGACCATTATCCTACACTCCATGTCAAATTCACATTTTTAAATGTTAATTCGACAAAAGATCAAGTTTTCCTCTTAGCCCATAGTATATATTCAATCACGAACAAGATGAGAATATACGTTTGCTTAATATCTATTATACTTATTTTTTGCAATCCAGTCAAAAAACAAGTAATACCTCTTTGCTGTCATTTAAAAGGCTGAACTCCTAATCAAAATCATCGGAAATAGGTAGCTCACGTTTACACACATCACATTTCACAATAATGTATGTACCCCAGTCCCGATGGAACAAATGTAAAAGCAAACTTTGCCCCGCTAAAATCAACTGGTTTACATTGATCCAAGTTAGTTATTCTTCTCATCATATCTTCACTAATTACAAATTTTAATGAATCACCCAAGTTGCTTTTTTTATCCTTCAAATCACTTCACCTCATACCTTCACCAAATAAACTTTGATTCCTAATAGTAAGCGATTTAGAATTTGTGTTCAACTTTAAACTTTTAGCAATTGAATATTTACAAATTCTCATGTGATTTACTTCATAAAAAAAGCCACATACATTGATGTGACTTCATAAATATAAACCATGATTAGAAGCAACACTATTGTAATTAGAATTTCATTCTCGATGCAGCGGGCTGCAAACGTAGCCAATTGGGTTCCCTTGTTGGGGCGGTAGCTTTCAATGGCCTTGATGAGTCCGATCGTCCCGATGGAGATGAGATCCTCCATGTCTTCGCCGGTGTTGTCGAATTTCTTGAGGTTGTGGACACGAACCGATGTCAAATTTTTATGCGATTCTGTGATTTCTTGCGTGGTTGCAGCTTTTGCATGCATGCTAGCAAGCTTCCACCCACGCATTGGATTAGATGCGCTTGCTGTTTTGTGTTCGGTGAGTTACGAGGATGCGAATGTACAACATAGAATAGGTTATCGGTAAGTATAAATGATTAAGGTCATGGCCTCTAAACGAAGAAATGGCGAGTTCAATTAAGGAGTAGGTTTAAGCTTTTGTCACGGTCAACATCTTACATGCTTGCGTTTAAAACCAACCTGCCCTTTGTCGACTGCCTTTTGAATATTTTCGTAAGCGTGAAGAAATTTGCTTTTTGCCTTATCCTTATTGACTTCTACTGGGCCTACAGTCCTTGCGGTCTCACACGCTTTATCATGAAGAGGCACATAGGATACCGCCACTGTGTATAAAAAGTTGTTCATTGCGTATTTAGTGCGTTCTGGAGAATCATGAATCGTATTTTTCACCATCTCAAGCATATCGGCAATTTTGCTTTCGGAAAATTCATCGTCCGGTCGATTGCCGAGCAGCCAGCAGTAACAGCTCCAGCCCGCTGACATTCTCAGCTCTTCACCGCTCGCGATCCATTTATCGGCAACCTCTTGTGCAATATCCGCTTCTGCCAAGGTTACTGCAACTACATAATCAGACAGCATATAAAAATAAGCCGCATCCATCCATCGGTCAAAATCGGCTTCCGTCATTGCATTGGGATCGGCAATGATCCCGGCAAAATACATGGCGTCGTAATTCCCCGTCGCGTAAAGCTGCTCAGCTAGAGGCTGATTTATTTTAGTTTTCTTGAAGATAGGCTTCATTGCGCCGGTAGCCACGCCAAAAAGCGGTTCCTGCGCACCATTCGAGCTGTATATTTTCTTGGTTCGTTCCTTGCCGAGCGCTTCAAGCTCCTGCATAACCATTTCTACATCCATTGTTTAACACTTCCTTTTTTCGAAGTACTCTCATCAAAGTTATCATTAGTAGTACTGGATAAAGAAAGTGTACTGTACGGATTTCCCTGTCGCAAGCTCAGTATCCCTTCAGACTTTCTGATCTTACTGGTTCTTATCCAAAAAAACGAGGCATCCCTGGCCGTAGAACGGCAGCAAGACGCCCCATGTCATATACTTTCTATTAACCTTGTTACGCGCAGATTTTACTTTACTTAAATATCCAAGTTACGCAAGGACTTGACTTCTCCCGCGTCCGAGATGCCCAGCTCCATGGCGATCTCCCGCTGCGTTCGCTCCTCTCCTCCCGTGTCCAGACCGAAACGACCGACAACTACCTCTTTTTCCCGGTCATCCAGCATACCGAGATTGCATGATGAGCAACGGCTTCCAGACGGAGCGCAGCACATTGTCCACAATCTCGGACTCCAGATTCCGGCGTCTGACCCGGTATAGGTTGTCTCCGCCCTCGTTTAGCGCGAGCATGGAATCGAACGCGCCTTGGGAGAGTCCCCATTCGGAAAGGGGCACGCTGAAGCTGAAGCCGGTCGAATACATGAACCTTTCGTATTTGGCAGGCGTGAGGGTATGCTCATTGATATCCGAGCCTTTGTTCGTTCCGAAAGCGCAACAGTGTATGACGGTTTATGCGGATGAAGTGCGCTTCCATCAGGCTCCGGCGCAGCAGTTCATCGTCCACGCCCAGTTCCACGGTCGTAGAAGGGCCGTGCACGGTGCGCAGCAGACTGCGGATTTCATCCGGTCCGGGAATTTCCGAGATGCACCTGCGGAGCTGTTCTCCCTCAGGATGTTCCCGGAGCTCCGGCAGTCCTTCAAGCTTGTGATAAAGCGCCGATATTTCGGCGCAGGCCACGCCGACTTTGGCACCGTGCAGGAGCTGTCTTCTGCCCGTACGGATATACTCCATTTCCCAGTAGTGGGACAGGTGATGCTCCGCGCCGGAGGCAGAATGTGACTGGCCGAACAGGAGAATCGCCAGACCGGACTGGAGGAGAGCTTCTGTCAGAATCCGGATGCCCTCCTCGGTCCGTTCGCCGATTTCTTCCGCGTGGCCGACGCAGGCCAGCAGGGATTGTTCCGTCAGCCGGGCAACGGTTGGCGAATAAGGCTCGCCTGCGGTGAGGCTTCCGAATTTCCAGTCGAACAGCGACGTATATTTGCCCAGCATGTCGCCGAAGCCCGCTGCGATCATGGATGCAGGCGCGCTGCGCAGCAGCTCCGTGTCGGCGAAGATGGCAATCGGGCCGGCAGCGGGAACGGTAATTTTATTGCCGCGGATGATGAGCGGCGAGCCGTTCGAGGTGAAGCCGTCCACCGAGGGAGCAGTTGGCACGGAGACGAACGGAAGACCGGCCGTGTACGCGGCATATCTGGCGATGTCGGTCAGCGTCCCGGAGCCGGCGACAATGACGCTGTCGGCTTTTTGCTGCTGGATGGCCAGCAGCACCTCCACCACAGAGGCTTCGTCTGCGATGACGTCGCCCAGAGCGTTCGGAGTCACCAGAGAGACTCCGGCCGGTATCCTGGCGCCGCCAAACTGCTGCGCCAGGAACTCGCCGGCTGCAGCGAAGGTGTTGCCGTCGGCGACAAGCAGCGGAGAGCGCCAGCCCTGCTCCGCGGCATAAGGCGTCACAGCGTTCAGCGCGCCGCGCCCGACCGAAATTACCTCTGGCAGCGCCGCTGCCGTTCCGCCCATCTCTTCTGCCGCCGCGCGTATTCGTTCCAATAATACTGCCATGTCCATCCTCCCTTTCTGTCAAATTGAAATCAGGACAATTTCCAGACCATATCGTTCAGGCGCAGCTCACTGCGGAAAGCCCGCGTGTTCGTGTCCTTGTCGATAACTACACATTCAATGCCCGCCATCTCGGCAAAATCGATCAGTTGCTCCGTCGTCACTACGTAGGAAAATCCGGTATGGTGCGCGCCTCCGGCAAGAATCCACGCTTCCACGCCTTCCTTCAAGCTCGGCTCCACCTTCAAGAGCACACGGGCTACCGGCAGGTTCGGCATGGCTTCCTTGGGCTCTACCGCTTCCACCTCATTGACCAACAGGCGGAAACGGTTACCAAGGTCGATGATCGAAGCGTTGAGCGCGGAGCCCGAGCGGCCGTTGAACACCATGCGTGCCGGATCTTCCTTGCCGCCGATTCCGAGCGGATGCACCTCAAGACGCGGCTTATCAACCGCGATGGTCGGGCAGACTTCCAGCATATGGGAGCCGAGCACCAGCTCATTGGCAGGGTCGAGATGATACGTATAGTCCTCCATGAAAGAAGTTCCCTCGTTGCCGGCGATAATCTTCATGAGCCGGACAAGCGCCGCCGTCTTCCAGTCACCTTCGCCCGCAAAGCCATAGCCCTGCTCCATCAGACGCTGGACCGCAAGGCCCGGAAGCTGTTTCAATCCGTGCAGATCTTCAAAGGTGGTGATAAAAGCTGTGTATCCGCCCTTTTCCAGGAACGACTTTAGTCCAAGCTCGAGGCGGGCCTGATAACGGATCGAGTTCCGTACGGCGTCTTCATTCACGCCTCCTTGCTCGAAATCATACAGCCGAGCGTATTCTTCCATCAGATCGTCGATTTGCTCTTCCGTAACCGCGTCGACACGCTCCACCAGGTCGCCAACGCCGTATCCGTCCACTGTCCAGCCGAATTTGATCTGGGCTTCCACCTTGTCGCCTTCGGTTACGGCAACGGAACGCATGTTATCGCCGAAGCGGGCCACTTTCAGCGAGCGGCTCTCATTGAAGGCGACCGCCGTGTTCATCCAACTGCCGACACGGCCTCTGACTTCCCCGTCCTCCCAGTATCCGACTACCACCTTGCGGGCAATTCCCATCCGCGCGCCGATAAAGCCGTATTCGCGGTCGCCGTGCGCGGATTGATTCGTGTTCATAAAATCCATGTCGATGCTGTCCCACGGAATGTCGCGGTTATATTGAGTGGCCAGATGCAGCAGCGGTTTGCGGAGCTGGGACAGGCCGGCGATCCACATTTTGGCCGGAGAGAAGGTGTGCATCCAGGTGATGACCCCCGCGCAAGCCTCGTCGCTGTTCGCCGCAATGGCAAGCTTGACGATTTCATCCGCAGTTGTCAGCACGGGCTTGAAAATAATTTCAAATGGGATGCCGGAATCGGCGTTGAGCCCATCCGTGATCGCGCGCGAATGTCCGGCCACTTCCTCAATCGTTTCCGGGCCATACAAATGCTGACTGCCTGTCACAAACCAAAATTGATACGGTTTTACGGTTAGCATCTAAAGTTCCTCCTAAATTAAATGGATAATTGCCGTTGCTCGGTATTAAGCCTCTTCCTTAATCGCTTTCAAAGTTTTCATGACGTTGTTCCCTCCGCGGCCGAAATAATCATGCAGCCGGGAGTACTCCTGATACAGCTTCTCGTAGATTGCCACATTTTCTGGAATCGGCTTATAAGATTCCTCCCGAATGCGGGCCATTTTCGCTGCCGCTTCCATTATCGTGTCGTATCCGCCCTGTTCCGAACCTGCCGCAACCGCCGCGAACATCGCCGCGCCCAGCGCCGGTGTCTGCTTGGAAGCCGCAACCTTAATCTCGCGGTTCGTCACATCGGCATAAATTTGCATCAGGAGCCGATTCTTCTGAGGAAGCCCGCCGCAGGCATACAGCACATCCACGGTTACGCCGGCGTGATGGAAAGCATCGACGATTTTGCGTGTGCCGAAGGCGGTCGCTTCAAGCAGTGTGCGGTATATTTCTTCCGGCTTCGTCAGCAGCGTGCAGCCGAGCAGAAGGCCGGTGAGGTTCGTATCGACAAGTACGGAACGGTTGCCGTTCCACCAGTCCAGAGCGAGCAGACCCGTCTGACCCGGCTTGTAGGCGGCGGCGCGTCCCTCCAGCCAAACATGAATGTTTACGCCCTCTTCGGCCGCTGCTTCTTTCACATAAGCCGGAACTGCTTCTTCCACGTACCACTCAAAAATATCGCCGACCGCCGACTGTCCCGCCTCATAGCCGTAGAATCCGGGAATGATCCCGTCCTCTACCACGCCGCACATACCTTCCACTTCCCGCTCCGTCTCGCCGAGCAGCATGTGGCAGATAGAGGTTCCCATCGCCATGACCAGCTTCCCAGGCGACACCACACCAACCGCCGGCACGGCGGCATGCGCGTCCACGTTGCCGACCGCGACGGCCGTTCCGGCCTTCAGCCCTATCATTTCAGCCGTCTGCGGCGTCAGTCCTCCCGCTTTTGTGCCCAGCGGCGCGATTTCGCCCCGCAGCTTCGTTTCCGTCAGATTCTCCAGCCGGGGGTCTAGCGCTTTGAAGAACTCTTTATCCGGATAACCGTCTTCTTTGTGCCAGATTGCCTTATATCCGGCCGTGCAGCTGTTGCGGACAATGTTACCGGTCATTTGCGATATGACCCAATCGGTCGCTTCCAGGAACTGATCTGCAGCATCGTAAATCTCCGGCGCTTCATTCAGAATTTGCCATACTTTAGCCATCATCCATTCGGATGAGATTTTACCGCCGTAGCGCGGCAGCCATTTCTCTCCGCGCTCCTTGGCGATGCGGTTGATTTCTTCAGCCTCCGGCTGGCCCGCGTGATGCTTCCACAGCTTCGTCCAGCTGTGCGGATTCTCCCGGTATTCCGGCAGCAGACAGAGAGGCTCGCCTTCTTCATTGACCGGCAGCATTGTACATGCCGTAAAGTCGATCCCGATGCCGACTACTTCGGCGGGGTCAATGCCGGACTCGCGGATTACTTCAGGCACCGAACGTTTCAGCACTTCGATGTAGTCCGCGGGATGCTGCAGAGCCCAGTCATACTCAAGCTTCATGCCGGTTCCCGGAAGCGTCTCGTCAATCACATGATGGGGGTAAGGCGTCACATGATCCGCCACTTCGCGGCCGTCCGCCAGATCGACCAGCACGGCGCGACCGGATTGAGTGCCGTAGTCGACGCCGATTGCATATTTTTTGCTCATCTGAAATTCTCCTTTGGGGAAATGGGATCAGTTCTGTCCGTAATAAGCGCCCGCTCCATGCTTGCGCAGGAAATGGCGGTCTAGCAAATGCCCGTTCATCGGCTGAAGGCCGGGGTTAAGCTGAAAGCTTTGGATGGCCATTTTGGCTACTTCCTCCAGCACGACCGCGTTGTGGACCGCTTTGCCCGGGTCCTTGCCCCAGTTGAACGGCGCATGGGAGTGGACGAGCACACCCGGAATCATATCCGGATTCAATTCTGCGAAGGTTTCGACAATCACGTTGCCGGTTTCCAGTTCGTAAGCGCCTTTGATTTCTTCCTCCGTCATCGGACGGGTGCACGGCACCTCGCCATAGTAATAATCGCCATGCGTCGTGCCGAGCGCGGGTACACCTCTTCCCGCCTGCGCCCAAGCCGTCGCGAATGGGGAATGGGTATGGACAACTCCGCCGATATTCGGAAAAGCCTTGTACAGCACCAAATGAGTCGCGGTATCCGAAGACGGCTTGTACTTGCCCTCCACGGTATTTCCTTCAAGGTCTACCACAACCATGTCGTCCCGGCTCAGCTTGTCGTACTCCACACCGCTTGGCTTGATGACGATCAACCCCCGCTCCCGGTCAACCCCGCTGACATTCCCCCATGTAAACGTTACCAGATTGTAGCGTGGCAGCTCGAGATTCGCCTCCAGCACCTCTTCTTTCAATTGCTCCAACATCTCCGCAAGCCTCCCTATGAAATGAGGTTATAAGTTCCTGCTTTGTATCCCCATTATACACTTGTACGTACATTTGGTCTATAACGATTTATGAAAAAAATGCAAATGTACGTACATTATAAATTCATAATTAAGGTTCCTATGCAGCGTGCATTCATGCATGCAAAAAACACCGCACCGGATCGGCGCATGAGAGCCAATCCGGTACGGTGCATCGTACGGTAAGTATGCGTTTTAGGCTTGCTGTACCTCGGAGCCGTCTTACTCGACATGCTTACTTCTAGTCGGCGGCGCCCTTGCCTATCGCCTTTGTCGATCCTCTTAAGATCAGCTCCGGCTTGTAGATGATGTCAAGAGGCGCCTCGGAGTTTCGGCCCTCGATGATGCCGATCAGCATCTCCGCCGCCTCGATACCCATTTGCGTCTTCGGATGACTCAGTGTTGTCAGCTTTACTTCTGTCGCCGTTGCCAGCGATGAGTCGTCGAAGCCGATAATCGACAGATCACCGGGTACGCTGAGTCCCCTCTGCCGCGCCGCCTCCAGCAGCAGCACCGCCAGTTCGTCGTTGTAACAGACGAACGCGGTGGGCCGCTCCCCGCCCTGAAGAAGACCCAAAGCGGCTTCATAAGGCACGGTCTGCTTCTCTTCCGACGTGTAATGCGTTACCGTGCCGTCTCCGAACGGCAGACGGTGCTTGTGCATCGCCCGGATGAATCCCTTCAGCCGGTTCGCCCCCTGCAGGTCATCCGTCTTGAAGAAGCCGGCAATCCGCGTGTGCCCCAGCTCGATCAAGTGCTCCGCCGCCATGAAGCCGCCTGCTTCGTCATCCACCTTGAGGCAGGGACAATGAAGCTCGGGGTAGCGCTCATTAATCATAATATAAGGGATATTGTGAACATCCAGCGAAAGGAAGAGGGGCAGATTCGGGTTGCCTTCGGCACTTTTAGTCGGTTCGATGATCAGCCCGCTGATCGGTTGACCGATCAGCTGCTCCAAATTTTCGCGTTCTTTCTTCTTGTCATTGTCGGTGCTGGACAGCATCAGGCTGTACCCGCCGGCCCTTAGCCGGGCCTCCGCGCCCCGCACAATATGCGGAAATATATAATCGGAGATATGAGTGGTCATCATGCCAATCAGGCAGCCGCGCTGCTGAAGCTGGCGCGCGGGCTGCCGGGCGATAAACGTTCCCTTTCCCTGAACCCGGTACAATAGGCCTTCCTTCTCCAGTTCGCCCAGCGCCTGTCGAACAGTCTGCCTGCTCATGCCGAACCTTCCGGCGATTTCATGCTCGGAAGGCGCTTTTTCATCCGGCTTCAGCTGCCCGGATTCGATCCAGGACAGCAGTTCCCGCTTCAGCTGCATATATTTCGGTATTGCTTTCTCCGTCATTGTCCACCTCGGGGCATCATTGGAATAATACAAGTTATTATATCACAATTAACTTGTAAGTACATGAGGTTCGAACCGATGGACTGATAGCTAAAGACTATTTCATTGCTGGAGTGGGCTGAAGAACCGATATGGACCCTGTCCCGATGAAAGAGTTACATATAGAAACAAAATAAGTACGGAAAGCTGAGGCAGACCATGAATCCGATTAGACGGCATGAAATGATTATGGAAGTGATGCTGAATAAAATATTCTGACGGCCTCTTGACCTTAAACGGCCTTATTCACCGCTTGCCATAGCCCGCCGCCCGGCAGCGGACAGCCCCGTTCCCTGAGCCTTGCCACGACCGGGATGATGCAGCCGCATACCCGGCAGGTCACACCATCCTCCAGCTTTGGACAAGTTCGACATGCCCGAAGCCGCTCATTATAGACCTCATCCGGCACGCACTGGTCAGGCGAGAACATCGATGACTTCAGGATTCGCTCCATTTGGGCTTCGGTCAGCTTGTATTCCTCCCTGCAGCCCTTGCATGACGATTCGGCAGCCATTGGAGTCACACCCGGCCCGGTGACGAAAGCTCCAGCACGGTTACCGATATCGGCGGCAGAACGGCGGATAACACTTCGCCTTCCAGCTTGAACGCGGTGAACGGCTGCGGTTGTACCCGATCCGGCAGCTCAAAGGTATTGTGGGCGTCGATCGCATCGCCTGTGAGGACTTCGCCTTCAACCGTCAACGTTTCCCTCGCAAGCCCGCGAATGTCCAGTGAAGCTTCGGCAGCTTCGATGTCATTCAAATTGCACAGACTGATATGAATTTTCCCTTCGCTATCCCTCGAAGCCGTGGCGGACACAGCCGGTATTTCAATGCCTTCATAAATATAGCTTCCGCTTTCAAGTGTCAGATCAAGCAGCACCGCATCCTGATGAACCTTGTACATATTGAAGACATGATAAGTTGGGGTCAGCACCATTTTCTCGCCTTCCGTCAAAATGACGGCCTGAAGCACATTGACGGTCTGGGCAATATTAGCCATCCGAACGCGTCCGCTGTGCTTGTGGAAAATATGGAACGTCAGCCCCGCCACCAAGGCGTCGCGCACCGTATTCTGCTGGTACAAGAAACCCGGAGTGGTGCCGGGTTCCACATTATACCAGGTGCCCCATTCATCCACAATAAGGCCCACCCGTCTGTCCGGGTCGTATTTGTCCATGATCGCACTGTGCCGCGTAATGAGCTCATCCATGCGCAGAGCTTTTTTCAGAGTAGAGAACCATTCCGACTCATCGAACCCCGTTGCATTCCCTTTATCTTCCCAGCGCTCTTTCGGAAGAGTGTAGTAGTGGAGGGTAATGGAATCCATGTAACGCCCCGCTTCGCGCATCACAACTTCCATCCAGTTGTAATCATCCACATTGGGGCCGCAGGCGATCCGGTGGATCTTGTTATTTCCGTAATTTCGCACATAGGTCTGATAACGGCGGTATAAATCCGCATAATATTCAGGACGCATATTGCCGCCGCAGCCCCAGTTCTCATTGCCCACTCCAAAATAAGTCACCGCCCACGGTGCTTCACTTCCGTTCTTCGCACGCAGTTCCGACATCGGCGACACGCCTTCAAAGGTCAGGTATTCCACCCATTCGGACATCTCCTGCACGGTGCCGCTCCCGACGTTGCCGTTAATATACGGTTCACACTCAAGTTGTCTGCACAGCTCCATAAATTCATGCGTGCCGAAATGATTATTCTCGACCACGCCGCCCCAATGGGTGTTAATCATCCGCTTCCGGTCTTCACGCGGGCCGATCCCGTCCTTCCAGTGATATTCGTCGGCAAAGCATCCACCCGGCCAGCGAAGCACCGGAATCTTGATCTGTTTGAGCGCTTTCACAACATCGTCACGAATTCCGTTCGTGTTCGGAATGGCCGAGTCCTCTCCCACCCAGATGCCTTCATAGATGCATCTTCCCAGATGCTCGGAGAAATGACCGTAAATATTGCGGTTGATCGTTCCTTTGCCGATATCAGCGTTAAGCACACCCTTTAGAGCCATGAAGCGTTCACCCCTTAATTAATATATTTATTAATTAATTTATATTTTCATAAATAATTATATGTATATTGGGTCTCTCCCGTCAATTTTATTGCACATATCTTAATGAATCTTTCTTTTTAGTTGTTAAAAAAACGAAACTTGAGTAATATATTTATTAATCATAATGAAAAGGCGGCAAAGGATATGAAACTTGATCTTTCCGAAAAATCATTACCCGTATACGAAGCGCTGGCCAGCCCGGTGCGTCTTCACATTCTCCGTCTGCTTGCCGAACGCCCGATGAACGTCAAGGAGCTGGCAGCCGCCGTGCATCTGTCGAGCGCCATTATGACGATGCATGTCCGCAAGCTTGCAGAGGCTGACCTTGTGACGACCCAAATGGCACCTGGAAAAAGCGGCTTGCAGAAAATATGCTCTCTGGCGGCTTCGTCCGCGGAAATTATATTTCCGACGACCGGAGGGTCGGTACGCAAAAGCTACCGGACCGAAATTCCTATCGGACAATATTCCGATTTTCATATCGAGCCTACCTGCGGCCTGGCAACAACGGGAAAAATCATCGGCAGCTTTGACGACCCCCGGTATTTCTGGGATCAGGATCGCGCAAACGCAGCTATTCTTTGGTTCGGCAAAGGCTTTATTGAGTACAAAGCGCCCAATTTTCTGTTGTCGAGCCAGCAGCCCCAGGAACTGATGCTCACCATGGAAATTGCTTCGGAGGCACCGGCGACGAATAACAACTATCCGTCCGACATTACCTTTACTTTCAATGAATGCCTTCTCGGGACCTGGACCAGCCCCGGGGATTACGGGGACCGGAAGGGCAAATTCACACCCGATTGGTGGCCGGAGAGCATCAACCAATATGGGCTGCTGAAACAATTGCGGATAACGGAGGAGGGCACTTACATGGACGGCCTCAAGCTGTCTGATGTGAAGCTAAGCGATGTGGATATCCTGCGCAAGCAGTGGACGATCCGGCTGTCCGTAGAAGAGGATGCGCTGCATCAAGGCGGGCTTACCCTTTTTGGCAAAGGATTCGGCAATTACAATGAGCATCTTGTGGCAGAACTGTTTTATTCTGAGAGGGCTCCGGATGCTCGCTAACCAACGAAAAGAGGACTTCCGGGAATATGAGGAGAGATTGTCTGTGATTACCAACATGGGTACTTACGGCTTCCGCTTTGCGGAAGATAAGGAGATATCTTTATGCGGGTTGTTCGCGGCGGGACATGAACAGGCCCTGAATGAAGCCTATTACTGGGAGGGACAACTTCGCAACGACGGTCCTCTTCTGTTATTCCAATATACAGTTACCGGAGAGGGCATTTTCGAGTCGGAGGGCCTCACACACCGCATCGGGCCAAGAAAGGCTTTCCTGACGGAGATTCCCGGCAGTCACCGGTATTATTATCCGCCCGATGCCGAGGAGCCTTGGGAATTCTATTTTTCGACTGACACCTATATCACCGCAATATAATGCTATTCATCTGTCCAGATCACTATAGATTTCTGCCTGATTCCTTTCTATTATAGGTTTGCAAAGAGCAATAATTGCTATCTAATCTAGAGAAGGAGCTTTGACATGAACCACAAAAATGCAGCACCACTGCCACCCCGAGGCTGGAACAGCTGGGATTGCTACGGAGCGGCGGTAACGGAGTCGGAAGTCAGAGGCAACGCGGAGTATATGGCAGAGTATCTCAAGGCATATGGTTGCGCATGCACCATGACAGCTACGGCGCTAGGGAAGCGCTTCACGAAGGCGACTCCATCGTCTGGACGACACTGGAAACCGGCGGCACGCGCTACGCCGCGCTATTTAATACGGGGGAGACGCCTCTGGACTATGCCATCCTGCCGGAGCAGATCGGTTTCACCGGTTGGACCGGAGGCATGGAACTTTGGAGCCGGCAGCCTGCCGTAGTGCGGGACGGATGCTTGACGGCAACCGTCCCCCCGCACGGCGTCCGGCTGTACCGGTTCTAGCAGGCGAGAGATAACCGGTCGGGAATGCTTAGCTTTTGAACAGCGCCTCCTATTACAAATATGCCGCTATCCTTATTCAAACACCTTCCTTTTTGACACAAAATCCGACTTTCTCTTATTTACCCCGACGCGTCCGGCGGATAAGATTGTGACAGTCTCCTATCGGAGAACGTTATTCCTACACGGAGGGGTTAATAAAAATGAAGAGTATTTCGACGATAAGAACGGCCTTGCGGGACTTTGGCATGAACCAGGTACAACTGACCGGAGCTTATTATGTGAATGCTTTTGAGAAAGAAATGGCGTATCTGCTAAGCTACGACGCGGATCGTCTGCTGGCGGGGTTCCGTGAGGTCGCCGGATTGCCGGCCAAGGCCGCTGTCTATCCGGGATGGGAAACTACAGAGATCAGAGGCCATACATTAGGCCATTTTTTAGTCGCACTCGCGCAGGCTTACGAACAGAATAGAACCCCCGAGCTGGCTGCCAAACTGGAATATATGATAAATGAATTATCCGCCGCTCAACTGGGTAACGGATATCTGTCCGCATTCCCGGAGACCCTGTTTGATAATGTGGAGAACAGAAAGCCGGCCTGGGTTCCCTGGTATACGATGCATAAGATTATCGCCGGCCTGATCGCCGTTTATAAGGGAACGGGTATCCACAAGGCTTATGATGTAGTGAACAAGCTGGGAGATTGGGTCGCGGATCGCACCTCCAGATGGCCCTCAGAATTGCAGGCCACGGTACTGGCAGTGGAATATGGCGGTATGAACGATTGTCTCTATGACCTGTATAAATTGACCAAGAATAAGCGCCACCTGGACGCGGCCCACATCTTCGACGAGGTCAGCCTGTTTGAAGCGATACGCGATGGCAAGGATGTGCTAAAGGGCAGACATGCCAATACTACGATCCCGAAATTTATAGGGGCTCTGAACCGCTATCTGACGTTGGGCGAGAGCGAAGTCTTTTACCTTGAGGCCGCGGAGAAATTCTGGGACATGGTCGTCTATCACCACAGCTACATTACAGGCGGCAACAGCGAGTCTGAGCATTTCGACCAGCCTGATGTTCTTGACGCCAAACGCACCGACATCAATTGCGAAACCTGCAACAGCTATAACATGCTGAAGCTTACGAAAGAATTGTTCAAATTAACGCGGGATGTAAAATATTCTAATTTTTATGAAACCGCTTATATCAACGCCATCCTTTCGTCTCAGCATCCGGAAACAGGGATGACAATGTATTTTCAACCGATGGCCACGGGGTATTTCAAAGTATACTCTTCGCCTTTTGAGCATTTTTGGTGCTGCACGGGAACCGGTATGGAAAGCTTCACCAAATTGAATGACAGCATCTATTTCCAACTGGATCGGCAGTTATTTGTAAACCAATATATCAGCAGCCAATTGAATTGGTCGGAACAGGGGGTACACATCACCCAAACTACGGATCTTCCTTACACCGACACGGCTCAATTTACCATTGAAACGACCGATCCGCAGGGACAGCGCTTCTCACTGTTTCTACGTGTACCGGATTGGGCTGCTGGTGAAATCACAATTACGCTTAACGGCCAAGCCGTTCAGCCAGAAGTTAAGAATGGCTATGCTCTTGTTGAACAAGTCTGGAAAAATGGCGACACCTTGCAGCTCGGAATCCTGGTGAAGGCTGTCTGCTTCTCCTTGCATGACGCGCCGAATGTCGTCGGCTTCAAGTACGGTCCGGTGGTACTGAGCGCCGCGCTAGGCACAGCGGGTATGGTCGAATCCACTACCGGCGTTAACGTCTCGGTGGCAACCCGGCAGATGCTGGTCAAAGATTTTATTATTCCCGCCGGGATGAGCGTACAGGAGTGGTTCAACAGCCTCGATCAGAACTTCGTCAGGGTAAACGATAAGTTGGATTTTGTCCTTCGAAATACAGACGAAGATGAACATCTGGTTTTCACGCCTCACTACAAACAGCATAGCGAAAGATACGGCATCTATTGGAAATTCATTGAGGCAGGTTCGCCTGAACTGCGGGAACACCTTGAGAAGATCCATCAGGAGCAGCGGCTTAAAGAAATTACCCTTGACCATGTGCAAGTGGGCAATGACCAATACGAGCTGGAGCACCGCATTAAAGGCGAACGTACGAATGCCGGCAGCTATGAAGGCCTCAATGGAAGAAGAACGGAGACGGGCGGCTGGTTCAGTTATGAAATGAAGGTACTGCCCGGACAAAAGAACGGACTATTGGTCACCTTTAACCATCTGGAAAACGACAGAACTTGCGAGATTTGGGTAAACAATCACCTGCTGGCGACGGAAGGAAGCCCCGGCGAGTCCAGAAAACGGGAATTTTACGACAAAGTATTGGAAGTTCCTGCCGATATGATTGCCGAAGGTCAAGAATCTATTGTGGTCAAGTTTGTCACTGCCAGCGGCCGCTTTAAAGGCATATATGGCATTTTACGGACCATAAAGCTGTAAGCTCCCCAGCTTTGGCTGAACACCTGCCGCTGTGCAATTCGTTTGAGAATCGCACAGCGGGTATTTCGTATTGTGGGGCACGCTCGGTTGGAGAATGAAATGGGAAGCCCTCTTTGCTCGGTTTTGCCGTTCACAATGCCTGCCCAATTGGACATCCAGCATACACTTGTGATTACGATTCGTCCCCCCTCTTCCTGAAAAAAATAGAAGCTGCTCATATTCGCCTTCTTCTCGACACTCGAACCGCTCTCTTGTATGGCATTCTATTATTCTTTTATATAAAATCTCGCCGTTTCTTCCCAATACTCACCCGGCTTTAAACTTTTGACTATGTTTTCACAATCCATACCTCTGAGGAGCTGTTCGGTCGAATACCACATCTTCTTCCAGAGTGAAGGGATAGCCTTTTTAAGAATTAAGCAGCCGGTTGGCATAGGCATTCCGATAATCTGTCGGTGTGAGTCCCGTAATTTTTTTGAACGCTTTGGTGAAGGATTGGCTGTCAGGAAAAGCAAGCTGCATGGCAATATCGATGATTTTTTGATTGGTATCGGACAGCAGATACTTGGCAACCTCCATCTTGTCCTGCAGCATAAACTGTTTCACAGAAATCCCCGCTATTGAAGAAAATAAACTGGAGAGGTGTTTGGCGTTATATCCGAAGTGCTGGGCTACCTGATTGGCTTTCAAATTTTCATGACGGTTCCACTTGATGTAATCCACAATGTCGTTGAATAGCTGCTGTTTCGTTTGTTTTCCGGATGGATTGTGAAAAAAGAACATCTGATTATACAACTCGCACAAAATGCCGGTACTCAGGTAATTGTTTAAGGATTCCTCTCTGTAGCTGCGAATGGAATCCTGCAATTGCTTCAGCATCACAATAAGCTTCTCCGGGCTGCGAAGCACCCCCTTCTGGGGAATGACAATCACACCGGGCTCATACACATGATCAAAGTCATCGTCCCTAATCGTTTCGCAAGCTTGTACGGAGAAATGCAGCCAATAGAAGCTGCAATCGGATGGCTGGTAACCGCTCTGTTGGGTGCGGGGAGGCATGAGCAGGAATTCTCCCTCCTTCAAGGCTATACGTTCCGAATCGCGGGAGATATACAAGGTGCCCCGGGTCTGAATAAACAGTTCATATTCCAGTAAAGTCCGGGGCATATGCTTCCATTGGGAATTTGGCGATACAAACTTCCCTGTCATTACCATCATGACCGGCACATCCACTCTGAATCGGTAAAATATCATAAATGATTCCCTGCTCCCTAGACTTTTTAACACTCCAAACGAGAACAGTTTAGCAAAAATATTAGTTAAAATCCAAGTTTGGCATGGACTTTTCTGATAAGCAGAAAAACACCTATCTTCAAACCTCTCCCTTTTTGACACAGAATCCATCTAGGCTCTAGTTGATATTAGCAGCAAGAATGTCGATGGATATGCCTTCTTGAAGGTGTTTCTCGAAGACTTACTTAAAATCCTATGAATGCTTAAGATGGGTTGAACCCTTTTTTGACATAAAAAAACCCCTATGCAGTTTTTTTCGGCTTTTTATAACCGTGTCTACATAGAGGGTACCAGTTCCAATATTTCCAAGTTTTTCGACTTACTAATTGCATGACTTGAGACCAGCTACACAACGATTCTATGTCAATTTTCTAACGTTTCGCCTTATAAAACTCATGGTACAGCTTCATCAGCGCACGCTTCTCAATCCGCGATACATAGCTGCGGCTGATCCCCAGTTCCTTGGCGATCTCCCGCTGTGTCCGCTCCTCTCCCCCAGTGTCCAAGCCAAAACGGCCGACCACCACCTCTTTTTCCCGGTCATCCAAAATATCAAGATTGCGGTAGATCTTGCTCTTCTCGATCTTCAGATCAACCTCTTTAATCACATCGTCCGTTTCCGAGCCGAGGATATCAATCAAGGTAATTTCGTTGCCTTCTTTATCCGTACCGATGGGGTCGTGCAGCGACACGTCCTTGCGTGTTTTTTTGAGCGAGCGGAGGTGCATCAGGATTTCATTCTCGATGCAGCGAGCTGCAAACGTAGCCAATTTGGTTCCCTTGTTGGGGCGGTAGCTTTCTATGGCCTTGATGAGCCCGATCGTCCCGATGGAGATTAAATCCTCCATGTCTTCGCCGGTATTGTCGAATTTTTTAACGATATGCGCAACCAGCCGCAAGTTATGTTCAATCAGCAAATTCCGTGCCTTGGCATCACCCTCGGCCATCATTCCTAAGTATTTGCTTTCTTCCTGCTCGGTCAAAGGTTGGGGAAACGCATTGTTCCTTACATAAGATACCAGCAGCGACAGTTCCTTGATCAACAGTGCAATGGTGCTAAGAAATCCGGGCACTTTGGCGACACCTCCCGCACATGTACAATGAAACCGGTCAGTCATTCTTACGGGTTCACGGTCACTTCATTGTATGTGGGTGAATGCCTAGAAGTGCATGTACCGCGAAAAATAGAAGCACGAATTGAACACTCCCCCACTTAGCTAACACTTGAAGTGGGAGATTCTTGGGTAATCCCTTCTACTGAGGGGAATTCATATCGATATTTTCTCTCGAAAAATCGTATACCAAGCGATCCCTGCGGTTCCCGCAGTTTTCCTAAGGAAAATCTGTACTGATTTTCCCAGAGTTTTAAGATTTTTGCCTTAGCAAAATATCTAAAGGAAAGAAGGGGTTGACGTTAAAACAGCAAGGCTTTTGATGTTCTGTGCGGCATTTTCATCTCGATCATGAAGGGTATGGCACGATGGACATTCCCATTGCCGCACAGACAATTTCTTTACTTCGGAATGGATATAGCCGCATACATGACACCTTTGGCTCGTGGGGGCGAACGTGTCGGCAGTCTTCACCGTACGTCCATACCATTCCGCTTTATACGAAAGCTGACGGGCAAATTCACTCCAGGACGCATCGGCGATGGATTTGGCCAGCCGGTGATTTTTGAGCATGTTCGCCACTCTCAGATTTTCGATGCTGATCGTTTGGTTTTCACGAATCAGCTTTGTGGTGAGTTGATGCAAAAAATCACGACGGCTGCTCGCGATCTTTTCATGGATTTGGGCAACCTTCTGTTTGGCTTTCTCCCAATTGGAGCCCCCTTGGTTACGGCGAGCCATGCGGCGTTGCCAAAATGCAAGTTTTTGTTCATATTTGCGAAACACTTTGGGATTGGCAACCCGCAGCCCATCAGAGCAGACCGCAAATTTCTTGAGTCCAAGGTCAACGCCAATCTCCTTATCGATCTGCGGGAGAGGATTCATTTCCACTTCGCAGAGGATGGATACAAAATACTTGCCTGCCGCATTGCGCCGCAGGGTAGCTGAAAGAATGTGACCTTCACACGCTCTGGAGTTGGCAAAGCGAAGCCAGCCAAGCTTCGGAAGTTTAAGCCGGTTTCCATCGATAGCAATGTTATCATTTGTGTATTTGGTGGTGTAGCTTTGCACAGGATGCTTTCGGCTTTTGAAACGCGGGGCCTGATTTTGTTTCTTGAAGAAACGTTCAAAGCTGTCTGCCACGTTCCGCACCGCCGATTGCAAAGCAATGCTATCAACCGACTGCAACCAATCAAATTGCTGTTTGAGTGCAGGAAGCTGTGTGGCACAGGTATTATAGGACAACCCTTTCCCTGTTGCTGCATAGGTTTCGTTCCATTTGACTAAGAAATGATTGAAGACAAAACGGCAACAGCCAAACATTTGATGGATGAGTTGCCGTTGCTTTGGATCGGGATAGATACGATATTTGTAAGCTTTATGTACCAACATGCCACAGAGCCTCCTTTTATGTAGGATATTTCCATTATAGCACATATGTTCGCTATCAACCAAAAAAACCACCGATTCATCTCCTCCCTATAGAGGAAGGGTCTTCTCGGCTTATTTAAGATAAACTTATTTCCGACATCGATTATTCGGAGCGGTATAGCTGGCCGCATGCCGCGTTAATGTCCGATCCGAATTGAGTTCGGACCGTGACGCTGATACCCTTTTGAATTCAAGATCCGAACAAACGCTTTAATCTGATTAGGATCAGATTGCCGATAGCTGTCTGGCGTAACTTCGGTCGAAATGTATAAACTTTATTCAAAATAGACATTTTATATACTTATTGTTTACTCTGTTTTATTCCAGTGATATAATCTGATCAGGTTAAGATGAAGGAGTGGTTAATGAAGTTAAAGAAAGCCGAATCCTATCGTTGCACTGTTTTAATCAAAGTAGTATGGGCAATTCACAGGATCCTGTTCAACAAGCGTTAAATGCCATGGCGTAATTATATTGATATTGATTTCACGCGAAGAAAGAAGGCAAATGGACATGGAATTGAATTTAAAAGGCAAACGGGCACTTATTACAGGTTCGAGCAATGGTCTTGGAAGGGCAATGGTAAAAATGCTGGGAGCTGAAGGAGCAACCGTTATTGTACATGGACGCGATGAAGAGCGCACTCGCGCTGTAGCAGAGTCCATCAAGTCCAATGGTGGAACTGCGACGATTGCACTCGGTGATCTAACTACTGATGAAGGAGCAGATGCAGTAGCTGCTGCTGCGTTGGCCGATGGTCCAGTAGACATTCTCGTCAACAACGCTGGCTTCTATCGTCATTTCTCCTGGATGGAAGCTACAGCCGACGAATGGGCTGATACCTATAACGTTAACGTCATTTCTGGTGTGCGTATGATTCAACGTTTGGTTCCAAAAATGCGTGAACAGAACTGGGGTCGTGTCATTACGATCGGTGGGGGACTTGCTCTGCAACCAATGAATACCCACCCTCAATACAACGCAACCCTGGCTGCCCGCCATAATCTTGCTGTATCTTTGGCACGTGAGTTGAAGGGCACGCGAATTACTTCCAACGTAGTTGCGCCAGGAGCAATCCTTGTGGATGCGGTTAAGGACTTGGTTGAGCACATTGGACCTTCTCGAGGTTGGGGCCAAACCTGGGATGAGATTATGTCTAATGCGGTTAACGAGCTTATTCCTAATGACCGGGGACGCTTCGGCTACCCTGATGAAATTGCAGCGGCTGTAGCCTATCTTTGCAGCGAATATGCAGAATATGTAAGTGGGGCAACCATTCGCGTTGATGGTGGTTTGATTCGAGGAGCATTCTAAGAACCCAACACACTAAATTAGCAAAATACGAATTACATGTGCAAAGCACAAATTAAATCAAATGGAGTTGAATGTATTAAGCAATGAAGTCAAGCCCTTCGGTGTCAAGGTCACAATTATTGAGCCGGGGGCATTTCGAACTGACTGACAAGGGGCATCTATGAACATGGCGGAGGTAAGTGAAGATTACCTTCAAACCGTTGGTCAAATGCACCAGTTCCGCCTTGCCACGGAAGGTAAACAACCAGGAGACCCGGCACGGGCAGCCAAGATCATCATGGATATCGTTAACTTGGAAGAGCCACCGCTTCGTCTACTTCTCGGTGCCGGGGCTGTTGAAGCTGCAGAGAAATCCTCAAGATCGCGCGCTGAAGAAGTGGATACATGGGCTGAAGTAAGTCGTTCTGCTGATTTTCCGACAGAAACAGACTAAACAGGCTGAAGCATAGGGTTTACCGAACCCCTTTGTTTAGACCGCTGACGGAAATGACGCCACGATTTATGGTGCTTCCGTTCGGTCAGTGGTCTCTTCTTTACTCAATTTTCCCAATAAAAAGAAGCCTCGTTCCAAATGAACAAGACTTTGAGACTTTTATATATTCTGATTTATAAAGCACGATTGAATTTCTCGACAATATGTTCAATGACGGGGTGAATCCGTAAGTCGTCCACTAAGGACATCTTTTCCGGTTTGAACAATTGAATTTTTTTAAAATGATAATAATCATTGAGGACTTGTTGAATGGTCATTTGGTTATAAAGCAAATACTTCACATTCATGATTTCCCGGAGCAAAATATCGTCTTGAAGTAAAATGAACTTCTCGTTAATCGGATTAAAAATCCCCTTGTTCTTCCCATCTTGATAAAACTTAAGGGTCTGCTGTTCCTTCTTATTCAACGCAGACTTCAAAACATCGTACATTTCCGGAAATACCATTTGTAAATCCTTCAGAAACACATCAGATATTTTGCCAACTAACGTTACCGATTGTTCAAACAATTGCTGAAACCAACCCCCGAACGATCGATCGTCATCCTCATTGGTACGATCCTCTAGCCGTTCTATATAGTCAACAAAAATGCGAACGACACCCTCGATGATTTCTTCTTTTGAAGAAAAATTCTTGTACATCGTTGCTCTGCTAACATCCATAAACTTAGCAATATCGTCCATCCTCATTTGTTGAAACCCGTCCTTCATGAGGGACGGAATCAGTTTTTTCAGCAGCTTGTTTTTTGCTTTATCTTGCTGATTCTCCATTGACATTACGCTCCCCCTTACCCGTTGCTTCTATTATACACGGTTTCAATAAAATATAAACAAATAATACTATATAGACAATTTATATATATTTTGTTTACTTCGTTTTCGTTGTGTGTTATCATTCTTTTTAGCAAGAGCTCGAAGGGGGGCGTCAAAGAATGGGCCAATAGATCGGGTATGAAAAAAGACAATTCCCAAGAAAAGAATAGTAAATCCTAAATGAATTCAAAGGAGTTATTTAAATGAGAACAATTAATCAAGTTTATATTAACGGGGAATTTGTAAAGCCATACGGCACAGAGGTACAAGAACTTATTAATCCTTCAACTAGGGAAATCATCGGACGTGTCACTTTAGGGAACGAAGAGGATGCCAAACGAGCAATCTCGGCAGCAAAGAAAGCCTTCAAGACTTTCTCACGAACTTCAGTGGAAGAGCGCAGTCAAATGCTGCAAAGACTACATGACGCAGTTATGAGAAAATTAGAAGTAATGATGGAGGCTAACATCAATGAATACGGTGCTCCGAAGCCCGCTGCCATTGGCCGAGTTAAACTGGCAGCTACGAATTTTTTGGACACGAAAGAAGCGCTTGAGGCATTCGATTTCGTGAAGTATATCGGGAAAGCGAAAGTAGTAGCAGAGCCAATTGGAGTCATTGGAATTATTACTCCCTGGAATGCAACCTATTCTCAGATTACTGCAAAGCTTGCTTCTGCCATAGCTGCCGGCTGTCCAGTGGTGATCAAGCCAAGTGAACTAAGCGCGATTCAGGCACAGCTGATCACTGAATGTTTCCATGAGGCTGATATTCCAGCTGGTGTGATCAATGTAGTTCATGGACTTGGCCAAACGGTTGGATCCGAATTGACCCGCAATCCGGATATTGCAATGATCACCTTCACTGGTTCCACTCGAACAGGGAAAGAAATTAGGAGAGGTGCTGTAGATTCCATGAAGCGGGTCACGCTGGAACTGGGCGGCAAATCGCCGAACATCATCTTAGATGACGCCGATTTTTCCGTGGCAATCCCGACCGCTGTAAGACAGTGTTATAACAATAATGGGCAAGCTTGCGTTGCAGGGACCCGCCTCTTGGTCCCCAAGCATCGGTTGGACGAAGTGAAACAGATAGCTAAAGAAACTGTGGAACGCATCAAAGTCGGCAATCCCTGGGAAGAAGGCACAGAACTTGGTCCAATCGTAACAGAGAAGCAATACAATCAGGTTCAGCGATATATTCAGTCTGGTATTGAAGAGGGTGCTGAACTGGTCATCGGAGGTGTGGGGCATCCAGAGGGTTTGGAACAAGGATATTTTGTTAGACCAACGGTTTTCGCTCAGGTGACAGAAGATATGACGATCGCCAAGGAAGAAATCTTCGGTCCCGTCTTATCGATTTTATCTTACGAGACGGAAGATGAAGCCATTGAGATGGCTAACAATACAGATTATGGTCTCGGTGCCTACGTGAGTTCCTCGGACATTGAGAAAGCCAATGAAGTGGCAGCCCAAATTGCTGCTGGTGTTGTGCTCATTAACGGGGCAGGTTTTGAAATGAAGGCTCCGTTCGGGGGATTCAAGCAATCGGGTATCGGCAGAGAATACGGATTACATGGGCTGGAGGAATGTTTGGAGACGAAAACCATAACAGGCTATGACTCGGCCAAATAATCAAACACAGTGTTCTAAAATTGATATATGGAGGATACGCGATGTCTAAAGTATGGCTTATAACCGGTAGTTCACGCGGCTTCGGCCGCAGTCTAGCTGAAGCTGTTCTAGCTCAAGGTGATCAATTGGTCGCTACTGCACGCAAACCTGAGCAGCTCGAAGACCTTGTAGATCGTTACGGAGAGCAAATCCATACGATGGAATTAGATGTAACCAACATGCTGCAGGCAGAAGCAGCTGTTCAAGCGGCTGCAACTACATTTGGCAGACTGGATGTATTGGTTAACAATGCAGGGTATGCAAATATCTCAGCTATCGAAGAGACTACTATGGAAGATTTTCGTTCTCAAATCGAGACGAACTTTTGGGGAGTCGTGCAAGTTACGAAAGCAGCATTGCCTGTTTTACGCGAACAAAGATCGGGCCACATTTTTCAGTTTTCTTCGATTGGCGGACGATCAGGCGCCCCTGGTTTGGGCCCGTACCAAGCTGCAAAATGGGCCGTGGAAGGGTTCTCCGAGGTATTGGCCAAGGAAGTTGATCCGTTAGGGATAAAGGTAACGTTAATCGAACCGGGTGGATTCCGTACGGATTGGGCAGGGTCATCCATGGAGCATGTTACGCCAAGTGAAGAATATAAAAACACTGTGGGTTTATTATTGAAATATGTTCGGGAATCCAGTGGCAATCAGCCTGGAGACCCGTCGAAAGCAGCCCAAGCCATTCTAACGATTGCTGATGAAGAGTACCCTCCATTGCGTCTTTTACGTGTATCTACCGATTTTTATATTAATGACTTGGATGACGAAATTTCGAGGTTTATGAATCTTGATTAAAGGATACCAGGTCGGTAACTTTGTTATCATCGGGTTCAAAGGATTTTCTACTCATAGCTATAAGCTTTCCTTAACCCCCAGTCAAACTGGGGGGTTCTTATAACAATGACTTACGAGCCGTTACGGTCTGTTTAATGCTTAACCATAGTCATTCATTGACATTGAATGCAAGAATACAGAAGAAATAAACGCACCCGGCCAGGAAAACCAATGCCGTGATTCCACTTTTCCCGTATGCCCGTTTACTGCTTCAGGGAAAAGTCCGTCCCACTGAACAATCTCCGCCAATTTACTCCGGACTTTTTGGTGACGTTGTTCGTCCCCGATTTGCAGGCTGTACAGAAGCTCCTGCCCGTCTCCCAATGGACAAGGGTGAGTGGTGTGGACGGAACCGAGTCCACCATACATCCGGAGCAGAATATTGGCAATATTTTTTATTTCAATGTTAAAATATTTAACACGAGTTCTGAATGTTCTTTGGTGAGAAAGAAAAAGCAGCCTGTCAATGACAAGCTGCTTTCCCTCTCTTATAGTTTCGTCTTATAAAACTCATGGAGCAGTCTCCACCGACAACTTATCGTATACGGAAGAATTAACCCGAATCTCGGCGTTCGCCGCCTCCCGGTTCAGCCACGCCTCGTACCGCTCATCGTTCAGCGGCTTGCCGGAACGGTCACCGTCTTCCTTGGAAAGCCGCTGCCGCAGCGCCAGCTCCAGATTGGCCAGATTGTACCGGTAATAGGCTTTTTCCGTATACTGCTTAGGACCATAGATTGGTTCGCCGCGCCGGAGCCGGCTGCTCCGCGTCCGATTCTCTGCATCCAGCCGCGACAAGAACGCCTTGTATCCGATGTCTCCGGCGATTCCGGCTTCCTTCGCGGCAATCTGCTGAACCTTGACCCGGACCAGAAGGTTCAGCGTCTTCTCTTTCAGCAGATCAAGCGGCGTCCGGCCTCCGGCGCCGGAGGTCCAGAAGCCCTTGGCCGCCGGATCGGCCCCCCCCTTCGCCGTCTCGGCAATGACCTCTCCCCGCAGCTCCAGCATGCGGGTCCGGAATTCGCCGTACGCGATCGGTTCGCCGTTCACCCAGGCAACGGCGGTAAACGGATCGGGCACCGCCGCACCGCCGCCGACTTCGGAAACGCTGGCTTCGCCAGGCGGCCCGTGTGACGAGCAGGCGACAGGCACCAGCAGCGCCAGCAGCACAAGCAGCAGCGGCAGCGCCGCCAGCGGCCGGAGCCGTCTTCCCGCCCCCAAACGCAGACGGCGTTTGCGGCTTTCGCCCCTCGCCGTCTTATCGACGGTCATCGTGCATCCCTCCTTGTACGTCGGCAAGCCTTAATCCAGGGAAAGCAAGCGGCGTTATTAACGGTACTACAGGCAATCATTCCATGCTTTAGCCGTAACGCGTGCTAGTACACCCGCTTACTTGCCGGACGCGTGACCGCGGCGGACGACCAACTCAGCCGGCCAAATGGCCGCTACTCGGTCACCCGCACATTGTCGAACGACGCCATGCCGGAGTGCACGCGCAGGCCGATTTTGCCGGAAGCGAGTTCCGCTCCGCTGCCGGTCCAGGAGATGAGATCGGTGCCGTCGACGGACCCGGTAATGGACGATCCCTGAACCGTCACCTTCAGCCTGTATACCTGATTCGGATTTACGGTAATCGGCACGCTCGCCAGCATCTGGAGAGTGCCCCCCGTCTTCTTGTACAGATCGGCGGTGCTGCCCGTGTCGTTCAACCGGAACATATAGAAATTGTTCGCATCCTGATAGCGGAATAGAATGCCGCCATTGCCGCCAAGCTTCTTCACCTTCACATCCGCTTCAAGGATGTAGTCGGTCCAGGAGGCTTCGCCGGCGAAAGCGATCGATTCCCCATAAAGGCCATTCTGGGCATAGACCAGCGACCCCTCGTTCCCAATGTTCCAGCTTCCTCCGACAGTGGTCCAGCCATCCGCCGCTCCGTCTTCGAAATCATCCTCAAGCAGCGCCGCCGGAGGTCCCCCCGTTCCCGGGGCTTCGTATACGCCGATGTCAGGCGTTCCGCTATACAGCGGATTGCCGAAGAAGTCGGAGCTGCCGTTGCCCCATATAACGGCCCCGGCATTGATGGCCGGCGAGCCTTCGGCCAGTTTGTACGCCGATGCAGTGTCGATGCCGGACGCGCCGCCGCCGTTCAGGAACTGCGGATCGGCGACAACCTTGTCCGGGTCGTTCGGCACGTTCGAGTTTGCGCCGTAGAACAGGTTGTGGCTGTATTTCATGTAATTGCTGTTCGAATACGTCCCCCCGGCGGCGTTATAGAAAATATTGTTGGTGTAATTCGCCATCCCGCTCGTGCTTGATTGGGTCAGACTCGACGTAATTCCGTTGTCGCGGTAGATGACATTGTTGTAGATGTGCAGATTGCCGCCGCCCGGTCTCAAATGGAACGTGCCGAAGGCGTCGTAGTCATTCTGGCTGATATTGTAGCGAAAAATATTATTGTTCGTACTGTCCATAACGAGCAGGGCTCCGCCTTCGTTGTGATGGCTGAAGTTATATTGATAGATACTGTCGCTGACCCTGATGTCGAAGTCCCAAGCCTGACCGTCTCCCTGAAGAACCCGGGTGTTGAACGCTTCGTTATGCTGAAAGACAGCCCCGGTGGTGTAATACGCCCACTGGGCGGCGACGAAACCGATGTTATCCAGATACTTGACCACCGACGTGTTCACATCGCAGCTGACCCCGATCTCATTCGTCGTGTTGTACTCAATCAGCGGAGAGACGCTGGCGCGGACCAGAATGCCGTCCCGGTGAATTTTCTCCACATAATTGCCGCGAATAATCAAACGGGTGAAAGCATTGAATTTATGGGTCCAGGAAGTATTGGCAAAAGCGTCCGTCATCACCTGGATGCCGGTATCCGCCACATTGATCACCGTATTGTCCTCAATCAGCACATCGTCCCAGGTGCTCTCGGGATCAGTATTGCCGCCGCGCGCGTGAAAATTGATGCCGCCAGTCCTCCGGTCGGTGCCGAATACGTCATGGATGTCGTTTCCTTTAATATAAATATGCTTGAACGCACCGGCGCCCGCGCCTTCGCCGACGACAAGAATGCCGCTTCGACGCATATCGGTCGCGTACTGCCCGCTCGTAATTTCCAGATTGTTGATTTCCCAGTACGACACATTCTTGAGCCGGACGCCGAATCCTTCGCCGCCTACCGCCGTATTGCCAAAGTTAATCAGCGGTTTGGAGCCGGTTCCGTACCGGTCGACCACGATCGGGCTGCCTTCCACGCCCGAGCCCTTCAGGTCCAGATAGGTATCGTTCCAGACCGAACCGGCTTTAAGCAAAATCCGGTCACCGGGATCGAATACGACCGAGTTGACCTTGGCCAGTGACTTCCAGGGACTGTCCGTGCTCGTGCCGCCATTCGTGTCGCTTCCTACCGCCGCATCCACATAATATGTCGTGCCCGCCGCCGACGCCCGGTCCGCCGGCATGAGGCCGACCGGACCAAATAACAGGGCGGCCATAAGCGGAAGCAGTAATATTTTTCTCAAAGTAACCGCTTTCATAAATACTCCCCCATAATTGTTCTAGCCCCGCTTCTTAAGCATTCTTGAACTCGCTGGGGCTCTTGCCGCTGTACTTCTTAAAAACCTTGGAGAAATAAGCCCGGTCCGAGAAACCGAGCGTATAAGCCACATTCTCGACGGTCTCGTTCTCCCGGCGAAGCATGGAAATGGCGATGGAGATTTTGTAGCTATTGACGTAATCCGTAAATTTCATCCCGGCCAGCCGCTTGAAATAGCGCGAGAAATAGCTGGGGTTCAGGTGCAGATGCTCCGCCATATCTACCGAGGTAATCATCCGGTCGACATGCTCCCGGAGAAAATCGTCGATCGCCTGAAGCCGGATGTCCTTCTCCAGGTCGCTTATCGGCGTCAGCGCCTGATGCCGCCACAAGTTCCACAGCTCCCGCTTCGTCAGATGCGCCGCTTCCTCCGCCCGGAGGGACCGGCTTAAGTGGAAGAAGAACGCTTCCTCTGCCGTTCCGTGCGTCTCCGACGCCATCTTGCGGACACAATCGGCGTAAGCTTCTTTCAGCAGCCTTGGCGCCCAATGCTCCGCTTCGGCGTGCTGCAGCAGCTTGCTCACGGCCAGATCAATCCAGGCGGCGTTGTCTTCCTCGAGCGCCAGCGACAGCATCGCCTTCTCTTTCTCCGGCTTCGATTCGGCCGCCTGCAGGAAAGTACGGTCCGGCTTCAGCATCATGACCGGCAGGCCTTGGCCGTAGAAGCTGTGGTCGCGGTATTCCGCCAGCTTCTTGTAGGTCTCGACGAACTGCCGGACCGGGACCGCCTCCGCCGCGTAGAAGCCGAGCACGCGGACCTTCATATACTGCTCCGCCTTCTCCCGGACAGATGTCATGTACCGGATCAGCTCGCCTTCGGAGATGTCCCGGTCTTCGACGTTCCACAGCAAATAAATATCCGCCTCTCCGTCCATCAGCGCCGTGATCGATACTGGACCGGAGGACAGCTCGGCTGCGATATTGCCGACGGCAAAATGCAGGAGCGGCATGTCCTTGTACCGGTAACGGCCAACGACGGAGGCGGCGTCGATATGCAAAAAACCATGGCGGAGATAGGGCAGTTTCCAGGAAATGCCGAGCCGTTCGCCGAACAGCAAAATATTGTCCCATTCCCCGCCTTCGGAGAGCAGCTGCTTCAGGAAATTCTGCTTCAGCACCTCCCGGTTGCGCTCGATCGCCTGCTGGAACGAGTAGCGCTCCAGCAGCTCCCGGCGCCTCCGGAAGCGGTCCATCGCCTTGCCGACGCTGTCCCGGAGCTGCTGCGGCGTGAGTTCATCCTTAATAAGATAATCGTCGGCCTCCAGCTGAATCGCCCGTTTGGAATAATGAAAATCTTCATAACAGGTCAGAAAAATGAGCCGCACCTCCGGCTTCATCATCCGGAACGCTTCGGCCAGCTCCAGTCCGTCCATGCCGGGCAGTCCGATATCGACAATGGCCAGATCGGGCAGGCAGTCATGAAACAGCTCCAGCGCTTGCTCGCTGCCGGAAGCCGCGGCGGCCAGTTCAAGCTCGAAATCAAGCTGGCCCAGTAAATGCTTCACATAGTCCAGCATAGGCACATCGTCATCGATCAACATGACCGTCATCATGGGAAGAAACCTCCTTGCCGCCCGTTACCGGAATATAGAATGTAAAGATCATGCCGCCGTCCGGGTTCGCGGCCGCCGTCAGCCGCGACCGGTAGCCGTACAACACCTGCAATCGGCGCGCCGTGTTGATCAGCCCCACGCCCTTCTCCGGCTGCGGCTGCTCGGGCTCCGCGCCCGACAGGCGGCGGCCCAGCCGATGGATCGCCTCTTCGGCCATTCCCCGGCCGTTGTCGGAGATCGCAATTTCGAGCATGCCGCCGCTTAGGCGCGACTCCAGCTCGATGCGGGGATGTTCGGGACGGGCCGAGAAGCCGTGGCCGATCGCGTTCTCGACGACAGGCTGCAACAGCAGCCTCGGCAGCTCCAGTTCTTCCGTTCCCTTCTCCAGCCGGTAGTGAAAGGCAATATTCAGCCGGTTGCGGATCTGCATGACCTGCACATAGCTGCCGAGAATGGAGCACTCTTCGGCAAGCTGAATCGGCCGATCGGCATGGACGTAGGCCCGCTGCAGCTTCATTAGCGCGTCGATCATCGCCCCGTGGACCGTGTCGCCGGACATTAACAGATTGACCTTGATCGAATTCAGCGTATTAAGCAGAAAATGTGGCCGGATCTGCGCAGACAGCGCCCTAAGCTCAAGTCTCCGCTTCTCTTCCTGCTCGCTTTCCACCTGGTGCAGAAGCTGGTTGATGTCCTCCAGCATCTGATTAAAAGCGGCCGACAGCATCGCCACCTCGTCCTTGCCCTTGACCGGAATCCGCACTTCGCGATTGCCGCCGACGTACTGCTTGACGCTGGCACGCAGCAGACTGATCGGCTTGTTTATATACCCTGCCCAGAATATGGACAGCACAATAAAAGCCAGAAAAAACACACCAACCACTGAAATGGACACCAGAAACTCCCGCTTGATATGGCTGTCGATTGAGCTGCGGGGAAGCTCGCAAGCCAGAAGCCAGCCCGTTCTTGCGATCCGCACCTCGCTGCGAAGCGGATTGTTCCCGTCTGCCGCCTCGCTTCCCCGACGTACGGCGATTGTTTCCCCCGCCGAATCAACCAGCGATAAGACGACGGACGGGTTGCCCGTATCCAGCAAATTCTCAAAATAATGGCGGGGAATGCCGATGAACAGGGTACCCAGCTTCTCATGATTCCGGGGATCGAAGATGAAACGGGCGGCATAGTAATACTCCGGTACTGAAGTGCTTTCCCGGTAGGGAAACCACTGAAGCACCGTCCCTTCTTCCGGATTCAGCCTGCCGCTCTCCTGCAGGAAACGGTCCGGCACCTTCGAGAAGACGGGGCGGTCCAGATTGCCCATAATGATCCGGTTGTTCCGGTTGACGATCATAATTTCAAGGTCCGCGTCGAGCGCCTGTATCGTCAGAATGCCGCCTATCGATTTCAATTTGGCCTGGTGGAAGTAAGATTGGTAATTACCGAAGCTCTCGGCGTTCGTCAAGTAGCGCAGACTGTTCAGGACTTCGGGATCATATGTTTCGGAGAGATAGAGGGATGCGAAGGAAATGCTGTCGATTGTTTTTTCGATCTGATTGGCGATGACGGTGATTGTTTCTTCATTGGTTCGAAGGATTTTGTCGCTTACGTTCTGACGAACGGATTGATAAGACCAAAAGGTCACGGCGGCAAAAGGCAGCAGAATCAGGGCCAGGAATGAGAATTGCAGCCTCCGGTGATAGGAGAAACGGTTCATCCATTGCATTGCGGGCCATCCTTCTCCCAGAGTATCGTTATATAGTTATTATAAACCCTGTTTGCTGGCCTTTATGACAATCCGGTTAAAATCGTCCCGCAAAATAATGCGTTAAGGCGAGATTGCCTTCTAAGTTACCTGCGATTATTTTGCGGGGAACCGATGGTTTATCTATCAAAGGCCGTTTACTTGTTGGCAGCGACTACCTTATCGACTTCCGCCGTCATTTCCGCCTTGACATCATCGAATTTGCGATTGTCGAGCATATAGCTGGCGAAGGAATTTTCAACAATCGTCTTCAGCTGGCTGCCGTAAGGAACGGTGAAGGTGCCCTCCGGCATTTTGTTGCGGCTGTCGAACAGCGTTTTGGCGAGCGAGTCGGTATCGATCAAGTTTTTGTTCTCGCTAAAAAATTGTTCCAGCAGCGCCTTGCCGTCGACCTTTTTCAGCGCCGGAATTTCCTGCGTATACTTGTAAGCTTCCTTGGTCATCCAGCGGATGAAATCATAAGCCGCCTGCTTGTGCGCAGACTTGGCGCCAACCGCCAGACCTCCGCCGGAAATGTTCGTCATGCCGACATCGGTTGCATCAACGGAACGGGGGAGCGGTGCGTACACCATCTGAAAGTCATGCGGGAATTTTTCCAGATTGAGACCCGCCCGGACGGCGTAGCTCGGAACGGCCAGCATGCTGGCTTTACCGGCGAAAAACTGCTGCAGCACATGATAGTTCGAAGCCAGCACATCCGCATAAGGCTCGACGCTCTTGTCTTCCTTCTCCATAGCGCGGCGGAGATTGAAGAAATAACTAAAGGACGGATCGTCGAAGATCGGCTTCAGGTCGGCGTTCAGCTGCGGATTCGGATGCTCGGTGTACGCGATGATGTTCGCGTATTCGCCCCAGGTGTGGAAATAAGTCCCGAAATGATCCTTTGTCGTCAGCTTTTTGGCATAATCGCGGAAGTCATCCCAGGTCCAGCCCATCTCCGGAAGCTTAAGTCCGGCCTCATCCAGATGCTTCTTGTTGAAGACCGTAAACCACTGCGTTGCGGAACCCATCAGCCCGTAGACTTTCCCATCGAGCTTGAGTACCTTGAAATATTCATCCTCCGGCTTGACGCCCTCGGTCTCAAAATACGAGTTAAGCGGTTCCACAACTCCGCGCGAAGCCCGTTCCATCAATTCTTCCTCATTCCCGGTCATGAAAGCGTCTACAACTTCACCGCCGGCAACGAGAACGTCCAGCTTTTTCAGAAACTCTGTGCTGTCGCTGTTCTGAACAAGCGAAACATATTCCACCTCAACTTTATCCTGCGACTGGTTGTAGGCTTGAACCGCCTGGTACGTCGGCTCCTCCGGTTTATTGGATTTAAAGGTGTAAAATTTGATCTTTTCTTTCTCCCCGGGTGTATTCGTCTGGGTTGCCGCGGTCGGATCGGCGGCTCCTTTATCGCTTGCGGCCGGAGCATTCCCGCTTCCGGAACATGCGGTGACCGAGAACGTCAGCAGCAGGCCGGCCAACCATAATGCAGGCTTCTTCATACCATTTCCCCCTTCAGTTGGTTGATGCAATTTAATTATACTACCCCGCCGCCGCGGGCACCGTGTACAGTCTTGCGGTCCGGGCGTAGACATTTTTGACTTTGCGGCTATGGCAAGCTCCGCCGGTCAGGCTGGTCGCTTTTAGCCCTTGACCCCACCGATGGAAATGCCCTTGATCACCTGCTTCTGCAGCACCAGGAACAGCACGAGCAGCGGAATAATGGCCGCGAGCGAAGCCATCATCATCACCGAAATCGTCGTTCCGAACTCCTCTTTGAAGAACTGCATGCCGAGCGGAATTGTATACAGATTGGTTGAATTCAGCATGATCAGCGGTCCCTGATAGTCATTCCAGGTCCAGATGAATTTGATGATGCCGACGGTGGCGAGAATGGGACGGCTCAAGGGGAGCATAACGCTCCAGAAAATGCGGTAGAATCCGGCGCCGTCCAGTTCGGCCGCTTCCAATAAATCGTTATGCACCCCGATCATGAACTGCCGGAGCAAAAAGGTGAAATAACTGGAGAACATGCCCATGAGAATGAGCGAAGCGTGCGTATCGTACAGTCCCATTTCCTTGATCATGATATAGCGGGGAACGAGCGTCGCCTGCTCCGGGATCATCATAAAAGCCATCATGGCGCTGAAGACGAGACCTTTTCCCGTAAATTTCAGCTTGGACAGCGCATAGCCGGCCATGGCGGAGACGATGAGCGTTGCGAGCGTGGAGATCAGTGCGATTTTGACCGAGTTCATATAGAAAAGGCCGAAGGAGACGTCCCCCATCCAGACCGTCTTGAAATTTTCGACAAAATGCCAATCCTCAGGAATCCACTGAATCGGAAACGTCCAGACTTCTTTTTCCGTCTTGGCGGCGGCGGACATCATCCAGACCAGCGGCAGCAGGAAGAAAAGTGAGAGAGCGCCGAACAGCACCGTTAGCACGATAGACCCAAGCTTGATTTTTCGTATCGTCATTTGTGCTTATGTCCTTTCTTCGAAACTTTATTTCGAAACTTAATTTCGAAACTTAATAATGCACCTTCCGGCTCTGCGTAATCCAGGTCAGCGAAGTCACGAGCATGATGATCAGGAACAGTATCCAGGACATGGCCGAAGCGTAACCCATCCGGAAATGCTGGAATCCTTCTTCATAAATCTGGTATACGATGACCGTACTGGAGTAATTGGGTCCGCCGTTTGTCAGGAACTTGATCATGTCGAACACCTTGAACGAAGAGATGATGCTGGTTATCGCCAGAAAAAAAGTCGTCGGCCCGAGCATCGGCAGCGTGATCCGCCGAAACTGCTGGATGCCTGTCGCGCCGTCGATCGTCGCGGCCTCGTAGAGCTCATCAGGGATATTGGCCATCCCCGCCAGAAAAATGATGATCTGGTAGCCGAGCAGCTGCCAGATATAGATCACCATGATTGCGGCCAGCGACCAGCTCGTGTCCACCAGCCAGCGCGGCGGATCGGCGACGCCAAGCTGGATCAGCAGCTGGTTGAGCGGTCCCTTGGACGGATGATAGAGCGCCGACCACACCGCTGAAACCGCGACCGTTGAGCAAATATAAGGAACGAAGAACGCCACCTTGAAATAATCCTTAATGTACAATTTCTTGTGGATGATCGCGGCTAAAACGACGCCCAGCAGCATCGTGGCCGGCACGGTGCCGGCGGTGAAGCCGATGTTGTTCTTCAGCGCCTTAAGGAACCGATCGTCCCGGAACAGCTCGGTAAAATTATCGAGTCCAATAAACTTGATGGCGGACAGGCCGCCGACGAGGTTCCACTCGGTCAGACTGAGGCCCAGGCTGAAAATGAGCGGAAATACAGCGAGGACAAGCATGCCGATCACCTCGGGCGCAATGAACAGCCAGCCGGCCAGCTGTTCGCGCCGCCGGCGGGTCCAGTACGTTCTTTTTCCGTAGCTGCGAGCTGCTTCTGTACGGTTGCGTGGTGGCTCATCTCGCATCTCCCCTGTTCCCGGCGGCGGTCATCTCCGGCAGATAGGCCCCTTCTTCCCGCAGACGCTGCCGCAGCCGGCCGACGTCGACCGCATGCACATCGCCGTCCGCCGAGGCGGCGAGGGATGCGGCCAATCCGGCGGCTTCACCCATCGCGAGGCAGACCGGCATGACGCGGACGCTGCCGAGCACCCGGCGCTCGCAGGAGATGGACCGCCCGGCCACAAGCACATTGCGCAGCCCGCGCGGCGTCAGGCAGCGGTAGGGAATGCCGTGCGATTCGCCCGGCCCATACAGCGTAATCGTCTGCGCCGAGCCCGCCTCGCTCTTCTCCTCCTTCTCGGTGCCGTGCACATCGATAAAATAGCTGTTACGGCAAATCTCATCCTCGAAGCTCCGGCGGGAGACGTAGTCATCGACCGTCAGCACGTAATCCCCGATGATGCGCCGCGATTCGCGTGTGCCCATCAGCGTGCCGGTGCTGGCGACGTAAGCATTGCCAAAAGAGGCCGGCTGGATCTCGGCCAGCATGTCGCGGTAGGCGGCAGCCATCTTCCGCCCCCGAATCAGCGCCTTGGATACGGAATGGGCATCCGTATTGTCCACCTGCCACAGATGCCCGGCGTTGAAGCCGACGGCGCGCGGCGCGATCAGATTGTTGCAGAGGTGGGTGTCCGGCACATCCGGGTATCGGCCTGATGCAAACGCTTCGTGGATCGGGCTCCGCGGGTTCTCTTTATGGAGAAGCGGCCCGTTCAGATACGCGTAATCGTCGACATTGCCGAGGACGAAGCAATGAGTGGCCGGCTGGAGATCGCCGGTGGCGCTGTCGCCTTTCCGGTACTCCGCTCCCGCCCAGGCGGCGACATCCCCGTCGCCCGTGCAATCGATATACACCGGCGCCCGGAACGCCTGCAGCCCGCCCTTGTTCAAGGCGACAATCGCCGTCACGTTTCCCTGTCCGTCCGTCTCCACCTCGGCCAGCGACGTTAGGAACAGCACGTCGGCACCCGCCTCCGTCACCAGATCGTCGTAGACAACCTTCAGCTTTTCCGGCTCGATCGGCACCCAATCAAGCGCCTCCGGCTTCACATGGGGCATTTGCGCCTTCAGCGTTTCGAACACCTTCTCCGCCAGCCCGCGGTAGACCATTTTCTCCTTATCCGAGAACGGGCACCACGCCGGGACCAACCCCGACGTCCCCATCCCGCCGAGACTTCCGGTGGCCTCGATCAGCAGCGTCTTCGCCCCTTCCCGCGCGGCTGACGCCGCGGCGGTGCAGCCTGCCGGTCCGCCCCCGACGACGATTACCTCATAGGATGTATTCAGCGGGATTTCCCTGCTCTTCATTCTGTAGCTATCCATGCGAGCCTCGCTTTCCCGGCGGATTCCCGATTAGCAAGCGTTCCGCCGCTTCTATTCGACCTCATTATAGCAACCAGCGGTCAAAAATACGGTATAGGACTCATACCGGTTGACGTGTATTTTTTTGACCTTGGGGGAGCTAAAGGCGCAAAAAAAGCAGGCATCAACTACCTGCGAGGGAGCATGTATGGGTATGGCAACTTTTATTTCCCAAGGTCAGCCCCATAATAAAAACAAACCCATCGTATCTCCTTATGGAGTTACGGTGGGTCAGCTAAATCGTTATTAGGGGTAAACCAAACGCTTCCTGAACAAAGTTCATATCACGATCTCTGGATACAAGACCAAGCTGGCAAAAATCATCGGCTCATCTTTTTAAGGTGATGAGATTTCTGGATTCTACTTTTAGTAGTTATATAAGTTGAACTGAAAATCTTTATACCTGAAGAAGTAAGCGGTCAATTACGGCTTGAGGAGTTCGGTTGATGCTTTTCATAAAAGCGGCCACATGGGAACGAATGACGTAGAACTTTTGGAAAAACACATTGTTCACGACATCGTGCTTTAGCCATTTCCACAAACCTTCCGTGGGATTGAGTTCCGGGCTGTACTTGGGTAAATAAACCAACTGCAATCGGGCGTGCTCCCTGAGAAAAGGCTGAATTTCATCGGCATGATGAATGTGGGCATTATCCAGTACAACCACGACCTTGCCGGAATACGTCTGTAAAATATCGGTCAAGAAGCGTTGGAACGCTTTCGCATCCAGTTTTTCTTCTTCCCGGTGAAGGACATGGCCGGTTTCGTAATCGATCGCTGCAAACAGCTTGGCACCCTGATGCTGGCCATACGTCTTGATTTTTCGCTGTTGTCCTCTCGGAAACCAATTGTACTGTAAGGCTAGATAGGCCCGAATAGCCGATTCGTCTTCAAACAGCAGATGATCCACTTTTCCTTGATCTAACTGGTCTTTGAGCTCAGGTAGCGTGACTTGGCGAAACTGCTCTTGCTCCTCTGGATTGGCCTTTGCCAAAGTATAGGTGGCCTTCGTGTAGCTGAAGCCAAGGCGGTTCAGCATTTTGGAGACGCCTTTGAGCGTGTAGTCTTCGCTATACTCCCGAAGAATCCAGGCACGAATGAGTTTTAACGTCCAGGTATACTTCGCTTCAAAGCCAACATCGACAGGGCGTTTCTCAGCGATGACTTGCTTCAGCCGTTCCTCTTGCTCATTCGAAAGTCGCTTGGAACCACCCGGATATTCACCCAATTCAAGACCTTGCAGTCCGTTCTTACGGTAGTTCTTCCAGTATCCGCTGATGGCCGGAAAGGATCTGCCCAAAATATCGGCAATTTCGGTGAGGGTCCGGCCCTCTAGATGCAGCCTTATCGCCAAATATCTTTCATACATCCGGGTACTTTCCGTTTCCTTCATGGCTTCTGTCAGTTTTCCGATCTCTTGTTCTGTAGTCATTTAAATCTCCGCCTTTTCAGGTTCTTTCTTACCTTTTACCCGATTCTGGCGGTCCTTAATATTACGAGTTCAATTTATATAGATTTATTCTTTTGTAAAAAAGCCTTTGACCGTTTCTCTATCCCACACATGATTCTGAGCCATCTGCTCATCCGTGAGCAGAAAATAATCATATCCTATATAGCCCGGTTCGTCAGGGACAGGGTCATCCCATGTTGCATCCAAGTGATAGTAGGCACCATCTACCACAACGATATTCCAAGCATGACCGGCACCCTCATTGGTCGTTCCTGTTATGTAATAGTTCTCCACATTGACCAAATCAAGTAGCATTTTCATCGTTAATGCATATCCTTGGCACACAGCTTTATGCTGTATCAATACTCCATATTCACTATAAGAAACGTCCGGTATAGTGTCATTCAGATAATTATCATAGTCATATGCCGTATTCAGTACAACATAGTCATGTAATGCCTTTATTTTTTCACGCGTTGTCATATCCGGTAAAACCGTTTGTTCCACTACAGCCTTGGCGGCTTGCTTTACTTCGTACTCTTTTTCCGAATCCGTTTCAGACAGAAGAGGATAGACCTCATCGAATATATTTTCAACATTATTGCTAGAGGGTAATGTCTTTCCATATAAGCTATTTCCCAGTTGAGTTGTTAAATTCATTGAATACATTGCAGATACAAATTCGCCCTTTTCATTGCTTGCGTCTTTTTCATAATATACTGATCCGTCCAAAATTATCAGCTTCATTGGCATTGGCCAACTGCCCAATTGAGCTACTTTCTTACTGTCGGTACCGTCCAAATTGCTTTGATAGAGGGAATATCCCTTGCTGAAGTACAGCTTATTATCTGAAATATTAAAACCTTCGGCAATAGCCAAGTTCTGCAGGCGACCTCCTTCAACAGGTATTCTGCCAATCATCGCCTTATCTTCTGCGATATAGTTGAAATATATATAGTCTTCATGTACCGTGAGATCTTCATAGTCGAGACTGCCATAATTGAGGTTGTCCGTTCCGTTAATACGGATTCTTCCGATCGTTCCGGCTTGCCCACTGTTGCTTGATTCCTTGTAATAAACCCATCCCTTCGAGACAGTAAACTGATAGATATTCGGATTATCGAGAATCCGTATAGGCATTGCTCCTTTCCGGTCAATTTGCATCCGGTAGATTCCATCGTCTGTATTATAAAACAACCAATTGTTCATGATTAATAATTGTCTTGCGACAGTGTTATATGCCAGTTGTTTAAGCGAACTGCCGTCAGTCCTCATTTTGTAAATGCCGTCGCTGCCTATGAAATAAAGCCATTCGCCTTGAATATTCAGCATCCGCACTTGGGATAGTAAAAGACTGACCTTTTTGCCATCTTCTTCGTTTACCTTATATAAGTATCCGCCATTCCCTCCAGATACGTATCCATGCTGTTCATTTTCCAGCCCGTAAATCCACTTCCCCTCCTTAACTGCAAACCCGTTATTAGCCAGATTGGAAGAGGTGCTTCCTGTAGACTCTGCGGAAATGGAAGAAAGTAGTGTCTGATCGGACGATATCACGACGGTTCTTGTGGTTGAGTTCCAAATAACCTCCGCTCCAAACGCTTCTCCAACAAACCGAAGAGGGACCATAATCGTACTGTCAATTATTTTACCCGGTGAAGACAGGGGCAGCACGTTCTCATTAATGCGTGCATACGAGCTACCAAGAGTGTATACCATCTTCTGAGCACCTTTATTTGCCTTTACCGTACTTGAGCTCTGATCCCACTTGATACTAACACCCAATTGCTCAAACACTCCCCGTAAAGGCACATAAATCACATTATTAACGCTGATCGGTTTTTTCATTAGATTTACTATTTTCCCATCGACAACAACTGAGATTTCTTGCTGTTTCTGCTCTGCATTTGCAGTAAGCGACCATCCAAATACAAGTCCTAATACAAAAATCAAACCGTATATCATTTTCCAAATTAACTGAATTCTCTGCAAAGCACTTACCTCCATATTTTAACCAACCTTAAAACAATATAATGGAAAACTAAATCCATAGATGCATAATTCGTCACTATACCCCATTATTCAAATTAACTTCAATTTTCTTAGGAAACTGTACGCACAAATAAGCTCAAGCTTATCGCTTGAGCTATTCAACAACCTATAAAGCTTTTAACTATTCATTAAAAATCACAAATTCGATTCTTTTCCACCTTTTTAGTAAAACCTGTTCTTAAGCGGACATAATTATCCATATTTTCTCAGGAAAGTATCTTTTTCGAGGAACCGTGATCGCTCATTCACTCAAGCCTTCACTCGCTTAAAGCCTGCCGCACCGATGTAAGCCACTTCCCGTCCTTGATCAGCCGGTACGCCGCCTCGAAATCCACCGTCTGGATGCGGTCGGCATCCAGGAAAGGCACGGCGGAACGGAGCAGACGGTAGGCCGCCTCCGTTCCCCGTCCAAGCTTGACCCCGCCGCGAAGGTCGATGGCCTGGGCGGCGTGAATGGCTTCAATCGCCAGCATATAGGTCAGCCGGTCAATGATCTCCCTTGTCTTGGAGACGACAAACGGCGCGTTGGTCCCGTGGTCCTCGATATCTCCCGCCAGCGACATATAATCGGCGGAGGCCGGGTTGCTCAGATGGCGGATTTCCGCATCCAGCGAAGAGGCCGTCTTCTGGACGGTGCCGAAGCCGATTGAGCGTTCCGCATCCGGAGTCAGAAAGCGGCTGAGGCCGGTAAAGGCCGGATCGCCCAGCTTGAGGATGCGATAGCAGGAGCTTTTGGAGACATGATGCAGGGCGCTCCCCAGCATCTCGAAGCCGAGCGTCCAGACGACGGGATCAAAATTGGCGTTGGATAATATGCGCCGCTCTTCCGCCAGCACGCACGGATTGTCGTCCGGGCTGTTCAGATGAATTTCCAGCAGTTCCCGGGTATAGGCGAGCGCATCACGGGCCGCGCCGTGGATCTGGCAGGCATCGCGGAAGCTTAGCGGGTCCTGCAGGGAGTCCGGATTATACGCCTCCCACAGGCTGCTTCCGGCAAGATACTTGCGGACATCCGCCGCGCTCGCAAGCTGCCCACGGAATGGGCGCTTGCGGTGAACGGCTTCGTCCAGCGGGCTGACATTGCCGCGAATCGCCTCCAGCGACAGGGCGTACACCGTATCGGCGGTTTCCAGCAATCCGGCCAGATCATGCAGCGCCAGCGCGCCGTTTCCGGCAGAGAGCGCATTGGAGCTGACGATGGCCAGCCCGTCCTTCGGCCCCAGCCTCAGCGGAGCCAGTCCAAGCTCCGCCAGCGCCTGCTTGGCCGGCAGGCGGCGTCCGCCAATCTCCGCCTCCCCTTCCCCGATCATCGCCAGACCCAGGTGGGAGATCAGGGTGATATCCGCAGCGCCCACTGACCCGCGCAGCGGCAGAACGGGGTGAAATCCCAGGTTGAGGAAATCGGCGTAGCGCGCGGCGATTTCCGGCTGCGAACCAGTGACTCCAGCGAGCAGACCGTTCAGCCGGGCGAGCATCGCCGCCCGCACCACCTCCTCCGGGGCCTCGGGCTTGATTCCCGCGCTGTGGGACAACAGCAGGCTGCGGTTGTAATATTCATACAATCCGGGAGAAATGATCTTATCCTTATTCCAGCCGACGCCACGGTTCAACCCGTATACGGGCAGTCCTTCCTCCGCCAGCTCGAAGATAACCTGCCGCGCCTTCTCGAGCCGTTCCCAGGCGCTCGGCGCGATTACAACCTCCCGGTGGCCCCGGGCAACGCTGTCCACATCGGCAACGCTCAGACCCGTTCCGTCCAGCACCAGTGCGCTGCCGGATAGCGGGCTTCTCTCAGGCATGAACCTGCTTCTCCTTGCCGAAGGCGTAGCTCTGGAGGTCGATCCCCAGCACCTCTTCCACTTCGGGATAGACGCTCGGGTCCTTGACGCTGGAACTGAGTGGAACATTGGACTTGTCGATGGCAAATACGGCAATCTCCTGCCCTTCCTTAAGATCCCCTACACTGACCGGACGGCCTGTGGCCAAATCGATGCTCGTAATGACATCGGGGAAGGTGGTCAGCCGTGTGCCCGACCGGTCGTCCACCGCCATATATTCGTTCATCACGTGCAGGGTCAGAGAACTCCCCGGGATTTCCACTTCAATAGTGCCGATATCAAAAGCGCCGGAATAGTGCACATTTTTCTTCGTCACTGTACCTTTGCCGACAATTCTGCCCTTTGTATGGCGTACGATCGTGTCAAGCACCGCTTCCGCACCGTCCGGCTCGGCCGCCAGGATCGCCCGGCCCAGCTCAATCGCAATCGAGATGCCGCACAGCGCGGCATGCTCCTTGATGTATTTCGCCGGGAGCGGATGGCGCGCCGCGGCGATGAAGCCGCCGGCCATGTCCGATGCGGTACGCAGAATGTTCGAGGTCCGCGCCGGGGTCCCTTTGACAACCAGCTCGATGTAGCTGCCCAGCTCCGGCTTGCCGCCGGCCACCGCCTGAACCGTCTCGTAATCAATGGACGAGGCGAGGCCGAGCGAGCCCATTTTGCCGGTGGGATGGGCGCGGATGTCCCCGGTGGCGTCCACAACAACAAGGCCGAGCGCGGCTGCCGGCAGCCAGCCGTTGATCGTGCTCGACATTCCGTTCTGCGGCGTCATGACCCCGGCAATTTTGCCGTCATAGTGGTCGATGACGAGCTGTACGGCCTTGATATAATCTTTGCCGAGCATCTGCCAGTCGCGGCCCGCCGGTGCGCCGATAGCCGTGCAGGTCAGAATAACGGCGTCTTCCGGCAGCTCATCGACCGACACCAGCTTCGGACGGCCTACGCTGAGCGCAGCGTGACCGATATCCAGACCGTGGTCCACCCAGCCGCCCCCGCCGCTGGCAAATACGGAACCGCCTCTAACCGCGGCGTTTACATCGTCTCTCGTTAACTCTCTCATTTATCCCCGTCTCCTCTTGCGGCAAGCCGGGCGCGGCTGCATGAAAGGCATTCATTCGCCTATTTCCAGCACTTTTCCGGCTCGCCGCCGTTATTTTTTGCACACTTATCCGTCGGCCAAATATCGGCCGGTACAAATTTTAGTCCGCCACAATCTCTTCGTGCCTGCCGGTATCAATTCTTGCAATTCCCTTGCGTTCCACCTCGTCTAACGACTCCTCGTATCCGGCATCCGCATACCGAAGCACGCCCAGTCCGGTGTCGTTATCGAGGGCAGTCCGCAGGCGCAGGTCACTCTCCGCCTTTCCGTCGGCGACAATGGTGACGCCGGCGCTTGTCATGTACCCCGCATAACCTCCGCCGCCGGAATGAATGGCCACCAGATCGGCCATGGAGGAGCAGTTCAGCATCGCGTTCAGCAGCGGCCAGTCGGCAATCGCGTCGCTGCCGTCCTTCATCCGCTCGGTCATGATGTTCGGGTGGGCCATGGCGGCCGCATCCAGATGGTCGCGCGAGAACGCCACCGGACCGCTCAGCTTGCCTTCGCGGACCATGTCATTCACGGCCAGCGCCAGCCTGCTGCGGTCCCGGTGGCCGAACCAGCCGATCCGGGCAGGCAGTCCTTCGACCGGTACGTGAACATTCGCCAGCTTGATCCAGTTCGACACGATCTCGTTGTCGCTGAATTCGCGCAAAATATATTCGTCAATGGTCCGAATATCCTGCGGGTCGCCGCTGAGGGCGATCCAGCGGAACGGGCCGATGGCCCGGGCGAACAGGGGCCGCAGAAAGGCTTCCGTGAAGATGTCGATGTCAAAAGCGTTGGCGACACCGTACTTCACCGCCTGGGAGCGGATGTTGTTGCCGTTATCAAAGACGACCGAGCCGAGCGCCTTGAATTGCAGCATCGCTCCGACCTCGACCGCAATCGACGTTCCGGCGGCTTCCTGAAGTCCAGCCGGGTCCGTCTTGCGGGCCTCCGCCGCAGTGGCGGGGGTATAGCCTCTCGGAATATACCCGTAGAGCAAATCATGCGCGGAGGTCTGGTCCGTCACAATATCCGGCAGCACCCCGCGCGCCAGCAGCTCGGGATAGACATCGGCCGCATTGCCGAGCAGGCCGACCGACAGCGCCTCTCCGCTGCCTTTCGCCTCTTCGATCCAGGCCAGCGCTTCGTCCAGGCTTGCGGTCTTGCGCTGCAAGTAACCTGCGGCAATGCGCTTGTCGATCCGGTCCTCCGCGACCTCCACGCATAGAATAGCTGCGCCCGCCATCGTTCCGGCCAGCGGCTGCGACCCGCCCATGCCGCCCAGGCCGGCGGTCAGAATAAAACGGCCTTGCAAGCTTCCGCCGAAATGCAGGCGCGCAATGCTCTGGAAGATTTCATACGTTCCCTGGATAACGCCCTGTGAACCGATGTACTGCCAAGCGGCTGCGGTCAGCCCTCCCCAGATAATCAGGCCCTTGTCCTGCAATTCATAGAAGTTCTCGCTGGTCGCCCATCGGCCCACCAAATTGCAGTTCGCCATCACAACGAGCGGAGCCTGGCGATGCGTGCGGAAGACGCCGATCGGTTTGCCCGATTGAATGACCAGCGTCTCATCCTCTTCCAGATTCTTCAGCGTGTCCACGATGGCTCTGTAAGACGGCCAGTTCCGCGCCGCTTTGCCCAATGAAGCATAGACAATCAGCTCCTTCTGGTTCTCGCCGTTCTCCAGCACATTCTCCAGCATTCGCAGCAGCGCTTCCTGCCGCCAGCCCTTGCATCGAAGTTCTCCTCCTCTTGCCGCCGTAATTCTGCTCACGGCTATCCCATCCTTTCTGTTTCAATCTCTCTTTGGCATTACCTTTTGAAAATAACACCGTCTTTTCCGGACGCAACCGCATCATAAATGGCTTGATACAGCTCCATGGTCCCGGCGCAATCCTGGATGCTTGCAACAGGTCACCAGTTAATTCCCCGCTTCGCTCATCCCGGTAGTTTTCCGTAAACGTATTCTGGTCTGCCGTATAATGCTTTACGTTCCACAACCCGTCAAGAATGATATATTCCCCTTGCCCTGTAAGCTCAATGCGATCGTAATTTCTCCACCAGATCCGGTTGCTGCAGAGCTGCATCGTGCCAACCGAACCGTTTTCAAATTCAACAGCCAATGCGTTTGCGCTTTCCCCTCCCCATTCGTGGTGAAACAGCGCCATTTTGTTCACTTCGCCGCCAAGATAGCGGGCAAGATCCAGATGATGCGGGGCAAAATCGAGCAAATAGGCGTGAACGCCGTCTTTATAGGGAGTATCATGCCGATAGACAAGCCGGTCCTTGTATGAACCCGTGCAAAAAGAGAAAGACGCTTGCGTCAGTTGTCCAAAATCAGGCTGGGCCATCACTTTTTGGGCCATCCTCACGCCATAACTAAAGCGGCTTTCAAAGTTCACCATAACCCGTTTTCCGGATTTTTCGGCCGACTCTGCAAGCTCCACCGTTTCACGGTAGCTTCGCGTTGGCGGCTTTGGAATAATTACATGGTAACCCGCTTCCAGTGCTTCATGCGCGATACGGAGCCTTGTTTCTCCGGGCTGGAGCTGGATGGCAACCGCTTCTATGTCTTCTTTTTCCCACATCTTGCGATAGTCCGTGTACCAGTGTCCCGGACAAAATTTATCGGCAATCCGTTTTGCCCGTTGTTCATCCAGATCACAAACCGCCTGCAGGGCGATTTCCGAGAAATGCAAGGCCGGGTATACGGCAAAAGAAGCCATCTCGCCGGCGCCGATAAAACCGAGCCTTAAAGGCTCGACATCCGCGATATCCATGCTCCAGCTTGTTTCGAACAAATTCTGTTGCAGCGGCATACCTGTCCTCCTCCGGGTGCATATTTCTAATCTTGATCCCGCTTTGTCCTTGGCTAGCCATCTCTCTCCGCACTTAAGAATTTGCCCGTCATCCAGTCCCAGAACAGATTGCAGTCCACATCAACCGCAACGCTCACATTCGGTTCTTTTCCCGTAACGTTGTTGAAGTCGGCAACGGTCATGCCGCGGGTTACCGTCCCTTCGGTTTCTACCGTCATTACATATTTGTTCAGAGTAACGAGCCGGGGAACGATCAGGCTGGCCAATGCGATGGCATCATGGACATTCGGCGGATCAAATCCGAACTGCTCGCAGCGGCGCAGCATAAAGTCAAAAATCCGGGCAGCTAAGTTCGCAAATTTGTTGTCCAGCCGCTTGACGGTTTCAACAACAGCAAGCGGAAGCTGCGGTTTCAGCGTCACGTCAAGCCCGACCATCACCAGAGGGATGCCGGCCTCGAACACTATTTTCCCAGCGTCAGGATCAACATAGAGATTGAACTCGGAAGCCGGGGTCATGTTGCCGCCCCGGAGTGCGCCGCCCATAATCGTAATCCGTTTGATTAAGCGGACAATATCCGGGTAACGAATGATGGCCTCGGCAATATTGGTAAGCGGGCCGACGGCCACAATTTCAAGCTCGCCTTGCATGGCAACGGCATGCTCATAGATGGTGTCAGCCGCATCTCTTTCGTAAAATGCCCTGTCCGATTTCGGCACAATCACATCGCCGAGACCGGTTGCGCCATGACTGATCGCTGTATGCAAATCCTTGTTCAGCGGCTTAGCCGCGCCGACCGCAACAGGGATGTCAAAGCCAAGATAATCCACAATATTTAGGGTATTGCTGCTCGTCAGATCGACTCCGACATTTCCGGCAACGGCGGTGAATGCTTTTATATCCAGCACCTCCGTGCTCATCAGCGCGCAGATGATGGCAATCGCATCGTCTGTGCCGGTATCGACATCCATTATCAGGGGAATCTTGTTCATAAAAAGTTGCCCCAGCTTTCCGGAAGAACATCCAGGTTAGCTTTGACAAGGTCTTTCAACAGGCGGTCTGGATAATTGCAATTGGAGACGAGCGGGTCAAGATACATCGCCTGAAGCGCTTTGGAATAATCGCACGTGACAGCAGCGTCCACCGCGAGCAGATACTCGCACCCCAGCGTGTCGCACTTGTGGGCGATGCCGTCCGGAAGGGCTCCAATTTTTTGCGGATGCAGGCCGAAGCTGTCAATGAATGCGGGCAGCTCGACGATGACTCCGTTCGAGATATTCTCGATGTATCCCCTATTGATGACATTGACCATCTCTGAGGCGGTCTCACCGGTTACAAGCGCCCGGATGAAGTGAGTCGCAGTTTCTCCCGAGCCTTCCAGAAATTTCTCATAGCCGGTGTTCCGCACACGCACTTCATCGAATAATTGGCGAAGATTGCTGCGCCAGCCGTCAATTGCGGCAAAGTCATTGTTCTTCCAGGCGTAATCGTGATCCAACAGAACCTGATCCTTAAGAAAAAACGGAAAAAACTCGCCGACATGCCGGTCCCCGGGCGCAGGATAAAGGCCATACGTGCGAAACAGCTCCGCCGAGATCGGCTCCTCCTTGTCCATGCCTGACCTGTGGAGCTCTTCCATAAGCTGCGGATAGACATCGACGCCATCAAGCGTAAGATTCGTAAACCATGTAAGATGATTGATGCCGGCGGCGCGGAAATGCAGTCTTGCCGGGTCCACCTGAAAGACTTTCTCCGCAATCCAGCGGGCAGTATCGGGAGTGCCGTGACACAGCCCGAACGATTTGATTTTTGTATATTTTTGCAGCGCAAGACAGACGGCGCCTTCGGGGTTGGAATAATTGATAATCCATGCCCCGGGACATCTCTTCTCCATTTCGCCGGCGATGTCAAGCACGGCAGGAATGGTGCGAAGAGTCCGGATAATGCCGCCGGGACCGATGGTATCCCCGACCGACTGCAGCACGCCGTGACTTGTACAGATTTCTATATCGTTCTTCCACCGCTCATATCCGCCGGTCGCGAAAGTGAAGAATACGAAGTCGGCTCCGTTTAGTGCGGCTTTAACCTCGGTATGCGCGGACACCGTAAATTTCCCGCCTGCGTATCCGACCAGATTTTCCACAGCAGTCTTCGTTTCATTCAGCAGGCCTTCATGGATATCGACAAGGGCCAGATGCCCGCTCTGCAAACTCGGTTCGCTGAGAATGTCGCCGACAAGCCGCATGGTGAAAAAAGAACTTCCCGCGCCTATAAATACGAATTTCAAGTATTGCTTGTGATACAGCATGCTCTTCACCTCAACACGCCCCCCTTTACTCTTCAAGAGCTTGGCGAAGATTTTTGGACGGCTGCCCTGTTTTCGGCTGATGCAGTTCGCCGCGCGCGCGTTTCATCGCCCGTTTTTCAAAGAATAAAAGAATTCGGTTGGCGATCAGGGACAGAGCCGAGGCCAATACCGTTCCCCATACGATCTTCAATGCAAAATTCATGCGGAGTCCGTCAAACAGCAGCGTACCCAAACCTCCCGCTCCAATCGTTGCCGCGATCGTCGCCATTCCGATGGAGGAAATGACCGCCAGCCTGAGACCGCCGAGCAAGGCAGGCATGGCGATCGGCAGTTGCACTCTGAAAAATAGCTGCGTGGCGCTAAGCCCCATACCCCGGCCGGCTTCCAGCAAGAACGGATCGACCGATTTAAAACCGGCCAAAATATTTCTCACCAAAATAAATTGGGTATAGACGACCAGTACAGTAACGGCGGTAGGCATACCCAATCCGCAAAGCGGGATAAGGATCGCAAAAAAGGCGAGGCTTGGAATGGCGTACAGCGCTCCGAGTATGGCCAGTACAATCGTTGACAGCTTGTGCGAATGATATAGAGCAAGGCTGAGCGGCACGGCGATTATGATCGAAATAAGCAGGACGAGCGTAACGATTTGCAGGTGCTCAAGCGTCATGGACAGCATTTTGTCATAATATTTGGCGAAGTAGGCCAGAAAATCAGCTATGGATTGGAGCATGAATGTTCACCTTCTCACCGATCCGGTTTTGGCTGCCGGTTTGCGTCCCGTCATCTTTTGAATGCAGCAGCCCGTTTAACTGATCCCAGGCGATTTCGCCGACCGGCCTGCCGTCCGCATCCGTCACAATGATCGTTTTCGTGCCACTTTCAAAAAACTTTGACAGCACACTGTCGAGAAACTCATCCTTGCCGATATAGATATCCGTATCATCCGGGGTCCGGGTTAATGGCTGCACGGCGGTTTCAGCTTTCAGAATCTTGAGCCGGTTGATAATATTCTCAGATGCTACTAATTGCGCAACAAATTCATTGGCAGGGTGAAAAAGAATATTGAAGGGCGTATCATACTGCTGGACTTCCCCCTGGTCCATAATGATGACTTTGTTGCCGAGCTTGAAGGCTTCATGAATATCATGAGTGACAAAAAGTATCGTTTTATTCAGTTTTTTCTGAATGCGGATCAGCTCATCCTGCAGATTCTGTCTTGTGATCGCATCGATCGCGCCGAACGGCTCATCCATCAGCATGACCTGAGGATCAGCGGCCATTGCCCGCGCCAGTCCGATCCTCTGCTGCTGCCCGCCAGAGAGCTGCGAAGGGTACCTCTTCCGGTAGCTTTCGCCCGGCAACCCTACCAGTTCAAGCAGTTCTTCCACGCGGGCATTGATTCTCTCCTTGCTCCAGCGAAGAATTTTGGGCACTGTAGCGATGTTGTCCGCTACTGTCATATGCGGGAACAGCCCGATTTGCTGGATAACATAGCCGATTTTTCTCCGGTAGTCCTCCACTTTCAGCTTTTTAATATTTTCACCATAGAAGTAGATGTCGCCCGAAGTGCTTTCGTAGATCCGGTTGACCATTTTTAACAGCGTGGTTTTCCCGGAGCCGGATGTCCCGAGTATAGTGACAAAATCACCTTCATCTACGGTAATGCTGACATCGGAAACGGCGTCAGTCTCCGTATGGGAGAACCTTTTTCTTATATTTTTAAATTCAAGCGCTGTCTTGCTCACCGATATCAACCCCTCTTCACATAACCGTCATAATCGCCAAGAAAAAATGAAAACCACTACCCAATCGATACGTGGTTTTCATTTCTTTTTTGGTTAGTAATCTTATTTGCCTGCTGCCGCTTCCACATCAGCCTTGATGGTCTCGAAATAGTCGTCCGCCACTTCTTCATACTCTTTTTTGTCAATATCGACGGCGGCGTTGAGCTTGATAATCGTAGGGTTGTCAAGCTTTGCCGACACGGCGTTCAGTATATTCGCCACCTTCGGCGAATCCTTTACTACGTTCTCTCTGACAACCGGCGCCACATAATAAGGAGGCCACAAGTGTTTGTCATCATCCAGCACAACGAACTGCGGATCGACCAGCGAGCCCTCTGTCGTGTACGCTACGGCCAGATCGGCCTCGTCATTTTTAAGCACCTGATACTTGATGCCGTCGTCATATACCTTTGAGGATTTGAAGTTGAACTCTCCATACACTTTTCTCAAACCGATAAGGCCATCCTCGCGTTCATCAAACGAACCGTTGGAGGCATATCTGATTTTGTCGGCATTCTTCTGCAGATCGGAAATCGTCTTGATGCCGAATTCATCCGAAGCTTTCTTGGTGATGACAAGACCTTGCGAGTCATTGATGTTGGCCTGGTCTAGCAGGACAAGCTTAAACTTGTCTTTATATTCGGCAGAAACCTTGTCGTATACTTCTTTGGCGTCAAACAATGCCGGTTCCTTCAAAATAACCGTTAACGCTGTTCCGGTATATTCCGGGTAGAAGTCGATGCTGCCTTTCAGCAGCGCCGCGTGAGGTCCTTCCCCGCCGATATTAAATTGTCTGTTCACCGAGAATCCGTTCTCTTCAAGCGCCTTCGCGTAAATCTCCGCAAGAACCAGCGACTCCGTGAAATCTTTGGAGCCTACCGTAATTGCCGGGCCGCTTGCGCTTTCTTTTGAGCAGCCAGTGAGTGAGAGCAAGGTGGACAGTACGACGATGGTTAGCAACGAGATGCTGAGTATGGACTTAAAGGATTTTTTCATATGTTTTCTCTCCCCAAATAAAAAATTTATATATAATATCTGCCTGGTAAACCTTCCAACCTTTCCAACCTTCCAACCTTCCTCTCAGTTAACCCACAAATATTTCGTAAGTCTCTTCTGGGTAATGGATAGAATCACATCCGCGGCAATGGATAGTATAGCTACCGACACCCCCCCGACGAGTAAAATGGCTGTGCTCGGCAGACTGAGTCCGATGATGATTAATTCGCCAAGACCGCCGGAACCGATGTAAGCGGCCAATGTCGCACTCGCAATCACTTCCACGGCAGCCGTTCTTATTCCCGTGATGATCATAGGAAAGGCAAGCGGAAATTCAACCGTGAACAAAATCCTCCGCGGGCTCATCCCCATGCCTTTGGCCGCCTCGATAACCGAGGGGCTGATTCCTGTGAAGCCAATGCTTGTGTTAATCAAAATTGCCGGAAAAGCCAGCAGCGTCAAGGCAAAAACTGCGGGAGCAAGCCCTGTTCCGAGCACCGGCATAATCACAATCAGAATCGCAAGACTCGGAATCAGACGGAGGATGTTAAACAGTCCTTGCACCGGCTGGGACAGCTTCAAAAACTTTGCGCACAATACCCCTAAAGGAACGGCTATCAATATTCCAATCAACACAACCGCAATACTGATGCCGATGTGCGTCAGTACGGCTTCAAAATAGACGTCGTGGTTCTTGGACAGATATTCGAGCATCCGATCAATCAATCAGGATCACCGCCCTTCAAAATAAAATGGCGATAGCAGCCGGCTTCGCTTGTACTTGAATGTTGGAGCGTCGACATCGCTCGGTTCCCGGGATTTTCACGCGAATATGTAAGATAAACTTCATGCCGTGCAACACCTCACAAATATGTAGTATTCAAATCAATTTAATATGAATTAGGGTGAAGATAAATCACAAACACCTTAAGTGCTTGTGATACACCTCAAATCAAGCATTATTTATTAACATATGATAATCAAACTCCACAATTCAATATTATTATTGACGCCCTTATTTTGTCAACCATTAATTCTAGTATTTTTATCGGAATTTCAAAAATTAATGTCCAGCCCCCATTCGCCGCGATAATTCGGCCGCAGCATGTTTAACCGCTTCAGTGATAAAGCCCTCCCGCTCCGGGTTGCAGCGGAAGCTTGGACCGGCCACGGACAGACTGGCTACCGCCTGTCCGTGGCCGTCCGTAATCGGGACGGCGACGGCGAACACATCGGGGTCCACCTCGCCCTTTGTGATAATATAATTCTGAGCCCGTGCAGCGTCAAGCTCCGCTTCCAGGCGCGCTCTGTCCCCCGCGTCTTCTATGGTCTGAAAAATCCGCTCAATGACCTTGCCGCTCTCAAAAGCAAGAATACATTTGCCTGAAGCGCCCAAATGCAGCGGTAAAATCCGTCCATTCTCGATGGAGAACTGGATCAGGCTGTTGCTTTTGACATTCTGGATGCACACGGCATTATTGCCGGTCCGCACGAACAGCACTGACGTCTCCTGCACCTTCTCCGTCAGCTCCTCCATAATCGGCAGCGCCAGGGGCAGCAGGTCCCGTTGAAACTGCAGGTTGAGACTCCGGGCCAAATCGAGAATCCGCAAACCAAGGGCGATTCGGCTTCTCCCCCTTCTCTCTACTATGCCGTTCTGCTCCAGCGTCTGGAGAAACCGGTACGTGGTGCTCTCCGGTATCGATACCTTCTCGGCAATCTCGCTGACCGTAAGCGTATCGCCTGCTTCCGCCAAGGCGAACAGGATATCCAGCGCGCGACTGAGCGTTTGTGTTCCGTTCATTTTCTGCACCTACCAACGACTCCTCTATTGTCCATTGCAATCATGTTGATGAATTTGAAAAAAGGACCTCCCGCATCCGGAGGCCGCTGAAAAAAGTCAGAACAATCAAATTTCGAATGCTCATTCATGTAAAGATTCCTGATCGTTTATTGGTACTATCTCACCATTTGCATATTCTTTGACAATCTGCCCTTTATCCGTTTTATATACAGTGTAAGTCCCGTATGCAATCCTGCCAACATTATATAGCATACTCACTAAAGATCAAGAAGGAAAGGCCCCACAAATGGCTTGTCCGAGCGGTCTATTTTCCATTGACCTTTCCTGCATACACCTTAATGGCCGCATTCCCGGCATCAAGGACCGACGAGCTTGCACTGAACATTTCAAAGAGTATTGTTGATTGTTTTGAAGATAATCAGAGAGTAAGATAGATTCATACAAATGATCAACACGTTGTTCATTAATAAAAAGACTGAGAGGTGTTCAAAATGACAATAAAAGGTGATATGAAAGCTGTCAGAATTCATGAATATGGCGGCACCGAGGTTATTCGTTATGAAGTGACTCCTATCCCTGAAATAGACCAAGATGAAGTATTAATCAAGGTGGCTGCGACTGCGTTTAATCCTGTGGATGCAGCGATTCGAATGGGAGCGCTGAAGAACATTTTTCCTCATCAGATGCCGTATATCCCGAATGTCGAAGCATCCGGCGTCATTGAAAGCATCGGCGGGGCCGTAACAAACTTTAAACCGGGTGATCCCGTCTTTGTCTTTCTGGATATGACCAAAGACGGCGCCGCTGCCGAATATGTCGTGACCAAAGCTGAAAATGCCGCTCTTGCTCCTAAGAGTATTGATCTCCAGGATGCTGGCGCAATTCCTGTAGGGGCTTTAACGGCTTGGCAAGGATTGTTCGATCATGGCAAGCTTCAAGATGGCCAGCGTGTACTGATTACCGCAGCCGCAGGCGGAGTCGGATCTTATGCCGTTCAACTGGCCAAGTGGAAGGGTGCACATGTAATTGGCACAGCTTCGGAAGCGAGCTTCCCGCTTCTCCAAGGACTTGGGATCGATCAGATTATTGACTATAAGCATGAGGCTGTGGAGGAAAAAGTAAGCGAAAAGCTGGACCTGATTCTCAATCTTGCTCCGGAAGGCCCGGCGGAATTGAATAAGTGGCTGCCCTTGCTGAAAGAGGGGGGGATTTTTGTATCGACCACAAGTCCAGCGGACGCTGAACTCGCCAATCGTTCGGGTGTCCAGACGATCCGAATGTATGTGGGGCGCAATGCCGGACAGCTTTCGCAAATTGCCGCATTGGTAGACGAAGGGCGAATTAAGCCCGTAATTACCGAAAGAGTAAAGCTTGACGATCTGGCGCTGATTCACAACAAAAGTCAGGCAGGAAAAATCCGGGGGAAAGTATTGATTAACTTGGATTGGCGGCAGTAATGGCGTGAAAGAAGACAATCCCTCCCCTTGCGGCAGATGGCGGCCGGGCTCATGATTAGTTGAGCTTGACCGCCGCTCTGCCGCAAGGGGTGATTTATCTAAAAGGCTGAAAGAAGAGTAATTTGATATAAATTACGGCTATTTGTTCCGGGGAATAAGGCGGGTCCTGGTTTAACCACTCCTCCGTGACACCAAGAAATACGGATACCGAGAAAGCGGTCAAATATTCTTTCGGGATCGAAGGGTTATTTTCAAAAGTATGGTGGTTGAACAGCTTCTTATAGAAGCTTTCGCTCACCACCTCTTTCATTTTGCCCGGGAAGCCGGATTCTCCTTTGGGACCTAACAGCAATCGGATTAAGCCCCCATGCTCATGCAGATATTGGAATATGTAAACGAATGGAGCATAGGGCTGTTCATCTAAATAGGTTTGCTGAAGCTCAACCGAAGAGATATCCACTACCATGACCTTCTGCAAGCCATCCAGAATCTCCGTTTGAATTTGTTCCATTAAATCATATTTATCTTTGTAGTGGAGATAAAATGTTCCTCGATTTATCCCTGCACTTGCAGTTAAATTCCGGACAGACACCCCGCCGAAGCCCTCTTTCTCAACTAAACGGACGAAGGTTTCCTTGATTAGCTCTTTGGTGCGGGCCGCCATTGCATCATGTTTATTCTCAGGCATGGTGTTTAAGCCTTTCCATAGATATCTTGTCTTTGATGTCACTAACATATCATATTATTTCCATTAAGCATAACCCGGCACCTCGGCGGCATTTCCCGCAGATGTACAACGAAACCGGACAGCAGGTTTACTCACTTGTTAACTGTTCCAGCGCCGCGTTGATCTAGGCGGTTTTGCCGAAGACGGCAAATTGCATCAATTCCCGGGAGGCCCTCTCCCTGCGCTTAACCTGATAAAATTGCCATAAGTCCCGTCAGATACGGGAGTCCGGGGACAACAGCCATCCGGCGCAGCTCGATGGCAGAGCGATCCTTGGACGCCCGTACTGCTGACGTTTGCAACTTTAAAAATGATCAAATGGAGCGTAAGAGATATGGTTTATTATGAATCGCCTCAAGTGAAGATTTCCTGGAATGAAGCGCAGCAAATCGTTGTACGACAACCGCAAAATGTCGGTCATTAGACAATAGGATCTAGCCTGGGTTTCCCTTCTCATAGCAGCATAGTCCCTTTTTAAAGAGTGTCCTCAATACGGTCAATAGAGTCATCCGACTGATCATGGGGTACTGTGACGGTAGCAGCTTTCGCCGTTTGATTGCCCGCTTGGTCGGTTACCGTGTAGGTGATGGTATAGATACGTCCTGTTTCATTGCCCAATCTTTCTGCACGCAATAGAAAAGAAGTATCCGATGTACCGATACCGGCTTCCATGTCGTTGCTACCATTCGGTTCACTGCTTGTAACCGATGTTAGTACAATAGATACTACCCCTGATGTATCATCACGGGTATCAATCAGCGCATGTACGGCAATCATTTTATGATTAACGGGCCATAGAGACGTTTTATCTAATTGAATGGACAGGAGCGGCGCTGTTTTGTCAATTTTAAACTTGATGGTTTTGACTTCTTCCACATTGCCGGCCTGATCCGTGCTCCGGTAGTCTACTTTATAAACCCCTTCATCTAAGGCAGGAATGATACCGGTATAGGTAACCCAATTCCCGCTATTTACTCTGTATTCCGTATTCAAGATACCTGAATGGTCATATGCAGACAAAGTTACCGTAACATCCGATGTGTACCAGCCGTTTCTGCCGTTAGGCTCATCTGGACTTAATGAAGCGGCACTCACGGGCGCATCCTTATCGATATTATTTACTTCATAGCTGGTTACCCGGGAAACATTGCCCGCCGAATCCGCTGCTCTGGCATACAATATGTCATTATCCGTAAAAATAACAGGAGAGTTATATGCTGTCCACCGGCCGGCAGCTCCAACTTTATACTCTTTCACTGCTGCGTCCTGCGGGAAGCTGATCGTGACGGCGACATTTGAAGAAGTCGGTGCCGTTCGATCTGCTTCAAAAGTAGGGTCTGCCGGCGGCATTTGATCTTGAACATAAATTCTGGCACTTTTCTTGAACAGCCCGATACCGTAAGAAATATCGATATACTTCACGCCGGCAGGCACTGTAAATGCAGAGTTAAAATAATAATCATCATAGCTTGCTTCCGTTACCGTTACTTTGCCTTCTTCCCCATGATCCGTAGTGACGACAACCTCGCCCTGCTCTGCTCTATTCTCGTCAAAATTAAGCGGTGCTCTTAGCCGGATTCCTATCGTGCTTCCTTCCACGGCTGAGCTGATCTCGTTCGTGAACATGGAATCGAAAGCCTTGATCTCCAGTTCATCGGCCGCTGAATAAGCAAGTGATTCGTTCCACGCGGTATTGAAAGCAACCCAGCCCTCGGTATAACCGGGATCTGCACCTGGAGAAAACGGATACGCCGACTCTTTCGGGGCCCCGTCAAGCACTCCAGGCACATTCATGAGATCGCCAAAGCCCCCCTTGTAGAAAGTAAACCAGCCCTTGTCGACTCCCTGGATCTCTCCCGGCCCGTCATAGCTGAAGTGCCGGCCGAACGGGTTCCTTCCAAATACATCATCGATTTGCGCGATCCCAATTTCTTGAAGTCTGCTGCTCTTGAGCGGATCTTGAATCACCCTGTTTGCCGCATATGCTGAAGCCATAAATCCAGCCGGGCTTCCCGGTTCATTATATGTGTTCAGCCCTCCGGTCCATTGGTCTAGCGTTCCGGTGCCGTCATGCAAATCCGCATATTTTCTCAAATCCCACATATTATACGAGCGTTTGATCATGAGATCAGCCCATACGCCGATTTTATCAGACAGTCCGGGAGGAGCAAGCGAAGGATACACCTCCTGAAAGTAAGCCAACGCTTCCATTGTAATCCGTTCGCTCATTCTTTGGCCTTTAGTATTGGCCGGATCGTTAAGGTCCACATTATCGATCAGCCATTTGCAATTGTTATATGCCGCATTGAAAAAATCCTGGGCGTTCGGGAGACCGTCCCTCTTCGCTACTTCATACATCAATAGATTCGGTATAATCGCATATCCCGGGGGCTGCTGACCTTTTATGGTGCCAATCACGGATTGAGTATCAAATAAATTATTATCGGCGGAGCCTCCAATATCATACCACTGGAGACTGGAATTCGGATCGGACCACTGCTGAATCGTAAAATCCCGGATTTGGGTATAAAACTCAGGGCTTACATATGCACTAATTTCCGGGTAGAGATACAAGAAGTAAGCGAGCTGCCCTTTGATCAGGGCATGCAGGTCTTTTCCGCCATTCGTCTTCAAATCATAATAACGAGTGGCTGCGAATTTCATAAGCCAGATTATATCCGGCTCAGTTTGCGCACGGAGCTCCGGGTACTGGGTTGTGGATAAGTTAGATATCCCGTACGGCAGCCTGTCGTAAGCGCTGGGGTTCGCCATATACTGCCAAACCAGGGAATTCAGCTCGAAGGAAAATTGGTGGCCGTCGCGCCACGCATAGCCTGTATTCCCTCCGACATTAAAGGTGTCCTGTCTCGAAAGATCCATGAAACGAAGCGCCGGACCTATCGACACCTTCTGCATCCAATACTTTCCTATCGAAAATGAATAGGATCTCTTTCCGCTGCACTCAATATAAAACTCGCCGCTGTCGGCCGGATGAAAAGCGGAGAAATCAGCAATTTGACCGGTTACGGTCCCGGAAAATACCGTGCTGTTATCGCTCGTTCTCTTGATGTCAAAGGGAGTACCGTCCGGAACATTCGTGATCGTCGCCCGCTTCGGCTTCCCCAGGTCAAAGCCGCTTTGGTTGGTAAAAATACCGATCGTATTTGAATCGGTAGACGGAGAAGTCGATACGGGATCAACCGCATTCGTTGTATATTCTATTTTCACTGCGTTAGCCCGTGTATTTCCGGATTTCACCTTTAAGGTTACATCCAAAGCGGTTCCGGAAGTCCCGCTTACAGTCGCAATAAGGTTCCAGGCGTTTACATTTTGAGTTTGATCAATCATTTTTACCCAAGTGCCATTCAGGGAACGGATTGTATATTCCGCACTATTGGTATTATTGCTGCTCGGGTACCATACATAGATTTTATAGTTGCCGGTTGCGGGCGCATACTGGCTCCACTTTGCCGTACTGCCTGCCGTTATGGAATAGCGGGATGCTGTTCCGTTGTAGCCGGTGAGGGAACTGGTTAGCCATGTTCCGGTTTCGCTATAGCCGCTGTCGCCGTATGTTATAACGACATCCTGCACCGGTACGGAAGTGGAGCTTTCCACGGTCACATTATCATAATTGGCGCTCTGACCATATGTTCTTAATCCAACAGCGCCTTTCGTGACGGAGGTATCGGTCTTGATGATTTTGCCAATCTCCAGATCGTCCAGATAGCCTTGCAGACTGGAACCGTTTACGGAGAGCTTCAGCGTATACCAGGTATTGGTCGTTACGGATACGCTGTAGGTATCAAGCAAAGTGAAGGTTCCCGCGCTTTTTTTGTACAACTGCAGCCCCTGGGTTGCATGCAGCCTTAGCAGGTAATAATTGGACTGATCCTTATAGCGGGCGATGATACCCGATGCGGCTCCCAGACTCGAATCATTAATTTTGATACGGGCTGTCACCGAATAATCCGTCCAGCTGCCGTCGCCTGTGTAGGCGATCGATTCCGCAGCTGCATCGGAGCGGCCTTGTTTGAATACATATGAATCGTCCGCAGCTACAGACCAGTTCCCGCTTGGAGTTACCCATCCGTCAGCGTTTTGGTCTTCGTAATCGTCATTGAACAACGTTTCGGCGGAAACCTTAACTTGTCCCGGCCCAATGACGCCAAATACAAAAGCAGCCATGCAAACCAGAAGAAAAAAACTGATTTTTCTTTGGCTCCGTTTCCTCATTCAAATGCCCCCATTCCGATTAAGCATAATAAACCGCCTTGGCGCTAATAAACCCGGATCCCGACGATTTCCGCGCAGGCTCCGCCGTTGGTTGATTCCACCACAACCCGCAAATGTCCGGTTCGGATCTGGGGATCGAAACGATGGTTCCTTGTTCTCTTCCGGTTATCCGTTTCCGAAACCAGCGGCTTCCAAACGCCCTCAATAAGGGCTTCAACGCGGTAGTTCTTCACTAATTCGGGAATGATCTCAAACGGTGTCTTGTGATGGTGCAGATTGATTAAATCCTCGTTAACATCATCATTAAACGTAATTTGAATCTCGCGGACATCCACCGGCGCTTCCCAATCCAGCTGTAACCACTCCTGCTGACCATCCTTCATCGGCTTGGACAGCCATGTATGAGGACCTCCAAAGGGACGTGAAAATCCGTCAACCGCCTTTTGCGCTTGAAAGGCCATTGTTTCCGGAAACGCTCTAAAGCATATCGGCTTTCGAACCAGCCTTTTCATGGACCATGCGATCACCGGCTGATGATGATCGTGATCCTCCAGATCCTTGGACACCGCCTGTTCCGCCGTGGCCGTAAAGGACAGCACACCCGTCTGTGGCACTAGGGATGCATAGATCTGAAGGTTCCGGTTAGCTTTGATGATGATAAAGGCGTTTTGCGGAACTTCTGGGGTCCAGGGCAGCGCGGCCCGGATCCACTGCTTTTCGCCCGCTTGGACGTGCACCTTGGCTGTCGACCGTTTGCCGGCAGGGACATAATTCTCAGGTCTCCCCGTATCCCATAATTCAATTTCCAAGGTCGTTGGGGCTGTTGCACCGAGCAGAAGTTCAATATGACTTAGCACGGGATCCACAGGCAGGGTAAAGGCGATATCGGCAGTCAGCTCTATAGTCTCATTTGCCCGCTCAACCTTCAGCTGTTCAAGTGTGCTTGACGCAGTCACTTCCGCTTTTCTGGCCAAATCATTGGGATCATGGCTGGCTAAACCGATGATCGAGGCATCCTGACGCAGCATCACCTGCTGCAGTTCATCAGTAAATTGGCGGCTCAGTTCCCTTGGACTGATTCCTTTTTGAACACAAAGGCCCGCTCCGGTACCTGCGGCTTCGCCTATGACAGCGCATGTCGCCATCACCCTTGTTGTACCGAAAGCAACATGAGTCGCGCTGATATTCCGTCCGGCAAACATTAGGTTGTCAACATTTACGGAAAATAAAGAACGAAAAGGAATATGATAAATACCATCTGCGTGTTTATGCTTTGAACCGCTTTCATCCGCGTACATGCCCTGCGGCGGATGGAGATCGATAGACCAGCCACCGAAAGCGATCCGGTCCTCAAAAGGGGTCTGGGCCAGAATATCGTTTTGGGTCAGCACGTAGTCTCCGACAAATCTTCTGTACTCTCTTTTTCCCGGTATGGCTCCGACCCATTCGAGCGACATATTCGCGGAGTCAAAAAGACCGGAGTTCTTGATATAATCCCAGATCCCATAAATCACGGACCACAGCTCATTCCGGATCCGCTCATTCTCGTGAACGGTATCCAGCTCCCCGCCCCATTCGATCCACCAGTAATGGCATCCGGAGTCGCCGCTGCGGATTACACGTTTCAATGGAATAGAGGTTTGGCTGATATCCTTGGCGAAGCTTGGCGGAACGTATTTGACAGGATGACCTGCATCCTTGGTGTAGAACAGCAGCGTACTGCCAAGGGTGATATCATCGGCTATCTCCGGGGCCCACTCTTCGTTGTACTCGTGCCGGGCTTCCCGTCCGACGCGGTACTTGGCGCCGGCTAGAAATCCGATAAGCCCGTCTCCGGTACAATCCAGATACATCCGGCTCTCAAATCGGATGCGTCTTTCCGAACCCATCATCCATCCGGTTACGGACCGGATCTTTCGACTGGACTCGTCACCGTCCGCTTCCACCTCGTGAACGTCTGTGTTCAGGAACAGCTTGATATTTTTCTCCGCGATTACGGTTTCCAGCACAATCAGATCCCAAAAATATGGATTCCCTTCCGGGTTGCGGTACTGATTCTCGACGAACATTTCACCCATGATCCCCGTTTCCCTGGCATACCGATTGATTCCGTGAGCCGTAGCGCCGCATACCCAGACTCTGACCTCGCTGCTCGAATTCCCGCCAAGTACGGGGCGATTTTGCACAAGCGCGACCGTTTGTCCAAGCCGGGCCGCTGCCACCGCCGCGCATACTCCCGACAATCCGCCCCCAATCACCGTGATGTCCGTTTGAACAAGTTCATTCTTCATCCTGGTCACACTACCCTTTCACTGCGGTGTTGGATATTCCTTGAATAATAAATCTTTGGCCAATCAGAAACAGAATCAGAATGGGAATAATCCCCGCAGAAGTTGCCGCCATCATCCCGTTATAGTCAATGTTGTATTCAAGAATGAAATTTTGCAGGCCTAGTGGTACTGTAAACAGCTTCTGATCAATCAGAAAAACAAGCGCGTTCTCATAATCGTTCCAGTGCCAGGAAAAATCGATAATTGCGAGCGTAGCCAAAGCCGGCTTAGCCAGTGGAAGCATCAGTTGAAAAAAAATGCGAAAATGGCCTGCGCCGTCAATAAATGCCGATTCCGTAATTTCCTTGGGGATGGAAATCATAAATTGGCGCATCAGGAACACCCCGAAGATGGTGAAAAAGCCTGGCAGAATTAACGCCCAGTGCGTATTATAAATGCCAATCCAATTAAACATAATGAACTTGGGAACGAACAGGACCTGCGGCGGAATCATCATCATCGACAAATAAATGACGAATAGCGCTTCTCTTCCCTTAAATTCCACACGGGAAAAACCATAGGCTGCAAGTGCCGAAAGAAACGTGGCGCCGAAGGTTGAAATCACGGCAACCTTTAACGAATTGTAGTAGTACTGAACAAAGCTGCTATCTCCAAACCACACTTTTTGGTGATGCTCCATCACCCAATGCTGTGGAATCCAGTGAATCGGGTACTCGAAGACCTCTGCCGGGCTCTTGAAGGATGTGCTGATCATCCACAGAAAGGGAAGAATGGTAGCTACAGCGAATATCAGCATCAAGATCGTCATCATGACCTTGATCCATTGGATGCCTGAAGCAATCGAACGTCTTCGGGAAAAAACCGGAGTTTTGGTAAGAACGTTCGTTCTTGGTGAACTCATGAAATTGCCTCCCTGCCGATTAATAATGAACCCATTTCTTTTGACCAAACCATTGAAGCAGCGTAATGAACAGGATAACGGCGAACAGGGCCCACGAGACTGTGGAAGCATATCCCATCTCATAGTAGGAGAATGCTGTTTTGTAAACATATAAGGACAAAATCGTTGTGCTGCTCCCCGGTCCGCCCTGTGTGGTTGCCTCGATTATCCCGAATGTCTTGATCGTCATGATCAGTCCCGTAATCAGCAGTAAAAAAGTGGTTGGACTCACCAGCGGAAACAAAATATGCCGGATGATCTTCCCGTAATGGGCCCCGTCGATTTTAGCCGCTTCCAGGATATCCGAAGATATTTCCTGTAAAGCCGCCAAATAAATAATCATATTGTATCCCAGCATAAACCAGATCCAGATAATATCCATGGCGTACATGGAAGTATCCATCGAGGCCAGCCACTGCGGAGGATGACTTACGCCAACCATTCTAAGGAACTGGTTGATTGGACCTTGTTCCGGGTGAAATAGCAGCATCCAAACAAAGCCAATGGCCACACCGCTCGTGATATAAGGCATGAAATACATAGCCCGCAGCAGGCCTTTCAAATAAACTGAATGATTAAGTATAATTGCCACCAGGAAAGCAAGCAGGATGGAGACTGGGACAGATAATAAGAAGATACCTGTGTTTTTTAAGGAAATGTAAAATAAATCGTCATGCAGCAATCTGCTGATATTATCGAGTCCGACGAAATGAAAGACCGGACTACCGAACTTCCAATCCGTAAAAACCAATCCCAGGGAAAAGATCGCAGGGATGATGAAGAACAGCAATATACCTATTAAATTGGGAGCAATAAAAAGCATGCCGATCCACCGCTGACGTTTCAACCAGTTGACATTCATCAAGGATTCCTCCTGTTGGTTTGGAGAAGGGGAGCACCCAACATCAGGTACGCTCCCCTTTCAAAGCCTCGTTTATTTCTTATTTTGCTTTATAAAATCGTTATGCCGTTTGGCGAGTGTTTCTAGCGTGGTTTTCAAATCCTGTTTGCCAAGAAAGTACTTCTCATATTCTTCTTTGCGCAAATCCATGACCTGCTGGGGTAAATCACGATTATAAGTGTCAAATTCGCCAAATACGACTTTCTGCAGCGACTCTTGATCGTAAGTATCCGCCGCGTCACCAAGAAGGAGCTTGGTCGCTTCCTCCAAATTGGCGTCCTTAGAAGCTGGAACCCGCCCGCCCGGGGCCATCGGCAGCATTCCACCATCGGCGTACCATTTCAGGAATTTCCACGCGGCTTCTTTATTCGGGCTTTTTGCGGAGATGGAAATGGTGTCTCCCAGCCCGCCCCGGATTTTAAAATTGGTCTGATCCTTCGTTACCTTAGGTACGGGCGCAAAGGCAATTTTGAAATCTCTGGGGTTGCTCTTCAGATCGTTCGAGCTCCGGAAAATCCATTCACCGGCATTCATCATCGCTGCCTCGCCTTTCAGGAACACGGTTTCAACCGGCATCTTGGTCGTTAACTGTTCACCGAGCGGCGGCGTAGACTTGCTGTCCTTCATCATGGAGTTCAGCGTTTCAAGCCAGGTTCCGACGATCGGATTATCAAAATCGGATGTGCCGTCCGGCTTCACATATTTGGCCCCGGCCAGCGAACCGTCCATCGGATCTGGAAACGCTTCCAAATGTTGAACTAATCCATAGCGTTTATCTGTTTTAAGCTTAGCCGCATACTCCTGAGCATCTTTCCAGGTCCAATCGAAAGGTACCGGAAGATTCGCTTGATCCAGGGCGTCTTTATTTAACCAGAAAAAATAAATATTCCGTTTGGTCGGCATCCCGTAATACTTTCCGTCAAGCTTCCATTCCTCTGCATCCGGCCCCATTTTTTCATCGATATTATAATCGTTGAAGGCGGATAGATCGACGGCATTTCCGTTCTCCACCCTTTTCTGCAGCCGTGTCGTCGTGTAATTCACAAACAAATCCACATCCTGCCCGGCAATTAAAGCGGTATCCAGCTTCAGGTTGCCGGCATCATCATTCACATAGCGCTCATATTTGACCTGAATATCCGGGTTCTGTTTGTTCCAGGCATCTACAACCGCTTGCGGGCCGTTCTCCGCAGGAACACCTCCCCAAAACTTCAAGGTGACTCCCTTGTTCTCTGAACCTGTTCCGTTGCCACCCTGCTTGCCATCCGTTGAACCGCCGGTGCTGCAGCCTGCAAACAGCCCCGCAAGCAAAGCCAATGAAGCCACCATGGATAATGCTGTTTTCTTTTTATTCATAGTTAGCTTAGAACCTCCCTTTCGACCTTCCTGATTGGTTTATCGCTCTACTTCTCAACTATACATCTATCCGGAATACCGGATAATGAACAGATTCTATACATCGATAGATCAAAATCTTGAATTTGCTGGATACAAATAAAAAAATAGAACAATTTCTTGTTCTATTCAGCGGCAATGGAATTCGCCCGATTGTTTGTATTCAGCTTACGGTAACTCTGAGGGGTCATACCGCAGCACCGCCGGAAAATTTTGATAAAATAATTGTCATTGGTAAAACCTACCCTCTCGCCGATTTCATGAACCGGCATCCTGGAGGTTTCCAAATAGCGGCAAGCCTGCTCAATCCGAATACGGTGCAAATAATGCACAAAAGTTTGGCCTGTTTTTTTCTTAAACAGCTGGCTAACGTACTTGACATCCATGACCACATAGTGAGCCATATAAGTTAGTGTAATATCCTCCATAAAGTGCTGATGAATATAATCAAGGATGCGATTGATTTCGGGGTGGTCTGTGGTCAAATCCTCGGATTTATCCGGCTCCGATGCCGGTTTTCGGGCCTCGGACTGTAAAGCTCCCTTCCCGGAAGCCGAATTCAGCTCCTTGCCAACCTTCTCCAAAGCGACCCGAAGTGCTTTCACATCCATAGACAGCTTTAGAATGTAATTGGAGGCCCCGTATTCCAGGGCTTGCCTTACATATTCAAAATCACTCATGCAGGACAGCATGATAAATCTTGAGGAAATTCCGTGTTCGCGGACTTTCTTCAGAAGATCTACACCGTTCATCCTGGGCATGATGATATCCGATATGACAATATCAGGATTGCGGTCGATAATAAATCGGAAAGCTTCCTCCCCGTCTCCCGCTTCTCCGATGACGGTGAACCCCAAAGCTTCCCAATCGATTATTTTTCTGACCGATTCTCTGACAAACACTTCATCCTCCACGAGCATGACGGTCAACATTGCATTCACTCCTTATGATAGGGTTCAGAGAGCAAGAGGGGCAGATAGTACCTGACAAGCGTTCCATGATCCGAGGATTGCACGTCTAGTCCGGCCTTTTCTTTGAATAAAAGGGCAAGCCTCTTGTTCAAATTGCTGAGTCCGATTCCGCTTCGCTTTCTTGGAGAAGGAACCTCTTGATATAAGGCCTCAGTTTGAGCGATTCCAATACCGTTATCCTCCACCTCCACAACCAGTCTGTCCTCGCTCCGATAAGTGCGAATCCGAATTTCTCCTTCTTCCTTGGTCAGCTTGAAACCGTGCTGGATGCAATTTTCAACTAGTGGCTGAAGACTAAGTTTCGGTACCAATGCATATTTCAAAAACTCATCGATTTCAAAGTGAACCTTAAATCTCTGTTTGTACCTGAAATTCTGAATAACCATGTAAGCATCAACGAGTTCCACTTCGTTCTTTAAATAGATCAGCTCCACTTCCGAGTTTAAACTGGCTTCCAGCAGCCTTCCCAGGGATAGGCAGATTTCACTGATCTCCTCATCCTGCTTACCAATAGCAATCCATTTGATCGTATTTAACGTGTTCAGCAAAAAATGCGGATTTGTTTGGGAGAGCAGCATTTGGAAATGTACAGCTTCTTTTTCCCGTTCCTCGATTCTCAGCCTGTCTACCAGACCATTCATATCGCTAACCATTTGGTTGAACGTCTGAGTCAATTGGCGCATTTCCCCGCGATAGCGTTCTTCCGGGAGGCGGACCTTCAAATTTTTCCTTACCATCTGCTGCATTCTGACCTGAAGGTGCTTAAGCGGCCGGGTAATTGTCGCAGCAATAAAAAACGTGATCAGGACGAAAGCTGTTGTAAATAGAATAAAAGAAAAGAAAAACGATTGTTTAAGCTGTTCGGTTTCCGCAAAAACAACGCCGGTTGACACTCTTTTCAGCAGATACCAATCAAGCCAAGGAATATAGGTGTAAATCACAATAGAATCGCGATCCAGATCAAATCCTTCTTTACTCGCATTCCTTCTGATCCGATCCCAGGCCGATGCATTCAGTTCCTGTGCAGCATTCCTATTCTCGGCAACAATCTCCCCATCGGCACTGGCCAAAAAATAGTCTTGACCAGGCGAAGCCCCGTACGTTATAGATTGAAACCAATCGATATAATCAATACTCAAACGAACAACCGCGTACACCTCTCCATTGGGGCTTTTAAAAGAAGTGACAGCTGTAAGCAGCCGGGGATTAGGAGACTCATCCTTATGAACATAATTCACTTCCAGGAACCATTGATAAGGCGTTTGTCCCCGTATGTCCTGATGGTACCAGTCTTGCCTCTTCAGCTTATCATACCCCAACGCTTCAGCGGGCTTATAGGAAGTATAGAAATGTCCTTTCATATCCAAAATCGTAAAATAGACATGGGAAGTCGTTAAAAAAATACTATTTGTAAGCGCTTTAAATTTATTCTCCAAATGATTCTGTGAATCGTAAGAATCGTATTTCGCCGGATTTTGTAGAATGTCGGAAATATTCGGATCTTGCTCAAGCAAAGTGAACGTACGAATCGATGTGTTAATGATTTCCTCAAGCGATCGTTTCATCTGATCCATTTCCGTCTGGCTTTGTTCGCTCACCTTGGTTTTGATTACGCCCTCCATTTTGTTGAAATTATAGATGTTCAGAATGGAGAACGGAAACAAGATGAGCAGAATAAAAGCCAAAAACAATCGATTCTTCAATGAAGCAGGGAACAGAATAGCCATAACTTTTTTCCACATATACTCAGCTCCAGGGGATGATACTGCGGAATGTTTGATGCTTATGACCCTATACTAGCAAACGGAGAATCATTTGAACAGACGTAGGTTTCCTTGATTAACTGTTTAGTGCGGGCCACCATTGCAACGACCATCCGGAAGCTTTCGCCCCGGTAACTTAAATGACATCCGGGGCAAAAGACTGCAAAATTCCAGTTGGTCGCTACCCTCGTTTTGAACCGTATGCGCTGCCGTTATCATATTGCTCCTGCCAGTCGGAAGCGGCGATGCCCGGAACTTTACCGCTCAGCAGCCGGTCGGCGCCTGATACCATCCAATCCTCCACCTTCCGCTGCAGTTCCAGCAGAATTTCTGCATAAGCCGGGTCATCGGCCAAATTCCGTTCCTCAAGCGGATCTTTCGCAAGATCGTACAGCTCTTCAGGCACATTCGGCTTATAATATTCTTCCCGCACTTCATGACCGGAGGGACTGAGGTGAATGTCGAGCGGCAAATAAACGGAAGGCCCGTCCTCGAAATTGCGGATGTATTTGTACCGGTCCGTGCGGACGCCACGCATCGGATGATACTGGTCATGCCAAGTCAGCTCGGCGAAGAAATGGTCGCGTGTAGAGGGTCCGTCCGCATTCTGCAGGAGCCTGTAAAAGCTGACTCCATCGATGTCCTGCGGCGCCTCCGCTCCGGCAAACTCCAGCAGGGTAGGCATCAGATCAATGTTGCAGAGCAAATGACCGTTGACCTGCCCGCCTTCCAGTGTGCCCGGACAGCGCATAACGAGAGCGGTCTCAAGGCCTGCATCCATCAGAGTGCCCTTGGCCCGGGGGAAGGCAATGCCGTGATCCGTCGTATAGATCACCAGCGTCTCTTCCGCAAGTCCCAAGGCATCCAGCCGGGACAGGATGCGGGCGATGCCTTGGTCAAGCATCTTGACCGAGCCGCGCAGCAGCGCAAAGTCTTCCCGCACCCGCTCCGTGTCGGGAAGGTAAGGCGGCGGAACGATCTCTTCAGCCGGATCGGCCACCGGCGCGTATTCGTCGAAATCGCGGTGGGTTTCAAAGAAACCGACTGAAGCAAAAAACGGTCGTTCCTGCGGCCCTGCCGCTCTATCCTCCAGGAAAGAGACGACCCGCTCCGCGACATCCGCGGCCCGGTCGCCTGGCACCGGGAGGACCGTCTCGTAACCCAGCTTATATGTAGATGAGGTGCGGTCGCCTCCGGCTTCGCCGATCGTTTCATGGCTGAAGCCGATCAGCGCGGTTTCATAGCCGGCTTCACCCAGGCTCATCGGCAGCGTTGTTACCTCCGGGTTTATGGAGAAGCCGAGATGGCTTAGCCCGATCATTCCGTGATTTTGCGGATAGAGCCCGGAAAGGATGCTCCCCCGGCTCGGGCTGCATTGCGGCGCCGGGCAGAAATAATTGCTGAAGCGCACTCCTTCCTCAGCTAAAGCGTCAATAGCTGGCGTTTTGACCGATTGTCCGTAGCAGCCCAAATACCGGCCGGTGTCATGCGAGATCATGAGCAAAATATTTTTACGCTTCATTTCATGTTCCTCCTTTTGACCACATTTATTGCTTCACCGCTCCCGACGTCAGGCCGGCGATAATCCGGCGCTGGAACAGCAGGACGAGCAGCACCACCGGAACCGTTACCGTCACGGTTGCCGCCGATATTTCTCCCCAAGGAAACGTAAACTCCCCCTGGAACATGGCAATACCGACGGGCACCGTCATCATCGACTGCTTCGTATTGATTGTCAGCGCGAACAGGAACTCATGCCACGCGTCCACAAACACGATAATGGCCGTCGTGAACAGCCCGGGCGACACGAGCGGCAGCAGCACCCGGCCAAAAATGCCCAGCAAGGAAGCACCGTCCACTTTGGCCGCCTCCTCTAGCTCGACCGGAATCTGCTTGAAGAACGTAGTCATGTACCATATCGCAATCGGCAGGGCATAGGTTGTATAGGGAATGACCAGCCCGGCGTACGTGTTGCGCAAACCGATGGATTGCATAAACAAAAACAGCGGCGACAATGTGGCGATTTGCGGCAGCATGGATACGGCGAGCAGAATGCCGAGAAAAAAGGTTTTTCCAAAAAAGTACAGCCGGGCCACCGCATACGATGCAAAGGCCGCGATACTGATAGAAAGAAACATCGTCAGCACACCGACCGTAAAGCTGTTCAGCAGATATCTGCCGAAAGGATGGTTCGTAAACACGGAAATGTAGTTCTGGAGCGTGTACTCCGGGACCTTAATACTGAACGCGTACTCTCCGTATAAATACAGGGGAGCTTTTAATGAAGCGAGCAGTACCCACAGAAACGGAAAAATCACAATTCCAATAAACGCGGCAATGGCGATATAAAACAGCAGACCTCTCTTTTGATTCATGCTCCCCCTCCTTAACTTGCGCGCCGGCCGACAACATCGGCTCCAAGCCATTTGACATAGACCATGCTGATCAATAGCACGCAAACAAATACAATGACGGAAAGCGCCGAGCCTTTGCCGAAATCGAGTTCACTGAACATCGTTTTGTACGCGTAGATGGAGATCGATTCCGTTGAATTCGCAGGGCCGCCGCCGGTAAGCACATAGATCAGATCAAACACGCGGAAGGCATCCAGCGTACGGAACATCAGCGCGACGAAAAATGCGGGCTTCAGCAGCGGCACGGTTACATGCACAAACTGCTTCCACCTGCCGCCTCCATCTACCCAGGCGGCTTCATACAGGGAAGCGGGAATGTTCTGAAGACCGGCAAGCAGCAGCAGAGCCACGAAAGGGGCCGTCTTCCAGACATCGGCCATTATGACCGAACCCATGACCTGGGAGCCGGAAGACAGAAGGGTTCCCATATCCGAAATCAGCCCGGCTTCGTATAACAGCTTCGCGACAATGCCGTTCTGCCCGTCGTACAGATAATGCCAGATCATGGCTGATACGGCGGTCGGCGTAGCCCAGGGTATGAGCACCGCCGCACGCACCAGCCCGCGCCCCCGAAAGGTCCGGTTCATCAGCAGCGCAATCAGAAGTCCCAGCAGCATCTCCAGCGCCACGGCAAACACGGTAAACAACAGGGTGTTGCCCAGCGACTCCCACAGCCGCCGGCCCGACATCAAGTCTTTATAATGCGATAAACCGACAAAATTGGGAGCCTGGAACGTATCGAGCACGGCATTGGTCAGCCCAATAACTTCATCCGGGCGTTCCAAGGACCCGGCGACCTTTAGTCCGGCAAGCTCCTTTCGAATCTCTTGAAGCTCTGCCTTGAGCCGCTCGGCCTTCGCATTATCCACCGGGATGAACCGCAGCTCTTGCGGGACCGGTGAAAAAGCATCCAGCAGCCCGTTCACCTTGGTGAGCCTCTCCTGAAACGCCGGGTCATCCTCAAGCCCGCCGCCGACTTCATCCAATTTCTTCTCGACAGCGGACAGGACGGACAATGCGCCGCCTCCGGCATTTCCGGCTTCCCGCTTCACTGCCCGGAGCAAACCTGGAAACCGGTCGGCATACTGCTCGACATTCATCGAATACGAGTAGTGGATGGCATTGCGTGTCGGATCGCCCAGCCGGAGATCAAACAGGCTGATCCAGAAGGAACGGAGCAGCGGCCAGAGCGCAACTGCAGCAATAATCAGCACAGCGGGCAGGATCATGGCATATGCCGCTCGCCCTTCTTTCCATTTGCTTTTTTTCTTAAGCGGCATAGTATGGACTCCCCTTTATTCGAGTTCAGTAAGAAGAAACGGCTTCGCCGTCCTCTGGAAGAGGAAGGCATCCGTTTCTCGTAAAAATATCAGGTTAAGGATAAGCGCGAAGCTTATACTTTCTGCCCTGAAAATAAAGTTGCTCCAGAACACTAAAAGTGTGCATACGAAAACAAACCCCAGATTGTATATTTTTTTGAATCAGCTGTCAGGCCGTTTGTTCCGTCAGATTCACTTGGTAGCCTAAGGATTCTAATCGTTTGATGGAACGGTTCATCACCATGTCGCGGTTTCGTTGATCGAAATAATCAAATCCCAGTTCTTTATATTCTTGTTTTCGCGTTAACAAGATATAAACGATCGTCAGGATGCTATGTCCGACAGCCACTGCTGCCCTGTTTTTTCCTCGCCTGCCTGCGATCCGGTGATATTGGGCCGACAGGTAGGTATTCTTTTTTCGTCCCGCGGCCCGTGCCGCTTCCACCAGCGCACTTCGCAGTTTTTTGTTCCCTTTTCGGGTCTTCGCTGACCGCTTTTTCCCGGCACTTTCATCGTGACCTGGAGTCATTCCTGCCCAGGAACATAAATGTCCCGGACTTGGAAACCGTGTCATGTCGGTCCCGATTTCCGCCAGAATTTGTTCGGCGGTTCGCTTACCGACGCCGGGAATGGTATCCACAACTTCAGGTCCTCTGCGAAAGGGGTCATTCGGCGTTCCACTTCTTCATCCAGTTCGGTGATTAACTCGTTCAATTGGTCGATATGCGACAGCTGTTTTTCCAGCATGAGCAGCTGATGCGGCCCCAAGCTACCTTCAAGCGCCAGTTTTAATTGTTCTTTCTTGGCCTTCAGCTTCTTTTGCGCGAAGTCAGCCAGGATCGATGGATCACTTTCTCCCTGAATCATCGCTTCCAGCATGTTCCGTCCAGATACGCCCAGCACATTGGAGGCCACCGACGAGAGTTTGATATTTCCACCTTCCAGTACCTTTTGCAGTCGGTTTACTTCCCGGGCTCGTTCTTCGATGATGCTTCGCCGGTAGCGAATAATTTCCCGTAGCTCACGCTGCTCCCGACCCGGAATATAGCTCCCTTGCACCAGTCCATGCCGGAGTAGCTTGGCAATCCATTCCGCATCCTTTACATCCGTTTTTCGCCCAGGCACCGCTTTGATATGCTGAGCGTTCACGACGATCGGCTTGACGTCTTCCAGTTCAAGCAGGTTATAAATCGGTTTCCAGTAATCCCCGGTACTCTCCATCGCGACATGGCTGCACCGCTCGCTTTTGATCCAATCCACCAGATCGACCAGTCGTCTGGTCAGGGTTTCAAAACTTCGAATCTCCTTTCCTTTCGGGGTGATGATACATGCGGTGATGCTTTTCTTGTGCACATCCAATCCACAGCAACGTTCAATCAGGATTTCCATGCTTTGCTTCTCCTGCCTGCTGGCGCTAATTAAGGCTGGTGCAAAGACCAATACTAAGGTTATTCTGCCCTGCGTGCTTCCCGAATGGGAGCAACAATCTGTGATGCACCGGGTCGATGGGGTCCGTCTGATATCCGGGTTCGTGACACCAAGAAAGTACGACCTACCTTCGCCAGCCCAGTAACCAGTATCGCCCATATTTTCATTATTCAGTGGTGCCGCGCAGCGGCATGGGAGTCTGATATTTCAAGAAGAAACGCCTGACGGCGTCTTTATAAGACGCAAGTACGTTTCTCGTAGAAATATAAGCCAAAATGTTAAGCCGCCGGCTTATACAGTCTTATATTTTCAAAAACGAGTGAGAGCCGTAAATACGGCTCTTCACCCGCCTTATTGGACTTGATTGACGCTTATTGAGAAACAGCGGCTTTAATTTGCGTTTCCAAATTAGCCAGGGCCTGCTCAGCGGTCTGCTGACCGGCGATGGCCTTGGAGACCTCGACTTGAATCAGCCCGGAGATTTTGGCGTATTGCGGTGTAATGGTACGCGGAACCGCGCTGCCAAGACCGTTCACGAAATCGCGGCTTGCAAACAACGGGCTTGCCTTCTGCACTTCCGGATCTTCGAACAGCTTCAGGTAGGTCGGCGTTTGCGTATTGTTGATAGCCACAATCTTTTCTCCTTGCTCGCTGATCAGGAATTTCAGGAATTCCCAAGCTTCCTTCGGATGCTTGGAGTATTTGCTGATGGCGCCCAGCCAACCGCCAAGCGCCGCCGCGGAACGGGCGTCTCCGGCAGGAAGAGGAGCAATGCCTACTTTACCGACAACTTTGGATACTTTGGTGTCGTTGGCCTGTGCGTACAAGGCCGGCCAATGCCGGGCGAATACGGCGTCGCCTTCGATGAAAGCAGTCAAGGTTTCTTTTTCGGTGAAGGTGTTCAGGTTGGAAGGAACCGCCTTCGAGGTTTGGATCTCGATCAGCTTCTTCAGTCCCTTCAGGGCTTCCGGGCTGTTCACGACAACGTTGCCCTGATCGTCAATGATTTGACCGCCATAAGCGTTAACCAGTTCGGTAAACCCGACGGCCAGTCCCTCATACTGCTTGCCTTGAGTTACGAATCCGTACTTCGTTCCGCCTTTGCCTTTCAGTTCCTCCGCCTGCTTCAGGAGCTCGTCCCAGGTCGTCGGAACCTTCTTCACCAGATCGGTGCGGTAGTAGAGCAGCCCCGCATTGTTGTATCTCGGGAACGCCCACTGCTGGCCGTTGTAATATCCGGCTTGAATACCGCCCTTCAAGTATTCGTTCGTATCAATACCATCCTGCTCAATATACCGGTCCAGCGGCAGCAGGAACCCGGCTTGGGCGAATTCGGCCGGCCACGTCACATCCAGGTTGACGACATCAATCTCGGAGGATTGGCCGCTCAGAATCGTCAGAAGCTGGTCATGCATTTGCGAGGAATCATTCGGGAACTCGCGGACCTCGACATCGATGTCCGGATGCTGCGCTTCAAAGGCTTCCACCAGTTTTTTGGTGCCATCGGTCTGGTCTGCGCCCTGGCTGAAGACGATCTTCACTTTTTCGCCCGCTGCCGGGGCGGCGGTAGCTGCCGCTGAAGCCCCCGCGGAAGGAGCCGCACTGGATTCTCCGCTTGCGCTGCCCGATCCTGAGGCATTGTTGCCGGAGTTACCGCACCCCGCGAGGAGTACCCCGGTCATAATCAGTGCCATACTTAATTTCGCTGCTTTTGTTCTCATTGTTTAAATCCTCCTCTGGAATCTGATTAAAAGATTACAATTATTACAAAATAGAAAAGCTTTTCAGCTTGGCCAACCGATTACTCCTTATCCGTCTCTTTACTCCACAGCAGCCGCATCTACTTGATAACGGCCTGCTGCGTACAGTCAATTACGGAATTCCGTTCGATAATTCGGTGGGGCACGCAGGTTCGCAGTTCCTCGATAGGCTCCCCATTGATCACTTTCAGAAGCTTGTCCACCGCCAAATACCCGATGTTGTACAGAGGCTGGGCTACCGTCGTCAGCCGGGGAAAGCTCATGCCCGCCATCCGCGTGTCGTCAAAACCGATAACCGAGATTTCGTCCGGAACCCGGATCTGATTCTCGTGCAAATAAGAAATGGCGGCTAAAGCCCGTTCATCGCTGGAGGCAAACACAGCAGTCATTTCCGGATATTTGCCGTGAAGACGTTTCATCGCTTCATAGCTGTCCTCAAAATGATATTTCCCGAATTCCACACAGACCGATTCGTCAAATTGAAGTTGATGATCCCTTAATGCCCGAAGAAAGCCCTGAATCCGCGGATAACCGGAGATCGGATCGTTCGGCGGACCGCTGATCATACCGATTCGGGTATGCCCCCGTTTAATCAGATACACGGTCGCGTCATAGGCTGCCTGCTCATCGTCAACCCTTACGGAAGGAATCTCATAATCCGGACTGTGGGTAGCCGCAAGCACCACCGGAAAATCGAGCGTGTCAAACATCTCGTAACTGTCACGGGGAAGCGGCTCGCTTGTCCAAATCACGCCGTCAATCTGCTTCTCATACAGCACCTTCAGAATGGAATTTCTGCGCACGGTGCTTGTATCCGTGTTGCAAATAATCAGATTGTAATCCGACTGGTTGGCTGCATCCTCCATGCCTCTGAGCACGGCGGGATAAAAAAGATTAGATATATCCGGAATCAAAACTCCCAGAGTCCCGGTCCGCTTATGTATAAGCCCTCGCGCCAATGCGTTCGGCGAATAGTGCAGCTCGCGGATGGCTTCAAGCACCCTCTGACGTTTCCTGGGAACAACCAATTCGGGATTATTCATTACTCTGGATACCGTGCTGATGGATACGCCGGAGAGTCGTGCCACATCTTTGATCGTTGCTTTCATGTCTATCACCTTTCACCGGACGCTTTTTCCACTGAAAAGCTTTTCAGTTTCCTGTTCAAGTTATTCCGTTTTGTATACCAACTTGCGGCGAAATTCTCCTTCACTCCTTTCAATGGATAGAAAAAGGCCTACTTGGCTCTTTGATAGAGTGCGGTAGGCCGTTGGTTTGTCCAGTGGGCGCTTAGGGTATGAAATTAAAACTTTCATTGGAGAAAATATATCACGATAAATCCAATGGGTCAAGTATGAATTATTGATAATCCGGAAAAATAAAAACGCAGCTATGCATCCTTGGACACATCTCCGCGTTAATCGTTCCACTATATTGGGGAATCTCCCCACTCTTCATTACTCGCATGAGGCGGTAACGGATTCTTTATTCAGGGAGGACAGGATCGTTTTGGAGTCCGGCATATGATCAAGAACGTCCCGGATATACGGCTTGTCTTCAACATTCAACGAATAGTAAACCCATTGTCCGCGTTTCTTCTCCTTAACCATGCCTTTACTTTTCAGCTTTCTTAAATGCTGGCTGACGGCGGGCTGGGAAATGTCGAAGATGCTGACAAATTCGCACACGCACCATTCCCGCTCTTTTAAAAGGGAAAGCATTGCTAAGCGGGTTCTGTCGCCCAGAAGCTTCAGATCATCTGCAATATTCGTAAAAATCTCCATACCGAATCCTCCTTCCCGTACGTTTATGAAGCTAATGGTTATATTCTAAAGAGATTATTTTATAAGATCAAGCACACCCCGCCGAGCTTTTCACGAAGACAATTCTTTAAATCGCTTGGCATCATTACAAAAGACATAGAAAAAGCCTGAACCAACCGGTTTAGGCTTTTTGTCTGCCACTGCGCGCGATGCCGCTCATGGCCCATTTTATTAATTTGCCAAAGCTTCTTCCGTTATCCGTCTGATGTCTACAGGGGAAATGGTTTCTTCATTTACAAGATCCGGCAGGATGCGTTCGAGAAAATAGCCGACACAGTGCAGCGGGATGTCCTTGATCTTCATCAAGGCGCTGCGGTACATCGTAATAAATTCCTTCTCCGTATTGCCCTTTTGCAGCTCGGCGAACGCCTCGTACACCTGGTCCAGCTTGTCGGCGACTTCAAGAATGCGCCCTTCCACCGACTCGTCCTTGCCCTCACGCAGCTGGTTGTAGAAGATGCTTTTGAATTCGGACGGGATGTGTTCTTCGATAAAATGATGTACCATCCCCTCCTCCACCTGCTGAATCAGCGTCCGAAGCTGCGGGGAGGAATGCTTAACCGGCGTTTTGATGTCGCCAATAAAGATTTCGCCATAATCATGGCTGCTCGTAATCTCGTAAAGCTTCTTCCAGTCGATCTTCACGCCGTGCTGCTCCTCGATATCTGCCAGTGTCTTGGCGTACTGCACCACCTTCCACGAGTGGGCCGCCACACTGTGTTCCTCGAATTTGAACTTCCCCGGACAGCGGATAATCCGTTCAAGCCCGCCCAGAGACCGGAAATATGCATGAATACCCATAGGTTCAGCCACCCTTATTTTTTCATAGAAGGTCTTGTTTCTACTATAAAAAACTTATGTTAAGGGCGTATTAAAACAAATCTCTCAATGCCATCCTTTAAACCGTCTTCGTCATTGCTTAAAGTGACCTTGTCGGCAATCCGTTTTACTTCCTCCGGCGCGTTCCCCATTGCAATTCCCACTCCCGCGTAGAGGATCATGTCAATGTCGTTATAATTGTCTCCGATCGCCATCAATTCCCGGTTGGAGATATGAAACACCTCTTCCAGCTCACGGATCGCATATGATTTGGACACCATTTCGTCCATGATTTCCAGGTAGGTATCTTTGGATTTGTAAATGCTGATGCCCGGAATCACACTTTGCAGGGTTCGCTCCAGCCGGTTAATCTCCTCCGGACTTCCCATACATAATATTTTGTGAATCTCATGATCTTCTTCAATATAAGCAGACAGCTCGCGCTCTATCGGATCGACCTTAATAATCTCCTGCTCCTGAATAACCCACGGGTCGAAGCGGTCGCCGACGATCCAATGGTCGTAGCTGTACAGACTGATGCTGATGCCCGGAAAGCCCGTACCCACGATGTGAAGCATGGCTCTTACGCTGTTATTGTTCAGTCCGATGCTGTGAAGGGTTTCTCTGCCGCCATGGGCATCGCTTCCTCCGAGAACGAGAGCGCCGCTGTAACAAATGACGGGCTCATTGATTTCAAGCTCCTGCTGCAGGGAAAGAATACCGCTCGGCATCCGGGCCGAAACGAGGACAAACGGAATATCCCGTTGCTTCACCTCCTGTATAACGGTTTTGGTGTCCGGCGTAATCTGGTGCCGCGAATTCAGCAGGGTTCCGTCAATATCGCTGAAAATAGCTTTGATCATGGCACATCGCTCCTTGACAATTTTGGTTACTCTTCCCTGGCCGTCTGGATGATCTCGATCCCGCTTTCGCGCATGACAGGCAGCAGCTTCTCCGGCGGATTCTCGTCGGTGATCAACATATTGATGTCCGAGAATTCCATGCCCCTGAATGAAGCGGTAAGATTAAATTTTTGGTTGTCCGCCAGCACAAACACTTTCCCGGCGCGCCCCGCTACAAGCTTTTTGACCAGCGCGTCTTCCCGGTTCGCAAAATATATCCCGTCCTCCATAATCGCCGCCGCCCCCAAAAAGACCTTGTCAAAGTAAATCTCGTTCAACTGCAATGCTTGAGTCTCGTCGTAAAAAAACCGGTTGTCATGGTTAAACTTTCCTCCGAGCAGTTGAAGATCGACGTCCGTTTTGCCCGCCAGAACCTCCGCGTTATCCAGCGAGTGGGTATACACCGTGATCTTTTCCCGAACCTGCGCGCACAGCTCCCGGACCGTGGTGGAGACATCCATGAAGCAGACCTCCCCTTTGGCGATGTAGCCGTTAGCCGTCTGGGCAATTCGAAGCTTCTCTGTGGAAGCGGAGGCCGCACGATCCTTGTAGGCTTTAATTTCTTCTTTGAAAAATGGCAAAGCGATTCCGCCATGCGTCCGGATGGCAGCGCCTTCCTCCACCAGCTTGATAATGTCTCTTCTCGCCGTATCTCTGGAGATGTCCAGCAGCTCGCAAACGTCCGCATTGGACAATTGGGCATGGGTCTTCAGTTGATCCAAAATTTTCAGCAGGCGTTCCTCCTGGTAAATGGAAAACTCCTCCCCTCTCCTCACCATTATAAGCATTATTAAGCGATTTGTTAAGTGTTTTTAAGTATTTTTTTAAATGAAAAAGCGATCTGCCCGGATGCACCGGAACAAATCGCTTAAAAAGGGGAGCGGGGAAGCCCCTGTATAATGATCTTAGGTATATGAAGGTTGCTCCGGAACGAGTTCCACATATTCCGCAATCAAGCCGTCCGGGTGTTTGACAAGCATAATCCAGCTTCTCGGGGTCCGCTTCGCTTCCGTTAAACAGACTGCTCCATGCTGCTGCAAATAAACGGCCGCTTCCTGGATTGAATCAACTAAAAAGGTTGCACTTGCAGACTCATATAGCCGTCTGGACTCCGCATCTCCTGCAATAATGACCGTACGGGCAATCATCGCCAGTTCTAAGTTTAATTCCTCATAAAACACGCGAGCTTTACACTTTTCCTGATACAAATCTTCATAGAAGTGAATGGTTTGATCCAGGGCATCTCTTTCAACAAATACTCGAATTAATGTATCTAACACCTTCATGAACAACACCGCTTTCTTTTATTATTTTAGGTATCTACTAATCTTAAAGTTGACGCGCTTGATGGTAGACATATTGCAGCCACTTTTCTCTTCGCTGGATACTGCTGCCCTTCATTCCCGCAAACATCATTCTCTTCACAGAACGAATGCCGCAAAACTTCAGGATGGAAGTCTTGATTACTTTCCATTCGGTGCTTCCTCTTAAAAGCCTCACAAACCAGGAAGGGGAGTCGATCGTATAAATAACCCATGCAGATTTTCCCGCCAACAATCCCTTAGGCATCAATCCTTCATATATGTAGGCAAAGCCGGATACGAACACTCTGTCAAAAAAACCTTTTAAGATCGCAGGTGTACCATACCACCAGACAGGGTATACAAAGATAAAATGATCTGCTTGTTTCACAAGAGTACGATAACGTTCCGTCTCGGGATCGTTCTTTAAATCTCTTCTCTTGGAGGTCTCGTCGAACTTCAGGACGGGATTAAATTGTTCTTGATACAAATCAATAATAGTGAATGTATGGCCTTTCTCTTTTAGTCCTTGCTTTACTTTTTCCAGGGTGGCGTGATTGAAGCTTGCCGGATTGGGTGCGCATAGATGATCAGTACGTTCATTTAAAACTCTCCTTCGCATTAGAAAATAAATGACATGTCATTTAATAGGGTAAAAAGAAACGTCTGCCCCATTCTATTAGCAGCTTAAGCTTCCGAAGTAGCGATACGAGTATCGCTTTTAGGTACCGTTTCTCGCAGATTCTTCCGGCACAATGTCAGCGATTAAGGCTCGTACCCGCGTCTTTTGAGAGTGTCCGCCAAAGACTGCCCCTTTAAAAAACGAAACAACAAAGAATTAATGGTCTCAAGCTCCTCTTCGGAATAGAGCTGCATGAGTTGTTCGTATAGCCCCTGCTCGATGCCATCGACTAGTTTGGCTTTCTCCAATCCCTGAGTTGTGAGTTGAAGGATTACATACCGCGAATCTTTCGGATCAACTACTTTTTCAACAAGACCGTCCGCACACATTCGTTCCAGAAGCCGTGAAGGACTGCCGGACTCACAGATCAATAAATGCCCAAGATCTTTCAGAGAAAGGGTCTTCCACTCATCCAATATTCGTAGAACTTCTGCTTGCGAAGCGGTTAACCCGATTTCCTTCAGTAAGTTATTGAGCAGCCTGTTTCCCTGCCGCTGTACGGCCAGTATTTCGTAGCGAAAGGTCTCAGCTTTGGAATACTTATTCCTATCCATCTAAAAATCACCTTTGATCAATTATTTGTAGAACTAGATGATGTATCATTTGATTTCATTATAGATGATGTATCATCTAATATCAAGTGTAAAAAAGCGACCTGCCCGGATGCACCGAAAACAGATCGCCTTATAAGGGAACGGATCATGCGGAAAATAAAGTTTTACTTTCCGGCCAGCTTGAAACCGTATTTGACGAACACCTCTCCGGCCTCCTGTGTAAACAAGTAATCGTAGAAGACTTCCGCTTGCTCCGGATGCGCGCTTTCCGCCAGAACCGCCGCCGGATAATCAATCGGATCGTGAGCGGAAGGGTCGACCTGCATGGCGACCTTCACCTTTGGCTCCCCGGCCGCGTCGCTGCCATACACCAGGCCCGCTTCCACATTGCCTGACGCCACGTAGGTCAGAACCTGACGGACATCCTTGGCAAAGACGATTTTGGGCAGCAGCGTGTCCCAGAGGCCCGCATGTTGAAGAAATTGCTGCGCGTACATGCCGGCCGGTACCGATTCGGGTTGTCCGACCGCAATCTTCGCGAAGCCGGAGCCGGTTAAATCTTCGGCGGTAACAGCCGACGCCGCCGAGTCGGCGGGAACGACCAGCACCAGGTCATTCGTGAGCAGGGTCCTGGTCAGGCCGGGATTCGTCAGCTGCTTGTCCGCAAGGGCGTTCATCTGTTTGGCACCCGCTGAGATGAACAGGTCTGCGGGAGCGCCCTGCTCGATCTGCTGCTGAAGCGAGCCCGAAGACGCCAGGTTCAGACGCACGGCAATATCGGGATGCGCAGCCTGAAATTTCGGAACCAGTTCTTTTAAAGCATCGCTCAAGCTTTCAGCCGCCGATACCAGCAGCTCCGTCTGTTCGGCCGCGGAATCTGCCGGCTCGCCTGGAGATGCAGATGCCGAATTCGATGAAGCGGCTGCGGGACTTGAGGTTGCGTAAGCGTTGCCCTGCGGCGAATTCCTGGCACAGCCAGCGATAACGAGCAGACACAGGGACAACAGTAACACATAGACGATCCAACGGGGCTTACACTTGACGGCCATCCTGCTTCATCCTTCCGAGGTCAAAATAACTTTGGTCAAGTATACAACGAAACGGAAGCTTGCTGGAAGAGTCAAAAATGAACGGAGGCCGCTCCTTCCCGTACCTCAACTGCAAAAAGGAAGGCCATTATCAGCCCTCCCTTGTATATTGCAATAACGAATAGCTATGCTTCAGTTGGCTCATAAAGCGGCATTTTCCCTTGCCAGGCAGTAAATGCCGTGTGCGGGATTTCCCTCGCAAATAGACACAAGCCGGGAAATTCCGGCCATTTCAAAGAGAGAGCTCAGATTCCGCCGGAGCGCCGAAGCGTTGAATACACCGCCGGACAAATAGATGGGAAGTTCACCGCCGAGCCGCCCCAGCGCCGCAAAGGTCAGCCGGAACAGATGCCCTGCCGCCTCTTCCATTATCCGGCACGCGGCGGGGTCTCCCCGCTCGGCCAGTTCATTCACCGCCGGAACGAGCAGGGCGAGATCCTTGTCGGTTATTTCTCCAGAGTAGAATCCGGCCAGAAGCCCGCTTTCCTCTTTAAAATCCAGCACTGAGGCGACCAGTAGTTCCAAAGCCGTTGCGGCTGAAATGCCGGACCGCGCTTTAAGAACTTCCTTGACGGCTTCCAGGCCGATCCAGTAGCCGCTGCCCTCGTCTCCCAGATGATGTCCCCAGCCGCCAAGACGCGCCGAGCTTCCCGCCGCATTCTTCCCATAAGCAACCGTGCCGCCGCCGCTGATGACGACGATCCCCGGCTTGCCGTCCGTTACGGCCCGCCAGTTACCCAAGTAGTCGGGCACCACCAGCAGCCCGGCCATGGTAAAGCTCCGGCCGCTCATCCCGCGTTCAATCGTCTTTGGAATGATGGACACATCTCCGTGATAGCCGCTAAGGCTGAAGCATACAGAGACCGGTTCGACCAGCTTCATCCCGTTCAGTTCTTCGCACAGCCCCGCAGCAATACGGCAGTAGCTGTCCAAGCCTCCGGGCCGGGCATAGTGGATAACCGGCTCGGTCTTCCAGTTCCGGATTAGCCCGCCGTTCCCGTCGAACAGGTCAATCGAGGTCTTCGTCTGGCCTCCGTCAACGCAGACAATCAGCATCGCGATCACTTCCTGTGCCGTGATTTTGCAATAATCCCGTATACCCTTTGGTAATGGCTACCGTATCGGTGATCGCCGTTCCGACAACGACGAAGTATGCGCCGGCTTCCACGGCCGCGAGGGCCTGCTCCGGCGAGGAGACATGTCCTTCGCAAATCGTCCGTATGCCGGCATCGGCCAGCGCCTTGACCAGCTCGATATCCGGCGTCAGCCGGTCCATGCTGATATCCGTATATCCGGATAGCGTGGTTCCTACATAATCAGCCCCAAGCTCCCAGGCCCGGACGCCTTCCTCGTATGTGGAAACGTCCGCCATGACCGGCGTATTCAGCTCTTCTCTGATCTCCCGGATCAGTTCTTTCAGCGCTTCCTTGTCCGGTTGATTCTGAAAGGTCGCTTCCAGCGCAACAATATCCGCTCCAGCTTCCACGATGTCCTTGGCGTGTTCGAATGTTGGCGTAATAAAGAAACGATGGCCGTGTTGAAGCACTTTATTGATCCCGATAACGGGAACGTTTACATTCTTCTTAATTTCTCTGATATGCTCGGGGCTATCCGCCCGGATTCCGACCGCCCCCCCCAGCTCGGCGCATTTAGCCAAAGCCGCGATGTGAAGCGGGTGATTTAACGGATGGTCAAAATGTGCCTGGCAGGATACGACGAGTCCGTGCTTCATGCTGTTGTCCATTGATTTTGCCACTCCTTTTAGTATAAGTTTTTACTGGTGGCCTTTGCCGTTTTTTGGATCGTTCCCACAGCGGTCTCGCCAAGCTCCTGCATCACATGCGCAAAAATAATATCCAGAATATAAAGCTGCGGAATCGTTGACGTAAAGGCGCTGCCTTCCGTCGGCTTCTCCCGTGACGAACTGAGCAGAACGACATCGGCGTATTTGGTGACCGGCGATTTGATGTGGCTCGTGATGCACACGACTCCGGCCTTGCCTTCCTCTTTGGCAATGCGGGCTATGTCCACCATATCCACCGTGCTCCCCGATACCGACAGCAATACGGCGACATCGCTTTCCGTCATCAAGGTGGCCTTTACGGGTCCGAGATGCCCATCCGTCACTGCTTCGACAGGCAGACCCGTGCGGATAAACCGGTATTTGGCGATTTCCGCCGTAAATCCCGAAGAGCCCACGCCGAAAAACACAATTTGCTTAGCGCGGAGCAGCATATTCACCGCCTCCCGGATCTGCTCTTCTTTCAGAAGGGAGGTCGTTTCATTGATAATATGAAGATTTTTTTGTCTGACCTGTTCGGTAATGCCATCTCCGATGGGATCTTTTTGCTGATCATGGCCAGAATCCAGTTCCTGGGCAAGGGCCAGTTTAAACTCCTGGAATCCCTTGTACCCGATATGCCGGCAGAACCGGAGCACCGATGTTTCCCCAACCTCCGCTTTTTCCGCGAGATCGGTTAGCGAATCGAAGATAATATTTTTGACTTCGCTGAGAACGACGTCGGCCACTTTCTTCTCGGCCTTAGTCAGCGTCGGATAAATGCTTCGGATAAACGCGATTACATTTCCGGTGGGTATAATTATTTTTTCCATCCCGGCAGTTCCTCCTCATTGCACCTGTTCAGCCCTTAACCGCACCCATGGACAATCCGCTGACCAGATAACGCTGGGCGAAAAAGGTGAACAGAAGCGGCGGCAGTATCGATAATACGGTAGCGGCTGAAATATCTCCCCATTTAATTCCCCAGCTCGTTATGAACATCGTCGAACCCAGGGTAACGGGAGTAGCCTTGTTAAGAGATATAATAACGGCAAATAAATAATCGTTCCATGAAAAAATGAACGCAAGTATGGCCACGGAGGCGATGCCCGGCGCCATCAGCGGAAGAATAATCTTCCACAGAATCTGGTACACGTTGCACCCGTCGATTTTGGCAGATTCTTCAATCTCATAGGGCAGCTCCTGCAAAAATCCTACCATTAAAATCAGCCCAAGCGGAATATTCAGGAAAATATTAATGAGGATCAAACCGGTGACCGTATCCAGCAGTCCCAAATATTGAAACATTAAATAGTAGGGAATGGCAAATACAATGGGCGGAAACAGTCTCAGCGCCATGGAAAGGGTCAGAAGCCTTCCGGAACTGAAGCCCAGCCTGATAACGGAATAGGCAGACGGCAGCGCGATCACGATCACAAAAAGACTGGTGAACACGGACAGCAGGATGCTGTTCTTAAAATAGCTTGTAAAATCATACCCCGCCGCGAACATCACATTTCGGTAATGCTCCAGCGTCGGAGCGAACGTAAACTTCGGAGGGAAAGAATTGATGTCGCCCGTCGTTTTCAAGCTGGTCAGCAGCGTGTTGAGCAAAGGGAGCAGCAGGAACACGGCGATTACACTGACGGCGACCGTTGTAATCCACGGCTTTCTTGCTTTCATGAGAGGATGGCCCTCCTTGTGCTTTATTTGGATAATCTCTTCACGAAGAACGGAATGAGCAGCAGCAGGAATACGGCGACAATGACGGAGGCTGAGGCCGCCTGCCCGATTTGGCCGGATTTGAACGCCGCTTCATAGATGTAGATGCTCGCCGTCTTCGTGACATTGCCGGGACCGCCGTTCGTCAGGACATAAATGACGTCGAACGTGCGGAACGCATCGATTCCCCGCAGAAACGCCGCGATAAAAAAGATAGGAGCAATAACGGGAAGAATGATCTGCAAAACGGTTCTCCAGTATGAAGCACCGTCCACCGAGGCCGCCTCATAGAGTCCCGGATCGACACCCTGCAGCCCGGAATAGATGATCAGAAACGTAAACGGGACCCACTGCATAATGTCCAGAACGATCATCAGCGGCACAACAAGATCGGGATCGAACAGGTTAACCTGGATATGCAGCAGGGATAAAAAATAGGTGGCGACGCCGTTGTTCTCATTCAGAATCAGGCGGAACATGATGCCCATCAGCGAGGGCGCGACCATAATCGGCAGCAGCACCATGCTCAGAAGCGGACGCTTCCCGGGAAACGACCGGTTAAACAGCAGCGCGAGCAAAAATCCGAAAACAAGCTCAAGAACCGTGGTGATCAGAGCAAACTCAAGAGTAAAGCCGATGGAGTGCCAAAAGTCGGCATCCCGCAAAATTTCCAGATAATTGCCGAACCCGGAAAAAGAGGACATCCCCTGGCCCATGGATACATCGTGAAGACTTAAGTAAATCGCATATCCCGCCGGGAATACAACCATGACAACCCAGAATAACAGCAGGGGAAACGACAGGACCCACTTTGCTGCCTTATCCGAATAGACCATCTCAACACCTCTTCTTAAAAAATAGGGTGAAGGGGAGAACCCCCCCCTTTACCGGCAGCAGCTTACTTGGACAAAGTCTCGCTTACATCGCTCTGCGCTTTCTCCAGCGCCTTACCGATGTCGTCCTTTCCTGCCCAGGCTCCACTCAAATCTTCGGCCAGCTTCAGCATGATTGGCTGGGTTTCGGCAATAATCGGTGTGGAATAACCGTATTTATCCACATGCTCCGCGATGAGCGGCAGTACCGGCTTCTTCTCGCCCAGACCGTTCAGCACTTCCGCAATCGGAGGAATCCCTCCTCCATCGGCATAGATCTGCATGGCGTCCTTCGTCGTCAAATAATTCATCCATTTCAGTGCTGCTTCCTTGTTCTTGGCGTATTTGTTCAGTCCCACCCCGAGTGCGTGAACATGTGTCTTGTGTTCACCCGGAATCGGCGCGACCGCAATTTTGCCCGCAATATTGGGAGAACGTGCCGGATCGTTCAATTCGTCATACGCCGCTCCCCATTGAACGGCAAAAGCCGCGTTGCCGGATTGCAGAGCCGCCTGGGTTTCAGGATATTCCGCAACGGTCGAGTTCGGGGACGTCATTTTACCGTTATAAATCGTCGAGTAGATACCCATCGCTTTCTTGGCCGCGTCCGAATTGAGCTGCGGCTTGCCGCTCTCGTCAAGCCAGGAACCGCCGCTCGACCACAGGAAGTCGTCCCAAATCATCACGTTGAAAATCAGGTTCTTCATTTGAAGCGCGGTTCCGTATTTCGTCGGGGAATCCGGATTGTACTCCTGGCTGAAGAACGCCGCAGCCGCAATAAAGTCATCCCATGTCCAGTCCTTGGGATCTTTGGGCTCAAGGGTTTGGCCCAGCACCTTTTGGCTGACTTCGCCATATTTGCTCTTCCAAGCGGAATCGCTCAGCAATTTATCGATCAGATCCTGGCGGTACAGCAGGAAATGATTGCTGACATCCATCGGGATCGCCAGGGTCTCGTTATTCATTCGCAGGGAGTCGACCGAGGATTTCAAATAACCGTCAGTATTCACCTTGCCGTCCAGGGCATCCAGACTTGGCGCATGCTGGCCAATGATATAGCTTGCGGTAAAGTACATATCCACTTCATCCGATTTGGAGCTCATCATGGCCGCTTCCTTCTCGTAAGTTCCGTCACGGCTCAGCAGCACCATTTCGACATTCACGCCGTCGGTCTTGCCCTGCCCGCTGTTATAGGCATCCACCACTTTCTGCATGGCGTCGCTCTCCGGTCCCGGCCAGTACACCATGGACACCTTGGATGTTCCCGATTGTCCGCTTCCGCCGGAAGCGCCGCCCGCATTGGTCGAGCTGTCCTGTTTCGAGCCGCAGCCCGCCAAAATGACGGTCAAAGACAATGCCAAAGTAACACAACGAGTTAATAAACCTTTCATCCAAATCCCCCCTTGATAAGCTTGTTCTTATAATATTCTATCGCAAAATAAAAGTAAACACTTTTTTTATTTACAAAATGGAGGATTACTCTTTTATTCAATTGAATTCTACTCCTTTTTAATGAAAATAGCATGGTTTCCAAGGATTTACGTGTCATATATAATCACATTAAGGTAAGGTCCTAAGGCTCATTCTACGGCAGCAAAAAAAGAGGAACGGATCTCTCCGTCCCTCTTCCTCGCTTCTTTATCCATCCTTAAATCGCGGCGCTGCTTACAAAGTCTTACCATGAAGCCGGTACACTCTGGCCTCGTACGGCTTCAGGTGGATCGTCCGGATGCTGCCGCATACAGGAGCCTCATAGTTCGACAGGAGCAGCTCGGTGGAGCTGTAACGAATGCCTTTAGGCAGGTGGAACAGCGCCTCTTCCGCGAACAGGTTGGTGATAATCAGCAACTGGTCATCCTCAAGCGTTCGGGTATATGCGTATATTTGCTTGTTCTTTGGCAGGATCAGATCATAGACGCCGTAGACGGCGACCGGGTTGCTTTTGCGTAGATGGATCATCTTCTTGTAATAATGGTAGATTGAATCGGGATTCGCAAGTTCGCTTTCCACATTGATTTCCTTGTAATTCGGGTTCACCTTCATCCATGGCGTCCCCTCCGTAAATCCCGCCTGCTCCCCGGCATTCCACTGCATCGGCGTTCGGGAGTTATCCCGGCCGTTGGTCCAGATCACGGGCATCAGATCTTCATGTTCCTTACCTTCTTCTCTTTCTAGCCGGTACCAATTCTTCATATGCACATCGTCATAATCGTCGATCGACTGAAATTGCACGTTCGTCATACCGATTTCCTGGCCTTGATAGATGAAGGGAGTGCCCTGCATCAGGAAATACATCGTCGCCAGCGCCTTGGCCGACTGCACCCGCAGCGGTCCATCATCGCCATAAGTGGAGACCGAGCGGGGCTTATCGTGGTTCTCCATGAAAAGGGCGTTCCAGCCGGTGCCTTCGAGCGCTTTCTGCCACTCGGTAAGCACCTTCTTGAAGGTGACCAGGTCGAACCCGCTCTCCAGGCTTTTATCCCAAAGATGCATATGATTGAACTGAAACACCATGTTGAACTTGCCTTTTTCCTTGCTGACCCACAGATCCGCGTCCCCCGCCGTGACCCCGCTCGCTTCGCCGACAGTCATGATGTCGTACTTGTCGAACGTTTCCTCTTTCAATTCCAGCAGAAAATCGTGAATCCCTTCGCGATTCATATGTCCGGCAAAGGCGCTCACATAGCGCAAGCCTTCCGGGTTCGGCAGGTCGGGAAATCCGGCCAGCTTCTTGATATGCGAGATGGCGTCGATACGGAAGCCGTCGATGCCTTTATCCAGCCACCAGTTGACCATTTCGTACAAATCCTGGCGCACATCGGGATTCTCCCAGTTGAGATCCGGCTGTCTTTTGGAGAATACATGCATGAAATACTGCTCCGTAATTATGTCATACTCCCAGATGGACCCGCCGAAGATGCTGTCCCAGTTGTTCGGCTCCGCACCGTCTTTCGGATCGGCCCATATATAGTAGTTCCGTTTCGGATTGTCTTTGCTGGACCGGGATTCAATGAACCACGGATGCTCGTCCGAGGTGTGGTTGATGACCAAATCCATGATAAGCTTCATCTCTCTGCGGTGAACCTCTTCCAGCAGCTCATCGAAATCCTCCATCGTGCCGAACTCGTCCATAATGTCATGATAATCCGAAATATCGTACCCGTTATCGTCATTGGGCGACTTGTAGATCGGGCAGATCCAGATCACGTCGATCCCTAAGTTTTTCAGATAATCCAGCTTGCCGATAACTCCCCGCAAATCGCCGACTCCATCTCCGTTGCCGTCCATAAAGCTCCGGGGGTATATTTGATAGGCCACCGCTTCTTTCCACCAGATTCTTTCCACTTCCGTCAGCTCCTCCAACCCTCTATAGGAAAAGTTTTTCCTTATTCGGAGTATAAAACAACTCTTTTTTCCTAGTCAAGTGGAATTGGCAGTTGGGTTTCGGCATGATATGATACAAATTAGGAAAATATTTTCCCATTCATCCATCTTAATATTCGGAGTTGTGATGCTCATGAAAGTAACGATTAACGATATCGCCAGAATGGCCGGAGTTTCGATCTCTACCGTTTCCCGGGTGATCAACAACAGCAAGCCGGTCAAAGAGGATGTGCGGATGCGGGTAATGGAAGCGATTAAGCGGACCAATTACCGTTCCGGCGCCTCCATAGACGACAGTGCCAAGACCGATTCCCAGCTAATCGGAGTCATTGCGCCGCAGTTCAGCCACACCGTGCTTAATGATATGGTGGCGGGCATCGGGTCGGTTTCCCGGTTGTACGGCTACGAGCTGCTCATCGGGCTGACGGACGGAACACTTGAAAGCGAGCTTGATCATTTAAAAAGATTTGGAGATATCCAGTCGCAGGGTATCATTTTTGTCGGCTCCATTCTGGAACGCAGGCATATTGAAACCATTGAAGCGGCACGAATCCCCTGCGTAGTGATCGGACAAATCTCCAATATTCCATCCATCCCTTCCGTCCATGTGGATAACGTCACCGCCTCTTACGAAGCCGTAACCCATCTCATTCAAAAAGGGCACACCCGCATCGCGATGATTCGCGGAACAGGCGATTCTGGCATTGGAAGCGACCGCTACCAGGGATTTCGGCAGGCGATGAGCGATGCGGGACTTCCGATCCGGGAAGACTGGGTTGTGGAGAGCGAGCTGTCCGTGGAAGACGGAATGAACGCCATGCGCAAGCTGGCGGAAACCGGCGACATGCCAAGCGCGGTATTCTGCTCAACGGACTGGATGGCGCTCGGAGCGATGAATTATTTGATGGACCACGGCATGCGCATACCCGAAGATGTAGCCGTATTCGGCTTTGACGGCAGCTATCTGTCGTCGATTATCCGCCCCAAGCTTTCGACGGTGGAGTATTCCGCAGCGGAAATCGGCATGACAGCCACCCGCAATCTCATCAAAATGATTAGAGGCGCCGCGGATATTCCGCAGCATTCCAACGTCACCCACTACCTGGCGATCCGCGAAAGCACGGACTGAGGAATGCGGAACGGATAGTACCATGCACCGCATACCTGTGCCAATCGTTTCAGATAGGGGCTTCCGGCCTTGCAGCCGGAAGTCTTTTTGTTATCCCCGTCCAATTGCCGAACCTCCCCCCGTCTAAGGTCGAGATCGCAAAACCGTCTCCAGCCCGTTTTGCCGCGTGCGTGAAACCACTAGAATAAAAGCATAGATAACGGATATGACGAAGGGAAGAGATTAAATTATGAAAAAACTTTACCGTTCCGAAAGAGACAAGAAATTCAGCGGCTTGTGCGGAGGCTTGGCTCAGTGGCTGGGCATCGACTCCACCCTTATTCGCTTGGTTGCCGTAATCGTCGCTTTGTGCAGTGTCGGGTCGTTCATTCTTTTTTATCTGATCGCCAGCTTGATTGTTCCGAGCGAACCGACAGAAAGCTTCATGGACGGGCACCATTATTACTAAGTTAGAGCCTTTGTAAAATGCTAAATACAAAAAAAGGGAGAGATACCGATGAGTATTTTGGAGAGAATTGCAACGTTAACGAAAGCGGCCATGCATGAAGGGCTGAACCGGCTGGAGAACCCAGTCATCATGACTGGACAATATTTGCGCGATCTGGATGACCGGATCGAGGAAGCCGAGCAGAGAAGCCGCGATTTGCAGGCGGCAGCCAAGCTCCTGGAGCGCCGGTTGAAAGAATACTCGATGCTGGCGGAGCTCAGCGAAGGCGATGCCCTGAAGGCGCTGGAGAACGGCGACGAAGAAAAGGCCAAGCAGGCCATCGAGGCGAAGCTTGCCTATACGGAGAGCGAGCGGGAATGCTCCGCCGGTCTGGAGGAGACCCGGCAGGTTCTGGCGGGGCTGGGATATGAGATCGCCGCGGCCAAGGAAGAGCGGGGCCGGCTGAAAGCCAAAAGAGACGAGCTTGCCGAACGCGCCGAGCGTCTCCGTAAAGTACCAGGGAACACCACTTCCGCTCCAAGCAGCACCACTCCAGCTCCCTGCCGAACCGTCTTCTCCGGCCTGAATACTCATGCCGCAGCGCGGGGCTTCGAGCGGATGGAAGAAAAAATCCAGGAATGGGAAGCAAGACAGGATTTCCCGGTCCGGAATGTTTCCCCGGCTGTTGACACCGAAGGCGGACGCCCCGACGCCCGCGTAAAGGAACAGGCGGCAGCCGAGCTGGAACGCCTGCGTGGACAGATGAAGAGCGCCGGACATAAAGATTCGGATTAACACGAAATAATACGAAGACGAAAAACAGCCTTCCCATACCGGGCGGCGGTTACGGAACTATATGGGCACTCTCCTTGCCGGGCAGGGAGAGTGCTTTTTTTTGTAAGTTTCTGTAACTTGTTGGACCGGGCTGCGTCTAAGATGTAATGAATCTTTTTCCCGGAGGTATATGTGCAATGAAAAAGCTGATAAGTTTGGGCTGCGCCGGAGTCCTTGTCCTGGCATTACTATCGGGAGGAACATCGTTAGCGGCCGGCGAAATCCAAGTTATAGTGAACAACCGTACGGCAGGGCCCGGAACATCCGCCTACCTGGCAAACGGAACGACTATGGTCCCCTTGTACGCAGTGCAGCAGATTCCGGATATATCGGTAAGCTGGGATAACAAGACCAAGACCGTGACGGTCAAGAACGGCAGCGATGCGATCGAGCTGATTGCCGGTCAGAAGACAGCCTCCGCCGGTTCCGGCAAGATTACACTCTCTATGCCCGCCACCCTTCACAAGGGGCATGTCATGGTTCCGCTGCGTTTTATCGCCGAAGTCTCGGGCGCTTATGTGACCTGGAACCCGCTCTCTCGAACGGTGTATGTGGCGAAGGCCGACGATCAATTGAAGGACCGCCTGGCGTCCGGCAATTTGACCGAAGCGCGCAGAGCAGCCCTGCAGCTGCCCCGCGTGAGCATGATCCGGAATCTTGAACCGACCCCATCTTCTCTGGAAGGCCAGAACTTCACCTTCTATTTTCCGTTAGGCGAATATGAGCGGTTCTTGACCAGTGGCGGCGACGTCGTCTCTTATTATGAAGTGGTAAACGGACGAAGCAAGCTATTGTGGACGGCAAGACTGACCAATGGCGCAATAACGGAGAGCGCCCTCTTCGTGAACTCTCCCCCACTTAGCTTACGCATGAAGTGGGGGCTTCTGTTGGCATCGATACAGGGTTGCACACGCTTGCGAGCTTCATAATTGAAGGCTCAGCGCCTGTTGCACCCGAATGAGGGAAGCCAACGTCCAATACGTTCGTTTTGCCAATGAAGGGTCTTTTGCCTCCAAGGACAACCACATCTTTTCAGATGTGGCTTTGTGTATGCTACGTAACACGTACCGTGCGCCGATGTTATACGAGGCATTAAGGTCCGCGTGATACGCTTTGCCTGTTGCGAATACAGCAACATCACGTTTCGTGTTTCGTTGAACCCATCCACTGCCATCAAAAGCAAGCGCGCTTGTATTCGCAGGATTGACCATGGAAACCCGTATTCCCAAGAAATGCGCCATTTCGGTCACTTTTGTTTGGATGCGCCGTTTCGCCCAAAACTGGAGTTTGGCACGAAGTCGCTTGGCTCCCCACGTTCCTTTAGGCAGACGCATCTTGCCTAAATACTCCATGACAATGACATCTGCGCTGTGCTTTTGGGCAAAGGCGATGATTCGATGCGCGGTATCGTGGACGATATGCGTCTGTAAGCCGTTCATCCGCCGCCAGAAATTCGGTTTTGCCCCTATACCGGATTGTCGCTGGGCTTGTTTCAGTTTGCCTGTGATTTGGCGCAATCGATCTTTTTCTTTGGCTTGGTTGATAAATGTCCTCGCCAAGACAGTGCCGCTTACGTCCATCACGGAACAGACTGCGGAATTCGTTAAGCCTAAATCAACGGCACACACCCGCTGCTTGGAATTTTCCGCCTGAGTCAACTTCACATCCCCTTCATAGGCGATATGAAGGGCATAGCGTTTTCCTTTTCGGACTAATGTGGGGCTGCATTCTTTCATGCTCCACACGTTACGTTTGAATAGGTCTTGGCCTTTAAAAGTAATGGGGAGCCATACCCAATCACCTTGATGAAGTATCTTAATGTTGGCTGTCGTATCGGAGGTTCGTTTGAACATATTGCCTTTGTACAAGCAAGGGAACGCCTGATGCTTAGCTTGGAGTGTCGGCGGTTTCTTCGAAAAGCGTTTCCCTTCTTGCCCAGCGTGTTGCCGCTCGGCTTGCCAAAGCTCAAAACGGGAATGATGACTTTTCACAATGCCAAACGCTTCCGCAATGGCACTTCTGCGGAAGTACGAAGGAAACTTATAAAAGCGTTGATCAAACTCGGCGTAGAGCGGATTCGGATTGTGCCTGGTACGGTGAGTCAGCCGTTCTACCGCCGTCACAACCGCTTGGGTGGATAACGATTCCAAGGCCATAAACTGCTCTTGAATGACCGTAATCAAAAACGACAGCGCCTCTTGATACACATGAAGAGTCGCATCTAGCATGCGGTGGTGAGACGTAATCGGATGTTTGAGTGTTTTGACCACCTTCATGAGACACGCCTCCATCGCAAGTTTGATGAACCTAGTATAACACAAGAACGTATGTTTGGTGAATCGAACATGTCTAACCCCCACCTTCGCTGTTGGCTTAGAGGTGGGGGACTGCGACACTAAATCTGTTCAAAAATACCAAAGCGTTGGATGAAAGCGGCAGACGACCCATTCTGAACAGCCGATTTGTCTATTTTCGGGCCATGCCCCATATCGGTATAGCCTCCTACGGATTTATCGACCCGGACGGAGCGGTGACGGAGCTCGGCATCCAAGACGTCGCCATGAACGAGGAAGTCGTCGATATTCCGGAAGAGCAGAAGTAAACTTCACTTTTTTCAAGGTTGACCTCTGCTATACTTATATAAAGGAATCTTTAATCTACCAACAAGGAAAGACAGGAGCTTGAATTATGGATTTTGTGGCAATCGATTTTGTGGCAATCGATTTTGAGACGGCGAATGCCGGCCGGGCCAGCGCATGCGCATTGGGACTGGTGGAAGTGAAGGGCGGAAGGATCGTGTCCGAGCAGGCATGGCTGATTAATCCGGAGCAGTCATTCGACCGCAGAAATATCGCCATCCACGGAATAACGCCCGAAATGGTCGCCGGGCAGCCGACATTCCGCGAGCTGTGGCCCGTCATTGAACCGCTTATCCATGAGAAAAATGTAGTGGCGCATAACGCTTCCTTCGATATGAGCGTACTCCGCTATGGACTGGATCAGTGCTCCCTGCCCTATCCGTCCTTTCAATATTGGTGCACGTATTTGCTCGCCAAAAAAATGCTGGCAGGCTTCGGCTCTTACCGTCTCAATATTCTTGCCGAATATTTCGGCATTCCCCTGCGGCATCATGACGCGCTGGAGGATGCCCGTACCGCGGCGGTCATCCTGCTGAAGCTGTCGGAGCGGGCGGGGCATTCCGGCCTTACAGCGTTGGCGGAAGATTTGGGATGCCGGATCGGCACACTGCATATCGGAGGCTACACGCCGTTCTCAATTCCGGCACGCAAGCCGTCCGGCAAGAAGACGAAAGCTGCCGGGAAGAAGTCCGGGAAGAAGTCCGGGATCAAGTCAGCGGCCGCCCCGGCGGAATCCGCCCAAGCTCTTCTTCAGCATAATGAAACGGCAGCCTCCAGCGAGGCGCCGGGTAGAGAATAAGAAGAGGAGGCATCCTCCTTTTCAGGACAAGCCTCCTCTCATTCATGGCCGTCCCTTCGCCGATAACAGGCGTTTGAGCCGGCCTTTTTGCCGCCAGGATCTACAGCTTCATCCGATATACAGCCTTATTCTCCAGTCCGCGGATAAACGGCGTCCACTCTTCGGTCTCGGGCGTCGTATCCAGCGCATCCTCCACCATCTGAAGCTTGGCGTCCATGGCATCGATATGGTGGAGCGCCACCGCTTCAGCCGTCTGGGGCTGCACCGGGCTTCCCCATTCCCCTAGGTTGTGATGCGACAGCACCAGATGCTGAAGCCCGATAACCTTCGGAGACCCAAGATCGATATTGGAGCGTATCGCCGCTTCCGTAATCCAGTTCGAGGCCATCGCAATATGACCGAGCAGCTTGCCTTGAACACTGTAATCCGAGACGATTCCAAGCTCGGCGATCATTTCCTCCGGCTTGGCAATATCATGCAGGATAATGCCCGCCTTCAGCAAATCCGGATTCAGGAAAGGCCGCTGTCTGCACAGAAAGTCCCCAATCTCCAGCATTCTCGCCATATGATAGGCAAGGCCGGCAAAATAGGCGTGATGATGGGTCTTGGCCGCCGGATAATGCATCAGCTTCTCCTCCACCTTGCCCACACAATACGCAACGATCGTCCGAATCTCCGGATCGCTTATGGCATTCATCGCCTGCTTGATCGCATGAATCAAGTCGACCGGCCGGATTGGCGCCGAGCGGATAAACTCGGTCAGCGACACACCGTCCTCCTCCGTCGCGAGTCTCATTTTAGTGACCTTGACTTGCAGCTTCTCCCGGTATAAATGGGCGATGCCCTGAATTTTGACAAGTCCCATTGGAAAAAAGGTCTCTTTATCCGCAGTCGACACATCCCAATACTTCGCGGACAGCTGACCGCTGGAATCGCATAGCACAATATCGAAATAATCCTTGGGAGGATTGCCGTTCGTTTGTTTGACGGTCAATTCCCGCAGCAGATAAAAGCCGATGAATTCGTCCTGTGGCGCAAGTTGGTTAATTTGTTTCATGGTGAGCCTCCTACATAGGTTAAACCTTCTTCTATTCTACCCACACTAACTTTGACATCGGCTGCTTCAATCCCTTCAAATGGCGGGAATAAAGACAAAAAGAGCCGTTCCCGGTCCATATGAATGGTCCCAGGAACAGCTCCTTCGAAACGAGGCTTGCGCCCGTTATTTGCCTGCGCTCTCCAAAGCGGCTTTAATTGCTTCCACCGCTTTGGCGGATATAGCCTTCTGGGCATCGTTCGCGCCGAATGCCGCAGGTCTGTATCCGTACTTGTGCAGGCTGTCATACGAAGGCGTTTCGATTTCGCTCTTCACGGCCTTCTCGTCATTCGAGAGCTTATCGTACGCTCTCACACTGCCTTTTTCGTCCAGATAGTAAACAAGCATTTTCACTGGAACATTGTACTTGACGGTTACCATTACATTGACGGATTTATCAGCGCTCACCCCGATGTAGGTGCCGTTGAAATAGGCCGCTTTGTAGGCTTCCGTAACTTCAGCTTTGCCGTATGCCCGCTCAACGGCGGCCTTCAGCTCATTGCTGCTGCTTGTCGCGCCGGAGACGGCATCGACCTGTTGAACGCCTTCTCTCGTGCCTGCCGCCAAAAATTTGGAGGTAAGCTGTGGAATGGCCTTAACTACTTCCTTATAAGCGGCTTCGCCGCGGTCAACCATGTTCATGCCCAGGCGGTACAGAGCCAAGTCAACGATTTTGCCGTTGCGCAGCGTTACTTTGGCCTGGTTAGTTCCTTTGTCGTATGCGTCGCCGTAAGCGGTATAGGTGCCGTCTTTATAGGCTCCTTGCACCTTGGACGCGTTCGTCAAGGCGTCGGCCAAAGCCGCTCTCGCCGCGGCGGAAAGGTCTTCCTGGCCAGCAATATCGGCCAATTGTACGCCTTTGTCCAGCAGGCCGCTTGTCAGCTGCGCTACCAAGGCTTGCTGCTCGGCAGTCAGTTTGTCGGCGGCGATCAGCTTCTTGTCGGCGCCGAACAGGCTCACGGTGATCCCCGTAACCTTATCCGAAGCGATATCAACCAGCAGCAACAGCTTCGACTGATTGTCGACTCCGGCGAATTTGCCGTCAAAATATTGGCCTTTCGTTGGAACTTTCAGCGCCTTCTCGAATGCTCTTTCCACAGACTGGTTCCAGCCGTGGCTGCTTTCGGTTGCGCCGGAAATGCCGTCAACCTTCTCATCGTAGTTCGCGATATACGAACCGTTAGCCAGCAGCTTTGCGGTCATCGGAGCATTTGCTTCAACGACTTTGGCATAAGCCGTCGTTCCTCTGTCCAGCAGGTTGCTTCCCAAACGGTACAGCTTCACATCAACCAGTTTGCCGTTGCGGATGATAATGTCGGCTCTTTCCACGCCTACGCTTCTTGCTGTGCCGTAAGAGGAATAGAAACCATCAATATACTTGCTTGTATTATTGATGAGTGCGTTCTGCTCGGCGTCCCAGAAAGCATTTACCGCTGCCTTGAAGTCCGCCTCTAGACCGGCGGTAGGCTGTGCAGCCGTTCCCTTAGCCAGAAGAGCTGGCGTAATCGCGGCAACAGCGGCCGCCTGTGCCGGCGTGAACGCTTTTTCTTCAATAATGTCGCCTGTGCTGCTCAGCGGGTATACTTTGACGCCCGTCAGCTTAGTGGCATCATAAGTGGAGAATACGGCGTATTTGCCTTCCGGATCGACACCCATGTGCTCGCCGGCAAAGTAAACGGTAGCCTTCGGCTTCACATTAAGTGCTCTTACAAACGCTCTGTCCACGGACAGCTTCCAACCGTTGCTCGTACGCGTGGCGCCGGAAACCGCATCAACATTGGCCGCGCCTGCTCTCGTCTTGCCCAGCAATCTATCCTTCATCAGCCCATAAGCAACCCACACGCCGCTGTAATTGTTGCGGGCGTCTCTGTCGATAATCTTTGCGCTCGTTCTGAGCAGCTCGATATCGGCAACCTTGCCATTCTTGATCGTAACCTTGGCGCCTTCGGTGCCTTTGGTATTAGCGTTTCCATACGCGACGTATACCCCGTCCAGATACACGTTCGCACTGACAGTGACCGGTTTGGCGGTTGCTTTCGGTTTGGCAGTAGCTTTTGGTGTAGCCTTAGGCGTTGCAGCCGGTTTGGCAGTTGCGGCAGGCTTTGCGGTTGCTTTCGCGCTCGGCTTGACGGTTGCCTTCGGTTTAGCAGTCGGCTTTGGCGTCGCTTTCGGTTTGGCCGTCGCTTTAGGCGTTGCTTTCGGTTTAGCGGTCGCTTTCGGTTTGGCTGTCGCTTTTGGTTTGGCTGTCGCTTTTGGTTTAGCGGTAGCTTTAGGCGTTGCGGCCGGTTTCGGTGTCGCCGCCGGTGCTGCCGGCTGTTCTTCAGAAGCGGCCGAAACGGCGTCGACCTTTAAATTTAATGCCGGCGCATCAATTGCGAAGGCGAAAGGCGATAACAGCATCACAGCGCTTACAGTTAAAGAAATAAGTTTTTTCAATCCCGATTCTCCTTTACCAAATCCCCAGTATTATACAGCTCTTTGTAAATCTAATGCTGGAACCGTTGTCTTTCTTATGGAAGCTGTAGGAACTTTCATAAGAATGGCCTTTCCTCCCTTCCCGCTCGGCCTGAACCTTCCCTTTATGATTGGCCATTTGTTAAAGTCCGGGAAAAGGGGTGAAAAAATTCACGTAAAAGGGTGAATATTTTCACAAAACCAGATGTAACTTTTCCCAGCGTTACTGGCTTGATCATAGCAGACCGTTGAAAACGTAATCTGGATGTAAAATCACACCCCCTATAATAAAAATCACGATTTCCTTTTTTCTGGAATTATATCTTAAATCCTTCTATTAAGTGATGGTTTTTTAGCGTATACACAAATAGGCCGCCTTCATCTCAACAATCAAATCATTGTCGAAAGAGGCGGCCCGTTTCAGCCGGTAATATCCGGAAAATGTCTATACGGTGCATGGCGCTTAAGCGCTCAGTTCTTTATATTTCTGGGAAAGCTCCTCAAACCACTGTCTGTCCTGCAACGCCAGCGCAAAATCGATCAGCTCAGCGATTTCGTTCTTCCCAAGCTCCGGCTTGTCGTTAAAGCTAACCTCCGCCACGGCAGCGGCTTCGACGTCGGACCCTTGAGAGAAATCGAACGAAAACTTCAAGTCGATTTCACTTTCCAAAAATTCGTTGCGGAGAAAATACAGCACTTCACACATCAGAACCGGCCTAACCTGATTTTCAAAGACGCAATCCATTACCTTAGCCCAATAATGGCGGTTGGTCAGTTGAAGCTTGTCATCATTCAAGAGATTCTTCTCGCCTTGAAAATCGTTGACAAATCTCAGCTCAAGCGGCTCCATCTTAAAAATATTGGCTATTTGCTTCTTGGCGATACTCACGATATCCTTCGTTTCCAATCTGATCATCTCGTGTTCCCCCATCCGCATAATTTTGTTTAGGCATTGCGCTAAGCTTTGAATATTAGATCAACCAAATCTATTATTATTCATTTTTAGTTATATCGTCTTCGGGATGCCTTAAATTAATATTATATTAGCATCTTTTCGGAAAAAATGTTTCAAAACTATTCATTTTGGTTAATGAATTTGTCGCCTAAACGCATAAAATTCATTTAAAATTCAAACTTTCAGAAATTTTATGTAAATTTAATCCATTTCAACATTCAGAAACTACATTCTGCTCAAAGATTTAGAGATTTAGCAAGAGCAAGGTGTTTCTTTGGCTGGTCATCGGCAAGCCAAACAACAAAACTCCGCTGCCCGTAATGGGACAGCGGAGTTTTGTTGTTGAAGACGGACGGCGGAGACGGGTCCAGAAGATACGCCGGTTCCCGCGCTTCCGGACCGCAGCTGCGCAGACTGTGACCGGTCCGTAAAACCCGAGGCGTTAATATGCGAAACCGCTGCCGGTCTGGCTGATGCATGGCAAACGTCGATCCAATCAGCCGGATTCGGGGTTTTATACCGGGGCGTTAACGCCCTCGCCGCAGAACAGCGGAACAAGCTGAATGCCGTCCTCCGGCGTAATCCGCACCAGGCCTTTATCGGATAGGCGCAGAGTCGGAATAACCGCAAGCGCGAGCAGCGACAGCGTCATAAAGGCGTAGTTGAGGGTGCAGCCCGCATCGTACAGCGCCTTGCTGATCGCTGCCGATTGGGCGGCGGCGACTTCAAACGGCTCGGCGGACATCAGGCCGGCGATGGCGAGCGGGAACAGGGTCGTGCCGGACCCAGTAATAACCGCAACCCCGCCCTGCACGTCGGCAACGGTATTTACCGCCTTGGCCATGAGCTCGTCGTCGCTGCCGATTACAAGCACATTATGGCTGTCATGAGCCACGGTCATTGCAATGGCCGCTGGCTCGTGGAAGCCGACTCCTTCCACCACGCCGACCGCCATATTTCCCGTCCCTTTATGGCGCTCCAGAACGGCAATTTTGCACAAGCCGCCCCCTACTTGAAGCTCCCCTTCCGATACGGGCAAGGTTTGAATGCGTTCCATCGTCTCCACGTGATTTTCCAGCACCTTGATAACCCGGGTGGCGACAGTGCCGGACTCCACCGGCGCTTTAATGACGAAATCTCCGGCTGACGGACGCTTCGGCAGATGGACGGAAGCCAGTACCTCCTGAGGATAGGCAAAGGGAGGCAGGGAAACCGTCATAGCTCCGTTCTCCGCGACTACGGTCCCGGCAGCGATCGTCATCACGACGTTGACGTCGGCTAGATTGCCGTCCAGCAGAATGATGTCGGCGATCGAGCCGGGCGTTATGGAGCCGATATCGCGGGCAACGCCGAAACGTTCAGCTGTGTTGATCGTCGCCATCTGGAAGGCGGTCACCGGCTTCACCCCCTGAGCAATGGCATGCCGTACCACGAAGTCCATATGCCCTTCGTCGCGCAGCGATTCCGAGCTGCGGTCGTCCGTGACGAGCATCATCCGCCGCGGGTCGAGACCATGCTCGGTATGCGCCGTTATCGTCTTGGCGACATCATGCCAGGCGGAGCCTCGGCGCATCTTTGCGTACATGCCCAGCCGAACGCGCTCGATTACGTCCTCGGCGGTCACGCACTCATGATCGCCGGTTACGCCGGCCGCCGCGTATACGGGCAGCCGCCGATCGCTCGCGGGCCATGTGAAATGTCCGTCGACATACCTTCCGGCCCGCAGGGTCGCCTGAATTTCCCCGAGCATTTTATCGTCTCCATAGACGACGCCGGGAAAGTTCATCACTTCGCCGAGCGCAATGACATCGTCTCCCCAGGTGAACGCCTCCGCCACTTCCTTCGGTCCGATCGCCGCCCCGGTCGTTTCAAATTCGGGACCCGCCGACGGAACGCAGGAAGCAACCTGCATATACGCGGCAAGCGGCGTCGTCCGCATTTCGTCCAGCATCAGCTTGATGCCCTTAAGACCGAATACATTCGCGATTTCATGGGCGTCGAAGAAGCCTCCGGTCGTTCCGAGCGGAAGAACCGCGCGCGCAAATTCGGTAACGGTCAGCTGTGTGCTCTCAATGTGGCAATGACCGTCGAGCAGACCGGGAGCGATATATTTTCCCGCCGCATCAATGATCTTGGTGTTCTCCCCGATCATATGAGAGACGTCCTTGCCTACATAGGCAATGCGCCCTTCCTGAATGCCGACGGACATGCCTTCCAAAATTTCGCCGGAACATACGTTGACCAGCTTCCCCCCGGTGATGACCAATGTTGCCGGCATATCGCCGCGCGCCGTGGCTACAAGCGCCGGAACGCAGTCGGCAAGAGGTTTTCTTGCAAAGACCATATATTAACGCTCCCTTCATAAAAAATCCATTCATTCATTTTAAGAAAAAACGGCTCTGCCCTCTCCAAGGGGCCGGTAGCCGTTTTCCTAGTCCATCCGGCTGGTAAACCCTCCGAATGCCTTACATCCAACATTTCTCACGATTATCCTATGCCTACTCGTAAACGTCAAGCGCCGCCTGAACGCCAAGTCCGGCCGGCAGCCGGTAGCCGTGGCGGAGCAGCGCCGCCTCCAGAGCTCCCAGCACTCTCAGCACATTGTTCCCGCGGCAGCTGAAGCCCATCGTTCCTATACGCCAGATTTTACCTTTAAGCGGTCCGAAGGAGCTGGCGATTTCGATTCCGAAACTGTCCAGCAGCATGGTCCGTACAGATTCTCCGTCGACTCCGTCGGGAATTGCCACGCAGGTTACCATCGGCATTTTGCAGCCGGGATCGCCGTACAGCGCAAGGCCCATCGCCTCAAGTCCAGCAACAAGCGCCCGTTCATGCAGACGGTGTCTGGCAAATCGCGCCTCCAGCCCCTCTTCCAATACAAGCCGCAGCCCTTCACGCAGGGCGTACAGCATGGAGGTCATTTCCGTATGATGATTAAGCCGCAAAGGACTCCAGTAGTCCTGAAGCATTCCAAGATCGAAATAATTGCTTCTTACTACCGAAATATCGTCTGCGCCGTCGTCGCCGGTTCGCAGTCCCCGCTCCACGCGCTTGCGCGACAGCAGCTTCTCTTCGGCGCGCTTGTTGTACGTAATCGGAGCCATTCCCGATGGAACGGACAAGCATTTCTGCGTTCCGCCAATAACGGCGTCCAGCTGCCAGGCGTCCGTCTCGACAGGCACACCGCCTATGGTCGCTACCGCATCGACAATCAGCAGAGCGTCCATTTCGCGGCAGGCCTGCCCGATTCCCTCAAGGGGCTGCAGGCGTCCGGTCGACGTCTCGCCGTGGACCATCGCCACCACATCGGGTTTTACCCTGCGCATCTCGGCAATGATCTCTTCGTTATCGAATACAGTTCCCCACGTTGTCTCAATTGTATGCACCTCCGCGCCGCAGCGTTCGGCGATTTCATGCAGCAGATGCCCGAATCGCCCGTAAATCGGGATCAGCACACGGTCTCCCGGAGCAATCAGACTGACCATCGCCGCCTCGATTCCCGAACGAGAGGTTCCATCTACCGGATAGGCCCATTGGTTGCTTGTAGCGAACAGCTCCCGCAGCATACCCATCGTCTCATTCATAATATTTGTAAACTCGGGATCAAACTGGCCGAGCACCGGAAAAGACATAGCGCGCAGAACGCGCGGGTCAACTTCTACCGGTCCCGGAGTCATGATACATCGCAGCGACGGCGACAGGTCCTCGAACCGTTTCATGTCCATCTCTCCTTCGTGTTATGCGGCGCAAAACCGTTATCGTTCATTTCCTCGTATCCTAGCTTATATAATAGCGCGATCAGCACATCCAGTCCGGCTGCCAGCTCTTCCGGCGGAGTATATTCCTCGGGGGAATGGCTGATGCCGGCGCGGCTCGGCACAAAAATCATGGCCGTTCTTGTGCGGGGCGCAAAGAGCTGGGCATCATGTCCCGCTCCGCTTACCATCGTCCGGAACGTCCTACCCTGCCGGGTGCATATGGCCTCAAGCTCCGAGCTGAGCCCCCTGTCCATCGGCGCGGGAGAAGCGCTAAGCCGGGCAGTTATGTCAACGGTGACATCTCTCCGCTTTGCGATTTCTTCAAACGCGGACGCAGCCGCGGCGCAGAACGCCTCCAGTTCATCCTCCTTGCTGTTGCGGATGTCCAGCGTAAACACCACTTCGCCAGGAATGACATTCGGCGTATTGGGGAAAGCCTCCAGCCTGCCCGTGGTGGCTACCAGGGGATCTCCCGCCGCGGCGGCGGAGCGCTCCAACTGCAGCACCATCTCGGCTGCTGCGGCAAGGGCGTCCCGGCGAAGCCCCATCGGCGTAGTTCCGGCATGATTGGCCGTCCCCTTGACCGACACGGCGAACCGCCGCTGTCCGGCAATCGCCGACACGACGCCGATCTGCGTCCCCGTCCGCTCAAGAACTATCCCCTGCTCGATATGAAGCTCCACATACGCGGAGATATCATCTCTGGGCGCAGCCGCCTTGTCACCGCTCAAGCGGCAGCTTTCCATCGCTTCCTGCAGCGTCACGCCTTCGGCATCCCTGCAGTTCTCCGCTTCGCTGCCGTCGTACAGTCCGGTCACGCTGCCCGATCCCCAGAAGGTCAGCGGAAATCGGCTGCCTTCCTCTTCTGCGAAGGAGACGGCTTCCAGTGTCCGCAGCGGCGGGCCGTACACACTGCTCAGGTAGCGCAGCGCTGTAAAAGCTGCCGCTACCCCGTAAGCCCCGTCGTACTTTCCTCCCCTTACGACGGTGTCGATATGCGATCCGGTCAGTACGACTTTGTCGTCAGGGCCCGTGCCGGCAAGTCTGCCGTAGACGTTGCCAACACTGTCGGAATAGGCCGTCAGGCCGCTTTCCGCAGCCCGGTTCAGCAGAAACTGCTGCGCCTGCTTCCATTCAGGCGTATACAGCAGCCGGGTGACTCCGTCTCCCGGCGCGCTGAACGCGGACAGTTCATCGAGCAGCTCCATCATTTCGGCAGCGGGAGATTGAATGAAGGCGCTCATAAGGCCGGCTGCCCTTCACCGATTTTGATCCACTCTCCGCCGTCCGGGGAAATCACGCCTTGTTCGCGGGTGTAGACGATCTCGCCCCGGCAGATGGTGGAAGTCACCCTGCAGGACAGGTTCATGCCGGCATACGGGCTGTGCTTGTGACGGTACAGCAAATCCGAAGCGGCAAGGGTATAGGGCATATCCGGATTCAGCACCGCCAGATCGGCGTCCATGCCGAGAGCAATTGAACCTTTGCGGCCGGACAATCCGAATCGCTCCGCAGGAAGCCCTGACAGCAGGCGTGAAATCAGCGTAACCGGAAGTTTGCGCTTGTTCACCCCTTCGTGGAACATCAGTTCCATACTGCTCTGAGCGCCGGAAATCCCGCCCCAGGCTTCAAAAAATGACAGCCCGGCGGCAAGCTTCAGCTCGGGAGGACAAGGCGAATGGTCGGAAGCGATAAGGTCGATCTTTCCTTCGGCCAGCGCCTTCCACAGCTTCTCCCGCTCTTCGGCGCTCCGTAGCGGAGGCGCGCACTTGGCGACCGGTCCCATGCTCTCCATGTCATCTTCCGTCAATATCAAATAATGGGGGCAGGTTTCCGCCGAGACATCCTGACCCCGCAATTTGGCTTCCTGAATCATCTCGATGGCAGCGGCCGTGCTGATATGGACAAAATGCAGCCGGCATCCCGTCCGTTTCCCGTACAGCAGCGCCCGGGCAACAGCCTCCAGCTCCGCCTGCGGCGGCCGGGAAGCCGCAAAATCGCGTGCTTCCATCCGTCCTTCGCGAACGGCTTCCGCCGAGAGGACCGCAGTCATCTCGTCGCTCTCCGCATGCAGCGCCAGAATGCCGCCGAGCGAGGCGATCTTTTTCATCCCCTGATACAGGGTCTCGTCGTCAACCTCGCGAAAGCGTCCTTCGCCTTCGCCGCCCGGGTTCGAAATAAAGGCCTTGAATCCGGTGACGCCCGCCGACCACAGCTCCTCCAGATGTTCCAGATTGCCCGGAACAAGGCCGCCCCACAGCACATAATCGACAGCGGAATGACCGGCGGCCATTTCGGCTTTCAAGCTAAGAGCGGATAAATTCACCGTCGGCGGGTTGCCGTTCAGCGGCATATCGGCATAAGTGGTGCAGCCTCCCGCCGCCAGCGACGCCGATCCGGTTCGGAATCCTTCCCAGTGGCCGTACGACGGCTCGTTAAAATGGACATGCATGTCGATCATGCCAGGCAGCACATATTGCCCTTCTGCATCGAGGACGGTTGTATCCGGACCGGCATCGATACCCGCCTCCAGCGCGGCGATTTTGCCACCGGCAATGCCGATATCGAGATTCACGACCTCTCCGGGGAGGACCACCAGACCATTTTTAATTATCAGTTCATAAGAATCGCTCACGCGCGGTTCCCTCCCTTCGTCGTCAGTTATTTAAATTCTCTTCAAAAAATTCCGGCCTTCAGCTTCCGCGATAGGTGCTGTATCCTCCGGGAGCGAGCAGAAGCGGAACATGATAGTGGCCGCCTTCGCTGCCGATATGGAAACGGATCGGGATCAGATCGAGAAAAAGGGTAGAGCTTTGGCCCCCGGTTGAAGAGGTGTCCGAGACTGCCGCGTCCATTTTCCGAAAATAATCTCCCGCGTGGAACAGCAGCTCATATTCGCCGGGCTTCATCTCCGCATCCTCCAGCAAGGGGGAGTCCAGCCTACCATCGGCATTCGTAGCCGCTTCGCGGAGCAAATTACCCTCTCCGTTATCCAGCCGCCTCAGCTGCAAAAAGACTCCGGAAGCGGGAATCCCCCGCACCATATCAAGCACATGGGTGGTCAAGCGCCCGCTCATACCGCTACCTCCTTGAACTCATCGCGCTCCGAATAGTGCGATATATCATTGCGTGTGCTCAAATTATTGTGGAAAATATGCATAAATAAGCTGGGGGTATTCTTACCCCGAAACGGCAGACGGTCTAAGAATGCCGAATTAGCAGATGAATAGTCGTGTTTATCCGTGAACCTTCTTATTGAGTTTCCCGAAGCCGCCATGATAATACCGTCTCCCGGGAATGCTGCCTGGAACGCCTCTCCGGTTGCGGTCAAGGTGATGCTGCAGTCGGAAATTGTTCGTCCGTTCATTGGTAATGACATAGATGACACCCCCGTTTGATAATCGAATGATTTTTTTCAGTCAGCTTATTCCGTCAGCAGATCCTCCAGGCGGAACTTCGTAATTTTGCCGATTTCAAATAACGCCCGGTTCCATTCTTCCTCAGGCGAAAGATTAACACGCTCACTGACGGATTGTATGATATCGTCTTTATTTTTGCCACGGACAGCCAATATGAACGGAAACTGAAACTTCTCCGTATATTTCTTGTTCAAATCATTTAGCAATTCGAATTCTTCCGGGTTCAGCTGGTCAAGCCCTGCGCCCTTTTGCTCGGCTGCCGACAGCGGTGTTACCTGTAGCCTAGTCGCCAGATCGGGATGGGCCCGCAGCAGCGACAAAGTCTTCTCCCGGCCAGCGCTTCGGGCGGCTTCCGCCATAGCTTCGTGCAGTGCGCCAACCGATCCGAAGGGACGGGAAGTGTAAGCCGATTCGGCAACCCACGGCGAATGCTCAAAAATGCCGCCAAGCGTCTCCACAAACTCTTCCCTGCTCATTCCGTTGATCTCTGAAAGCGTAAGAGGTGAAGCGGGAATTCCCATCGTTTAACCCACTCCTTTTTCAATTGCTTTGTTCACGGCGCGCATAATGCCGCCATACCCTGTGCACCGGCACAAATTGCCGGACAGCGCCTCTTCTACCTCTTCCGGAGCCGGCTTCGGATTTTCCGAAAGCAAGGCAACGACTGAAATAACCATACCAGGCGTACAATATCCGCATTGAAAACCGCCTTCCTCCAAAAAGGCCTGCTGCACCGGATGCAGTCCGCCGCCGCTCAATCCTTCAATAGTCGTGATCTCGGCTCCCTCGCATTGGTAGGCCATCGTCAGACAGGAATTGACCGGACGGCCGTCAATCAGCACCATGCAGGCACCGCAGCGGCCAAGCTCGCAGGAACGCTTCGTACCGGTAAGCCCAAGCTCTTCGCGCAACACCGTCAGAAGACGGCGCGAAGGCGGGACTTCGGCAGTCACCGGCTGTCCGTTAATGCGGCAGCTAAGCGTGATGAGCGTCTCCCCGGCTTCCGCCGAAAGGCTTGCGTCGGCGCACTCCGGGTTGTTCTGGATACCTTGCACGGCCTTCGCGCCGCCCAGCGCGCAGCGGTCCTTTTCGGCATCCCGGGCAGATTCTGGCAGATTATCCCGGTCTCCCTGATTGGCTGCGCATTTATCCAACATTCGCATTCACCGCCTTCTGTGGTATAAACGGAGTTTCCTGCAGAAATTCGGGCTCAATCGGCAGCCGGGTGACCCGCTTGCCTACCGCCTGAAAAATGGCGGAAGCCACGGCAGGAGCCAGATTCACCGAGCCGATTTCACCTACCCCGCGGGGGCCGTAAGTGTCATGCTCCGGCAAATCCTCGATCGCCTCTACCTGAATGCCGCTCATATCGGCAATGGTCGGAATAATGTAAGTATCCAGATTCTTCGTAACATAGGAGCCTGCGTTCATCAGCGCGTCCTCCGTCAGCGTGAAGCCGACCGCCATGCCGCTGCCGCCCTCGATTTGCCCCAGATAACCCTGCGGATTGGCAACCGGACCGGCGGCTACCGCATGATACTGGTCAACGATTCGCACACGGCCGGTCAACAGATTGACCTCAATCTTTACGGCTATGGACGAGTACGTATAGAGAAAGTGGGCGCCGACCCGTTCATGAGGCGTTGTGGGATAATGGAATACCGTTTCGCACACAATAGGTTCATTAAGGGTACGGGCAAGATCGGCGTAAGAAAGGATCAGCTTCCCTTCTTTCCACATTCCACCCGGTCCCGGAGTCAAGCCGCTAACACCGCTGGAAGCGGATTCCGCCGCTTCGGCCAGCCGAGCGGTAAAATCGGGATGCAGCCTGCGCAGCGCCATCCACATCATGCTTGTCGCTCTGGACGCTGTGCTCGAACCGCTGTCCGGCACGACATCCGTATCGCCGATAATGATCCGCAGATCATCGGCACCAAATCCGTACTGCTCGATCAGCATCTGCTCCATCGTAGCGATCAGACCCTGGCCGAATTCCTCGTACCCGAATACGGCCTCGATTTTGCCGTCAAGCGCCAGGCAGAGCCTGCCCCCAGCCGGATCGGGAATCCCCTTACCAAGCCCGGCTCCGTGCATGGCGATGGCCGCACCGACGCCGGTTACCGTCCAAGGGTCCCTGGCGTCCCTGCCCGGGCCGTTCTTTCTCTCTGCCATCAGCGGAATAGCGGCCAGCGCCTCCCATACCTGCATGGCTCCATGCGTCTGGACAATCGGCTGGCCCAGCGGGCCGGGATCGCCGTATTTCCGCAAATTCCGGAGACGCATTTCCCACGGATCAATGCCCGCTGCTTCAGCCAGCCGGTCGATCTGTCCTTCTATGGCGAAGATGGCCTGATTTCCGCCAAATCCGCGGAATTCGCCGGAAACGCCGTTGTTCGTATAGATACAGAAGCCCTCGATCTCCATATGCTCAATCATGTATGGACCCATGACATGCTCCGTGGCGAAGTTCAGCACCTCGGTGCCGAGTGTGGCATACGCCCCGGTGTCGGAGACGATCCTTACCTGATGGGCCATCAGCCGGCCTTCCTTGTCGCAGCCGGTCTTCATTGCGATCTTCATAGGATGGCGCTTAAGTCCTGCCCGGACGGATTCGGCGCGGGAATTATGCAGCCGCACCGGCTTACCTGTCCGAAGAGCCAGGAGAGCGCCGTAAGGCTGAACGTTCAGTTCGTCTTTGCCGCCGAACGATCCGCCGATTGGACTTGATACCACGCGAATGCTCTCCTCCGGCATCGCGATAATGCGGGATAACTGCTTGCGGTCCATCAGTCCGTGCTGAGTGGCCGAATAAACGGTCAGCCGGCCATTGTCTTCAGGAATAAAGAGTCCGCCTTCGGTTTCCATATACGTATGCATTTGCCGGGGCGTAAAATACGTCTCCTCCGCCACATAGGCGCATTCAGCAAAAGCGTCCGCCGGATTGCCTTTGCGGTATTCGGTATGATGCAGTACATTGCCTTCGGGATGAAGAAGAACAGCATCCTCCTTCATGGCTTCCTCGGGGTCCGTTAATACCGGCAGCAGCTCGTAATCGACCTCGATCAGAGACAGCGCATATTCCGCAATTTCGTCGCTGTCGGCGGCTACCGCGGCGATCGCGTCTCCGGTATACCGCACACGGTCTTCACAAAATACCGGCTGATGCGGAAGGGCGATGCCGAAGCCATTCAAGCCAGGAACATCCTCATGGGTGATTACGGCATGCACGCCCGGAACGGCTGCCGCCTTCACCGTGCGCAGGGCCAGAATCCGGGCATGAGCCTGATGGCTGCGAAGAACCCGGCCAATCAGCATGCCTTCCGCGCTCATATCGGTTAAATACTGCAATGTCCCGGTGACTTTTTCCATCCCGTCGGGCCGTGTTCTCCAGCGCCCTCCGCTGGATTCTCTGCTCAGCAGCATTTCCCCTCTCCCCTTTCGATAGCTCCGGTTATCTTCGCCCTCTTCCTGTGTTACATGAATAACCGCCTTTTATTTTCCAGCGTTTCCTTCCAAAGCCTTCCATAGTTCGGCAACAATAAGATTGCCTGCGGTCTTCTTTTTGTATTCCACTGTTGCAAAAGGATCTCCATAAGTCTCAAACTGCGAGATAACCGCCTCGTACACCGAAGCCAGCAGCTCGGGACCGATATGTGCGCCTTCCAGAACCGCTTCGGCAATATCCAACCGCTGCGGGCGGCCGCTTCCTCCTCCGGCGGCAATCTTAACGCCGCTCAGACGGCCTTTGCTGTCGATAAAGCATCCAATCGCTACCGTGACCAGCGAGGGCGTGAACGCTTCCCTGCGGCCGACTTTGCGGAAGATCTCAATCCGCCGGCTACCCGAAGGACCTGCCGGGGGCGCAAGCCATAGCCCCGTCAGGATTTCCTCAGGCGGAAGCGCTCCGCTCCACCGGTCGGCCAGCCACTCTTCCACCCGCCGGCGGTTAAGGAACTTGCCGTCAAAGACGGCCAGCTCCGCATCGCAGACGAGCAGCGCGGGAAGACAATCGCCGTAGCCCGCGGCGATATTGCCGCCGATCGTCGCCAGATTACGGACCGCCGGAGCGGCGATGCAGCGGACCGCCTCCTGAACGGCGGGCGCCGTTTGTCCCAGCGCGGCGCTTCGCCGGCACTGGGACAAGTCGGCAAGGGCGCCGATGGAGAGCCCGCCGCCATCTTCGTCAATGTCTGCAAGGTCTTCAATCCCCCGCAAATCAATCAGTGATTTCGGCATGGAAACCGTCCCGGCTTCCCACTGCGTCCGCAGCAAAGTGCTGCCGGCGACATAAATCCCATCTTCGCCAAGCGTCCGTTTCAGCTCCCAGGCCTCATGCAGGCTTCGGGGCCGTTGAACAGCAGGCGTCCACAGCGGCTCGTCACGCAAAGCTTCCATTTGCTCCCCTCCTTTTTTACAGTTGTCCAGCAATTTCGAACCCGTCTTACCGACCTAGAACCGCTGCTCCCGAACGTACGGAACACCCAGCGATTCCGGCGTGCCGGAAGGCTTGTTGCGGTTGCGGTACCCCAAATACATCAGAACAAGGATGGTTACAACGTAAGGAATCATCTTCAGGAAATACGGCGGAATGGCGCTGCCGAGCAGCTGCATCCGGAAACCCAGCGAATCCAGCGCTCCGAAGAAGTAGGCGCACAGCAGCGCCCTTACCGGATTCCATCTGGCAAAAATAACGAGACCAACCGCGATCCAGCCTCTGCCCGCCGTCAGCCCTTCGTTCCAAGTCGGAGCGACGGTCAGAACCATATCCGCTCCCGCAAGTCCGATCAGCATGGCGCCGATGGTAACATAACCATATCGGATTAGCCGGACGTGAACGCCCATAACATCTGCGGTGGCCGGGCTGTCGCCCACCGCCCGCAGGTGCAGCCCCCATGAGGTGCGGTGAATGAGCAAATGCAGCACAATGACAAGCACAAAGCTTAACCAGGTCAAAACATCCAGATTTCCAAAAATATCGCCGATCACCGGGACTGGCTTCAAAAAGTCGAGATGCAGTCTCGGCAAAATTCCGGGCAGCGGGTTGCCGCTGATCGACTTGCCGAGATAGGCGCTAAAGCCGCTGCCGAACAGCGTCATCGCAAGACCCGACATTGTCTGGTTAGCGCGAAGCGTGATGCACAGGAAGGCGTGAATCATGCCGAGCAGCGCCGTTACTCCTACGGATGCAAGCAGCGCCACTCCAAGATTTTCGGTACGAATAAAGACAATGCAAGTTGTGACCGCCCCCATCAGCATTAAGCCTTCGGCTCCAAGCTGAATAATACCGGCGCGTTCGTTCAATATGCCTCCAAGCGTCGCCAAGAGCAGCGGCGTGCCCGCGGAAATGGCGGCGATTAATAACTGTGTGACAAAATCCATTTCTTTCGACTCCTCCTTTGGGCTACGCTCCCCGGCGAATGCGGAAGCGGGTGACCATATCGCCGGCAATCAGGAAAAACAGGATCGCGCCCTGTAGCATTTCCGAAATGGACGACGGCAGACCGATGGTCTGTACGCTGAAGCCGCCAACGATCAATCCGCCGAACAGCACCGAAGTGACAACAAGCCCGAGCGGATTCAGCTTGGCGAGCCAGGCTACAATAATGGCGGTATACCCGTAGCCCGGCGAAATGCCCTGCATCAGCTTATGGCTTACTCCCGATACTTCGGCCATACCCGCAAGACCGGCAAGTCCTCCGCTAATCAGCATGACTATAATAATATGGCGTTTGATGTGAATGCCGGCGTAGCGGGCAGCGGTCGGATTCGCTCCGATCAGACGCAGCTCGTAGCCCCAGCGGGTAAAACGGACCATCAGATAATAAATGACAACCGCGACCAGCGCAAAGATCAAGCCGATATGCAGCCGGGTTGCTCCGAGTACAGGCAGCGATTGCGCGTCGGTGAACACCGGCGAGCCCGGCATATTGAAGCCTTTAGGATCTTTCCACGGTCCGAATACGACATAATCAAGGGCCAGCAGCGCCACATAGTTGAGCATAAGCGACGTGATCAGCTCGTTCACCCCGAAATGCGTTTTCGGAATGGCTGTGAGCAGCCCCCAGAATGCGCCAGCGGCAACGCCGAAGATCAGCATAAGTACAATCGACCAAAGGCCGGGCAGATTCGGAAAATACACTGTAACCGCGGTCGCAGCCATCGCGCCGACCGTCAATTGGCCCTCTGCTCCGATATTCCAGACCGAAATCCGGTAGGCTACGGCGATCCCGAGGCCGCACAGCAGCAGGGGAATGGCCTTGACGAGCGTTTCGGTGATGCCGTAAGAGGTTCCAAAGGCCCCTTTAAACATTTTCAAGTAGACTGTTACCGGACTCATGCCGTTGGCATAGATAAAAATCGCGCACAGCAAGAGCGCCAGCGCCACCGATAGAATCGGCGTCCACCACGGTGTGCGGATGCGGGATGAATCATATTCCAGCCGCCAGGGCAGCCGACCTCCGGAAGTCTGTTTCACAGGTCCCGGAAGCGCCCCTCCGCTTGCCTTTTCCTGGCTCATACCATGCTCTCCTCTCTGCTGCGGATGCCCGCCATCATCAGGCCGATTCTTTCTCTGTCCGCCGTCTCATGGGTCTCCTCGCCAATAATTGCTCCGTTATAAATGACCAATAACCGGTCCGACAGCTGCAGCAGCTCATCCAGATCCTCCGAGATAAGCAGCACGCCGCTCCCGGAAGCGCGGAGCTCCATAAGCAGCTCATGTACTCCCGCTGTCGCACCGACATCAAGGCCCTGCGTCGGATGGACGGCAACCATCAGCTTCGGCTGGTGGGTAACCTCCCGTGCGAACAACAGCTTCTGCTGGTTTCCTCCGGACAGCTGCTGGACAGGCGTATCCAGCTCCGGCGTCTTCACATCGAATTTGCGCACGAGCTCTTCGGACCATATGCGGTTCTTGGCCGCCTTAAGGAAGCCGAAGGTCGAATGTTCTTCGGTACGGTATGACTTGAACAGCAGGTTGTCGACTGAGCCCAGACGTCCAGCCAATCCGCTCTTCATACGGTTTTCGGGCACATGGGAAATGCCGGAATCAATCGCTCCGCGAACCGAAGCCGTCTTGACGGGACTTCCGTCAAAAATAATTTCGCCTTCCCGCCAAGTCCGAAGACCGGTTAGCACTTCTGCCAATTCCTTCTGGCCGTTCCCCGCCACTCCGGCTACACCGACGATTTCGCCCTTTCGCACGGACAGGGACAGACCGTCAAGCGCCTTGCGGCCGTGATCGGCGTAAACGCTCAAGTTTTTTACATTAAGCAGTTCTTCGCCCTCCGTAGCTTCGCGTTCCTGACGCTCAATAACTACCTCTCTGCCGACCATCAGGCGGGCAACCTCGCGTTCATCGGTCTCTTTGGTTACGAGTGTGGCGATCATTTTACCTTTGCGCATGACCGAAATTCGGTCCGAAGACGCCATGACCTCCTTCATTTTATGCGTGGTCATGATAACCGTCTTTCCTTCCTGCTTCATCCGGCGCAGCGTGCTGAACAACCCCTCTACCTCGCCCGGCGTAAGCACCGAGGTCGGCTCATCCAGAATGATAATGTCGGCGCCGCGATAAAGTGTCTTGACGATCTCCACCCGCTGCTGTTCCCCGACAGAAAGCTGCCATATGGGTCGGTCCACCGGAAATTTCAGCCCGAAGCGTTCCGCCAATTCCTCAATTTCATTATGTTTGTTTTTAATCCAGTTTCTCCCGCGCCAGAAAGACGATTTTTCGCCAAGCACGATATTTTCCGCCGCCGTCAAGGTCTGCACCAGTCTGAAGTTCTGAAACACCATGCCTACACCGAGCATAGCCGCGTCTTTCGGAGAACGAATCTTGGCTGGTTTGCCGTGAATCAGAATCTCTCCTTCATCCGCTCTATACACGCCCGACAGCATGCTCATGACCGTGCTTTTTCCCGCTCCGTTCTCGCCAAGCAGCGCGTGTATCTCGCCCGCGTTTGCCGAAAAATCGACTTGGTCGCTCGCGGTTACCGAACCGAAACGTTTTACAATTCCGCGCATTTCCACCGAATATTCCTGCATTTGGAACGCCTCCTTCCTCATAGTTGTAGTACGGGTGGGGAAGGTTCTTTATTCAAAGAGCCCGCCCCACCCATATGGTCTTCCTCTTATAAATGGACATTAAACGGATCTTACAGCTTAAAACAGGTCAAAACATGACTTATTTAGGAAGTGTTCCGACTACGCCTTTGGCCAGCCAGTTCATGCCCAGCACTTCTTCAAGCGTAAGACTCTTTCCTGCCGGAACTTTCTCATTGCCCTGGTTGTCGCTGATCGGGCCCGTGAAGACATCCAACTCACCGCTGATGATCTTCGCCTTGGCATCCGTCACAAGCTTCTGAACATCCTCAGGCACCTTGTTGCCGAACGGAGCCAAATCCACCATGCCGTCAGCCATGTCGCCGGAATACTGTTCATTTGTCCAGGTTCCGTCCATCACGGATTTTACAGTCTTCGTGTAGTACGGTCCCCAGTTCCAAACAGGGTTCGTCAAATAGTTGTCTGCCGCGTATTTCTTCATATCCGAGTCGTTGCCGCCCGCAAATGCTCCGCGTTCCGCAGCAGCCTGCAGCGTAGCCGGGGAATCCTGGTACGCAAGCAGCACATCGGCGCCTTTATCCAGCAAGCTGATCGCGGCCTGGCGTTCCGTTGTCGGATCATACCATGTGTTTGTCCATACGACGTCGACCTTGACATCCGGATTTACACTTTGCGCCCCAAGCGTAAACGCATTGAGGTTGTAGATAACCTCGCTGATCGGAAAAGCGCCAACATAACCGAGATGGTTGCTCTTGGTCATTTTGCCTGCGGCAATACCCGTCAGATAGCTCGCTTGATAGTTCTTGCCGAAGTAAGTCCCCATGTTGCCCGCGGTCTTGAAGCCGGAAGCATGGTCAAACTTGACGTTCGGAAATTTATTCGCCACATTCAGTGTGTAGTCCATGTATCCGAAGCTTGTTGTAAAGACAATGTCGTGACTTTGAGCCAGCTCGGTAATAATGCGCTCGGCGTCGGCCCCTTCAGGGACATTTTCAACGGTATCGGCTTTAATTCCGAGTTCTTCCTCCATGGCTTTGCGGCCTTGATCGTGCTGGTAAGTATAACCGCCGTCGCCGGGAGGCCCGATGTATACGAACGCCACCTTCGGTTTCTCTCCGGACGGCTGTGCTGACGCACCGGCTCCTGCCGTCGCCGTTGCTGCCGGCTCCGAAGACGCTCCTGCGTTCCCTCCCGTATTGTTGCCGCCGCAGCCTGCAAGTACAATCGCAAGCACAAACAGCAGCATGAAGCTCAAACTAAATGCCCGACCCCTCTGTTTCATTGTTTTCCTCCTCCTAAAATGTCGTGTAGCATAGAAGCTTACACAATATGAACTGGCCGTTTCCGGCCTAAGCTCCTTCATTTTGGGCTCCGGTTAATTTATACCTCTAACTATAATGAGGCCGGAGCCGTGCGTAAATTTATATAACATACGTTTGTGCATAATGATAAAAAGGAGGGATTATTTTGTGCAAATCGCACTAACCCAAGCCTTAATATATTTAAAATTGTTAGAAATTATAACATAGGCGCGTTTCACATGTCGGCAGAGTCCCGATTCCGGTCGTTTCTAAGCAACCACTGGCGTCGGACCTTCATGAAATCCCCTTCGGTATCGGCGTCCATGGAGAATAATGGAGAATCACCTTCAATCACCGCACCTTTATAGGCAGGAGAATGAAGGATGCTTGCCGCGCCGCGGTCACCGTCGAGCTGCTGAAGAGCCGGAAACAGTGATTTGGAGAACAGGGCCGGCGGCATGATCGTCCCATCGCCTCGGCTGGCCACATAATCCAGATCCGGTGAACGCCGAAAGGTATCGATCAAGCGTCCGACCAGCCCCGCCGTTATGAACGGCTGGTCGGCAAGAGCCACTACCACCGCATCCGGTTCGGTCGGCAACACCGCATTGAGGCCGCAGCGGAGGGAGAAGGACAGCCCCAAATGGGCAGTCAAGCAAGTTTCCGTCCGTCTTGATCCCCGAACTCCGCTCTCGGGCGGCAACCACTCCAGCTTGTCATCGGCCCTTACAACCACGGCCAGCGGCTCAAGGCCGCAGCGTTCCAATTCACTGAGCGCGACGCTCCCAAGCGCGACGCCCTGCGTCAGCCTCAGAGAAACCTTGGGGGTGCCCATCCTGCTGCTCTTCCCCGCCGCCAGGTAAATTCCGGCTACTTTCAACGTTATCCGCTCCTTTCGGCTGTTTGCGCGAACCCGCTCTTCTCACCTGAATCATCTCTGCAACGATACTGACGGCTATCTCTTCCGGCCCTTCTCCGCGAATCGGCAGTCCGACGGGCGCGTGCAGCGTCTCCGGCGCATTTAGCCCCTCCATCAGCAAGCCTATTCTTGCGGTGGAGCCAATAATCCCGATATAATGCGGCTCATGCTCAAGCACGCTTTCTAGGAACATTCGGTCCCGCTGAAACTGATGGCTGCAGATCAGGACATAATCGTTTCTGCCGATCCGAAGCCGCTCAGCGGCCTCTTGCGGAGAACAAAATACTCTTTCCTCTGCCGGGAGTTCATTCTTCACGCTGGCTTCACGCCAGTCCGCCACCGCTATCCGAAATCCGGTTCTGAACGCTAAATCAGCGATGGGACGGCTGTCATGTCCGGGACCGAACAAAATCAGACGCGGTTTGGGAACAAGCAGCGTTATGAAGGAGGCTTCGCTCCAGCCGCCCGCCGACTGTGTCTCCTGCGCTCCGGCAGCCAGTTCCAGCGAATAGGCATAGCTGCCGCCTGCCCGGCTGCGCCGCAGAATCACGCTTTGACCGGAGGCCATCCGGTCATGGGCTTCAACCAGCAACTTTCTAAGGTCGTCTTTTACAGGCTCCAGCACGACTTTAATCTTGCCGCCGCAGCCCACCGCTTCTCCCCAGGAAAAATCACCAGGAGACAGCATATCATATTCTACGGTTTCCGGCATCCCCGAATCCCACACTTCCCCGGTCCGGAGCTGCAAATCGCTTTCGAGACATCCGGGACTAAGGCTTCCTATCGTTCCTCCATCATGATATAGCATTGCCGATCCGGCCTTTCGGTATGAATGTCCTTCCACAGAAATCAGCGTGGCCAACACAGCTGGAAGGTCGTTTCTCTTAATGTGGGCCGCAATATCATAAGCGCTCATGAAACTCCCTCCATACAGTCTCCTGCAGTCAGCCTTTAGCCGCCTCCCTTGATCGTATTCAGCCGCGCTCCAGCATTTTACGGAACAAAAACGCCAGCTGCAGCCGCAGCAAATCGTCGGTCTTCTTGAAATCGACGTCCAGCAGCTCGCTCAGCTTCTCCATCCGGTAAGTGGCTGTATTGCGATGAATGAACAGCTTCTTGGCCGTTTCGTTGATATGGCCGTCATTTTCCAGAAAAGCTTCCAATGTATGCAGCATTTCCCTTACGTACTCAGGTTCGCGGCCAAGCAATCCGGCCAGGGTGCGGCTGCAGTATTTTTGCATCATTTCGGCGGGAACCTGCTGCAGCACCATGGCCAGCTCAAGCTGGCGGTAATGCGCAACCTGCTGTCCGGCATTCCAGTGGGCCGTCAAGCGCATGGCTTCCTTCACTTCGGCAAAAGCTTCCCGGATCTCCTCCGGCTTGCTCTTCCGGCAGCTGACCGCCGCCCGGGGGTAGCAGCCTTCACTGATCTCCAGCTTGTCGAAGCAAGCCTCGATCATGCCGCTAAAGAGCTCCGGGGCCAGCCGTTCCCCCGAGTAAATTGACAGCAGCCCTTCATCTACTATTAGGTGAAAAGCCTGCATCTTTCCAAGCTCCGGATGCTGCACATACTCTTCTTTCAGGCGGGTCAACTCGTGCTGCCTCAGTTCTCCCGCTTCGGTCACATCGCTAAGAACAAACTGAAACGCCCCTTGCAGCAATCCGGGGTCCATGGCGTCAGCCGCTTTTGCCAGCTCGATACACGACAGATCACCTTTAAGACAGCGGCGAAGCTGCCTGCCGAATTCTCTGTGCAGATCCTGCTCGAAATAATCCTGGGCGCCTGACCGGATGTGATACGCGATAAGTTCGGCTCCCTGAACGAACAGGCTCTCTTCCATGGATAGCAGCAAGGGGTCGATGGAACAAAAGACGAGATAGCCCGCGCACTCTTCCCCCTGAAGGAGAGGAAGGCGGTAACCCGCCTCCTCTCCGATGCGCACCTTGCGGTTCTTATTCCCCCACGGCCATCCGCCCAGCAGTTCCCTTTCGCTGTGGGGGGAGTTGTTGAAGAGCAGTTCCCCGCGGCTGCCGATAACGGCCAATGGATGGCCGATACACTCGGAGACGGACTCCAGCAGCGAACGGCTGCGCACGGGGCGCAGAGCAAAACGCATCAGCTTCCGCTGCTTCTCAAGGACGGATTGCAGCGCGCCTGTGCTGCGGGCGAGCTCCGCACGGAACAGGCCGTTCATCTGGTCCGAGAACGTAAACTGGAACGGCAGCTCGATAAGCGGGAAGTTCAGCTCTTCCGCTTCGGCAATCAAAGCTTCAGGGACCGTTTCCCAGAAACGCCCCAGCTTGATCCCGAGTCCCGACGAGCCCCTCCGGTTGAGCTTATGAAGCAGTGCCGACGCCTGCTCAGGATTATCTTTGATGAGGTAGGCGGTCGTTAGAAGCATTTCGCCTTCCTTGATCCAGTCTGAAATATCCGGGGCATCCATCACATTGATCGACTTAACGATTCTGCGAGTTCCTTTGGAACCGGCAATCAGCTTTGCTTCCGACAAAGGATATATCGATAAAGCCTCTTCGACCGTAAGGTGCATGCCGCCCCTCCTCCGTTATATTTATAAAATCAAAACTTTTATGTTTTTTTGTGTTACTTTATGTAACATTATAAAGAATATGCCCCCCTTTGAAAAGATTAAAGTTTAGAAACTCCGCTTTATGTTATGTAACTTCACATATATTTCTTGTTGAATTTCTTCGATGTTGTCACCGGATAAAAAGAAAGAGCTGCCCGTCGTGGAATTTTCCGCGGGACAGCCCTGTATTTATTATTGAATCAAAGAAGGAACGGCCGCAAATCCTTTAAAGGACGGATCAAACCAGCGCCGGCTTCCAGATTTGGTTCGCCCATGCCAGCAGGCGCAGATCCTGGCCGAAGCCTCCGATTATGGACAGTCCGAGCGGAAGACCGCCGGGACCATTGACCGGGAGTGTAATTTGCGGAAGGCCGGCCAGGCCAGCGATGCAGCAGAGCGACATGGCTCCGCTGCGGTTAAACTCCAGCTGAGCCGCATCTCCTCCGGACAGTGGCGCCGCTCCGGGCACCGTCGGAATGACCAGCGCCCCGTCCTCGCCAAGCATATTGCCGAGACGGACAGCGACTTCCTTCCGGAACGACTCGGCAGCGTCATGATTCTGTCCGTACAGTTCTTCCGCCAAGGCAAAGCGGGCGGCGATATCCGGCCCGAACGTCGGACGCTGCTTCCGGACCCAGCTTCCGTGCGTCTCCCATATTTCACTGCCCTGAAGCTCCCGGAAGACATCCATCCATGCCTTAAGCCCTTCTGGAGCAACTTCGGTGTCCATACTCCGCCCGGCGCCGGCCTGCAAAAGCTTCAATGCGCCGGACAATACTCCGGCGCTTTCCGGTTCCGCCAGACTCCAGGCATCCCTGGCGACAAACAGTGTGCTCATGTTCTTCATACCAAGAACAGCCTCGCCGCCTGCCGCTGCGTCCGGGCCAGCTGCTGTCTCCGCCGTATTCTCTCCTCTATGCATGCCTTCGAGCAGCACTTTGCCGACCCGTAGGAGCAGTTCAGGGCTCCCCGCCATCCAGCCGACGGTATCGAACTGCGGAGCAAGCGGAATTACGCCGCTCATTTCGACCGCTCCGTGACTCGGCCGGAAACCATAGATACCGCAGTACGCGGACGGTACGCGGATCGAGCCTCCCGTATCCGTTCCGAGCGCGCAGTCGACGCTTCCCGCGGCGACAGCGACCGCCGAGCCGCTGGATGATCCGCCGGGAATTCTTCCCTTCCCGCGCGGGTTCACCGGCGTTCCGTAATGAACATTCTCCCCGCCGAGGCTGTACATCAGTTCATCCGTATGGGCAGCTCCCCTGAGAGCAGCCCCCGCCATCAGCAGACGGCGAACCGCTTCGGCATGCTCCGCCGCCGCCGAATGGCTGAGCAGCCAGTCCGGATTACCGGCCGACGAGGCATGCCCCTTGATTGCAAATACATCTTTAACCGCAAACGTCACTCCGTCCAGAGAGCCGCGCGCAAGCGGTTGGACCTCAAGTCCGGGATCGATAAACGCTCCATACCGGTTGTCCAAGCTCATCCGCTCTTTCCTCCTTCCGCTTTCTCTTCCCCTAGAACATCATCTGAATAAGTAGTAAAGGATTTGTATTCGCAATCGCCCTTTTCGCACCGCGCGCAGCTCTCGCCGCACGGTGTGGCGCCGCATGACGATGTTCGAACACATGCAGCTTAACTGCTGTCAAATACCAAGCAGCGTGACAGGCGAAGCGGAATTTCTCCGCCTACTTTTTAACAAAGAGGCTTCTTGCCAGGCCCAAGCTGGAAAATCTCCAGCTAAATCCGGCATTTCAGCCAAAAATAAAGAAAAAGCGGGCAACAAGCGGGAGGTTTTCCCGCTCGTTGTCTAAAATATCGTTTTTCCGAAAATTTAAAGGGATGTTTTCCCATTTATTCGTTTTTGCAAGTACATGCATGAGAGCAAGCGCAAGCCCAATCCTCCTTTAACCTCTGACAGGATGCTATTGGGTTATCTCCCTGCGTATCTAACCTTACATTCGCCTCCTTTTCCGAGGCTCAACGCTACCAGCCGATGGCGGCTCCGTCACAGCGCGGATCGGTCCCGCCGCTGCGGTAGCCGTTGTCATCAATGCTGATTACATGGGCATGGCCGGCAAGTCCATCATAGTCCGCCGCCTTCCGCACCTTGTGGCCGGCTGCTGCCAGTTCTTCCAGCACAGCGTCCCCAACTCTGCTCTCCACGGTCAGCTCCTGGGTCGGTTCGCCCCACGTTCTGCCCCAGACAAACCGCGGCTCGTCGACCGCCTGCTGGGGATTCATCCCGTAATGCAGCATCCGGGTCAGCAGCAGCGTCTGGGTCTGCGGCTGGCCTTCGCCGCCCTGGGTACCGTAAAGGATAGCGGGCTTGCCGTCCCGGCAGGCCATCGCTGGCATCAGCGTATGGAAAGTCCGCTTATGCGGCTCCAGCGTGTTGACCGCGGCCGGGTCCAGCGAGAAGAAGGAGCCCCGGTTCTGCAGCAGAATGCCGGTGCCGCCCGGGGCGGCTCCCGACCCGAATTCGAAGTACAGGCTCTGGATGAAGGAAACCGCATTGCCTTCCGCATCCACAACCGCCGCATAGGCCGTATCCCGGCCGGTAGGCTCGCTGGACAACGCGGCTGCGCTGCGGGGCGAAATCAATGCCGCAAGCTGTGCCGCGTAAGTCTTATCCAGCAGCCGGTTCAGCGGAATCTCACTGAATTCGGGATCGGTAAGCACCGAGTCGCGGTCGCGGAAGCTGGCCTTGATCGCTTCTACGAGAAGATGATAATATTCATACGAACCATGCTGAATGCCGCTGAAGTCAAACTTTTCCAATATATTCAGCGCCATCAGCGCGGCGAATCCTTGTGAATTGGGCGGAGCCTGATGGACGGTATAGCCGTGATAATCCGTCCGGATCGGCTCGCACCAGTTACCCCGGTGGTCGGCAAAGTCCTCGCGGAGCAAGTAACCGCCGGCCTCTGCCAGCCCGTCGCAAATCGCCCCGGCGATTTCTCCTTTATAAAAGGCGTCGCGGCCCCCGGAAGCCAGAATGGAAAGCGACCGGGCCAGGTCCTTCTGCACGAACTTCTCTCCGGCCTTCGGAATCCGTCCGCCCGGCATATAGATGGCTGCCGCCTCAGGCGACAGCGAAGCGCCGGCAAGCACGGTATTGGCATGCTGATCCGGCGACAGCGGAAAGCCTGTAGACGCGTAATCGATCGCGGCCTCCAGTACCTCCGCCAGCGACAGACGACCGTACCGGCTCAGCACTGCGTCCCAGCTGTCGGCCATGCCGGGCACGGTAACCGCGCTGCGGGCGCCCCGCCGCGGAATCGCGGCTTCACCGACGAACCGGCCGCGGTGCACCCCGTAACCGGAGCGGCCGCTGCCGTTATAGGCCTGGACACGGCCTTCATCAGCGCTGTAAGTCAGCCAGAAGGCATCGCCGCCAAGGCCCGTCATATGCGGGTAGACGACCGCCAACGCCGCGCTGACGGCCACCGCCGCGTCGAAGGCGTTCCCGCCCTTTTGCAAAATCCGCGCACCTGCGGCGGACGCCAGGTAATGCGGGCTGACTACCATCGTTTTTGTACCGATTACCGGTCGCTTTGTCATAAGCTTTTCCCTCCCGTGAATTAATGTCATTTAACATTACACAACCGGCCAAAGTCAACCGGAAGCGCGCATTCCAAAGACGGCGCACCCGCGATTTGTGTACGGTGCACAAAGTTCCCGCCGGAGGGCTTCGAAAAGAAATATAATGAGAATGCATTCATACGGATTGTATAGAATGGGCTCCAAAGGGGGAAAGGGTTTGAGACCGACTCAAAAAGATTATATAGAGCTTGTCGTTTCGATGTGCAGAACAGGAATTATCGGCTACGGCGGCGGCCCTTCGGTAATTCCGCTGATCCGCCATGACGCCGTCATCCGGTATAAGTGGCTCAGCGACGAGGAGTTTGGAGAAACGCTGGCGCTGGCCAACGCGCTGCCGGGACCGATTGCGACCAAAATGGCCGCTTATTTAGGATACAAGCGCAAAGGGGCATGGGGAGCGTTCCTCGCCGTAATTGCGCATATTTTGCCCAGCGTTCTTGCCATGATTCTGCTGTTGTCCGCCGTTAACTACCTGGCCGGCTCGAAGGTCGTCAAGGGAATGATCGCCGCCGTATCGCCCGTCATCGCCGTCATGCTCGGCGTCATGGCGTACGAATTTGCGAAAAAGGCCGTCAAGGGCCTCGGCATCGCAGCCGGAGCGGCCTTCATGCTGCTCGCCCTGCTCCTGCTTGAGGTGCTGCATGTCCATCCGGCTATCGTCATCGTGCTGTTTCTCGCTTACGGCGCCGTGCATTACCGGGCTGTGGCCGGCCGCCGCGGCAGTCAAGGAAAGAAGGAGGGAACGCCATAAATGGAATGGATTAAACTGATTATCGGATTCTTTATCGCCAATCTGCTCGGCTACGGCGGCGGACCTTCCTCCATTCCGCTCATGTATGAAGAAATCGTCCCACATTACCACTGGCTGACAGACGGGGAATTCTCCAACATGCTGGCGCTGGGCAACGCGCTGCCCGGACCGATCGCCACCAAGGTGGCGGCTTACGTCGGCTTCCAGATTTACGGCTGGGCGGGAGTGCTTGCGGCGCTGCTGGCCACGGTCCTGCCGTCGGCCGCCGCCCTGATCGTTCTGCTGCGGGTGCTGCAAAAATACCGCCAGTCCAAGGTTGTCAAAGGGATGACGCTGCTCGTCCAGCCTGTTATCGCCATCATGATGGCCGTATTGACCTGGCAGATGGGAAAAGGGCCCGCCGCTTCCATTGGAATTTGGCAGACCCTGATCATTGCGGCCATCGCGTTCTGGGCAATGGAACGCCGCAAAATCCATCCCGCTCTCGTCATTCTCGCCGCATTTGTCTATGGCGGACTTGTGCTCAGGTACAGCATGTAGCGGCCGGGCCGGACGTCTGCGGGGCAATCATATTTTCAAAAAAATTGAGAAACGGCTGCCGCCCTGTTCGGGGATCGGAGCCGTTTCTTTTTTACGATTTCAAAATGTACTGGGACAGCACGGCCTGCACCTCGTAAATATTCACGCTCTTGTTGAAGGTCTTCTTCAGCGGGAGCGAACTGCCGGATACAAAAAGGCACAGCTCCGCGTCAAGATCGAAGTGCCCCGCCGTCTCTACGGAATAATGCGTGATGCTTTTGTAGGGAATGGAGTGATACGCCGTCTTTTTGCCGGTTACACCCTGCTTGTCGACCAGAATCAGCCTTTTGTCCGTAAAAATAAACATGTCGCGAATCAGCTTGTAGGCTCGCTCGATCTGCTCCCCGGGGGCCAGAATTTGTCCGTACTCCTTGCGGGCCGTATTGAGATCCACCTGGGATGCATTGCCGAGCAGGCCGTCAAAAAATGCCACCTTCGCTCCCTCCTCCTGATCATCCTGTTATGACGGCATGCCGCCCTATCACCATACATATTGAAAAAACAGGCGGGTATTCCGGTTTTACCGCTTTGACATGCTAAAGGACGCGGAGGAAAAATTTCTTGCTATTGGCAACCTATTCTTTTAAAATTATTGTAACTTTGTTAATGAGGGAGGTGAGGAAAGATGAATTATGAGGATCTGGGTAACATGGTCAGCCGCTTGCCTATAGCGACGGCGGGCATCGTTCATGCTTTTGGCGTCAACGGGAGAAGTCTGTCCTTTTTTGCCAAAATCATAACGCCTGACCACCCAGAAATGTCTTTCCTGCCTTCCGACCGTACAGCTTAACTAGGGCTTACACGGACAAGGCCGCGGGGAACGTTTCCCTGCGGTCTTTTTGTATTGTCCTTGCACGAAAGACGGCAGGGGGCGTTTTCCGGATGATTACCCGCTCGGTGGCCCATAGGGTCCGCCGAAGCCTAAAGGAGAATCCCCATGATCATACAATGTCAAAATGTGCAAAAATATCACGGTGCTCAAGAAGTGCTGAGCGATATCACGCTGGCCGTCCGCCAAGGCGAAAAGGTTGGCCTTATCGGCCGCAACGGCTGCGGCAAAACGACCCTGTTCCGCCTCCTGAGCGGCGAAGAAGCGCCCGACAGGGGACAAATTGCCATCCGCAGAGGCAGCACCGTCGGGCTGCTGGCCCAAATCCAGGAGGGCGGCGGAGATACGGTGTACGCCGTCCTCCAACGCAGCTTCGCCGAACAGCTGGCGTGGCAGCGGCGACTGCGGGAGCTTGAGCAGGAAATGGCCGGCTTGAACGCAGGCGGCGAGGAGCGCTGGAACGGGCTGCTGCGCGAATACGGCTCGCTCCAGGAGAAATTCGAAGCTGCCGGAGGCTATGAAATCGAGGCCGAAATCCATCGCGTCGCATCCGGACTTGGCATCGGAAGCGAGCAATTCGGGCGGCCTTTCGCCTCCCTCTCCGGTGGTGAGAAGACCAAAGTGGGCCTGGCCGCGCTGCTGCTGCGGCGTCCGGACGTGCTGCTGCTCGATGAGCCGACCAACCATCTAGATATGGCCGCCATCGAGTGGCTTGAGCAGTTCCTGCGGGACTACGCCGGAACCGTGGTCGTCATCTCCCATGACCGCTATTTTCTCGATGCGGTTATCACGAAGGTGATCGAGATCGAGGACGGCGAGGCCATCACCTATCATACGAATTACACCGGCTTCCAGAAAGAGAAGGAAGCCCGGCTGCTCCAGCAGTTCGCCGATTACCAGGAGCAGCAGAAAAAAATCAAAAAAATGCAGGAAAGCATCAAACGGCTGATCGAATGGGGCAACAACTCCAATCCGCCCAACCCTTCCTTTCACCGCCGCGCGGCTTCGATGCAGAAAGCGATGGACCGGATGGTCAAGATCAAGCGCCCCGTGCTGGAGCGCAAAAGCATGGATTTGCAGCTCGAGCAGCAGGACCGTTCGGGCAGCCGGGCGCTGATCCTTGACGGCGTTAGCAAATCCTACGGGAATCGCGTCCTGTTTACGGGAGCCGAGGACGTTCTTCGCTACGGCGAGGCCGCCGCGATGATCGGCGGCAACGGTGCGGGCAAAAGTACGCTGCTGCGCATCATACTGGGCCTGGAGCAGCCCGACGCCGGAAGCTGCACGCTCGGCGCTCGGGCATCCGTCGGCTATCTGGCGCAGGAAGCCGTCCCGGAAGACGCCGGGCTGTCGGTCCTGAAATATTTCCGCGAGGAGGCAGGAATGGAGGAGGGCGAAGCCCGAGGGCAGCTTGCAAAGTTCCTGTTCTATGGGAGCGATGTGTTTAAGATCGTCGGAGGGCTGTCCGGAGGAGAATGGACGCGGCTGCGCTTCGCCGTCATCATGCACCGCCGGCCCAATCTGCTCATTCTCGACGAGCCGACCAATCACCTGGACATCGACTCTAGAGAAGCGCTGGAAGAAGCGCTAGAGGAATTCCCGGGAACGGTCCTTGCGGTTTCCCATGACCGTTATTTCATCAACCGCTGCTTCGGCAAATTATGGACGATTGAAGATGGAAAGTTCTCCGTATTTTCAGGCAGCTATGAGTATTTCAAGGAAAAGCGGGCGGAGAAGGAAACATGGATTACCCGTTCTTCCGAAGCCGGCGGACAGGAATCGCAAGCCGCGCCGGGGAAAGCCTCTTTCCCCGCGCCCCTGGGAGACGTAAAATCTCCGGAACGTTCGCGTTCCGCACAATCAAGGGAAATCCGCAGCGCCGCTTATTGGGAGAAGGAAATTGCGGAAGCCGAGAAGCGGCTTCGGGAGATCGACGCGGCGATGCTTGACCCGCAGCTTGCAAGCGACGCCGCCCGGCTGTCCGTCCTCCACGCCGAAAGGGAAACGGTGCAGCATGGACTTGACGCTATGTATGAGGAATGGCTTGGAAGTTCCCATCAATAACTGATAATCGGGCGAGATGCAGAAAAGCCGCTTCTTCTTGGCGAAGAGGCGGCCTTATTTCATTCTTTTGTCCTATGATCTATATATAAGCGGTCCCTGAATTATCTAGAAAAGGTCATAAACCAGCCGATTAACGAAATCCATAACGGGATGCTGATCAGAATCCCCCACAAAAGTCCTGCCGAGAAGTGGCCTTCGGTGTGAACTTTGACACTTTCCTGCTTCAGCGGCAATCTCAAATTCTCATGTTTTTCCATGCGATCCCCTCCTACCTAATCTTATCGTCACAAAAGAGGAAAAAATTTAGACCGCCGGACCTAAAATTTTTTTGTCTCGGGTAAATTCATTATAGCCAAAAAGACTCAGCGGGTATACTTTTAATGTAAGCACTTTCATAAACATATTTTAAACGATTTTGGCATTTTTTTAAACAAAAAAATTCATTTTCAATTATGTATTTTTTGTAAACGATCCTAATCCAAGATAACCGCCTTATCCGGGTGCCGCAAAAATTCAAACATCGTACGAATCTGTTTCTCCGTGTTCCGCCCCACCGACAGGTCCGGAAGTTCTTCTTCCTTGAAAAAACCGACATCGCTCGTCTCGAGACCCCCTGCCGCCTCTCCGCCGACAATCTCGCACAAAATAAACAGCTTGTAGATATGATAAGGGTCCGGCGGATGACCGTGGAATTTCTTGTCCAGCACGCCGAGCAAGCGCACCGCTCTTGCCGTGAACCCCGATTCTTCGCGGATCTCCTTGACGGCAACTTCGCTCGGCGAATAACCGATGTCGGCCCACCCTCCGGGCAGTGACCATTTACCGTCTATTTTTTCGCGGACCATCAGAATCCGGTCTTCCCGGAATACGACGCCCCGAATATCGACCTTCGGCGTACTGTAGCCTTTGTCGCCTGCGAAGGACATTCTGATTGTCTCCCTGCTCTCGAAAGTGTAGTTGGCCATAATATCCACGCTCAGCTCCCGAAGCATCTCATACCGCTCGATGTCGTATACATCCTTCGCATACTCCAGCCCCGTCTGGGCGATCGCTTGAATCTCCTTGGCCCAAGTCAACCATTTTTCCTCCATACTATCCCTGCTCCTCTCCGGTCTCCGTCTAATCCGTTCCTGAACTTTACAGTTTTACCTAGTCTATCATGGCTGCGGCGCGCGAAACAACTTGGCGGCTTCGTGTGTGATTTTGAGGCAATATTCCAGATTTTGATTGTGCGGGGTTTATTCCAGTATAATAATGTCTATGGAGCGGCGAATCCATTTCGACGCATCCGTCACAAGCCGCAGGCTTGCGACCCCGTAAATCCAGGAGGTACATAATCATGACTTACGCAGCCTATTTTGAATCCCGCCGGGACGAACACTTGAACGAGCTGAACGAATGGCTTAAGATCCCCAGCATTTCTGCATTGTCAGAGCATAAGAAGGATGTATTGGCAGCGGCTCAGTGGCTCGCGGATACACTGAAGAAAGCGGGACTCGAACATATCGAAATTCACCCGACCGACGGTCATCCCGTTGTCTACGCGGACTATCTGCATGCACCAGGCAAGCCGACTCTGCTTGTCTACGGACACTATGACGTCCAGCCGGTTGATCCGCTGAATCTTTGGACGACTCCGCCGTTCGAGCCGAATATCAGAGACGGCAAGCTGTACGCCCGCGGAGCAACCGACGATAAAGGCCAGGTCTTCATGCATATTAAGGCGCTGGAAGCGGTATTGAAGCAGGAAGGCACTCTGCCGGTTAACATTAAGCTGTGCATTGAAGGCGAGGAGGAAATCGGCAGCGTTCATCTTACTTCTTTCCTGGAAGCTCATAAAGACATGCTGGCAGCGGACGCTGTGCTTGTCTCCGACACCTCGCTTCTGGAACGCGGAAGACCGGCTATTTGCACCGGACTCCGGGGCCTCTGCTCGATGGAAGTCGGCGTTACGACCGCTGCCACGGATTTGCACTCGGGCTCATATGGCGGCGCCGTTCCAAATGCGCTGCACGCTCTCGTCTCCCTGCTGGCGTCGCTGCATGACGATAAAGGCCGCGTCGCCGTGGACGGCTTCTATGAAGGCGTTCCCGACCTGTCTCCGCTGATACGCGAAGAATTCGCCAAGCAAGGCCTCGACGAAGAGAAGATTCGGGAGGGACTCGGACTGTCCGCACTCTACGGCGAAGAAGGCTATACATTTGTCGAACGCGTCGGAGCCCGGCCAACGCTGGAGCTTAACGGCGTTTACGGCGGCTTCCAGGGCGAAGGCACCAAGACGGTTATCCCGAAAGAGGCCCATGCCAAAATCACCTGCCGTCTGGTCGGCGACCAGAATCCCCAACATATTCTCGACGCGATTGAAGCCCATTTGAAATCGCATATTCAGCCGGGGGCGAAGCTCCATGTGCGGCAGATTGAGAAGGCGTTCGCCTTCAACATCGATCCGTCGAACGCCTACCTTCAACTGGCGGCGGACGCTTACGGCAAAGTCTACGGCACACGTGCCCTGTTCACCAAGGACGGCGGCTCCATCCCGATCATGGAAAGCTTCTCCCGCATCCTGAAGTCGCCGGTCGTTCTGATGGGCTTCGGACTGGACGACGAGAATCTGCACGCGCCCGACGAGCACTTCAATCTGGAGAACTTCGACAAGGGCCTGCTGACGATCGTGGAATTTTTGAAATCAGCCGGAACGGTTGGATTGGCTGCTAATTGAATCAGGACGATATGGCAAAAGGCTCTTCGCTGAAGACAGCGAAGAGCCTTTTTTCAACCCGAAAACAAACTAAAAAACCCTTGCTCTGCAAGGGTTTGAACATTTCAATATTGGAGCGGGTGATGGGAATCGAACCCACGCTATCAGCTTGGAAGGCTGAAGTTCTACCATTGAACTACACCCGCGTTTTTCATGAACATATAACATTTTAACACTCCTGCTCCAATAAGGCAATTCTTAATCAGGAGGGCAATCCAAAAATGGTAGGTTTGAGGAAAATATTTTCAAACTCCTGCGCCTTGATTGGTTTGCTGAAGAAGTAACCCTGTGCCTCATGACAGCGCTGCTGGCTCAAGAATTGCAGCTGATCTTCGTTCTCCACTCCCTCGGCTGTCACCTTCAGCTTCAAATGATGCGCCATAGAAGTGATTGTGGAGACGATGGCGGCATTGTTGCTGTCCTCCATTACCTCCGCGACGAAGGAACGGTCGATTTTTAGCCGGTCGATCGGCATATTCTTCAAATAATGCAGCGAGCTGTAACCTGTTCCGAAATCATCGATGCTAATGTATACGCCCAGCTCTTTAAGCCGCTTTAGCTGTTCGAAGGCTTTTTCTTTGTCAAGCGTCATGCTTTCCGTAATTTCAAGGTCCACATAACATGGATCGAGACCAATCCGCTTTAAAAATTCTCCGATCTTGCCTGCCAGGTTCGGCTGGAGAAACTGCCGCATGGACAAATTGACCGAAACGCAGATCGGACGGTATCCCGCGACCTGCCATTCCTTGTTCTGACGGCATGCGGTTGTGAGTACCCACTCCCCGATCGGAACAATCAGCCCGCTCTCCTCGGCTATGGGAATGAATTCGGCCGGAGACACGAGTCCGCGTTTCGGATGCTCCCAGCGCAGCAGCGCCTCCATGCCAACCAGCTCCTTCGAGGACAGTTGAACCTGCGGCTGGTATACAAGGAAGAATTCGTCCCGCTCCAGCGCTCTCCGAAGATCGTTCTCCAGCTTTAGCCTTTCTTTTGCCTTCATCTGCATCAGTGGCACGTAACGGCGGATGTCCACTCCATGTTCCTTGGCATTATGAACGGCGGCGTCCGCGTTCTGAATGATCTGCTCCGCCGTCTCTCCGTCACCGGGGTACACGCAGATGCCGAGGCTAAGTGAAATATGGTACTCGCCCGAATCCAGATCGATCGGCTTCTCGAACAGTTGGAGCAGCTCTCTTGAACGGAGAAGGCAGCTTTCCAGATCGACTCTGTCCGTCATCAGAAAAGCGAACTCGTCTCCTCCCATACTGAACAATTCCTCGCCGTGCCGGCCTGCTTCTTTAATCCGCTGAGCCACCAGCTGCAGCAGATGGTCTCCGGCACAATGGCCGAGCGAATCGTTTATATTCTTGAAATGATTGATATTGAGGACGGCAAGCGCTGAAAAACCGCGAATGGCAGAGGTTCTGTGGGACTCGATCACTTCTTCGACATTCAGCAGAAGCCGGCGTCTGTTCTGCAGCCCCGTCAATTCGTCATGATAAGCCAAATAATTGATCTGCGCTTCAATCTCCTGCTTCTCATAAAACGGCTCCTCAATCGTCAGTCTGTACACGCCGGTAAGCAGCAAATAATAGGCGACTCCGCTGCTCACCGCACCGAACAGCAAATCGATATTCCTGTCGTAGCCCACGTTCATATAGAACGCTTGACCCAGAGCCAAAAATACGAGCGACCTGATAATAATCAGCAGCGAGGACGATTTCTCCGCACGTTTCGGATACACGATGACGGCGATGGCTAGCAGATAAATGAGCAGCACAAGGAAATTCAGCAGTTTCCTGGCGGAATCCGCCTTTATGGGACTAACCACCTCTGGAAGGAAATAGCAACCGACTGAGAATATAACCAGTGACAGCGCAACCAAAAGGATGGATTTCCGCAGGACGCTGTTTTTGCCCGAGACGAGCATCGGAGCGTCTTCCTTCCCAAAGATCAGAAGAATGCCAATACTGCTCGCCAGCCGCGAGAAAGACAGTAGCCAAAGCGATCTGTCCTCGCTTATAACGCTCTTGATAAACGGAACTCCGACAAAACCGAACGTATGCAAAAGGTCAAATACGCAAACTCCAAGAAAAAGCGCGGACGAGTAGAGCCTCCCTCTGGATAACTGATTAGAGAAAAGAAGCCAACCTTGGGCGAAAATGGAAAATCCAAAGGCACTGGTGCACCAATTGGCAATGAGATACAGTGCAGAAAGCGTATTTCGCTCAAAAGTGCCTGCCAGCGTGATGTGCAAGCTTTGGACCAGCAGAAAAAGCGCTGCGCCGCAGACTGCTGCAAGTACCGTTTTTTTCTCTTCTCTATTCATAGGTCCCTCGCGTCTAATTATTCTCTTTAAGTCTATAAAACTTTATATCCTCCTTATAACTATCGGCTGGATAAGGCTGTAAAGTTACAGCGTTTAATCGACATTATTTAAGGAAAATACATTACAATCCCCAAAAAAGCAGCAAAACAGTGCGTATTCACGAACAATGCGGAGGAGAATATGTCCATTTTCTTCAAATATCTATATTAATATATGCACAAAAAGAACTTCCGTTATGGATGTTCTTGTTTCCGGATCGTCTACCCATCTTATACTTGTGATTTTAATCATTGAAAAGCGGTGAAAAAAATGCTAAATTACTAAAAACAAATGAGATTGATTATCAGTCTCCACCGGAGGGATTAAAATGATTGCATCAGCTTGTTGTCACTTACTGCAACTGCAACCGGGTTCCGCCGGCGCCATTCAAGAGATTCAAGGAATGAACCCTATCCTGCGCCGCCGCTTGGCCGATTTGGGAGTTTCGGAAGGTTGCACCGTCTGTCTTAAAGGAAAAGGACCTTTCCTTGGGCCTGTCATGTTGGAATGTAATGGGCAATTGCTGGCCATCCGCCGGAAAGAGGCTTCGAAAATCGTGGTGAACGTGTCATGAGTTCGATCGCGCTTCTTGGAAACCCCAACACCGGAAAGACGTCCCTTTTTAATACACTGACTTCTTCTTATGAGTATGTAGGGAACTGGGCAGGCGTCACGGTTGAGAAAAAAGTCGGCGACCTGAAAAACGGCGCAGGCACACTGATCGACCTTCCCGGCATTTACTCCCTTCACCCGCTTTCACGCGACGAAGGCGTAGCCACCCAATACCTGCTTGAAGAATCTCCGGAAGCCCTAGTCAACATCGTAGACGCTTCTCAGCTTGAACGGAATCTTCTGCTGACCGTCCAACTGCTGGAATACGGCAGGCCGATCGTCATCGGTTTGAACATGATCGACGTCGCTAAAGCAAGAGGCATTAAGGTTCATTCGGATGTTTTGCAAACCAGGCTTGGTACTAACGTGCTGCCGCTGGTCGCAAGAACAGGCAAAGGCACCTCCCAGGTACTGAGCATGCTGGAGAACTCCGCAAATATCCCGGCTGTAAACTTCAAGCTTGATTATGGAATTATTGTCGAACAAGCTGTTTCTTCCATTGAACAGGAACTTAGGCACATTTCCGATCTTCCCGATCATCGCTGGGTCGCCCTGCAATTTTTAGAGCAAAATCCGGTTATTATGCAATTCCTCAAGGATCGAACCGATATAAATCAATTGCTGGCTATCCGTGAAAATTGTCAAAACGAGCTTCAGAACAAAAAATTGGCACTTACCCTTCCGCAATGGATCCGCTCTATCCGAACCGACTACATCCGCTCGATTTGCAAAGACGCTCTGGACACATCGGGCATTAAACCCCATAACTTGACGGAACGGCTTGACTCCATACTTACGAACCGCTTTCTCGGGCTGCCCATATTCCTTGCGTTCATGTATGTGTTGTTCAAAACGACTTTTGAATGGGTTGGCGCTCCGCTTTCGGACTTGCTGGATGGTCTGATTTCCGGCCCGATCAGCAGCGGCGCAACATCTTTCCTGGATACCGTCGGGGCTTCCGAGTTCATTCACGCGTTAATCGTTGACGGCATTATCGGCGGCGTTGGCGGAGTTATCGTCTTTGTCCCGCAAATATTCATTCTGTTCCTTATTATTTCCTTCGTCGAGGATTCCGGGTACATGGCTCGTGTCAGCCTGGTTATGGACAGCATTATGGAACGGATGGGACTGAACGGTAAAGCTTTTATTCCGTTCATCATCGGCTTCGGCTGCAACGTGCCTGCCATTATGGCCGCGCGAAGCATCGAACAGCCCAAGGACCGGATGCTGACCACCCTGCTGCTTCCGCTTATGTCCTGCTCGGCGAGACTGCCGGTATACCTGTTGTTCGCCGCCGTCTTCTTCCCGCAAAACCAGGCAGCCGTCATCATGACGATGTATGCTATGGGCATTGTGTTCGCGCTGCTGCTGTGCAAGATTTTCTCGAAATATTTGTTCAAGAACGAGTCCTCGGTATTCGTCATTGAGCTTCCACCGTACCGGATGCCGCAGCTTAAATCGCTGTCCCGCAGTACATGGGAGAAGGGCAAAGGCTTCCTGCGCAAAGCGGGTTCGATCATCCTCGCCGGCTCTGTGATTATCTGGGTTATGTCTTATGCCGGACCTGCCGGATTCAACGTGGACATGGATAACAGCTTTCTCGCCAAATTCGGCGGTCTTGTGGCTCCTCTGCTTCAGCCGCTCGGTTTCGGCAACTGGCAGGCGGGTTCGACGCTCGTTCCGGGCTTTCTGGCCAAAGAGGTTGTCGTTTCGACCATGAACATTATTTACCACGCTCCGGAAACTGCCGGACTGCAAGCGCAGATTGCCCAAACGTTCACACCGCTCAGCTCGGTTAGCTTTATGGCCTTTATCCTGCTGTATACACCTTGTCTGGCTACGGTGGGCGTAATCAAGAAAGAAACGGCTTCTTGGAAGTGGACTCTCTTCTCCATCGGCTATGCCGTTGCTCTTGCCTACGTTGTGAGTCTTGTTATCTATCAAGGCGGACGGCTCCTTGGATGGGCCTAATCCGAAGCGTAAAGCCCTAAATAGAGGAAAGCGAGGAAACTCTCATGATTAGCCTATTGATTAACATCTTGATCGCTGCCGCTATCTTCGGATATTCCGGATGGATTCTTTACCGCCATGTGCAAAAAGGGAAAAAGGGAGCTTGTGCCGGGTGCGACAAAAGCAAGAACTGCTCGGCCGCTTCCCTGAACTCTCCTCTCTCCTGCTCCGGCACTGGGGATAACAGTGTTCCGCCTTCAGCAATTCGGCACAGCAGCCAAGCCGGAATGTAAGTGTTTGAATTCCCGGATGGGCGGGTATGTTTGTTATAAGCAACCGCATCCAGACTATTCCGGGGAGGTAATCCTAATGAATACGAAGAAGACATTGTTTACCACATTGGCGTTAGGCGCAGCTTATCTGCTCAAGAACAAGGACGCGCGCGACAAGCTCATGAGCGGCTTCCAATCTTTCAGCAATCAAGTCAAAGCTAAAAGATCCACCGGCAGCCCACTGTAACCAATCGGACGTTCATCCCGCTAATTATTCATACTTAAACATAAACAGACCGGCCAAGGCTATCCTCTTGGCCGGTCTGTTTATGCTGGTGTCCTCTGAATCCCCATTTCAAATAGCCGCAATCACTCGCTTGCAAGGCCCCCGCCTACAAATTAGGGGCCTGAAGGAGTGGCGCTCTTTCCTGCTATGCGGTAAAACCTGTGATTAGTGGAAGCGATATCACAAAGCTGGTCCCTTCATTAACCCGGCTTGTGACAGAAATCCGTCCCCCGTGGTTCTTGACGATCCGGTCGCTTACCGAAAGCCCCAGCCCCGTTCCGTTCTCCTTGGTGGTGAAGAACTGGCTAAACAAGCGGTTCATGGTGCATGCATCCATACCCTTGCCGTTGTCGGAGATTAATATCCTTACCTCACTGCCCTCTTTGCGCGCGCCCAACTCAATTCTCCCTGTGGAATCGTCTAAACGGTCGGATACAGCCTCAAGGGCGTTTCGTATCATATTGATCAGGACCTGTTTCATCTGCTTCACATCGACGGAAACATACAAGTCACTGGCCAAGGATTGAAGATCAATCTGGCAGCCCTTCATCAAGACTTCACTTTCTGTCAGCAGTATAACTTCCTTCAACAAGGCGGAAATGGAAGCGATTCTGGTTTGCGGAGAGGAAGGCTTGGATGAGGACAGAAATTCATGAATAATATCATTTGCCCGGTCAATCTCGGCTAATATAATTTTGGCGTATTCCTCTTTCCCCAGCCCCTGCAGATGCGGGCGAAGCAGTTGGATAAATCCGCGGATGGCGGTCAACGGATTGCGGATTTCATGGGCGATTGAGGCTGATAATTTGCCAAGCATGGCCAGATTGTCATTTTGGTAAGCGGTCTGTTCTATTCTTTTATAATCGGAAACTTCCTTGATAGTAAATAGGTAACTGCCGTTCATATCCGCTCCGTAAGATGCGTTTACTTCCCAATACCGGCCGTATTCATCCATTAATTCACACATCGATTTTCCTTTGTATACCGTCTCCCGATAGACTTTCAGCAGTTGTCTCTTTTTGGTGCGGGCCAAAGAAAGATGCGTCAATAAATCGACGATTGTGCATCCTGATAGTTCATAGCGCTGGAGTTCAAGCATCCCGTATGCCCTTGCATTAAGGAAGGTAAGGAAACCCTCTTCATCAAACAGCATGACGCCACTGTCCATATGCTCCAGAACATTCTCATATGTACTGTCCAGAAGCCCGGCTTGGAAAGGCCGCTCCGGCAGAAGCCGGCTTTCCTGAATTTCGTGTAACACGATGTGAAGTTCCCCCTTCAACTGAAATTGACGAAGCAGGAATACAAAATAAACGGGCAGTTCTGCGACATCAAATTACGCTGTCATTTCAGTATATGCAATGAAGCCGCAAGAACATTCGGCAATCGCTATATTATTAAGTTATCCAAGCGTTTAACTATACTCCAATCATATCCAAGAAGAGTAGCCAAAGCAACCGGAGATACTGTCGAATGGCAAAAAAAACATAAAATGATACTTTAGTGCCGCTCTTGAACAGGCCAAAGGAAACATGCTTTACTTATAATCAAAACCACCCGTATAACGGGTGGTTTGTTCTGCGGCTGAAAGCCTTTATTACTGGCCAGCCCTAAAGGGCACTGAATGGTTCGCCAACCGCACTACTTTTACTGCTACCCCTAAAGGGGTTTTCTATTTCTTCTTCTTTCGATTATCTTTGATCTCTTCTCCTGTAAATGGATCAATGTATTCCATGATTGTTATTTGTTCCGCGACGATATCCTCCTGCAGTTGATTTTGGATATATTCTTGTATCACTTTCTTGTTCCTTCCGACGGTATCCACGTAAAACCCTTTACACCAAAATTTCCGATTTCCATACCGATACTTTAGGTTGGCATGTCGGTCAAAGATCATCAAGCTGCTCTTTCCTTTTAAATATCCTATAAACGCCGATACACTGAGCTTTGGTGGAATACTCACCAGCATATGAATATGATCTTTACACGCTTCTGCTTCGATAATTTCTACATTCTTTCTTTCACATAGTTGTCTCAGTATTTTCCCAATATCTTGTTTCAATTTCCCATAGATTACTTGGCGTCTATACTTTGGGGCGAACACGATATGGTACTTACAATTCCATTTTGTATGTGCTAAACTGTTCACATCAGATGACATCTGTATTCCTCCTATTGTGCGATAAATTCGGTTGGCGAACCAAATTTATTGTAACATTAGGAGGAATTTTTTTTGATACATCGCTGGAAGCTCTCCCGAACCATACGCATAGCGTATGGTTTTCTTTTGCCAACCAAAAAAACCCCTGCAATCGCAGAGGTCTTTCTAGTAAAGTAATCATATGCTGCATACCTCTATGCTTTTTGTTGAAGACGGTGACGTCGCTGGCTCATAACGGCGAGCCTCTTCTTTAGCTCCCTCTCCCACTTGACGTCTTCAATCTGCTTGGCTACGGCCAGCAAATCAAGCGCCATATCGATCTGGTTGCGAATAATGGCCAAAGTGTCTTCACTTTCCATATTGACGACATTTTCAAAAATGGACTCTTCGTCTTCCATCACATAATCCTGGAAATCCACGTCGGTAACGCCGTCGCCGTGCGCATATTCCGCCAAGATTTCATACTCGTTCTCGACCTTGTAATGAACTTCAACCCGATGGCATACCGGGCAAAAGAGCAGGGGAACATTATGGACTTGCGTGCGATAATGCTTCAGTGTCCCCTTGGTACCTACCATACTCGCTCCACAGCAAAAACTCATGATTGTTCACCCTCCTCAGGTCATTTCAATGGTTTCGTATTATTGTATTATACACGCTTGCCGGCGATTCCTGCTGATTTAAGGTTTATATTAACCTTTACGCCCATTTTCAATCATATTGAGGCAAAAAGACAGGCGTTTTGTTGCAAAAAGCCCCCTTGACCGGATAAACATCCGGAAGGAGGCTTTAATCAGCATTTCAAAGGACAAAAAGTGGAAGCCTTACAGCTTACAGGTTCTTATCGCCCGGTTTCCAGTTCATAGGGCACAATCCGCCCGATTGCAGCGCCTGCAGCACGCGCAAGGTTTCTTCCACGCTGCGGCCTACATCATTGTGGTTGACGACTTGGTATTTCAGTTCGCCTTCCGGATCGATGATGAAAAGACCGCGAAGCGCGATGCCTTCTTCTTCGATCAACACGCCGTAATCGCTGGCAACCTTCTTCGTAATGTCGGAAGCAAGCGGGAACTTCAGCTGACCAAGACCGTTAGCGTCTTTGGAAGCGTTGATCCAAGCTTTATGGCTGTGCACGGAATCGATGCTCACGCCAAGAATTTCGGTATCAAGCGCCGTGAATTGATCGGCCGCATCGCTGAGCGCCGTAATTTCAGTCGGGCACACGAAAGTGAAATCCAGAGGATAGAAGAAAAATACCAGCCATTTGCCGCGATAGTCGGACAAGCTGACTTTGCCGAATTCTTTGCCATCCCCCGATACGGTTTCCATTGTGAAATCCGGAGCCGGTTTACCTACCAAACGTTCTGCCATTGCGAAAATCCTCCTTTGATTATGTAAGAAAAACAAGCGGCCATCCCTCTGAAATCAGGTGAAGAGGCAGTGTCTTTCTTGGTTATGATTGGATTTGGTTACGTTTTTGCTGCTACAAACCAAATGGTATCACCGCACAAAATCAAAGTCAAGATTACAGTGATTATTTTTTTATAATTATTATAAATAAGCAAAATTGTGTGACGTTTTCTTATTTCCGAATAGCTGCAACGATCAGGTCGCCCATTTCGCTCGTGCTGATCGCCTTGCTCTTGTCCACGGCGATATCGCTGGTACGGTGCCCGGCATCAAGCACCTGCGCCACAGCGGCTTCGATTGCGGCTGCCGCGTCTTCGTAGCCGAAGGTCATGCGGAACATCAGGGCCAGCGAGAGAATCGTAGCAATCGGATTGGCCAGCCCTTGTCCTGCGATGTCCGGAGCAGAGCCGTGAACCGGCTCATAGAGGCCGTAGCTTCCTTCGCCCAGCGAAGCGGAGGCCAACATACCGATGGAACCAGTGAGCATTGCGGCTTCGTCGCTCAAAATATCGCCGAACATGTTCTCGGTGACGATGACGTCGAAGCTCGAAGGGCGGCGCAGCAGCTGCATGGCGCAGTTGTCAACCAGCACATGCTCCAGTTCCACGTTCGGATAGTCTGCCGCAACGCGGATAACTACTTCACGCCACAGGCGCGACGTTTCCAGTACGTTTGCTTTGTCGACGGAAGCCAGCTTGCCCCGGCGCTTCCCGGCAATTTCGAACGCCTGGCGGGCGATGCGCTCCACTTCAGTTACATTGTATGCGCAGGTGTCAACCGCTTCTTCCCCCTGCTCACTTTGACGGCGGAACTTCTCACCGAAGTAAATACCGCCGGTCAGCTCACGTACGACGATCAGGTCTGTTCCTTCAAGCACTTCCGGCTTCAGCGTGGAGGCGTCCTTCAGACAGTCGAATACGACCGCGGGACGCAGATTCGAGAACAGGCCCAGCGCTTTGCGGATGCCCAGAAGCCCGGTTTCCGGACGGAGTTCTTTCGGGTTGGTGTCCCATTTGGGGCCGCCCACGGCTCCCAGCAGCACAGCATCCGCGCTCTTGCAGATGTCAAGCGTTTCCGCAGGCAGCGGAGTACCCTTCTCGTCGATCGCGATGCCGCCGAACAGCGCATGCTCGGTCTCGAATTTGTAGCCGAATACCTCCTCGGTTACTTTTAATACTTTTTCTGCTTCCGCCACAACTTCGGGCCCGATACCGTCCCCTGCGATTACGGCGATTTTTTTAACTTCGCTCATTCTTCGTCACTCCTCAAGTTGATCCGCGCCCACGCGGACATAGTTCTTCTGTATATTGTTGTAACATAACGAGGTCAAAAGGACAAAGATATGGAATCTATCAATTAATAGGCACCGCCTATAAGCCGCAATGGAGTCAGACGGAAACTCAATACTTCGGCAGGTTCAGCGCCAGAATACATGGCCGGGTGCCCATAATAATTGCAGCGAGGGCGGCTTCCTTGCATCGTCTTTGCTTTTTTATTATGACCTGTTCATTAATGAGGGATGCAATTGTCGGGGATAGTTGCCAACCGCCTTTATAGTTAGTATGCTAATCATGTAGTTAGCACACTAACCACGGAGGTGATGTAATGAACGGCAATCTTGGCTATCTTATACACAAGGTAAGCGTTATGTCCAAATCCAGACTGACCCAACGGCTCAAAGCTTACGGTCTGACCGCTCAGCAATGGTCCGTTATCAAAGATATTTCGGCGACCGGTGCTGGTGCCACCCCCGCAATGATTGCGAAGCGGCTTCATGCCGACCGGCCGACTATTACAGGCATCCTCAATCGTCTGGCGGATAAAGGCTTCGTTTACACCCGGGATAATCCGAAAGACAGACGCTCTCAGTTTATTCTGCTGACCGATCAATCCATGGAGCTCATCGCCAAGCTGGAGGATGTCAGCAACAAGGTGATGAAAGAAGCGCTGCGCGGAGTGCCGGACAGCGAGATCCGGACGACGATCGGCGTTTTGCGGCAAATGATGGACAACTTGGGCAAGGAAGAGCTCGAATGATACTGGTAACGGGAGCGGGAGGAAATGTCGGACAGGAGTTAGTACGGGAACTGAAACTGCGAAATGCCGATTATCGCATCGCCAGCAGCCGAAAAAACACGGATGGCATCTATATGAACTTTGAAGATCCCGCATCCATCGAGCCCGCTCTGAGCGGCGTCACCCGCCTGTTCCTGCTGCGCCCTCCCCATCTGGCCGATGCCAAAAGATACTTCGGGCCCGTAATGGACGCTGCCGTTCGGATGGGCGTCAAACAAATCGTCTTTTTATCTGTAATGGGCGCGGACAAGAACCAGCTTGTGCCACATGCCAAAATCGAAGCGCTGATTCAGAAGTCCGGAATCCCTTACACTTTTTTGCGCCCGGGCTTTTTTATGCAAAATCTGTTGAACCAGCACGGCGAAGAATTGATCAATGAGCGGACGATCTTCGTCCCCGCCGGAAAAGGAAAGACAAGCTTTGTGAATGTTGCCGATATCGGCGCGGCTGCCGCTAAGGTTCTGACAGAGGCCGGTCATGAAAATAAGGCTTATGATTTAACCGGCAGCGAGGCGCTGAACTATTACGAGGTCGCCGAACTGCTCTCCGCGGAGTGGAATGAAACAATCAAATACGCGAACCCCAGTGTTCCAGCCTTTTGGAAAAAAATGTCCCGCAAAGGGGTAAAACGCGATTTCTTAATCGTTATGATCGGCATTTACATGACGGCAAAGCTCGGTATGGCCAAAAGAGTATCCCCCGATTTGGAATGTCTGCTGGGACGTAAGCCGGGTACTTTTCCCCAGTATATTGCCAAAACCGGCCGTCCGAATTTTCATTCAACCCGCTGACCTTCACGAAGTGTCCGGCTGCCGCATTGCTCCTGCCCTCGAAGTTGTTTACAATAAGTAAGCAAACGCTTTCTATTACTTCGTTTCTTAAATTATTCCGGGGAGTGATCGCGAGGTGCAATACACGAAACTTGGCAAATCCGGCATGAAGGTCAGCCGGCTCTGCTTGGGAACGATGAACTTTGGTGAACGGACGGACGAGAAAGAAGCTTTTCCCATTATGGACACCGCGCTCGATGCCGGGATCAATTTTTTTGACACAGCGAATGTGTATGGAGGCAGGGAAAACTCAGGATTGACCGAAAGCATTATCGGCCGCTGGTTCAAGCAGGGCGGCGGACGGCGGGAAAAGGTCGTGCTCGCCACCAAAGTGTACGGCGCCATGAACGATCGGCTGGATGGCCCGAATGACGAGCGCGCACTGTCCGCTTACAAAATCCGCAGGCATCTGGAAGGCTCTTTGCGGCGGCTGCAGACCGACCACATTGAGCTGTATCAGATGCATCATGTGGATCGCAGCGTCTCCTGGGACGAGCTGTGGGGAGCCTTTGAGCTCGCAGTAAGCCAAGGCAAGGTCGGCTACGTCGGCTCCAGCAACTTTGCAGGGTGGGATATTGCGGTCGCTCAATCTGAAGCCAAGGGCCGCGGCTTTCTTGGCCTCGTATCGGAGCAGCACAAGTACAGCCTAACCTGCCGGCTTCCGGAACTGGAGGTACTGCCGGCGTCGCAGAGCCTGGGGCTTGGCGTTATTCCCTGGAGCCCGCTGGACGGCGGTCTGCTCAGCCGCAACGCGCTCAAAAAAATCGCAGGCAGCCGCAGCGGCGGCAATGCAGAACGCGTCGAACGGCACCAGGATCAGCTGGAACAGTTCTCCAAGCTATGTCTGGAACTTGGCGAACCGCAGGACAATGTCGCCTTGGCCTGGCTGCTGGCCAATCCCGCTGTTGCCGCCCCCATCATCGGCCCCCGCTCCCTGGAGCAGATCGAGAGTTCCCTGCGCTCCCTGGAAGTCGCACTGGACGATTCCGTTATGGCCCAGCTGGACGAGATCTTCCCCGGCCCCGGAGGGGCCGCGCCCAAGGCATACGCCTGGTAAGCAAAGAACAGCAATAGCCGCAAGCTGCCGGATTCCTCCGGCGGCTTGCGGCTTCTTCTTGTCTCAGGCTATTCCGCGATATCCGCGGTCACGCTGCCATTGGTCGTGGACAGCTTTACAGTATGATTCCCGCCTCCAAGCACCGCCGATCCGTGGCCGCCGTTTTTTTCCTGCCAGTTCACGCTTCCTTTCATCGAACCGTTGCTCGTATCGGCTGCAATCGTCGCATCCGTCGCCTGAGGCAGTGTCAGCGAGATGCTGCCGTTGCTTGAAGCGCAATCCCAATTCCCCGTGATGGGGGATTTAATGACGATTTTGCCGTTGCTGCTCTTGGCATACACTTGGCCGGCAATATTCTCAAGCGTAATGGATCCGTTGGAGCTGGTGATATGGGCTCCTCCTTCCACGCTCTGCAGGTTGAGCGAGCCGTTACTAGTGCTGGCCTTGACTCCTCCTTTAATGCCTCTCATTTCGATTCTGCCATTGGAGGTGTCGGCCTCGATTCCGCCTTCCAGGTCCGAAACGTCCAGCGAACCGTCGCTTGTGTCGATCTTGACTGCGAGCGCCGCAGGAAGACTCACATTGAGATAGGGACTGTTGCCGGAAAAACCGAAGTAAATACCCGAAAACAAGCTCTTTTCCGCAGTCATTTCAAGCACTACCGTGTCGCCATCCGTCCTTACCTTCCAATTGTTTTTCATTGCCTGTTCACTTTCGCTCTGACTGCTGCCCGGGGACAGCAATTTGCCTTCGTAAGTCAGAGCGCTTCCTTCAATACCGTTCAACTTAACCCTGCCGTTTGGAATTGAAATAATGACCTTCTTAATATTCGTGCCGGTTTGCACCGTTCCGTTAACGGTGCTTAGATGCGCTTTACCCAGCAAGCTGTCCAGCGAGCCTCCCGGAAGCACGGATTGTCCCGCGCTCACGAGGCCCAGCAGCACAATCAGAACGATTGCCCCACCGCTGGTCCGGGTCTTGGTCTCCGATCTATGCAGAAGACGCATCAGCATTTCCAGCCCCAGCAGGATGAGCAGCGCCGGCCATAAATACCCGATGGCCTCGTAAGTAAGCTTACCGTATTGAATCAGCGCAATGATGACGCCGAGCGCGATACAGCCGAGCGCCGCCGTCAAACTTCCGATCTTCCATCTTCCCATGACCCTAATTCTCCGTTTCTATGCTTTAGTATTCTTTTTTAGCATATGCAGCCCGTAACCGATCAGGCCCAGCGACACCAAAACAGTGCCGACATTTAATTCTGAGAGCAGCAGCCACAAGTCCGGGAACATCGTGATGATCAGCAGAATAACCCCCGCTGCGATGCAGGACCCTCCCAGCAGCACCGGATTCACGTCATCCTTCGGATAATCGGGCATCGGAGGCATGGAAAGGGGCGGCCAGGGCGCGCCGAAGCCTTCCGGCTCATACATCAGCCGCTCGTGTTCCGCAGCCGCAAGCTTATTCCATGTCGCTTTTTGAAGCGCGTCGAACAGCTGATAGAACCACAGAGCGGCCAGCGCGAACGGGAATACCTGCGGGATGGAAGGGATGCAAATGATGCAGGCAAACGCGCCGATCATAAACTGCATTCCCTGTTTTTTGAAGCCCAGATACAAATGTCCGAGACCCGGAACCATGGCCAGCATAAAGGTGAGCCAGCGTTTCTTTTTTATCATGTGATGTCCTCCTGATTATGTGTTTTTGCCGACATTCCGCTTGCAAAATATGGATCTATCTTTCTATCCGCTTAGCGCGTTCTTTGGGCGCCGAACAGTTCGGTGACCGAGCTCGACATATGGCCGTTGATTTCCGTTAGCCCGTAGCCCAGCTGTTCAAATACGCCGAACTCCAGCAGCACAAAGGTTAGACAGGCGGCAAGGCCGTAGTGAATCCATGAGGCCCGAAGCGCAAACCGTCTTCTGGAAGTAACGGGTCCGGCGTCATTCTTTTGCCGCGCAGCCTCCAGCCGTTCGATTTCAGCCATCACCGGAGGGACAAGATCGGGTATCCCGGAAGACAGCCCCAGATCAACATCTCCATCCAGTTCTTTCCACATTTCCTCCATCGCCCTTGCTTCCTCCAGCCAACGCGCACAGCCTGGACAAACTCCGATATGACGCGTCATTTCCCGCTCCGCTTCGGGAGACAGAAGACCTTCGATATAATGGGGAATCCATTCCATCACTGTTGAGCATTTCATTCCCATCTCTCCCCTTTTCTTCGCATGATCTGTCTGGCGCGGTACAGCTGGGATTCGACCGTTTTTACCGATACGCCCTTCACTTCCGCAATTTCCTGATAGCTTTGCCTGTTAAAGTAGTACAGCTGCACAACCGACCGGTACGGTTCCGCCAGACTGTTCACACTTTCTCCAAGCTCTTCGGAGGTCTCCTTGCGAAGCGCGGCATGCTCCGGCGTTTGGAGAGTCACATAGTCATTCTCCGTGTAATCCACCGTGCTGCGGTGCTTCCACTCTCTGTCGTTGGCTCTTTTGAAGTCCAGACAGGTGCGGTAGGCGATCCGGTACAACCATGTAGAGAATGAGGATTGGCCCCGGAAGGAGGGAAGCGCCTTGTAGGCTTTGATGAATACCTCCTGGGCCATATCTTTGGCCGACTCGGGTTCTCCCGTTATTTTTACGCACACCCGGTATACCAAGCCCTGATAGCGCGTCACCAGATGCGCAAAAGCTTGACGCTCGCCGTTCAGTACGGCCGATATCCATTCTGCCTCTTCCAGTTGTCTCCCCTCCCCCTCTATACTACATTTGACGTCCGACTCTTTCTTTCCCCTGCAAAAATTATTGATTTAATCATAACCTGATTTTGGGTATACGTTCAGCTGGGTTTGCATTCCAATAACTAGGAGCTAATAAACGTAGTTGTCTGTTCAAAAACAGGCCCGTCTGCTACTATGAAAAAATGTATAACATGTATATCCGTAATTTCAGATGAGACTTGAGGTGAACGAAGATGTATTTGGCCCCATTATTTGAAAATGATGTACCTGCAGCACTCTCCCGCCCTTAGTGGAGTGAATGTGACTGCATCTCTCCGTTAAGGGCATTACCAGCCTAAATCAATAAACGGAGGGTACAAACTAAATGAAAAACAATTGGCTAGGTTCTATCTATTTAGCTTTAGCCGCAAGTATTTGGGGCGGTATGTACGTTGTCGTTAAAATTGTAGTATCGGTTATACCGCCATTGGAGCTTGTGTGGATGCGTTATTTAGTGGCTATTGTCGCACTTCTCGCGGTCGGCTTGATCACTCGGCAAAAATGGCGAATCCATAAACGTGATTTCCTAATTATCATAGCCATTGGAATCATTGGCAACGCTGTTTCGATCGTTACCCAGGAAACGGGCACAATGCTGTCCTCAGCACAAATGGGAGCCATTATCACTTCTTCAACACCGGCATTTATGGTGATTTTTGCCCGTCTGCTGCTTAAAGAACGGTTGACTGTAAAAAGGGACTCTCCGTTTGTCTAGCGACCACTGGAGTTTTTCTCATCGTTGGCGTCGATCATGTGAATATGTCCGGTAAGCTTGGCGGTATTTCACTGCTTGTTGCCGCATTAACATGGGCACTCATGTCTGTTCTTGTTAAGCGTGTGCCGAGCGAATATTCGCAAATTGTGGTGACGACCTATTCCATCCTGGTGGCCCTAATTGTTTTGACCCCTTTTGTTTTGGGGCGATTATCCGCCATTCCAGTCTCTCAACTGGGACATCCCGCGATCTGGGGAGGAGTCTTGTATTTGGGCATTGTCTCAACGGCAGGCGGATTTCTGCTTTGGAATCGCGGATTGCAAATGCTTAACGCTTCAAGCGGGGGGATATTTTTCTTCTTTCAACCCGTAGTCGGGACATTGCTCGGATGGCTTATTCTGGGCGAGAACATCGGTATAACGTTTTGGATCGGCTCCATCCTGATTCTAAGTGGTGTTGTATTCGTGATCTACGAGAAAAAATAGAATTATAAATCATAAAAAGGCTGCTCTCCTGTCACATAGCGACGGGAGAGCAGCCTTTCTGCTACTTAAGTTTCATTTTTGGTAATGCCATTTAAGCTTGGGACATAATCGGCAGCTTTATTGTTCGTCAGCATTTGAGGTTCTTCGGTGAAATGGGCTTTATTCTGTTGATTGTCTTTCTTATCTGCGCGATTATCCGCTCGGTCCTTTTTGGGATCGGCGCTATTTTTGGGCATGACATTCACCTCCATCTTCTCACATTAGTATGAGAAGGCGGTTTGCATTTTATCCCATCTGCCATCCCAGGAGTTATATTTGAAAAAAAGGACTGCTCCGGCAGCGGATCAATCCGCGTCTGGAGACAGTCCTTCGCGTTCCGCCGTCTCTGTCCAAATTTGGAAACGGCAGCTCCAATTGCTATAAATGGGCGTCTTCACGCTCCGTATACGTCTTGCGCTTCTCAATCAGCTTGTTCAGCGCATCGAGATAAGCCCGAGCGCTGGCTTCCAGAATATCGGTGCTGAGACCTCTCCCCGCCGCAGCCACAATGCCCTGCGACAGAATGACATGCACCTCGCCCTGAGCGTCCTTGCCTTGGCTGACGGATTTGATGGAATAGTCGTCGAGCTTGACTTCCTCACCCGTTGCTTGATCGATAGCGTTATAAATCGCATCAACCGAGCCGTTGCCTTCGGCCACAGCCACGACCGGTTCCGCCGACGGGCCATTCAGAATCAGCTTCGCGGTAGGCGTTGCTTCATTGCCGTAAGTGACATACAGGGTGCGCAGGCTGTAGATTTCCGGTGTATCGACCAGTCTTGCCTCAAGCAGCGCCAGAATATCCTCGTCGGATACTTCTTTTTTCTTGTCCGCCAGATCCTTGAATCTGGAGAACGCCGCATTCAGCTCGTCTTCCGGCAGATCGTAGCCGAGATCGCTCAGTTTGTCGCGGAAGGCGTGGCGGCCTGAATGCTTGCCCAGCACCAGCTTGCTCTCCTTCAAACCGATCGTTTCCGGCGTCATGATCTCGTACGTCGTCTTTTCCTTCAGCATGCCGTCCTGATGGATACCAGACTCATGCGCAAATGCGTTTGCGCCGACAATCGCCTTGTTTCCCGGCACCACCATACCGGTCAGTTTGCTGACCAGGCGGCTCGTACGGGAAATTTCGGACAGCACAAGCGACGTCTTGGCGCCGAAATACTCGCTTCGCGTCTCCAGCGCCATCGCTACCTCTTCAATCGCCGTATTGCCCGCGCGTTCGCCGATGCCGTTGATCGTGCCTTCGATTTGATCCGCCCCGTTCTGGATGGCCGCCAGCGTGTTCGCCGTCGCCATTCCCAGATCGTTATGACAGTGCGCGCTGAGCTGAACACGGTCAATATCTGGAACATTTTCTTTTAAGTACTTGAAGATTGCCCCATACTCCGAAGGATTCAGATATCCGACCGTATCGGGAATGTTGATGACGTTCGCGCCTTCGCGAACAGCCATGCCGACCACCTCGGCCATAAAATCAAGCTCGGTCCGCCCCGCATCCTCAAGCGAGAACTCAAGTTTGGAAAAATACTTCTTCGCATAGCGGATGGCCGCCTGCGCCGTCTCCAGCACCTGCCCCTTATCCATCCGCAGCTTATGCTGCCGGTGAATTGGGGAAGTCGCGAGGAACAGGTGAATGCAGGGGTCCTGCGCGCCCTGAAGCGCCTCCTTGACGGCATCGATATCCGCTTCCCGTGATCTGGAAAGGCCGATGACCGTTACATTCTTAACCGCCCGGGCGACGGCATTGACCGCGGCCAAATCTCCCGGCGATGCCGCGGGAAATCCCGCCTCCATCCGGTCAATACCCAACTTCTCCAGCTGGTAGGCGATTTCCAGCTTCTCGCGAGTATTCAGATTCACGCCGGGGGACTGCTCTCCGTCACGCAGCGTCGTATCGAAAATATAAATTTTTCGCATGCCGGGCACCTCCTTAAAAGTAATCGTCAAACGCTCCAAATGCGGCCCGCATGAAGCGGAGCCGCACCTAAAGACTTGCGTTTATGAGCATTTTTGCAAAATGCCGTATATGTGAATCCGGGTACTGGTTATGCCAATCTTATTTCTTGATCCAAGCCATCATTTCGCGCAGTTGTCCGCCGACAACCTCGATCGGATGAGCAGCTTCGTTGCGGCGCGTAGCCGTCAGGAATGCACGGCCGGATTGGTTCTCCAGAATGAAGTCGCGGGCGAATTTGCCCTGCTGAATGTCGCTCAGTACCGCCTTCATCGCTTTCTTCGTTTCGTCGGTTACGACGCGGGGGCCGGTTACATAATCGCCGTATTCCGCCGTGTTGCTGATGGAATCGCGCATCGTAGCCATGCCTCCTTCATAGATCAGGTCAACGATCAGCTTCATCTCATGCAGGCACTCGAAGTAAGCCATTTCCGGAGCATAGCCGGCTTCAACCAGCGTTTCGAAGCCCGCTTTGATCAGAGCCGTTACACCGCCGCACAGTACGGCTTGTTCGCCGAACAGGTCGGTTTCGGTTTCTTCGCGGAAGGAGGTCTCGATTACCCCTGCGCGGGTACAGCCGATGCCTTTGGCATAAGCGAGGCCGATCGCTTTCGCGTTGCCTGTAGCGTCCTGCTCGATGGCGATCAGGCCGGGAACGCCGAAGCCTTCTTCATAAGTGCGGCGAACCATGTGTCCAGGAGACTTAGGAGCAACCAGCAGTACGTCCGAATCCTTCGGAGCAATGATTTGGCCAAAATGCACGTTGAAGCCGTGGGAGAACATGAGCGCCGCGCCTTGTTTCAGGTTCGGTTCGATTTCATTCTTGTATACGGACGCCTGGGTTTCGTCAGGCATCAGAATTTGCACCACATCCGCGCGGGATACCGCTTCGGAAACCGGCAGCACTTCAAAACCGTCATTCTTTGCGGTTTGGAACGATTTGCCTTCGCGCAGGCCGATAATTACTTGAAGTCCGCTGTCACGCAGGTTCTGCGCCTGGGCATGCCCCTGGCTGCCGTAACCGATAACCGCGATTGTTTTACCTTTTAATACGCTCAGATCCCCATCCTGCTCATAGTACGTTGTTACTGCCATTGTCAAAATCCTCCTTTAATTTGGAACCCATCTAAAGAGCGGGTGCTTCAAGAGAAGCGGCATACATCGTTCGCCTTCCCCTCAAGCTCCCGCTCTTTAGCGGGCATGCCGTTCATAAATTATATTGTACCGCAAAAAAGCAGCAATTCGTTAAAGTTGTAAAATAGACCTACTGCACATTTCCCCGGATCATTGCGGTAACGCCCGTCCGCGACAGTTCCCGGATGCCGTAAGGCTTCAGCAGCTCGATCATAGCGTCGATCTTCTGAGTATCCCCGACCACCTGTACGAGCATGCTCGTGCTGCCGATATCGACGACGGAAGCGCGGAACGTTTCGACTACGCCCATGATCTCCGGCCGCTCCGAAGGATCGGCTTTGACTTTGATCAGCGCCAGCTCGCGGGCGACCATCGGCTTGGAGCTTAGATCCACCACTTTGATGACGTCGATCAGCTTGTAGAGCTGCTTCTCAATCTGCTCCAGCTGCTCCTCGTCTCCCAAGGTCACAATGACCATCCGGGACAGTCCGGTTTCCTCCGATTGACCGACGGTAATGCTCTCGATATTAAAGCCTCGCCGTCCGAACAGCCCCGATACCCGCTGGAGCACCCCGGGCTGGTCGTTAACGAGCACGGAAATTGTATTTCTTGCCACAGTTATTCATCCCCCATCAGCATTTGATCGATGGTCGAGCCCTGGGTTACCATCGGATAGACATTCTCGTCCTTCGATACGAGGAATTCCACCAATACCGGTCCCGGCGTTTCCAGAGCTTCCAGCCATGCCGACCTTGCTTCTTCCTTCGTGGTCGCCCGAAGCCCCTTAACCCCGTAAGCTTCAGCCAGCTTCACGAAGTCCGGGCTTCCGGCCAGATCCGTATAGCTGTAACGCTTCCCATAAATGAGGTTCTGCCACTGGCGAACCATGCCGAGCACCTCGTTATTGATAACGACGATCTTGATCGGAATGTTGTGGATGGCGCAGATGGCGAGCTCCTGGGAACACATCTGCATGCCGCCGTCACCGTTGATCGACACCACAAGCCGTTCCGGATTGGCCATTTGCGCGCCAATTGCCGAAGGGAAGCCGAAGCCCATCGTTCCGAGGCCGCCGGAAGTCACCCAGGAACGCGGATGATTGAATTTGTAATACTGCGCCGCCCACATTTGATGCTGGCCGACGTCCGTCGTTACAATCGCTTCGCCCTTCGTGGTGTCATTGATCATCTCGATGACCCACTGCGGTTTCAGCACTTTTCCGTCATCGTTGTAACGAAGCGGCTTATCCAGCTTCCACTGGGCGATCTGCGTTCTCCAGGCGTCCGCGTTCGCAGCCCGTCCGACTTCGGGAATAAGCTGCTCCAGCACCGTCTTGACGTCGCCTACGATCGGAATGTCAGGCGATACAATCTTGCCGATTTCCGCAGGATCGATGTCGATATGCACAATCTTGGCGTTTGGCGCAAAGCCGTCAAGCTTGCCCGTTACGCGGTCGTCGAACCGGGCGCCTATATTGATCAGCAGGTCGCACTGCTGGATGGCGTTGTTCGCCGTATATGTGCCGTGCATCCCCGGCATGCCCATCCACAGCTCGTCGGCGCTCGGGAAAGCGCCCAGTCCAAGCAGCGTTGTCGTGATCGGGATTTCCGTACGCTTGACGAATTCGTACATCGCCTCATGCGCCCCGGAATAAATAACGCCGCCGCCCGCGATGATGATCGGCCGCTCGGCTTCCGAAATCGCGCGCACCAGCTTGTCGAGCTGCAGCTTGTTCGGAACCGTGCGCGGATTGTATCCCCGAAGATTTACGCTCGTCACGGGAGTGAACAGCGTCTTCGCCGCGGATACGTCCTTTGGAATATCGATAAGCACCGGCCCTTTGCGGCCCGTCGATGCAATATGGAAAGCTTCGTGAATGATTCTTGGCAAATCCTCCACATTGCGCACCAGATAGCTGTGTTTAGTGATCGGCATCGTGATGCCGGTAATGTCCGCTTCCTGAAAAGCGTCCGTACCGATCAGGCTGGAGAAAACGTTGCCCGTGATCACCACCAGCGGAACGGAGTCCATATACGCCGTGGCAATGCCGGTGACCAGATTGGTCGCCCCGGGTCCGGAAGTCGCGATACATACGCCCGTCTTGCCGCTTGCTCTTGCATATCCGTCAGCCGCGTGAATCGCCCCTTGTTCATGGCGGGTCAGCACATGGTTGAAATCACTGAAGCCATACAGCGCGTCATAAATATACAGAACGGCTCCGCCGGGGTATCCGAACACGGTATCCACGCCCTCAAGCACCAGGCTGCGGAGCAAAATCTCCGATCCGCTGATCACTTCCGGCTTCATCCATTTCTCACGTAATTCTTCTGTTGACCGCGCTTCCGGTATTTGCGTCATCATTCAGTCATCCTCCTTACAAAATGTCAAACTTCCTATACAAACGACGATCGCCCTTATCATTCAACCAGCCGGCTTCATACAATCAAAAAAGCCTTTCATCTCCCACGTGCCGCATAAGCGCGTGAGGGACGAAAGGCTGTTCTTCCGTGGTACCACCCATATTTGCAATGCATCTCGCGATGCAATGCCTTGGCAGGATTGCAAAAACCCATCGATGTAGGCAAAAGCCGATCTTTGCAACCTGAAGTCCGTAACGCGGACCACACGATTTTCCCTAATAATTCCGCCTAATCCAAAAGCGGACCTTTCAGGAAAACAGCTCCGAGGTGAGCTCGTATATAAGGGGTTTTGGCGGTGGTTTCAGCAGTTCCACCCGCTCTCTGGTCAAAAGAGCCCTTAAAACTTCGTCCTCTTCATTGCCGTTGAATATAGTCAATAAAATGTTTAGACACATTATATGATTCCTTACACGGTTAGTCAATCCCTTATTTTGATCTCCCCGCTTTGTCCCTCTTTGGTCCTGGGCGGAACCCGCAGCCCCCCGCCAATCATATGATGTACGACAATATGTGGAAGGGGGAAGCGCCGTGATCCGATACCGCAGACCCAAACAGGACGATGAGATTATTCACCGGTTGATCGAGACCGAGCTTGTGCCATTGTCCCATCTGCCCGCAAAAGTGCTGAACCAGGTCAAAAAAGAACTCCCTGGCCGGCTCGGACGGGGAGTGACGCTTGTGGCGAGCCGCGATTACGACAGCGACCCGCTGGGTTTTGTCCATTTTATGCTGCACGGAGATCTGCTGTATATCGATATGCTTGCCGTCCACTCGTCTGCGAAGAGGAAACGCTGGGGAAATTTGCTCATGGACCGGGCGGAGCGGTTTGCATTATCACGCGGATGCCGGCGATCCAAAGTGGCTGTAGACATCGGGAATGCCGGCGGGCTCGCTTTTTATGAAAAGCTGGGCTACTCCGTAGTCCGATATTCGTCGCAGGGCATGTGCTACGAGATGGAGAAACATTTACAGGCGACAGGCATTTGAAAAATTGGAGTCTTAGAAAAAACCGTAGGGATTAGGTCCGCCGCCGTAGCCGTAACCCGAGCCATAAGGCTTGCCGTAGCCGTAGCCATGGCCGTAACCCGGGCCATAAGGCTTGCCATATCCATAGCCGTAGCCGACGTAAGCGTATGGTGCGGTCCCTATAGCAAGCAGGTCGAACAACACCAGCGGGATAAGGGCTTTCGTTTGTACTTTTTTGCCTCCGGACCGCTGCACAATCAGACGATTGCCCGAGATGCGAAGCAGTTTGCCGGCAACCTTCGTTCCGTCTTTTTTCACCGCTACGATATTTTTGCCCACGAGTTTCATAACCTGCTTCTTGGTCACAAGTTGTGTCATAATATCCCTCCTCTTGACATTCTCAGAACTGTGCACACAGGCAGAATTAGCCCTGCTGCCAAAAAATCTCTGCTTTCCTATTGCTGTCTTCGAGACAGTGTATTCGGCGCCGCTTCTGCCCGCCTGTACCTCTGCCCAGGCTGCCTATCCGGATAAGAAAATGCGCAAACAAAAAACCGCATCTCCGGCTGAAACCGGAAATGCGGTTGAAACGAAAGGGGACGATCGCCATTTATCGTTTGCTTGGATCGTAAGGCTGCCCCAGCGCCGACGGAGCCGAGGAGCGGCCGACCGCGCTCACAAGGACAATAATGGTCAGCACGTAAGGGATCATGTAGATAAATTCCTGGGGGATATCCTGAGACCATCCAAATTGTTGAACGTAATTGCGGATCGCCTGCGAGAATCCGAAGAACACGGCCGCGCCGAACGCGCCAAGCGGATTCCACTTGCCGAAAATCATGGCCGCAATGGCGATAAAGCCCTGCCCGGAAATCGTATTGTGGGCGAAGGTGCCTGTCGTCGTAAGTGTAATCGTCGCTCCGCCGATACCGGCTAACATGCCGCTTAGCATAACGCCGATATACCGCATCCGGTTGACGTTAACCCCAAGCGTGTCTGCTGCACTCGGATGCTCGCCGACCGCCCGGAGACGAAGACCGAACGGCGTTTTGAACAGGAGGTAATACACCACAATCACCAGAATGATCGCCAAGTAGGTTGTAGGGTAACTATTAAACAAGCCGGGTCCCAACACCGGAATTTCAGAAAGCACCGGCACCTTGTATTTATAGAACCCGTCGATCAGCGGCGTTTCCCCCGCCCCTTCGAACAGCAGCTTAACAAGATAAAGCGTACTGCCCGCGGCAAGGAAGTTGATTACCGTACCGCTGATCGTCTGATCCGCTTTGAACGTTATGGAAGCGAAGGCATGAATAAGCGCCCCAATTACGCCGACGGCCATGGCGCAGAGCACGCCGATCCAGGGAGCCATGCCGGCATACCCCGCATCCTGGGCATAATAACCGCCGACGGCGGCGGCAAAGGCACCGAACATCATGAGACCCTCAAGCCCGATGTTCACCACGCCCGAACGCTCGGAGAAGATGCCGCCCAGAGCGGCGAAAATGAGCGCTGTGGAGAATACAAGCGTCGTATTGAGCATTTGGCCTAGCAGCGTCAGCACATCCATCTATAACACCTTCTCTTTCTTGCGCTTGAAGTAAAAGGGCTTAAGCACCCAGCGCACAATCCCCTGTGCCGCGATGAAGAATATAATCGAACCGATTACGATGCGGATCAGCTCAGGCGGAACGTCCGCATTGAAGCTCATGCCCGCCGACCCGTAAGTCAGCATTCCATAAAGAATCGCGGCCAGAATGACACCGAAAGGATGTGTAAGCCCCAGCAGCGCCACTGCGATGCCGTCAAAGCCGTAGCCCGGCGATCCCGCAAACACGGCTTGGTAGTGAAATACGCCAAGCACCTCGCCGGCTCCGGCGAGTCCCGCGAAGACTCCGGCAATAAACATCGATTTCATGACGTTTCGTCCAACATTCATCCCCGCATACTCGGCGGCATGGGGATTAAGGCCTACAGCCCGCATCTCAAAGCCCTGCTTCGTCTTCCACAAATAAATGTAGAAGAACACCGCCGCCGCCAGCGCGATAATCGTTCCCCAGTGAAGGCGAGCGTTATCAAAGAATGAATTTAAAAAGGTCATTGATATGGAAGCCGGAATATCCTCGGACCGATTCTGCCCCGGAATCAGCAAAAAGTTGCGGACAATGTAGTTGGCCAGAAAAAGGGCAATCCAGTTCAGCATAATCGTTGTGATAACTTCGTTGATGCCGCGCTTGGCTTTCAGGTAACCGGCAATACCGGCCCAAAGTCCGCCGCACAAGCCGGCTCCGATAACCGCAAGGGGAACCAAAAGGAACAAGGGCAATCCGGCCCATTTAATGCCGATGAGCGATGCCGCCGTCATTCCGATCAGCACCTGACCGTCTGCACCGATATTAAAGAGTCCGGAACGGAACGCAAAGGCTACCGATAGACCGGTCAGCATCAGCGGCGTCATTTCGCGGATTGCCTCGCCGAAATCATATGGGCTGCCGAAGACGCGCTTGAACAAGGCTCCATAGGCAGCGATTGGATCATAGCCTCCGATCAGCATAACGATTGCGCCGACCAGAAATCCAAGCAGGATCGCGACAAGCGGCACAATATAACTGTCTGTCGCAAATATCTTTTTGAACTTATTCACCCGCTTTACCTCCCCGCTTCAGGCTGCCTGCCATCATAAGCCCAAGCTCCTGATCATTCGTATCCTTCGGATAGACCTCGCCGACAATTTGTCCTTCATAAATAACGGCGATACGGTCGGATACATTCATGATTTCGTCCAGCTCAAATGAGACGAGCAGCACCGCTTTACCTTTATCCCGCTGGGCTATCAGCTGTTTTTGCACAAATTCGATAGCGCCTACATCAAGGCCGCGCGTCGGCTGCGCCGCAATCAGCAGGGTCGGTTCTTTGTCTATTTCCCGCGCAATAATGGCTTTTTGCTGGTTTCCTCCCGACAGGGAACGGGCAGTGTTGTGTATCGATGGCGTTCGCACGTCGAAAGCCTGAACCAGCTCCTCGGCATGCTTGTCAATCACTTCGTTATTCATAAAACCATTCCGGTTGTATGGACTCTTGTAGTAGGTTTCAAGCACCATATTCTCGCTGACGGTGAAGTCAAGCACGAGACCGTGCTTATGCCGGTCCTCCGGGATATGTGATACATTCATTTCCGATATTTTGCGCGGGGACAGGTTGGCTATTTCCTTCCCTTCGACGATAATGGAACCCGAATCGATTTTACGGAGGCCTGTGATGGCCTGAATCAGTTCGCTCTGACCGTTTCCATCTACCCCGGCAATACCCAAAATTTCTCCTGACTTGACTTCAAAGCTCAGATTATTTAATACCGAAATGCCTTCCTTGTTCTTGCTGTTTACTCCGTCCAGTTTAAGGACCGTGTTTCCGACTTGCGGGTCCTGCTTGTCCACTTTAAACGTTACGTCCCGTCCGACCATCTTCTCTGCCAGCTCGTTCGGATTGGTCTCCGATGTTTTGACGGTGTCGATAACCTTGCCGCGGCGAATAATGGTAACCCTATCCGATATGGACATGATTTCTTTCAGTTTATGGGTGATCAGAATAATGGATTTGCCCTCGGCAACGAGTCGCTTCATAATCGCCATAAGTTCATTGATTTCCTGAGGAGTAAGCACGGCGGTAGGCTCGTCAAATATAAGAATATCCGCACCGCGGTACAAGGTTTTCATAATTTCCACACGCTGCTGCATCCCTACCGAGATATCATGGATTCTGGCATGCGGATTAACTTGAAGACCGTACAGCTCCGACAGCTTGCGAACCTGCTCCGCTGCGGATTTATAGTCAATTTTAAGGCCTTTCTTCGGCTCCATTCCAAGAATGATATTCTCGGTTACCGTAAAAGGGTCTACAAGCTTGAAATGCTGGTGCACCATGCCGATGCCAAGCTCGATGGCTTTATTGGGACTGTCGATAATAACCGGTTTGCCGCCGATTTCAATGCTGCCTTCATCGGGCTGATACAGTCCGAATACGATATTCATCAATGTGGATTTGCCTGCCCCATTCTCGCCGAGCAGCGCATGAATCTCGCCCTTCTCCAGCGTCAGGCTGATAGAGTCATTGGCGACGATACCGGGAAAACGTTTCGTGATTTGCTTCAACTCTACGACAGGAGCCGCAGCACTCATGGAATCACCCTCATTACAGATTATAATTCAGCAAAGCCGCTGTTTGTCCCTGAGCCCATATATTGGGGGTCGTCCCGGGAACCCGTGCGGGGAGTATAAAAAATAGATACAATAACGACAGTTCGAATATCTTCTTTAGACACGGCTGTACCGCCTCTTGCGAGACGGTAGCCGTACCGGATGGGACGGGCCTTGATATAAAAGTCGCCCGCCTAACTAAGAACAAGGCCAGCTATACAACCGGCCTTGATTCTTGTTCCGATCTTATTCAATTATAGAAAAGAATTATTCGGAAGGTACAGTAATCTTACCGTCAATGATTTGTTGTTTGTAATCGTCGACTTTAGCCAGGATGTCGGCGCTCACGTTGGCTTTAGAAGTATCCGGCAGACCTACGCCGTTGTCTTTCAAACCGAGCACGGTAGTGCTGCCGCCTTTGAAAGTACCGTCGATAACTTGTTTGGAAACAACCTTAACCGCTTCGTCAACGCGTTTCATCATGGAAGTCAGCGTTACATCGTCGCCAAATTCGAGCGATTGGTCTTTGTCTACGCCGATTACCCATACTTTCGTGCCTCCGGCTTTGTTGCGGGATTTAGCTTCGTTGAATACGCCGTTGCCCGTTGCGCCTGCCGCAGGGAAGATGATGTCATTGCCTGCATCGTACAAAGTAGCAGCTAGGGATTTGCCGATATCCGGCTTGTCATAAGCGCCGGCATAAGTAGGCGTTACTTTTGCAGTTGGATTAACCGCCGCAACTCCCGCTATGAAGCCCACTTCAAAACGTTTGATTACCGGGCTTTCCGCTCCGCCGATAAATCCGATCTTGTTCGTCTTGGTCGTCAAACCGGCAACCACGCCTACCAGGAACGAGCCTTCGTTCTCGGAGAAGGTAACGGACTCGACGTTGGGAGCATCTACTACGTTATCGATAATGGCTAGTTTGGCGTCGGGATTCTCACTCGCAACTTTTTTCAAGGAGTCGCCCATGTCAAAGCCGATGCCCCAGGTAAGAGCATAACCGTCTTTAACGAATTGGTTCAGGTTCGGCTCATAGTCCGCATTGGATTTACTTTGCAGGTATTGAACCTTAACGCCGTTTTCTTTCTCAAGAGCTTGCAGGGCTTCCCAAGCGGATTGGTTAAACGATTTGTCGTTTACGCCGCCAACGTCGGTAACCATACCGATTTTGATGTTGGAGTTGTCTGTAGTGGCTTCGCCGGCGCCCGTATTGGTTTCAGTGTTGGTGCCTGTGTTAGTGTTTGTGTCTCCGGACGCGTTGTTATTGTTGCTTCCGCATCCGGCCAGAATGACCGTGAAAGCAAGCAGCATAACGAGAGACAGCTTGAAAACTTTTTTCATCGATTGTTATCCCCCTTAAGAAATTGGATGTCTTCTGTGTTCTCCTTGGACATGCCATTGAAACAAATTATAACGGTTAAAAACGGTAAAATCCAGTAAATTAATGACCTTTGGTTAATAAAAATTTGCATTTCCCCTCAAGAAATCGCTTTCTATTACGTGTTGTGTTATGTATATGCCCCCTTCATGTCATCTTACCTCCACCGTCCTCAATGTCTCCCTGAAGCAAACATAAATAGTATTGCACAATCTGGTAAACTCTATTATTATATATGTTTATCATTCCAAGGAAAGGAAGCCGATCATGATGAGTGAATCATCCCAGCCGGCAGCTCCGGCTTCGAAGTACTGCCGGGAGTCGCGCGTATTCAAAACGGGGCGTGTCTTCCCCAACGATGTTAATAACCACCAAACCCTTTTCGGCGGGAAGCTGATGAGCAACATAGATGAAGTCGCCTCCATCTCCGCGATGCGCCACTGCCGATGCAATGTCGTTACCGCCTCCACCGACTCCGTCGACTTTCTGTCCCCAATCCGGCCTACCGACTCCTTCTGTTTCGAATCCTTTGTCTCCTGGACCGGCCGTACCAGCATCGAGGTATTCGTTAAGGTCATAGCCGAAAATTTATACTCCGGAGAGCGTGCCGTGGCGGCCACTTCCTTCCTTACCTTTGTAGCCATCGGTCCTGACGGCAAGCCCGCCCCCGTACCCGCTGTTATCCCCGAGACGGACGAAGAGAAGCTGATCAGCGATTTAGCGGAGGAACGGTCTGAACTGCGGAAAGTCAGACGCGCCGCCAGCAAGAAGCTGGCTGCCCAGCTTATAACGACAAAATACTGGGAGTAATCGGCTTCCGCATACGCATAAATTTTCACAAAAAAGGCACCGCTGCACGGGAATCCCGGGAAGCGGTGCTTTTCATATCTCAAAAAGTTGCTTACGCGTTGATCTTCTCTTTGGCTACGGTAGCCAGGGAGTTGAATGCGTTCAGATCGTTTACAGCCAGATCAGCCAGCATTTTGCGGTTGATGTCCACTCCGGCCAGTTTCAGGCCGTGTACCAGCTTGTTGTAGGACAGGCCGTTCAGACGGGCTGCAGCGTTGATACGAACGATCCACAGTCTGCGGAAGTTGCGTTTCGTTTGACGACGGTCGCGGTATGCGTATACCAACGATTTCATTACTTGTTCTTTAGCGGTTTTGAAAATGCGGTGTTTGGAGCCGAAGTAACCTTTTGCCAGTTTCAGTACTTTTTTATGTTTACGACGAACGACGAAGCCGCCTTTAACTCTTGCCATATTAATAAACCTCCCAAAAATTGTGTAATAAAAACTATTTCAAGTTAGCCAGGCCTTGCTTCAGGCGTCTTACATCACCAGGAGCCATTTCAGGGTTTGTTCCCAGAACCCGTTTAGCGCGCTTGGACTTGTGGGACAGCAGATGGTTTTTGTAAGCTTTGTAGCGCATTACTTTACCCGTTCCGGTAATTTTAAAGCGGCCCTTCAGGCTGCTGTGAGTTTTCATTTTAGGCATTGTGTTTCCTCCTCAATAGTTATGCTGCTTGTTAAGATGATTTGGGGGCCAAAATCATGATCATACTGCGGCCTTCCAGCTTGGGCTGGCGCTCCACAACGGAAATCTCGGCCACTTCCAATTTGACGCGCTCCAGAATTTTCTGACCGATATTCGCATGGGTAATTTCACGTCCGCGGAAGCGGACGGAGCATTTCACCTTGTCGCCCTCATTCAGAAACTTGACCACATTGCGGAACTTGGTCTGATAGTCATGTTCTTCAATGTTCGCGCGGAACCAGACTTCCTTGATGTCCACAATCTTCTGGTTCTTGCGGGCTTCCTTCTCTTTCTTCTGCTGCTCATAACGGAACTTCCCGTAATCCATGATGCGGCATACCGGCGGTTTCGCTTGCGGCGCTACATTGACTAAATCCAGATTAAGATCTATTGCCATTTGCAACGCTTCGCGGATCGGTTTAATCCCGATTTGTTCTCCTTCCGCACCAACCAAACGGACTTCTTTCGCCCGAATCTCATCATTGATCATATGGTCCTTACTGATAATTCTCCACCTCCGGATCTGATTGGCTATAGATATAACAGCTTCTTCCCATTAAAAAACGGGTCGCCGGAATTTACCGACAACCCGTTTGATCAACGTTCATGAACGAACCACATTCATAAAGCATTGAGATCAAAACCAGCCGGCTTAAAGCCGATCAGGTGAGAAGCCGGTGCTTCTGCTTATAATCTCCGACATATTTAGCACACTTGAATACTATACAATATTCGGCGCAGTGATGTCAACCATTAATTTGGCGTCTTTTAATTGCAGGCACTAGCCCTGCTTGCTTTGAACTTCCTCCAGGCGAACGACGCGGGTATGCTTGGTATGGCTCCACTGCTTGTTGTTTTGCGTAAAGAACGCGTAGAACGTAATCGGATACCATGAAATCAGGTAAATCGGAAAGACCAGCATATAGGCGTACACCTTCTTGAACGTCACCTTCTCGAGAATCATCGATATGAAAAAGGTGAATATATTGGCGCCGATAGCGACATAGCTGAGCCACAAAGGCAAGTGTCCGTACAGGTTGGCGATATGCGGCCCGCCGAGAAGCGAGCTGTCGATCCACATGACCGCGGTCATCAGGAACGTAAGGAGCACGATATATACGTTGGCGCCGTACAGGGCCAGGTCGAATTTGGTCAGGCTCCGCTCTTTGATACTCTGCCATAGCAGAGGGAAGAAATAGCGACGGGCGACTGTAAAATGCCCCTGCATCCAGCGAAGCCTCTGTCTGGACGAGGCTTTGAACGTGAGCGGCTTCTCGTCAAATACTTTGGCGTCGTAGTTGAACTCGGGATATACGCCCTTCGACGCGCTGCGCATGGTGAACTCCAGGTCCTCTACAAGGCTGGTTGCTCCCCAGCCCATTTCCTTGAGCAGATTCGTTTCGAAGCACATGCCCGTTCCGCCCAGGAAGTTGGCCATTCCCAGATTGTGGCGGGACAGCTGCCAGAGACGGTTAATATACCAGTAAGAGATGCCATAGGCTGCGGTGATCCAAGAATCCTCGGGATTCTTCGTATCGATGTAGCCTTGGATGACTTTTGCGCCGGAACAGAGATCGTTGTTCATCTCCATCAGGAAATCGGTATGGGCCAGATTGTCCGCATCGAACATCACGACGGCATCGTATTGGCGCGGCATCTCCCAAAGGTTCCCCAGCATCCACTCGATGGCGTAGCCTTTGCCTCTCAGGTTATTATTGGTTCGGACGCAGGCGTTCATGCCATGCTCCCGAACAATGCGGGCCGTTGCGTCCGTACAGTTATCGCAGATGACGAATACGTCGTAAAGTTCTTTCGGATAATTCAGCTGCTTCAAATTTTCCATGAGCGCTCCGACCACTTCTTGTTCGTTATGCGCTGCCACGAGCACCGCAAACGATTTTTGCGGAGGGAACAACTCCTTTTTCTTTTTCTTGCGCAGTCCGAACAACGAGAATCCGAACTGATAAATCGCGATTAACGCCAAGACCACTTGGAGCGTTACAAAAATTGCATCTGTCATGATCCTTTGATGCCCCCTTTTTTTGGTTCAGGTTCTTTTTTTCTTTGACCTTAGAACGCGGTTAATGACCCTTTTGTTGCAAGCTTGAACTTCAGACGAGAAATCCGCTTTTATTCTCAGCGGGTATTCTCAGCGGGCTTAGCCTTTTTTATATATACCGCTGATATGGTATTTCTTCCCAGTGTCCCAACTTTACAAAACGCTTGATTTTCTCTGTTACCATATAAACGTGGAAAGACCGCTTGAATCATTGTACGGCTTAATGGCACTCTAAGTCAAAGCTGTCATTTTTCGCGCAAAACCGACCTTTTTCTTGAAATCGGCTCTTGCAAAAAAGTATGATGATGTTAGTTGTACAGGCTAAAGCGGGTTATCCTAATTAAGGCCGGTTATCCGGCTGCCGTTACTAACGGAGGGACCACTATGAGACCTAAAATGTTAAAATTGCTTACTGCAGAGCGGCGCCTGTTTCATTGGATCAACGGACGGCTGCACAACCGTCATCTGAATTTCTGGCTCTTTTATCTGACCCATCTGGGCGGAGCGACCGCCAGCGTCGGGATCAGCCTTCTGGTGTGGGCGTTTGCCCCGCCCCAGTTAAAGCTGCCTGCCCTTCAGGCGCTGATCGCCCTGGCCGTCAGCCATCTTCCCGTCGCCGTCGCCAAAAAGCTGTATCCTCGGGCCCGTCCTTACCTGGCGATGCCCGGAACGAATACGTTCCGCAATCCGCTCAAGGACCATTCGTTTCCGTCCGGGCATACGACGGCCATCTTCGCCTCCACTGTGCCTTATATGGCGGCGTTTCCCGCTCTGGCCTTCATTCTGCTTCCGCTGGCCATGACGGTGGGATTCTCACGGATCTATCTTGGGCTCCATTATCCCTCCGATGTGGCGGCAGGCGCTCTGATCGGCGCCGCGGTCGCTGCAGGCACGGTCGCCTTGTGGAGTTGAGGCCGCGTTCCAGACATGCTATGTTTTACAGAACGGAATTCGTTAATCATTCTTACCACGCTTGCCCTGCACCGGCTTTTTTATACCCGGCCTGCAAAAAATATTGTTCACCGGCATCGGCCGGAGATCGTGGACAATCTTCTGAAAAAACGAGGCTAAGCGCCCGAAGCCAAATTGAATGGAGAGATAACAAAAGAGGGTTCTGCCGGCCTAGGCTGAAGGACCCTCTTTTGTTATAGGTATGCTATCTTCCGGCGGCTGCCATTTGCCTTTCAAGCAGCGGCAATCCCGGGTTATAGTCTGTATTTGTCCAAACGCAAGGCTTGATAGCGTTCCAGCGCTTCTGTTCCGACAATCGCCTCGCAGCGGTGGATCTGTATGCCCTGGCCGACGAACTTGGTTTCATATTCGGTCATGACATGCTCCTCGTTAATGCCTCCCGCGTGCAGATCCAGCGAAATGTTCGTCATCTGCAGGCCGTAGTCGGCAAAGGCGTTCAGGGAAAATTCGAACAGACTGCGCGAATCCGTCTTCAAATGAATTTCCCCCAGAGGGTTGAGCAGCCCGCGGTACTTGTCCAAAAAACGGGGATGCGTCAATCTGCGGCGGGCATGCTTCGTTTTCGGCCAGGGATCGCTGAAGTTCAGATAAATGCGCTGCAGTTCTCCCTCAGCGAACACTTCCTCCGCATAGTCGATATTGGCCAGCGCGAGTTTCAGATTCGGCGGCGTTTCCAGCCCCTCCGGTTCCCATTCGTTCCGGGCTTTTTCCGCGGCGCGGCGGATCAGCTCATCGTACATATCCACGCCGATGAAATTGATCTCCGGGTACTTGCGGCTCATCCGGCTGATGAACTGCCCTTTTCCCATTCCGAACTCGACATAAATCGGGCGGTCGTTTCCAAAAACTCCGGCCCATTGTCCTTTGTGGCTGCGAGGGTCGAGCACGACCAGATCGGTCTGCTGCTCCAGACTTTCGCGTATTCCTTTTCTTCCGCGTAAACGCATGTTTACTCCTTTCAATATCCAACAAAATTTAGTCAAGAAGAAACGGCATCGCCGTCTTTCAGAAGACGGCACCGTTTCTCGTAGAAATATCAGGTCAAGGATAAGCGCGAAGCTTATACTTTCTGATATTTCAAGAAAGCCTTGCAATGGGATGAATTGGATTTTCAACATTTCAGTTTAATCACTGTCAACTGCAATATTGTGCCTAACTTACTGCAAAAAGTAAAGATGAAAAAACGAAAAAGAAAAAGGAATTTCCCGAACTCCCGCCAGCGGCGAAAGCAAAGGAAATTCCTTCCCTGTTGTATTTGGAATTGGGGTCCCTAATTTCAACAACTCATAGTCTATCTTGCTTCGGAGTTAAAATCAAATGTCTTCTCGAAAGCGTTGCGGATTTTGCGCTGCGCTTCAGTCTTAATCTTCGGATTCCCCTTAAATTCAACGCCTGTAAGCGCAAGAGCCTCGTCGGGAGTCAACTGGACGTCGATCGGACCTCTGCCTTCAGGATGTACGGCTTGAGAATTCATGTTTGATCACCTCACGGTTAATTGTATGGACCACGGCGACAGGAAATAATGAATTCCTTCATTCATGCTGGCTGGTGACGATGAAGCGTTTTTACAATCAAAATATAACATGTCGTGTAAGTAATTTCAAGTGAATTTTCTCCTTCTGCAGGCCTATTTTTAAAACATAATTTTTGTAAAAAATGCTCAATAAGTCTGAGAAAAAACGGGGATTCGCCTGCGTGCGATAAAGCGATTTCGACCATGCAAATTCGCCGCTCTTTTGGTCAAACAGCCTAGGGGTCTTGTCCGGTTACGTTCGCCCCCGTTTTTTGATACAATGGACTCGGGTAAGATTATTACTTGCAATTAAAGGAGACATCCATGTCTATACTAGAAGTCCCTTCCACAGCCTCGCTGTGGGGAGATAAACGTTTTCATACCTGGAATTACGAAATGCGCGAACAGTTTGGCGATAAAGTGTTCAAAGTCATGCTGGACGCCGGTTTTACCTGCCCCAACCGCGACGGCTCAATTGCCAAGGGAGGCTGCACTTTTTGCAGCGCAAGAGGCTCGGGCGATTTCGCCGGAAGCCGGCGCGACGATCTGGTCACCCAGTTCGGAAATGTCCGCGACCGCCAGCATCTGAAGTGGCCGAACGCCAAGTATATCGGTTATTTTCAGGCATATACCAACACTTACGCGCCGGTTGAGGAACTGCGGGAGTACTACGAGGTTATACTCGAACAGCCGGGGGTTGTCGGATTGTCGATCGCCACCCGTCCCGACTGTCTTCCGGATGATGTTGTCGATTATCTGGCGGAATTGAACGAACGGACTTATCTATGGGTCGAGATGGGGCTGCAGACCATTCACGAGTCCACCTCGCGGCTCATTAACCGGGCACATGATACGGAGTGCTATCACGAGGCTGTGGAGAAGCTGCGCAGCCGCGGCATCCGGGTCTGCACGCACATTATCCACGGCCTTCCGCAGGAAACCCATGAAATGATGCTGGAGACGGTGTCCGCCGTATCGCAGATGGATGTGCAGGGCATCAAAATCCATCTTCTGCACCTGATGCGCAAAACGCCGATGGTTAAGCAGTATGAAGCCGGACTGCTTCGTTTTCTGGAGCAGGATGAATATGTTAAGCTCATCGCCGATTCGCTGGAAATGCTGCCGCCGGAAATGATCGTGCACCGTCTGACCGGAGACGCTCCCCGCGATCTGCTTATCGGTCCGATGTGGAGCCTCAAGAAATGGGAAGTGCTCAATGCAATCGACGACGAACTGGTGCGCAGAGATACCTGGCAGGGTAAGTATTGGAGAAAGCGCTGATGGGCTTCCTATCCGTGCTGAGCTTCGCCCATAAGATGGTAGAAGAGCGCCTTTCTCCCGGCGAGCGCGCCGTGGATGCCACAGTAGGAACCGGCGCGGACACGCTATTCCTGGCAAAGGCGGCAGGGCCAAGAGGCGAGGTCTACGGCTTCGATATCCAGCCCGAGGCGTTGAAGCTTGCCGAAGAGCGTCTGCGCCGCGCCAGAGAGGATACGGGGAACAGCATCGCTCCTTCGACTCTTCTGTTAAAGAGCCATGCCGCGATGGCCGACGAACTGCCCCCTTCGTGGCGCGGCAGCGTCGGGGCCATCATGTTCAACTTCGGCTATCTTCCCTCGGACGACGCGGACAAGAGCGTTATCACTTTGCCCGACAGTTCGGTTGCCGCGCTCGGGGCTTCCCTCGACCTTCTCCGGCCGGGCGGGATTGTAACGGCGGTCCTCTACCCCGGACATCCCGGAGGCGAGCTGGAAGCGGAGGCGGCCATGGCCTGGGCGTCCTCCGTTCCGCAGCAGACGGCCAGCGCCATCGTGTACCGCCAGCTTCAGCGCAGGACAGCCCCTTATGTTATCGCGCTTGAGAAAAAGAAGGGATAGGACTACTAAATCTGAGTTGGAGAGGAAGATGAATCTATGACACTGCCTTATCCTTTAAAATTTCAACCGGAATTCAAAGAACGCGTCTGGGGCGGAAGAGCTCTTGAGAAGTTCGGCCTGGACTTGCCCGAAGGCCATATCGGCGAAGGCTGGATGATTGCCGACCACCCGAACGGAACCTCTTCCGTTGTAAACGGCGAGCTCGCGGGTCAGGGCCTGGACCAAATCCGCGAAGGTTACGGCCGTGAATGGTTCGGCAGCAAAGGTTATTTGGAAACGAACGGAAGATTCCCTCTATTAATCAAGCTGCTGGACTGCAACGACAACCTGTCCGTTCAGGTTCATCCCACTGACGACTACGACCGTCTGCCCAAGGGCGAACTCGGCAAGACTGAAATGTGGTACGTTCTCGACGCCAAGCCGGACGCCAAAATCATCTACGGCCTCAAGGAAGGCGTGAACCGTGAAAGTCTGCGCCAAGCGCTGGAAAACGGCACGGTAATGGATCACCTTCAGGAGGTTCCTGTTTCGGTAGGAGATACGTTTTATATTCCGGCCGGAACGGTACATGCCCTGTGCGCGGGCGTGGTCGTTGCGGAGATCCAGCAGAACTCCGACACTACATACCGGATATATGATTACGACCGTCCCGGCCTTGACGGCAAGCCGCGCGAGCTGCATATCGAGGATTCGCTGAACGTCACCGCTTACGAAGGCGCGGGGGCAACCTCCATGAAGACGGACAGCGCCGTACCCGGAGAATGGCTGCTGCTGGCGGAATCGCCTTATTTTATCGTGGAAAAAGGCATTGTCAGCGGCAACTGGAGACTTGAAACCAATCCGGAGAGCTTTACCGTACTGGTCATTTGCGAAGGAAGCGGGCATCTGATCTGGGAAGGCGGCTCCCAGCCGTATTCCGCAGGCGAATGCTATCTGCTCCCGGCCAACCTTGGCGCCTATACTATTGAAGGGCAGGCAACCCTGCTTCGTTCGTATTTGCCTTAAGCCTGATTTAGCCTCATAGCCGGCGCTCCCGGCTTGGATATTGAAGCTTCTCCCGGTCCGCCTGTCCGCTTGTTTATTAGGAGGAAAAGAGTTGACAGAACATACCTTCACGATGACAGATCCTCTCGGCGTTCCGATACATGTGTACGAATGGCTGCCGGAGGCCGAAGACCCCGTCCGGGGCATCCTTCAGATCTCGCACGGCATGTGCGAGACGGCCGCCAGGTACGCCCGCTTGGCCGGCCGGTTGAACGCTGCGGGCTACGCGGTGTATGCGGGAGACCACAGAGGACACGGCAGGACAGCGGGAAGAATCGATTTGCTCGGCGATGCCGGACGCGACGGCTTCTATTGGATGCGCCGCAACCTTCTCCAGATTGCCGCGATCGCGTCCGGCAGACATCCGGGAGTCCCCGTATTTCTGCTCGGGCACAGCATGGGCTCATTTCTGGCGCAGAAGCTGATGTGCGAGCCTGAGAGCGAAAGATATGCGGGCTATATTTTGAGCGGAAGCAACGGCCCCCGCGGGATGCTCCGGTTCGGAGAGGCGCTGGCCATGGCGCAGCTGGCGCTTTTGGGCGAAAGGCACCGCAGCGTGCTGCTTAACGGCATCGTGTTCGGCGGCTATAACCGTTCCTTTTCCCCCGTCCGCACAGCCTTCGATTGGCTGAGCAGCGATACAGAGGAGGTCGACAGCTTCATATCCGACCCGTTCTGCGGGGCGATCTGCACGACCCGGTTCTTCCGGGATTTCTTCAGACTGCTGCAGGATATCCATACCGAAGCCGTGCTGGGCTCTCTGTGTAAAGACAAACCGGTATATTTGTTCTCCGGCGAGAACGACCCGGTCGGCATGAACGGCAAGGGAATCAACTTGCTGGCCGAGTTGTACCGGAGGCTGGGCGTGAGCGATTTGGAGGTGCGGCTGTACCCGGAGGGCCGGCATGAAATGCTGAATGAGAAAAACCGCGGCCAGGTTACTGACGACCTGCTCGATTGGCTGGTCCGCCATCTGCCCTCCGGACAAAACCTCCTTCGGACGTAGCACAAATATCGCTATGATTAGCAAAGACAGGCCCTTTCCCCATTGGAGACGGACCTGTCTTTTTTGTGCGATTCCTTAAAGTTTGCTGTTATTTCCGTCCCACATACAAGCCGTGATTGCTGATTCCAAGAATGGACGGCTCGGAGCAGGTTCTTAGATGATATTGCACCCAGGAGTCGAACTGTTCTTCGCTAAACCGGTTAACGGTATCCTTCATTAATACACCTATGCCGTCCGTTGCCGCATTGTCCAGCTTATCCACTCCATGATCACCGAGCAGCTGCTCAATTTCTTCAGGTGTATGAAAATAGGCATCCGTCCAAAAACAGTCCTCATCCGCCGAGCTGATTCTGCCCTCACCCAGAATTTTCGCCACCCACCGGTCGGTCAGGAATCGGGAGTCGCCCTTCACCATGTACGGGAGCATAAAAAACTTGTTAATATAAGCGACCGCCAAAATCCCGCCAGGCTTGAGCACCCTCAGGCATTCGCTTATACATTTGCGCTGATCCGCCAGATCCCTGAGATGATACATCGGCCCCAAACAAAAAACGGCGTCAAAGCTGCCTGGTTCAAACCGGGAAAGATCCGTGGCATCCGCTGGTTCAGCGGTCATATTCGTATAGCCGCCGCTCTTGATCTTGCTTTGAATGATCTCAACATGCTTCGGCGTAAGGTCGGTCGAGATGATTGAACTCCCTTTATCCGCATAATAAAAAGAATAAATTCCCGTTCCGGCGCCAAGGTCCAGTATTTTATGCTCTGCCGATATGTATTTATCCAGAATATGTGTAGTCGTGATAAACTCAAGCTTCCTGGAATTGTCCGTCGTCAGTCTTGAAGCTTCATCATAGCCGTCATAGAAACGTATTACCGATTCCATAAAACCGCCTCCCCTGGAAAAAAGCTTTAACAGGCTCGCTCCCTGCGCTGCTTAAATTGCAATAGCCAACCTTTTGCAGATTGGCTTACTTCGTTTTTTTGCGTCTCACTCTGCTGTATTTTCTCCTGCGGATACGGAGAACGCATACTTTACTGGAAGTATGATAGACCAGCTTTCCGGGTCCGGCTTGATTGAATTCCGTGCGGGCGTCTTCGTCTGCAACAGCGCGAATCGGCTCGACCTCGTCGATAAATCTTCGGGTGCCTTCCTGATGATATTCAAGGACAGAAAACAAAACAAACCGGTTGGGAAACAGCTGTCTCATTTCTAGCCATTTCATCCCGCAATTCCCCCTTGCTCCTGCGGCTCAATCCGCTCAGTGTCAAGCGCCGCGCTCAATGTCTCGTTCGAGTTAACACAGTTTACCACCTTTTGGAACAACTTTATAGCTTTAAAATATATCACATCTAGAAACAGGTAAAACAGGATATACTTCCCTTATAACAGGGAGGGATGAACGTGGACGATAATAGAGACGACCTGCGGCAGATTCTGGATTATTACAATGCGGGATCGGAAATCAACCGCCTTCAGTCGGGGATGGGCGTCATTGAATGGGAGCGGAGCAAACAGATCATCTCCCGTTACTTGTCAGACCAGCCTATGGTGATCTACGATATCGGCGGCGGAGCCGGGGCCTATTCGAGATGGCTTGCCGAACTGGGGCATGAGGTTCATCTGTTCGACCTATCCCCCGCTGCCGTGGAGTACGCCATTGCTCTTCAATCGTCGGGCGGCATAGCCCCGGTACACCGGATCGAGACCGCGGACGGGCGGAGAATCGCAAGGAGCGGCGGAAGCGCCGACCTTATTCTCTGATGGGACCGCTGTATCACTTGACTGAGAGAGACGAACGTTTGGATGCTCTAGAAGAAGCGTTCAGACTGCTCAAACCGGGCGGAACGCTGCTCGCCGCTGCCATTTCAAGGTTCGGGTCCACTCTCTGGGGTCTGTCCGTTTACGGACAAAAGAACGATATTCTTGAGGAACAGCCTTTTATGTCGATGATCGAACGCGAACTTGCGGACGGCCAGCATATCCGGCCCGAGGAATATCCAAATTTCATTGCAAGAGCTTTTTTTCATCTGCCGAATGAATTGAAGGAAGAAATCGAAGAATCCGGATTCAACCACCTGAGTACCGCCGCTGTAGAGGGGCCGGTCTGGATCGTGCCCACTTTGGCGGAAAAATGGGGGAATCCGGAAAGCCGGGCGGCGCTGCTGAGGATCAGTTCCATCGTTGAAGAGCAGGAAAGCCTGCTGGGAATGAGTCCGCACCTGCTGGCTGCTGCCAAAAAGCGCAGTTAGACTTCAGGTCTACCACGGAATCACGGCAAGCTCGGGCCACTTGCTCTTCCACTTGTCCGCCTTGGCGTAATACGCGCTTTCCGTAACCAGAGTCTTGTTCGGCCTTACCGTCAGCCGGAACAAGTCTTCCAGGCCGAAAGGCGCGTAAATCCGCCAGCTTCCGTCTGCCTCCTTCCGCGCGCCAAGCGAGGAAGCAGTCGTCGGCCAGCTGTCGATCGCCGCTTCCAGAGAAGGGTAAGGCGCAAGGCCGACGCCGAACCGTCCGGGATACCACAGGTGAACGCGGGCCTGATTCTTGATGTCGACAGGGAAGGGAAGCTCTGCGAAAAGGCGCTTTCCCCGCTCCACCACCTCGTTCTCTGCCTCGTAACCGAGGTCGGCATCATCGAAGTAGACGATATCGATATCCGAGACTCCGTATATCGGCGGCCTGCCCGTAAGCTCGTTCCAGACGGTCTGCACCAGGCAGCCCGCCCCGATATAGTACGGGTGCGGACTGAGGCTTCCCGCCCGTTCGAACAGCGAAAGCAACCATTCATTCCGTTCAAAAATGTTGGTGAGCTGGTCCCGCAATTCCTGCGTTTCGATCAACACTATTCCTCCCCTTCGGAGCTTCGGGCATGGACAACGTTAACCGCACCCGGCAGTGGATATTGCAAAATTTTTTAAGGTCCTTTGGGCCCCATCCGCCGAAGACCGTTGTCCTGAAAACCCGCCGCCAAGTATAGCCGCTCCGCCGGAATATTTTCTTCGTTGACACTTAACACGATTTCATCCGTTCCAGGATAACGGGCACAGATATATGAAGGGAGCAGTTCCAATGCCGCCTTGGCGTAGCCTTTCCTTTGGCTAGCATAATCAATGAGGAATGCGCGAAACAGCATCGCCCGGGAACCGCCGCTGTAGACATTGTCAATTCCTTCCCAGCCATGGAGCACAAAGAATCCCACGGCTGTGTCTCCGTCAACAACAACCGTAGGGTGCCGGTTAACGTCCTGCAAGGCCGGTTCCAGCGTATCGGCAGGCATTCCCGTGAACTCTTCCTGCTCCTTCGGAAGAAAGAACGCAAGCAGGCTCTCCTTGAATTCATCCTCATATTCGGTCAGTCTAACCGTACCGCTCATCGGTATGAAGCCTCCTTATGTTCCCTTAACTGAAGAAGTTCGAATGCTCTAAAGCTGACGCCCTCTGCCTATTGGAGAACCCGCTGAACCGGCAGGTCATAAACTCTCGGCTTCTGACTCTCATCCTGCTGGTACAGCACAAGCAAGAGAGTGCTTTCGCCGTCTGTTGCCTGCGTTCCGGCAGCTGTTGTGTTGACGTCCGGCGCTTCAGCATCCGGTTTCTTGAACTCCGGCGCGTCCGCTTCTCCGGCGCCGCTTGCCCCCGCCCTCAGACCGCTGATGGACGCCAGCGCCTTGGTCAGAGGAAAAGGCAAAATCTCCAGCGCCGCGTATTTTTGCAAATCCCGTTCACTGATTCCAGTTGCCGGTATTCCCGCTGCCGGTGCTTCCGCTGCCGGCTTCCCTCCAGTTTCGCCTTCCCCAGCCGCCAAGGATTCGCCAAGAAGCTGAGGCCGCTCCGCGATCTCCCGGAGATAGCGTCCCCATTCATTTTTGCCGAGAACCGGCTCCCACCACACTTTGCGCGGCTTGTATTTGTGGCCGAGGAAATAATCGAGCTTCATGAGGCCCGTAATAATTTCCATCTCTGGCGTACCGCGTTCAAGCAGAAATTCGTTCAGCCGGGTGAACAGATCCTCCAATTGGTGCCCGATCTTTTGCCAGCCCCGGACTTCCCAGTAATCGCCGAACTCCTGGAAGAAGTCGAACGGGGATTCAAAAATATGGCGCATCAAATACTTAACCGTGTGATCCAGCCGGTGGCTGTTCCAATATTTTTCCAGCACATCCTCCAGCCGCTTCAGCCGCACGATGTCCGAGAACGGCATCACATGGCTGCTCAGAATTTCATACGGCGCATGCTCCATATAGACATAGTCGTACTTGGCCGCTTGAGCGCGCAGCCCGGTGCCGCGCAGCATTTTGAGAAAGCCGAGCTGAAGCTCTTCCGGCTCCATGGCGAAGACATCGTTGAACGTTTTGCGGAAAGTCGCGTAATCCTCCATCGGCAGGCCCGCAATCAGATCAAGATGCTGGTCAATGTTGCCGCTCTCCTTGATTTTCATAACCGTACGGGACAGCTTGGCAAAATTCTGGCGGCGCTTCACCAACTCGTTCGTCTCGTCATTGGTGGACTGCACGCCGATCTCGAAGCGAAAAATGCCGGGAGGCGCATTCATCGCCAGGAAATCCAGCACCTCGGGGCGCATGATGTCGGCGGTAATCTCGAACTGGAAGACGCAGCCGCCATGATTGTCAATGAGGAACCGGAACATTTCCAGCGCGTACTCGCGGTTGATGTTGAAGGTGCGGTCCAGAAACTTGATCGTTTTGGCTCCATTCTCAATCAAATACAGCAAATCCGCTTTAACCCGCTCAATATCATAATACCGGACGCCCACCTCAATGCTGGACAGACAGAACTGGCAGTTGAACGGACAGCCCCGGCTAGTTTCGAAATAGGTAATTCTTTTGCTTAAATCCGGCAGATCCTCGGCAAAACGGTGCGGCGTGGGCAGCGTGTTCAGATCGGTCTTGGGACGCGGAGGGTTCACGATTACTTCTTCTCCCTTGCGGTAAGCCGCCCCGTACACAAAATGGAACTTGCGCTCGTCCCGCAGCTCCTTCAGCAGATGATGGAACGTCTCTTCCCCGTCGCCGCAGACGATGAAATCAATGCCCGGCTCGCGGTTCATCCAGTACAGCGGCTCATAGGACACTTCCGGTCCCCCGAGAACGATGGCGACGCCTGGCATGATTTTCTTCAGGATGCCGATCAGCTTGACCGTCTCCTCGATGTTCCAGATGTAGCACGAGAAGCCGATTACGTCCGGAGCCTTCTGAAACAGGTCGGATACGATGTTCATCACCGGGTCTTTGATCGTGTATTCCGCCAGCTGAATGTCGAATTCATGTTGACTGTAAGCCTTAAGCAGACGGATGGCCAACGAGGTGTGGATATACTTGGCGTTCAATGTGGCCAGGACGATCTTCATGCTGCGTATGCTCCTTTACGATTCATTGGAATACAATTCACTTTGAAAAAAATCCAGAAATTCCTTCCCATACTTGCGGTATTTCACTTCCCCGACACCCTTTACCTTCATCATTTCTTCTTCTGTTTGCGGGCATACCACGCTCATCTCCCGCAGCGTCGCGTCGTTAAAAATAATATATGACGGCACATGCTCCCGGCCCGCCAGCTCGCGGCGGATCAAGCGCAGCTGTTCGAACACGGTTTCGTTGACGGCCGAAGGCGAAAGGTCGCGGCTCCGGCTGCGGTCCCTCCCGCCGGCGGACGGCCTCACCGGCCGGGCGACGCGCTGCCGCACCTCCCGCTGCCCGCGCAGCACCTCGGCTGCCGGCTGCTGCAGCCGCACGACCGGGTACTGGCCTTCGGACAAGGCCAGATAGCCTTCGGAAATCAGCACATTGACGATTTCCGTAATTTCCTTCTCGGTGCGGCCGGACATGGCGCCATGGGTTGGCAGCTTGTCGAAGCCGTACTGCAGCACCTTCTGGCTGCGCGAGCCCTTCAGCACGGACGACACCAGCGCCACGCCGAAGCGCTCGCGCATCCGGTGGATGCAGGAGAAGATCTTCTGCGCGTCGACGGTCATGTCGACGAGCTCGCGCTCGTCGGTGCAGGAGCTGCAAATGCCGCAAGGCTTGTCCCCGTGGACCTCGCCGAAATAGTCGAGCATGGCGCTCCGCAGACACCGGGTCGTATAGCAGTAATCGATCATCTGCTGAAGCTTGCGGTATTCGTTCTGCTTGCGCTCCGAGTCCTGCGGATTCTGCTCGATCAGGAACTTCTGGGTCATGATATCCTGCGCGCTGAACAGCAGGATGCACTGGCTCGGCTCGCCGTCACGGCCCGCACGGCCCGCTTCCTGCACGTAAGCCTCCATATTCTTCGGCATATTGTAATGGATGACATACCGCACATTCGACTTGTCGATCCCCATGCCGAAGGCATTGGTCGCGACCATCACGCGGATATCGTCGTACAGGAACGCCTCCTGGCTCTCCGCCCGCTCGTCGTCGCTCATGCCCGCATGGTAGCGGCCCGCCGCGAATCCGGCACTGCGCAGACGCTGGTACAGGTCGTCGACCTCCTTGCGGGTAGCCGCGTACACGATCCCCGGCTGATGGGCATGCGAAGCGGCATACTCCAACACGAATTCCTTCTTGTTCTCGCCCCTCAGCACCGACATCGCTAAATTGTCCCGGCCAAGGCCCGTTACAAAGACGCCCGGACCGCGCAGACGCAGCAGCCGGAGCATATCCTCCATGACTTCCGGCGTCGCCGTCGCCGTAAAGGCCGCCAGAATCGGCCGCTGTGGAAGCTCCTCCACAAACGGCGACACGGCCAGATAGCTGGTACGGAAATCATGGCCCCACTGCGAGACGCAGTGCGCCTCGTCCACCGCGACGCAGGATATGGACAATTCCGCCATCTCCAGGCGGAACCAGTCCAGCTCCAGCCGCTCGGGCGCGACGTAGAGCAGCTTCAGCTCTCCCCGGCGGGCGGCGCGGATGCGCTCGTTCACCTCTTTGCCGGTTAAGGTGCTGTTAATATATGCGGCGGGAATGCCCGCCGTCGTCAGCGCATCCACCTGATCCTTCATCAGGGAGATCAGCGGCGATACGACGAGCGTCAGGCCCGGAAGCAGCAGAGCCGGTACCTGATAGCAGATCGATTTGCCGCCGCCGGTCGGCATAATGCCAAGCGTGTCGCGGCCCTCCAAGAGACTCGCGACGATTTTTTTCTGGCCCTCCCGGAAATCGGGATAGCCGTAATATTTTTGCAGCATTTCCTGCGCATTTTCAATTGTAAGTTCCTGCGGATTCATATGGATCAAAACTCCTTAACAACTGTCTTCCTTTAGTTTACCGGACTTTGCGGCGAAGGGGCAACCATACGGAACAAATGATTCTTCCACGACAAAAAGGGAAGCGCACGCAGCGTCTCCCCTTCCAATTATTCGCGACCCTTTACGTTACACGCTGCAAGAACCGTCCGCGCAGCCGTCACCGCCGGATGCGTCAGCAGACCCGCCGATCATCCGGAGCGCAGGCTCTTCCTTCTCCTCACTCCAGACCTGATCCAGCACCTCCGAGAATACCGGTCCCGGCTGGGCTCCGGAAATAGCGTACTTGCCGTTAAACACGAAGAACGGAACACCGGTAATGCCGAGGCGCCGCGAGGCCGCGATATCCGTGTTGACTTCATCGGTGTAAGTGTCCGAATTCAGCACCGTTACGGCTTCTTCCTTGTCCAAGCCCGCTTCCGCCGCGAGCGACGCCAGTGCTTCTCTGTCGCCCAAATTCAGCCCTTCCGTAAAATAACCATGCATCAGACGTTCCGTCAGCTCGGCTTCAAGCCCCTTCGATTTGGCGTATTGCGCCAGACGGTGGCTATCGAAGGTATTGGCGCGAATCATGGTGTCGAACCGGAAGTCGAGACCCACGCCCAGCGCCTGATCGGCAACCTGAGCGTTCATCGTTTTGGCCTGCTCCACGGTTATGCCGTATTTTGCGGCCAGCAGTTCGTGTATGCTCTTGCTGCTGGGAGAAGCCTCCGGATCTAGCTGGAAGCTGCGAAATTCGACTTCTACTTTATCGTGCTCCGAAAACTGGCTCAGCGCATGTTCAAGACGTCTTTTACCTATATAACAAAAAGGGCAGACATAATCGGACCAAACCTCTATTTTCATGGATAGACCTCCGTTAACTGCTAATTTTTTATTACTCACGTACAATTATATAGTAAAATTACGAAATTTCCATCTTTATTGGGGTCGCGCCAAGGCAATCGCTCAACGGATTTATGGTGGATAGATTTTGATTTCTATCAAGCAGCTTGCAAACCTGCTAAAGTGCAGGTTTTTTCGATCGAAAGCGTTGGTTTCCAGGAAAATCCTTCTATTGTGCAGGAATTAAAGGCTGTGCTGGCTGCATTTAAGGTTGGACTGGCGAGAAACTGTATTTTGGCAGGCATGTTATAGAGTGGAGGTTTCAAGGCGAAAAAAGATGTACATTTTCAGGTTTTCTGTATGTAGACAAGAGAGATGACCTGAAAATCCATAGCAGCTAAAAAAGTTTCCAAGTTCAGTTCGTTGCATTATTTTTTCCGGTCCATATCCGCTACGTGCGGACTGAAACCTTTGATTCTATGATCAGCTTGACAAAATCTATCATTTCGCCATTACAGCCTGATTGCCAGCAACAATCGCTTACGAATTTTTGACAGAAATTTAAACAACAGCACGAATTGTCATGAAAAGTAATTCCCTGCTCCGTCCTATCTGAGTTATGATAGAAACGATGTGGTCAAGAATCTACTTTATGGATGGTGGAACATGTTCAAGAACAAAAAAACGGCGCTGCTCCTCGCCGCACTCGTCATTATTATCGCCGCTGCCGTTGGAGCGTGGCTATTCCTCGGCAACAAGGGAGACGGCGAACCGAATTCCGCGCAGGGCGGATCGCAGGTATCGGGGGACGGAGAAACGAAATCGCTCTCACAGCAGTTTTTCATTTACGATACGGTAGTCGATATCAAGATTTTCGGTGACACGGTATCCCAGAAGAATATGGACGATATTCAGCAGATGCTGGAACGAATGGATATGGAATTCAGCCGCACCAAGGAAGGCGGCGAAATCTACGACGTTAACCTGGCTGCCGGCAAACAAGCGGTTGCCGTGTCGGATGAGACGCTGGACGCGGTAAAACAATCCGTCAAATACGCTCAGGAGATGGATGGCTTGTTCGATCCTACCATCGGTCCGCTGGTGGACCTGTGGAATATCGGCAGCGGCGGAGACCATGTTCCCCCTCAAGCCGAGATCGATAAAGCCAAGAGCCTGACGAACTACAAGGATATCATCATCGACGAGAAAGCCAAGACGGTCAAGCTCGCCAAAGAAGGAATGGTGCTTGATCTCGGCGGTATAGGCAAGGGCTACGCGGCTGACCGGATCGCCGATTATCTGAAGGCGCAGGGGCTGGACAGCGCGATGATCAATCTCGGCGGAAGCAGCATTATAGGGCTCGGAACCAAGCCCGGCGGCTCGCAGTGGAACATCGGACTGCAGGACCCCGACAAGAGCCGGGGCACCCAGCTTGGAACGATCAAGATCAGCGATGAAGTCATCGACGCGTCCGGAGTATACGAACGGTTCTTCATGCAGGACGGCGTAAGATATCATCATATTCTCGATCCGCGGACGGGCTATCCCGGCCAGCTTGGCCTTAAGAGCCTGACTATCATGAGCCCGAACGCGACCGACGCGGACGCCCTTTCCACCGGCGTATTCCTGATGGGGGCCCAGGACGGCTTGAAGTACCTGCAGTCTCTTCCGGAAAAAGTCGAAGGTTTCTTTATTACCGAAGACAACAAAATTTACGCAACGCCCGGAATCCGGGAGCGGCTGGTACTGACCGACCCGACGTACAGCTTCGGGAATTGACGGAAGCGGCAGACGCCTGCCGGCACAGGGAGTGCCGCAACGTTCGCGACTTGCATAGAAAGGGAGACTGGAATCTTATTCCGGTCTCCCTTTTCTGCATCCAGCGTCACCTCGGCTCGTCGTCCCTTGGGGCCTTGTATCGGTGGCAGCTCGCCGCCAATCGGCACCTCCATCCGCAACACTTGCGCGGCCCGGTCACCTGCCGACCTTCGGGCAGATTTCAATATCTGTCCACAACGGCGCCCAGGACAGCCCCCCGGACAAAAGATTGACCGTCCAGGATCTGCAGTTCTTTCGCGGTCCCGGTGACAACGACGCCCAGGATGCGGACATCATCGGTGTCCGGCTCGGCTTTGTCTTTTTTCAAATAGTTGTAAATTCGAAGATATTCGCTGTAGTAGGTTCCTTTCTGCTGAATTCCCGCCTCTACATTCCCGATAAAATCCGCCGGGTCTGGCTGGTCGGAGTAGGGTCTGACTCCAAAACCGTGCACTCCGAATGTGGGCAAAAGGGGCTGCGGATATACGATCACGCCTTTCTCATCCTTGTGAGGCTCAAGACCGAAGTCCTTCCAGTCATCATACGTATCGGCCCAATACCACACCGGATGCACGCCCGCAGGCAGCATGGCCTTCACCTCGGCAAAGGAAAACGCCTTGTCAAAAGACAGCGCCATTTCCACCAGCTTGCCGGATTCCATCTGAAGAAGCGCGGGAATCTCGTTCAGCACCTTGCCGTTGTAATTGACACCCGGCACATAGAACAACAGCTCCCTCTGGCCGTTATCGGGATTGTATCTGCGGTTATATTCATACCCCTGCGCTTTCAGCGCCGGATCATTCCCCTCCAAACTGGCGGTTCCGCCATGTACCCCGGTAGTAAACGGAAACCCCGGCACATAGTAATTGATCCATTTTTCGCGCCATGGGACGGGCACTCCCTCCACCATCTTGTAAGTATCCAGTTCCAGTACCCCGGAAAGAAACCCTCGCCGGTCCTTGTGCCCGGGTTCCAGGTACTCATTCGGGCTGCTGATTGACATATAGCCGTATTCATCGAACATTCTTTCTGACGACTCATGATCGATCAGATGGGCAGCGCCGATAAAAATAGCGGCCAACGTAATGAGACTTACAGCGAGGGATATCAAAACATTGCGAATTAACGTTTTTCGTTTGGCTCTTTGAATAGTTTTCGTAAGACTTTGATCCTCCTGATCTTCCCAGGGAGCGGTCATTTATGCCTCACCTCCGTAATGGTTTTGAAATTGCCGTCTTGCGCGGTACAAGGAAGCTTTCACCTTCCCCTCGCTGATGCCCAAGAGGTCCGCCATCTCTTTATAGGACAGCTCCATCTCGTATTTCATCAGTATCAGCTGTCTGTGCGCAGGATTCAGCTTCCCGAGAATGCGCTCGATCAGGTCTTTTTGCTCCCGCCTCAGCAGAGTCTCTTCCGGCTGTCCGCTCTCCGAAGCGGCATAATCTCCGGGTTCCTCGTCATAGTGAAACCGTCTCTGCCTTCGGCACAAATCATAATAGCGGTTGATCGCAACCTTATACAGCCAAGCGCTGAACTTGCGTTCGTCGATCGCTTCAAGGTACAGCAGCGCCTTATAAACCGTGTCTTGTACAATATCCTCCGCATCGGCGGCGCCAGCGCCCAATCGGATTAAATAACGGCGGATCTCCGCCATTTTAGGTTGAAGCAGCTGCTCCAGGTGCCCGGGCCCCATCCTGCACCTCCTTTCGGTGATATAACGATGCAGCGGCCGGAATGTTGTTGCTGTCTACAATTTTTTTGACAAGTATGTATCGCACTAGCGCCCATCACAATAAAAAAGAAACGGCTTGCGCCGTCCCTTTTGAAAATCATTATTCGTTCAGCCCGCCCTTAAACGATCGGCAGACCGGCAAACTCCTCATAATTCCGGAAGATATAATGGGGCTTATGATCGGTGGCCGGTTTCTTTCCTCTCGGATTGTACCAGCACATTTCCCAGCCCGCATCCAGCGCACCAACCACATCGTTATGCCAGGTATCGCCGACATAGACGCTGTTTCCCGCTTCCGTCTCCGTCTTCCGGTTGACATAAGCGAAAATTTCCGGGTCCGGCTTGGCGATGCCGACAGCATCCGAAATAAAGATCCGATCCGCAGGGATAAGCTTGTCCACGCCGAGCCCGCGGATTTTGCTCATCTGATGATCTTCCGGACCATTGGTAATAATGCCGACCACATGCCCTTCCGCCATGAGCCGTGTCAGCTGCGGGAGAACGCCTTCAATCATCTCGATGTTGTACTGGCGGCTGATATAGCCTTGCTGCACAAGCGTCGCCTGCTCCCGGCTGAGGTGTATCCCGAATTCGCTGAAAGCGATCTCCATCCGCCGCACCCGCGTCTCGTCCAGGGAGAACTCCCCTTGCAAATATCTCGGCCATAACTGGTCGCTGTGATACCTTACCCGGTCGAATAAATGAAGTACATCCAGCACGCTCTCGTCCGGCTTAATCACTTCCCTCACCGCATTTCGGAACGGGACAAGATGATCATAAAGTGTATCGTCCAAATCAAAAAAAATCGCCCTTTTACCGCTGCTCTCCATTTCAACGCCCCTTAGCTTACGCTATTGATTAGGACAGGATGTAACCGCTGTCCCCGGATATTATAGTCAGAAAAAAAGATTATAGCTGTAAAATTCGTCATCCCTGATGTAGCCTTGCTTCTCATACAGCCGCTGGGCGGTAAAATTATCGGTCCAGGTCGTCAGCGTCAGCCCCTTTGTGCCGGTCTCCTCCGCATACGCGCGGGCCGCTTCCATCAGCAGCGCACCCGCGCCGCTTCCCCGCGCCTCTTCCGAAACGTACAAATCGTTCAGAATCCACAGCCGCTGCATCGTAACCGATGAAAAAGAGGGGTACAGCTGTGTAAAGCCGACCGCGCGTCCAGCGCCGCCCTCTTCCTCATCTTCAACCGCCAGAAAAATAACCGACTCCTGCTTATTAAGCCGTTCTTCCAAAAACGCCCGAGCGCGCTCCCGGTCCGATTCCTGTCTGTAAAAGATCCGATACTCGTCGAACAAGGGTACGATCATTTCCAAATCCTCAAGCCCCGCCCGCACCGCAGCATACCGTGTCACTTTCATCGCTCCCTTTTGTCAAAGCCTTTATACCGTCATTGTAAAATCGGCCTCAGCGCTTTGCCATGGAGAAATTGCCGCATTATTTGGACTAATCCCGGCCTGCCGCCGCCTGAACATTCGAAAGGCCGATCCAGTACCGGCAGTACCTGTTGTCCAGCTCGGCCAGTCGCCCCCCGTTGTTCTCGATGACGCGCCTCGACCCTTCATTGCCTTCGTCACAGGTAAGGAGCACCCGGTCGATGCCCAGCTCGGACGCTTTGCCCAGCAGGCCGGACAGCAGAGCCGTACCGTAACCCTTTCCCCGCGCGGTAGGCCGGATGCAATAACCGATATGGCCCCCGGTAACAAGCAGACTGTCGGTCAGCCGGTGACGGAGCTTGCCATAGCCCACCGGCCTGCCGTCCGCATACAAAAAATACAGGGTTTGCGGCACATGTCCCGGAGGCAGATCGATCCCGGAGGAATAATCGCGCAGCACCGGAAGAAGGTTCAGAAATTTGGAATATCCGGCAGTATAGAGGCTGTTCACAAACCCGTTCTCTCCGGGGCCGATTTCGCGGGCCATCTCGTAAATCTTTTTATCTTCCGGAACCGCCAGCTCCCGCAGTTCAAAAGCCATGTCACCTCATCCTTTCGACTCGTAAAAAATATGGCGGGCTTCGATCTTTCCACCCTCAATATCCATCAGTCCGAAGGAATACAGCTTCTCCCGCCGCTTATCCGTAGGCGAGCCCGGATTGAACAGCAGCACGCCGTTCTCGCTCCGCATCAGCGGTTGATGCGAGTGGCCGAACAGGATGCAGTCCAGGCTCTCGCCGGCAAACGCCCTTAGCGCATTGCTGTCCGTCCCCTTGCCGGTATACGGCCGATGCCCGTGAACCATACCGATTCGCGCGCCCGCAAGTGTTATGATTTTGCGTTCGCCGAAGCGCCGCACAATCTCGCTTCCGTCATTGTTTCCGGCAATTCCTTCTACCGGGGCCAAAGCGGACAGCTCGTCATAGACGGCCAGATCGACCCAATCGCCCAGATGCAGAATCTGCTCGACTCCGGCCAGACCTTCCGTCAGCGCCTTCGGCAGCTTCGCCATCCGGCCCATGTGCGTATCCGAAACGATTCCCACTTTCATATAGGTCAGCTCCCCGCTTGATTGGTGTTAGATTGTTAATCATTGTACGACGAAGCCATAGGTTCGTCTACAGGCCGCCTATTGTTCCCCTTTAGCATAATCCTGCACCATAATTAAACACTATTTTCGGATTGATGGATAAGTAAAAAGGCTCTGTCCGTAAATACAGAGCCTTCTGACAAGCTATTGATGAGACTTTATTTACTAACCAGCTTACGATACCTGTAGATATCGCCGCCAGATTTACTAACATGATAGAACGACTCAAATCCTCTTTTTATTAATTCTTCATCGGCTTCTCTTTTCCTGTTATCTTCCCCGATACAATCAATAATGTAACCGCCGTTCTTAACAACCCTCGACAGTTCAGCAATCTCAAGATCATAATTGTCCCCTACTACATGCCCCGACATAACAATATCGAAGGAATTATCCTCGTAAGGGATTTGCTCGATCATGCCGTCTACGACTACAACATTATCAATATTTTCACGTTTAATTTTATCGCGCATGTACTCCCTCAGCATATTGGTAGGGTCACTTGCATAAACACGCTTCGCCTTTTCTGCTGCGGCAAATGCAAGCCTTCCTGTACCGCTTCCCAGGTCGAGAACTACCTTATCCGTAAAATCTGCAAGTTCAAATAGTAACTGTTTATCCCAGGCGTAAATGTAATCGCAATTTTGGTTCATCATGTCGGGATAAACATAAACGACCGAAGTTTCCATTGCGTGAATTACAAATACTTCTGCTTTTCGAATTTCATAAGGGGGAAGATTTTTGGGCGCCTTTGCAATCATTTGTTCAATCGCAGGCTTGCTTTCAGGACTTTTATGAGCAAAGTACCACGCTACTGATGGATTATGTGCTAAAGCTATACCCAAGTTATCGCAAAACTCATCCCATCCGACATACTTGTTGCATATCATTCGAACAATCCATCTGTCCATTAACAAAAAGCTATTAAAAGAGAACTCCTCTGCGTTGATCCAGTTAAATGACATAGTAAACTAATCCTCCATTATTTTAGGAGGGCTAAATTATAGTCACCCTCCAAGAAATTATGCGAGCGGACAATTTTGTATTTATCATCTGACATCATCCTTTCATCATTTAATGGAGAGCTGGAAAACAACTAAAAACCTAGAAAAAGTTGTTCATTATGATTATAAATGGCATAAAGTTTATTATCAATGATACTTTATTTTCCAAAGACATTAATTCCACTCTCTTCGGCCTTCCCGGCCAGCCCTCCTCGCCTTCCCATCACATAAGCGGCGCTCCCGCCGAGCAGGACGCACAGCGCCGCCGCAGCAAAAATAACCCTTAAACCGATGATTCCAGCGATCAGCGAAGCGACGCCGATGGACAGCGTCCGGACCGTGTTCACCACGAACCGGACCGAAATAAACACCCGGCCCAGCACGCCGGGGTCCAGTTCCTTTTGCAGAATGGAGCGGATGCCATTGCAGCAGAGCCGCAAGCGCGAACACGGGCATCGACGCCGATGCTTGTGCCGATGCCACCCAGCGATACGCACAGTCCGGCAATGGCGGGACCGGCGATCAGATTTATCGAATCCGCCGCGGAGAGGAGCGAAGCCAGACTATATGCGGCAATCAGCGGGCCGAGAGACGCGAACAAGGCTTTGCCGGACGAAATTGGCCGATATTTCCCCTGTGGGCGTACGTCCTGTACGCTCCTTCGCTTCGACGCGACGCATGGTTCGCCTTCGGCATCGTCAGCTTCACCATGCCCTTCAGCCGGTCATAATTCATGGCGATGTGCAGCGACCGGCAAATCTCATCAAGCGGAACGAGCAGCATGCCTTGTCTGAACTCCGGCTGGATGCCGGAAAGTAGCACGCCGCGCCCGTTAACCGTCAGTTCCCGTTTGGGCACAAACTTTCTGATCCGGTCTATCGTCTGGGCGGGTGTACGCAGATTGCTTCCCGCGTTGATGCGGTCAGCATTCGTCTCGCCCCTGTCTGCCAGGCCTTCCTTCACGGTGAAAGTCAGGGGAATCCCAAGCGAACCCGCTGCGGTCATCACGCGGTCATTGTATGAACCGTACGGAAAGGCAAGCGCTGAGTCGGTATTGCCGAGCTCCTCCTTCAGCCTGCGCTCAGCCAATCCGAGATCCCCGGTCACTCTGCGGTAATATTCTTCGTTGTACTCGCTGCGCGTTTCGTCGTCAATGTACAGCAGCGCGCTGAGCGCCGGCTCCTTCCCTCCTTCGGCATCTACGGGTGCGAAATAATGCAGGTCATAGGTATGATTGTAGAAGCCCATGCCGAATTTTTTCATCTCCCGCATTTGGCTCCAGGTCAGCTTGGGCAAGCCTTCCTTGCCGGGGTTGTCGACATCGGAGACGATGACGAAGTTCACCGCCGTATAGCCGTATTTTCGCAAGACAGGAAATGCCAGCTTATAGAAGCTCTCATAGCCGTCATCGAAGGTAAGCAGCACCGCATTATCCGGAACCCTAACGTTAGCAAGCATAAACCGCCGGTACTGCCCCATTGTAATCACATGATAGCCGTCCCTTTTTAGCAGCATCATCTGCTCGGCGAACCGGTCCTCCGACAAAATCGAGGGCAGCAGCGGTTTCCGGGATAGGTGGTGGTACATCAAGACCGCCACTTTGTCTCTATAATAGACCCCTTTCGGCAAAGGCGCCGGCCTATCCCAGCGGATATTTGCACCCAGAAGCCTTTCGGCGAACTTTTGCGGAACCAGCAGCTCATGACCCGAGTATTCGAAGGGACCGGATGCTTTTATCACCCGCCCTTCAACCTCAAAATCGACTTCACGGAACTTTGGTCTGAAACCGAAAATAGCGGCAAGACCGATCAGGATTAGGGCAGCCAATACAGGGACGATTATTTTTCTCAATGAGAAGTTCTCCTTACAAGCAACAGTCTCGCTTCCATTTGTACCCTAATCATATTCCGCCTCTTCACTCATTTAGTTACAACTTCTTAATCTTTGCAGGGCGTTTTATGATCACGAGGCCGCTTGGGCAGAGGGCTTAAAAAAAGCCGGCCGGATGTCCCGGACAGCTTCTTTTTGTATTATTTATATTTCCGCCAGTCCTGGCTGCTGTTCTCCAGCAGATGGGCAAAATCGTTGTCCAGGCGCTTCTGCTCCGTCTTGCGCGCTTCCTCCGCCGCCTTCCGCTCTGCTTCTTTGCGGCTGGCCTCCTCATTCTTCAGCTCATCGGCCTGCGCCTTGAGCTTGTTCAGCACTTCGCTGCTCAGCAGGTCCTTTAAGGTAGCCTGAGGCTCCTCTTTGACCGCCCGCGGAGCGTTCTGCATTTTCTTCTTTTTTGCCATAAACCGTTTCCTCCTAAAGCGTATTTCATTTATTATATTGGTTTAGGTCCATTGCCTTTTCGTTTATAATAGTAAGCAAGAGGTGAGACTCATGAAGCAGACTTCCTTATGTCCCCGTCTGCAAAAAAGCATGGATATTATCGGAAAGCGTTGGACCGGTCTGATCATTTACCAACTGCTTCAAGGACCCCAGCGTTTCGGCAGCATCGAAGCCTCCCTTCCTCTCAGCGGAAGACTTCTATCCGAGAGGCTGAAGGATCTGGAGCAGGAGGGCATCGTGCGCCGGGAAGTGTTCCCTGAGACGCCGGTGCGCATTCAGTATTCCCTGACCGAAAAAGGAATGGCTCTTGAATCGGTTATCCGTGGTTTGGAACATTGGTCCCGGGACTGGATTGAAGCCGATTCCGAATGCAATAGCCCGCACACCTGAACGATCTAAGATCGCCGCATAAAAGGGGAACCGGCCAGGCCGGTTTCTTTTTTTTCGCCACAAGATTTCAAATATTCTAAACCTTCCGGCCGACAATAACCAGATCGCGCAGTATCCCGTCCATATCGGCTACTTCCGGCAGCAGCCCCCAGCGTTCAAAGCCGAACTTCTTCAAAAGTCCCAGACTTGGCCCGTTATGCCCGAATACCAATCCGACCAGATTGCTTATCCCCAGCCGCCCGCATTCTTCGAGCGCTTTGCCCACTAGCAGGCTTCCGGCTCCGGTTCCCCTGTATTTTTCGTTTACGTAGATGCTCAGTTCCGCCGTTCCGTTATAGGCCGGCCTTTCATGGAACGACTGAAAGCTCAGCCATGCCGCAATTTCTCCGTCCTTTTTGAGCACCCACAGCGGGCGGCTGCTGCCATGCTCATGAAACCAGGCAAGCCTGTCCTCCACGCCCACGGGTTCAAGGTCGGCCGTAACCATCCTGCCCGCTATAGTGGAATTATAAATGGCCACAATAACCGCCAGATCCTCCAGCGTAGCGTCTTCAATAATGCTCTCCTGCCAATCCATCCGTTCATCCCTCCATAAAAGCTCGTAATAGTTTCAAAGTAATCCATGGCCGCATGGAAAGTCAATTCATAACGTCTGACTATGAAATGCCCGAGCCGCAAGGGCTTCGGCAGCCCCTGGCCTTTTGCAGGCGAATGGATTAAGATATTCTCTATTCATTGTACAATATTTGAAAGGAAGTGAACCGGGAGCCCTCCCGAAAAAGATGAAGCTCTCGCAATCGGTTATCGCGCTGAAAGTGCCCATGCTTTCCCCCGTGTTCGGGCCCACCGAAATTTATCCGGCGCTGCTGAAAGACGAAGACGGCCTGACACTTATTGATACAGGCATGCTCGGACAATTCGATGCCTTGAAGCAGACGGTCGAAGAAGCCGGAGCGAAAATATCCGACATCAAGCGTGTTCTTATTACTCATCAGGATATCGATCATATCGGGAACCTGCCGGAACTCGTAAGCCGAATACCCGAATTGGAAGTTCTGGTTCACGCGGACGATATTCCTTATCTGAACGGCAGTCTTCCGCTGATCAAATTCACCCCGGAGCGCATCGCGCAGATGTCCGGCGAGTTCAAAGATCTGGCCCTGCATTTCCTTGAAAGTCTGCCCGGTCTTGGCGGATTCACGGTCCTGCAGGACGGAGATGTGCTGCCCTTGGGCGGCGGGGTGGAAGTCATCCATACGCCGGGGCACACCCCCGGGCATATCTGCCTGTATTTCCGAAAAGACAAGCTGCTGCTGGCAGCCGACGAACTGCGAGTCGTGGACGGCAAGCTCGCCGGCCCCTCGGAAATGGCGACGCCGGACATGCCGCTTGCGCTGCGCAGCCTCCGCAACCTGGAGGGGCGGCAGATCGACAGGGTGCTCTGCTACCATGGCGGTTTGTACGAAGGCAGTCCGCAGCAGCTTATTGAGGAGTTGGCCTGAATTGAATCGAAGGGAGAGCAATGCACAAATGAATGAAGCTCTGAAACGTCTGGAACGGGAAATGACTGCGGAAGGGCTGGACGCCCTGCTTGTCACCGATCCCAAGCATGTATACTATCTGACCGGCTTCGCCAGCAATCCGCATGAGCGGTTTCTCGGCCTGCTGCTTGTCCGCGGCGAGGAGCCGGTGCTTGTCGTGCCCGCGCTCGACGCCGAGTCGGCGCATGCCTCGTCGACGGTCTCCTCCATCGTGACGCACAGCGACACGGATGATCCGTACAGCCTGCTGAAGAGCCGCTTCGGGGCCAAGCTCGGAAAGCTCGGCATTGAGAAAGAGCATGTCTCCGTAGCGCGCTTTGAGTTACTGTCGAACGCCGCCCGGGCGGACGGCTTTGCCGACATCGGCCCTCTTCTGCGCCGGATGCGCGCCATCAAATCGCCCGGGGAGATCGAGCGGATGGAGCATGCCGCCAAGCTGGTTGAAGAAGTGCTGCGCCAAGGGCTCACCCATGTGAAGGAAGGCGTGAGCGAGATCGAGCTTGTTGCGGAGCTGGAATATTTGATGAAAAAGCTTGGCGCAACCGGTCCCTCTTTCGATACCATGGTGCTGTCCGGGACTAACACCGCCCTCCCGCACGGCGTTCCCGGCAGCCGACTTATCGCGCCGGGCGACCTGCTGATGTTCGATCTCGGCGTATTCGCGGACGGCTATGCTTCCGACATTACCCGCACCTTCGCCGTGGAGCGGGCGGACAGCGAGCTGGTCCGCATCTATGACACCGTGCTGGCCGCTAACGAGGCCGGCATTGCCGCCGCAAAAGCCGGTTCTTCATACGGCTCGGTCGACCTGGCCGCGCGGACCGTTATCGAAGAAGCGGGGTACGGTTCTTATTTTGTTCACCGCGTGGGCCATGGCCTTGGCATGGATACGCATGAATATCCTTCCCTGCACGGCCTGAATGAGGACATCATGGAGAGCGGCAACGTCTTCACGGTGGAGCCTGGCATTTATGTTCCGGGACTGGGCGGCGTGCGGATCGAAGACGAGGTGCTTGTCACAGATGGCGGCGCCCGGACGCTGACCCGGTTCCCGAAAGGCTGGACCGTGCTGGAATTGTAATTTCAGGTCGAATTGAACCTTCCGCTATAGGATTTGTAACAAAGAGAGAGCCGCGCTTATCATTAGCGATTAGCGGTTCTCTCTTTTTTAGTTGATACAGAAATTCGGAAATTGCAGAAAAAAGAAGAATCTTTCGCAAGAATTTGCAAAAAAAATTGAATTGCAGAAAATTTTACCTTACATCCGAGCATTTTTCTCTATTCAACCGCGGGTTAATTATATAGAATAGAATCCATGTACAATTCCCTGCATGTCTTTATACAGGGTGCCAGACAGGATAAAAGACCTAATAATCTGTCAATTTCCTGCTGTCCTCCCAAATCCGCATACGGATATGGGTATTTATTATTTGTATAAAAAGGAGAGAACCGCATGTTTCGGATCAGGCATTCCATCGGCCGGAGATTTATGTTGTTGCTGCTCGCTGCCCTCTTGTTTACTTCGCTTATGCTTAGTATCAGCTTTTACTTCATTTCCGTGAATACCATCAACAGCTACGTCGTCCCGCAGATCGATAAACTGCTCGGCGCGGCTTCGCAGGACGTGTTCAAAACTCTGAATACGACCAACGCCCAGCAGGCCCGAAGCAACGATCAGGCAGCAACGAATGTCGAATTTTTTTTCAAGGACAAGCGGACCCAGCATAATGTGGAGACGATTTTTCTGGCAGACTACAATAACGGCAAGGCCGTCGTGCTGAGCGCGGATCACGGTTCGGCGCTTAAACGGAAGGAAGAGCTGGAAGTGACGCCGGCCCTGGAGCAGGCCTCCAAGGGAAAACCCGCCATCAGCGCCATTTACAGCGACAGTCATGGAGTACATAAAACGGCATATGTCGGCATACCCGGCAGCGGCCTAATCGTCGGTGTCAGTTCGGACCTGACCTTCGTCAAAGACAAGATGAAGAGCATTCTGTGGACCAGTGCCGGTATCACGCTGCTGGCCCTGATCATCAGTATGACCGCGGCCCTGTTCATGAGCCGCCGGATTACACGGCCGATTACCCGGCTCGCCGCATACAGCGACCGGCTGGCCGAAGGCGATTTCACTCAGGAACTGGTTGTTAAAGGACATGACGAAATCTCCAGGCTCGCCGAGAGCTTCCAGACAATGACCCTGCGCCTGAAAGAGCTGATCGGCCAGGTGCTGAACACCTCAGACACCGTTATGGCCGATTCCAACGATCTGAAGGAGCGCGTGGACGGCATCCGCGATATGGCGGAGCGTTCCAGCGAATCGGTCGAAGACATCGGAAAAGGCAGCGCGTTAATCGCCGGCAGCGCGGCCGATAATGCCCGTGCCATGGAAGAAATCAGCTCGGGCATCCAGCATATCGCTTCCGCGGCGGGCGAAGTGACCGAGCAGATCCATGAAGCCTCTGCCGAAGCAATTAGCGGCAACGGCACGGCTCAAAGCGCCGTTGAACAGATGCGCCAGGTCGGGCGGACTTCCAAGGAATCGCTGGAGCAGTTCCGCAAAATGGACGAGCAGTCGCAGAAAATCGGCGACATCGTCCAAGGCATATCGGAGATCACCAAACAAATCCAGATGCTCTCCCTCAACGCTTCCATCGAGGCGGCGCGGGCGGGCGAGCATGGCCGCGGCTTCGCCGTTGTCGCCGGTGAAGTACGCAAGCTATCGGAGCAGTCCAGAGAAGCCACGGAGAAGATCCGCGAGTTCCTTCTGAGCCTGCAGGAGGAAATGCAGCGGTCTGTAGCCAGCATGAACGAGGTGAATGCCGAGGTCGCTTCCGGCGTGGGCAAAGTCGAAGAAGCGGGCAATGCCTTCAACCACCTTGCCGTACTCATTCAAAGCATCAACCAGAGCATCTATTCCGTTTCCGCAGCCACCCAGCAAATTTCGGCGGGAACCGAGGAAGTGACCGCGTCCGTAGAAGAAACCGCGCAGATTACTGCCAAGTCGCAGGCGGGCGCCGAAGCGCTGGCCGATAATTACCATTCCCAGCAGGAACAGCTGGATGGCCACGCAAAGACTGTGGAGCATTTACACGAGCAGACGCTTAAAATGCAGGAAGCGGTCCGGAAGTTCAAAATATAACGCACGGGAAAAAGGTCCCGGCAAGCTTCTAATGAAGCCTGCCGGGACCTTTTTGTTGATTAAATGCAGACCGGCGGTTAAGAGCCAACCGCAGCCGCCCCGGCTTCAGTCCCCTCACCCTCACAACCTTTCGTCCGTTCCTCCGGAAAGCAGAGCGTATGATCGCCCGCAGACAGAGATTCCATAAAGCGCCCGATTCGCCCCAGCGCCTCGGCAAGCTGTTCAGCCGAAGCGGCATAGGAGCAGCGGATATGCCCCTCCCCGCCGGGTCCGAACACGGAACCGGGCACGACTGCGACCCCGGCTTCGCGGAGCAGCCGAAGCGCGAACTGCTCTGAGGTCAGCCCGGTTCCGGCGACCGATGGAAAAGCATAGAAGGCGCCGTCCGGCATATGGCAGGGCAGGCCGAGCGCATTCAGCCCTTCCACGAATAGGGTGCGCCTCGCGTCAAAGGCAGCCTTCATTCGGTCTTTCGATTCAAGCCCGCTCCGCAGCGATTCCAGAGCGGCGATCTGCCCCGGAACCGATGCGCACATGGCGATATACTGGTGAATTTTGAGCATCGCGGCCGCCAGTTCTCCGCTTGCGCAGCAGTAGCCGACTCTCCAGCCGGTCATGGCGAACGCCTTGGAGAAGCCGCTAATGACAATGGTCCGCTCTTTCATTCCCGGCAGCGACGCCACGCTGACATGCCGATCTCCGTAGGTCAATTCGGCATAGACCTCATCCGAGATGACAATCAGATTATGCCGGACGGCAAGCTCGGCAATCGGCTCCCAATCTCTGCGGGTCATCACCGCGCCGGTAGGATTATTTGGGTAATTCACCATAAGCGCCTTCGTGCGCGGGGTGATGCTCCGCCGCAGAGCCTCGGCCGTCAGCTTGAAGCCTTCTTCCCGCTTCGTCTCCACGGGAAGAACACTCCCTCCGCTCAGCGTGACCATCGGAGCGTAGGCCACATAACCGGGTGACGGTATGAGCACTTCGTCCCCCGGTGATATGACCGTCCGCAGCGTAATATCCAGTGCCTCGCTGCTGCCTGCCGTGACGATGATCTCCGCGCCGGGATCATAGCGAAGCCCGAAGCCGGCGCTTAGATAGCCGGCAATTTCCCTGCGGAGCTCCGGTAAGCCAGCATTGGAGGAATATCCCGTTTCTCCCCGGTTCAGCGCGGAGATGCAGGCTTTCCGGACCGACTCCGGCACCCGAAAATCCGGCTCGCCGACTCCGAGCTGAATCAACCGCTTGTTATTCGCCGCTGTTTCGAAGAAAGCGCGGATGCCCGATGGCGGAAGATCACGGACGGTCTGACAAATCCAATCACCGGACATGAACGGGCACGCCCCTTTCCTTCAGCGAAGCAGCGATAATGGCATCCAGCAGACCGCCGAATGTCATTCCGGCAGCCTTGGCGCTCTTGGGCATCAGGCTGGCCGAGGTCATGCCCGGCAGCGTGTTCACCTCAAGCACGAAGGGAACGCCGTCAGAGACGATCATATCGACCCGGGCGTATACGCTGCATTTCAGCGTCCGGTAGCAGTCCAGGGCGATCCGCCGCACCTCGCGCTCCAGTTCGGCGGGCAGAACGGTAACCTGCTCCCGCGCTCCGTTCTCGGTATATTTGGCGTCGTAGTCGAACCATTCCGCAGTCTGTGGAACGATGCCGATGATCGGCAGCGTCTCTCCATCCAGAATGGAGCAGGTAATCTCCATCCCCCGGACGTAACGCTCCGCCATAACCGACCGGTCCCACCGGAAAGCTTCCATTACGGCGGCCCGCAGTTCACCCGGTTCATTCACCTTGGCCATGCCGATGCTGGAACCGCCCGAGGAAGGCTTGACGATAACCGGATAGCCGAGCTTCTCCACCGCTTCGGGCGCAAACTCGTCTATATGATTCCAGCAGAGCCAGTCGGCGGTCGCGATTCCGGCTGCGCGCAGCAGTCTTTTGGATACATCCTTATCCATGCAGATGGCGCTGGACAGCACACCGCTTCCCGTATAAGGGATGTTCAGCGATTCCAGCACGGCCTGCACGGTTCCGTCCTCGCCGAACGCCCCATGCAGCGCCAGCAGCGCAAGATCGAGGCCGCGCACCTGTTCCGCTAGTTCCTCCCGCTTGTTAATGACGACCGGAACGGCCTCATATTGGGCAGGGTTCAGCGCTTTTAATATCTCCGCGCCTGTCTTCAGCGAAATCTCTCTTTCCGACGAAATGCCGCCCATAATCACGCCAACTCTCATATTTCCCGCTCCCTTTCGTTCACCTGGATAGGCTCATTGCTTTTTTACTCCGCTTATTCTTTTGGCGCCGTCGCCGCATGCTCCGATCTATTCATCAGCTCTTTCGCCGCCCTGCCAATAATGGCGATTCCCTTGCGGATGTCCTCATCCGTCACTCTGGAGAAGCCCAGACGCAGCGTATTCCCGCCGGTTCCGTCCGTAAAGAAATTGTCCCCAGGCGTAAAAATCACGCCTCTTCGCGAGCAGGCCGCCAGCAGTTCTCTTGTGTCGAAGCCCTCCTCAAACGTCATGAACAGATGCAGCCCGCCGTCTCCCGACAGGGTGGAATAAGGAATTAGCTCCCGGCAGCAGGCAAGCGTCCACTCGTATTTCCGTTTATATTCGGCCCGGGATCTGCGTAAATATTTTTCCAGATTGCCGTTATGCAAGTATTGATACAGCAGCGATTGGTCGAGCGTCGAGGTATGAATGCTCCGGGCCCGCTTGATGCTCTCCAGTGTGCCGATCAGTTGCCGGTCCGCCAGCACCCAGCCTACTCTGAGACCCGGAAACAGCACCTTGGAAAAGCTGCCGATATAAATGACGCCATTTCCTGCACCCGCCATGGCTGCCAGCGGCGCCACATGCGAGCCGGAGTAACGCAGCTCTTCATTGAAGCCGTCCTCGATTACGGGAATCCCGTAGCGATTCATCAGGGTCATCAGCTCCAGCCTTTTTTGCAGAGAGGTCACGATGCCCGTCGGGTTATGGTAGGACGGAACGAAATAGGCGAGGTCGTAAGCCCCTTCCTCAAGCGCCTGTTCCAGCCCACCAATGCTGATACCGTCCGGCTCCATCGCAATACCTTTGATCCCGAAGCCGTGCAGCTTCAAGTTTTTGATGGCCGTATTGTGGGTCGGGTTCTCGCACAGCACCATTCCGCTATTCTTTCTGATGGCAGACAGCACGATGTCGAAGCCTTCGGTGAAGCCGCTCGTAATCAGCATATCTTTATTCTGAGTATCCACGCCCTTGCGGGCCATATAGTCCATTAAATAGTCGATCAGCGGCTTGTAGCCCTTGGCGTAGCCGTAATTTAGCAGCACATTGCCTTCCACGGCCATCCGGTCCGAAAAAGCGCGCCTTACGCTGTCCAGATCGAACAGCTTCTCGTCGGGCGCAATGCTCGTAAACGAGATGATCCCTTTCGCGCCCCGGATGCCGCGCTTCATCAGGTCCAGTTCCTCCGCGAGGAGGGCATATTCACTGACGCGTTCGCTCCAGTCCAGCTTTCCGCAACCGCTGGCTATCCCCTCATCGACTGTACGCTTGGGCGTCACCTCGGCGGCGAAGCTGCCCCTGCCCTGAACCGTGTAGGCGAATCCGTCTTCCTCAAGTTCCGCATAGGCGGAGATGACCGTATTGCGGCTGACGCCGAGCAGCCCGGCAAGCTCTCTTGTCGCGGGAAGCCGCCGGTCCGCCTGAAGCGCTCCTTGGACAATCAGCCGTTTCATGTAATCCTTGACCTGGAGATAGACCGGGCGTCCCTCCGCAAGCTTGAAATCATTGAACATACGTGCATCTCCTCCACCGTTATCATGGCATATTTGCGCAGACAAAAAAAGAACCGCGCAAGCGGCGATTTCCGCCGGGCGCGGTTCTCCGGGGGACCGGATCTCTTTTGTGAAACAGGCGAAACTGGTTTAAAATAGTAGCTGTATTCATTAGCCTAAACGGAGGAATGGACTATGCTCTTTATCGATAACGCCGGAATTACGGACCCGGCCATCAATTTGGCGATTGAGGAATACGCGCTGAAGTTTCTGCCCATGGACGACAGCTACTTGCTTTTTTATATCAACAGCCCGTCCATTATCATCGGCAAGCATCAAAATACTATAGAAGAAATCAACCAGGAATATGTCCAAGAACATAATATCAAGGTGGTGCGCCGGCTGTCCGGCGGAGGGGCGGTCTACCACGATCTCGGCAACCTGAATTTCAGCTTCATTACTAAAGACGACGGCGATTCCTTTCATAACTTTCTGAAATTCACCCAGCCGGTCATCGACTATTTGAAGAGCATGGGCGTTAACGCCGAGCTGAGCGGACGCAATGACCTTCAGGTCGGGGAGCAAAAGATTTCCGGCAACGCACAGTTCTCGACCCGGGGGCGCATGTTCAGCCACGGCACGCTGATGTACGACCTGAATCTGGACGACGTGCAGGCGTCGCTGAATGCGAATCCGGAAAAATTCAAGTCCAAGAGCACGAAATCGGTCCGCAGCCGGGTCGCCAATATTAAGGAGCTGCTTGGAACAGACATGACCATTGAGGAATTCCGCGCGGGCCTTCTCCGGTCCATCTTCGGGATGGAGCCTGCCGAGGTGCCGCAGTACAAGCTTACTGAGGAAGACTGGTTCCAGATCAACAAAATCTCTGAGGAGCGTTACCAGAACTGGGATTGGAACTACGGCAAGTCGCCGAAGAGCAATGTGAAGCATGCGGTCAAGTTCCCCGGCGGCATCGTCGATATTCGAATGGAGATCAAGGACGCGCGGATCGAGGAAATCAAGATTTACGGCGACTTCTTCGGCGTGGGCGACGTGGCCGACGTAGAAGATGCGCTGCGCGGCAAGCGGTATGAGCAGGAGGAGATTCGGCAGGCGCTCTCCCATCTTGATCTGAAGCATTATTTCGGACGCATCGAGCCGGAGGATGTCATCGGTTTGATTTTTCTGGAGGAATAGGCAGAGGGGGCTATCACCACTCGCTTTGTCAAACAAAAGGACGTGACCAAATGGATCGCTCACAGCGGCCAAGATTCGGTTCACGTCCTATTTTTGTTAAACGGTAACCCGATAAACACGCGCCTCATAAGGCAAAAGCTGCAGGCTCTCGCTTTTCTCCGAATGATCAGTCGCTGTATTTATTATATAGTTGCCGATAAGCATCTCCTTGCTGGAGTCTTGAAATTCTTCCGGAAGCTTGACTGGCAGGGTCTCTCGCGAGAAATTGCAGAGCACCAGCAGCCTTTCCGTTCCGAGCGATCTCGTAAAAGCATAAATGTGTTCGTCTTCCTCCAAGAGAATATCGAAGGCTCCAAAGACGATAATCTTATGCTCCTTGCGAAGCCGAATCAGCTTCTTGTAGTAGTTAAAGATGGAATCCGGATCGTTTATGGCGCTCTCGGCGTTGATTTCCTTGTAGTTTGGATTTAAGGCGATCCATGGTGATCCGTCCGTAAACCCGGCATTCTCGGCATCCGACCATTGCATCGGCGTTCGTCCGTTATCCCGGCTGCGCTGATGGATGGCGTCCATCATCTGTTCATGCGTCAGCGCCCCTTCTCCGACATAATCCCTATAAGCATTCACAGTCTGAATATCCCGGTAATCGAAAACGGATGCAAAGCCGACATTGGTCATCCCGAGCTCTTCTCCCTGATAAATATAAGGGGTACCCTGAAGCATATGCAGACAGGTGGCAAGCATTTTGGCAGAAGGCACACGGTATTCGCTGCTGTCGTCGCCAAACCTTGAAACGGCACGCGGTTGGTCGTGGTTGCTCCAGTACAGGCTGTTCCAGCCGTCTTCTTTAAGGCCGTACTGCCAGCGGTTAAAGATCGTTTTCAATTCCGTCAGCTTCCATTCAATGGGGGACCAGCGGCCGAACTGTCCATTGCCTACCGTAACATGCTCGAAATGAAAGATCATGTTTAACTCGCCACGGTCCGAGCCCGTATACAGCTTGGCCTGCTCCACGCCCACTTTCGGCATTTCCCCGACCGTGATGATATCGTATTTGTCCAGAACCTCCCGGTTCATCTCCTGCAGGTATTCATGGATTTTCGGACCGTTACTGTAATAAGGATTGCCATCCCCGAATTTATACCCTTCATGGACTTCTCCGTCCGGAAGACCTTCCGCTTTCGAAATCATATTGATGACATCCATCCGGAAGCCGTCAACGCCCTTTTCCAGCCAGAAGGTCATTATGTCGTATACATCTCGCCGAAGCTTCGGATTCTCCCAGTTGAAGTCCGGCTGTTTCTTCGAATAGAGATGGAGGAAATATTCCCCGGTCGTTTCTTCGTATTCCCACACGGACCCGCCAAAATGAGAGCCCCAGTTGTTTGGGAGGCTGCCCTCCTCACTGGCCGGACGCCAAATGTAATAGTCCCGGTACGGGCTGTCCTTGGAAGACCGGGCCTCTACAAACCACGGATGCTCATCCGAGGAGTGATTGACGACCAGATCCATCATAATCTTGATTTCCCGCTTGTGGGCTTCAAGAAGCAGCCGGTCAAACGTCTCCATCGTACCAAATTCGTCCATGATCTCCCGGTAATCGCTGATATCATAACCGTTGTCGTCATTTGGAGATTGGTAAACCGGGCTCAGCCAGATCACGTCGATACCCAGCTCTTTTAAATAGTCAAGCTTCATGGTAATGCCTTGCAGGTCGCCGACTCCGTCCCCGTCGCTGTCCATAAAGCTTCGCGGATAAATCTGATAGACAACGGCTTCCTTCCACCAGCTGTGCTTCATACAGGCTACACTCCTCTGAAATATTCGCAGCCTAGCCTTTAACGGCCCCTGCGGTTATGCCTTGAATAATATATCTCTGCATTAGTAGAAAGAACGCGATGACGGGAATGACCGCCATAGTCAATGCGGCCAGCGCCAGATGCCATTCGTTCATGTACTCCCCGAAATAAACATAGGAAGCGAGCGGAATCGTCTGATTGGATTTCTGGCCCAGCACAATATACGGCAGGAGAAAATCGTTCCAGATCCACAACGAGTGCAGGATGGCAATCGTGGTCGTAATCGGTGCAAGCAGAGGAAGGAGAATGCGGAAATATACACCGAAGGTATTGCACCCGTCAATGGTAGCCGCTTCTTCCAGTTCAATGGGAATCCCCTTGATAAAGCCGTGATAAAGGAACAGGGCCAGCGGGATGCCGAAGCCGAGATACATGATAATGATTCCGTACAAGGAGTTGATCAAATGAAAATCTTTGGCGACCTGCAGCAAAGGGATCATCATCGTTTGAAAAGGGATGACCATGGATGCCAGAATCGCCAGAAAAATAATATTGCTGAGCTTGCCCGGACGGCGGACGATTTGATAGGCGGCAGCCGAGCTGACCAGCAGAATGCAGAGCACGCTGATAACCGTGATCGTAAGGGAGTTCAGAAAAGCGGTTGGAAAATGAATCTGCTGCCACACGGTTATGAAATTGTTCAGCCCGAAAGACTCGGGAAGGGACGCCGTGGAGCTTAACACCTCGTCATATCGCTTAAACGCATTGATGAACACAAGATACAGAGGGGCGAGAAAGAGTACAGCCAAAACGGCCATGGCGATTTCAAGCAGAAACTTTCCGGCATTATAGCGCTCTTTCATTACATTTCAACCTCCTTGCGTTTCATCACAAATACCTGGATAAGCGTAATGGAAGCGAGTACGACGAAGAATATGATCGCTTTGGTCGAAGCCAGCGTGTATTGATTGTTGGAGAAGGCATCCTGATAAATTTGCAGCGCAAGCGACTCCGTCGATCCAAACGGTCCGCCCTTCGTGAGTGCAAAGTTCAGATCGAATACCTTAAATCCGTTGGTGATGGCCAGGAACAGGCAAATCGTGATGGCGGGCCGGACAAGCGGAAGAACCATGAACCAAAGTCTTTGCCAAGAGTTGGCTCCGTCAATCTCGGCCGCTTCCAGCAGATCGGGTGAAACCCCTTGAAGAGCCGCAATGTAAATGACCATCAAATATCCGGCGGTGTACCATACGTTAACGATAATCAGAGCCCAGAAAGCGTAGTTCGGCAGGGCCAGCCAGCTCTTCTCAAATATTCCCCAGCCTGTTAGATCGGCCAGATTCGGGAATACCTGGGTGAAGATAAACTGCCAGATAAATCCGATAATCAGCGGCCCAATCACATGGGGCATGAAATAGACCGTTCTCAGCACATTTTTGCTTTTCAAAGCGAAATTCAGGGCAAAGGCGAGGAAAAAACCCGCAATATTCACCAAAATCGTTCCGACCGCCACATACTTCAGCGTAAAGAGAAACGATTTCAGGAAAGCTTTATCATGGAAAAGGGTGATGTAATTATCCCATCCGGCCCATTCGATATTGCTGCTGATCCCGTCCCAATCCTGAAACGAGAAGAGAATCGCTCTGAAAAAAGGAAGCACAATGATGAGTGTGAACAGCAAAAGCGCTGGGGAAACAAAAGCGAAGTAGATCAAATGCTTACGAAGGCTCGTTCGCTTCATCGCCGGCCGCACCGCCACTCCCGACAGCTTGCCGGTAAGAGCTTGCTTCATGTTTGATTCCTTCTTTCGTGATGGATTTGAAAAGGACAGCCACTGCAACCCCGGACAACAGTTTCCGCGCAGTGGCTGTTCTCCTGTATCAAACGACGGTTATTAATCTACGGCCGCGGTCCAGGATTTCTGCAAATCCTCAAGCGCCTCTTCTTTGGTCATTTGACCAGCGATATATTGCTGCAGCGGCTTCACAAATTGCTCCCGGATGCCCCCGTTAGGCCACAGGGCGAACGCCCAAGGCAGCGTCTTGTTCTCTGCTACATATCTGCCCATATCCTCAGCCAGAGGCCCCAGGTCTGCGGTGGCTTTCATGCTGGTGAAGGCCGGAGTGAACTGGAACGATTCCACCAGGTATTTTTGTCCGTTATCGTGCACCCATGCCAGAAACTTCTTGACTTCGTCCAAGTGCTTGGAGTTTTTGTTTACGACATAGTAGTTCGGTACGCTTACAGGCAATTTGGTTTCCTCCGGATTATCCGTCAGCGGGATGGCGAACATGCCCATCTGGATGTTCGCATTGATCTTCATTACAGGCTGGAGAACCCATACGCCCTGCTGCATCATGGCCGATTTGCCGGATGCGAAGCTCGCCACCTCGGCATCATAGCTGAGTCCAAGCGAATCCTGGCCCTTTCCGTAGTTGACAGTCATGTCGAGAACATCAAAGAATCCTTTCATATAGGGACTGTCTTTGACTTGGGCCGTTCCCTCGTTCAGCTTCTTGGCAAAACCCTCCGGGTCGGGTTCATAGGAGAAAGGAAGACTGAACAAGTGCTGTCCGAGCGGCCAGTTTTCCCGATAGGCCTCGGCGTACGAAGTAATGCCTGCGGCCTTCAGCTTCTCGTTCACTTCTTTAAGCTCGGTCAGTGTGGTCGGTACCTTGTCGATACCCGCTTTGGCGAACAGTACCTTGTTATAAACAAATCCATAGCCTTCAATAGCGAGCGGGAAGCCGTATTTCTTACCGTCGATGGTCATGCCCGGCTCGGCGGCCGGCAGGACATCCTCCACCCACGGCTCGCCGGATAGATCTGCCAGCTTCTCCTGCCAGTTCTTCATGTCCGCATAGCCCTTCATCGTAAAGATGTCCGGCTCATCGCCTGAAGCAAACATCGTTTTAAGCCGCGTAGGCACATCGGCCGTAACCTCAGGTTCAATGGTAACGTTCGGATTTACCTTGTGGTAATCGGCCAGCATCTGCTTCAGCTTATCCGCAATTTCCGGCTTGTTCTGCAGCAGCTTCAAGGTGATCTTGCCGCTATTCCCGCCTTCTCCGGAGGAGGCGTTCTCCGCGGCATTACTGCCGCACCCAACCAGCAGCGTTCCGGTCAAAGCGATTATGGCCAGGCTTGATAACCATTTGTTCATTCTGTTTCCCCCTTAAGCAGTAGTGGTTTGTTTTAACAGCTTAATATTAACCGCTTTCATTTCTGGCTTGGAGGGAAAATGCTCGCCTCTGCGGGTAATATTTTAATCTGTCTTCCGGTAAAGAAGCGGAGAAAGGCCCACCTGCTTTTTAAAAGCTTTGCTGAAATAATTTTCGTCCGCATAGCCGACCTGGCTGGCGATCTCCGAAACGCTTAGCTGGGTATTGCGGAGCAACGTTTTCGCTTTCCCGATCCGAAGCTCCGTCAAATAGGTAATAATGGTGGAATGACAGATCTCCTTGAACTTTTTGGATATATATTGGGGGCTGAAATGAAACTTCTCCGATAGTACGGTCAACGAAATATCTTCCTCAAAATGCGCATGCAAATAGTCGCGGATCTCTTCAATTCCTCCATAACCGGGAGCAGGCTGTTTGCTCATGCTTTCCATTAAAAGCCAGATTTGTTGAACGAGCATCTTTTTCCATTCATTGAGTTCGCTGATCCACAAAGGCAAATAGAGAATCGGGAGCGTTTCCTTCTGTTTGGCGCTCAATCGCCCGAGCAGCAAATTCGCCTCCATCGAGCAGAGCTGCAATTCTTTCAATGGCAGCACTCCCGCCGCGCACAAGCTGTCCGCATAGGATTTCACGATCTCGGAGACCAGATGCTTGTTCCCCGTTTCAATGGCATTCTTGAGCAGAAGCAAATGGTTCTTCATTCCAGGCTCTTGCACATCCGCATAATTTGATGCCTTCGGTTTGCCGGAGAACACATTGCTGTTCAGCAGTTCTTTTCTGGCCTCTCCCACGCCCTCGGAAATATTCTCTAGCGCATAAAGCTGCTTGCATTCACCAACCAGCACCTCTAGACCGAGTGTGTCTTTCCAAGCCCGTCTCACCCGGTTCAGATATAAAGCCAAATCCTTCCCTTGGATCGCTGTAATAAGCAGCCATTGGTATTCATCCAATCTGCACAGATAGCAAGGCCTGTCTTTACCCATCGCATCCAAAACGATGTTATTTATGGCGAAGAAAAACAGCTGATCGTCCATCATGAAACGATTGCTTACGATATCCAGCCTGTTTTTTGGCAGAATCATCACGATGTTCAAGGGAGACTCCGGCAGCCCGATTCTTCCGAACATTTTTTTGACTGCGTTTACAGGAGAGCGATCGCCTTTTGCCAACGCCACAATTTTTTCCTCTTCGAGCAAAGCATCCGCTTTCCGGACAATAGCCCCAAGCCGGACTTCCGCCTGTTTTCTGTTCTCCAGTTTGTACCAGGCGTCAACGGCCCTTTGCAGTGCTTCCTCCATTTCTTTTCTTCGAATGGGCTTAAGAATGTAATCGATTCCATTGGCCTTGATCGCAGCCCGGGTAAATTCGAAATCGCTGTACCCGCTTACCACAATGACCTGAGTATTTAGTTCTTCTTCCCTAATTTTCTCAAGCAGCTCGATTCCGTTCATTACGGGCATTTTCATATCGCAAAAGACAACCGCCGGATGATGAAGCCTGATCAGATCAAGAGCCTCGATCCCATTGTCCGCCAAAAGCCTTTCTTTAACGCCGAACTTTTCCCATGACACCGAAAGCTCGATCCCTTCTCTAACATGTTCCTCGTCGTCAACAATCAATACTTTCATGCCTCTTCCTCCTTAAAGTGAATCATAAGCCGAATTTGCGTTTTCTCGTACGGGAGGCTTGTCATTTCCCAGTGGAAATCGTCGCCAAATTGAAGCCACAACCGCTGTAACACATTCATCAAGCCGATACCGCCCTCATCCTGCTCCAGCACCTTATGCTTGGCATAACGCGCTTTCATGGCTTCGATCTCCTCGTGCTTCATTCCTTTTCCATTATCACTGATGCTTATCACAAGTCTGGAGTCCCGTTTAATGTCAACCTCAATTCTGCCCTTGCCTGTGCCGTTTTCAATTCCATGAATAATGCTGTTTTCTACAATCGGCTGAAGAATCATTTTCGGTACAATGGCGGAAAGAGCGGCTGGGTCGCAGGAAATCTGGTAAGTGAGTTTTTTTCTGAACCGGTTCTCCTGAAGGGAGAGATAATGCCCGATATGGTCAAGTTCCTGCTCAAGCGGGACGGTCTCCTTGCTCATATCCATACTGTACCTCAAAATAAACCCCAGCTCGGTGATCCGGTCGCTGACCTCCTCGGCTTGATGCCGCATCGCCTCAGTCGAAATGGACTGGAGCGCGTTATACAGAAAATGGGGATTGATCTGCGCCTGAAGCATTTTTAACCTCGCCGTCGAGATTTCCAGCTTCTGCTGATACTCGTTGACAATTAACCTTTTCAAATTATGCACCATCAGTTCAAACCGGCGCTCCAGAATGCCAAGCTCGTCCTCGCGGCTGACGGTGGGGGCAATATCAAAAATCCCGAGCTCCACATAGGAAATACTCCGCACAAGACGCTTTATGGGCACAATGGTGGAATAGGAAAGAACAAAGGCCAATATTACGATACAGACCAGGGCAACCAGCTGAATTGCGATCGACCGGCTCAGCGTCTGCTTGGCCGACTCGTTCATGACCGTCGATGGAATAAATTTGATGATCGTCAGGGGAAGATCCAGATAATGATCGCTTGCATATACATATACCCCTTGTTTTCCTTCCCATTCTCCGAACCAATATCCCTGCTTGGCTGTATCGTTATCTGTAGCAATGACGTTCTCACCCATCCACTTTGGACTGGGCAGCGAAGCCGACGAGGTATACAGCAGTTGGTTATCGGTATTGATATACATAAACATAGTTTCAAGGGAACGATCGAAAAGAAGCTGGTTCAAGCTTTCGACTTCATCCAAAGAAACATAAATGGATAGCAATCCCAGCAATGTGGATTTGGGATAATCAATCAGCTTTTTATGGACAGCCAGAAGCCGCTCGCCCCCAAGCTGCCGCACTTCATAGCCGGGCAACCTGTCCCACTGACGCATATCAGCGGGCGGGAGAACGTCGCCAAGAGCATCATAAGAAATGGAATCATCCGACTCGTACTGCTGTTCGGCATCTGCACTGTAGAAGTTGACGATTTTGATTTCATGACGCCGGCTGTATAAATCGGACAGATTTCTCTGGATAAAGGTATATCGCTCGTAAACATCCGTATTTTTCCTGCTCAAGGCGGCCATATCCTCTCCGGAATACCATGACACCGACATCAGATTTAATTCCTGCAGATACTTTTTCATATTCTCCATACCGATCAACAGCGTACCGCGGTTTAACTCAATGACTTGATTTTGAAGCGACCGGTAACTTGACCTGTAGGAAATAATATTGGACAAAATAAAGGGAATGGTCGTCACCAGCAGCATCCAGACCAGCAGCTTAATAAACAGGCTTTTCTTATAAATGGGCTTCGCCTCGCTTTTCAGGCCAGATTGAATTTTCTTTAAAGTATACATCTCAAATGATTGAAACGGTTACAAAAAAATAACGGACGCCTGTCCCTGGGGACTGACATCCGTTATTATGAAACCGCGATGGAGCACCAGCACGGCTATTACCAGAACACGCCCGGTTATCGCGTTTCAGGGATCAAAGGTGCCGCCGAAAGCTGCCAGCGAGGCCGCGGCAGCCGCCAGCATTTTTCACCGTAGGAATTATAAAGCCAGGCTTCATGAGTCCCTGAATGATTACCCTTTTACCGCCGATCCGACCGTCATAGCGTTCTCGACCTGTTCGCTGAAGAACAGATAGACAATGACCATCGGCAGACTCGCAATCGTCATAACCGCGCCCATGCCGCCCCAATCGGTGCTGTATTGCCCCTGGAAGAAGAGCAGACCGAGCGGGAGCGTCTTCATCGCTTCGTCGGAAATCAGAATATAGGCGAGCATGAATTCGTTCCAGTTGCTTAAGAATTGGAAAATGGCAACGGTAGCGATGGCGGGAGTTACAACCGGCACGATGATCTGGAGAAACATCCGGTAAATATTCGCGCCGTCCATGCAGGCCGATTCCTCTAGTTCGCCGGGGATGCCTTTCATGAAGCCGTAGAATATCAGGCAGGAGAAGGGCAAGCCGATGGCGACATAAGGAACGATCAGCGCGCCGTAGGTATTCGTCAAATGGAAATCGCGAACCAGAATGGCGAGGGGAATCATAATGACCTGAAGAGGCATGAACATGCCGATTGTCATATACAATCTGACGCTCTCGCGGAATTTCCAGCGCATTCTTGCGATAGCGAACGAGAACATCAGGGCCAGCACAATAATCAGCAATGTGGAAATGGATGAGACGATAAAGCTGTTGATAAAATAGCGCGGAATATTGAACTGCGACCAGGCTGCAATATAATTCTCGATTCTGAAATGCGTCGGAAAGCCAAACGGATTGGTAACGAAAATCTCATCGTTGTTTTTAAGCGAATAAGAAATCATCCATACCAGAGGGTAGACGGAAATCACAAAATAGATCCATAGCGGAGTCTGAACCAGAACCGCTCTCAGCTTATTCATATAGCACTCCTTCCTTGCCGGACAACGCTCTATTTACGCTTCGTTCCGGTCAAACGTCTTATTGATAATCATTGTTGCCAAGAGGGACAAGGCGACCAGCACAACGGAAACGGCGCAGGCATAGCCATAGTTGCTCTCCATAAAGGCATAGCGGTAAATCATGTAAGTCAGGGTATAGTTGCTCGTTCCCGGTCCGCCGCTTGTCATTATCAGCATCTGCACAAACGCTCCGATCCCGGAGGTAATCGCAACGATCAGACAGAACTTGTAGTTTTCCTTCATCAGAGGAATGGTCACCTTGCGGTGCGCCATCCATTTGGAGCAGCCGTCAATCGTAGCCGCTTCCATGTACTGTTCGGGAATGGACTTGACGCCCGCGTACAGAAGGCTGAACTGATATCCCATGAACTGCCATGCATTGACGAACGCAATCGCAATAATGGAAACAGTCGGCGATGTGAGCCAGTTCTGCTGGTAAGGAATATGCAGCAGGTTAAAAAGACGGTTGATCAGCCCGTTAGTCGGGTCGTACATGGCAATCCACAATTGGCAGACAACGGTGACGGAAAGCACCACCGGGATAAAATAGGACGTCTTCAGCAATTTGCGTCCCTTGATGCGCGGGTCCGCGCAGGCCAGTGCGAGCACCGTTCCCAGTCCGATCTGAAACACCGCAAGCACAAGCGCGAAGAGAAGGCCGTTGCGAAGAGAAGTAATAAGCAGAGGGTCTTCCAAGAGATCTCTATAGTTGGAAAGCCCATTCCAGGTTGCCGTGCTCAGCCCGTCCCAGTTGAAAAAGCTTCGGTATACGGTCTGAAGCACCGGGTAAATAATGACGACGCTATAGATAAGCAGGGCCGGAAGCAAAAACAGCCCAATGGCTTTTTTATTGCTTAAGTATCTGTTCATGCAGTATGATTCCACTCCTTTTCTTGCAAGAGCAGCCCCGTTTTCCCCAAGGGAAGCCGGAGGCTGCTCCGCACGGACTTTTCTTGAACCCCGTTATTTATTCTCTTTGGCTAGAATCCGGTTAACATTATCTGTAAATTGCTTCACCGTAAAGCCGCTGACCAGCATGTTCTGGGTATTGTCATCGATCACATTTCTGATCTGCACATTGTTAACCGCTGTCGCGTAGCTCTTGACATTCGGCAGAACTTCATCCGCAATCCGCTTCATCATAGGAGGCACTTCTCCGGTCATTGGCTTATCAACTTTGACGGATACGATCGGGCTGCCCAGTACGGTATATTTGTATTCGCTGTATTTTTGCGCAAGGAAGCTTGCCACTTTAACGGCGGTTTCCTTGTTCTTGCTGCTTGGGGACACCGAGAATCCGCCGGGAGAGCCCGCACCGTTTATAAAGCCTTTGCTGCTGTCATAGGTCGCTTCATCCTTGGCCGGCCAGTACATCCAGTCTACCTTGTCGCCAAGCTTCTCCGTGCTGCTGTAAATCTCCCATTGGCCGTTAACGAACATTGCCGCTTTGCCCGAAAAGAATTGGGACGAAGCCTGGTCATAGTTGGTGTTGGTGGCATTGGCGTCGAATAGCCCTGCTTCCTGCAGCTTTTTCATTTGCTCTGCGGCTGTAACAAACGCCGGCGGCAGCGCGGCCGGCTTGCCCGCTTCCAGATCGCCGAAGCCATTAGCGTCTTCCCGTGTTGCCAATCCGGCGTAGAAGGCGGTTGTAATCCATTTTTCCTTGGCGAAGATGGCCATTGGCGTGTAGCCCGCGGCGGAAAGCTTCTTGGCGGCATCGGCCAGCTGATCGACCGTTTTGATTGGCGTCTGAATACCGACCTTTTGGAAGATTTCCTTGTTGTAATAAAGGAGCTGGAACTCAATTCCCGTATAAGGGAAAGCGTACACATGTCCGTCCGAAGCGGTAAGACGGGATTCCAGACCGGTGTTCAGCTTGGATTTGAAATCGGCGGTTTCCGGATAACTGTCGAGCAGCTCCACGTTCTTGGACTTGGCAAAGGTTTGGAGCGTTATCCAGTCCGTCTCGTAAATATCCGGCATGTTACCGGTTGCAGCATACGTTTTCAATTTCTGATATCCGTCCTGCACTGCTTCATCCAGCACAATTTCCACATTCGGCATTTCTTTCTTCAGCTCTTCCACCGCATAGTCGAAAGGCTTGGCGGTATCTTCGTCAAAATGCTGGGCATATATCTTAATTTGAATCTTCTTCGTTCCGTCGCTTGCGCCGCCGCTGTTAGCAGAGGAGGCAGAATTGTCCGATTTATTCCCTCCGCAAGCCGTCAACGAGATCGTCAGGGATAGAGCAGCAAGCACACTAAGCGCTTTCACATATTTCCGTTTCATATTGAATCCCCTTTCTTTTTCTTCTTCTCAAAATTTATCCTCATTCTGAAACCGCTTTTTTGTTAGCGCTTCCAGCTACTTGATGTCTCTTATTATAGAGAAGCCCGCTATGACCGATAAGGGTTAAACCGGGCATAATCGGTAATATACGGGACAATGCGGGGGGAATCGTAAAAAGCGGTCCAGTGCGGACCGCTCCTTGATAGCCTTTAGACAACTATTTTCCGGTCTGCCGAATGCGGATTTCCCGCTGTTCGAACTCCGACGGAGGCATACCGTAATGCTTTTTAAAGCTTTTGCTGAAATAATTCGGGTCGGCATAGCCTACCTTTTCAGCGATTTCCGCCAGCTTGACGTTGCCTTCGGCCAGCAGCTCCTTGGCCTGCTTCATCCGCGTATAGGTGATATAATCGAGAACGGCAATGGCTCCTTCCTTGCGGAATACCTTGCGCAAATAGCTGGAATCAACATACATGCCGCTTGCAACCTGATCCACCGTCAGCTCTGGATCGGAGTAGTTCCTGTGAATATAATCTTTGGCGGCCATAAATAAATTATACGATTTGGACGGACGCGCGTCGGGCCTGTACTCGATGACCTTATGGTACAGGCCGGCAATCCAGTCCTCTATCTCCTCCCAGGAGGACATTTCCCGAAGACGCTGCTCCGGCGAAGCCGTCGGTTTCCACAGGCTCTCCGGGTTCATTCCGATTTCGCCCGCGTGGGACAGACACAACGAGACATAGCCCATCAGAACGGTAAAAGCAAAACGGTCCCCGGTATGCTGAAGCCGAAACAGAGCGATTGTCCGGCCAATTTCGTCCATAGCGGCCTCATGATCGCGCATCTTCAGCGCCATGAGAAGCGTTTCGTGGGTTCCCGGATGAAACTCATGCCGAACCGGTAAAGTTCCTTGTCCGGAAGGCGTGGAGACTTCATTGAACAGCGCGAAGACCTCCTGCGCTGCCTGCTCCACATTGTTACGCAAAGACGCCTCATTCCCTTCGGCTTCGCGATACGATGGGATGAATCCCCCCCGAAGACGCAGAGTTTCTTTTACTTTTCCCATCATGGAGTCGAACTCACGCTGGTCGAACGGCTTGAGCAGATAATCGTGGACACCCAGCCGAACCGCCCTCTGCGCGTATTCAAATTCATTATGGCCGGTTACGAAAACGATCAGCAGTCCGGGCACATTCACCTTCAGCTTCTCGGCCAGCTCCAAACCGTTCATATAGGGCATGCTGATGTCGATCAGCGCCAAATCGGGCAAGTACTGTTTCGCCTCCTCCAGCGCTTCCCGGCCGTTGGCGGCTTCGCAGCAAATCGTAAAGCCGTGTCCGCTCCAGTCCAGCTTGCTGCGCATGTAATAACGGAACAGCGGCTCATCGTCGGCTATCATCACCTTATACATTGCCATCCTTCCCCTCCTTTCCGGGCACCTTCATTTCCATTATCGTCCCTGCTCCCGGCTTGCTCCGCACCGTCAGTCCGTACGGCTCGCCGAAATAGAGCTTGATACGTTCGTATACGCTGTATATTCCGATTGATGCGGGCTTGCCGTTCCCGGAGGTAAACTGCGTAACCCGCAGCACCTGCTCCGGCGACATTCCTACCCCATTATCTATAACGGCAATCGCCGCATCGCCGCCGTCTCTCCTTGCCCGGATGACAATTAATCCCTGACTGCCCTTGGTTTTCAGACCATGGTAAATGGCATTCTCCACCAGCGGCTGAAGCGACAGCTTGGGCACCATCACGTTCTCCAGTTCAATCGGAATATCGATTTCATAGCGCAGCACGTCGGGGTTGCGGACTTGCATAATGTTAAGATAATCCCGGACATTGTCAATCTCGTCTGCAAGCGGTATCAGCTCACTGCCCTTGCTCAGAACCACCCGGTAGAAGTCGGCCAACGCCTTGGTCGTATCCCGAGCTTCCTCGTTCAGTCCCAAATCGTTAAGCACATAAATCGTATCCAGCGTATTATATAAAAAATGAGGCTTGATCTGCGCGTGAATCAGGGCCAGCTCGTACTCCCGCTTGCGGCCCTGTTCCTCGGTTATGGCTTTAAGCAGCTCCTTGATCTGCTGCACCATCGAATTGAAGACCGTGGCGATCAGTCCCGTTTCGTCCTGCGTCGTCACCGGCGAAGAGACATTGATGTCGCCCTCCTTCACCTTTCGCATCGCCTTTGTAACTTGAAGCAAAGGATTCACGATGATCTGGGACAGCTTCCCCGCAAGCAGCAGCGACAGCAGCAGACATAAGGCGCCGAATGCGAAAGTCAGAGCAAAATTCCGGCGGATATCGCCGTTCAGCGTCTGAAGCGAAACGATGTTTACCAGCTTCCAGTTCAACCTGTCGTAAGCGATTAGCGTCGCCAGGCTGCTCCCCTTCCCCGAGCCGACAATGTCAGAAACCGGGGCTTCACGCTCCAGAAGACCCGGAGCTACGCTCGCCGCAAACGGCGTCAGCAGCAGCCGTTCATTGGGCGAAGAGACAATTCTGCCGGAGCCGTCAACAATATAATACTGCTTGGAAGACGAGCTCTCACCCATGACCTGAAGAATCGAAGCGAAGGTTGTCTCCTTGACATTGACAAACAGCGTACCCAGCTGGCTGCCGGTATCCAGGTTGAATACGATCTTACCTAGCGTCAGCACCGGAACAGCGGGGTCGCTTACCATGAAATCCCGCCGTTCCACCGGCAGCCAGCGGCCCACACCGTAGCTGCCCATCAATTTTACCTTTTCCGGCAGGCCGCTGTATAATACCTTCCTATCCCGGCTTTCTTGGGGAGGGTAGGACGAGTACACCCTTCCGGTCACATCGACGAATACGGCCGAGTCCGCATCGGGAAACAGCACAAGGTCAATGGAAAGTCGGCTCTCCATCAGATTACGGAACTTTTCCTCTTGTATCTCCTCGGACGAAGCCGAGCGTTCATCATAAAGACGGATGATATCGGTCGTCATGATATTTGCGCTGCTCTCCGTGTTTTTCACGATGGAGTCAATCTGCGAGAGAATGAGCCGGGACTCGTCCCGGACATTGTTCTTCGTCTTCTCAATCACCGAGCGGCTGAACATTTCACCGGACAGCAGACCAAGCGCAAGCAGCGGAAAGATGATCAGCGGCAAAAATATAAGGACGATCTTTCTGCGGATCGGCAGTCTTCCGAACCATTCCGATATACCGTTTCGCACTCCCATACCACCTTCCCCTTGATTGCGCTTGCAAAATGTACGCCGGCTTCCATTCAATCATAGCATTCACTGATCAACTCAAGCTGAGTTTCATTATTTGTGCTCCTTTAAAGAAAGTCAAATTATTTTGACAAAAAAGCGCGGAGGGCTCAAGGTTCCGATGAATCCGAACGATGAAAAGCTCTCCGCGCCTTAGGCCGCGCTAGGGCGACCCTGTGGAACTTCAATGATCCAAAGCTAACCGCTACCGGCCAACAACAAAAGTCAAGACGACCAGCACCAGCGTCAGCGTCACGCAGATGCCTTCAACGGCCCCGCCCTTCTTCGTGCCAGTGCTCATCAGCTTCAGACGAAGCTTAAAGGGCAGGGGAGGCAGCGGTGTGATGCCCCGCTGGGTGAGCGAGTCCGCGAGCAGATGCAGCGCGTATGACAGACCGCCGGCAATCCACAGGATGTCCCCGCCTTCTATTCCCCTCCCGGCAAAATAAAGCAGCGCCGTCCACCCGGCTATGCCGTACAGGGTATGGGTCAGTCCCCGGTGGGGAACCAGCGCGGCAATGACCAGAATACAACCGGCGATCGTATTCCACGGATCATAGGCGCTCCCGAACGCTATCAGTCCTACTGCGATCAGCAGCATGATGAGCTTGCGCAGCCTTCGTCCCGGCAGAAACGCCACGCTGCCAATGAGCAACGCCAGCACGATATTCCAGGGATATGGCGCAATATCCGCAAAATACAGAAAAACGGCGGCGGCGATTAACGTTAACTGCAGCGCACGCAGCAAAAAGGTGGGAACCGCCTTGCGTACGAGCAGCGAATTCGGTTCATCGATGTCGGGCAGCAGCGAGCTGAGCGCCGCTACGGCGACGGCGGGAACTGTGATATGACAGCCGGCCAGCTGCATGGCCGACAGAGTGACCCCGGTGCTGATCACCAGGTGGGATTTGCCCATCATCGCTATGCAACGCCCCTTTCTAAGATGCTATGAAGAAATGGCTGCGCCGTCCTCTAAACGGGACAGCACCATTTCTTACAAACGCGAACAAATGTGCGGCTATCGAAGTATAACAAGCCTCTTTCCTTTTGTCCAGTCCGTATTTATGCGATTGTTCTCCCCTTATTTTTAGGATACAATTTAGTCAAATTGTCCGTTTCCCAAACAGCGGACTTACTAAGGAGAGAAACCGAATGTACAAGCTGATTGCCATCGATATTGACGATACGCTGATCAATGACGACAAGGAAGTAACCCCCGCCACACAGCAGGCGCTGGAAGCGGCAGTTGCCGCTGGTGTAGTCGTTACGCTTGCCACCGGACGCGCCTACGCATCCGCCCAGGCCATTGCCCGCCAGACCGGACTTAACGTGCCGATCATTACATATCAGGGCTCCCTGGTTAAGAACCTGATCGACGAGAAAGTGCTGTACGAGCGCTATGTGCCTCAGAACGCGGTTCATAAAGTCTTTAAGTATTGCATTGAACACGACCTGCATCTGCAAACCTATATTGACGACAAGCTGTATTCCCGCGAGGAGAACCAGAAGCTGGTCGATTATGCAACGCTGAACAAGACCCAATATTACATTGAACCGGATTGGGAAAAGCTTGCCTCGATCAAGACACCCAAGCTGCTGATTATCGACGATCCAGACTTCCTTGACGAACTGTCGCCCAAACTCCGGGAGCTGCTCGGCAGCGAGGTTCACATTACCAAATCGAAGCCGCACTTTCTCGAGATCATGCACAGCGAAGGCACGAAAGGGCTGGCGCTTGAATTTCTGGCAGACTATTTCGGCTGCTCCTTGTCCGAGACAATCGCGGTCGGCGACTCCTGGAACGACCATGAAATGCTGGAGACTGCCGGTCTTGGCGTAGCGATGGGCAATGCCATTCCCGCGCTGAAGGAAATTGCGAACTATATAACGGCAAGCAATAACGAGGACGGCGTCAAGCAGGTTATTGATAAATTCATCTTGCAATAACCACTCTCAACAGCCTTTAACCAATACATTTTTACAACAAAAAGGAAAAGGGAGCGCAAGCCCGAACAATACGGGTCTTGCGCTCCCTTTGTTTGTATTTGCAAGTGCTCGCCGTGAATCTTAAATTTCGGCGTGAAACGCCGGACGATAAAGCTTCACCCAGTCCAGAACAAACTCGGCGGCGTTCACGGCCGCCAGATCAAGATGGGAAGTGAACAGCCCTTCCGCCTCGCTGCCGGCGAGATCGGAAATGGCGCGCACCGCCAGAAACGGCACACCGAAACGGTACGCGGTTTGAGCGATCGCGGCACCTTCCATATCCGTCGCCAGCGATTCCGGAAACCGCCCGCGGATGAAGTCGGCTGCCTCTTTACTGCCGATAAAAGAATCGGCGGTCGTAATCAGGCCCGTCAAGACTCTCCCGTCCTGCTTCCGGGCGGCGGCCAACTGCCGAGCAAGCGCCAGAAATTCCTCCGGCACAGGATAACGGGCCGGCATACGCGGCACTTGACCGTATTCGTACTGGAGAAAAGCCGTCGCGTCGACATCGCTGTACGCCAGCTCCGTCCCGACGACGACATCGCCGATCCGCAAGCTGCTTCCAATACCGCCGGCAGCGCCGGTATTAATAATCAGCTCCGGCTGATACCGCTCGATTAGAAGCGTCGTCGTCAGCGCCGCGTTGACTTTGCCGATGCCGCTTTGCAGCAGCACAATGTCCCGCCCCTCCAAAGTTCCGCTGTAATAACTGCCTCCAGCCGCTTCCGTTCTCCGGACATTTTCCAGCCGGCTTCGCAAGACTTCAACCTCTTCTTCCATTGCGCCAATGATCGCTATGCTCATCGTTTCTCTCCTTCAGCCGGGGCATCGATTGCACTTAGCCCGGCATGTCTCCCCTTAGCGGCTGGCAGCGGCGGTTTCGCGTGCGCGAAGCGCCGAAACAAGACTCTCCAGCTCTTCCATCGCATCCGCCACTTTCACCGCATCGTACGTTCCCTGCATCCGATGGATGGACGCGCTTGGTTCAACCGCGCGGGCAGCGACGATGAGCCGCCCCTCACGGGTCAGACCGCCTAGCCCCATGTCCTTCAGGGTGCCAGGCAGCCCGATCTCTCCATAGAACGGAAGAAGACGGCCGATCTCCTCCCGTTTTCCTTCAAGAACGAGCTGGACAAGCACTCCGTAAGCTACCTTGCTCCCGTGCAGCAGCTGGTGAGTCTCCGGCAGAATCGTCAGGGCATCGTGAATGGAATGCGCGCCCGCGGTACGGCCGTAGTCTTCGCCGAAGCCGCCCACAAGGCCGGCGGTCAGTATATTCGTCTCCACGACTCTTACGAAAGCGTCGTTCAGCTCCCCCGCCTTCTGCGCGGCAAGCGCTTCGGCGCTGTGGGCCGTCAGATTGTCGCGGCATCGGCGCGCGGCATAATGAGCCAGCGCGATCTCTTCGGACGGGGAGGGTAAATGGGCGATAATCGCGTCGGCTTCATACCATTTGGCCAGTGTATCCCCGATCCCCGCGACCAGCAGCTCCGGAGGTGAATCCAGTATCACCCGCGGGTCCAGCAGAACGAGCGAGTTGCTGTGAGGATAGACTTCGAAGCCGACCATCGTTCCGGCCTCGTCATACATGACGCTGAGGGAAGACCAGGCCGAGCAGGTTGCCGCCAAGGTAGGCAAAATGATAACGGGAATCCGCAGCAGCGCCGCCGCTGCCTTCGCCGAATCGCTGACCTTGCCTCCGCCGACGGCGATAATGGCCTGAAGCCCGAGACGGGTCACCTCCGAGGCGATCACATCCCGCTCGGCGTAGGTGCACTCTCCTCCGTAACGATAAAACTGAAGCTCAAGCCGCTTGAAATCGGGAAAATAGCCCTTCGCCGCTTCCCATGAACGCCCGCCGCGCACGACGAGTGCGGAGGAAATCCCCCTGCGCTCCAGATGATGCTCAAGTCCGTTCCAGCAGCCTTGCCCGCAAATATATTCCTGCGGAGCCGCGCGAACGATCAGTGTATCTTCCACCCTTCTCATTCCTCCTTCGTTTTCCACCGTTCAAGTTCACAGTTCAAGATTTTACGGTCCGCCTGCCGCTAATCCCGGCGCGCCTTGCGGGCAAGCCGGTTACCAGCGGATTGTATGCCCTGAACAAACACGATAAGAATAGCAACCGTAACTAGAATGACGAAAGTATCAAATCGCTGGTAGCCGTAGGATATGGCGAGATCGCCGATGCCTCCCCCGCCGACCGTTCCGGCCATCGCAGTAGCGCCGATGAGTCCGATGGTCGCGGTGGTCATCGTCAGGATCAGGGAACCGAACGCCTCGGGGAGCAGAAAATGCCAGATCACCTGAAACGTCGTCGCTCCCATCGCTTCAGCCGCTTCCATGATTCCGGGACTGACCTCCAGCAGGGAGTTCTCGACCAGCCGGCCGATATACGGCGCCACATAGACGACCAACGGAACGATGGCGGCGCTGGTCCCAATGGAAGTATGAACGAGCATACGGGTGAAAGGAATGATGGCGACCAGCAAAATAATGAACGGCAGCGACCGGACCACATTGATCACCGGACCCAGCACCCCGTATACGAATCTGTTTTGCAAAATGCCTCCGGGCCGGGTAATAACTAGCACAATGCCGATCGGTATTCCAAGCAATGCCCCGAAAAAAAGCGATACGCCCACCATGACCACCGTTTCGCGCAGCGCCTGAAACAGCTGATCGGCGGTGATAATCGTATTCATACGGCTTTCACCTCCTTAATCTTTCTCTGCTCTACACCCTCTTCGACATCCCCGGCTGCCGAAAAGCTTTGAAACTCCCGAAGCTCCTGAATTTCCACGCCCCGTGTTCCAAGAAATTCCACTGCCCGGAAAATATCCTTGTCCTCGCCCTGTATCTGCAAGATCAAGGTTCCAAGCGTGGTATTCTGGATTTCGCTCATATTGGCAAACAGGATATTGACCCTGACGTTATATTTTCGGATCAGGCTGTCGATAATCGGCTCCGAGGCGTTTCCGCCTACGAATTTCAGTTTGAACAGCCGCCCCGCTCCTTCGGGACTCAGCGTACGCAGTACACTTTCCGGAACGGAGGTTTGGATAACGGTCCGCACGAAGCTCTCCGTAGTGGGATGCTGCGGATTGCCGAAGACTTCCAGCACCTCGCCCTGCTCGATGATCTCACCTTTTTCCATAACGGCCACCTTGTTGCAAATTTGCTGAATGACGGCCATTTCATGTGTGATGATGAGAATGGTGATATGGTACTGTTCGTTGATCTTTTTGAGCAGATCCAAAATGGATTTGGTTGTCTGCGGATCAAGCGCCGAGGTGGCTTCGTCGCACAAAAGAATCGAAGGATTGCTCGCCAGCGCTCTGGCTATGCCCACCCGCTGCTTCTGGCCTCCCGACAGCTCTTTCGGATAACTGTCCGCTTTGTCGCTTAGCCCGATAAACCGCAGCAGCTCGGTCACGCGCTCCCGGATACGATTCTTGTCCTGCTTCAGCAGCACGAGCGGAATGGCGATGTTGTCGTATACCGTCTTGGATTCCAGCAGATTGAAATGCTGAAAAATCATCCCGATCTTCTTCTTGGCCTTGCGGAGCTGCGCCGGCGAGAATTGATCCAGCGCTTCACCTTCCACCAAGACCCGGCCTTTTGTCGGCCGCTCCAGATAATTTACCATCCGGATCAGTGTGCTTTTGCCGGCGCCGCTGTACCCGATGACACCGAAAATATCGCCTTTATTCACCCGTAAGTTTACGCCTTTCAGCGCTTCGATCGTCTGTCCTTTGCGTTTAAACGTTTTGTGAATGTCCTGTAATTCGATCATCCTCGTCGGCTCCCCTCGCTTGACTGAACGGCAGACCTGTGGAAGATTCCCGTCTTGGCGATCCGCTCGGCGGCTTCCAGAAGCTGTTCCTCGCTGTTCACCAGTCCGATCCGCACATAGGAATCGCCCTGCGAGCCGAATCCCTCGCCCGGTGCGACCGCCACATGAGCCTCTTCCAGCAGTTTCTCGGCAAATTCCCGCGAACGATAGCCTGCCGGCACTTTAAACCAGGCGAAAAAGGTTCCTTTGGGAGCGGAAACGTCCCATCCGATGCTGCGCAGCTTCGATACTAAAGAATCGCGCCTGCGTTCATAGCATCCGGTCAGCTGCTTCACATTGCCCTGAGGCCCAAGCAGAGCGTCTGCTGCCGCATCCTGCACCGCTCCGAATATCGTGCTGTACGCATGGGTGTGATACAGCTTAAGGGCGGTGATGACCGAAGCGTTGCCGACAGCGAACCCGAACCGCCATCCCGCCATATTGTAGGTCTTGGACAGCGTATTGATCTCCACGCCGTACTCCTTGCCCCCGGGGATCTGCAGAAGACTAATCGGCTTATGCCCGTCGAAACCGAACGCGCCGTATGCAAAATCGTTCACCACCGGAAAATGATGCTCGGCGGCCAAGGCGATGGACTGCTCGAAGAATGTCCGCGTCGCCACTGCTCCGGTAGGATTGTTCGGGTAATTGAGCAGCAGCAGTTTGACGCGGCGAACGATTTCTTCGGGAACCGTCCGGTAATCCGGCAGAAATCCGTCCTTCTCGTATACCGGGATCGCGTGCACCTCCGCCCCGGCCAGCGCAGCGGCGGCATTATAAGGCGGATAGGCCGGGTTGGCCGTCAGCAGAACATCGCCGGTTCCGAGCAATGTTTGTGCAATCCCCATAATTCCGGTGCTCGACCCGTGAAATACGGCGATTTCCGTTTCCGGGTCCAGATCAACGTCATACTCGCGCTTGTAAAAGGCGGCGACGGCTTCAAGCGTACTCTTTTTCCCGTAAAAAGGAGGGTATCCATGGTTCTCCGGCCTGTCGGCCGCTTCCTTCAAGCTGTGGACAATATGCTCCGGGGTCAGCTGATCCGGATTTCCGCTGGACAGATCGATAATATCTATACCTCTGCTGCGATAGTCGGCCACTTTTTCCTTAAGTGCCCTGAAATAGTGCTCGGGAAGCCGGCCGATGACTGCCGAAGGTTTAAAATTCGCCATGATGACACCTCCTTCTGATCTTTATTCGTTGAAATAGGCCGGCAATTTGTAGCCTTCATAAGCCGGATTGGATTTGATGTAGTCCTTGAATTCCTGGGAATGATAGCCTTCGATGATATCCTTTACGAACTGCTTGTCTTTATTTTTGCTGTCCACAGCGACAATGTTGGTGAACGGGTCCGTCATATTTTCAAGGTTCAGCGCCGTGGTGAGTTTAATGTTATTCGCTATGGCGAAGTTGCCCTGAATGGCGGCAAAATCCACATCCTGAAGCGCCTGGGGACCCTGCGCGGGCTCCGTCGCCACAAATTCAATGTTATGCGGATTGGAAGTTACGTCGTTAAGCGAGGTTTGCAGCGGATCAATATTATCCTTCAGCGTAATCCAGCCTACTTCTTTCAGAATCGTCAATGCCCGCAGCATGTTGACCGGTTCGTTCGGAAGATTGACCTGCGCGCCGTCGGTGATTTCATCCAGACTCTTGTGCTTCTTGGAATACAGGCCCATCGGAGGCGTCGGAACCTGAACTGCGCCAATCAGGCTGATGCCTTCTCTTTTGTTGATCGATTCAAGGTAAAGGGAATGTTGAAACACATTGGCGTCAATCTCCCCGTTCGCTACGGCCACATTCGGTTGAATGCCGTCCGTGAACTCCTTATATGTAATCTTGTATCCCTTTTTCTCAAGGTAAGGCGAAACGCCATTTTTGAATTGATCGCTGTAAGGCCCCGGATTAAAGCTGATGCGCAGCGTTTTGGCTTCCTGCTCCGAACCGTTTCCTGACGAAGCGGCATTGGAGCTTTCACCGCAGCCCGATATTAGAAGTGCAACAGCCATAATTACGAATAACGGCGACATCCATTGAATCTTTCTTTTTTTCATTCCAGTTTCCCCCTTAAATATCCACTTTGATAGATTGTCCGATTTTATAACTTTTCCCATTAAATTAATCGGATTTTAATTTTTTTATATCATAGTATGCATCTTTATTACTGTCAATACGTCAGAAACTGCGGTTTTAGCTGTGTTTATTAATTCTATTGAATAAGTATGAGTTGCTGGTTTACATTAAATTCCGAGTATGTTACTTTGAAATAAGAGTACGACTCATAGAATCATAGAATCAACATGTGAAAGGAAGAGACCCATGGCTAAAGTCGAAAGTTTTCAATTGGATCATACGAAAGTTAAAGCTCCTTATGTACGCGTTGCCGGAACAGAGCGAAACGGAACAGGCGCCGTCCTGCAAAAATACGATTTAAGACTGCTGCAACCGAATACCGACGCGCTGCCGACTGCGGCCCTTCATACGCTGGAGCATCTCCTGGCAACCTATCTTCGCGATGAGCTGCCCGGAATTATCGATATTTCGCCCATGGGATGCCGCACCGGCTTCTATCTGATCATCTGGAACGAGCACGAGCCGGCAGCAGTCGCTGCGGCGCTGACCAAAGTGCTGCACAAAGTTCTGGAGACGGAGACCGTACCGGCCGTCAGCGCGCTGGAATGCGGCAACTATAAGGACCATTCCCTCTTCGGAGCGAAGGAATACGCCAAGCTTGTGCTTGAGGCGGGCATCAGCGACGATCCCTTCACACGCAAGTGAGGAGCGGGAAAGAGATATGCTGACGATCAATTTGACCGGCAGGACGCTGGTCATAACCGGAGGTCTGTCCGGAATCGGCAAAGGTATCGCGGATCTGTTTCTGGTAGCCGGAGCCAATGTCGTTATCGGAGATATCGCCTGTGAAGGTGAGGAGCGGCGGGGGGAACGGCTGGCAGTTATCCGCTGCGATGTTACCCGGGAGGAAGACGCCGATAAACTGATCGACTTTGCCGTAAGGACATTCGGAAGAATCGATTTCGTGGTGAACAACAGCGGGATTTCAACGATGGATTTTGCGGTGGACATCAAGGAAAGCGACTGGAATAAAGTGATGGACGTCAACGCCAAGGGCGTCTTTCTCGTCTCCAAGGCAGGCGCGGCGCAAATGCTGCGGCAAGGCGGCGGAGGACGCATCATTAATATCGCCTCGCAGGCCGGGAAGAACGGCTATCGCTGTATGGGAGGATATGTCGCCTCCAAGCATGCCGTTCTCGGATTCACTAAGGTTATGGCTCTGGAGCTTGCCCGCGAGCAAATCCTTGTGAACGCGGTATGTCCGGGCATTGTCGAGACGGACATGAAGCGGCGCGAACGCGTGGAAGGAGCACAGCTGCGCGGCATGACGCCAGAGGACATTCTGGCCGAGGACTGTTCGCAGGTGCCGCTGGGCCGGACGGCGCAGCCGGAGGATGTCGCGAACGTCGTGCTTTTTCTGGCCAGCCCTCTTGCGTCATACATGACCGGACAGGCGATCAATGTAACTGGCGGCATGACCATGAATTAGGCGAAGCGAAAGCAGGGCCGGGAAATACGTAATGTAAGAAGAAACGGCTTCGCCGTCCTCTGGAAGAGGAAGGCATCCGTTTCTCGTAAAAATATCAGATTAAGGATAAGCGCGAAGCTTATCCTTAATCTGATATTTCAAGAAGAAACGGCTTCACCGTCCTTTTAGGGAGCTTATGCTTCCGAAGTAGCGATACGATTATCGCTTTTAGGCACCGTTTCTCGTAGAAATATAAGTCAAAATGATAAGCGCCCGGCTTATAAAGTCTTATATTTGAACGCGAAAAAAGGAGCGAATCTTCCGCGGCAAGCGGTCGGTTCGTTCCTTTTTTACAGCTGGTGCCATCTTGTTCGCGCCGTTCCTTCCCTCCGGCACTTGTCGCTCTCCCGCTCCGTTATCGGGGCTTCAAGCGATCCGGATGACAGCGACAGGCTCCATCCTTCCGGGCACGAACCTATTCGTATTCAATGCCCCTTACTTTGGCGAACACTTTCGTGTTCTCTAGCTCTCCGTTCTCTCCTCGCCGGTTGTTTCGGTAAATGCCTTCCAGTGTAAAGCCCGCACGCTCCGCGACCGCCGCGCTTTTGACGTTCTTCGCGTTGCACCGGATCTCGATCCGGTTCGCCTCAAGCTCGCGGATGGCGAAATCGGCAATTCCGTTCACCGCCTCCGTAATATAACCCTTCCCCGCGCAGGAGGTTCGAATCCAGTAGCCGGTCTCGAAGCTGCGGATATCCCAGTCGATCCGGTGTAGGCCGCTGCTCCCGATCAACTCTCCCGTGTGCTTATTGAAAATAAGCATATGCAGCTCCGAATGCTTCAAATACTCCACTCTTGCCAGCCGTATATGCTTCTCCGAGTCCTCCAGGGTGGGGGCGGTTCGGGCAAACGGCATCCACGGCCGCAGCTCCTCCAGACTTTCCAGAATCGCCTCGTTCATCGCGGTGCCGTCTCCCCACAACGGTGCGCGGATCAGCAGCCGCTCGGTCTCCAACCTTTCAGGAATGGATAGCATGATAGGATCAACAGAATGAGTCATGGCAGTCCCTCCGGGATTACAAAGTAATACCATTATATCACTCGTTTCCCCATGAGAAAGCCAGGTTTTTTAAACTAATCTTGTCCGGCGCCGTCTCCTTCTCCATACCGGCCAAGCGCGCCGATGATGACGTCCCACAGTTTCTCATGATCGAGACCGAGGGCTGTGTTAATATTGGGCGGACGGCCCGTAACGCCGTGAATATCCACCAGGGTCATGCCGTAACTTAGTTCGCCCTTGGTCTCCACCGTAACGTTCAGGAACCTGCAGTCAAAGATCGCCGGATCAATGCAGTACACCACGCTGCATACATCATGTACGGGCGGATGGTCGAAATTGAAAAACTGCTTGTAGGTCCGGCCAAAATATTGGAGCAGTTCGTAGGCAAAGCCGCTTACCCGGTTGCCGAGCGCCCCTATCCGGCCGTTAATATCGGGAGTAGCCAGCGCCTGATGGGTCGCGTCCAGTCCGATCATCGTTACCGGAGCTCCGCTCCCGAACACGATTTGCGCGGCCTCCGCATCCGCCCAAATATTAAACTCCGCGGCCGGCGTCCAATTTCCGAACGTCCCGCCTCCCATCAGGACGATCTCCTGAATTTTCGGCACGATACGGGGCTCGCGCCGGAGCGCCAGTGCGATATTGGTCAGCGGGCCTACCGGCACAAGTGTAATATCACCTTCCGACTCCATGAGCCTGCGGATAATCAGATCGACGGCATGCTCCTCAGCCGCCTGCAGGGATGGTTCTGGCAGCACAGGCCCGTCCATGCCGGAGCTTCCGTGAATGGCCGGCGCCGCCTCCCCGTTTCTTACTAGAGGACGGCCCGCGCCCGGAGCGACCGGCACATTGCCAATGCCGGCCATTTCGCATACTTTTAGCGCGTTCAGAGTCGTTTGGTCCAGTCCCGCGTTGCCGGCTACCGTGGTAATGGCCAGCAGATCGAGAGCCGGATGAGCCGCGGCGACCAGAATGGCAATCGCATCGTCATGACCGGGATCGCAATCGATAATGATCTTTCGCTTCATGATTGTGTTCACTCCAAGCCTGATCCGTATACCGGACGTCAGTTATCCTTTAACCGCTCCCGCGGTCATGCCGGCGGTCAGATATTTTTGAACCGAGAGATAGAAGAGAAGCGTGGGAACGAGCACGATCGTCAACCCCGCCATTTGCAGCGTGTAGCTGCGGTTATACTGACCCGCGAAATTGGCCAGACCGAGCGGAAGCGTCTTGAGCGCGCTATCGCTGATCAGCACCAGCGCGAAGGAGAATTCATTCCAGTTATTCAGGAAATTGATGATAAAGGCGGTCGCCAGCGCGGGCGTAAGCATCGGAATAATCAGTCGTCCAAAAACACCCATCACACTGCAGCCATCCACAATTCCGGCCTCTTCCACCTCTTTCGGAAAAGCGTTCATGAAGCCCGCCAGAATAAAGATCGTTATCGGCAAATTGAAGGCCGTATAGGGAAACAGCAGGGTCAGCCGGTTATCCAATAGATTAAAAGTGCGCATTTCGATAAACAGCGGTACGAGTGTGGCGTGGATCGGAATCAGCATGCCGAAGGTAAAATAGACAAGCAGGAAGCCCTTCGATTTGAACTCAAACCGGCTTAAAAAGAACGCCGCCAAAGCTCCGACCAGCAGCGTGAGCACGACCGAAGCCAGCGTAACCGTAATGCTGTTGACAAGATACGGACCCAGCTTCGCAACTTTCCAGGCTTCAATATAATTGCTCCACATCGGCTTGCGGGCCACTCCGAACGGATTCATGGACAGCTCCTGCTCCGTTTTCAGCGAATTGAGAATCATCCACAGCAGAGGATAAATGTTAACCGCGAGCAGCAGCAAAAGGACAAGGCGGTGGATATGAGCCGACAAGGGCCGTTTGAGCAGCAGTCGTTGTACCATGGACAAAAAATCACCTCTTCAGAGATCGCATCATGAACTGGCTTATCATAATCAGGCCAAAGCTGATAATGATAATAGCCGTGGAAATCGCGCTTCCGTACCCATATTTCATCGAGTTGAAGGTCTGGGCGAACATATAAGTGGCTCCTACTTCCGTGGAATGGTTCGGTCCTCCGTTCGTCATGATGAAGATCAAATCGAACGCGCGGAGCGCGCCGCTGATGCACAGCACCACAGAAGCAAAAATCGTATCCGCGATAATCGGCACCACAATATTCCAGGTCCGTTTAAAACCGACGGCACCATCCAGTTCGGCCGCTTCCAGCACCTCCGACGGCACATTTTGCAGCGCTGCCAGAAATATCACCATGTACAGCCCGGTATACTGCCAGACCACCACAATACAGAGTACAAAGATCGCCAGCTTGGGATTGCCAAGCCAGTTCTGCGCCCAGTGGTCCAGACCGAAGGCCCGCAGCGCCGTATTAACAAGGCCAAATTGATAATTGTAAAACATATTCCAGATCAAGGAAACAACGATTGTGGAGATGACGACAGGCATGAAGAAGACCGTTCGAAAAATGCCGTCTCTGCGGAACAGCTTGCCGTTCAGCATAATCGCAAGATACAAGCCAAGCGGGATTTCTCCCAGCACGGAGAAAAGTACAAAATAAAGATTGTTCCGGATGGACTGCCAAAATACGCCGTCGCCGATCAAATTGACGTAATTCTGAAGCCCGTGCCACTGTTTCGGCGAGAAACCGTCCCATTTGAACAACGAGAAATAGATGGAGCTGAGAATCGGATAGACCGAGAACAGGGTATAGATCAGCAGGGCCGGAAGGAGTCCGGCGGCTATTATCCATTTACGGCGAAGAAGAATCTCCATGCGCGGTACCTCCGGGTAAAAGTGAAGGCGGAGAGCCCCTGAAAGCCTGCTCTCCGCCTGAAGAACATTATTGGCCCAATTCCTTCTGCAGTTCCTCCGCTACGGCCTCCGGAGCGCTTCCGCCTGGCGTAGTCAGTCCTTGAAGGCCGTTTTTGGTTGCCGCGACTACGGTAGCGGGCATTACGATATCAAATACCGGAGTAACTTCCTTGACATCTGCAAGCGCGCCGGTCATTTCTTTAAACAGCGGATCGATATCCGCAGGCGCCTCTACATTGGCCGGAACCATATTTCCCGACCGGATAATATTTTGGTAGGATTGTTCACTGTACATGAACTGCAAAAACTTCTCGGCTGCCGCCTTTTTGGTCTCGTCCAGCTTTGCGTTCAAGACAACTCCCTGATTCGTCGCACCCGGCATCGTGGACATGCTGCCTTTGCCTTCCTCAATTTGCGGGAATACGGCGAAGCCTACTTCAAAATCCGCAGCCTTATCCATGGAAATTTGCTTGACTCCCCAGCTGCCGTCTACATACATAGCTGTATTGCCGGAGAGGAACAGGTTGGTCGCCTGCACATTGTCAATACTGTTCAAATCAACGTTAAACGCTCCCATATCGGAAAGCTCCTTGATATCTTTCAGAGCGTTAATAAAATCCGGGCCGGTAAACTTCTGTTCTCCGGACTTGATTTTCGCATAAAGATCCGGCCCCGAGATTCTTTCATTAAGAGGCGACAGAAGAGACGACAGCAGGACGCTGCCCGTTTTATTGCCATAGGCGATTGGAGTAATATTTTTAGCCTTCAGATCCTTCACCATCGCTTTGAAAGCTTCATACGTCTTCGGAAATTCGGTATAACCGGCATCCTTCATTATTTTTTTGTTGTAAAAAATGACCGTAGCGTATGAAACCTCGCCCGGAATCCCGTACTGCTTGCCATCGACATTAAACTCCTTGATTTTCGAGGACGGTAAAAAATCTTCCTTCCAGTTGCCCATCATATCGTCAATCGGCATCAGCGCGCCGGAACGGGCGATCTGTTCAAACGTGGAACCCCCGCCGATCATCAGAATCAAATCCGTTAATTTGCCTGCAGCCGCGGTCGTGCTTAATTTTACCGGGTAATCATTATAGGGAATCGTTTCAATGTCCAGCTTGATATCCGGATTGGCTTCCTGGAAAGCCATTGCATTTTTATAATAGACGCCTGTAAAAGGATCGTTTTCCGACCATGTTGTCATAAAAGAGAGCACAACCGGCTCTTTCTTCGCTTCGCCCGATTGGCCCGAGGCAGTGTCCGCGTTATTGGACTGTCCGCAAGCCGATAACACGGCTATCATGGCAGCCACCAGCATGCTTGTCCCGATTTTTTTCGTCCACTTGATCTTCATTAAATGCCTCCTTATGGTCATAGTTCAGCAAGCAACGACGATTGCAGCGTTCCGAAACTATCCCCCTTTCTTTGTATAATTATGCTGACCCCTTGCTCTCCGCCATGTCAGTTAAGATGACGCACATTATTAGGTTTGTCAGAATTAATCACACCTTAGCATTGTTTCAAATTCCGGAACACTAGACAGTCTGTCAAAAGGCTAATATTTAAATTTTGCATAATTAGCAATGTAAATGATTAAACTAGAATCCTTGGTGATTTGTGGATATTTAATCGAAAAAACGAATAAAAACCGTCACATGAATGTGACGGCTTTCGTTAAATTTATGTTTCGTCTGAACACGTGCGATGCGTAATATCTGTCCATTATCCGATGAAAGAGAGCTTCCATCTTTACACCAATCGGCCTTGATCTTCAGGACCTAAGCGTCATTCTTCAATCCGGCGCCCCAGCGTCACGTTCATCCCTGCATACCCCAGCTCCACATTTTCCGGCAGGTCATAAGACTTCCGAAGATCCACGTCATGCGACATATGCGTATAAACGGCCCGGCGCGGCTTCACATCCGCAAGCAAATCGGCCGCCTCGGTCATGTCATAGACGGAACGGGTCGACAGTTCGGCTTCCTCATGATAAAAGCTGGTGCCCAGCACGAGCAGATCGGCTTCCCGCATTAACCGTGTCTCCTCGTCTCCCAAGGAGATCGAATCCGGGCAGTATACCCAGGCGTAGCCTTCTTTTTCCAGACGAAAAGCGTAAGAGTAACCATTCTTGCCGTGGTTCACTCTCCAGGCGGCGATTTGCCACCCGTCCAGCACGATCCCTTCATCTAGAGGCATCAGTTCGATATGGCTACCCAGCCAGGGATACTGCCGTAAAATGACCGGGATGACCTCCGCCGGCGCATACAGCTCGCCCTTGATCCCTACCCAGCGGCAGGCATCCGCCCATTCCGGCAGACCGCCGATATGGTCAAAGTGGGCGTGGGTAACCAGCAGTCTGCGCATAACGCGAATGCCAAGGTTCTCCATCTGCCGGCGCCAGTCCGGCCCGCAGTCGATCACGAAGAAATCGTCGCCGCTCTCAACCAGCACAGAGGACCGCAGCCGCGCATTCATTCCGCTTGTTCTCGCTTCTTCGCATACCGGGCAGCCGCAGTACACCCTCGGCGTACCCATGGCGTCGCCCGTGCCCAGGAACTTCAAAGTATCCATTCTCTGCTCCCCCTTCTAATTTCGCTTGGAAAATTCAGCCTGTCTCCTATTATAAAATAGGAAAGCGCTGTCTGCCTAATGCGGCAAAAGTTCGTTCTCCGGGATTAGGCAGAACAAGACGTGCAGCTTATTGACTCATCAAGAAGAAACGCCTAACGGCGTCTTTTAAAGACGCAGGTGCGCTTCTCGTAGAAATATAAGTCAAAATATAAGCGCTTAGCTTATAAATTCTTATATTTAAAAAAAGCAGACCGCCCTCTCTCATGAAGGGTTGTCTGCTTTTTCCATAACCTTAAATTCCCGCAAGCACCTCGTACCATACGCCCCGTTTCGAGTACAGCGTGCTGCGTACCTTGTCCCATCCGCCCAAATAGTTGATATCGAATAACCCCGAAGGGACAGGGAAACGGTTCTTATTTGCTTCGTACACCTGTCGGTCAACAGGCCGGAAACCATGCTCGGCGAAAATCTCCTGCGCCTGAGGCGACACCAGGAAATCGACGAAGGCCTCGGCCGCCTTCCGGGTGCCGTGCTTATCGGCATATTTATCGACCACCGCCGCCGGATTCTCGATCAGAATCGTATCCTTGGGAATGACCACTTCATACTTCACGCCCTGGGCGATTCGTGCCAGCAGTTCATTCTCATAGGTTACAATGACATCGCCGACACCATACTCGAACGCAGCCATCGATGCGCGTCCGCTCTTGTCCAGCGACTCCACATTGGAGTGGACGTCTGCCAGGAAGGCTTTGGCCGCCTCCGGTTCCTTATGCCCTTCCTTCTCCTCCGACCGCTTCAGTCCAGCGCCATAGATCGCGTTGATATCCCACTGCGCGCCGCCCGAGGTCTTCGGATTGGGGTACAGCACATTAACACCGGGCTTCGTCAAATCGGTAAAATCCTTAATCCCCTTCGGGTTGCCTTCGCGGGTACCCATCACGACGATCGAACGCGTCACCATGCCGTTCTCGCCCCGTTTCTGCCAGGATGGGTTCACAAGCCCGGCTTTGACGAGCTTGCCCACATCACCCTCCATCGCCAGAAGCGTCACATCGGCCTCGAACCCGCCGGCAATCGCGCGGGCCTGAGTCCCCGAAGCTTCGTACGACTGCTGAAACGTTATCGTTTGTCCGGTTTCAGCCTTCCACTTCTCCGCAAACAGCGGCAAAATATCCGCCATCGCATCCTTAGCCACGCTGTACGCGCCAATAACCAAGGTTACATCGCCTTTTGCCGCTGCATTAGCCGCCGTGCCTTTCTGTTCCGTCCCGCAGGCGGTGAGTGTCAGCGCCAGCAGCAATACGGCCAGCCATCCGTGCAGTTGTCTGCTCCTTCTGAAAAGCTTCATTCCCAAGCCTCATTCCTTCCCAAGTCGCCCCGCCAAAACACCCCACAAAGTGAAGTCCATGCTCCGATGCCTGTTCCGATTACTTTGCGGGGACCCCATACTCATCTAAAACACCCCACAAAGTGAAGTCCATGCTCCGATGCCTATTCCGATTACTTTGCGGGGAATTGGCCTTAAATGTAAACCGGCATCGGATCTTCCTTCAGGCTGTTCTCCTGAATCCAGCTGCGCTCGTCGTTGAACAGGTAGGCGCGGTGTACCAGCACGGCAACTTCCTGCCCCACCTGCAGCGTTTCCTTCTCCAGCGAACGGTAGGTCACCAGCTTGTGACCGTTCACTTCCACCTCGACCAGCCATTCGCTGCCTCGGAATTGCAGATGCTTGACAATGCCTTTCTCGGTTGCCGAAGCCATTTTGAAATCCTGAAGCTCGCCAACTTCGATGTATTCGGGACGGATCAGTGCTTTTGTCGACTGGCTGCCTTCAGCCGGCTGGAACCCTTTCAGCTCGGCAGCGTTCTCGATCAGCGTCGATTCACCGATAAAGGTCGCCACGAATGTCGTCTTTGGCTCCTTGTAAATATCCCACGGCGTGCCTTTCTGTTCCAAGCGGCCCTGGTTAATGATCATGATTTCGTCCGCAACTTCAATCGCCTCATCCTGGTCATGAGTCACGAATATCGAAGTGATTCCGACACGTTCGATCAGTTCACGCAGCCAGGAGCGAAGTTCTTGGCGGATCTTGGCGTCGATCGCGGCGAACGGCTCGTCGAGCAGCAGCAGCTGTGGCTCTGGCGCAAGCGCCCGGGCGAACGCCACCCGCTGGCGCTGTCCGCCGGACAGCTGCTGCGGATACCGCTTCTCGAAGCCCTTAAGCCCCGTCAGCTCCACCAATTCCATAACCCGGTCGCGAATGAAGCTTTTGTTCGCTTTTTTCACTTTAAGCCCGAAGGCAATGTTATCATATACCGTCATATGCTTGAACAGCGCATAGTTCTGGAACACAAATCCAATCCCGCGCTCCTGCGGAGGAAGATTATTGACCACCTGCCCATGGAAGACGATTTCGCCGGCATCCGGCGTTTCAAGACCCGCCAGCATCCGCAGGATGGACGTTTTGCCGCCTCCGCTCGGGCCGAGCAGGCCGATCAGATGACCTTTTGTAATTTCAAAGCTGACATCCTTCACCGCATGAAAATTGCCAAAATGCTTGTTAAGTCCGCGTACTTCCACATGCATGTCAACGCACTTCCTTTCTTTTCTTGCTCCATTCCATGAGCAGCAGAAGTCCTACCGAAAAAGCGGCCAATACGAGCGCGACGCCGCCCGCCGCCGTTACATTAAAGTTCTCGACATCCTGGTAGACCAGCGTCGTCGCCGTCTGAGTCTTGTTCATAATGTTGCCTGATACAACGAGCACGGCCCCGAATTCACCCAGCGAGCGGGCGACCGTAAGAATGACGCCATAGGTCACCGCCCATTGAATCGAAGGCCAGGTTACCTTCCAGAAGGTCTTCCACCCGTACGCTCCGAGCGTCGAAGCGGCCTCCTCCTGCTGCCCGCCGATTTCCTGCAGAACGGGCATCACTTCCCTGACCATCAGCGGGAATGTTACGAACAGGGTGGCGATGACCATCCCTGGAAAAGCATAAACGATATTGAAGCCGATATGTTCAAACACCGCCCCAAGCGCGCTGTCCGGTCCAAGCAGCAGGACAATCATCAATCCGCCGATGACAGGTGATACCGCGTATGGAAGATCGACGATACTGTTAAGCAGGTTCTTCAGCCGGGAGCTGAGCCACTCGGCTCGAACCAGATAAAGAGCCGTCATTATCCCGAACACTGTGTTCAGCACCGTCACCGTTACGACGACCAGCGCGGTCATCATCAGTGCGTGCAGCGCCTCCGGCCTTGTCAGGGCATCCCGGAATCCGGGAAGACCTTGACTGAAGGCATTGGAGATTATTTTACCCAGGGGAGCGGCTATCAACAGAAAGAAAACGATATAGGTAAGTCCAATCCACAGCCTTCTCATGATCTTCTCCCCCTCATTTGCGCCATGTTGATCAGCCAGAGGATCAGGAAGGAGAGAGTCAGCAAAATAATGGAGACGGCCGCGGCGCCAGTCGGATTGTCGCTCTCCACCTCGCCGTATATAAATACCGACGAGACAAGCGTTCGCCCCGGAATATTGCCCGCCACCAATACGACGGCCCCGAATTCGGCAAGCGCCCGGGAGAAGGCAAGCATACCTCCACCGATCATGCCGGGCGCCATGGACGGTAGAATAACCTTCCGGAACACCCGGCTGCCCGCGGCTCCCATCGTGTAGGCCGCTTCTTCCTCGGAAGGGTCAAGCTCTTCCAGCAGCGGCTGTACCGCCCGGATGACAAACGGAAAGGTTACAAAGACCATCGCGATGACAATGGCCGGCTGATGAAAGACGATTTCCAGCCCAAGCGCTTCCGCCGCTCCGCCGATAAGGCTTCCCGGACCGAGCAGCAGCAGAATCATCAGTCCCCCGACCGCCGTCGGCAGAGCGAATGGCAGATCGACCAGACTGTTGAGCAGCGACCTTCCGGGGAATTTGTAGCGGACCAGCACCCAGGCGATCATAGTTCCCAGAGCGACATTCATAATAGTCGCAATCAGCGCAAGTCTGAGCGTGAGCAGTACTGATTTCCAGGCAATGGGGTCAGATATACTTTCGACAAAATTTTTGAAGCCGAGTGAAAATGAGTTGTAATAGACGCCAAGAATCGGAAGCACGATCAATACGACGAAGTAAAGCAGAATCGTGGTTCGGAATCCCCAGGTCCATCCTTTGTGTCTTAGCAGCGAATTCAAAAGATATATCCTCCTACCTCCGGCTGACGGGTCGGTATACTAGCAATGTGGCGATCTTTAATTCCTATTAACATACTGGGTTTAATAATTATTACTACTTTACCACCCTCCTCTTGCCATCGTCAATTACTTTCGAATCATTTTAGGGTAAAATAGTTTGTGAAAGGGTTGAAATCGACTAATGAAAGGGGAATCCGTTAGTGTTGCATACGGTCGAGATTGCTACGAGCAAGCGGGATGAGCTGCGGGATATTACCAGAGAGGTTATTTCTTATCTGAGAAAAAGCGGCGTCCGGAACGGAATAGCGGTTGTATATTGCCCCCACACAACAGCCGGCATCGCGATCAACGAAAACGCCGATCCCGATGTGAAGCATGATGTGCTGATGCGTCTGGACGAGGTGTATCCTTGGGAGCATCCAAAGTATCGCCATGCGGAAGGCAACACGGCGGCGCATCTCAAATCGATAACGGCGGGGCCATCCCAGAGCATTATTATCCACGAAGGCGAACTGCTGCTGGGACGGTGGCAGGGCATTTATTTTTGCGAATTCGACGGCCCCAGACGCCGGCAGTATTATGTAAAAATCATTGAAGGGTAGCAGCAGGACATAAGAAGAAACGGCTTCGCCGTCCTCTGGAAGAGGAAGGCATCCGTCTCTCGTAAAAATATCAGGTTAAAGATAAGCGCGAAGCTTATAATTTCTGATATTTCAAGTAAAAGGCCGCTTTCGGAACAAAACGCCGAATCGGCCTTTTACTTGCTGCGCCTTTCCACTTTTACGTGGCAGAGGAGCACCTGATTACCAATTTACAGCCATAAAGCGTAAAAGGATGAAAAAATATCCGCCTACAGGCTGCGGCACAACACCCTGACATGCGCCAGCGCTGCTGACTTCACATCGTCAAACATGATTTTGTCCTGGATGTAGTACGAAATAAAGCCGTGGGCGGACAGGAACAGCGTCAGCGGCACGCTCTGCCAGTCTTCCGGCACATAGCCTTCCTCTTTCAAATGGCGCCGGATCATACCGGAGAACAAATCAAAACATTTTCCCTGTTCCGCTCGACAGTAAGCCAACAGCTCTTCGTCCCGGATCATGAACATAATTTCGTATTGATACGGATGGTCCAGCCCGAAGCGGATAAACTCCAGCATGAGCTGCTCCACCTTGCTTACTCCTTCTTCCGGAGGTCTGCTCATCGAATCGTCGAGCAATTCGGCCAAACGGTTGAAATCTTCAACCACGATGGCATAGAACAGCTCCGCTTTTTCCTTAAAGTGATAATAGAGGGACCCGTGGCTGTATCCCAAATGTTGACCTATGCTGCGCATGGAGATGGCCCGATAACCCTTCGTAATGAAAAGGTGTCTTGCCGCCTCCAGAATCCTTTCCCTCGACAACTCCTGTTCCACTGCTCTTCTAGCCATAATTTTTATTCCCCTTCGCTGTAATAAATCTGTCTTCCCTCCGTAACAACCGCTTGTCCCTGGGTCAAATCCGTTATCCAAGCCTTGAAGGCATCTGATTCTTCATTCCGCGGCAGGCATGTCAGCTTGACCTTGTCGGTGAACTCCGTTTCGCCGGTTTTCGTCCCCCGGCCCCTCAGTTCATTCTCGACCTTGCCGAGCCAGGTATAGTCCAATTCCACAAACACTTCACGGCGCAGAACGCGGGTGATGACTTCGCCGGCTTCAAGCGCCAGTACGGCGCCGTCCGTGTAGGCCCGAATCAGGCCTCCCGCTCCAAGCAAAATCCCTCCGAAGTAACGTGTAACGACTATAGCCGCATTTTTGATGCCTTGGCTGCGAATGACTTCCAGAATCGGCTTCCCCGCCGTACCGCTCGGTTCCCCGTCGTCCGACTGCTTCTGAATTTCGTCCCGTTCCCCAATCATATACGCGGAACAGTTATGCGTAGCATTCCAATGCTTCTTCTTAACGTCTTCAATAAACTGAACCGCTTCTTCTTCCGTCTCCACCGGCATGACATGTCCGATAAAACGTGACTTGCGGATAACGATTTCCTTGGAACCGGAAGACCGCACCGTCCGGTATTGTTCCAGCATTGTTCATTCATTCCTTATTCGCTGTGATCTTGATATATACGAGGAGCAGCCCGCGGTATTGGATTACCTATGGACTGCTCCCTGGTGAATTACTGTAGTGTGATATGAGGTGAGAAATGATAATCTATTCGGTAAGTCTGGCCTCGAGCTCCGCTTTTTCTTTTTCATACCCCGGCTTGCCGAGCAGCGCGAACATGTTCTTCTTGTACGCTTCTACGCCCGGTTGGTCGAACGGGTTGACGCCAAGCAGATATCCGCTGATACCGCAGGCTTTTTCAAAGAAGTATACGAGATAGCCAAAGCTGTAAGCCGTTTGATCCGGGATCGTGACAACCAAGTTCGGAACTTGCCCGTCGGTATGCGCAAGCAGCGTGCCTTGGAACGCCTTCTTGTTCACGAAGTCCACGGTCTGTCCGGCCAGGAAGTTGAGTCCGTCCAGATCGTCTGGATCGCTCTCGATTGTAATGTGTTCCCGAACTTGATCCACTTGGATAACCGTTTCAAAAATGTTGCGGTTGCCCTCCTGAATGAATTGTCCCATCGAGTGCAGGTCCGTCGAGAAATCCACGGAGGAAGGGTAAATCCCTTTGAAGTCCTTGCCTTCGCTCTCGCCGAACAGCTGCTTCCACCATTCGGATACGTAATGGAGCGACGGCTCGTAGTTTACGAGAATTTCCGTCGTCTTGCCTTTGCGGTAAAGAGCATTGCGGACGGCTGCGTATTGATAGCTCTGGTTAGTCGCCACATCCGGATTGTTGAACTCGTCAGCGGCGGCTGCGGCGCCTTTCATCATTTCTTCGATGTCGATACCGGCAGCGGCAATCGGCAGCAGGCCAACCGGGGTCAGTACGGAATAGCGTCCACCCACATCGTCCGGAATAATAAACGACTCATAGCCCTCTTCGTTAGCCAGTGTCTTGAGCGCGCCTCTTGCCTTGTCGGTTGTAGCGTAAATACGCTTGCGAGCTTCTTCCTTGCCGTATTTCTTCTCCAGCTCGGCGCGGAACACCCGGAAAGCAATCGCAGGCTCGGTAGTCGTACCGGATTTGGAAATGACGTTGACCGAGAAATCCTTGCCTTCAAGAAGATTGATCAAATGGGTGAGATAAGTCGAGCTGATATTGTTTCCTGCAAAATAAATTTCGGGCGTCTTCCGCTTGCCCTTCTCCAGATTGTTGTAGAAAGAATGGGTCAGCGATTCAATCGCTGCGCGGGCTCCCAAGTAAGAACCGCCGATGCCGATAACGATCAGCACATCGGAGTCGCTTTGAATTTTCTTCGCGGCCGCCTGAATGCGGGCGAACTCTTCTTTATCGTAGTCGTGGGGAAGATCGATCCATCCGGTATAGTCGGAACCCGTGCCAGTTTTGGTATGCAATTGCTCATGGGCTAGTTTGATTGGTGCTGCAAAATAGTCGATTTCGTGCTGGTTAATGAAGGACAGGGCTTTGCTGTAATCAAAACTGATCTTTTTGGACATCGGTTAAGGAACCCTCCTATTTAGCTATCGATTTGACACGAATTGTAACAACTTTATAATAGGATACTTTAATTTCACTGGGCTGGCAAGGTCCTAAGGCACAGGCAAAAGTATCAATTTGATAAAAACGGAGTCTTTGACGGAAGCGTTTCCCATGCAGGAGCGGCTTGCGCGGGTTGGAACCACTCTCCAGCTCGTGCTAAAATGAAAAAGAATAGGCTGGAAGTCCGGGGGATAAGCTGATTCGGAACAGGTCCAGTCCTTCTTCCGCAGTTATTTCCGTTCTTCTGCTACCTCTATTAGCAAAGGTGTGAAATTTTATGAAACAAATCGGATTTATCGGACTCGGTACGATGGGAGCACCCATGGCCTCCAACCTGCTGCGCGCAGGATTTCAGGTAACGGTGTACAACCGCACAGCTTCAAAATGCGATCCGCTGGTAAAAGAAGGCGCCGCAGCCGCGGCTACTCCACAGGCCGCCTCGGAAGGCAAGGACGTTATTATTACCATGGTCAGCAACGATGATTCGATCCGCGAAATCTTTTACGGCCCGGCTGGAATTCTGGAAGCTCTGAAGCCGGGAGCGGTTGTGATCGACTCCAGCACGATCTCACCGGGGCTAGTGAAGGAAATCGCGTCCGCCGTCGAAAGCAAGGGCGGGCATTTCCTCGACGCTCCGGTGACCGGCAGCAAGCCGGGCGCTGTGGAAGGTACGCTCGTATTCATGGTCGGCGGCAGCGCCGATATTATTGAATCAAACCGCGACCTGTTCGACGCGATGGGCAAGCTGCTACTTCACATGGGCGAGAATGGCAGCGGCGCCGCGGCGAAGCTGGCGCACAACGCGATGGTCGGCATTCATAATATCGCGCTTGCCGAAGGCTTCTCCATCGCGGTGAAGTCCGGTGTGCCTGCCGACAAATTCCTGGAACTAGTGCGGAACGGCTCAGCCGGCAGCAAACAGGTTGAACTGAAGGGCCGCAAAATTATCGAGGGCGACTTCAGCAACCAGTTCTCGCGGGGGCTGATGCTGAAGGATCTGAAACTTGCATCTGCGCTGAGCGACGCGAGCGGCGTACCTACACCTGCCTTGGAACTCGCCAAGAGTCTGTTCCAAGCGGGATACAACAGCGGCAGCAGCGAGGAAGACCTATCCGCTGTCGTGAAAACCTACGAAGCCTGGATCGGCCGTAAGATAGGCGAATAAGGTCGCCAAATTTTCAATAAGGTACAAGAACAGCCTGCCTCTATGCAGTATTCGTATCTGCATGAGGGCAGGCTGTTTGGGTTATATTTCGGTTCGGCGGCGGAAGGGCTTGTGTGCCGGGGTGTATCTACGGTGTGCCATCGTCGGCGCCCATCGCAATGCGACTCTACAGCGGCCGGTGATGAAGGCGCCGACTCTCGTGCCGTGCGGCTTGTACAGGGCTGGCTAGGCCTAGGCAGGGGCGTATCTACGGCCCGGGCTCCATCGTCGGCGCCTAGCGCAAGGAGGCTTATTAGCGGCCGGTTAAGGGGCCGGCATTGTCTCCGGCGCTGTGCTATCCGGTCCGGCACTATTCGTTGCGTTTTCCGGTCCGGCACTTTCAGCTCCGGCGCCTTCAGTTGCAGCAGCCGCTCCCTCTTCCGCATTGTCCGTATTGGCGGGTTCCACAGGCCACCGGAGAACCGCCTCGCGGCCGTCCAGCCACCATTCCCCTTGTCCCGAATTGACACGAAGCCATGAGCCGATCCGGCCCGTTACTTTAAGGCTTTGCGGAGACAAATAGGCGACTTTTGGAGCAAAAGCATCGGGATATTTGCGCAACACGGCTTTTTGCTTAATATCGGCTTCCGCACCGATCTCTTCCACAATTCCTAGCTGACCGGGGGCGGGATGAATCCATCCGGCACCGGTTTCCGTCTTGATTTGGTACCAGTCGCCTTTTCGGGCAAGCGTTAATACGTCATGCGGACTGGTAACCGAAGAAGACGCGACGGCACCTGCCCCCTGATAAACCGGCGTACTTTTAAACAAACTCATGTGTTGATTCAGAATCTGAACATTCTGCCGCTTCAGCCACAGCTTATATGTCTGTGAAGCGGTATATAACGGAACCTGTCTATTCTCGTTCCATATTTTCCCGAAGGCGCTCAGCGGCAAGTTGCTCTCCCCGGCATAATTTCCGATTTCAATGGTAAATCCCGGACGGCCGAACTCCTGAATGAACCAGTCCTTATAGCCTCCACCCGATGGATTTTTTTCCGGTTTGACAAGACTGTAGCCTGTTAGCTGTGCCAGCGAGGAGGCGATCTCCCGATCGCGCGCCAGATTCGCGGTAAATGTATGATAATGCCAGAAAATAATTTCGCCTGAGCTGTGGTAAGAAATTGTAACGTCCGGATCAATTTTATAGGTAAAATCCATCATCATCTTGACTTCAGGCGCCTGAGCAGGCTTTGTTCCTCTATAATTTTGATAGTAGGGGTAATTGACGGCATTCTTCAGCGTGCTCCAATTCGCCGGGTACTGGCGGTTCAGGTCGAGTCCCTGCATATTGGCCTTCCACCGGGCAAAGTTGGCGCTGCCTCTGTTATAACGGTTCAGCAATGCGGCTGCCGATTTCGGCAAACCGGCGGTCCCCTGCTGAGACAGGGTTACCCCGTCCGGGTTGACCATCGGTACGATCCAGATACTGACGCGGTTCAGTAAATCCCTAACATCATAGGGTCCGATCGGCTTATCGAGATAATAGCTTTGAGCGTATGTATCGATCATTTTCATAAGCAGCGCGGTTGTCATCCATTCCCTGGCGTGATGTGAACCGTTCAGGAATAACACAGACTCCCCGCGGCCAAGCTTTACCGCCCACAGTTGTCTTCCGTACGCGGTCTGGCCCAAGGTCTGGACCGACACCAGGTCGGAATATGTGGCTGCCAGTTTTCCGATATCCCGCTGCATAATGGAATAGGAATAGACTTGTTTCGGATTTACGATATCGGCTGAGGCCCGGGCCCTGCCGGGGTGAAAGATAAATACAGACAACAGCAAGATTTGGCATAAAAAAATAGAATTATTGATTGACTTATACGGCGTTAGTTTCAGCGTTTCCAGCCCCTTAGATCGATGTATGAATCTATCATAATATTCATCGTCTGGAGGCTGCTATTTTTGAATATTTGAAAATAACGTTCATCACTTGATCGCGAGGAACGAAGGAGAACGGCCTTCACAAACAGTTTTTCGAAATGATAAAAATGCGTCCGCTTTGTTTGAACGCCAATACAATGAAAAAAGCATCCTTCGCCTGCTTTAGGCTAGGATGCTCTCTCCATTGTGATACTCGTTGCTCACGAATTACAAAGTCGCCGGGTAAGAACAGCAGTAATCCGTAACTGTGAACACTTCAAGCGAAAATTTCGAATTGCCGGGCACATGGAAGGTCTCCGCGCCGTCAATTTCCTGCCATACTTCCGAACCGGGCAGCAATATTTTGAGCTTTCCGGACAGGATTTCCATAGTTTCCGGGCCGTCTGTGCCGAACTCATACACACCCGGAAGCATGATGCCAAGCGTAACCTTAAGGCCGCCTTCCAAAATCACCGTACGGCTGGTTACTTTCCCATCATAGTAAACATTAGCTTCTTTTTGAATTGTCGCGTTGTTAAATTGACTCATCTCTTTTTTCTTCCCCCTAGATTCCCGATTATCCCAACATTATTCTACAGCAAAGCCTTCACGCGGTTAACGACATTTTCCACAGTGAAGCCGTATTCGCTGATAACCGTGTCGCCAGGTGCGGAAGCGCCAAACGTTGTAATGCCGAGAATATCGCCTTGGTCGCCGACATATCGTTCCCAGCCGAAGGATTGAGCCATTTCGATCGCAAGACGCGCCTTGACATCCGGCAGGATGACAGAATCGCGGTATGCTTTATCCTGCTTTTCGAACAGATCCCAGCTTGGAAGGCTGATTACGCGAACATCGATGCCTTCTTCAGCGAGTGCGGCCTGAGCCTTGACGGCCAACTGCACCTCGGAACCCGTTGCGATAATTTGCGCCTGAGGTTTGCCGTTCTTGGCATCGGATACGACGTAGCCGCCGCGCTTGATGTTCTCGCGCACGCCGTCCACCGTTCCGGACAGAATCGGCAGGTTTTGGCGGGTAAGCACGAGCGCCACCGGATTCTCCTTGTTCTCCACCGCGTAGGCCCAAGCTGCGGAGGTTTCATTCGCATCGGCAGGGCGTATAACGGTCAGCCCCGGAATGATGCGCAGGGAAGCCAGCTGTTCAATCGGTTCATGCGTAGGTCCGTCTTCGCCGACAGCAATACTGTCATGAGTAAGCACGTAAGTGACCGGCAGCTTCATAATGGAAGCCAAACGGACCGCCGGACGCAGATAGTCTGTGAAGACGAAGAATGTGCCGCCGAATACTTTCAGTCCGCTATGCAGCGCAATACCGTTCATAGCCGCCGCCATGCCGAATTCGCGGACACCGAAGTAAATATTGCGGCCGTCGTACGATTCCGGCGTAAAGGAAGCCAGCCCGTTCAGATGGGTCATTGTGGAGCTTTCCAGGTCAGCGGAGCCGCCGAACAGCTGAGGCACACCCGCAGCCAATCCGTTCAGTGCGTTCCCTGAAGCGACGCGCGTGGATACAGCTTTATCTTCGGCTGTGTATAACGGCAGCTTAGCGTCCCAGCCTTCAGGAAGGTCGCCGCTCAGCACGGTTTCAAGCTGCGCAGCCAGCTCCGGATAAGCCTTCTTGTACGCTGCGAACTTCTCGTCCCACTCCTTGTTTGCGGCGATGCCTTTTTCCTTCACTTCAGCAAAACTGGCGCGGACTTCATCCGGCACATAGAAGTCTTCTTCATATACCCATTTGTAGAATTCCTTGGTCAGTTTCGCTTCCTCGGAGCCGAGAGGGGAGCCGTGCGTGCCGCCGTGCCCGCCTATGCCCTGCTTGTTCGGGCTGCCATAGCCAATGACGGTCTTCACTTCGATAAGCGTAGGCTTGTCCGTGACAGCCTGCGCTTCCGCGATGGCCTTGCCGATTGCCGGAAGATCGTTTCCGTCCTCCACGCGCAGCACATGCCATTCATAAGCTTCAAAGCGTTTCGCAACATTTTCGGAGAAAGAAAGATTCAACTTGCCGTCAAGCGAAATGTCGTTCGAATCATACAGCACGATTAACTTGCCAAGCTTAAGATGACCCGCAAGCGAAGCGGCTTCTGAAGAAATGCCTTCCATGAGGTCGCCGTCGCCGCAGATTGCGTAAGTATAGTGATCGATCACATTAAACTGATCCTTATTGTAGGTGGCGGAGAGCTGAGCTTCCGCGATCGCCATGCCGACCGCCATGCCGATACCTTGGCCGAGCGGACCCGTTGTGGCGTCAACGCCTGCGGTATGACCGAATTCCGGGTGGCCCGGCGTGAGGCTGCCCCATTGACGGAACTGCTTCAGCTCTTCGATAGGCAGATCGTAACCGCTAAGATGCAGCAGGCTGTACAGCAGCATGGAGCCGTGGCCGGCGGACAGGACAAACCGGTCGCGATTGACCCAGGTCGGATGCTCAGGGTTATGGTTCATCGTCTTTGCGAAGAGTTGATAACCCATCGGAGCGGAACCCATCGGCATACCCGGATGGCCGGACTTGGCTTTTTCAATCGCGTCGATGGCCAAAGTGCGGATCGTCGTAATTGCCAGGTTGTCGACCGTGGAGTTCTCATCCTTATGGATCGCTTGCTCTTTTGCCTGTTGTTCAGTCATTCAAATAGTCCTCCTCTAAGTCTCAAGAATGTCATTTTGACTATTATTGTATCACTAATGTGGAAGCATTTCCAATGTTTTTACGAACCAGAGGCTTCAATCCTTTAAGTATCGCGGCCTGGAAATTTTTTATACACTGAGTTTAGCGAGGATTTGAAAAAATAATTCAGTTTTTCACCCGTTCTTACTTCACCCGATGGCTGCGGAAATATTGGCTCCAATCCTCAGAAATGATCACCGTTACCTTGTCGATCTTCGTGTTATATTCGTTCTTCGCCGTGAAGGTAAAGGTCACCGGTCCGTTAGGCAGCTTCTCAAAAGTAGAATCGTAGAGCTCCCCTGTCCAAAATGTCTTATCGCTGTCCGAAGGACGAAGCTGCGCCGTAAATCCGCTGTTCATAGTTACGTCAATCGTATCCGGGAGCCCGGTCGCGTCCGCCTGAAGCATGAATTTCTCCCCGGCCCAAAATACATTATAATTACGCGGCTGCTCTTTGTCTCCCGATATCTTTAAATTGTAGCTCTGCCGGTTAGCGTTCCACTCCGCGGTATGCTTCACGCCGCCCTTTACGCTCAGTAGGTTGACCATAAAATATTTGCGCGGTGAGGTTGCGCTCCAATCAAAGCCGTCATATGCTTCAATCTCAACTACATACTTATGGTTCTCTACAAGCGCTCCGGCCGGTACGGTCCACTGCTTCTGGCTGGACGCTTGATTCCCGGACTGAACGACGATATTGCCGGTTGCTGCATCCAGTATGCGCACCCGGTACCGTTGCTGCTCATCGCCGTCATCATCGGTATAGCTCCATTTCATAATCGGTGTCATCGTACTGGCGATTGTCGGCTTGGCTGCGGTGTCGCTGGTCGGAAAGGTGAGATTCACCACGGGAAGCCGGTTTTTTACAGTGAGCGTATGAGAGACTTCCCGCCATAACCCCAACGAGTCGGTCACAACCTGGCGGATGGTAAACGTATCATTGGTCGTAAACTGTTTCGTAAAGCTGTCGGTTGCGCTGATTAATCCTTCAGTTCCCCCGCTCGGTTTCAGGTAATATTTATAAGTTAGACTGTCTCCCTTCGGCTGATCGTCATCGTAAGCCGTGCTTGTAATCTGCAAGACATCGGTCCGGTAAATCGGCGTCAGGCTTGCATCTTTTCCGGTGTCCGTCATCAACGTGAAACCGGGAACCGGCGGGTTGTCGATGATGAAGGCTTTTTCATTGGATATTTCAGACCAGTTGTTTTTGGAAAAAGCCCGGCCCTGAACGGAGTAGAACAGGAACCGCTCCAGAGAGTGGTTCGGCATCTGCCGCTGTCTTGTATTACCGGTACTGTCCGTATTCTCCACACTTTTAGCAAGCAGCCCGTCTTTCGTGAAAAATTCCAACCGGTACTTCTCCTGACCGTCGTTTTCCGGATCGGCATAGGTCCACTGGATCAACGGGTCGCCTTCTAGCTCAGCGTCGATGATGGTAGGATTACCAGGGGTTCCGGCAGGGGATATAAGCGTCATGGATGGGGGCAAATTCTCAATGACATTGACTTTTAGGGTGGCAATATTGGACTTATCACCGATTTGATCTACCACCCAATGTTCCAAGGTAAACACTCCTACTTGGTCAAATGTCAGATTATCAAGATTTATTGTATTATACACCTTGATTTTCCCATCACTATCCGTAACTCTCCAATAGTAATGCAAGCTACTCTGATCAGACGTATCGAGATCTTCATCCGCTGAAGCAAAGGTTCTCATATCATACTGATTCACAGTAGACGGCCCGGATATATCCGCAGTTGGACGATGATTTTTGACTACGAACATTTCTGTTGCATACGATGTGTTGCTGCCGTCCGATACGTTAAGCCGCATTTCCCAATTATCAGAGATAGCGTCTTTATCGGAAATGCCATAGCTATTGATTAAGCCTTTAATGGTCATTGACGGATTCCGGCTATTTCCTGTCCAGAAATAGGAACCCCCGTTCAATCGCCCATACCATTCATATGAAAGCCAATCACCGTCTTGGTCCGGATCGGGCGTTAGGTTTTCCATCGTGATTACGGTATCCCGGTACACTTCATTCGGCATGTTAAAATCAGCGACAGGGGGATGATTTAATACTTGTACGGCTTGGCTGTATGGAGCTGACCAAAGCCCACGGTTATCATGCACTTTCAAAGTAACCTGGTAGTTGCCTATGCCGAAGCCAGCGATGTTAGGCGGGGTCGTCGCTCCTCCATAATGATACCAAACCTCCTGCCAGCCATCCTTGACTACTCTCCATTCGTAAGTATCCAGATAATCATTGTCCGGATCGAAGGACTTATCCGTGATCGTAGTAGCTTTCCGGTAGCTGACATTATTCGGATCGACAGTAAACAAAGCCACTGGAGGAAGATTCCCTGGACTGCCAACGGTTTGCTGGAACCAATCGCTCCAGACCCCGATTCCGCTTGGCCCGTCAACATCCCTTACCCGAAGGCGCATTTCATAAGGGTCACTCGTTGGTAATGGTGATGGCGGTTGTCCATCGTTCCAGACTTCCATCCCGCTTTTTCGCCATTGCCATTGCCGATCAATTAAGCCTTTATTGGGGCTTGAAACGTGATCCAGGTCGTACGAACTGTCGGAAAGCTGCAAGCTGCCGTTCACTAGTTTGGCTGAGAACAGCGCAATCGGTTTCCGGTGAACCAAAAAGGTCATCGAAGAAAGATTGTCACCGCTCCACATTCGAAATGCATCAAACCGGTCATCATTCTGCGGGTTGTCACGTACCTGTACTCTGGCCGTGTACGCTCCACTGAAAGGGAAAGAAGTATACTTACTGGATCGCCACAATCCGGAGTCCCAAATCATCCCCATTGAGTTATCAAAAAAGTCCGGGTCTTGATCGTACCTGTACCGTTCGGAGTGTTGAGGGTCGTTCTCATAGTCTCCATATGTTTTATTGATTTCTACGGGACTGTTGATCAGATAAAAGGCTTTATTCTTTAAGTGATTTCGTACTGAAAAATTCAAGTGCGATTCCGCTTTGAAATTGTAACGGTCCACTACTGACACTTTAGCCTGATAATCTCCCGGAGGGATCGAATCGGCTATCACATCAATGGGAACCTTGAAGTATTTTGCCGTTAATGCTCCGTACACTTTGGCCTTGCGGTAAAAGACATTTGGTACTTCCACCGTTACATCCAAATCTTCGTTATCCGGGTCTTGAGCAAAACCTTCGATATTTAGAATGTTTTTGCCATTCTCGTTGTAAAGAGTGACATTATTGGGGCTAATAAGTTTAAGACTGGGTGGTGAATTAACAGCAAGCGGGATCTGTTGTTTATCGTTTATAGGGTAGGTTACAAATGAACCACCAAAAATTTCATCCTCCCATTTAGTATTAATTATTATGCTGGATGGATCACCATTGATGGTATAACTTATATTAACCGCATTTGTATAATCAGCGAAAGAATAACTATGACTACCCCCAGGTACGGTTACGGTACGCTCAGTATAAGAAAATTCATTGCTATAATAAGAATTTTCACCAAATACATATGTGCGATTTTCAAACAAAAAAGGGAATTGATCATCTTGAAGGTTATTTCCATGATTATCCCATACATCACCTTCTATCCAATAGAACACACCTAGAGATGGCGCTGCTACTGCCCATCCGGTGGGCATTCCAGGTTTGTATGTGCGGTAAGAACGAATCTTTGTGACATACGGACTGGTGTCGTAGGTAAGAGTGCGGGTAACTCTGTTGAACCGGATATTAGTTACTTTGTATTCATCTCGATGTACGTAACTCTTAGCTTCCATTCTTGAAATATAAAGATTTATTTTTTCATTTTTTGCAGCAAGGGCAGGGTCAAACAACCATGATTCATCATTCGGGTCTGGAGCAATGTCCGCTAATTGCCCCATCACATCAGTTGCGGGGACTGTATAATCCATATAATTAACTATTGAAGTATCTGTGGCAAAAGCTTTATTGTCTCCCCACTGTATCAGCAATGGTATCATCAGAAGTGCAGAACAAAGGAGTATTTTCAGCCCTCTATTTGTGCTTCTATGCTTCATTTTATCCACCCCCTACCAGTGCCTACCATGTCCAATCCGTGACTGGAGCGCGGTTATAGACCGTAATAATCTTTTCAATGCTGTTTTGAGTTCCGGAATCGGCGGATCTCCGGTCCGCATCCGTTACAAATTCATCAATCGTCGGCTGGCCGAATTCTTCAAATACCGTCAGCTTGATTTCGTATCGGCCTACCTGAGTAGGCATAAAGGTGAGTCTGTTTTCGTTGTCATTGCTTAAAATAACCCAAGACTCATCATCAAAACTCCCATTGTTATTGGAATCATATCGATATTCCCACAAACGCCTAGCTAGATAGTCATAATCTGGAGAAAATGATAGATCGTCTATTGTAGCCGACGCTTTGTTTCCGTTACCAGGATCACGGTAGGCTTCCCTCGGAACGGATATTAAGGCGGTTGGTGTTTCATCAGGAACAATGACAAAAGTAGTTGAACTTGTTCCCGTGTACCCTGCCGTATTTTCCACGGTAATCGTAGCTCTGTATGTCCCGGGCTGCCTAAATAAAATATCCTTGTCGTTCACCCCGCTCAGGGAACCACTATACTTAATGTCTGAAGCCGAACCTCCAGATATGGGAACAACCGTGAACTTGGTCTTCGACTCAACGAGCGGGAAGGCATCCGCTTCATTGCGGCTGGCATTATGCAAGGTCACTCTCCGATTTTGTTTAAGTGAACCCCTAACTTCTACCTTCGCCTGCGGAACCGGGGCCACAACATCAATTTTCTTAGATGTTACGCCCGATAGACCGTCGTTATCGACAACTTCAAGTACAACCGTCTGTGTCGTACCTATTGCTGAAAGCGGATATTTCGTTTCTCCATATTTGCCGCTAATCGCATCTACAACAGCAGGAGTATCCCACACATAGCTCTTAATCGTTCCATCAGGATCATAGGACCCGCCTCCAGATATGGTGAAATTTTCACCGGCAACGACAGTATCGGGTACGTCCAAGACCGCCACAGGCGGTTTTCCGCTAGGGAGAGTCGGAGGCGGATCAGGCATGTACGATGGCTGCGGCCCTGTATATACGCCGACCTTCGCTTTCATCGTTTTGGTTATTGAGGGGATGTCCCCGCCAGCGCTTATAAGCGGCTTGGAAAAGCGCACGGTAACAGTCAGCGTATACTCCTGCTCATACTCGCCGCTGGCAAACTTCGCTTTAGGTATTTTGAAATCATCAAAAGTCCGGCTGGAAGTTTGAACCTTGCCATAATCCTTCTTCATCTTAACATCGCTTGATCCGGATTCCTTGGCGTAGAATATCCATTCTTCGATGTTAGACGAATCCGTAAAAGCCAGAAGCTCGCCATTAACCTTTAGCGTAACCGACACATCGCTCCCATCACCTTTGGTTGGGTTAGGATTAGGTTGGACGACAATAACGCTGCCGTCCAAGGTAGGTTCGGTGATGGGCGAATAGTTAAAAGATATGCTCCCGCTATAGCTGTAGGTTGGGACCTTTGCATCGGCTATGTAGTAATAAAACACATTTACCTTGAACTCTCTCCCTTGGGCATGACCGACAAGAGGATGGGTCGCTTCATCACTTACATTCTCATATGTTTGCAATCGTATCTTTCCCGCATCTGGACCCGCTGTAACCACATACCAGGGAATAGCATAGTTCACAATGACTTTCCCATTTTTAAATTTCGGAGGCTCTTTGATAGTGTTAGAAGATTTCTTATCATCCCAAACAGGTTTAATCGTTGATGGAATAACATATTTTGAATCAATAACCTTCGTTTTCGCTCCATCATACCATTTAAGATAATTCGTATCCTGCATAGGGGCAGCCGAAACGATCGTTCTAGGCGGGTGATCGGATGGGATGCTGCTATCCTCTGCGGGCACATCTTTTGAGATCAATGAATCGGATGCTTCGCTATACTCATTAATCTGCCAGCGAACTCCGTCAGAATACCGCCAGATCGAGTTACTTGGATTGGTAAAAAATTCTTCTTCAAATGATGATTGATAACCAACTAGATTAGTCAGCGTTTTAGTATTTGCTACCCCTTTAAGCTTCAATCTGATTTTTCCATTTTCGACGGTAATACTCCCATCTAAAGTATTGTTGCCCGTATATTTTAGGGAGTTGGTATTTATGGAAGCCGCCGAAACACCGCTCGGCAAATCAAGCGTATACGATTTTACCGCATTGTCGTCACCCACAAGTCCCGTATTCACAGGAATCGCGACTGACGCACTTGTTTCTGCCGCTTTAACAGAGGTCGGTTCAGCCAAAATAGATGCCAGCAAAATGAAAATGATTAGAATATTTGAGATTCTTTTCATTCAGGTACCACATACTTTTCTACGAAATTTTTACCATACAGCATACGAATTACGAAATAATCTATCTCTTTATCGTAATAATATGCTAAATAGGTCGTAATCTGTTCACCCGGTTTTATTCTATATGTCCATAGCGCATCTTTACTGTTTATTTTTTGAGCTAGGTTCATCGGCCATGCCGGATCAGTAATTTCACCCGTTTGGAACGTAAGTCGGATCAATCTATAAATATCTGTCCCATCTCCCTTTAACATCTTAGAAGTATTGTTTCTTATAGTAACTTTAGTCCAGATAAAATATTTAGGAACAATGATAACGTCACTACCATTCTGAAATCCATAAAGCTTTTGCAGCTTTTTAACCTCTGGCGAATTAAAATCATAAATCATCACTTTATGTAGAGTGTAGCTTAACCCCTCGGAGGACAGCGTAACAGGCAGATTCATAGCCTTTTTTAGTCCATACTTGGACAGGTTGTCAGTCATAACAGGAGTATTTGTTTTAGCCGAAGTCGCAGCTACCACACGGTGTGCCGCTGCGTCCACCGCTTTTGCCGAAACTCCCCCCACCAAAACAATTTGCGTGAGCAGCAACGCAGCCGTACTTACTTTCAAAATCATCTTTTTCATTTTCTTACCTCTCCTTTTTTAATGAATTATTTATGTAAGATAGTCAAACTTGCTCTCCTGTCAATCCATTTATCGGCAAAGGCTCTCAACAGCCGGGAAAGTCCCTTGCCGATAAACTGAAAGGCAATGCGCAGCGGCCTGGAAGCCGTAGAAAGCGCAATATCCAAGCCGCGCCACTGTCCTTCAAATCGGTTTTCCCATCTAAACAGCTACTTATTGTACTTGTACTCCTGAATCGCAGGGACCTGAATGTCTTCCTGATTTTTGGTTCTTGCGATTAGCACCGGATGCCTTGTTTTTATAACGGCAATTACGGATGGTCCTTGTATATATTTTGTAATGCCATAGCGGCTGTCTTCATAGAGAAACGGAAAGGTCACGTCGGTGGATTCATCGATCACTTCAAAATGAACGACATCCACTCTGGAATGCAGGCGGCTGCCAGCGAGGGGAGTCAGGCTATCATCCAGTCCTAGATTGGCTTCCAGCGTTTCCTTAAAACTTGCTTCCGCCGCAGCCCGATCGAAGATCAACCGTCCTCGCGCGCGTTCCGACTCGTTCATTTCCTGGGCGGCATCGTGGACGGCCATGTTGTTTGCACTTTTGAGCAGTTCCCGGTCGATGTCCCATTCCTGATTCTGCGTCTGAAAAAACCAGCCATAAATAAAGATCAGCAGCACAAAAGCAAGCTTGATAATGTAATCCATAATGTCACCTTAATCGAGATATTCGCTCATAATGGAACCATGGCCGTAATAGAACGAAGACTGCGCCTCTCCTGAAAAGTCGTACGGAAACATGGAGATCCGAGGGGCTTTGACGTATACGTCGAGTCTCGTTTTTCTATCCTGAACCGTCTCGGAGCTGCTGGTAATTTCAATAGATGCTCCCGAGAAACCTAAGGCCTTCAGATTGTTCACGACTTCGCTCCGCATGCCGGTAGTCACCATCCCTTCGATTGCGGCTTTCTGTGCAATGTAAGAGGTGTTGGCCTTGACCTGCAAATCCAGCAAATAATCGATATAGGTAAAGATTGGCTGCAAAATAATGAACAAAACCAGCCACATAAACAAAGCCCGGAGGACCGTCGCTTTCATGGTCTATACTCGTACTCCTTTCGGCTAGTAATTCTCCACCTGCTTCGTATGGGCGATAATGTCATCCTGGCTGCTGCCAATCATACCTGTGGCGGACGTGATGAAGATCCCGGCAATAATAAATCCGATGGCGAGAAACAAGGCGACGGAGATCGAATCTTTTTTCATCGACTGCTAGGCTCCCAAGAGGAATGATACATCAGACGTCGGATCAGCAGGGTTAAGCGGCTGGATCATACTGACCGCCGGCACGGTCGGACGGTTGTCGTCGGCATCATCAATTACATCCCGCACGATCGGAATCAGCACGGCAATGACAATAGCGACACATAGAAACCCGATTGCGATAAACAGCCCCGTAGAAATAGCATCTTTTTTCATTGTTAATATCTCCCTTTTAATTTTATTTTTTTATGTGCTGATTGAATATGACATTTATTCACTGAAATAGGCGAGTATCGTTAAAATTCCCCTTGATCAGCATGATGTACTGCATGGCCAGTGTTACGATCATTAAAAAGGTGGCAATCGACGGAATCACATTAATAATCGAGGAGATATCCCCAATCAGAGACCATTTGCGCAGATATTGGTCGCTGGATATTTTGGCGATCATTTTACCCTGCTCCCGCAAATAAGCGGCGGCCTCCGTATCATCATCCATCCCCTCCGTAGCCAGCAGAATTGAACGGATATCGCCGATAAAAGCATGGCCCTCAGGAAACCGGTCGCAGAACCATTCGATGGCCCGCTCAGGCCCCTCATCGACCGCCCGTTCCGACAGTTCGTACAAATCGTGACGAATGTGGACAAAATGTCCGGCAGCCCCGGCGCAGAAAGCGCCAAACTGCACATATCCCCGCCTGCGCAGCCTGTTGTTCTCATACAGCCGCAGGAATGAGATCAATTCGCTATCTTTTTGAACAACGGATCTCTGATGCAGCCACGAAAGCAGCCAGCCGAACGGAAGATAGCGGGCCGGACTCGTAAGGCCGATAATCAGCGCGGCGATCAGCAAATCGTATGCATTGAACGGCAAACCGCGGATATAGTCGCCCAATATTTTTACGAGAAGATAGAGAAAAGCCGCCAAATAACGAAGCAGAGTAACCTTCCGGGCGGATACAGTCAAGCCTGCTGCATAAAGAACCTGCTGAAGCCTGCCATTCTCCATGCGTTCTCCCAATCCGTTCCATCTCTGCTGCAAACGCAGCATATACCGCTCCCGCTTTCCTGTGGCGCCGACAAACACAACTAAAACGAGATAGACGATGCCAATTACGGCAGTCAGCAAAAATAATCTGTCCATACAAATCTCCTCAGTGGTAATCGAGTTTGGGCTTGGCCAGCACGCTGCTGATCACAAAAGACAGAAACAGGCCTGAGACAATAACCATCAGAAAGGCCAAACCGGCCCGGGTCTCAAACTGCAGTCGAAAGTAGACGCCGGGCTTCAGCATATAAATGAAGGTTCCGATGGAAAAGAACAGCACAACCAGATTACCGTAAAGCCCCAGACTGATTGCATCCCGGCTGTTGGCCTTGACCTCCAGAATCGTCTCCCGCTGCTGCTCCATCGAGCGGTTAAGCATCATCAGGGAATTTTTCAAATAAAAGCCGCCCTCCTTCTCGCAGTACAGCAGATCCGAAACGAACTCAACAGCAAACGTGGTGCCGACCGCATTGGCAAAACGCTGCGTCTCTGCAGCAAGCTCGTGCTCACTGCTGTAATTGGCGAATGAGGCAGCCAGTATTTTTAGCGGCGTTATAAGAACATTGTCTTTGTCCAAAAAATCGGCCGTCCTATCCAGTAACGAATCGACATGCAGGTGTGTAAACTTCGCGGCGATTTTGACTACATCCAGCAGGTGGTAGCTGCCTTTCACTTTTTTATGCGCATAAGCATACCGAAGCCGCAGATAGGGCAGCATTCCGGCGAGAACCGCCAAGAACAGAGGCAGCCGCCACCCGTCCTGCCAAGGACGTCCACTGTCAAACGACACCCCTTCCAAAAAAGGATTATGAAAGGCCAAATGACCCGGAAGCTCGCGGAGCGTCAACAAGCCTGACAAGAATATGGCCACGGCCAAAAGACCCGATTGCAGCATGAACCGCAGCACAGTCGTTCCCGGCTCGTAATTTCGCTTGGCGATGTACAAGAGATTGTCCAAATGATTGTAAAACGGCACATACCGGGGAATACCACCCGCTTTCCGCCCGAGAATTTTCCTTCTGCTAATAAATAGGTAATTGATTTTTGCCGCAAAATGCCGGATTCCCTGTTCCGTAAGCGGTTTGACCAGCAGCCAAATTCCCCAGACGATCAGCAGGTGCAGCACAAAGCGCAGCAGGTAAAACACTCCATTCACTTTTTCACCGCCTCATTCGTTCAGCACGATTCTGGATTTCAGACTTTCCCTTAAAGGGTTGGACAACGGCTTCGCGCCGGCCAGCCTTTTTAACGAATCCCGCATCGCCTGAGCGGCTTCCACGTTTCTCTTCCGCATCTTTAGGGCAAGCCCCTCGGTGATTCCGGCATTGTAGGTCCAATCTCTTTTATCCTCATCCCAGCGCATCAGATCATTGGCAAACACCGAATTACGGGCTTCGTCGTAAAATACTTCGGAAATACATGCCAGCCGCTTTCTGCCTTCCCCCGCGCTTTCGAGAATAAACACAAGCTCGCATGCCTTCAGCGCGGAAACCAGGTGACCTTTTAAACTTCCGCCAATACGGGTCGAGACGGCGAAAGCGCCCTGATAGGGAATATCCTCCGAATCGACGGTGTGAAAGGTTCCCGTTATGCCGTCGTAACCCTTTTCCCCGCTCCACAGGTAAAATTCCCATTCGTTGTACCGCATTTCCGTCATGTACAGCAGGTTGGGATCATGCCGCAGCGATTCTATTCCCACTTCCATCAGTTCTTCATTGGCGGCCTGGATGGGGATAATCCGGTGCCCTTTGATTTGGTAAGGCAGCGTCGATTCCGGATGCTTCTCAATCATCACAACGCCCATGCAGGAGGCGGAACCGAGCAGCTGCTCGCCGACAATCGTATTGGCAAAGGTCGTTTTGCCCGAGCCGACAGAGCCGGCAATAATCGTGTTGCGAAAAGTCATTGCCAGTGCGCGGATCATCGGCACAGCCTCTGCCGGAATGCATCCCGTTCCCGCCTGATCGTCCAGATCGAGAAATTCGACCACCTGACGCCGCATGGAAATCGTCGTAAAGCCTTCCCATACACGCGGCGAAACCCAAATGGCGAGCCGGATAAACCTGCCGGGCCAGAGGGGATCATCCATTTTGAACTCCACGGACGGATTATCCTTATTCAGCTTCTTGTTCGGATCGCTCTTCAGCAGCGAACGCTTCAACTGCTCCACCCGGTCCAGTGACGGCATCTCATACGGGTAAGGAACAAATTTGCCTTTTACATTGTAAAAAATTTGCCTCCCGATAATTTGCAGCCCCGTCGATTCACTGTACGCCCGATCTGTGAACCAGCGGTAAGCCGGGCCAAATCCTTTCCATTCATGAAACAGCGCTTCGGCCGCCGTGTCGTATGCTTCGGGAACGCTGCCGGTATAAGGCGTCTTTCGCAAGTATTTTTCAATTTCATTCATAAAAAAGCTGACCGCCTGCGGGTCGCCTGTCAGCGCCTTGGCGTTAAGCTCGAAATACGCTTCGTCCTCCCGCTCCAGACCTGCGTTCATCTCTCTTTTCATTTTTTGCAGGAAAGAAGGAAAGTCATCCTTTCCCGGTCTGCTGCCGCGGAGCACGCTCTGTTTAAGCGAGAACGGAGTTCCTGCCGCAGAAGCAACTGTAAGGCCGGAGTCCGCTACACTGCTCATAAGAACATCCCCTTCTTCTTGATCTCGGGCGCAAAGCCGAAAGCAGCCAACAGCGAGCGGACTTTTTCATCTGACTGCGCAAGCTCTTTCTTTCCGAGCGGCAGCTTGCCGGAGGACATCGGATAGTAAGGAATATCCAGAAAAATCTCGGTGCCGAAGCGCAGAGCCATGCTTTTTGGGGAAACGCTCTCCTCCTGGCCGCCGCGGTTCATGATGAGCTTGAAATCATGCGGCTGCAGGTCCATATGCCAGGCCAAGTCCATAAGCGCTTCAAGTCTGTGTTCATGCTTCGGATGGGTAACGAGCAGGCGCAGCGCGGATTTTCTCATTCCGGTATACCACGCCGCGCTCTCAGGTACGGAGCCGAGATCGGCGATAACGATGTCGGCGTTGTCCGAGGCACGGGCGAGCAAATACTCCATCTCGTTCTCCTTATAATCCTGGGCGCTCAAGTAATCGCAGTTTCCCGGCAAATAGCGGTAGCCCTCCTGTACAATCAGTTGGGCAAAATCCTCGTCATAGAGTCTGCTGCCTGTCAGCTTCGGCCGAATCCGGTCCAGGCTGATTGCCGGTTTACGGTCATAACCCGGGTCATACACATTCATTCCCAGCAAAATAACCCGTCTGCCCGCCGCCGCCATTCGTCCCGCCAGCAGTCCGGCCACGCTCGTGCAGCCGATTCCCGGTCCGGAGCCAAGCACCCCCAGCACATTGCTGCGTTCATCGCCGTCGTCCTTCAGGACGAGCCTGATCTTTTCGATAATTGCCGAAGAAGTCGAGCGCGGCGGCAGGAAATGGATGCCCAGCTCCTCACAGGTCAGATGGATGCCGTAATACCCGCGTACGCCCCGTTCCATGTAAAAATACAGGATAAGCGTATCCGGAAACTTTTCGCGCAGCTCCCGGAGTTCGGAGATTTCGGCCTGTCCGCTCGTCGCTATCAGCATATGGCCCGCTGCCTGCTGCGGATCGGGAAGCGCGTTTTGCATAACAACGGTATAGCCGGCCTGCCGGATATCATTTATCGTCAGTTGGTCCAGGCCTAGACTGAATATTTTCATAAAGCCTTATTCCTCCTATTCCACCCGGACAATCCAAAGCTTGCAGCCACGCTCCAGATATTGCTTCAGCAGTTCGCCGTCACTCTTCTTCAGCTTCAGCTCCGGAACCGCCACCTTGCCGGTCGAGGTGACCCGGTTATTGTCATTGCCAAGCTCCGTGTCGCGAACGTCGTTGTTATCTTCCGTGCGTACATAATTCACGGTCACTCCGGTTAAAAAAGCCACCTCAGGCACAGCCGCCTCCCCGTTGCCAGGGCTTCCCTGTGCAGATCCTGCCTTCGCAATGTTGGAGTTTTCCGCAGCCTTCGCTTCATCTAACACAAGATAGATGTCGACTTTGTCCCTGCTGCGCAGAGAGCCATTGATCGCATAGACAGCTTCCTTCGGCACCGGAAAAATCCCTTCGTCCGTCCTCGGCTCCAAGTCGTTCAAATCGACAAGCGCCTCTGTCAAAATGCTGCCGTCCGTCAGGCTCACGTTCGTAATTTTACGCTCCGCCTGGTTCAGTTGAGTAACAGCACCGCCCGGGACATCCTTCGTCTGGACGGAATCGAGATAAAGTTCTCCCGCCTGCAGCTCGTGATTCTTGGGCAGCACGCCGCCTCCGTCCACCTTAATTTTCACTACGGTTTGGGACAGCACGTAGGGCTTGAAGTAAAGATCATATCCCAATAGACCGCCGAAACCGACAATTAAAATCAGAACAGCAAAAATATAATTGCGCTTCAATAAATGACCGCGCTGCGCCGACAAGCAGATCCCCCCTTTGCAAGGTGTATTTTGCGCATAAAAAACACACTTTGGCATAGAGCGCCAAAGTGTGGGTAAAATGCTTTTTTACCTATAAAGCAAGCAGCTATTCGATTAGTTGAACACGACCGTCTTGTTTTGATGAACAAGGATACGGTCTTCGATATGCCATTTGACTGCCCTGGCGAGAACGACGCGCTCAATGGTGCGGCCGATCCGCTTCAGTTCGCCGACGTCATCCCCGTGGCTGACACGCTGCACATCCTGTTCGATGATCGGACCGCCGTCAAGCTCCTCGGTCACATAGTGGGCGGTAGCGCCGATAATCTTCACCCCGCGCCGGTACGCCTGGGCATAGGGATTGCCGCCGATGAAGGCCGGAAGAAACGAATGGTGGATATTGATAATCCGGTTCTTGTAATGCTCAATAAACGACGGTGAGATAATCTGCATATACCGCGCCAAGATAATGACGTCGATATCTTCTCCGACAACCTCCAATTGGCGCCGTTCCGCCTCCGCCTTCGTATCCCCCGTTACAGGAATGTGATGATACGGAATGCCGAACGACTCGACGTACTCCTTCATATCCGCGTGATTGCTCACAACCAGCGCGATATCGGCATCCAGATCACCCGCCTGCCACTGCCAGAGCAGTTCGACAAGACAATGATCCTCCTTCGATACGAAGATCGCGAGTCTCTTTTTATGGCTGACATTGAACATTTGCCAGTTCATTTGAAACTGTCCGGCAATTTCGCCGAACTCCGCCTGAAGCTGCTCCATGCGCTTCTCCAGCTCCGGCAGATCGAATTCGATTCTCATAAAGAACATTCCGCCGGACGGGTCCATCGTATATTGATCCGATTGTACGATATTGGCTCCGTGCTCGAATAAAAATCGGGATACCGCGGCCACAATTCCCGGGCCGTCCGGACAGGAAATGAGCATCCGCGCCCGGTTCGGGTGCTGCCCGTCCGAAGAAGAATGTTCTCTTTTTACATGCAATTCCATTGTGTACTTTCCATCCTCTCGTCATTCACGCATTGCCTGAGTTTAAACGTTAACCAGCACCTGCTTGCCCGCCAGCCAAGCGATCAGCCGGTGATTTACCGCTTCTTCGCTCAAGTCCGGAAACACACCCGCGGCGATTACCAGGTCGTAAAGGCGTTCCATCGGCTCGCGCGGATCGGCCTTTTTGGCCTTGGCATCGGTCTTGAGCACATTCCAAATGTCGAGCACATACTGCCTTGGGTCCAGCTCCTGCTTGGCAAAGAAAGCGTGCAGTTCCTCGACCTGGGCCAAAAACTCTCCGCCGAACCTCTCCTGGACGTTG